>DASZZS010000014.1:0-374316 GCA_035543295.1 Novosphingobium sp.
CAGCAGACCACAGGTCGATATCGCCAAGCGAGTCGGGCTGAAGGTTGCTGCTGGTGGATCGGACCCTCCGTGCCCTTCAGACTGGCACTTCGAACAATGCATAACGCCGCCAATACGGCTTGGCCGAAAAAAAGCGGTTCCACAGCGCTCTGTACTCGGCAAACGGCTAGGTAGGACCCGCAGTTTTATGCGGCGTTCACCTGCTGACCACTCTGGGCCGATAGCGGACTGGCAGCTACTGAGTGACCAGATGTGAAAAGCGGACTTCGTCCGGCTAGCAGTCCGCCTCGTCAGTCCTTCGGTACTCGGAGATCGCTTCTCTCCAACGCGTCACTACGATAGGGAACACATCAGGAATGGCCGCAGGGAGCGGTGCTTCTGATCGGTTAGACCGGGCTCGAAGCATTCGGCAATAAAAGGGGGCGCGGCCACACAGCAACAATGTCGATCACGCGAGACAACCACTATTTGCCGATCTGGTATCAGCGCGGCTTCCTTGAGACTGGCGCGAGCGAGCTGGCGTATCGCGACCTGCAGCCGAAGATGCATCCTCTGCCAGACGGCTCGTCCCGGCCCGGCCGGTCTCACTTCAGGTCCTCGCCGAAGCGGTGCTTCGTGGAGGAGGATCTCTACTCGATGGTGTTCGGCACTCTCGTCAGCGACGAGATCGAGAAGCGCCTGTTGGGCGCGATCGACACCGATGGCGCGCCAGCCATAAGGGCGTTCATAGGCGAAGACGTGCGTGAATGGCATGAGCACTTCCAGACGCTGTTCCGCTTCATCGACGTCCAGAAACTGCGGACGCCCAAGGGCTTGGACTGGCTCAGGGCGCAATACCCTCGCCTGTCGCAGAACCAGCTGATGGTGGAGATGCAGGAAATCCAGGCGATGCACTGCACGATCTGGAGCGAAGGCGTGCGGGAGATAGTCTCGGCCGCAGACAGCGCAGTGAAGTTCATCATCAGCGACCATCCTGTCACGGTCTACAACCATGCGCTGCCGCCCGATGATGAGGCCTGCCGGTATCCGCTCGATCCGTCGATCGCTCTGAAGGCTTCTCAGACGATCTATCCGCTCGACCGCGACCACTGCCTCATCCTGACCAACTGGAATACGCGAAAGACGAAAGCGCCGCGCCGACCAAAAAGCGCACGTTCGCCCGTAACTTTCGAACTTCGATGGTGCGCACTGACGCGTTCGCGCGGCTGCGGCGGCTCGGCGACGACAAGGTCCAGCAGATCAACCGCATCGTCAAGGCGCGCGCCCGTCGATACATCGCCGCGGGACGCGAGGAATGGCTGGATCCCAATGTTGGGGACGTTATCGCTTGGTCGGACCTGCGCGGCGTCCTGCGTCCGCCCGAGGACGCGCTATTCGGCTTCGGCGGCGAACTCTACGCAAAATTCGACGACGGCAGCGTCCACTACCAAGACCAGTTCGGACGCACCGAGAAGGGGAGCGACTTTCTCAATAAAGAGGTCGTGGAGGCAGAACTTAGGCCGGACGACGCTTGCGGTTGCGGATCAGGCATGGCGTTTAAGGGGTGCTGCAAGCCCTTACCGGCCAAGCTGCGGCCGTCTTGGACCGAGCGCGGAATCCGCGAACGCAACATGATGCTGTATCGCGGTGTGACGGAGATCCTCGGCCTTGATCAGGGGCGCGACTGGTTAGAGGTCCGCCGGAACATTACCGACAATCACATCCGCGAGGTGCATGTCCTCTACCGCGCGCTCTGGCCCATAGAGACCGACATCCTGCAGCTGCTACCGAAGCCGGACGGCCGCCCGCGGGCGGTTTACACCGGCTCCCTCCACCCGACCTCAATCATGGACTTCGCGCTGGGATCCGCGCTCTACTTCGGCGAGCTAATCATCGAGAACCCGTTTGTCCACGCTGCGCACGTACGGCCGGAGTTCAGCCCGATCGAAAATCCGCACGCCTACCATCAGGAGTTCATCAAGACCGTATTTCTGTTCCTCACCCTGATGCCGCTGGTCGAGGTGGGATACGTCAACCTGATACCCGATCCGACCGCCTTTGATCTACATCTGCACGAGCGGATGATGCACATGGCGCAGCGGCGTTCAGCCACCATGAAGGTGTCGCTCGATCTTGAGCCGCGCGCGAGGGAGCTGATGGAACTCGACTTTAGACGCAACCTAATGTCGATGCCGAACGACGGCTTGCGGGGGCAGCTGCGCAGGTCTTCACCTGAGCTGAGCGACACTGAGATCGACGACGTGGTCGCCTACATGCGACTGGCGCGCGACAGAGATCCACTCGCCGCCGTTCAGGACGGGCTCCTCGACGGCAAGGGTGGCCAGCTCAGCCTCGCGAAGATGGCGCCGAACTTCGAGATGGCGCTCTACATCGCACAGGCGACCGGCGCGTCGATCGTAACCGACTCACCGCACCGCTGGCGCGAAATCCAACTGGCTGTTGCACGACAGGGTGGCGGACAGCCCAGGAGGATCCCTGCGTTCGCCAAGGCGATGGCGGCGACACCCGTGGGCTTCGTCAATGAGCTCGACGACTTCTTCGCCGCTGCCGGCACTCAGGCTTTCGAAGGCTATCCACCACTGATGAGTGATGCGTTCAGTTATCTCGTAGAACTAGAGCAGCGGGGCACTAAGCCGAACTGGGAAGCAGGTCTCGCCGCCCGCCTGACGAGCCTGCACCGCGCCTCACAGAAGCGACTGCGCAAGAAGGTGCAATCCTTCTCGCTTGGCCAAGTCCACGGGATGTTTCCGGCGGGTGGCATCCAAGACCACACGGTCAACCGACTGCTGTTGATGTCGAGTTCCGAGCACCATCTGCCCAGCGTACCAATGGCGTTCTTCATAGAGCAAGCCGCCAGGTAGCCATCGCCCGACGACTTCGACGTCGTCCGCAGCCACGTTCGGCGGCTCTGCGCCCTATGTGCAGCGTCTGCTTTCAGGAGCACTTATCAGTGTTCCTATTGGCCGAGGTGGGGCGCAAAGCGGTGGCTCGGCCGGCGATAGCCCAATTTCCGCAACCGGGTCGTTGGCGGCCGAGCCGCTTTTGGTAGGCTCGCCAAATCGTCTAACGTCGCGTTGGGGGTGGAAAGCGGACCTGAACGGATCGTCAGCCAGACGGCCACAAGGGGGCCGTTAGTGGCCTGGCAGCTTTCAGGCCCAAATTTAGGATAGCTGCCGTTTCGCCAACTCTCCCGCCCAACGTCGGCTTCCGACCCAATTGTGGACATTAGGTGCTTGGCTTCAGGAATTCGTCCAAGCTATCCGTCGCGAACTGCGCTGGCGTGCGCTTGCTGCCGTACTTACCAGCGGTAGCTTGATGCGGCAGGTTAAGCCTCCGGGGTAAAATCGACTGAGCGCGGGAGAACGTAGCTAGACCTATGCCTCCGAAGCGCGGCTCTTCGACGCGGTGATCGACTCCTCGAGCGGCATATCCAGCGAGTAGACAAATCCGCTCGGTTTGTAGTCGAGTTCGACCTTGCCCTTCAGTTGTTGACCCAGCGATGTCATCATCCGTGTCCCGAAGCTCTTGCGCGTCGGCTCGCTCACGAGAGGTCCACCGGACTCGGCCCATTCAAAATGAAGACGCGCCCGGTCGACCCGCCAGGAAAGACGAACCTGACCGGCGGGAACGGACAAGGCTCCGAACTTGGTCGTGTTGGTGCAAAGCTCGTTCAGGGTCATCGCGAATGCGATAACCGAACTCGACGTAATCCGGATGTCCTCGCCGAAAATGATGAAGCGGCCACCGCCTTGGTCGAACGGCTCGATTGCACTCCGGATGATGCTGTCGATCGTGGCATTGTCCCAACTCACCCGAGTGAGGAGGTCGTGGGCGCGCGCCAAGGCCGCAAGCCGCCCATCGATCGCAGTGCTTGCGTGGGCGATGCTGGTTGCGGTGCGCAGGCTTTGCTGGGTGATCGCGCCCACGGTGGCGAGCATATTTTTAATCCGGTGGTGCAATTCCGCGTGAATCAGATGCTGCAACTTGTCAGCAGCGTCGCGTTCCTCAGCCTCGATACCTGACTGGACGAGAAGTGCGTTGGCGTCGATCCCTGCCTGCTCAAGCGCCAATTTGAGACTGTCGTTTTCGGTGGTGAGGGCGTCCTGAAAGGGCTGGTTTTCGTCGATGATCAACTGCTGTTTCTCGGTGTCGTGCACCGTCTTCAGAAGCAGGGCTTTTGCATCGATTCCCGCCTGCTGAAGCAGGTTTCGAAGTGCCTCATTCTCTCTGATCAGCGAATCTTCTGCAGCAATCAGGGAAGGCAGCACTTTCAGTGCACCCTTGCCGATCATCTCTTGAAGTTCCAAAATCATCCGTTTGGTTTCGAGCGGCTTCGGGAAGAATTTGCTGTCAGTTGGCTTATCCGCATCTGTGACCGCAATCTGCCCGGAGACCAAAATGATTTTGATATGCGGCCAGCGTGTGTGCGCGGCATGGGCAAGTTTCAGTCCGTCCATGCTTCCTGGCATTTGAATGTCAGTGAACAGCAAGGAAATGTCATCACGCGATTCAAGAATCCGGATGGCCTCGTCGGCGCTCACCGCCTCGATTGGCACGAACCCAGCATCTTCAACGATATCCACGGCGCGCATCCGCAGGACCATCTCGTCTTCAACAACCAGGACGATCGGTGTAGAACCAACGAGCGTCATCATTAATTCCCCCGGGGGTCTCTTCTTTGCAAAAGAAAGAGGAGGCCGAGCAACTGTGGTGAGCCCCCCCCCACAGACTGTCAAGCAATGCTAAGCGGTTGGTCTTCCAAAAGAGTTGAGCCTTCCCACCTGGAAAACGAAGTCGGGGAATGTCAGTCGAGAGGAAGTTCGCTCCCTGCTCCCAATGTCCGCTTTCCACCCATTGCGGACATTCACGCGCGGCCCGAAGCGAATGTTTATGGACCTTGGACCGGCAGGTTCCGAGCACCCCCTAAATTGGGCTGAACTTCCTGAAGGAAGCGCAAAGCGGCCTCAGAGCAACTTCGCGAAGGGCCGCTTACCGACACCCGCCAAGCCCAAACCCGGTCACCTACAGCGCTACCCCGTTTGAGGGTGCCTTTAAGGGAACGACCGGATCAACCTCACAAAAATGCCGCAAATCTCTAGGCCGGTGGTGGACAGGGCTGGATTCGAACCAGCGTACGCTCTCGCGGGCAGATTTACAGTCTGCTGCCATTAACCACTCGGCCACCTGTCCACACCAGCACGCCGGCGACGGGAAACCCCGCGCGAAAACCCCGTGAAGGGGGTCGTCCGGCCGAGAAGGCGCGCTCTTGGCGAAGCTGGCCTTGCCTGTCAATGGGCGGACTGGCAGGGAGCCGCGATGAACCAGGAAATCAAGCAATGACCCGCAGCGGCGAAGACCGGCCCAAGCGCGCCCTGCGCGGACGCGCGGGACGGATGCAGGGCGGACGCGGCAGCGGGCGCGCGGGAACGGGCGCGGTGCGGCTGTGGGGACGCCATGCAGTCGAGGCGGCGCTCAACAACCCCGAGCGCCAGCACCGCAAGCTGTGGGCAACGCGCGAAGCCATCGACGCGCTCGACGGCGAGCTGCCCGCCGATTTCACCATCGAATATGCGCAGGCCGCCGATCTGGGCCGACTGGTCGCGCGCGACGCGCCGCACCAGGGGCTGGTGCTCGAATGCGCACCGCTCGAGGATGTGTTCCTCGAGGATGTGCTGACCGGCGATCCGGCACGGCCGATCGTGGTGCTCGACCAGGTCACCGATCCGCACAACGTCGGCGCGATCCTGCGCTCCGCCGCCGCGTTCAATGCCGCCGCGATTATCACCCAGGATCGCCATGCCCCGCCCGAATCGGGCGTGGTCGCCAAATCGGCCTCGGGCGCGCTCGAACTGGTGCCGTGGGTCCGCGTGGTCAATCTCGCCCGCGCGCTCGAACAGATTGCCGAGGCAGGCTACTGGCGGATCGGCCTCGCGGGCGAAGCCACTTCAAACCTTGCCGACGCGCTCCCGACAGGTCCGGTTGCGCTGGTGCTGGGCGCCGAGGGGGAAGGGATGCGCCACAACATCACCCAGCATTGCGACGCGCTGGCCAGGCTGCCGATCGGCGATGCGATCGAAAGCCTCAACGTCTCCAACGCCGGGGCAATCGCGCTCTATGCGTTGGCGACGCGCCCCACTCCTTAAGCAAAACGCCGCGCCTGCCCGGGGGGCAAGCGCGGCGCTATGTAGTGCTTCGGGCCGCGAGACGTCCGGCCCAAGGCGTGCGGTCTTAGTTGACCGCGTCCTTGAGGCCCTTGCCGGCCTTGAACTTCGGCTGCGTCGAAGCCTTGATCGTCATCGGCTCACCGGTGCGCGGGTTGCGCCCTGTCGAGGCCTTGCGCTTGGCGACCGAGAAAGTGCCGAAGCCGACGAGGCGGACTTCGTCGCCGCTCTTCAGCGCGCCGGTGACGGCTTCGAATACGCCTTCGACCGCCTTGGTCGCGTCGCTGCGGGTCAGGCCGCTGGAATCGGCAACGGCACCAATCAGTTCGTTCTTGTTCATTTCGGGAACCCCCTACAGTTGGAAACGGTAACTCGTGAGATCGCCTCTTGAGGTGGGCGGAATTGAGCGACTTTTGTGGGTGCTGTCAAAGGCGAAGTGCGCAATTTAGGCTAGATTATCCACGTTTTTCCGCCGTTTTCGACGAACCGAGGCTTCCGCGACGCCGAATAGGGCAAAACGGTCGGCGCGGCGGGCGGGACCGCTCCCGAGTCGCTGCGTTGCAGCAATCGTCAATGTGCGGTCGGCGGAGGTGCCGGAACCACCGCGGGCACCGCCCCGGGCTGGCTGGCAAGATCGTCTGCCTCGGTCCATTCGATCGCCACCAGCGGCTCGACCAGCGCGCGCGCCAGCACTTCATCAACGTGGCTGACGGGGATGATTTCGAGCCCCTCGCGGATGTTCGCCGGGATCTCGGCGAGGTCCTTGCGGTTCTCTTCGGGAATCAGCACCGTCTTGATCCCGCCGCGCAGCGCAGCGAGCAGCTTTTCCTTGAGTCCGCCGATGCCCAGCACCCGTCCGCGCAGCGTCACCTCGCCGGTCATCGCAATATCCGCGCGCACCGGGATGCCAGTGAGGGTCGAGACCATCGCCGTGACCATGCCGACGCCCGCGCTCGGCCCGTCCTTGGGCACCGCGCCTTCGGGCAGGTGGATGTGGATGTCCTTGCGGTTGAACACGGTCGGATTGATGCCATAGGCGGGTGCGCGCGCCTTGACGAAGCTGAAGGCCATTTGCACGCCTTCGCTCATCACGTCGCCCAGCTTGCCAGTGGTTTTCGCCGCACCCTTGCCGGGCACCGTCACGCTTTCGATCGTCAGCAATTCTCCGCCGACTTCGGTCCAGGCGAGCCCGGTAACCGCGCCGACCTGGTGCTCCTCGTCCGACATGCCGTGACGGTATTTGCGCACTCCGGCATAGTCGCCAAGGTTCTCCGGCGTGATCGTGACGCTGGTCTCGGTACCTTCGAGGATCTTGCGCAACGACTTGCGCGCCAGCCGCGCGATTTCGCGCTCAAGCGTACGGACCCCGGCTTCGCGGGTGTAGTAGCGGATCAAATCGCGCAGGGCTTCGGTGGTGAGAGCGAATTCTCCCGTCTTGAGCCCGTGCGCTTCGACCTGTTTGGCGACGAGGTGCCGCTCGGCAATCTCCAGCTTCTCGTCCTCGGTATAGCCCTCGAGCCGGATGATCTCCATCCGGTCGAGCAGCGCCTGCGGCAGGTTGAGGCTGTTGGCGGTGCAGACGAACATCACGTCCGAGAGGTCGTAATCGACTTCGAGGTAGTGGTCCTGGAACTTCGAATTCTGTTCGGGATCGAGCACTTCGAGCAGCGCAGAGGCCGGATCGCCGCGGAAATCCTGACCGAGCTTGTCGATCTCGTCGAGCAGGAACAGCGGATTGCTCGCCCCCGCCTTGCGCAGATTGGTGACGATCTTGCCCGGCAGCGAGCCGATGTAGGTCCGGCGGTGGCCGCGAATCTCGGCCTCGTCGCGCACGCCCCCCAAGGACTGGCGGATGAACTCGCGCCCCGTGGCGCGCGCGATTGACTTGCCGAGGCTGGTCTTGCCCACCCCTGGAGGGCCGACGAGGCACAGGATCGGGCCCTTCAATTTGTTGGTCCGCGCTTGCACCGCGAGATATTCGACGATCCGGTCCTTGACCTTCTCCAACGCGTAGTGATCGTCGTCGAGCACTTGCTGCGCGGCGGCGATGTCCTTTTTCAGCTTGCTCTTCTTGCCCCACGGCAGCCCGAGCAGCACGTCGAGATAGTTGCGGATGACGGTCGCCTCGGCGCTCATCGGCTGCATGGTCTTGAGCTTCTTGAGCTCGGCCACCGCCTTGGTGCGGGCTTCCTTGCTGAGCTTGAGCTTGTCGATCTTGCCCTGCAGCTCGGCGATCTCGTTGGCTTCCTCGCCCTCGCCGCCCAGTTCCGACTGGATCGCCTTCATCTGCTCGTTGAGGTAATATTCGCGCTGGGTCTTTTCCATCTGCCGCTTGACGCGGCCGCGGATCTTGCGCTCGACCTGGAGCACGCCCAACTCGCCTTCCATGAACGAATAGACCATTTCGAGCCGCTTGAGCGGATCGGCCTCGGTCAGCAGCGCCTGCTTGTCGGAGACTTTGGCGGCGATTTGCGCGGCGACGCCGTCGGCCAGCTCGCCGGCATCGACCAGTTCGCCGAAATCAGCACCCGCGTCGTGCGACAGCTTCTTGTTGAGCTTGGCATATTCGCCGAACTGATCGACCACCGAGCGCATCATCGCCGCGACTTCGTTGCCCGAAACCGAGATCGCCTCGAAGGTCTCGACCTGCGCCACAAGCATTTCGCCCGCGCTGCCGGTTTCGGTGCCAAGGCTCTCGATCCGCGCGCGCTCCTTGCCTTCGACCAGCACGCGCACCGTGCCATCGGGCAGCTTGAGCAGCTGGAGCACGGTGGCGATCACCCCGACGTCGAACAAATCATCGCCCTCCGGATCGTCGCAGCCCGGATCGAGCTGCGCGAGCAGGAAGATATCCTTGTCCCCGGCCATCGCCGCTTCGAGCGCGGCGACCGATTTATCGCGGCCCACGAACAGCGGCACGACCATGCCGGGGAACACGACAATGTCGCGCAAGGGGAGGAGAGGGAGCAAGTTCATGTATCTATCCGTCCATTATAGCGCTGCAGGTGCGCTATTCGGGCTAAAGCCCGTTCGGAGCGAGATATGGGGACGCGCTTTCTGCCACGCAATGGCAGCCCGCCGCAGGGCTGTGGATGGTCGCGACGGCACCAAGTTGACCGGCCCGGGATTCATGTCAGGATTGCCGGCGGGGGAAATTACATGACAAATGCCGACAGCGTTCCGGCCCGGACGCAATTCTTCGCGCGAACAGCGCTGCTTATGGTGGCTTGCGCGCTGAGCAGCTTTCCCTTCACCTATTTCATGCCGCTGACGACTGGCACGCGCCCGTTCGCAGCGCTGCACCACATTCACGCCGCGATGTTCTTCGCCTGGCTGGGGCTCTATGTATGGCAAACGCGGCTTGCTGCGACAGGGCGGGTGGCGCGGCATCGCGAGCTCGGCCTGCTGTGGCTGGTGGTGACTGGAACCATGCTGCCGCTGGGTTGGTGGATGGCCCTCTACGCCGCCCGCGCCCGGATCGAGCGCGGCGAAGCCAATCCGTTCGTCTTCACCTTCTACAACATCGTCGACATTTCGCTATTCGGGCTGGCGGTGATCGGCGCGCTGGTAACGATACGGCGCAACGTCGAATGGCACCGGCGGTTCATGTTCGCGGCGGCGCTCAATCTGGTCGGCCCGGCCATCTCTCGCTGGCTTATTCCTTTGGGCAATTTGCCGCGCTGGACCGACTTCGCGCCGAACATCCTCGCCGATTTGTTCCTGATCGCGCTCGCGCTGCACGATCGTCGGCAATTCGGCCGGGTGCCTGCCGCGACTTTAGTCGCGCTGCTGGTCATGGTGCCGCTGCACCTGATCGAACCCCGGATTGCGACGACCGAGTGGTGGGCACAAGCCGCCCCCGCACTGCTAAAATTCGATTAGCGCGCAGCGCGTATCACATCCCTGGCAGCTTGAACCCCGGGGGCAGGCCCATGCCCGACTGGATCCGCTGCATTTCGGCATTGCTGACCTGGTCGGCTTTGGCCCGGGCGTCGTTGAAGGCGGCGGTAACGAGGTCTTCGAGCATTTGCTTTTCGCCGACCGCCATCAGGCTGTCGTCGATCGCAACACCGAGCACGCGGCCCTTGGCCGAGCAGCGGATCTTGACGAGGCCCCCGCCCGAGACGCCCTCGACCTCGATATCGTCGAGCTTGGCCTGCGCCTCGCCCATCTGCTTCTGGATGGTCTCGGCGGCGGCTTGCGCGGCCTTGATCATCTCTTCCATCGACTTCATGCTTGGGTTCTCCAAGGAGGGTTTCCACCGGTAACGGCGGCATCTTCAACCAGTTCCGCATCGGGAAACGCGGCAAAGGCGGCTTCGACCAGCGGATTGCGGCGGATCGCCGCAGCTTCGGCGTCGCGTTCGGCCTCGGCATTTTCGCGCAACGAAGGAGTGCCCTCGCCCGTGCCGCGCTGGACGGTCCAGCGCTCCCCGGTCGCGCGCAGCAGCGCGTCGCGGATTTCGGGGGCAGGATCTTCCGCATAGCCGACGGCCAGCGCGAAAGTGAGCTCGCCCGGCGCGAGCGCGATGACCTTGATCCAGTCGCGCATCACTTGCGCGACGCGCAGCTGGCCCGACTGATCGACCCGGTCGACCAGCACCGCCCATTCCAGCGCCTCGGGCGCGAAAGCTGCCGGTGCTACTTGCGGTGCTGCGTCCGTCGCGGCGATCTGGCCGACCGGCGCGCGCGCGACCATCTCCTCCAGCTTCTTCGCCAGCGTCCCCGGATCGGGCAAATCGCTGGCGTGCATCACCCGCAATAACGCCATCTGGGCGGTAATCAGCGGATCGGGCGCGTTGCGCACCTCGTCATGCCCCTTGAGCAGCAATTGCCACAGCCGGTGGAGCTGGCCGGGCGAGAGGCTGCCGGCCCATTCGTCGATCGCGGCGCGCTCTTCGGCGGAAATCGCATCCGCGCCGACTTTGCCGACTTGCGCGACGGTGACGCGATGGATCAGCTCCATCGCCGCGCGCAGCAGCGCGATCGGCTCGACCCCCAGCGCGAACTGCGCTTCGACCAGATCGAGCAGCGCGGTGCCGTCGCCCGCGAGCAGCGCGGCTAGCAGGCGGCGCTGCGCGGTCTTGTCGGCAAGACCGAGCATGTCGCGCACCTGATCGGCCATGACCTTGCCGTCGCCGCCCAGATCGGCTCCCCCAAATTCAGAGTGCGCAATCGCCTGATCGAGGATCGACAGCCCGTCGCGCACCGATCCTTCGGCAGCGTTGGCGATCATCGACAGCGCCTCGGCCTCGGCGCCGACCCCTTCGGCGGCGCAGATGGCGGCGAAATGCTCGATCAGCAGCGGCGCGGGGATCCGGCGCAGGTCGAACCGCTGGCACCGGCTCAGCACGGTCACCGGCAGCTTATCGACCTCGGTGGTGGCGAACAGGAACTTCACATGCGGCGGCGGTTCCTCGAGCGTCTTGAGCAAGCCGTTGAACGCCTGCTTCGAGAGCATGTGGACTTCGTCGATGATGTAGATCTTGAACCGCGCAGAGACCGCCGCATAGCGCACCGCTTCGATGATCTCGCGTACGTCGTCGATCCCGGTATGGCTGGCGGCGTCCATCTCGATCACGTCGATATGGCGGCCCTCGGCGATCGCGACGCAGGGCTCGCACACCCCGCAGGTCAGAATCGTCGGCCCGCCCTGCCCGTCGGGGCCAATGCAGTTGAGCGCCTTGGCAATCAGCCGCGCGGTCGAGGTTTTACCCACCCCGCGCACCCCGGTCATCAGGAAGGCATGTGCCAGCCGGTCGCGCTTGATTGCATTGGCCAGGGTCTGGACCATCGCGTCCTGGCCGATCAACTGGGCGAAAGTTTGCGGGCGATACTTGCGGGCAAGCACGCGGTAAGGCTGCGCGGGGGAAGTGGCAGCAAGCGACGCGGGCTTCTCCGCCGGCAACGTTTGAGCCGGGGGTTCATCCCCGCCGAACAACGCCGACTGTCCCGCCGCTTCAAGCTCGGCCGTGCTGGGATCTTCGGGTTCGTCGCCAAGAATGTCGGGGGAATCGGGCATCGACCCTAGCTAGTGCGTGGCGGGGCAAAGGGGAACCGTCCAATCGCGGTGACAGGCGCGCTAGGTGAGGATATCGCGATTGGCCGGGGTCACCTGTTGCAGCGAGACGCGGATATCGACCGCAGCGGCGCCCGGGCGTGCGCAGCCGGGCTGGAGCGACAGCATGATCACCGGCGCGCGGCTCACCGTGCGGCCGATCCGGGCGAACTCGCGCGCGCCATAATATTCGCCGAGCGGACCCAGTCGCGGTAGCGATCCATACCAGCCCCTGCGCCAGGCATAGGACACGCTCCAGCCGCGTGGCAGCTTGTTGAGTTCGGTGTCGCGATAGGTGCCATGCGGATCGAGCACGCGTGCCGTCAATTTGCACCCGGCGCGTTCCGCGCGCACGATCGGCAGTTCGGGACCCGGGGGCGTGACGCTATAGCCCTGGCTGAGCAACGCTTTGCCCAAAGCCTGCACCGCCACGCGCCGATCCTCTCCCACGGCCACATTCTGCACCATCAGCTTGAGCGCCAGCGATGCGACGATCACGACCGCCGCACCCGCGCTAGACCAGCCGACGGGCACGCGCCAACCCCCGGTAAACCACCGCTACAACCACCGCGAGCGCGATCCAGCCGAACAGCGCCCCGCCCGTCCCGGTGTGCCAATAGGTGAAATCATGCGGGTTCCACGCGATGATCGACAGTCGCACCCCGTTGACCAGGATCGAGGCCACAATCGCCAGCGCCAGCGTCAGCCAGACCCGGACATCGGGCCGGATGGCGAAATATTGCACCACGGTGGTCCACAGGATCAGCGCCAGTGAAATGCCGTGGAGCGAGGAACAGCCCGGCGCAATCAGGAAATGCGTGCCATCGGCAAAGTCGACCGCGTTGCCCGAGCTGCGCATCCCCGAAATCAGCGCCACGAAACGCGCATCGGATTCAAGCAGCGGGCCCGCGCCCCAGGCCAGACCGATGCGCCCCCACAGCAGGAATGCGGTCACGCTGAGGAAAATCGCGCTGGCGCGCCGCAGGGCGGCGTCGCGCTCGGCGGTCAGCCAGCCCCACAGCGCAAGCGCGGTCAGCATGGCGGAACTTGCGACCGGCATGGGGATGAGCGCCGCGAGCACCGCAGCGCCTAGCATGAGGGCGTCGCCCTGGCGCGGTCCAGCGCCCGGCTTTGCCTCCCACAGCAGCGCCAGCCCGGCCGCAATCGCAAGCCAGACGATTGCGCTGACATCGAACAGGTTGAGCGTAGCCCCCAGCCAGCCATGCGACAGCATCGCGACACCGACAAATGTGGTCAGCGCGTTGAGTGTCAGCAGCAAATAGGCGAACGCGAATAGCCGCTCGCGCGGAACGGACATGGTCGGCCGACCCGCGGGCGCCAAAATCATGCGAAAATCAGCTGTCTTTGCGGTTCCGCATGCGCTTGTAGAGCAGCCCGAAGGCGGCAATCGCCGGGATCCCCAGCCCGATCACCGGGGCCGGCGTGCCAACCGGAAGTCCGGCCAGCGCCGGAGCAATACCGGCGGTGCAGGCAATTACCAGGACCAGTGTTCCGTCAATCAAGCGCCGCATCGAGTCACTCCCCATCTGGTTTCGTGCGCCATGGCTATTGGCGGATTGCCGCCAAGTCTAGCGTTTACTGCGATGGCTGCGACCGCAGCTTGGCATTGTCGCATGGGCAGCTATGACGGGCCGATGGACGGCCGCCAGCCTTGGGAAACCGCAATCGACCAGCTCATCTCCGCACCGCTGGTCGCCTATGGTATATATTGGGCGATCCTGGTCGCGGTTGCCTCGCTCGAGATGGTCGCGCCCGGACGCACCGACCGGATGCCGCGCACTCCGCGCTTCAGGGTCAATTTCGGGTTCGGACTGATGACCATGCTGCTGCTGTCGCTCCCGCTGATTTCCGAAGTCGCGCTGGCCGAACTGGCGCGGGTCCGGGGCTGGGGGCTGCTCCACCGGACCGACATCGATCTGGGCTGGCAGATCGGTCTGAGCTTCCTCGCCTACGATTTATGCGGCTACGCGATCCACCGGCTGTCGCACAACTGGAGTTGGCTGTGGCGACTGCACCGGGTCCATCATTCGGACAGCGATCTTGACCTCTCGACCTACTTCCGCTCGCATCCGCTCGATGTCGCGGTGATCCTCACGATCAAATATATGCTGATCGTTGCACTGGGCCTGCATCCGGCGGCGCTGGTGCTGCACGGTCTGGCCAAGCAGCTGACGATGTCCTTCGGTCACGCCAATATCGCGCCGCGCCCCCGGCTTAGCCGAACGGTCGCGCTGCTGTTCGTCTCGCCCTCGTTCCACCAGATCCACCATTCGGCGCACCGCCCCGATACCGACAGCAATTACGGCGAGGTGCTGACAATCTGGGACCGGTTGTTCCGCAGCGTCGGCCGGGTTGCCGGGCCGATCGAACGATTCGGGCTGGGCGACGCTTATGATGCCGATGCAGCCAGCCTGCTGGGCCAGCTGAGGTTACCGTTTATTTCTAGATGAAGGAGCCGGGCGACGCCCTCGTGGTGCGGACTAACGTCCGCAAACGGCACGCCGCCGTGAGGCGGAAAAGACCAAAAAGGAGCCGGGCGACCCGCCGCAATCCGTTGTGGCTGCTTCCTTCCGGATCTGACCAGATTGGCGAACGCAAACGTCCACCCGACTCCCGGGCGGGCATATGGCGGTGGACGGCCATTTTCGCAAGTCTCAGTTTGGCGTGTTTCTGCAAGTCAAGTGCTTCGTATCGTGATATTATCTGCGAGTCGGCCGGAATGGGATCGTGTCGGCGCAACGCAGGGGTGCACTATGCGCAAGTCTTTCAGCCACATTTTCGCCGCGGCCGCTTCTCTGGCGTTCGCGCTTCCCGCGCCGGTGATGGCGCAGAACGTCGACTTCGGTGATGATGCCAGCCGCTTCTCCAAGGACGGCGAATGCGACGACATGCGGTTTTCAGGAGCGGGGATGACCAGCACCACGCTGATCGACAGCGACATCCGCCATGACGCGACCGATTGCCGCTCCGCCTACAACCAGGGCCGCCTGACCTATCAGGGCGGGCAACGCGCCGCGCCGGCTTCGACCGGCTATGCCGATTCGGGGGTCAACCACATCATGTGGGGCGACGATGCCAGCCAGTTCTCCAGGGACGGCGAGTGCGACGACAAGCGCTTTATCGGGGCGGGCATGACCAGCACGATCCTGATCGATTCGGACATCAAGCACGATGCCACCGATTGCCGCACCGCCTACAATCAGGGCCGCCTGACGCTTCGTCAGTAGACAGCCTCAACCCCGGGGTCGCCGGGACGGAATTGAGGGGGGACGAATGCGACCCGCGTCCCCTTTCACTGCCCTCTCCCTCCTCACGGAGGGGGAGGGTTTTCGTTTTTGGGTGCTTCGAGACGCCGCCCCTCGACAAGCTCAGGACGGCTCCTCAGCATGAGCGGGTTCCATAAACATGGTCCGCTCGTCCTGAGGAGCGACTGAGCGGAGCCCGCAGGGCCCTTCGGCTGGCTGCTTGCAGCAGCCGCTCTGGGTAAACTACGTCGAAGGCCCGTCTCGAAGGACGCTACGCAGCAACCTCTCTCCGCCCGACCGCGCCCCAGTCGACGCCCCGCGTCGCATACATCACCCCGGCCAGCGCCACGAACAGCAGCACCGCGCCGATCAGCAGCGACCACGCCTCCAGATTGAGCAGCACGAACAGCAGCGCATAAAGCCCGACCAGCAGCGCCCCGATAAACCGCGCGCGCTGCCAGCTTTTGAGCACGGCGGCGCTATAGGCGGTGAGCAGCCCGATCACCGCGCCGCTCGCCAGCAGATAGGCGGGGGTGAAGCCGATCACCTCGGCAAAGGCGAGCAGCAGCACGAAGAACAGCACCAGCCCCGCCCCGGTCAGCAGATATTCCGCCGCCGCCACCCGCGCCCCGCCGACGATGTCGAACAGCAGGAAGGCGAGGAAAGTGAAGCCGATGAACAGGAAACCGTATTTCACCGCGCGATCGACCTTGGAA
The DNA here is from genome assembly GCA_035543295.1 of Novosphingobium sp. Lineage (GTDB taxonomy): Bacteria > Pseudomonadota > Alphaproteobacteria > Sphingomonadales > Sphingomonadaceae > Novosphingobium. The sequence continues at coordinate 16,201 of DASZZS010000014.1, forward strand.
TAGAGGTTGACCGGCTCGATCAAACTGACGCTGACAGCGAGCGCGGAGCCGCCAATTTGCTCCGAAGCGATGTCCACATTGGTGGCATGGCGCGCATCGGGATCGCTGTAGGTATCCAACTTGTCATCGATCGATGGTGGACCAGCATCCTCCATCGCTACGGGTGGCTGGCCCAAAGCGAGTTTATCGACGGTGTAGGTCGCCGCAAATCCCTTGTCCGAGATCGTCGGCTTCTCCGGCAGGAACGAGCCGCCGAAATTAGGGCTCGCCCAGCTCGATTTGACCTCCCAATGGGTAGAACCGCCGCGTGGAACCAGACTGACCGTACGGCTGCCGCGCAAACCAAAGCTGTAGTCAACCGCTAGCTCACCGCTGCCGTCCCACGGCAGGAAGGCGAAGAAGCCCTGTCCGCCGGTCGCCGCCGGGCCCTTGCCGGGTTGCAGCGGCAGATCGGCACCATTGGCCTTGAGGCTGCCGCCGGTGGTCAGCCCGCGCGCGTCCGACGCGCCCATGCGCAATTCGGCACGGTCCCACATCAGCCGCTCGCGGGTCACCCCGAAGCGCTCGAGATCGGCGGGCAGCGCGAACTTCGCCGAGCCGCCGACTTTGGCGGTGTAGAGCACGCTGCGATAGATCGACTTGCGCCGTTCCTGCGGATCGACCGTGGTGGTCACGCGGTTCTCCACCGGCGAGATATAGAGCAGCTTCTCGACCTCCACGACCCGCGTGGTGGTCTTGCCGTTGACTTCCTCGTTCTGCGTCTGGGTGGTGCGGAACGGGACCACGACGATCGGCCCGGCGATCACCTGCGGCCCGCCCCACCCGGCGTTGATCGCGCTCTGTGCGGTCTGCGCCTGGTCCTGCCGGTCATAGACCAGCGCATAGACCAGCAGCAGCGGCACCATCAGCACCGCGCCGACCAGCGCGACGAACAGCAATTTGATCCCCGGTGAACGCTCACGCCGTGGTTCGTCTGACATTTATGGGGTCCCCCGAATCAATGTGTTGCGCGAGCCTAATTGCAATTCCCGTCATCCTGAACTTGTTTCATCTACGATGACTGACGTTCCAGGACCCATCATGCCGTCAACTCGGAAATTGCATGGCAACGGCACGCTTGCCGTTATCGGGCTTGAACCTCGCGGACCAGCACGCTCCGAACCCAAGGCGCGATGGATCCTGAAACAAGTTCAGGATAACGGCCGTGTGTTGAACGGGCGAGAAGTCGCCGCTGCGCGCACAAACGGCGAGGGCGGATTGCGCCACCCCCGCCGCCGGGGACATCCATCCGCGGAATCAATCCGCTTCGGACAGATCCCTGATCTCATCGTCGAGCTCGCGCAGGACATCGGCCTTGATCCGCGCCGAAAGCTCGGGGTTGGCGGCGATGCTGGCGCGGGCGCGGCGGATGCCTTCGAGCGCGCTGACCTTGGCCGCCGCGGCGTGGCACAGGCGTATGCGGACCCGCTGCGCGGTGCCCTCGCCGCTGGTATCGACATCGGCGGCTTCGCGGCCGGGCGCGCAGGTCACTTCGCGGCCGCCATCCGACATGATGCGGATTTCGCCCGGGCCATGGCCCTCGCCGTGACGGATCACCATACGGCGCTCGATCCGCTGCGGGGCCTCGGGCGCGATCGGAGCAACCCCGGGAACCGGCGGTACGGGCGGCACCGGCGGGACCAGATCATCGAGATTGGCCAGCCGCTCCTCAAGGTCGGCATCGCTGATCTCGTGGTCGGTCTTGATAATGATGGTCTTGCCGTCGCGCGTCACCGTGCGGGTGTGAAGCTTGCTCTCGTCGATCGTGCGGGCGTGGTCGCCATGTCCGTCGCGATGCTCGATGATCGTGATGTGGCGCTCGACCTTGGGCGCATCGGGCGCGGTGGGCGCTTCGGGTGCGCTCGGAGGGGTCGGCGCTTCGGGTGCGTCTTGCGCGGCATAGCTGATCGAGGCGGTCAGCGGCAGCGCCAGCGCTCCGGCACCGATCAGCACGCGGCCCAGCAGGCGGCGGCGCGGGTTGACTTCGTTCATGGTCAGGCTCCTCAAACGGTGGATGATGCTTTTCTCGCCAATGACTGGCCCAGAAAGCCACTGACCGGCCATCGGCGCGGCCAGTGCCAGCCGGGGACTTTGCGCAAAGCTGGCGATCAACCGGCCATAGGCGGCGCGGGTGGTGGCATCGCGCCCGGCCAGCACGCGGGCGTCGCAGGCAGCTTCCTGATCGCGCCGCAGCGCGCGCCAGCCGGCCCAGGCGAGCGGGTTGCACCAGTGCAGCGCGAGCAGCGGCTGGACCGCGATATTGACCGCAAGATCGTGCGCCGCGTGGTGCTGCAACTCATGCGCAATCGCGAGATCGCGGCCCGCGATGTCGGTGCGATTCATGAAGCCGGGGGGCAGTGCGACCACCTTGTCTAACACCCCGAAAGCCACCGGCGCGGGGGTGGCGGGGGTTTCGACCAGCCGGATACGCCCCGCCTCGCCCACCGGACGCGCACCGGCCAGCAGGCGGCGACGCATCGCGATGTAACCGGCGATGCGCCAGCCGAGGAACACCAGCGCACCACCGAGCCAGAGGATCATGGTGACATTCGAGAGCGTCCACAGCGATGGCTCGGTCGCAGGCATGGCGGGGGCCGCAGCTTGGGCGAACGAGGCGACCAGCACCTCGCCCTGCGCGGCATCCGGCGTGGGTGCGAGGCTCGCGGGCAGCACCAGCGGCGGCAGCACCAGCCGCAGCATCGGCAGCAGCCACAGCGCATAGGCCATCCCCGGCCCGAAGGCCCGCGCCACCGGGCGACGCAGCACCAGCACCAGCGCGATCAGCGCCCCGGTCATCACGAAAGTGTCCAAAAGCCAGCTCATTTGCGCAGCTCCTTTAGAAGAGCCTCGATTTCGGTCAGGTCGCGGTCGGTCAAAGCCTCGGTCTCGGCCAGATGCGCGAACAATGGCGCGGCGCGGCCGCCGAACAGCCTTTCGACCAGCCGCCGCGATTCGCCGCCGAGGTAATCGTCGCGCGCGAGCAGCGGGGTATACAGAAAACGCTTGCCCTGCGGCTGCGTCGCCACCGCCTGCTTGGCGACCAGCCGCGAGAGCAGTGTTTTGACCGTAGCGAGCGTCCAGTCGCGCGCGCCCACGGCTTCGGCAACATCGGTGGCGCTAAGCGGCGAGGCGTTCCACAACGCCTCCATCACCGCATGCTCGGCCTCGGTGATCCGCTCGCCGCCGGGAAGCTCATCCGCAGCCATGCCGCACCCTCCTGATTACACCTGTAATCGACTACGGCTGTAAACATGAAGCGCAGATGAATGGAATGGCAGCTTCGACGAAAGTCGATCCAGATCGGACAAAGTGCATCTTGGCGGCGTTACCAATATTTGGTAACGTGGGCGCATGGCCAAAAAGAACACCTCGATCGCTCTCGGTGATCCCTTCGTCCAGTTCGCCCAGCGCAAGGTAAAATCGGGTGAATTCGGGTCAACCAGCGAAGTCGTGCGCGAAGCGATGCGGCAGTACATTGCCGAAGACACACGAATTGAGGCCCTTCGCCGGGAAATCCAGAAAGGGCTCGACAGCGGCATTGCCGAGGATTTCGACATCGACACATGGTTCGAGGAGGCCTTCGGCGCGGAATGAAGCGTCGTCTGGTCTATTGGCGCGATGCGGTGGCCGATCTCGACGACGCCAAAGCCTACACCCGGCAAACCTGGGGCGAAGCGCAGGCCAAGCGCTACGTCGGTGCGCTGATGGTCGACATCAAGGCGCTTCGCCTGAGCGCGTTGCGCTATCCGCTCTATGATCAGGTCCATCCCGGACTGCGCCGCAAACGCAGCGCGATGCACCACATCTACTATTTGGTCTTCGCCGACCGCCTCGAGATCGTCAGAATTATCCACGTCCAGCGCGATCCGGGGCTGCATTTGAAGGTGGAGACGTGGAGGGAGGAGGAGTGAGAATAAGTGCACTGTCACCGTAATCGAGGCGTCGGTGGGCGCTTGCTCTAAGCAATGCCGGATTCTCGCCTACCTATTGAAAGCCTACCCAAATTTGTACTGCAACACCGACGGTCATTACAAAAGTCATGGCTGCAATTGCCCAAGTCAGACGCACCATAGTCCTAGACTGGCGCTCTGACACCTCGCTTAACTTGACAATAGTCTCGGTGAGATGGCGAGTGGCATCGCTGCCGTTCCACTGTTCGAGAGAAATTCCGTTGTTAGGAAGACATCAATAAACCCGCTTCTTCGGCTTGATATACGCCACATCGTCGGTGAGCGTATATTCATGCACCGGGCGGTAATCGATCTTCACGCCGCCCCCCTTGCCGCCCCAGCCGTCGAACCATGCGGCGGTGTGCTTCATCCACTGCTTGTCATCCCGCTCGGGGAAATCTTCGTGGGCGTGGGCGCCGCGGCTTTCCTTGCGGTTGTGCGCGCCGTGGATCGTTACCGTCGCTTGCGCGATCAAATTGTCGAGTTCCAGCGTCTCGACCAAATCGGTATTCCAGATCAGCGAGCGGTCGGAGACGTGGATGTCGGCCATCCGTTCATAGGTCCTGGCGAGATCGGCCTTGCCTTCGGCCATCAGCGTCTCGTCGCGGAACACCGCGCAGCCCTTGGTCATGATGCGCTGCATTTCGGCGCGGATCTGCGCGGTGGGCGAGCCGCCCTTGGCTTGGCGGAAGTGATCGAGCCGGGTCAGCGCCAGCTCGGCGCTGTCCGCCGGGAGCGGCACGTGCGCGGTGCCCGGGGTGACCAGCTGCTTAAGCCTGTGCCCGGCAGCGCGGCCGAACACGACGAGATCGATCAGCGAGTTCGAGCCGAGCCGGTTCGCTCCGTGGACCGAAACGCAGGCCGCCTCGCCCACCGCGAACAGCCCGGGGACGGCGGTTTCGGGATTGCCGTCGGGTCCGATCGTCATGACCTCGCCGTGGTAGTTGGTCGGGATGCCGCCCATATTGTAGTGCACCGTCGGGCAGACCGGCAGCGGTTGGCGGGTCAAATCGACACCGGCGAAGATCTTGCCGCTTTCGGTGATCCCCGGCAGGCGCTGCGCCAGCACTTCGGGCGCGATGTGATCGAGGTTGAGGTAGAGGTAGTCCTTGTTGGGACCCACCCCGCGTCCCGCGCGCATTTCGAGCGCCATCGAGCGCGAGACCACGTCGCGCGATGCCAGATCCTTCGCGCTCGGCGCATAGCGCTCCATGAAGCGCTCGCCCTCGGAGTTGGTCAGATAGCCGCCCTCGCCGCGCGCGCCTTCGGTGATCAGCACGCCTGCGCCATAAATCCCCGTGGGGTGGAACTGGACGAACTCCATGTCCTGCAGCGGCAGCCCGGCGCGCAGCACCATCCCGCCGCCGTCGCCGGTGCAGGTGTGGGCGCTGGTCGCGGTGTAATAGCAACGGCCATAACCGCCGGTCGCCAGCACCACCGCCTTGGCACGGAAGCGATGGATCGAGCCATCGTCGAGGCACAGCGCGATCACGCCGACACATTTGCCGCCGTCCATGATCAAATCGATCGCGAAATATTCGATAAAGAAGTCCGCGTCGTACTTCAGGCTCTGCTGGTAGAGCGCGTGGAGCATCGCGTGGCCGGTGCGATCGGCGGCGGCGGCGGTGCGCTGGACCGGCGGCCCTTCGCCCATGTTCTGCATATGCCCGCCGAACGGGCGCTGGTAGATCGTGCCGTTGTCGTTGCGGCTAAACGGCACCCCCGCGTGCTCAAGCTCGTAGACCGCCTGCGGCGCCTCGCGGACCATATATTCGATCGCGTCCTGGTCGCCGAGCCAATCCGACCCCTTGACGGTGTCGAACATGTGCCAGGTCCAGTGGTCCGGGCTGTTGTTGCCGAGGCTCGCGGCGATCCCGCCCTGCGCCGCAACCGTGTGGCTGCGGGTCGGGAAGACCTTGGTGATGCAGGCGGTGCGCAGGCCCGCTTCGGCGCTGCCCATGGTGGCGCGCAGCCCCGAGCCGCCCGCGCCGACGACCACGGTATCATAGGTATGGTCGATGATCTTGTAAGCGGGCGACGCCGCTGCGGCAGTGGCCATCTCAGCGCGCTCCCATTGAGGCTTTGAGCGCCGACTGGACTTCGGCCTTGGCGGCATCCTGGCCCAGTCCGCCCATCACCATCAGCGACAGGAACATGAGGCCCGCAGCCGCGCCGACGAAAATGAACAGGTCGAGCGCGAGCAAAGCGGCAAGCTTGTTGGCCCCGGTGTGGATGTAATCCTCGATGAACACGCGCAGCCCCAGCCTTGTGTGCCAGAAGGTCGCGATCAGCAGCAGCGCCACCATCAGCGCGGGGATCGGCTGGACGATCCAGCCGTGCACCGCCTTGTAAGTAAAATCGGGCAGCAGCAGCAGCGAGACTATCAGCCAGACGATCGGCACCAGCGTAAACACCCCGGTCAGCCGTTCGAGCAGCCAGTGATGCGCGCCGCTATGTGCCGAACCGATGCCGCGCACGCGGCCGAGCGGAGTTCCTTCTCCCACGACGATTCTCCTAGAGAAACAGCAAGACCGCCCAGAAGGCGATAGTAAGCACCGGTGCGCCGATCAGCACCGCCCACGACCAGAAACGGTTGGCGTCGAGCTCATAGCCCGCGCCGGTATCGAGCACATAGTGGCGCAGCCCCGAGAGGGTGTGCTCGAACAGCGCCCAGCTCAACCCGACCAGCGCGACGCGGCCCAGCACATTGGTGATGGTCTGCACCAGCCGCCCGACCTCGCCCGCCCAGACCCAGTGGACCAGCGTCTCATAGGCGGCGGGACCATAGGCCAGCGCGCCCAGCCACCACAGCAGCAGCGGCAGGCCGAGCTTTGCAAGCCCGATCCCCGAGACCCGGTGGAGGATCGAGACGGTCATTGCCGGGCTCCACCGCCACACCCCGAGGTGCGGCGAGAGCGGGCGCTTGCGGGCGGCGTTGCTGGCTTCGGCCATGCGGGTATGGTCCCTTGAATCGCGGAGGCGATGCCGCCCCTTGCGCTCAACCCCTTAATCGAAATGCCGCCCTGTTCAAGCATGCTTGGCGCTTTGCCGCCCCTGACCTAGAGAGCGAAACCATGACCCAGCGCATTGCTCTCCTCACCGGATCGACCCGCGGCATCGGTGCCGCAACCGCTGCGGCGCTGCGGACCCGCGGGGTGCGGGTGATCGGCCACGGCTCGCGGACGGCGGACGCGGATACGATTGCCGCCGACCTCGCCGATCCCGGCGCGCCCGCGCAGCTGTGGGAGGAGGCGTTGGAGCGCGCCGGCGGGACGATCGACATTCTGATCAACAACGCCGGGCTGTTCGCCGCCAACCCGCTGGGCGGCTCGGACATTGCCTGGCTCGACGGATGGGAAGACACGCTGCGAATCAATTTGACCGCCGCCGCGCAGCTCTCGCGCTTTGCGGTGCGGCACTGGCTGGCGCGCGGCGTTGGAGGGCGCATTGTCCATATCGCCAGCCGCGCCGGGCATCGCGGGGATTCGCCCGATCACTGGCACTATGCCGCGGCCAAGGGCGGAATGCTGGCGATGCACAAGACCATCGCCCGCCAATATGCCGCGCAAGGCGTATTGAGCTATGCGATCGCCCCCGGCTTCACCGACACCGCGATGGCGGGCGATTACCTTGCCAGCCGGGGCGGCGCGGAATTGCTTGCCGACGTCCCGCTTGGTCGGGTGGCCACACCGCAAGAGATCGCGACAATTGCGGTGTTCTGCGCGCTCGACGCGCCGCCGAGCATGACCGGCGCGACGCTGGATGCGAATGGGGCGAGCTATGTCCGTTAGGTCGCATCCATGACCCAATCCTGGAAGCTGACCGCTTTTGCCCCGCGCGGCGTGATCGAGGCCGCGCTGATCGCGCATGAGGACGTGCCCGACTGGGACGGCGACATCGTCATCTCGGGCAGCGAAATCGCCGAAGATCGCCCCGACGACTGGCGGCTCGAAGCCTGGCTGTCGCGCAAGCCAACCAAGGCCGACCGGGCCGCGATCTGGGGCTTGTTCGCAGGCAGCCGACCGACTTTGACCTTCGAGCAGCTGCCCGAGACCGATTGGGTCACCGCCAGCCAGCAGCAGCTCGAGCCGATCCGCGCGGGGCGCTTCCATGTCCATACGCCGGATCATGCGCCGCTGGGTCAGGCTGGCATCCGCGACTTCGTCATCCCCGCCAGCCGCGCGTTCGGCACCGGCCAGCACGCCACCACCGCCGGCTGCCTGACGATGCTCAGCGCGATGAAGGCGCGCGGGGTGGCGGTAAAAAACTGCGCCGATATCGGCACCGGCACCGGCCTGCTCGCTTTCGCCGCGCTCCACCTGTGGTCGCGCGCCTTGGCCACCGGGAGCGATATCGACGCGGTGTGCCTGGGCGTGGTGGCGGAGAATGCCGCGCTCAACGGGGTCCCGATTGGCGCGGGCGCGGGCGAACTCGCGATGCTGGTCGCCGAGGGCATGGACCACCCGCTGCTGCAAGTGCGCGCGCCTTATGATTTGCTGATCGCCAACATCCTCGCCGGTCCGCTGATCGAACTCGCCCCGGACTTTGCGCACGCGGTGGTGCCGGGGGGCAGCCTGTTGCTGGCTGGACTGCTCGAAACGCAGGAACCGCAAGTCCGCGCCGCCTATCGCCGCGCGGATTTGCGGTTGGCGGCGCGATTGGTCAATGGCGATTGGTCGATATTGTGGCTGCGCAAGCGGACCAGCCGGGCGCGGCGCTGACGATCATTTATACATCCCCTCGCGCAAGTTGAAGTCGCGCTCTACCCAGCATTTGAGCGCGCAAAGCATCTGCGACCAGCCCATGCAATTGCCGTAGCTGGCCTTGAGCCCGCCCTCGGTTTCCGCCCAGCCGCTTTCGGTGATCGTCACCAGCGTGCGCGTGTTATCGTCGAGCGGCTTGAACTCCATCACCACTTCGGTGCGCGCGTTGCCGCGTTCCGGGGTGCCCCAATGTAGCACAATCCGGCTGTCCGGTTCGACCGCGACCACTTCGACCGGGAAAGCGCCGGGGAAATCGGCGAAATCCCACATCACCGTGCTGCCGCTTTCCAGCCGTCCCTGCGCGCCGCCGGTGGCGAAATAATGCGACAGGCTGTCGGGATCGGCCACCGCCTCGAACACATCATGGACCGGCTTGGCGATCCGCGCGGATACCGAAAACTTGAGTTCCATCGTCAATCTCCTCTTGAGTCGCGGCTCATTATGTTATATTTCTATAACATGTCAATCGACCCTGACGACCGCACCTTCAAGGCCCTCGCCTCCCCGATCCGGCGGCACTTGCTCGATTTGCTCAAGGATCGTCCGCTGACCACCGGCGCGCTCTGCGCGGCAGCCCCAGCGCTCGATCGCTGCACCGTGATGCAGCATCTCAAAGTGCTCGAAGAGGCCGAGCTGATCATCGCCGAACGGCGCGGGCGTGAGCGGTGGAACCACCTCAATCCGCTGCCCATCCGCCAGATCCACGCGCGCTGGATCGGCCCCTACGCCAAGCGCGCAGTGGCAATGCTGGATGAACTGAAGGCAGAGTTGGAGGGGGCGGGTTAAGCCGCCGCCCAACAGATTCTCCTGAATGCAACGCGACTTGCGAAATTCTGCCGCGAACTACATGATGCGTCTTATAGAGGAGCGCATATGTTTGGACGACGGGTAAACTTTCTCTTTGCCACTCTCGCCGCAGCAAATGCAAACCCAGCGGTGGCAAAAGGCGTAACTTACGACTGCGACACTGCTGCGGGCCACTTCTCGGAACTGTCCTTGCCCGCCAGTCCAGCATTCACCGTTTCAGGCCATCTGCAAATCCTGAACCTGGCGCAAAGCAAGCAGTATGCGCCTCTTGCACGTCTCACAGTGAGCAACGCGACTGACGTTGTGGGACCGTCCTCGGAAGGCTGGGCGGGGTTTGAGTTTATGAATCTGCCGGGCAACAAAGGTTTGTCCACCGGCTTCCTGGAATCCACTTCTCTGGCCAAGGGCGGCACGAAGCAGAACACGGTATTGGGGATTGCCAGCTCTAGAGATGTGGCATTCAGCCTGACCTTCAGTGGAAACTCAGTCAGGATGAACATCGACGGGCACGAAAATTCGATCCCCTTCAATGCAGATCGGCCCATCGTGCGCATTTCGTGCTCGACCGGCGAGTTCCTTTTTTACGACATGGAGATCGTGCCAACCCGCTGAATCGTTCAGGCTCAGCCAAAGCGGCGACGGCTTTTTTTAGCCCGCCGCCCTGACTATCTCCGCCCAGGCCGCCTCGTCGATCACCTCGATCCCCAGCGCGGCAGCCTGCTTGAGCTTGGAGCCCGCGCCCGGTCCAGCGACCACCAGATCGGTCTTGGCGCTGACCGATCCCGCCGCGCGCGCGCCCAAAGCCTCGGCCTGCGCCTTGGCCTCGTCGCGGCTCATGGTTTCGAGCTTGCCGGTGAACACCACGGTCTTGCCCGCGACCGGGCTGTCCTTGGTGGCGACGATGTAATCGGGCGCGGAGACTTCGCGCAGCAAATCTTCCCACACCGCGACATTGTGCGGTTCGTGGAAGAAATCGCCCAGCGCCTCGACCACGGCGGGGCCGACACCATCGATGGAGACCAATGCCTCGGTATCGCCCGCTTCGACCGCATCGCGCAGCCCCGGCAGCCTCACGAACCTCTTGAGCAGATCGCGCGCGGTCACGGCGCCGATATGCCGTATCCCCAGCCCGAACAGCAGCCTTGCGGCGTCTGGCGCGCGCTTGGCCTCGATCGCTGCCAACAGGTTCTCCACAGACTTGTCCTTCCACCCTTCGCGGGTGAGGAGCTCGGCCTTGCGCGCCTTGAGGCGGAAGATATCCGCGGGGCTTTCGAGCCAGCCAGCTGCGAAAAACTCGGCAATGGTCTTCTCGCCCAGCCCCTCGATATCGAGCGCGCCGCGGCTGACGAAATGCTGGAGGCGCTGGGTGCGCTGCGCCGGGCAGATCAGCCCCCCGGTGCAGCGGACATCGACTTCGCCTTCCTCGGCCACCGCCTCGCTGCCACATTCGGGACAGTGATCGGGAAACGCATAGGCCGCGCGCGGCTCCTCGCGAGTCAGGTTTTCGACCACTTGCGGGATCACGTCGCCCGCGCGCTGCAGCACGATCCGGTCGCCGACGCGCAAGGCCAGCCGCCCGATCTCGTCGCGGTTGTGGAGCGTGACATTGGTGACGGTCACCCCGCCGACCAGCACCGGGGCGAGCCGGCCGACGGGGGTGAGCTTGCCGGTGCGGCCGACCTGGATATCGATCGCCTCGACGGTGGTTTCGGCGCGTTCCGCCGGGAACTTGTGCGCCAGCGCCCAGCGCGGCGCCTTGGCGACGAAGCCGAGCCGCGCCTGCCAATCGAGCCGGTCGACCTTATAGACCACCCCGTCGATGTCGTAAGGCAGGCCCGCGCGGCCTTCGCCAATGCTGCGATAATGCTGCAGCATTTCCTCGACCGAAGCGCACCGCACCAGCAGCGGCGAGACCGGCACGCCCCATGCCGCGAGCTGCTGCATCATGCCAAATTGCGTGTCCGCTGGGACTGCACTCACCGCGCCCCAGCCATGCGCGAGGAAGCGCAAGGGTCGTGCCGCCGTAACGCTCGCGTCCTTCTGCCGCAGCGATCCGGCCGCAGCATTGCGCGAGGTGGCGAACAGCCGCTCGTCCTTGCTTTGCTGCGCTTGGTTGAGTGCGGTAAAGTCCTGTTTCGACATATAAACTTCGCCGCGCACTTCGAACAATTCGGGCACTTCGCCGCGCAGCATTTGCGGGATGTCTTTGATATGCGCGACGTTGGGCGTGACATCCTCGCCAACCTGCCCGTCGCCGCGAGTGGCGGCGCGGACGAGGCGGCCGGCCTCATAGCGCAATGAGCACGACAGCCCGTCGATCTTGTCCTCCGCAGTCATCGCCACTTCGGCGTCGGGAGCCAGGTTGAGGAACCGCCGCACCCGCGCCGCGAACTCCACTATCTCCTCGTCCGCGAAGGCATTTTCGAGGCTCATCATCCGCACTTCGTGGCCAACCTTGGACAGCGGCGAGGCGGCGACTTCATGGCCCACCGCGACGCTCGGGCTGTCGGCGCGGACCAGCTGCGGAAACGCCGCCTCGAGCTCGGCATTGCGGCGCACCAGTGCGTCGTAATCGGCGTCCGAAATCTCGGGCGCGTCCTCGGCGTGGTAACGCTTGTTGTGATGCACGATTTGGCGCGCGAGCCGCATCAACTCGTTGGCCGCTTCGGCTTTGGTCAGATCGGTTCCCATCCGCGATACCCTAGGCGAGAGCCAGCACGCTCGCCACCATCTCGCGCGTGGCGCGGAAGCCCAGCGCCTCATAGATGCGGATCGCGCCGGTGTTGGCGGCATAGACGTGGAGGTAAGGCATGTCCCCGCGCGCAAGCTGCGCCGCCATGACGTGGCAAATCAACTGCGCGGCGAGCCCGCGTCCGCGAAATTCGGGCCAGGTGCATACCCCGCTGAGTTCCGCCAGCCCCGGCGCGGGGAGCATCCGCTCGCCGGCCATCGCCATCAGGCGCTCGCCCTCGCGCACTCCATAGAACTGGCCGTAGCGCTGGGTCAGCGGACCCCATGGTCCCGGCTCGGTGGCATGCGCAAGCGCCGCCATTTCCGCCGCATCGGCCTCGCCCAGCGCGAGCGGCGCGTCCTCGCCGGGCAAGGGCGGCTGCGGTTGTTCGGCGACCATCTGCAGCAGGGTTGCAGTGCGCAGCACTTGGGTGCCCGGCGGCGCGGGCCAGTCGCCGGTCTCGACCAGCCAGATTTGGTCATCGGGCCTGGTCAGCGTCGCGGCCAGCGCCGCCTGCGCCTCATCAGAACAATCGCGCGCCGCGGCAAACGGGCCATAACGCGGATCGATCCGCACCGCCGCGCCCTGCGCCACAGCGAGATGCGCCTGCCGCCCGGTGAGGCAGTTCCACACCGGCCGCTCGAGCGCGGCGAGACGTTCAGAAATCGACATGCGCGGGCGGCGGCTGGCCGTCGAAGGCGCTGGCGGCATAGGGACCGTTCCGTGCCACCCAGTGGAGGAACAGATGCGCCGACCAGCCATTGGGGTTAGGCGTGGTGCGGCCGTGATGGTGGTGCACGCCTTGGTAGAGCACCGCATCGCCGGGCTCCATGCTCACTGCGGCGCTGTCCTCCCCGGCAGCGAAACCCTCGTCGGCGCGCGCAAAAGGTGTGTCGGTTCGGGTCCGCGCCACTTCGAGCGGCCAGGGGACGCCGTCGGAATAGTCGAGCGTCAGCGACAGGCTGTGTTCGCAGGCCACCCGGTCGCCGTGCACGCGGCAGATATCGCCCTCGCGGTAGAGCCGGAAATAGCAATAGGTCGGCAGCAGTGGCTCGCCCACCAGCTCCTCCATGCGAGAGGTCAGCCCCCAGTGGAAGAACACGAACATCGGATAGTGGTGGCCGTAAAGCTCGCTTGCCGGCTGGCGCAGCAATGGGCCCTGGGTCTGCAGCCCCTCCATCGTCACGCCCTGTCCGGCCAAATCCTGCTTGAGCCGCGCGAGCATCCCGTTCGCCACCTCGCGCGGGATAATCCCGGCGACGAAAGCGTATCCGTCGCGGTGGTATTCGGAGGTGGTCAACGCAGCTCCTCGCACTTCCGCGCCTTGACCCTGAACAGCTGAACCTCGGTCATCCCGTGCGTAACATACCCGACTCTGCAGGACGCGGACGCGCCATCGGCGAACGCGACATCGATCCGTCCGTCCGCATCGGAGCCGCTCCACTTCGCCCAATAAGCGCCATCTACGTTTCGCATCAATTTGGCCGAATGCCCGTTCAATGTAAGCGATCCGTCCTCGATGGGTTCATCCACTTCGACGGCAAACAAAACCGGTGGCGAACATCCTGCGAGCAACAACCCGAGCGGAATCGACGCCAAGCGCAACATCACACCCCCTCCAGCAGGCGGTCCGCCTGTGCGCGCGCTTCGCTGGTGATCTCCGCGCCCGAGAGCATGCGGGCGATTTCTTCCTGGCGGCCAGCGCTATCGAGCAAATGGACCGAGGTGCGGGTGACGATGCCTTCGGAGGATTTGGCAATGACGTAGTGCAGCTGGCCCCGCGCGGCGACCTGCGGCGAGTGCGTCACCACGAGCAATTGCCCGCCGCTCGCCAGCCGCGCGAGCCGCTCGCCGATCGCGCTGGCGACCGCGCCGCCCACCCCGCGATCGATCTCGTCGAAAATAATCGTCGCCGCGCCTCCCTGTTCGGCCAAGGCAACCTTGAGCGCGAGGATGAAGCGCGACAGTTCGCCGCCCGAAGCGATCTTGCCCAGCGGGGCGAAGTCAGCACCGCGGTTGGTGCTGATCAGATATTCGACCGCATCGATCCCCGACGGGCCCCAGCGATCTTCGGGCAGCCGCGTCACCGGCGTGCGGAACCGCGCGGCATCGAGCCGCAGCGGTGCCAGTTCGCCCGCCACCGCCGCATCGAGCCGCATCGCCGCTTCGGCGCGCGACACCGACAGCGCTTCTGCGCGGGCGCGGTAATCGAGTCCGGCATCGTGCGCGGCAGCCTCCAGCGCGGCGAGTTCGGCCTCGCCTATCTCGATCGCCTCGAGCGCGGCGCGCATCGTGGCCATGCGCTGCGGCAATTCCTCGACCTGGCAAACATGCTTGCGCGCGGCGGCGCGCAGTTCGAACAGCCGGGTCTCGTAGCGGTCGAGCGCCTGCGGATCGTGGCTCAGCGCTTCACTTGCGCGGGCAAGCTTGTCCTCGGCCTCGGTGGCCTCGATCACCGCGCGGTCGAGCGCCGCCAAAGCCTCGGTCAGCAAGGGATGCTCGGCTGCGATCCGGTCAAGCCGCCGCGCAGCGCTGCGCAGGCTCGCCAGCGCCGAATCCGATCCGGCCCACAGATGCTGCAATTCGGCCAGATCGCCAGACAGCCGTTCGCCCTTCTGCATCGTCGCGCGCGCATCGGCGAGTTCCTCCTCCTCGCCCGGCAGCGGTGCGAGCTGGGTCAGTTCGGCGAGATGCGCGAGCAGCAAATCCTGGTCGGCCGAGGCTTGCGAAACCGCCGCGCGCGCTGCCGCCAGCGCGTCCTCCGCCGTGCGCCAAGTGCGCCACGCTGCTTCGACGCTGACAGTATCCGCGTGCGCGTAGCGATCGAGCAACAGCCGGTGCCCGCGCGGGTTGACCAGCCCGCGATCGTCGTGCTGGCCGTGAAGTTCGACCAGCAACGGGGCAAGCTCGCGCAGCAAGGCCACCCCGACCGGCTGGTCGTTGATGAAAGCCTTGCTCCCCCCATCGGACTTGAGGCGGCGCTTGAGGATCAGCGGTTCGCCCGGTTCGATGTCAAGTTCCGCGTCATCCAGTACGCTGCGGATCGCGGCGGGGAGCTTGTCGAACTCGAAGCTGGCAACCACGCTCGCCTGCCCCTCGCCCGCGCGAACCAGCGCGCTTTCGGCGCGATTGCCCAGCACCAGCCCGAGCGCATCGAGCAGGATCGACTTGCCCGCCCCGGTCTCGCCGGTCAGCACGCCGAGGCCGCTGCTGAAATCGAGGTCGAGCGCCTCGATCAACACGATATTGCGGATGGAAAGCCGGGTGAGCATGGATGCCTGACAACTAGAACAAAACGCGTTCTAGACAAGCCAGGCGCTCACGTCACCCGGTTCGATACCCGAGCAAGAGGCTTAGCGATCGCCGTGATCGCCTTCTCCGCGCTTGGTCTTGGTCGACGAGTGCTGGCGCTGGTCGGCCGCGCTGGCCCGGCCAACATCGTCGGATTCGCTGAATTGGCCGTTCTTGTCGCGCCGGACGTAGCGCTTGTCGGTTCCGGTATCGATCAGTTCGCGAGGCATGGTCGGTCTCCTTCGCCAGTTCTAACGCGAAGGATTCGTCCATGTTCCCGCAACCGGTGTATTCCGCCCTAATCGAACGGCGGTTCGAGCGTGATCGGATCGGCGAGGCTGATCCGGTCAAGCATCGTCGCCATCTCGTCGCGCAGGGTCAGCATCAGCCCGCGCAACCGGCACTCCGCTTCGGGCAGGCAATTGTTGCAATGCTCATGCGCGTTGCGCGCAGCACACGGGACCAGCGCGAGGCTGCCCCGCGTGAGCCGGATGATGTCGCCATAGCGGATATCGACCGGGGCCAGCGCCAGCTCGTACCCGCCGTCGCGCCCGCGGGTCGAGTCGACCAAGCCTTCGCGGACCATCTCGGAGAGGATCACGGTGAGAAACTTGCGCGGGATATTCTGCGCTTCAGCAATCGCGTCGAGCCGTACCGGACCCTGCCGCCAGCTATCGGCCAGGTGCTGCAAGGCGCGGATCGAATAGCGGGTCTTCTGCGAAAGCATGGGCACCTTTGAGCGCCTGCGCGGCCGGTATGTCAACCTGTACGGTAGAGTGCCGATACGAGACATTTCCCCGCAAATCCGCCAAGAGCCACAGCCACGCTTCCGTTGTGATACAATTCTGATACATCTGGGCGCGCCGGTCACTGGTGGCCGGTAATCTGTGCGGCAGGCGGCCGTAGGACCCGATCCGAGGGGACGGTGTGGCAAACAAGATCAGCGTCGTGGATGTCGGCGTCGGGAACATCCGCAGCATCTGGGGCAGCCTGCAAAGGCTAGGCGCGATTCTGGCGATCGCCGCGTCGCCGACGGAAGTCGTCGACGCGGAGCGGCTGCTCCTGCCCGGCGTCGGACATTTCGGCAGTGCGATGGCGCGGCTCAAGAGCCATGGCCTCGGCGATGCGCTGAACGAGGCGGTACTGGTGCGCAGGGTTCCAGTGCTCGGCATCTGCCTGGGCCTGCAATTGATGGCAAAAGGGAGTGAGGAAGCCGAAGCGCCCGGTCTTGGCTGGCTCGATGCCCGGGTCGTGCGGCTGCAGGTGGAGGACCGGGTTTGCTTCAAAGTGCCGCAAATCGGCTGGAACACCGTTGACCCCGGGCGGCCTGGCCGCTTGCTGCAGGGTACCGACCCGCACGCCGAATACTACTTCTCGCATTCGTACCATCTCGATTGCTCGGATGCGCGAATTGTGGTGGCAACGACCGGCTACGGGGCGCACTTTCCTTCGGTGGTCGAACAGGATAATATTTTCGGTACCCAGTTCCATCCCGAAAAAAGCCACAGTGCCGGGCTGGCGGTGCTGCGCAATTTCCTGGCAGTGTGACCCGGTGTTCCGCAAACGCCTGATCCCGGTCCTGCTGATCAAGGGCGGCGCGCTGGTGAAGTCGCTGCGCTTCCGCGATCACCACTATGTTGGAGATCCGGTCAATGCCGTGCGCATCTTCAGCGAGCTGGAGGCGGACGAACTGATCGTGCTCGACATCGATGCGCGCGCCGCCGGGCGAACGATCGATCCCGCCCTTCTGCGCGATATCGCCGGGGAAGCGACCATGCCGCTGAGCGTCGGCGGGGGGCTGCGCTCGCTGTACCAGATTCATGAGCTGGTTGCGGCGGGCTGCGAAAAAGTAGTGATCGCGACCGAAGCGGTGGCAAATCCGGATTTCGTTTACAAGGCGGTGCGCGAGTTCGGCTCCTCGACGATCGCCGTGTGCATCGACGTGCGCGCGGACACTCTGGGCCATCGGCGGGTTTGGTCGGACAATGCCGGTCGTGCGTCGCGGTTCGCGCCGCTGCATTTCGCCCGATTGATGGAAGAACAGGGCGCGGGCGAAATCCTCCTCCAGTCGATCGATCTCGACGGCTCGATGGCCGGTTACGATCTCAACCTGACGCGCATGGTTGCCGATGCCGTTACGGTTCCGGTTATCGCGCTGGCGGGTGCCGGAGATGCGGACGACTGTCGCCGGATCTGCGAAATCAGCAATGCCAGTGCGGCCGCGGCCGGCAGTGCCTTCGTGTATTACCGCAACCGCGGCGAGGTGCTGATCACCTATCCCGCAAAAGCGGGGCGCCCATGCTGATGCGCACTACGCCCTATCGCCAGTGCGTGCGCTGCGTGATGGACACTTCGGACCCCGAAATTCGCTTTGCTGGCGATGGAACCTGCAACCATTGCACCAGGCAACTGGCGCGGATGGCGCAACTTGTCGCGCTTGGCCGGGCGGGCTCACAACATCTCGACGCCGCGATCGAACGGATCAAGCGGATCGGCAAAGGCCGCAGATACGATGCGGTGCTGGGCATCAGCGGCGGCGTCGACAGCAGCTTTCTGGCCCTGTTCCTCAAGGCTCGCGGCGTCCGAACCCTGCTGGTCCACATGGACAACGGGTGGGATACCGCCGGCGCTGTCCGCAACATCGGCAGCGTCGCGGCAAAAACCGGGTTCGACTATGCCAGCCATGTGCTCGACTGGGCTGAGTTCCGCGCTCTGCAACTCGCCTTCCTCAAGGCTTCGGTGGTTGAAGCGGAAACACCCACCGACGTTGCTATCGCCGGGGCAATCCACCGTATCGCCCGCCGCCATGGGGTGCGCACGATCATCAGCGCCAGCAACGAAGCCTCCGAGGGTATCCTGCCGAAACTGTGGCACTACGATGCCAAGGACATCCGCTATCTGCGCGGGATTTATCAGCAGTTCGCGGCGGCAAGGATCAGGCATCTGCCGACCTTCGGCTTCGCCACTCAATTGTACTACAAGCTGGTCGCGCGGATCGGCCCGGTCTATCTGCTCAACTATCTGGAATACGACCGGGCCAGCGCCCTGGCACAGCTCAACGCCGAACTGGACTGGCATGACTATGGCGGCAAACACCATGAATCGCTGTTCACCAAATTCGTCCAGAGCTATCTGCTGCCGGTGAAGTTCGATCTGGATTACCGCAAGGCGACGTTTTCCAGCCTGATCTGTGCCGGACGCATGACCCGGCAGGCGGCACTGGAGCAGCTGGCCGAACCGCCAACCACGCGGCCGAAATCGAACCGCAGAAAGCTTACGTCGCGCGCAAGCTGGGGATTACACGGGACGAACTGGAACGGATCGTCGAGCAGCCCGGCCGCTACTACCGCGACTATCCCAACAACGAAAAGTGGCTCAGCTTGGTTTATCGCTTTTACGAGCGGATCCGCGGTCTTGGCGCAAGGGACAGCCCGTCATCTCGACCCGGAAACCCTCCCGTGACCTAGCTCGCCACGGTCCCCGGAGCGTGCTTGTTCATCAGGTCGAACGCGCGCTTGTACCATTCGTTTTCGGCGTGGTTGGCGCCAAGCACCGCTGCGGCTTTCTGCGCTTCCTCGGGAATGCCCATCGCGAGGTAGGTTTCGACCAGCCGGAACAGCGCCTCGGGCGAGTGGCTGGTGGTCTGGTATTTGTCGACCACGTTGCGGAACCGCAGCGATGCGGCGAGCCATTTGCCCGAGCGTTCATAGAACCGCCCGATCTCCATCTCCTTGCCCGCGAGGTGATCGTTGACGAGGTCGATCTTGAGCCGGGCATCGGTGGCGTAGCGCGTATTGGGATAGCGGCGGACCACCTCGTTCATTGAGGTCAAGGCCTGCTGGGTGACCTTCTGGTCGCGGGTCACGTCGCTGATCTGCTCGTAATAGCACAGCGCGATCAGGTAATAGGCGTAAGGCGCGTCCTTGTTGCCCGGGTGGATCGAGAGGAAGCGCTGCGCCGACTGGACCGATTTGTTGTAGTCCCCCGCGACATAATAGCTGAACGAGCTCATCAGCTGCGCGCGGCGCGCCCACGGCGAATAGGGGTGCTGGCGCTCGACCTCGTCGAACAGCGCGGCGGCGACCGTCGTATCGCCGCGGTCGAGCTTGTCCTTCGCCGCGGCGTAGAGCGTATCGACGTCGCGCGCGACATAGGCGGTGTCGCGCAGCTTGCCGCGCCCCCCGCACCCGGAAGTGAGCGCGATCGCACCAGTGGCGAGCGCAAGAAGGGCGAGTTTTGCGGGTGATCTGAGCAGCATGCGCAGCCCTATAACCAGCGCGCGCCTGAACGCCAAGTGAAGTTGCTTTGCATTTTCCTACACGGCCGCGTTGAGGCAGGCTCCCCGGCCTTTTCTCCACGCAAGAGCCGCCCGATGAACGACCAAGCCACCACCGAACCTGGCGCACTCACCCTCCCCGCCTTCGCCCCCGTCCCCCGCGCCAAGGACCGTCACAACGGCTGGAAGCCCGAAGTCCAGCGCGCCTTTATCGAGGCGCTGGCCGAGACCGGCAGCGTCCGCTCGGCCTGCGCCCGCGTCAGCCGCGCCGATCACGGTGCCTACCTCCTGCGCCGCCACCCCGAAGCGCAGGAGTTCCGCCGCGCGTGGGACGTCGCGCTCGACATCGGGATGCGGCGGATCGAGGACGTCGCGATGGACCGCGCGCTCCACGGGGTCGAAACCCCGGTCTACTCCTATGGCAAGATCGTCGGCACCCGCACGGTCTATAACGACCGGCTGCTGATGTTCATGCTGAGGAACCGCGCGCCCGATCGCTTCACCGGCGGGCAGGCCAAGGGGCTCAACGCGGTCGACGCGATGCAGCTCAAGCGGATCGAGGCCAAGCTGCGCGCCCAATGGGAAGCCGAGCGCGAGGCCGAGAGCGCGCGCGACGGCGCCGAAATCGTCGAAGAGATCGACCGCCAGCTCGCCCGCATGCATGAAGTCCGGATCGAGGCCATGAGCCCGCGCACCCGCCGCCTGCACGAGGCGCTCGAGGCCTCGCAGCGGCTCGACCGCCTCCACCGCAGCCGCCGCGATGTCCTGTCGCTGCCCCCCACCTCGGGCGCGCGCCTGTGGGACGGCACCGAAAGCCACGGCCCGCGCAACACGCTCGGCAGTGATTACCTGAACGACGTCCTCGGCCCGCCCGGGACGCAGGAGGCGGCGCAGCAGCACCATTACGCGAAGCTGGTGCAGCGGGGGGTGCTGGAGGGGGAAGGTGAAGGGGAGGAGGATACGTAGCTCCGCCACACTTCCCGCTCATGCTGAGCTTGTCGAGCCGTAGGCGACCGTAGGTCAACCATCGTCCTGAGCCCGTCAGGGCGAGGGCGACCGCAGGCCAACTATGCGGACCTCCGCTCGTGCTGAGCTTGTCGAAGTAAGGCGGCGCTGGCGTTGATTGAGCGGATGGGGTGAGTTTGGGGGATGTCACCGCAATCGCGTAATTTTAGGCCGGAGTGATCACAATCTCAGTTGTTTTACCCCGCGCGCTTGTGCGCCCCGCCATTTCACTTCCACGCTCACCGCAGTTTGAATCCATTTCACGTTCCGGTCGGCAGCCTCCGCTAGATCACGTGACGTCATCTTCTGATATTCTTCATATCCATCTGGCCGCAACGCAGGAATCTCATCGGCAATCAAATTAAATCCCGATTATCCCCTTGACCCACGTTAGTCACTCGGCTATACAATGGGCATGGACAAGAAATCACCTTCCGCCAGCCCCGACTTTTCCGTTCGGGAGTTCTTTGCCCGCTTCCCGAACGAGCAAGCCTGCCTCGATCACATCATGGCGGTGCGTTTCGGCGGGACGCTTATGGACTGCCCGTCATGCGGTGCCGAAGGGCAGTTCCACAAGCTGCGCGAGCGCCGCGTCTATGCCTGCCCGCATTGCCTTTACCAGATCGCGCCGACTGCCAACACCATCCTGCACGATACGCGCACCCCGCTCGTTTCGTGGTTCTATGCCATGTATCTCTTCTGCACGACGCGCCACGGCGTAAGCGGCAAGGAACTGCAACGGCAACTCGGTGTCACCTACAAGACCGCCTATCGCATCGGGCAGCAAATCCGCGACCTGACCGCCAAGGCGCAATCGTTCGACGCGCTGCTGTCTGGCCATGTCGAACTGGACGAAGCTTACGTTGGCGGTCGCAAGTCTGGCGGCAAGCGCGGGCGCGGCGCACCGGGCAAGACTATCGTCATGGGCCTTATCAGCCGCGACGGCCCGATGAAGGCGGTTGTCATTCCCAACGTCAAAAAGGACACGCTGCGCGACGTGGTGCTGGACAACGTGGAACCCGGCTCGGTTGTCTCGACCGATGAACTCTACAGCTACAACTTACTCACTGGCGACGGGTTCAAGCATGGCACTGTCAGCCACGGCAAGGGCGAATATGCGGTCTATGACTACCGGAGCCGCGAGACGTTCCACGTCAACACCGTGGAAGGCTTCTGGCGGCTGTTCAAAGCGTCGGTGCGGTCAACCCATGTGCAGATCAGCGCCAAGCACATGCAGCGCTACCTCAACGAATTTTCGTTCCGCGCGAATAACCGTCACCGCGTAAACGGGATGTTTGACTTGCTGGTTGGGGCGCTGTGATGCGCCCGACCAACCCATCGAACAGCGACCGATCGGCAGGGCCAGCCCCGTCCGCTTCCGCCTGTGCGGCGAAGGCGTCAAGATCGCCGCGCCGTAAGGCTTCTGCTAAGTTTAATCGTTCCAACGCCTGTCCTCTCGTTATGATCGAGTGGGAGGATAGTGCACAGCCTATCCCCGCGTGGTCCTATCTAGCATCATTCGAAGCACCTGGCACCATCCGCTGCGTTTCGGTGGGGTGGATGATCCGTGACGACGACCAGATGAAAGCCCTCGCGCCCAACATGGGCGCGATTGACGACGAAAACAGCGTGCAGGTGTCCGGTGTGATCCAGATACCCACACGCTGCGTTCTGCACGTCACGGCGATCCGTGAAGCGGCTTAGCGGCCCTTCTTCTCATCCTGCGAGAGAACAGACGCGGCCAATTTCTTGGCATCGCCCGGGGTCGCCTTCTTGGCACCGCTCAGAATTTTTCCTGCCAGCGATGACATACCGCCGGAGGATTGTTTCTTTGCAGGCGGCGGCGGCTTGGATGGCGGCTTTCCGCCAGATTTCTTGGTCATTGAAGGTTCCTTTGACTACCGGAATCCCGGTGTGCTACGATGGAACCGCGCCGGGGACGCAAGCCCCCGGACACGGTGATCCGCCTAGGCTAACAAAGCGGCTTGCCACATGGGTTTCTCGCTTTCTAGCTTGTAGGGCCGGAATGGGGGTTACTTGGGATGCTCGGCTGGAGTGGTGAGACACCCCAACCTTGCGCGGACGGCTCGCTGGCATCGCTGCCATGCGGGCCGTTTCCTTCTGAAGCCTCCACCAACCTGTTCTTGATTTATCAATGAACGGGGCCTAGAATACGCTCGTGGCTCGGCACCTTCACCGGCTTTGCCGTTGCCGTTCCACACTCTTGGCCTTCGGGCTGGGTGGCGGTGTCAACACCAATGCGAGGGCCGTTCCGCGAGGAGCGGCCCTTTCACATTGCTAACGTTATCAAATGGCCAGTCGCTGTTCGATGGCCTCAATTCGGCCCTCCAGTTCCCGCACCTTGTCATCGTCAGCTATCGCGTCCCCGGCAGCATCGCCAGCGATGTCGCCAACCTCGTCGCGCTGTCGGTCGCTCAATCCCGGTCCCGCGCAGCTTCCCAGTAGCAGCGCCAAAGCTAGGGCAATCTCAATCCGGGCATGTAGGTTCAAGCGCATGGCAGCCTCCTGTTGTGGAGGCAGTTCACACTACCGCGCGGCTCGCGTCAAGCGTGGGTGTAGGGGATAAACGGGTTTACTTGTAGCGTCGACGGCTGGATGTTATCACGGAAGCTAACATATCTAATGAGCTCAGCGAGCAGTCTGATATGGCTTCCAACTCCCAAGTTGGTACAGAGCGTACCGGCAGCACCCGCTTCCCACCTCTCCGGATTACACTCGCGAACTGCTTCGAAATGGGTGTCGAGCAGCGAAACCAAGCGCAGCAGGCTATCCTCGGAAGTGCCTGCCCAGCAGGGACCTGGAATCATCGAGCCGCTCTTGGCATCGACCGAACCTAGCAACCCCGACAGGCTTATCCTGCAAGCTCCGTAGATTGAGCGGCTGGCTTGTTCCCGGCGTGATGCCCGGCGACACCACCTTACCTTCCAAAGGTCCACCCCCGCCGGTACTCATAAGATCAATTGTCCGAGACGCGACGGCCGCCAAACGCTCTTTAGGATCAGACGAATCCCACTTGACCTCGCCGTCCAACGCCGAGAGGAGTGTGGCGGGAACGGTTGCCTGTCTGGCATTTATCTCGACAAAAATATTTGCCTCGTCCGAAGGCGTCACCTTGTCGAAAGCGACAAAGAAGAGAGGAACCTTATACTCGGACGATGTAAAAGCCGTCCCGTATAGACGATGTTGTCCATCAATTACCCAGCAGCTCTTATACTGATCTGGAAGAATGAGATTGCCGAACGCAACTCCTGACTCATCATCTCGAGCCTTTTGCTCAAATGATGGTGCCCGGTGAAAATTTAGGAGGACCGTGTTTGGAAAGAAGCCTTTCCCATCCAAAAACTCGCCGATCTGCTTTAGCCTAGCAGGCTTGACAAGCCGCTGATAAGACGGGGCACTGGATGCGTCGCGGAGATCACGGTGGTTCACGAAGGCAATGCGCAACACGTCCTTGGCCAACGCCGAAAACAGGTAAACGGTTTTGCCGCCTAGCTTCGTCTTGATCGCAGGAACCTTCCGCCCTGCAAGAGCAGGAACCTTTTGCCCTTCAAGATACTCGGCGTGAAATTGATAGCGTGCTGCGGACCCGATCTTTTTCGAAAATTCTTCAAAGTACAGTAGTTCTAGTTCCCTAATGACATTAATATTGTGATCTCCAGCCCTTTTTAGGTCTTCGGCTGACCACCGGATATTGTGCGTTACAAAACACCAGATAATCTTCGGCTTGAAAGTCGATCCGTAGTGCAAGCGAATTGCATCAGATATTGGTTTTTTTAAGCCATTTAGTTCATTTAAGTCCTTTAGAAGTGACCGCTTAGTTGGCATCTCACATGCCTTACACTCCGCTATGACAACAGTTTCGTCATCCTTTGCAAATACATCAATCTGTTTCTCTATCGCGTCTACACCTTTTCCGACTACTATCTTGAAGGTCCTGCCCGCATTCAGCTCCGGATAGCCGAACCTATGAAGCACGCTCCAAAAACGATTCTCAATTACCTCATCGAATCGCTTCGGACGTCTCATGCGAACGCTAGATTGGTTTTCGCGTATCAGCGACCATCCTTGAGCTTCTCGGCTAGCCAACAGTGGTGTTTCGAAGGTCTCCTCGTCGTGAATTTTGCGACGTCGCCCATACTCGGCTCGCCTCGCGGCTAGCTCTCGCACTAACTCCCCGAGCATGAGATCCCCTCTATTTACCTCCGGCGCGTGCCGCGCCAGAACAGCTAATTATGCAAGTTCTGCCGCGCTTGGCGGCGTGTCAAGGTGACCGGGGTAGTTTGCAGCTCTCAACAGCCTGAAATTGAGGTTACGGCTACTCCTCCCCCATCCGCAGCGCCGCAATAAACGCCTCCTGCGGGATGCTGACATTGCCATACTCGCGCATCCGCGCCTTACCCTTTTTCTGCTTGTCGAGCAGCTTCTTCTTGCGGGAAATATCCCCGCCATAGCACTTCGCCGTCACGTCCTTGCGCATCGGCTGGATCGTTTCGCGGGCGATGACCTTGCCGCCGATCGCGGCCTGGATCGGGACTTTGAACAGGTGCCGGGGGATCAAATCTTTGAGCCGTTCGCACATGTGGCGGCCGCGTTCTTCGGCGACGCCGCGGTGGACGATCATGGAGAGCGCGTCGACCGGCTCGTTGTTGACGAGGATGCTCATCTTGACGAGGTCGCCTTCGCGCGCACCGATCTGCTCGTAATCGAAGCTGGCATAGCCGCGGCTGATGCTTTTGAGGCGGTCGTAGAAATCGAACACCACTTCGTTGAGCGGCAGCTCGTAGCTTACCTGGGCGCGGCCGCCGACATAGGTGAGGTCGGTCTGCACCCCGCGGCGGTCCTGGCACAGCTTGAGGATGGAGCCGAGGTATTCGTCGGGGGTGTAGATCACCGCCTTGATCCACGGCTCGTCGATCTGCTCGATCCGGCTGGGATCGGGGTAGTCGGCCGGGTTGTGGAGGGTGATTTCGCGGGCGTCGTCGGTTTTGCTTTTGCGCAGCTGGATGCGGTAGACCACGCTCGGCGCGGTGGTGATCAGGTCGAGGTCGTATTCGCGGGTCAGCCGTTCCTGGATGATCTCGAGGTGGAGCAGCCCGAGGAAGCCGCAGCGGAACCCGAAGCCGAGCGCGGCGCTGCTTTCCATCTCGAATGAGAAGGACGCATCGTTGAGGCGCAGGCGAGCGATGCTTTCGCGCAGTTTCTCGAAATCGGCGGCGTCGACCGGGAACAGCCCGCAGAACACCACCGGCTGCACTTCCTTGAAGCCGGGGAGCGCTTTGGCCGCGCCGCCCTTGACCGTGGTGATGGTGTCGCCGACCTTGGCCTGCGCGACTTCCTTGATCTGCGCGGTGATGAAGCCGATTTCGCCGGCGGAGAGGCTCTCCAGATCGGCGCGTTTGGGGGTGAAGCAGCCGACCCGGTCGATCAGATGTTCGGTGCCGCCAGCCATGAATTTGATTTGGAGGCCCTTGCGGATCGTGCCGTCGATCACCCGGACGAGGATCACCACGCCGAGGTAGGGATCGTACCAGCTATCGACCAGCATCGCCTTGAGCGGCGCGGCGCGGTCGCCTTTGGGGGGCGGGATGCGGGTGACGATGGCCTCGAGGACTTCGGCGATGCCGATGCCGGATTTGGCGGAGGTGAGGACGGCTTGGGATGCGTCGAGGCCGATGATTTCCTCGATTTCGGCGCGGACCTTGTCGGGTTCGGCGGCGGGGAGGTCGATTTTATTGATAACCGGGACGATTTCGTGGTCGTGCTCGATCGACTGGTAGACGTTGGCGAGGGTTTGCGCTTCGACCCCTTGCGCGGCGTCGACCACGAGGAGCGCGCCTTCGCAGGCGGCGAGGCTGCGACTGACTTCATAGGCGAAATCGACATGGCCGGGGGTGTCCATCAGGTTGAGTTCGTAAGTGTGGCCGTCGTGCGCGGTGTAGTTGAGGCGGACCGTCTGGGCCTTGATGGTGATCCCGCGTTCGCGCTCAATGTCCATGTTATCAAGCACTTGCGCGCTCATCTCGCGCTCGGTCAGCCCCCCGGTATGCTGGATCAGCCGGTCCGCCAGGGTCGATTTGCCATGGTCGATATGCGCGATAATGGAAAAATTGCGGATAAATGCCAGTTCAGTCATCCCGCGCCGTTAGCAGTGCGGCGCGAAGCTGTCAGCCTCCCTTTCAGGCTGCGCGGGTGGCTTTGAGCGCGGGGTTCGCTTGGCCGAACTTGGGCAGGCTGAACCCGCCGGGTCCGGTGCCGTTGCCGACCAGCGGGTATTGCCCCGCAGGCAGCGCGGCGAGCGGCATCCCGGCGGCCGCAAGCAGATAGGGCGAGACACGGTTGCGGGTGCACAGCCCGCCCGCCCCGTCGTCGACCAGCGGCATCTCGAATTCGAGCCCCTGGTTGTCGGGTGCCGAGCGGCGGACTTTGGCGACTGCGAGCTGGCCGTCGCCGAAATCGACCACGAAGGCGGTTCCTAGCGGCACATCGAGCAAGCCCTCGATCATCGCCCCGGTCTGCGACAAATTGCGCATCGTCACCTCGTAGCGGTGATCCTCGTGGATTACGCCGACCTTGCGGAACATCGTGCGGCGCTCGGAACGGCTCTTGCTCGGCCCCTGCGGGTCGATCAACCATTCGCCCGCCGCGAGCAATTCGCGCACCCGGTCGAAGGTGATCGCCTTTTCATAAACGAAGCCCTGGATCTGCTTGACCCTGAGCTCGGTCATCATCGCCAACTCGTCGAGCGTTTCGATCCCTTCGGCGGTGGTATCGAGGCCAAGCGCCTCGGCGAGGCTGACGATCGCGGTGATGATCGCACCGTTGCGGTTGCCCGGCTGGGTGACCCCGCGAATGAAGCTCTGGTCGATCTTGATCTTGTCGAACGGCGCGCTTTTCAGATAGCCGAGCGAGGAATAGCCGGTCCCGAAATCGTCGAGCGCCAGTCGTACGCCCAGCTTCTTGAGCGCGCCGAACATCCGGTCGGTATTGTCGCCGCTGCTCAGGAAGATGCTCTCGGTCAGTTCGAGTTCGAGCCGGTCCGACGCCAGTTGCGAGTTGGCGAGCGCGGAGGCGACAATCGCGGGCAGGCCCTCATTGGCGAATTGCGCGGGCGAAACGTTGACGGCTATCCTGATATTGCCCGGCAGCTGCGCGGCATCGTCGCAAGCGCGGCGCAGCGCCCACTCGCCCAGCGGCCCGATCAGTTGCGTATCCTCGGCGATCGGGATGAACACCGCCGGTGAGACCGAGCCGAGCTCGGGGTGATCCCAGCGCATCAACGCCTCAAGGCCGACAACGCGATGTGACTGCGCATCAACGACCGGTTGGTACGCCATGTAGAGCTGGTCTTTGCCCAAGGCGTCGCGCAGCTCTTCCTCGAGCCGTCGGCGTTGTTCGGCCTGGCTGTGCAGATCGCTCGAATAGAACCGGAACTGCCCGCGCCCGCCCCCTTTCGAGGCATAGAGCGCGAGGTCGGCGCTGCGGATCAGCTCTTCGCTGTTGATCCCGTCATAGGGCGCGATAGCAATGCCGATGGAGGCACCGATGACGCAGCGGCTGCCTTCGATCGAGTAGGGCTGAGAGATCATCGCGATGATCGTCTTGGCGATTTCGCCCAACCGCCCGCGATCGTCGATATCGGGCAGGATCACCTGGAATTCATCGCCCCCCAGGCGGCCTATCTCGCAGCCCTTCTCGGTGACGACGCGCTGGAGGCGATTGGCGACCTGTTTGAGCAGTTCGTCCCCCGCGGGGTGGCCCAGCGTATCGTTGACCTGCTTGAACCGGTCGAGGTCGATCATCATCACCGCGCAGCAGCGCTTGGCGACCCGATAGGCGGTCAGCGTGGCATTGAGGCGCTGCGACATGCGGTGGCGGTTGGCGAGACCGGTAAGTGAATCGTACATCGCCATGCGCGAAGCATCGCGCTGGGTGCGGCGGCTTTCGGTCACGTCCGCACCATTGCCGTGGTATCCGATGAAGTCTCCGCCCGCGCTGTACTGCGGGCGGCCGGAGATCGACCACCAAGTTTCTTGACCTTCAACAGCGGCGCGAACTGCGAGATCGGCGAAGGTCTTGCGCGCGCTAAAGATCAGCGGAAGCGTGCGCTCGATCGTATCGTCGTCGTCACGGTCGAGGATGAACAGCGCGTGGAATGGCTCGCCGCAAATGTCGTCGCGGTTTCGGTTGAGGCGTTCGGGCACGCAATCCGAAATGTAAGTGACGCGGCCTTCGGCATCGCTCGACCAGAACCAGCCGAGGCCGGATTTCTCGTAATCGTGCATCAGCTTGAGCGCGATCTGCTCCGTCGCTGCGGGCGACAGGATACCGCTGGACGCCGCAGACTTGCTGCCGAGCAAGCCCTTGAACCGTCCGAGTGCGGAATCCCCCCGTTCGCTCAATTTCGCCGTCCTGGTTGCGCGCGTTCCAAATGAATGGTTGGGCAATAAACGGTTTTGGTTGCCGAAACGCTAAGAATTGCTCCGAAACCGTCAGATTCCGCGGCGCGGAGGATTGTTGGCTTCTCAACTATTTAGGCCCCGCTGCGGCGTAGCGGTGCACGTTGCGCGCCGGTCGATGGCGGGTTGATGATTGCAATCCGCCCAGCATCGTCCAGCGCCAGCGTTGTCGCGAATTCGACGCCCATCCGGTCCTCCTGACACCAGCGGGCGGTTGCCGTGACTATCTGGCCTTCGCCAAACAGGATGCGGAAGATTGTCCCCGAAGGGACATTCCACAGTCCCTCGACCAGCGCCCCGGACGCCGAGATATTGCGGATTGTCGCATTATATTGCTGGCTACCGTGGTCGAGCATCACCTTGCGCAACATCGTCTGACGTGTAGCGCGGGCCGAGCGGTGACCCTGCGCGATTGCGGTGAGGCCACTGGCGAGCTTGGCGCGAGCGGCTTCGGCGTTGAGAGGCTGGGCGTAGATATACCCTTGAACGTGACTGCAGCCGAGCATCCGCACCAGATCGAGCTCATCGAGCGTTTCGACCCCCTCGGCGGTGGTTTCCATCCCCAATGCTTCGGCCAGGCTGACGATCGCGGCAATAATCGCCCCGTTGCGACTGCCCGCAATCGTAGCCCCGCGCACGAAGCTCTGGTCGATCTTGATCTTGTCGAACGGCGCTTTCTTCAAATAGCCGAGCGAGGAATAGCCGGTCCCAAAATCATCGAGTGCCAGGCGCACCCCCACCCGTTTGAGCGCGGCAAACATCGCATCGGTATTCTCGCCCTCGTTAAGAAACACGCCTTCGGTAATCTCGAGCTCGAGCCGCGCCGGATCGACCTGGGCGGCCGCGAGTGCGTGGGTCACGATCGCCGGGAGCGCCGGATTGGCGAATTGCAGCGGCGAGACATTTACCGCGACGCGCACATCGTCGGGCAATTTGGCGAGATCGTGGCACGCGGTGCGCAACGCCCATTCGCCAATTTGCGCGATCAGCCCGGCATCTTCGGCAACCGGGATGAACTTGGTCGGAGACATCGGTCCCTTGGTCGGGTGCGTCCAGCGCAGCAGCGCCTCGAAGCCGGTGATCCGTTCGGTCGCAGTATGCACGACCGGCTGGTAGTGCAGTTCCAGCCCGCCACTGCTGATCGCATCGCGCAAGTCCTGCTCGAGGTGGCGGCGTTCCTCCGCATCGCTGTGCAAGTCCGCGGCATAGAAATGGAACCGCCCGCGCCCGCCGTCCTTGGCGGCGTAGAGCGCCAGATCGGCGTTGCGGATCAGCGCTTCGGATGTCACCCCGTCCTGCGGTGAGAGCGCAATGCCAAGCGACGCGCCGATCACCACCCGGTGACCGTCGATCGAATAGGGCTGCGAGAGGTTCTCGATAATCCGCGCTGCAAGGGCCGTCAGATCCTCGCGTCCGATGCGGCCCGGCAAAACAACCTGGAACTCGTCGCCCCCGAGCCTGCCAACTCGCCCGACTTTGTCGACCGTGCGTTCGAGCCGCTGCGCGACCTGTTTGAGCAAGGCGTCGCCGGCCGGGTGCCCCATCGTGTCGTTGACTTGCTTGAACCGGTCGAGATCGAGCAGGAAAACCGAGCAGGCACGATGATCAAGATGCTGGGCAGTAAGGATTTTTTCCATTGTTTGCGACATCTGAAACCGGTTCGCCAGTCCGGTTAGAGAATCGTAATGTGCTAGACGCGAGGCGTGCTCGTCCGAGCGACGCCGCTCGGTCAGATCGGTACCGGACCCTCGAAATCCGATGAAATTGTTAAAGTGATCGTAGATCGGCCGCCCGGAGATCGACCACCAGCGTTCTTCGACCGTCGAGGCCGCCCGCACCGCGAGTTCCTGGAACGACGAGCGCGCCGAGAGATGAAACGACAGGCTACGCTCG
The DNA here is from genome assembly GCA_035543295.1 of Novosphingobium sp. Taxonomy (GTDB): domain Bacteria; phylum Pseudomonadota; class Alphaproteobacteria; order Sphingomonadales; family Sphingomonadaceae; genus Novosphingobium. The sequence continues at coordinate 47,433 of DASZZS010000014.1, forward strand.
CCCTCGCGGCCCTTCGCATCGAGGATGAACAATTCGCCGAACGGCCGCCCCGATAGACTGCGCGGATCGCGCCCGAGGACTTCGCCGATGGTCGAAGAGACGTAGTTGATCGAGCCGCGCCGGTCGGTCTCCCAGAACCACCCCTGGCCGGTCTGCTCATAATCCGAGAGAATTTCCTCAGCGCGCAGGTGGCTTCGCATGCGCTCCTGTTGTTCGACCGCAGCAATCGCATCATGACGGGCCTGACGGATGGCAGCGTAGATGCCCGCACCGCCACCTGTGACCAAGGCAACGAATGCGCCGGGCGATCCAGCAATCAGCGACACTCCAGTCCACAGGCCGACAACCGACACGATTATCGATGCATGACGGCCGCTGAGCAGGATCGGACCGACCACCGAGAGAGCGACCATCACGCCGACGACATCGGCCCATTCGGGCCCATTCCCCGCCGTTGCCCAGATTGACGCGCCGGTGCCGAACAGCAGCATCGGCGCGCCGACCACCAGCAGCGTGGCAGCGTGGCGCAGTGCCGGACGACTGACGAGTGCATCTTCGTGTTTGAGAAACAATCGCGACAGGCCTGCCGCGCCAATCGCAAGCAGGATCAGCGCCGCGCTGCCCAGCGAGGGCAGGGACAAGGACGAGCTGGCAAGCAAGGCGATCGCGGCAATGAACGAAGGAATGACGAGCCACCAATTGCCGGTAATCAACGACTGGTGGGTCACCTGGCCTGGGCGGGCGGAGCTGCTTGGTGGACGTTCGCGCGGCACTGGCGGGTCAACTTCGACGGAGGTTGGCACCGCGCGCAACGGCGCAACGGCGGGTCCTGCCGGAACAGGGTCCCGCGCGGCATGGTCGTCGTCGCGCCTCGCCGTTTGCTCTGCCATTGCGCCCGATTGCACCCGGCGCACTTGCAAAAGCGTTAACCATCGGGCCAAAACCTCCGCAAATCTACATAGTGCGCGGCTAAACGGGGCGCGCTTGAAAAGCAGGATTGCGCGGTGCATGGTCGCGTCAATCGCGGGAACCAACATGCGTGATCGCCGGGGGATCGGATCGCTGGTTTGCAGCGCACCACTGTTCTTTCGAACCAGCTTGGGGAAGACCACTTGGCCGAACGTCGCTCTGCGGAATTCAGCACTGAAATTGTCGGCGGACGGACACTGCGGGTTGCGCGCTGGAACTGGGAGCAGCCCGGCCAGCATCTTCCCTTGCTGTTCTTCAACGGGATCGGCACCAATATCGAAGCGATCACGCCGCCGGCCGAAGCACTGACCGAGCGCGCCTTCATGACCTTCGACATGCCCGGGATCGGCGGCTCGCCCGAGCCGGTCATGCCCTACACCATGTCCAGCATGAGTCTGGTGGTAGCCGATTTGCTCGATCATTTTGCGGTTTCCCAGGCCGACCTCATGGGAGTCAGCTGGGGTGGCGGACTGGCCCAGCATTTCGCATTGCAGCACCCCTCGCGCGTCCGGCGGTTGGTGCTCGCCGCGACCAGCGCGGGATGCGCGATGATCCCCGGAAATCCCTTTGCAATGGCCAGTCTGGCCGATTTCGCCCCGATGTCTGCCGCCTCACCGATCGGCCTGTCGTACCAGCTGCTCGCGATGTTCGGGTGGACCAGCGCACCGGCGCTGCCATTCCTGCGTCAGGACACGCTCATCATGATGGGCGACGCGGATCCGGTCATGCCGCTGGCCAACGGGCATCTCCTCCACACGCTGATTCCGAACAGTCGGCTCGAAGTGGTCAGGGGCGGCGGGCATTGGTTCATGCTCAGCCACCAGGCGCAGACGCTGCGCGCGCTGCGGCGGTTTCTCGATGCGTCGGACAACATGGAAAGGCCAAACACTCTGGACAAGGTTGCTGCCTGATGCGCCACATCGCGATAATCGGCTCCGGTCCGGCAGGCTATTACACCGCCGAAGCCGCGCAAAAGCAGTGGGGCGAGGATGTCCGCGTCGATGTCTTCGATATGCTGCCCGTTCCCTACGGGCTGATCCGCAGCGGCGTGGCACCCGATCATCAGTCGATCAAAGCGGTGTCGCGCCGCTATGAAGCGGTCGCGCTGTCGGACAATGTGCGCTTCGTCGGCAATGTCACCATCGGGCGGGACGTCAGCATCGCAGAATTGCAGGGCCTCTATGACGCGGTGGTGCTGGCGACCGGCGCGCCCAATGATCGGCCGCTGGATATTCCGGGCGCAGGACTTGCCAACGCCTTCGGCAGCGCGGCCTTCGTCGGCTGGTATAACGGCCATCCCCAGTTTGCCGCACTCGATCCCGATTTGTCAGGTGAAACTGCGGTCGTGATCGGGATGGGCAATGTCGCGCTCGATGTTGCGCGGATCCTCGCCAAGACCCGCGACGAGTTTGCGGGCAGCGATATCGTCGGGCATGCGCTCGACCGGCTTGAGCAGTCGAATATCCGCCGCATCGTCATCCTTGGCCGCCGCGGGCCGCACCAGATTATGATGACCCCCAAGGAACTGGGCGAACTCGGCCACCTCGCCCGCGCGGCACCGCGGGTCGAACCGGCGGACTTGCCCGAGCTGGGCGACGACGCGCTGCTCGAACCGGGGCTGCGCAAATCGGTTACGCATTTGCGCAGTTTCGCGGCGATTCCCGAAAGCCACCGCGCCGATATGCCGCTGGAGGTCGAGTTCGACTTCTTCGCCTCGCCGCACGCCTTGGTCGGCGCGGGCAAGGTTGAGGGGATCGAGGTCGAGCGCACGCAGATCGAGGCGGGCCGCGCGGTGGGCACCGGCGAGATCTACACCATTCCCGCCAGCCTGGTGGTGAGCTGTATCGGCTATCAGACCTCGCCGATCCCCGGAGTCCCGTTCGACGAGCGCGCCGGCCGGTTCGCCAATGACGAGGGGCGCATCCTGCTCGGCCTCTATTGCGTCGGCTGGGCGCGGCGCGGACCATCGGGCACAATCGGCACCAATCGCCCCGACGGCTATTCGGTGGTCGAACGGATTGCCGAGGACACCGGCAGCGGATCGGGCAAGCAGGGCCGCGCCGGGTTCGATGCGCTGGCGCAGGCGCGCGGGCTCGACGTCGTAACTTTCCGCGACTGGAAAAAGATCGAAGCCGCCGAGGAGGCCCGCGCCCGCACTGGCGCTCCGCGCGAGAAGTATGTCGATGTTTCAAGCATGATCTCGGCTCGGGACAACTGCCTTGGGGACGGCAAATGCTAGGCAGCCTGATAGAAGGCTTCGACCGGCAGTTCGAGCCCTACGATGAAGGTTTCCTTTATCGCTATGCGCAAACCCGCGAAGGGTTTTTCGTCAGCGCCGCGCAACGCGACGCGTGGATTGCAGACTATCGCAAGGCGATCGGCCGTGCTTCAATCGAGTTGGTGCTGTGGATCGCGATCCCGGTGTTTTTCATGCCGGAAGGCTTCGGACTGCTGGGTTGCGTTATCGCAATGGTCAGGGCGGCGATGATCATTTTGAAGGCGCATCGAGCGCCGCTGCTCGCTCAGGCCGGTCGCCCGCCGGTCGAGCCAGCCTTGTCCAATGAAGCGGCCAGCGCCAACTATTGGGCCGACCGGCCACACGTAATCCGACGATGGGTACCCTATCTGCTGATCTTTCCCGCGTTGAGTGTATTGAGCGGGGCCGTCGCGTTCACCGGGATGGTGCGAATGGGCGCGATAGTATTGGGCGCCTTGATTTTGGGGATAGCTTACATCGCGTGGCGCAAGCAAGATTGGCGGTCCGACGACCTCTGAATTGGCCGCCGGGTACCGTCAATTCGCCGTCGCTCGGCGTTATGGTCGGTACTTGTGCCGCCGTTCCATTCATGGTTTAATCGCTCGATTAAACGAGTCCGCCTAGAGAGTGGGGCGCAACCGGAGAGCCCGCCATGCCCGCCTATGATTTGATCATCCGCAATGGAACCATCGTCGATGGCACCGGTGCGCCGCGCTTTGCGGGCGACATCGCGGTCAAGGACGGGCTGATCGCCGCGGTCGGCAAAGTCCAGGGCAATGCCGCCGAGGAAATCGACGCGGGTGGCAAAGTCGTCGCGCCCGGGTGGGTCGATATTCATACGCATTATGACGGCCAGGCGACGTGGGACCAGGAAATGGCCCCGTCGAGCTGGCACGGCGTGACCACCGTGGTGATGGGCAATTGCGGGGTCGGCTTCGCCCCCGCCGCGCCCGACAGCCACGAGTGGCTGATCGGGCTGATGGAAGGCGTCGAGGATATCCCCGGCACCGCGCTGGCCGAAGGGATGAAGTGGAACTGGGAAACCTTCCCCGAATATCTCGATGCGCTCGAAGCGATGCCGCGCAGCATCGATGTCGGCACCCACGTCCCCCACGGCGCGGTCCGCGCCTATGTGCTGCGCGAGCGCGAGATGCCCGGCGCGGTGCCGACCGACGCGGATATCGAGGCGATGTCCGCGATCGTTGAGGATGGCTTGCGCGCCGGCGCGCTGGGTTTCTCCACCTCGCGCACGGTGATCCACAAATCGGTCGATGGCGAAGTCGTCCCCGGCACCACCGCCACCGCCGAAGAATTGATCGGGATCGGCCGCGCGATGGGCCGGGTCGGCCACGGCGTGTTCGAGATGGCCAGCGACCTCAACCGCGAGTGGAAGGAATTCGAGTGGATGGGCGCGCTCAGCCGCGAAACCGGGCTGCCGGTGACTTTCGCCGCGCTCCAGTCGATCGCCAAGGAACTGCCGCTCGCCGAGCAGATCGCCGAAATGCGGGCGCAGAACGACAATGGCGCGAACATCGTTGCGCAGATTGCGCTGCGCGGCAACGGCATCATCATGGCCTGGCGCGGCACCGTCCATCCGTTCCGGTTCAAGCCGAGCTGGCAGGGTCTCATGGAGCTGCCGTGGGACGAACAAAAGGCAAGATTGCTCGATCCAGCGTTCAAGAAGCAACTGCTTGCCGAAACCAACGATTTCAGCGCCGCGCCGCAGGACATTATCGGACTGTTGATGGTGGTAGCGGCCGGTTGGACCATGCAGTTCGAAATGGACGAGGATTTCGACTACGAACCGCAGGCCGAAGCCAGCATTGCCGCGCGTGCCGCCGCCAAGGGCTTGACACCGGACGAATACGCCTATGATTTGCTCACCGCCGACGACGCCACCGGCTTCATCTACCTGCCCATCCTCAACTACGCCGACGGCAATCTCGATTTCCTCGAGGCGCTGCAGGCGAGCGATGATTGCGTCAACTCGCTGTCGGATGGCGGCGCGCATTGTGGGACAATCTGTGACGCGGCGAGCCCGACCTTCATGCTCCAGCACTGGGTGCGCGACCGCAAGCGGGGTGGACGGATCAGCCTCGAACAAGCGGTGAAGCGCCAGTGCCACGATACCGCGCGGCTCTACGGCCTCGACGATCGCGGCGTGATCGCGCCGGGCTACCTCGCCGATATCAACGTGATCGACATGGACGCGATCAAGCTCAATCGCCCGTGGCTGGCGTTCGACCTGCCCGCAGGCGGCAAGCGCCTGCTCCAGACCGCCGAGGGCTATGTCTGCACAATCAAGGGCGGCGCGGTGACGTTCAAGGACGGCACATGGACCGGCGCCACCCCGGGTGGCCTGATCCGCGGCCCCCAGCGCGCGGAGATGCTTGAGGCGGCGGAGTAGGGTTAGACTTCGTCCGCCAAGGGTAGTGCCGGAGCCTCGCCCGCGTGACGCGGCGATGCTTCGATCGCGGGCACATCCTCGATCTCGCGCTTGCCGATTTCGATGCCCTTGTCGCGCAGGCGCTTGCCCGATGACAGCACATTGCGCTCGAAACTGCCGACGAAATCATTGTATTTGCGCACCGCCCGGTCGAGGCCTGCACCCATGCCTTTGAGGTGATCGGCCGCGACCGCGAGCCGGTCGTACAGCTCGGCCCCGGCCTTGCCGATTTCGACCGCTTCGCGCGCCAGTTGATCCTGCTTCCAGACCATCGCCACGGTGCGCGCGATGGCGACGAGATTGGTCGGGGTCGCGAGCAGCACCTTGTTGTGAAAGGCGAAGTCCCACAGCTCGGGATCGTGTTCGAGCGCGGCGGCGACGAAATGCTCGCCGGGTACGAACATCACGACATAGTCGGGCGCATCGGCGAACTGGCTTTGATAGCTTTTCGCTCCGAGCGTCTGGACATGATTGCGCATCGAGCGCGCGTGGAGATCGAGGTGACGTTTGCGCTCGCCCTCGTCGGTCGCCTCGAAGGCAGCCTGATAGGCGTTGAGCGAGACCTTGGCGTCGATCACCAGCTTCTTCTGCCCAGGGACATGAACGATTGCATCGGGGCGCAACCGCCCATCCTCGGTATCGAGCGAATGCTCGAGATCGAAGTCGGTGTGCTCGGACAAACCGCACTGTTCCAGCACGTTCTGCAGCGCCCGCTCTCCCCAGCGCCCCCGCGCCTTGGGTGCGTTGGTCAGCGAATTGCCGAGCCGCGCGGCTTCGGCGCGCACGGCTTCCTGCCCGACGCGCATAGCTTCGATCTGTCCGGTCAGCTGGCCAAAGGCATCGACCCGCTGCTTTTCGAGAGCGCTAACCTGCTCCTCATAACTCTTGAGCCGCTGATCGACCGGGGCGAGCAGTGCCTTCAATCGCTCGGCACTCTTTTCCTCGGACTCGGTAAAGCGCTGCTGCGCGCGTTCGAGCAACGCCTCCTGCGCCTTGCCGAGGATCTTCGCTCCCGCCGCTTCGAACTCGCGCTTGAGGTTCTCCTGCGCTTCGATCAGGCTGGCCTTCTGGTCGGCGAAATTAGCAGCATTCGCGGCGAGCGTGGCACGTTCCTCCAGCGCGGCGAGCAGCTTGCCGTCGAGATCGGCGTTCTCGCTTTCGCGCGCTGCAAGACGGTCGCGCAGGTCGGCAGCGGGACGCGAGCCCACGAACCAGCCAGCGAGAGCTCCGGCAGCAAGGCAGAAGAGCAGAACGACGATGAGCATGAGCGACGGGTCCATCCCGCCAGCCTAGTCAGAACGGAGCGAGAACGCTAGCCCTCAAATCAAGCCGCCTTGCGCAACTTCTCCAGCTTCTTGAGCACCATCTGCCGCTTCAGCCGCGACAAATGGTCGATGAACAGGACGCCTTCGAGGTGGTCGATCTCGTGCTGGAGGCAGGTCGCCATCAGCCCGGTCATGTCCGCTTCGTGGACTTTGCCATCGAGGTCCTGCCAGCGCGCGTGAATCCTGGCCGGGCGTTCGACATCGGCGTAGATCTCGGGGACCGAGAGGCAGCCTTCACTATAGACTGCATGTTCGTCGGACGGGTCGAGGATTTCGGGATTGATAAACACGCGCGGGTCATGCTTGACCGGCTGGTGGGTGTGGGAATGGTCGCCGTGCTCGTGGCATTCCTCGGGCTCGGCGTCTTCGTCCGGCTCCTGCAGATCCATTACCAGCACCCGGCTGGGCACGCCGACCTGAATCGCGGCGAGGCCGATCCCGGGGGCTTCGTACATCGTCTCGAACATGTCGGCAACGAGGCTGCGCAGCGCGTCATCGAACTTGGTGACGGGCGCAGAGACCTGCTTGAGCAGCGGATCGGGGACTTCGAGGATTTCGCGGACAGCCATCCCGCTCAGGTAAGGATTGGTCCCAACATGGTCAACCGTCAGGAACCGATACATGGCCGACGCTTTTGGATTGCACACCAAAGGAGCAATTCAATGACTGCAATCCGCGATGAAATCGTCGAGATGGAGACGCGCTTCTGGCAAGCGATGGTCGACAAGGATCCGGCAACCGCGCAGGCGATGATTGCGGAGGAATGCCTGGTCACCGGACCGATGGGGTCGATGAAGATCGATCCGGACAAATACGGCGAGATGACCCGCGACGGGAAATGGACGCTCGACAAGTTCGATTTCAGCGACGTCAGCGTGGTGTGTCCGGCCGACGATGTCGCGGTGATCGCCTACAAAGTCCACCAGACCGGGACGATCGGCGACAAGCCGATGGACCTCAACTGCGCCGATGCCTCAACCTGGGTGCGCGATGGCGAAGAATGGAAGTGCGCGCTCCACACCGAAACGGTGATGGAACGGCCGAAAGCCTAGTCGGCCGACCGGTCGAGAAACAGGCAGGCCAATGCCAGCAGGCTGACCGGCGCGGCAATCGGCAGCCACCAGTGGAAGAACTGCCAATAGACCTCGGACGTCCACGCCCCGGTTCGGGCATCGACGAACTTGCGCAGCGGGTTGCGTTCGATCTGCTGCGCCGTAGCCCACAAGGACGGTAGCGCTGAGGCGGCGAGCGCAAGGAGCCAGCCCCAAAAGATCCGGCTCCGCAGCATCACGCCATCGGCCGCCGCGCCCGCAAGGCTTGGGCCAGCGTGCCTTCATCGAGGTAATCCAGCTCGCCCCCCACCGGCAGCCCGTGCGCCAGCTGGGTGATCCGCACCGGATACCCCTCAAGCCGCTCGGCGATGTAATGCGCGGTGGTCTGGCCTTCGAGCGTGGCGTTCATCGCCAGCACCACCTCGTCGATCCCGCCCGCCGCGACGCGCTCGATCAGGGAGCCGATCGCGAGGTCCTCGGGCCGCACCCCGTCGAGCGCGGAGAGCTTGCCGCCCAGCACATGGTAGCGCCCCGCGAACAGTCGCGCGCGGTCGAGCGCCCATAGATCGGCGACATCCTCCACCACGCAGAGCGAGCGCGCATCGCGGCGCGGATCGGCGCAGATCGCGCAAGGGCTGACGGTATCGACATTGCCGCAGGTGCCGCATTCGACCAGCGCGCCGCGCACTTGGGTGAGCGCTTCGAGCAGCTGGACCAGCGAGGTCTCGCGCCGCTTGATCAGCCACAGCACCGCGCGCCGCGCCGAGCGGGGGCCCAGCCCGGGCAGCCGCGACAGCGCGGAAGTCAGCGTCTCGATCTCTTGCGATGCCATCCCCGCCCAGATAGGGCGCTCGCGAGGAAAGGCAAAGCCACCAATGCGCCCAAAACTGAAAGTGGTCTTCATGGGCACTCCCGATTTCGCCGTTCCGGCGCTGCACGCGCTGGTGGAGGCGGGGCATGAACCGATGGCCGCCTATACCCAGCCGCCGCGCCCGGCGGGTCGGGGCAAGCAGCTCCAGACCTCGCCGATCCAGCGTGTTGCGGAAGCGCTGGGGATCGAAGTCCGCCATCCCGCGACCTTGCGCGATCTTGAGACGCAGGCCGCCTTTGCCGCGCTGGAAGCGGACATTGCGATTGTCGCCGCCTATGGCCTGATCCTGCCGCAACCGATCCTCGACGCGCCCCGCCACGGCTGTCTCAACATCCACGCCTCGCTGCTCCCGCGCTGGCGCGGAGCGGCGCCGATCCAGCGCGCGATCCTCGCGGGCGATCCGGTTACGGGCGTGACGATCATGCAGATGGAGCGCGGGCTCGATACCGGGCCGATGCTGGCGATTGCCCGGGCCCCGGTGGACGACAAGACTGCGGGCGAGTTGACCGCAGAACTGGCCGAGATCGGCGGGCGGCTGATGATCGAGGTGCTGTCCAACCTTCCCGGCCATCACCCGCAGGCGCAGCCGGAACTGGGTGTGACCTATGCCAGCAAGATCGACAAGGCCGAGGCGCGGCTCGATTTCGGCAAGGCCGCGGAAATGGTCGAACGTCAGATCCGCGCCTTCGCTCCGGCCCCCGGCGCGTTCTTCGAACTCGACGGCGAGCGCTACCGCGTGCTGGCCGCCGATGTGGTCGCGCGCGAGGGCGCGGTCGGCACCGTGCTGGACGAGGTGCTGACCATCGCCTGCGGCTATGGCGCGATCCGGCCCAAGCTGGTCCAGCGCGCGGGGCGTCCGGTGATGGAGGTCGCGGCGCTGCTGCGTGGGCGCGCGATTGCGGCGGGGACGCTGCTCGCTTGACCCGCTTCGCCCTCACTCTCGAATTCGACGGCACCCCCTTCTTCGGGCTGCAGCGGCAGTCGAACGGCCCGTCGGTCCAGCAGGCGATCGAGGAGGCTGCCTACGCCGTCACCGGCGAGCAGGTCACGCTTTCCGCCGCCGGGCGCACCGATGCCGGCGTCCACGCGCTGGCGATGCGCGCGCATCTCGATATCACCAAAGACATCGCCCCGTTCCGGTTGATGGAAGCACTCAATGCGAAACTCCGCCCGGCCCCGATCGCGGTGATCGCCTGCGAAATCGTGCCCGATGACTGGCACGCGCGATTCTCGTGCATCCTCCGCAGCTATACCTACCGCATCGTCAACCGCCGCGCGCCGCTGACGCTGGATGCGAACCGGGCGTGGCAGGTCCACAATCCGCTTGACGCCGAGGCGATGCACCGCGCGGCGCAGGCGCTGGTCGGGCATCACGATTTCACCACCTTCCGCTCGGTCCATTGCCAGTCGGCCAGCCCGGTCAAGACGCTCGACCGGCTCGACGTGCGCCGCGTCGAAAATAAATTGGGTAGCGATTTAATACTGGTCGAAACCTCGGCGCGCAGCTACCTCCATCATCAGGTGCGCTCGATGGTCGGCTGCCTCGTGCTCGTGGGCCTTGGCCGCTGGCGCGAGGACCGGATCGCCGAAGCACTGGCCGCTCGGAATCGCGGCGCACTGGGGCTGAACGCCCCGCCGCATGGATTGTATTTCGTAAAAGCAACATACCCGGGAGAAGAGACATGACGTTCACAGGCAACCAGCTCACCACCCAGCTCGACGCGGACGGCACGCTGACACTGCAGCTGAACGACAAGACCTGGGACGCGCCCAAGGCCGGTCAGGTGCTGGTGCGGGTCGAGGCCTCGCCGATCAATCCGTCGGACTTGGGGCTGCTGTTCGCCTCGGCCGATACCGAGGGCGCGCAATATTCGCCCGGCAAGATCGTGGCGAAGATGCCTGAAAACGCCACCCGCGCGATGAAGGCGCGGCACGGGATGGCGATGCCAGCCGGCAACGAGGCTGCGGGAACCGTCGTCGCGGCGGGCGAAGGCGCCGAAGCGCTGATGGGCAAGCGCGTCGCCTGCGTCCCCGGCAGCGCCTATGCCGACTACGCCTTTGCCGATGCGGCGATGTGCATGCCGGTCGAAGCCAGCGCCGAACAGGCGGCATCGAGCTTCGTCAATCCGATGACCGCGCTTGGCTTTACCGAGACGATGAAGCTCGAAGGTTTCACCGGGATCGTCCATGCGGCGGCCGCCTCGAACCTCGGGCAGATGCTGGTCAAGATTTGCCTCGAAGACGGCATCCCGCTGGTCAATATCGTGCGCAGCGCGGACCAGGTCGCGCTGCTCAAGGGACTTGGCGCGACGCATGTGCTCGACATGAGTGCGCCCGATTTCATGCCGAAGCTGATCGACGCGATTGCCGAGACCAAGGCGATGATCGGCTTCGATCCGATCGGCGGCGGCACGCTCGCCGGGCAAATCCTCGCCGCGATGGAAGCCGCCGCCAGCCGGGGTGCCGCGTTCAGCCGCTATGGCTCGTCGGAGGCCAAGAAAGTCTACATCTACGGCGCGCTCGATCTCGGCCCGACGGTGCTCAACCGCGCCTTCGGGCTGACCTGGGACCTGTCGGGCTGGCTGCTAACGCCGTTCATGGCCAAGGCCGGGATGGAAGTGGTCGGGCGGATGCGGATGCGGGTGGCCAAGGACCTCACCACCACCTTCGCCAGCCACTATTCGATGCGCGGTTCGCTCGAGGACATGCTGACCAAGGAAGCGGTAAGCGTCTACAATGCGCGGCGGACCGGCGAGAAGTATCTGGTGACGCCGCAGGGGTAAATATCAATATCAGCGGTCAGAGCGAAAAAGTTCTCTAAATGCGCTTGTGAATTGGGCGTTTGTCGAATTCCTTTCGCAAACGCTCTTTTTCTTCGAAATAGCCAATCCGTATTCCTTGACTCTCAAGTCTCGCGCGCCAAAGTTTTAGCCCTTGAGCGACTGCAATGTTCCGCGCCTTGTCCTCAAGATGAATCCTGTCAACATGGGATTTCAGCACGTGTGGGCCGATAGGATCGGCCTGAATTCTTGCAGCACGAGCAACGACGCCTGGTGTCAGGTTTTCGGTTATCTTTTGGTCGATATCCTCTTTGGTGCTCGGTAGCCCCATCGTCGTCTCCTACGCCTTCCCCACCACGCTCTCGGGCAGTTCGGTCCCGAACACGCGCTGGTAGTATTCGGCGACCAGCATCCGCTCGGTCTCATCGCATTTGTTGAGGAAGCTGAGGCGGAAGGCGAAGCCGGCGTCCTTGAAGATCGCGGTGTTCTGCGCCCAGGTGATCACCGTACGCGGGCTCATCACGGTCGAGATATCGCCGTTGATGAAGCCCTGGCGGGTCAGGTCGGCGACCTTGACCATGTCGGCGACCACCTTGTCATCGATGCCTTCGGATTTGGCGAGGACGATTTGCGCTTCGACCGCGGCGGGCAAATAGTTGAGCCCGACGACGATGTTCCAGCGGTCCATCTGGCCCTGGTTGATCGCCTGGGTGCCATGATAGAGCCCGCTGGTGTCGCCAAGGCCGACCGTGTTGGCGGTGGCGAACAGGCGGAACCACGGGTTGGGGCGGATCACCCGGTTCTGGTCGAGCAGCGTCAGCTTGCCTTCGGTTTCGAGCACGCGCTGGATCACGAACATCACGTCGGGGCGCCCGGCGTCGTATTCATCGAACACCAGCGCGGTCGGGGTCTGCAGCGCCCAGGGCAACAGCCCTTCGCGAAATTCGGTGACCTGCAGCCCGTCGCGCAGCACGATCGCGTCGCGCCCGATCAGGTCGATCCGGCTGATGTGCGCGTCGAGGTTGATACGGATGGTCGGCCAGTTGAGCCGGGCTGCGACCTGCTCGATATGGGTCGATTTGCCGGTGCCGTGATAGCCCTGCACCATCACCCGGCGGTTGAAGGCAAAGCCCGCAAGGATCGCCAGCGTGGTGTCGGGATCGAACACATAGCTGTCATCGGTATCGGGCACGCGCTCGTCGGCCTCGCTGAAGGCCGGGACTTTCATGTCGATATCGATCCCGAAATGCTCGCGCACGTCGAGGGTGCGGTCGGGAGCGGCCAGGATCGTGCCGGCGCGGCTATCGGGCTGGATGTTGGGAATATCGGTCATTGCGCCGAACCGCCTATACGCGCGGGGGCAGCGCTGCAATAAGGATTAGGTTGCAAAAACGCGACTCGTCTTCGCGCTGCCTGGAGAGAATTCATGAAGGTCTTCGGTTTTCCGCTTTCGCCATTCGTCCGCAAGGTCCACCTCGTCGCTGCCGAAAAGGGCGTGGCGGTCGAGACGGTGCTCGGCAATCCTGCCGATCCTTCGCCCGAATTCCTCGCGGCGAGCCCGTTCCGCAAGATTCCGGCGCTGCAGGACGGCACCTTCACTTTGGCCGATTCGACCGCGATCGCGGTCTATATCGATGCGTTGCAGCCCACTCCTGCAATCTATCCGGCCGAGGCCAAGGCGCGTGCCACCGCGACCTGGTTCGAGGAATTCGCCGATACGATCCTGACCCCGGCGGGCGGCAAGGTGGTGTTCAACCGCTTCGTCGGGCCCAAGTTCCTCGGCGTTCCGGGCGACGAGGCGGCGGCGGCGCAGGGCGAGATCGAGTTGCAGCCGATCTTCGACTGGTTCGAAACGCAAGCCCCGGTGCAAGGCTGGCTTGCGGGCGAATTCAGCATCGCCGATATCGCCTGCGCCTCGGTGTTCCGCACGCTCGGCTATGTCGGGATGGAGCCCGATGCCGCGCAGCGCCCTGCCACCGCCGCGTGGTACGACCGCGTCAAGGCCCGCCCCGCGTGGCAGCAAATCGCCGCGCATGAAGGCGCCATCCTGGCGCGGTTTGCTGGCGGCTAGCCACCCGATTTCCCATTGACGACTATTTTTCGCCGCCTTGATCGGCCCATTCGCGCGCCACGCCTTGACGACATACCAACCAGTCGGTATGCAGTGATTCGTGATTCCCAACCAACCCTTTCGGCCCGCGCCTGTGACGGCCCGCGACAAGCTGCTCGAAGCGGCGGTGAAGCTCATTCGCACCAATGGGTTTGCCGCCACTTCAGTCGACCAGCTGTGCGGCGAAGCGGGGGTGACGAAGGGGGCGTTCTTCCACCACTTCGCCTCGAAAGAGGCGCTGGGCGTCGCTGCGGCGGACTATTGGTCGGCCAGCACCGGCGCGTTTTTCGCGGGCGCGCCGTTCCATCACTACCCGCGCGCAATCGACCGGGTGCTGGGCTACCTCGACCTCAGGATCGCGCTGATCGCGGGGCCGCCGCAAAGCTTCAGCTGCGTCGCGGGGACGATGGTCCAGGAAGCCTTCCTGTCGAGCGAGGCGATCCGCTTCGCCTGCGCGGCGAGCATCAGCGGCAACGCCGATGCGCTTGAGCCGGACATCGCGCTGGCCATGGCCGAAGCAGATGTGGCCGGCACCACTGCTGCCAGCCTCGCGCGCCATGTCCAAACCGTCATCCAGGGCGCTTTCATCCTCGCCAAGGCGGATGGTGAGGCCGAAGCCGCCGCCACCGCGCGCGATGCGCTGCAACATTTACGCCGCTATTTCACCTTGTTGTTCAAAATTGAGGACCATGATGCCGACTGAATTTTCACCCGAGATCGAGATCACCGCCTTTGCCTGGGTCCCGCCGTTTGCCCGCGGTCAGGTTCGCGATTTGCGGGTGCGTTGGGCGCTTGAGGAAATCGGCTTGCCCTATCGCACGCGCCTGCTGGGCGGGGAGCGGCCCGCCGACTATTTCGAAGAGCAGCCATGGGGCCAAGTCCCGGCCTTTCGCGAGGGCGAAGTCCGGCTGTTCGAAAGCGGCGCGATCGTGCTGCATATCGGCGAAAAGGACGAGCGCCTGCTCCCGCGCGAAGCTCCGGCGCGCGGCCGTGCGATCTGCTGGCTGATCGCCGCGCTCAACAGCGTCGAGCCGTCGCTCGGCGCGCTGGTCGAGATCGACTTGTTCGCTGGCGACGCGGCCTGGGCCAAGCTGGCGCGCCCCGGCAAGGTCACTCAGCTGGCGGGCCGTCTCGCCCCGCTTGAGACACGAATGGCGCAGCGCGACTGGCTGGAAGACCGCTTTACCGTGGGCGACTTGATGATGATCGCGGTTTTGCGCAGCCTGACCGACCAGCGCCTGCGAGAGGCCCATCCTGCGCTTGCCGCCTATATCGCCCGCGGCGAGGCGCGCCCGGCATTCCAGCGCGCGCTGGCAGCCCAGCTGGCCGATTTCATCCCCGACCCGCTTTGAGAGGAGCGCACCAAATGTCCCGCATGATTTTCGTAAATTTGCCCGTCGCCGACCTGCCCCGGGCGATGCAGTTCTACACCGCGCTCGGCTTTGCCAACGAGCCCAAGTTCACCGACGAAACCGCCGCTTGCATGGTGCTGTCGGACACGATCTTCGTGATGTTGCTGACCCATGCCAAATGGCACAGCTTCACCCAGCGCCCGATCCCCGCGAGCGATACCAGCGAAGTCATGCTCGCGATCAGCTGCGAGGACCGCGAGGCGGTCAACGCGATGGCCGACACGGCGACTGCCAATGGCGGCACCGCCGACATCAACCCGGCGCAGGATCACGGCTTCATGATGAGCCGCAGCTTCGCCGATCCCGACGGCCACGTATGGGAGCCACTGTGGATGGACCCGGCGACGGCCGAGGCAGATATCCACGAAGGAGCCGATGCATGAGTGCGCTAGCCATGCGCCGCACCGGCCTGGTGCTGACTGTGCTGGTTGCGCTGTTCATGGCGATTGATGCGGGTGGCAAGCTGTTCGCGCCCAAGCTGATGATCGCCAACAGCCCGCCGCTTGGCCTCCCCGTCGATATCGGCTTCTGCCGGCTGCTCGGCAGCATCCTCGCGGTCTGCACCGTGCTCTATTCGATCCCCAGAACTGCCCTGCTCGGCGCGATCCTATTGACCGGCTATCTCGGCGGTGCGGTGGCGTCGCATCTGCGCGTTGGTAGCCCGCTGATCGGTTTCACGCTGTTCGGGGTCTATCTCGGGATCATCCTGTGGGCAGCACTGTGGTTCCGCCTGCCCGCCGTGCGCGGCTTGCTGCCGCTGCGCATCAACCAAGGAGAATTGTGATGAGCTATTTCGACGGATTTGTGATCGCCTGTCCCGAGGCGAACAAGCAGAAGTTCATCGATCACGCCAACAAGGGCGACAGCGTGTTCGTCGATTTCGGCGCGACCCGGGTGGTCGAATGCTGGGGGGCCGATGTCCCGCCGGGCAAGACCACCGACTTCCAAGGCGCGGTCGCGGCCGAGGATGGCGAGGCGATCGTGTTCAGCTGGATCGAATGGCCGGACAAGGTCACCCGCGACGCCGGGATGGCAAAGATAATGGCCCCCGATTTCAAGGACCCGCGGATGGACCCGGTGACCAATCCGATGCCGTTCGACGGCAAGCGGATGATCTATGGCGGCTTCCAGCCATTCGTCGAGAATGGCGACACCGACTGCGACGCCCCTTACGTCCAGGGCTTCGTCATCCCGGTGCACGAGGCCAAGCGCGAGGCCTATCGCCAGATGGCCGATGACTCCTGGGCGATGTTCAAGGACTTCGGCGCGCTGAGCGTGGTCGAAGCCTGGGGTGACGACGTGTCCGAAGGCAAGCAGACCGACTTCTACCGCGCGGTCAAGGCCGAGCCGGGCGAGAAGATCGTGTTCTCATACATGACCTGGCCCTCGCGCGAGGTGTGTGACGCGGCGGCGGAAAAGATGCAGACCGACGAGCGGATGAAGCAGCCGGAGGGCTTCGAAATGCCGTTCGACGGCAAGAGGATGATTTATGGCGGGTTCACGCCGGTTGTAACTTTGGGAGAATGACCATGGGCAAATTGCAGGGAAGCTGGGTCTGGTACGAGCTGATGACCCATGATCCGGAAGGCGCCAAGGCCTTCTATGAGGCGATGGTCGGCTGGAGCATGACCACCGGGCATGGCGAAAACACCGACTACGGCTTCATTTCCAGCCCCGATGGCGAGATGACCGGCGGCATGCTGCGACTGTCCGGCGAAATGACCGACCACGGCGCGCGACCCTGCTGGCTGGGCTATATCGGGGTCGATGATGTCGATGCCGCTATCGTGGCTATCGGAGCCAAGGGCGGCAAATGCCTGATGCCCGCGCGCGATGTGGAAATGGCCGGACGTTTCGCGATGGTTGCCGATCCCGGCGGTGCGCCCTTCTATGTCATGACCCCGCTCCCCCCGCCCGGCGGCGGCGAAAGCACAGCGTTTTCGCCCACGCTCCCGGGCCGCTGCAGCTGGAACGAGCTCTTGGCCGCCAACGCCACCGATGCGACCGATTTCTACACCGCGCTGTTCGGCTGGAGCCTGCCCGAGCCGATGGATATGGGCGCGATGGGCAAATACCAGTTCATCGCTCACGATGGGGTGCAGGTCGGCGCGATCATGCAGAAGTCCGAGCAGGTGCCGGTCGCGGGCTGGAGCCACTATTTCCGCGTGCCCAGCATCGCCGCATCGCAAGCCGAGGTGACCGCTCGAGGCGGGCAGGTGGTCACCGAGCCGATGCAGGTTCCCACCGGCGACTGGATCATCCAGGGCATCGATCCGCAAGGTGCTTTTTTCAGTCTGGTCGGCGGCAAGTAATCACGGGAACATCGTCACGCGCCGATTGACAGCGTGACGATGTTCTTTCTATGTTCCGCCCACTTGCGGGAGACACGCTATGGCCGAATATACCTTCTTCACCAATCCGATGTCGCGCGGCCAGATCGCGCGCTGGGCGCTGCACGAGGTTGGTGCCGACTACGACCAAATGCTGGTCGACTGGGCCGATAAACCCGCCGCGCTGCTCGCCGCCAACCCGATGGGCAAGGTCCCGACGATCATCCACCATGCGCTCGGCGGCGACCGCGTGGTGAGCGAGGCGGCGGCGATCTGCGCCTATCTGGCCGATGCGCACCCCGCTGCCGAACTCGCCCCGCGCGAGCCCGAGCGTGCGGATTATTACCGCTGGCTGTTCTTTGCCGCCGGTCCGGTCGAGCAGGCGATTGTCGCGCGACAATTCGGCTTCGAAACCAAGCCCGAGCAGGAAGGCATGGCCGGTTGGGGTAGCTATGAGCGTGCGATCGGCACGTTCGAAGCGCATTTTGCGGCCAACGAGTGGGTCTGCGGCGAGCGGTTTACGATGGCCGATGTCTATGTCGGCAGCTCGGTCGATTGGGGACTCAATTTCGGCTCGATGCCGCCGCATGCCCCGTTTGTCGCCTATGCCGAACGGCTCCAGGCCCGGCCCGCCTACAAGGCCGCCAAAGCAATCGACAATTCCTTGATCGAGGAGATGCGCAAATGACCGATGTTACCTTGTGCCTGTGGTACGACGGCACCGCCGAAGAGGCCGCGAAATTCTATGCGGCGACTTTTCCGAACAGCCACTTCGGCATGGTTCATCGTGCCCCGGGAGACTACCCGTCGGGGCATGAGGGCGATGCGCTGACGGTCGAGTTCACCGTGCTCGGGATCAAGTGTATCGGTCTCAACGGCGGACCGGCCTTTCCGCATACCCAAGCATTCTCCTTCCAGATTGCCACCGACAGCCAGGAGGAAACCGACCGCTACTGGAACGCGATTGTCGGCAATGGCGGGACGGAAAGCATGTGCGGCTGGTGCAAGGACAAGTGGGGCCTCAACTGGCAGATCACCCCGCGCGTACTGACCGAGGCGATGGCTAAAGGCGGCGATTTAGCTAGGCGTGCGTTCGCGGCGATGATGACGATGGGGAAGATCGACGTCGCCAAAATCGAGGCGGCGGTGCGCGCCGATGCGTAAGATCATCGGTGCCGCCTTCATCTCGCTTGACGGGGTGGTGCAGGCGCCCGGCGGACCCGGCGAGGACGAGAGCGGCGGGTTCGCCTACGGCGGATGGCTCCAGCCGGTGGGAGATGAGGCGATCGGCAATCAGATCGACACGCTGTTCTCGGGCGATTTCGACCTGCTGCTCGGACGACGCACTTATGACATCTTCGCAAACTACTGGCCGTTCCAGCCGCTCGACAATCCCATCGCGGTCAAGTTCGCCAAAGCGGATAAATATGTGCTGACCCGGTCGGACATGCCGCTCGACTGGGCGACCAGCCACCGCCTCGCCGACCTCGACGCGCTGGCCCAAGCGAAAGCCAAAGATGGACCCGATTTCGTCATCCAAGGCAGCTCGACGCTCTATCCGCAGCTGCTGACACGCGGGCTGCTCGACCGGCTGGTACTGATGATCGCGCCGGTCACGCTCGGCACGGGCAAGCGACTGTTCGGTGACGGCACGCCCGCTGGCACGATGAAGCTGGTCGAGCAGCGCACCGGCGCGGGGGGCTGCCTGATCGCCACCTACGAACCCGCCGGCCCGCTCAAGACCGGCACGTTCGAGACGCAAGCACCCAGCGAAAAGGAACTGCACCGGCGCGAACGGGTCAAGGCGGGCGAGTGGTGATGCTGGCGCTCTACGGCCACCCCTTCTCGTCCTACACCTGGAAAGCGCTGATCGCGCTTTACGCCAACGACACGCCGTTCGAATTCCGGATGGTCAATGGCGAACATCCCGAGCACGCAGCGTTCGTCGCCTCGGCCAGCCCGCTGGGCAAGTTTCCGGTGCTGGTCGAAGGCGCGCGGACGGTGTTCGAAGCGACCGCGATCATCGAATACCTCCACCTCCACCACCCCGGCCCTGCCCCGCTTCTTCCGGTCGATCCCGATGCTGCGGTCGAAGTAAGGATGATAGACCGGGTGTTCGACATCAGCGTGATGGACTCGATGCAGGAGATCGTCGCCGAGTATATCCGCTCGCCCGATCGGCCCGACCCAACAGTTGGGGACCGGGTGCGCGACCGGCTGGATAGGGCCTATCGCTGGATCGACTCCTGGCTCAAGCGCGAACCGCGCGGCGGTGATGCGATCACCTTGGTCGAGTGCGCGGCTGCGCCCTCATTGTTCTACGCCGACTGGGTCTACCAGATACCGCCGTCCTACCCGCATCTGCGGCAGTGGCGCGCGCATTTGCTCGCCTTGCCCGCGGTCAAGCGCTGCGTTGACGATGCCCGGCCCTATCGCCAATACTTCCCGCTCGGCGCGCCCGACCGGGACTGAGAGAGGACAAATAATGAGCAGTCCCGGACACGAACTCTCCGTCACTCGCTTCATCGCCGCCCCGCCCGCCAGGGTCTGGGACGTCATGGCCAATCGTCAGGAGGAATGGTGGTGTCCCAAACCCTGGCGGGCCGAGTTCAAAAGACTCGAGAAGCACCCGGGCGGGGTCTCGCTGGTCACGATGTATGGCCCCGATGGCGAGGTGAACCCGCACGATGGCTTGGTGCTCGCCTGGGACGAGGGCAAGCGCTTTGCCTTCACCGATGCGATCAAGCCCGATTTGATGCCCGATGGCCCGTTTATGATCGGCATCTGGGCAATCGAACCCGAAGGAGACGGCACCCGCTATACCGCTTGCGCGCGGCACTGGAGCGAAGAGACCATGAAGCACCACGAAGAGATGGGCTTTGCCGAGGGCTGGGGCGTCTGCGCCGACCAGCTCAAAGCGCTGTGCGAGGAAGTGTAATGGAAGGCGGCTGCGCCTGCGGCGAGGTGCGTTACCGGCTGGCGAGCGATCCGATCGTGGTCCACTGCTGCCATTGCCGCTCATGCCAGCGCGAGAGCGGCACCGCCTTCGCGCTCAACGGGGTGATCGAAGCCGACCGGGTCGAGTTGCTGGCAGGCGCCCCGGAGCGGATCGATACGCCATCGGCCAGCGGCAAGGGCCAGGCGGTGTTCCGCTGCCCGGCCTGCAAGGTCGCGCTGTGGAGCCACTACGCCGGGGCCGGCGACAAGGCGAATTTCATTCGCGTCGGCACGCTCGACGACCCCGATGCCTGCCCGCCCGATGTGCATGTCTTCACTGCAAGCAAGCAGCCGTGGGTGGTGCTGCCCGAAGGGGCCGAGGCCTATCCGGTGTTCTATTCGGGCAAAGACGTACCCCGGATTTATGGCGCCGAAGGAGTCGCGCGCTGGCAGACCATGCGCGAATAGCTCAACGGAGGGGGAGCATATGAACAAGTCTGCAATCGTGAAAGCCACGCTGGTGGCCGGCACGCTCGATATTCTGTTTGCCATCGTGATGACCCTGAAGAGTGGCGGGGACATACTGGCGATGCTGCGCGGGGTGGCGGCGGGTCCGTTCGGCGACGCGACGCAGGACTGGGGCGTGGCGGGCAGCATCGCGGGCCTGCTGGTGCATTTCGCGATGATGGCGATCATGGCCGCAGCGCTTGCGGTCCTGCTGCGCCAGCCGCGCGTGGCAAGCATGAATTGGATCGTCGTCGGTATCCTCTATGGCCTCGCAACCTATCTGGTGATGTACGGGATCGTCCTGCCGCTGCGCTTCGGCTCGCACTTCCCGCAGACCGACCCCGCGCGGATCGCCTCGGCGCTGTTCGCGCATGTCGGGCTGGTCGGGCTGCTGATGACCTGGATATTCAGGCGAACGCCGCAGCGCGCCTGAGCAGTTGGTAAGCCTCGACTACTGCCTGCAGCCGCGCTTCGAAGCTGCGGTCGCCGCCGTTGCGATCGGGGTGGTATTTGCGCACCAGTTCGGAATAGCGGATGCGCAATTCGCGCCGGTCGGCATCGAGTGCCAGGCCCAGCTCTTCGAGCGCGCGGCGCTCGTCGGGCGTGACCATGCGCCCGTCTTGCCGCTCGGCCGGACGCCGCATCCGGGCGCGCGCGCTGATTGCGTCGAGCGGATCGGCAAAGCCGGCCCAGCGCGGAACCGAGTCGATTCCGGCCATCGGGCGGAACGCACGCGTCTCGCGTTCCCAGCCATGCAATGGCGAATGCGCGGCGAGGATTTCATCCGCGCTCATCCCCTCGAACCAGTCGTAGCCAGCATTGAACTCGCGGACATGATCGAGACAATACCAGCGGTAGTCGCCCGGCGCGTCGAAGCTGGGGTGGCGCCCGCCGGGTGCACGGAACTCACCCGCCTCGCAGCAGCCCGGCCGGTCACAACCGCGCCCCGTCCCGCTTACGCGGCCATGAAACCTGTCAAATTTGCGTTCGTCTGACACAAAACTTCCTGTTCGGGCTGAGCTTGTCGAAGCCCTGCCCTTTCTTTTCTCCGCTACCGTTGGCAAGAGAAGAACAGCCCTTCGACAAGCTCAGGGCGAACGGAGGTAGTGTGTCGAGCAGCGTTGCTCAAGAGATCGAATCCCTCCTTCAGCGCGCCTTCGCGCCGACCCGGCTCGAGGTGATCAACGACAGTGCGCGGCATCGCGGCCACAGCGGCGACGACGGTTCGGGCGAATCGCATTTCACGGTGGAAATCGAGAGTGCGGCGTTCGTCGGCGTTTCGCGGCTCGAACGCCAGCGCATGGTCAATCGAGCGCTGGGCGACATTCCCGGCCAGCGAGTCCATGCACTGGCGATCAAGGCCAAGGCACCGGGCGAATGACAAGGAATTCATCGCCATCCCCGAAATTCCCAACACAGTGAGTTACCCATGAGCTTTTCCGGACAGGCCGTGTGGATCACCGGCGCATCATCGGGGATCGGCGCGGCGCTGGCGCGCGCGCTGGCGAACCAAGGTGCGCGGCTGATCCTGTCGGGCCGCAATGTTGCGGCGCTCGAAGCCGTCGCTGCCGATTGCGGCGAGACGCTGGTCTTGCCGTTCGAGACCACCGACCGCGCGGCGATCGCGCCCGCGATCGAACAGGCGCTGCAATGGTCGGCCAAATCCTCCGGGGGCATCGATTTGCTGGTCAATAACGCCGGAATTTCACAGCGTTCGCTCGCGGTCGATACCGCGATGGCGGTGTATGACCGAATTATCGACGTCGATCTGCTTGCCCCAATCGCGCTAACCCAGGCGGTCTTGCCCCACATGGCGAAGCGCGGCTCGGGCCGGATTGCAATGATTTCGAGCATCGCGGGCAAGGTCGGCGTTCCGCTGCGCACAGCCTACAGCGCCGCGAAATTCGGGCTCGCCGGCTATGCCGATGCCCTGCGTGCCGAAGTGGCCGCCACCGGCATCAAGGTCCACGTCATCTACCCCGGCTCGATCCGCACCGACGTCTCGCGCAATGCTTTGACTTCCGACGGCACTCGCCGCGGCGCGAGCGACAAGGCGATCGACAACGGGATCGATCCCGATGTCGCGGCGGCGGACATGCTTTCCGCGATGCTGCGCGGTGAGCGCGAGATCATCATCGCCGAAGGGGCCGAGCGCGCGATGGGCGAGCTGCGCCGCACCCCCGATGCGCTGTTCGACCAGATCGCGGCGATGATGGCGGCCGGCTATGCAGAGCGAATGAAGGCGGAGATTAGCGAATGACCCAGCAGCAGCGCGTAACCCTTGCCAACGGGATCGAACTCGACGTGGTCGATGCCGGCCCCAAAGACGCCCCGGTGCTGATCTTCCTCCACGGTTTCCCCGAATCACACCGCACCTGGCGACACCAGATCGCGCATCTCTCGGGTCGCTACCGCTGCATCGCCCCCGATCAGCGCGGCTATCGCGGATCGTCGAAACCGCAGGATGTGGCGAGCTACACTCCCGACAAGTTGATCGGCGATGTGTTCCAACTGGCCGATGCTCTGGCCATCGAGAGCTTCACTATCGTCGGGCATGATTGGGGCGGCGCGATTGCCTGGGGCGTGGCGCTGCTCGGGCAAGCCAACCACCGCGTCACCCGCGCGGTGATTGCCAACGCCCCGCATCCGGCAATCTTCCAGAAGCTGCTGTTCACCAACCAGAACCAGCGCCTTTCCAGCCAATATATGCGCGAATTCCGCGATCCCGCCAACGACGCGCTGGTGCGCGAGCACGGGTTGGTCGGGCTGCTGATGAAAGCGGTCAAGTGGGACCGGCCGTCGCAGATGGAACCGGCCGAGCGCGAAGCGCTGATGACCGACTGGCAGGACCGCGACGCGGCCTTCGGCATGCTCAACTGGTACCGCGCCAGCCCCATCGATGTCCCGGCGCCCGAGGCGGCCTATGCGCTGCCTGACGGCTGGCAGACTCCGCCGCTGCCGCCGCTGACTATCCCGACGCTGGTGATCTGGGCGCTCGACGATCTGGCTCTCCCCGCCGAAAATCTCGAAGGCATGGACCAGATCATCACCGACCTGACCATCGTTCGCGTCCCCGATTGCGGCCATTTCGTGCCGTGGGAAGCGCCGCAAGCGGTCAATGCCGCGCTCGACGCCTTCCTTTCGCGGACCGCCGATGCCGCCTGAGCCGCCGACTCCGCAGCGTGGCGGATTCGGCGCGGCGGTCGCAGCGGTCAACCGCCAGGCCGCCAAGTCGCTGCTGCGCAATCACGGCGGGGGCAAGGCGGCGGTGAGCAACCTCGAGCTGTTTTTCGATCTCGTGTTCGTTTTCGCGGTCACCCAGCTGTCGCATTTTCTGCTCGAGCAACTCGATCTGCTGCGCGCGCTGCAAACGCTGATCCTGTTCTTCGCGGTGTGGTGGGCGTGGATTTTCACCACTTGGGCGACCAACTGGATCGAGCCCGACCGCGCGCCTAACCGCCTGATGCTGGGCGCGGTCATGCTCGCCAGCCTGGCGATGTCCTGCGCCATTCCCGAGGCTTACTCGGACGGTGGGCTGGCTTTCGCGGTCGCCTACGTCGCGGTGCAAGTCGGCCGGACGCTCTATGTCTCCTACGCGCTGGGCGAATGGCGGCCCGAGACCGGCAACAACATGCGCCGCGCCACGCTGTGGTTCGCTATCGCAGGAGTGCTGTGGATCGCGGGCGGGTGGACCGAAGACGTCGCCACGCGCATGGCGCTGTGGATCGCCGCGCTCGTCATCGAATACATCGGTCCCGCAGTATTTTTCTGGGTTCCGAGGCTCGGTCGGTCGCGGCCCGAGGAGTGGGCGATCTCGGGTAGCCACATGGCCGAACGGACCTCTCTGTTCATCATCATCGCGCTGGGCGAGGGATTGGTCATCACCGGTGCCACTTTCGCCCAATCCCGGATCGAACCCGCGCAAATTGCCGCGTTTCTCAATGCCTTCCTCAGCTCGTTCGCAATGTGGTGGATCTATTTCGATCTGGGTGCAAAGCGCGGCGCGCAACACATCGAGCAACACGACCGGCCCGGGCTGGTGGCGCGCGTGGCCTTCACTTACTGGCACATCCCGATCGTCGCGGGGATTATCGTGCTGGCGGTCGCCGACGAACTGCTGCTGGCCCATCCGATGGACCCGGTTCACTTCGATTTCCTGATCGTGCTGGTGGGCGGCATGGTGCTGTTCGTCGGCGGGACGATGGTGTTCAAGAAGATCACCAGCGGCAAGCCCTGGTATCCACTATCGCACGGGATCGGGATGTGGCTGATTCTCGTACTCGGATTGTGGGGCTGGCTACTCCATCCACCCGCGCTGGCGCTGGCGTTCGCCGGGACGGCGATCTTCGCACTGATCGGTTGGTGGGAGTGGGTTAGCTTCCACGGAGGGTTTTTGGAAAGGATGGAATCGCGCGACTGGCGAATAGCCAAGGTTCTTCGCGCCAGGATCGACCGTGCCCGGATCGCGCGCGAGGCCAAGGAAGCCGCTGCACGGATAAAATAGGGACAGTCCCTATTTGTTGGCGAACCATTCGATCTTCGCCCCGTGCGGATGCGCCCGCGCCAACAGCTGGGGGTCGCCCGCCGGGTTTTCCGCTGCATTCGGCCAGTGCCGCACGATCAGTTCGTGGAGATGCATGGTCCGGTTTGCTTCGAGCGCAATCCACGCCAGCGGACGCTCGGCAGTGGCGTGTGCGCCAGCGGCTTCCATCGCCGCTGTGACGCGGACCTGCTGATCCGCAGGCACATATTGCCAGACGATCGAATGCATCAGCGCGCGTGTGGCCCCCGCTTCCTGCGGTTTTGCCAGCTCGGCCTCGACGAAGTCCGCAGCGTTCATCCGCACCAGATCGGGCGGCGACTTGGTCGCTTCGGCGATGGCGGCATCCATCCGCGCGAACCGCACGGCGTGCTCGGGCCAGATGTAAGCCCTGAGCCGCAGCGCTTGCGCTGGATCGGTAAGGTCCACGGGCGCGACATCGCAGCCCTTGGTCGAAACGATCTCGATGGCGTGCGCGGGCGGCGGATTGCCTTCCCATTCCGGCGTGAATTGCATCGCCCCCGGCACCGGGCCCACTTTCACCCCCGCAAGATCGTAGTGGTTGCGCGCCAGCATGAGGTTGATACCGGCGCTCGAGCCGATCTCAAGGCACTGGAAGCGCGGCGGCAGCCCCCGATCGGCCAGCCACAGCATCGCGGCGATGAAATTGGCCGAGCGGCCCGCTTCATTGGTCTGCGGCGGGCCGTCGAGCCAAGGAAGTAACTCGGCCTCATGCTTGCGTATCGCCGCTGCGACGATCGCAGCGTCGTCGGCTCCCGCTTGATCGATGTAGATCGCTTCAAGCCGAGGTTCCGCACCTTTGAGCCGAAGCGCGTGGATTCCGCCCGCCATGCGAAGCGGCAGAGCATCTGCCATTGGCGGACCTGACCAATTGCGAGCCCGCTGCAGAAATGCGCCGTCTTCGCCGCGCTCCATCAGATCGCTGAGCGCCGCGACAATCCGTGCCGTGACGGTTGCACCCGACGCCGTGCAATAGGCCACCTGGTTATCGAAGACCGTTTTCATGATCCCCGGACCACTCGCGTTTATGTCGAAAAATTGGTAGTCTTTGACCATTGGCCGATCTCCCGCTCGCATCCGATGTGCACCTGCGAACAGACTGCAACGCAATGCTGCACTGCACAAGAAAAATGGGTCGCGACAACCCAGCGTTGTTGCCCTTTCTCGCGTCGTCGCCTAATCCGCGCCCGCCATGCCGCAACCGCTGACCTTCGCCGTGCCCAAGGGCCGCATTCTCGACGAGGCGCTGCCGCTGATGGCGCGTGCCGGGGTGGTGCCCGAAGCAGCGTTCCACGACAAGGCCAACCGCGCGCTCTCGTTCGCCTGTGAGGGAGGCGAAACCCGCCTGATCCGTGTGCGCGCCTTCGACGTTGCGACTTTCGTGGCGCATGGCGCGGCGCAGGTCGGCATCGTCGGCTCGGATGTCGTGGAGGAATTCGCTTTTTCGGACCTCTACGCGCCGGTCGATCTCGACATCGGCCACTGCCGCCTGTCGGTCGCCGAGCCTGTAGGACAGGACAATTCCGCACGCGTCAGCCATCTGCGCGTGGCCAGCAAATATCCCAACCTCACCCGCCGCCACTATGAGCAGCGTGGCATCCAGGCCGAAGTGGTCAAGCTCAACGGCGCGATGGAGCTCGCCCCCGGGCTGGGCCTCGCCAGCCAGATCGTCGACCTGGTCTCGACCGGGCGCACGCTCAGGGACAACGGCTTGGTCGAAACCAGCGTTATCCTGCCGGTCACGGCGCGGCTGATCGTCAACCGTGCCGCGCTCAAGACCGACGAGCGCGTCGCCGCGCTGGTCGAGCGGTTCCGCGCGCTGGTAGACTCGGCGAAAGCCGCCTGATGCTGCGCCTGAGCACAAGCGATCCCGGCTTCGACCAAGCCTTCCGCCGTCTGGTCCGCGAGCGGCGCGAGAGCGGGGATGATGTCGCGCGCGACGTCTCGCTGATCCTCGACGATGTCCGCAACCGGGGCGATGAAGCGCTGACCGAACTGACCGAACGGTTCGACGGCCATGTGCTGGCAGCCGATGAGGACTGGCAGATCCCGCTCGCCGACTGCCGCGCCGCTTTCGATGAGCTGCAACCCGATCTGCGCGCCGCGCTCGAACTCGCCGCGCAGCGTATCCGCAGCTTCCACGAAGCCCAGCGCCCCGAGGATCGCGATACGACCGACGCGGTCGGCGTGCGGATGGGCGCGAAGTGGCGGCCAGTCGATGCCGCGGGGCTTTATGTCCCGGGCGGCCGCGCGGCTTATCCCTCGTCGCTGCTGATGAACGCAATCCCGGCCAAGGTGGCGGGGGTCGAGCGGCTGGTGGTGGTGACCCCCACGCCCAAGGGCCAGGTCAATCCGCTCGTCCTCGCCGCAGCGCATCTCGCGGGCGTCGACCAAGTATGGCGCATCGGCGGGGCGCAGGCGGTGGCCGCGCTGGCTTACGGCACCAAGCGGATCAAGCCGGTCGATGTGATCACCGGCCCGGGCAACGCTTGGGTTGCCGAGGCCAAGCGCCAGCTGTTCGGCGTGGTCGGCATCGACATGGTCGCGGGGCCGAGCGAAATTCTGGTGATCGCCGATGGCAAGAACGATCCCGAATGGACCGCCGTCGACCTGCTCGCCCAAGCCGAGCATGATCCCGCCGCGCAATCGATCCTGATCACCGACGACCCGGTGTTCGCCGACAATGTCGCCGACCGGGTCGGGGTCGAACTCGCGATGCTGCCCAGCGCGCGGGTGGCGAGCGAAAGCTGGAACACCCACGGGGTGATCATCGAAGTCGCCAGCCTGGACGAAGCCCCCGCGCTCGCCAATGCACTGGCTGCGGAGCATGTCCAGCTGGCCGTAGACGATCCGCAGGCGCTGATGGAGGCGATCCGCCATGCCGGCAGCATTTTCCTAGGGCGGATGACTCCCGAAGCGGTCGGCGATTATGTCGCCGGACCCAACCACGTCCTCCCCACCGGCCGCCGTGCGCGGTTCTCGTCGGGGCTTTCGGTGCTGGACTTTATGAAGCGTACCAGCTTCATCGAGCTCGACCGGGCGGCGCTCGAAGCGATTGGCCCGGCCGCGATAGCGCTGGCCGAAGCCGAAGGGCTGCCCGCGCATGCGCGCTCGATCGAACTGAGGCTTGGCATATGAAAACCGGTGCAAAAGCCCGCGCCGCCGCGCGGCTCGCCGCCGTGCAGGCGCTGTATCAGTACGACATGGAAGCGACGCGGCTGCCGCAACTGCTCGATGAGTTCCACCAGCACCGGATCGGCCACGAGATCGACGACGAGCAGTATATCGAAGCCGAAACCGCGTTCTTCGACGATCTGGTCAAAGGCGTCATCGCCCGCCGCGACGAGATCGACGCGCTGATCGGCGAACGGCTGGCGCAGGGCTGGTCGATCGGGCGGATCGACAAGACCATGCTCCAGATCCTGCGCGCCGGGACGTATGAGTTGATCGCCCGCGCCGACGTCCCCACCGGCACCGCGATCGGCGAATACCTCGACGTCGCCCACGCCTTCTTCGACGCGCGCGAAGCCAAGTTTGTGAATGGCGTGCTGGATGCGGTTGCGAAGAGCGTTCGCTGACCGGCGAACTCGCCTTCATCGAAGCATTGCGGGCATTGGCCACGCATCCGGCGGCGCGCGGTCTGGATGACGATGCCGCGGTGCTGGAGTTCGGCGGCGAGGCGCTGGTGCTGACGCATGATACGCTGGTCGAGGGGGTGCATTTCGTGCCCGGGCAGGACCCCGCCGACATTGCGTGGAAGCTGGTTGCAACCAATCTCTCCGATCTCGCCGCCAAAGGGGCCGAGCCGATCGGAGTGCTGCTGGGTTACCAGTTGGGCGCGGACAATGCGCGGTTCGTGGCGGGGCTCAAGGCGGCGCTGGAGCACTACGCGGTGCCGCTGCTGGGCGGCGACACGGTGCGCGGCAACGGGCCGCAGGTGCTGGGGCTTACCGCGCTGGGCCGGGCCACGTATCGCCCGGTGCCCTCGCGCAGCGGGACTCAAATCGGCGACGGGCTATACCTCACCGGCCCGGTCGGCGCGGCGATGCTGGGGTTCGAAGCGCTCAAGGCCGGTTCGGGCGACAGCCTCGCCTATCGCCGTCCGGTTGCGCTGCTGGCCGCGGGGCAGGCACTCGCCCCACATGTGACAGCCATGATGGACATCTCGGACGGGCTGCTGCTCGATGTCGCGCGGATTGCCCGCGCCTCGGGCGTTACCCTCGCGATCGACCGCGCATCAGTGCCGATCGCCACCCCCGAAGCCCAGCGCGACGCGGCGCTGCGCTGGGGCGACGACTACCAGCTGCTGTTCACCGCCCCCGCCGATACCCCGCTGCCGATCGCCGTGCATCGCATCGGCGAGGCGATCGAATTGGGGCAATCGCCGCTCCTGCTCGACGGGGTTGCGCTGAGCGAAGCCGACAACCTCGGCTTCCAGCACTAATCCCGCACCAAAGCCGGGCAAAAAGCGCGCCTTTGGGCTTGCACGACGCATCCCCTTCCCTATAGCCAGCCGCAGTTTTGCAGCCCTGCACGAGCGGGGCGAAAGTCTATGCGCAACCAATCAAGGGGGAGCAGCGCGTGAATCTCGTCACAATCGCAATCGGTCTGGGGCTGCTGGCCATCGTTTATGGCATCTTCACCAGCCGTCAGGTACTCAGCGCATCGGCTGGCAATGAAAAGATGCAGGAAATCGCCGCGGCGATCCAGGAAGGCGCGCAAGCCTATCTCGGTCGCCAGTACCGCACCATTGCGATGGTCGGCGCGGTCGTCGCGCTGCTCGTGTGGTATTTCCTCGATCACCTTGGCACCCCGATTTCCGCAGGGGGCTTCCTGCTCGGCGCAGTGCTTTCGGGCGCGACCGGGTTCATCGGGATGAACATTTCGGTGCGCGCCAATGTGCGGACCGCGGCGGCGGCGCAAGTCGGGCTGCAACAGGGGCTGACGCTGGCGTTCCGCGCGGGTGCGATCACCGGCATGCTGGTGGCCGGCCTCGCGCTGCTCGCCATCGCGGGCTACTTCGCGTTTCTCACCGGCCCTGCGGGTCACGGCGTTGGCGGAGCGGACCGCACCGTGGTCAACGGGTTGATCGCGCTGGCCTTCGGGGCCTCGCTGATCTCGATCTTCGCGCGCCTGGGCGGCGGGATCTTCACCAAGGCCGCCGATGTCGGTGCCGATCTGGTCGGCAAGGTCGAAGCCGGAATTCCCGAGGACGACCCCCGCAACCCTGCGGTGATCGCCGATAACGTCGGTGACAACGTCGGCGATTGCGCCGGCATGGCCGCCGATCTCTTCGAAACCTACGTCGTCACCATCGGCGCGACGATGGTGCTGACTGCGCTGCTGCTCAAGGGCGCGGACAATCTCATGGCGCTGATGAGCCTGCCGCTGCTCATCGGCGGCGTGTGCATCGTCACCTCGATCATCGGCACCTATTTCGTCCGCCTCGGCGGCGGCAAGAACATCATGGGCGCGATGTACAAGGGCTTCCTCGTCACCGCCGGCCTGTCGGTCCCGGCGATCTGGTTCACCATCCAATATGCGCTGGGCGGCAGCCTGACTGACATGTCGGTCATGGAGCTTCCGATTGCCGACCAAGCCTACACCGGCCGCACGCTGTTCTACTGCGGGTTGCTCGGGCTGGTCATCACCGGGCTGATCATCTGGATCACCGAGTATTACACCGGGACCAACTACCGCCCGGTTCGCTCGATCGCCAAGGCTTCGGAAACCGGCCACGGCACCAATGTGATCCAGGGGCTGGCGATCTCAATGGAATCGACCGCGCTGCCGACGCTGGTAATCTGCGCCGGGATCATCATCGCCTACCAGCTCGCCGGGCTCATGGGCATCGCCTATGCCGCCACCGCGATGCTGGCGCTGGCCGGGATGGTCGTCGCGCTCGATGCTTACGGTCCGGTCACCGACAACGCCGGGGGCATCGCCGAAATGGCGGGTCTCGACGACGAAGTCCGCCACAAGACCGACGCGCTCGACGCGGTGGGCAACACCACCAAGGCGGTGACCAAGGGCTACGCGATCGGATCGGCCGGCCTTGCCGCGCTGGTGCTGTTCGCCGCCTATACCACCGACCTCAAGGAGTTCTTCCCGAACCTCACGGTCAACTTCAGCCTCGAAAATCCCTACGTGATCGTCGGGCTGCTGCTCGGCGCGCTGCTGCCCTATTTGTTCGGATCGATGGGCATGACCGCAGTGGGCCGTGCGGCGGGCGAAGTGGTCAAGGACGTGCGCGACCAGTTCGCCAACGATCCCGGCATCATGACGTTCGAGAGCAAGCCCAACTACGCCCGCACCGTCGATCTGGTGACCAAGGCGGCGATCCGCGAGATGATCGTGCCTTCGCTGCTGCCGGTTGCCGCACCGATCGTGGTGTACTTCACGATCACCGCGATTGCGGGCCAGGCCCAAGGCTTCGCCGCGCTCGGCGCGCTGCTGCTCGGCGTGATCGTCGGCGGGCTGTTCGTCGCCATCTCGATGACCTCGGGCGGCGGCGCGTGGGACAACGCCAAGAAGTACATCGAAGACGGTCACCACGGCGGCAAGGGCTCCGAGGCTCACAAGGCCGCGGTGACCGGCGACACGGTCGGCGATCCCTACAAGGATACCGCCGGCCCGGCGGTGAACCCGATGATCAAGATCACCAACATCGTCGCGCTGCTGCTGCTGGCAGCACTGGCGGCGAACGCGGCGGGGTAAGCCTACCTCGCATCCGTTGGGTGAAATGAATACCCCGCCTGGAGCGATCCGGGCGGGGTTTTTGTTTTGGAGGCTGCATATGCCTTGCCGTCTGCGGGCGCGGAACGTGGACTTTGGCGCCGCTCCATGCTAAGTTGACGAGCGGCAACTTGGTGTTTCAGAATGGATAAAGCTTTTTATATCACTCAGGCGCGGACTTTTTTGGAACGAGCGAAGTCTGCTTCACGCGAGGAGGCGCAAATGCATCTCAAAGTTTGCATTGAGTTGCTGGAAAAGCATTTGCAGGCAGTTGATGCCGAAGTGGGTGGTCAGTGATCGGCCTAAGATTAATTTGCGTGGGCGCAGGGCTGGTCGCGACGCCCGTCATGGCAAGCGAGTGGTGGTTTGTCGGGTCGATTGATCAGCCCACCGGAAAGGTTGCCTATTTCGCAGACGCGGAATCTGCTGGTGGCGACGAAAGATTTCCAAGACTCTGGGTGTCTCGGATGCTCGAAACAGCAGGCTCGCGCGGAGAAACGAAGGTCACATCCATCTTCACCTTCGACTGTGCCGAAAAGCGCATGAGTGAAATGCAACAGATGCTGGTTGGCGCGACTGGCGACGAGATCGATGCTCCGGTTACTCTACCCTCTTGGTCTTTCGTTCCGCCCGATTCGATGGGCGCGGACTTGCTCCGTTTCCGTTGCGGAAATTGGAGGCCGGTAAATGGCAAGCTATCCGGCTCACCCAATCGCGAAGTTGCCCAACTTCTAGCGTTCGGCCCGCCTCGGTCGCATTGATTTTCTGCAACCCTAACGCGTCCCCGCCGCCTTAGCCGCCGCCCTAGCCCTACTCTCCCGCACCACCAGCCAGCTCAGCAGCCCGATCGGTCCGGCGATGAAGGTGGCGAACAGGAAGGGGAGTTGCACCAGCCGCGAGTAGCCCTTGGCGTCGGCGTCGCGGGCGATCCACAGGCCGGTGAACAGATCGAAGGCGAGGTAGTGGGTCCAGCCCACCACGATCCCGCCGTCGGTCATGAACAGCGCGCGGATGCCGGGGATCGAGTAGTTCGAATAGTCGACCGGGGCGGCACCCGGCACCGCGCCCGGATCGGCATAGCCGCCGACCAGCGCCACGAACATCGCGGTATAGCTCAGGCACAGCAGCGCCACCCCGAGGTAGAGGATGGCGCTCATGGTGAGAGGCTTGCGCGGGAAGGCGGCTAGCAGCACCCAGCCGATGAGGGTGATGGCGTTGGTCAGGCCGAACAGGAATTGCCACATTGGACCGCTATCCTCTCAAAAATCCGTCCATGCTGAGCTTGTCGAAGCACTGTCCTTCTACTTGAGGCTGCGCGTGGGGCACGAAGAAAAGGACAGCCCTTCGACAAGCTCAGGGTGGACGGGTTTGGGGGGAAATCGGACTATGCCTCCCATCACGCGAACGCCTCAATGCTCTCTGGCGCGCAGCCACAGCGTCAGTCGCATCGCGATTACCATGCCGAGCGCGAAGCCCAGCG
This sequence comes from Novosphingobium sp., assembly GCA_035543295.1. GTDB lineage: Bacteria > Pseudomonadota > Alphaproteobacteria > Sphingomonadales > Sphingomonadaceae > Novosphingobium. Next base: position 81,205 of record DASZZS010000014.1, read on the forward strand.
CACCATCGGTGAACACCAGCGCAGTTCCGGCGAGCTTGTCGCCCGTTGCCGCAGCGCCGCCCGAAGGCGAGACCAGCCGCCTGATCCCGACAATGCCCAGCAGCAGGATCAGCGCCGCCGGGGTCTGGCGCATCATCAGATCGCCGCTCTCCGCGTCGCGCTCAATATGCATCAGTCTGCCGCGTTGCCACCCGACCACTGCGCCGATCGCTGCCGCGCCGAAGAACGCCGCCCAGCCGAGCGCGCTCGGCGGCATCGTCACCAGCACAAACCCCGCAACCAGCGTGATCAGCGCGGGCGCGATCCACAGCCGCCCGATCTTGAGCGGCTTGGCCTTGTTGATGTTGCGCCAGCGCAGCGCGAAGACCACCGCGAGGATGACCAAGGGGAGCAGCGACTGGAGCCAGTTTTGATTCAAAGCCTGTCCTTCCGTTTCATTCCGCCGAATAATTCGTTTTCCTACACACCTGTGAATCTGCGACACTGCGCGCGCTCTTTGACACCGTTGCCCCCCCTTTCGGCTGTGTATCGTATCGTGCTCGGCGACGTGGCAGCCTGCCGCTTCATTCCAGAGTCACTGTGCCCCGCGTCCACAGGGTTTTGGTGTGACCTTCGTGTGACCTTTCGATCAGCCGGTCGATCGGTCCTCCCGCCACACCAGCACGGGCTTGCGCGCCGCCAGCGTCTCGTCCAGCCGCCGCCTTGGCGCATAATGCGGTGCGGTCTTGAGCGACACATCGCCCGCCCGACCGCGCTCCGCCAAACTGCGCAAGCTACCAATGAAACGATCCAATCCCGCCTTGCTCTCGGTCTCGGTCGGTTCGACCAGCATCGCGCCGTGGACGACCAGCGGGAAATAGACCGTCATCGGGTGGAAGCCCTCGTCGATCAGCCCCTTGGCGATGTCGAGCGTCGAGAAGCCCTCGGCCATGCCGTCATCGCTGAACAGCGCTTCGTGCATGCACGGCCCCGCGCCGCCGAACGGGGCATCGAGCACATCCTCAAGGCTGCGCAGCACGTAGTTGGCGTTGAGCACCGCGTCCTCCGCCACCTGCGCCAGCCCGTCGGCGCCGTGGCTGAGGATATAGGTCAGCGCGCGGGTGAACATGCCCATCTGGCCGTGGAACGCGGTCATCCGCCCGAAGCTGGTCGGCATTTCGCTGGCGGCGTCCTCTTCCTCGATCAGCCGCACCGTGCCGTCGGCGCCGCGCGCGGTCCACGGCAGCGGGCCGTAGGGGGCGAGCGCCTCGGACAGCACCACCGGCCCCGAACCCGGCCCGCCGCCGCCGTGCGGGGTGGAGAAGGTCTTGTGGAGGTTGATGTGCATCGCATCGACACCAAGGTCGCCGGGGCGGACCTTGCCGACGATCGCGTTGAAGTTCGCGCCATCGCAATAGACGAAGGCCCCGGCGGCGTGGACCGCGTCGGAGATCACTTTCATGTCGCGCTCGAACAGCCCGCAGGTGTTGGGGTTGGTGATCATCACCGCCGCAACGTCGGGCCCGAGCCGGGCTTCAAGCGCCGCAAGATCGACCCGGCCATCGGCGGTGGCGGGGATATTCTCGACCCGGTAGCCCGCGAAAGCGGCAGTCGCGGGATTGGTACCGTGCGCGCTTTCGGGCACCAGCACCACTTCGCGCGCATCGCCCCGCGCCTCGAGCGCGGCGCGGATGCAGAGCAACCCGCACAGCTCGCCGTGCGCGCCCGCCTTGGGAGTCATCGCCACGCCGTGCATGCCGGTGAGTTCGATCAGCCACACCGCCAGCTCGTTGATCACTTCGAGCGCGCCGCGCACGGTCTGCTGCGGGGCGAGCGGGTGGATGTCGGCAAAGCCGGGCAGCCGCGCCAGCTTCTCATTGAGCCGCGGGTTGTGCTTCATCGTGCAGCTGCCGAGCGGGAACGGGCCGAGGTCGATCGCATAGTTCTGGCGGCTGAGGCGGGTGTAGTGGCGCACCGTCTCGGGCTCGGTCAGGCCCGGCAGCGGAAGCTCGGCGCGCAGGAACTTGCCCAGAGTGGGCATCGGTTCCCCGCCCTCCTCGTCGAAATCGACCCCGTGCTGGCCCGGCTGGCCCAGCTCGAAGATCAGCGCTTCCTCCAGCATCAGCGCGCGGTCGCCGCTATTGGTCACCACTTCGGGGGTCTCATGATCGGGATGCTGCGCCGGACCCATCTCGGGACGCCAGCCGGCGGCGTTTGGGGCGTTCATGACAATACCTCCGTCAGCGCGGTGGCGAAGGCCTCGATATCCTCCGCCGTGACGGTTTCGGTGGCGGTGACCAGCAGGCCGTTGGCCAGTCCCGCCGCGTGCGGATAGAGCCGCCCGAGCGACACCCCGCCGAGCACTTGGCACTCGGCCAGATCGCGCACCACGTCGCGCGCATCGCACGGCAGGATCACGGTGAACTCGTTGAAGTAAGCGCTGTTCAGCACGCGAACGCCGGGCACGTTGGCCAGACGCTCCGCCGTCGCCCGCGCCCGCGCATGGTTGATCCGGGCGAGCTTGCTCAGGCCCGCACCGCCCAGAAGCGTCATATGGATGCTGAATGCTAGCGCGCAAAGCCCTGAATTGGTGCAAATATTACTCGTCGCCTTCTCGCGCCGAATATGCTGCTCGCGGGTCGAGAGCGTCAGCACGAAGCCGCGCTTGCCCTCGGCATCGACGGTCTGACCGCACAACCGCCCGGGCATCTGCCGGACGAATTTCTCGCGGCACCCGAACAGCCCCAAGTATGGCCCGCCGAACTGGAGCCCGACCCCGATCGCCTGCCCCTCGCCCACCACGATATCCGCGCCAAGCGTTCCCGGAGCCTCGAGCAGCCCCAGCGCGACCGGCTCGGTCACCGCCACGATCAGCAGTGCGCCCTGCGCCCGCGCGGCGGCAGCGATCTTGGCCAGATCGGGGATCCGGCCGAGGATATCGGGGTACTGCACCACCACGCAGCTGGTCGCATCGTCGAGCGTCGCGATGGTCGCCGAATCATCGGGCTCATCGTATAGCTCGGGCAGGCGCGTCTCGATGCTATCTCCGGTGAACTTCGCCATGGTCTGCACCGTCGAAACATAGTGCGGATGCAGCCCGCCCGAGAGCACCGCCTTGCTCCGCTTGGTGATTCGTCCCGCCATTGCAATGGCTTCCCAGCACGCGGTCGAGCCATCGTACATCGAGGCATTGGCGATATCGGTGCCATAAAGCCGCGCGACCTGGGTCTGAAATTCGAACAACACCTGCAAAGTGCCCTGCGCGATTTCGGGCTGATAGGGGGTGTAAGCGGTGAGAAATTCGCCGCGCTGGATCAGATGATCGACGCTAGCCGGGATATGGTGACGATAGGCCCCCGCGCCGAGGAAAAACGGCACGCTACCCGCGCTGAGGTTCTTCGCCGCCAGCCTGCTCATATGCCGCTCGACCGCTAGCTCCGAGGCATGCAGCGGCAAACCGTGCAGCGGCCCGGTAAGGCGTGCCTCGGCGGGCACATCGACGAACAGATCATCGACCGAAGCGGCACCGATCACGCCAAGCATGGCGCTGCGATCGTCGGCGGTCAGGGGCAGGTAACGCATCGTGTCAGAGCCCCGCCACGTAAGCGTCATAGGCCGCACGGTCCATCATCCCGGCCAGCTCGCCGGGATCGCTCAGCGTCAGGCGGAACAGCCAGCCGCCGCTTTCGGCATCGGTGTTGACCAGCTCGGGCTCACCTTCGAGCGCGCCGTTGCTCTCGGTCACGGTGCCGCTGACCGGCGCGTAGACATCCGACGCGGCCTTGACGCTATCGACCACGCAGGGCGCATCGCCCTTTTTTAGCGCCACCCCTGCGGTGGGCAGTTCGACGAAGGTAATGTCGCCCAACTGGCCTTGCGCGTAGTCGGTGATGCCAACGGTACCGGCGTCGCCATCGACTTCGATCCATTCATGGTCTTGCGTGAAATAACGAGTCATGAGCGAAGCTCCTCAGCGGTGATAGCGGTGGGGGACGAAGGGCATGGCAACGACGCTGGCGGGCAGGTGCCGCCCGCGGTTGTCGAGGGTCAGCGCGGTGCCCGGCGCGGCATGCGCGGCATCGACGTAAGCCATGGCGATGGGGTGTTCGAGGCTGGGCGAGAACCCGCCCGAAGTGACGCGGCCGACTTCGGTATCGCCAGCGAAAACCAGCGCACCCTCGCGCGCAGCCTGACGGCCTTCGAGCGCCAGCCCGATACGCTTGCGCACCGGTCCTTCGGCGAGTTCCGCGAGGATGCGCTCGGACCCGGGGAACCCGCCTTCGGTGCGGCGGCGCTTGTTGATGGCGAAGGTCAGGTCCGCCGCGACCGGGGTGGTTCCGGGCGAAAGATCGTGCCCGTAAAGCGGCAAGCCCGCCTCCAACCGCAACGAATCCCGCGCGCCGAGGCCGATCGGCTTCACTTCGGGTTGCGCGCAGATCAGCTCGGCGACCACCGTGGCGGCTTCGGCAGGGATCGAGATCTCGAAGCCATCCTCGCCGGTATAGCCCGAGCGGCTGATCCACGCCTCCGCCCCGGCAATCGTGAAGCGCCCGCCCTTCATGAAAGTCAGCGCCGCGAGCGGGTATTCGCCGGTCGCAATCCGCTCCAGCGCGACAAAGGCTTCGGGGCCTTGCAGTGCAAGCAGCGCGTGGTCTTCGAGATGGTTGAGCGTGACCTCGTCGGGCAAGTTCTCGCGCAGATGGGCGATGTCGTCCCATTTGGTCGCGCCGTTGACCACGAGGTAGAAACCCTGGTTCCAGCGGGTGACCATCAGATCGTCGAGGATCCCGCCCTCGTCGTCGAGCAGCAGCGAATAGCGCGGGGCGAAGGGCTTTAAGGTCACAAGGTCGATCGGCAGTACCGCCTCAAGCGCGGATTCGACGCCCTCACCCGAAATGAACAGCTGGCCCATGTGGCTGACATCGAACAGCCCGGCATGGCTGCGCGTCCACAGATGCTCGGCGATGATGCCTTCATACTGGACCGGCATGAAATAGCCGGCGAAATCGACCATCCGGCCGCCCTTGGCGCGGTGCCACGCATCAAGCGGCAGCGCCAGCACCTCCGGCGGAGTGGCTTCGTCATCGGTTGTGTGGTCGGTATCGCTCACCAGTCTTCACTCCGCGCAGTTGGGCACCAAATCCGGTGCCCCCTCTGTCACGGAAACCTGAGAGCTTTCCCCCGCGAAAATACGAGGTTACCCCTTCGGCGGGCCCCTTTACGGAACCTCTTTCCAGAGCATCGCTATCGACCCACGCGGTCCTTTTGCCTGAGAGATTCCGGGGCGGTTGCTCCTTCGGCGCCTTCGTTTCAGTTGCCCGAATCGAAGAACTCTCCCGCGCGATCAGCGACGCGATTGCTGTGGCGCTGCGCAGCCGAGGAGTCAACGCAACACGCTCGTCATCCCCGTGAAAACGGGGATCGCTGGCCGCTTGATTCAAGTTTGCGTCGATGAGGCCGGCGGTCCCCGGTCAAGCCGGGGACGACAGATCAATCCGCCCGCCGCGCCGCGCGCAGGATCGCATCGTGTTCGAAGATAAACCGGCCTGCGGGCTTCTCCCGGGTCAGCCCTACGATCGCCCTGGCAATGGTATCAGCCTTGATCGAGCGATATTTGCTGAACTGGCCGTGCAGCAGCAGATCGGCAAACGGGCTCGCGACCTGCGCCAGCCGCTCGGCGGGCCGACGTTCGGCGCGCGGGCCGCGCAGCAGCCCGGGGCGCAGGATGTCCAGTCGCGGGATGCCCACCTTGCCGAGCGCATATTCGACCTCGCCCTTGACCCGAAGGTAGAAGGTTTTCGAGGCCAAATCCGCACCGGCCGACGAGACCGCGATGAACTGACGGATGCCCGCCGCCTTGGCGGCCTTCGCCACCGCCAGCACCAGATGCTGATCGACCGCGCGGAACGCTTCCTCGTCCTTGTCGGCCTTGCGCCAGGTCGTCCCCAGCGCGCAGACCAGCACATCGGCATGCGCCGCAGCGATGGCATCGCCCCAACCCGAAGGATCGGCGACCAGCACTTCCATCCGCGCGCCCTTGGGCAGCGGTATCTCGCCCCGGGCGATGGCGACGATGCGGATGTCGCCGCGCCCCACCGCGAGCCTGATCAGCCGCGACCCGACCAGCCCCGAAGCGCCGACCAATGCGATGCGCGTTACCTTAGACATTGCTAGACATTGCTCAGGCTCTCCGGCGTCGGCCCGTATATGCGGGCATGCGCCCAGAGCGCAAAGCGATCGGTCATCCCGGCAATGAAATCCGCAATATGCCGGCTGCGCTCGGGCTCGAACCCCGGAAGCCGCGCGAACCAGCCTGGGTCCATCAGCTTGGCCTCCTGCGCATAGGCCGCATAGAGCTCGGCGGTGACCTTGCGCGCGCGATTGGCCGCGGCGAGCTGATCGGGGTGGTAATAGAGCTTGTCGTACATCAAGCGCTTGATCTGGCGCTCGGCGTCGGACAGCGCCGACGAAAACGCTGCCGTGGCCCGGCCCGCCGCGCGAATTGCCGCCACATCGCCCATCCCTTCGGCGCGCAACCCTGTCTCGCCGATCACATCGTTGACCATGAGCCCGATCTGGTTGCGGACCAGTTCGCGCAGCCGACGATCTTGCGGCGCATGGGGAAATTTACGCTCGATCGCGCTCCATTGCTCGGCGACGAAATCGAGCGTCAGCAAATCGTCGAGGTCGAGAAAACCGGCGCGCAGCCCATCGTCGATATCGTGGTTGTCATAGGCAATATCATCGGCCAGCGCGGCGACCTGTGCTTCGAGCGAAGGCCATTGTCTGAGATCGAGCGGCCAGGCCTTGTCCAGCTCCTCCAGCGCCCAGTTGACGGCACCGACGGGGCCGTTGTGCTTGGCCAGCCCTTCGAGCACTTCCCAGCTGAGGTTGAGCCCCTCGTGCTCGCAATAGGGGCTTTCGAGCCGCATCAGCGTGCGCAGCGACTGGGCGTTGTGATCGAACCCGCCGAATGGCTCGAGCGCGGCGTGGAGCGCGTCTTCGCCCGCGTGGCCGAACGGCGGATGGCCGATGTCATGCGCGAGGCACAGCGCCTCGGTCAAATCCTCGTCGAGCCCCAGCGCGCGCGCGATGACCCGCCCGATCTGCGCGACTTCGAGGCTGTGGGTCAGCCGGACGCGGTAGTGATCGCCGTCGGGAGCGATGAACACCTGGGTCTTGTGGCGCAGCCGCCGGAACGCGATCGAATGGACGATCCGGTCGCGGTCGCGCTGGTATTCGCTGCGCGGGCCCCGGGCGAGGCCGGTCTCGATCGAAAACTCGCGCCCGCGCGAGCGCGCCGGGTCGGAGGCGTAGGGGGCGAGGGTCATCCCAAAATCCTCCCCCCTTGGGGGAGGTGGCTGGCCCGCAGGGACAGACGGAGGGGGAACGACGCGGGCTGCGAAATGGGGCACAGGCCCCCTCCGACCCGCCTCCGGCGGGCCACCTCCCCCATAGGGGGAGGATTGCCGCCCGCGCTCACCCCAAAATCCAAGCGGCGGCGGCTTCGGCGTGGATGCGGGTGCAATCGTAGATCGGCAGGACATTGGCATCGACATCGACCACCATCTCCAGCTCGGTAGCGCCCAGCACGATCGCCCGCGCGCCGGCACGCTGGAGTTCGACGATGATCGTCTTCAATTCGCGCTGCGCCTGGCGGCTGGCCTTGCCGCGCACCAGCTCGTCGTAAATGATCCGGTCGAGCGTTTCGACGAACGCCATTTCGGGCGGGAGCAGCTCGATATCGCGCGCGATCAGCTTCTGGCGATAGAAACTTTCGAGCATGACATTGCGGGTGCCGATCAACGCGGCCTTCTTCACCCGCGTGTCGACCATCCGCTCGGCCACGCAATCGGCGATATGGATGATCGGGATCGAAACCGCCGCCGCCACCTGATCATAGACTTTGTGCATCGAATTGGCACCGATCACCAAGGCGGTTGCGCCCGCCGCTTCGAGCCGCTGCGCCGATGCGGAGAGCACTTCAGCGGCGTGATGCCACTCCTCGGCGGTAGACAGTCGAGCAAGGTCGGAGAAATCGAGGCTTTCAATCAGCAGCGGTGCGCTGGCCAGCTGGCCTGCGCTCGTCTGGACGATCTTGTTGATGTGCTCGTAATAGGTGCGGGTCGACAGCCAGCTCATGCCGCCGATCAGGCCAAGTTTGCGCAAAATGTTACTCCCCGGGAAAGCCCCCGCTTGACAGCGACCTAGGGAAACTCGCCGCGCGCGTCCAGCTTAGCGCAGTGAGGCGATCCACGCCCTGACCGTCGCCACGCCCGCTTCATCGACAGTCGCACGGCCCAGCTCGGGCATCGCCACCCCGCCTTCGAGGCTGCGCATCCGGTAGAGCAGGATCGAATGCTCGGGATCGCCCGGCGCGATATCGTATTCGAACGTGCCCGCGCCACGCCCGGCCGCAACCGGGCGCTTGGCGATGCCGATGGCGGCGCGGTCGCTTTGCTCCCACCGCAAATCGAGCCCCGAGTTCGAGGCCGAGCCCGCCGGATTATGGCAATGCGCGCAATTGGCGTCGAGATAGCCGCGCGCGGCGGCGGCGATCGGCGCCTTGGCGCGCTGCTCCCAAACTGGCACCCGCCGCGCCACCACTGGAATCGTATCGAGCCGCCCGGCGCGGTGCAGCGCGGTGAGCCACGCGGCGTCGAGATTGCGCGCTTTGGGCCCGATCGGCACCACTGCCCCCGCCAGCGCGTGGCATTCCTTGCACTGGTTCTTGTTGGGGATCGCATAGCTGATCGCCTGACCGGTGGGCGTGGTCAGCGAAACCCGCGCCCCGGCGATAACCAGTCGCGCTTCGGTCTGCGCCTCGTTCCACTGATAGGGCAGTGCCACCCAGCCCTCGGCGCGGTGGAGCAACACGCGGGTTTCGACCTTGCGCGGGCCGAACACAAAAGTCTTGATCAGCGCCGCCCCGACCGGGAGCTCGAGCAGGCCCTCGCCCTGCGCAACCGCGCGCGCGCCCGGCGGCAGGTAAAGGAAGCGGTGCTTGTCCGCGCCGTCCGACCACAGCGGGGTGTTGAGCCGGTAAGGGGTGACGCCCACCGCCGGGCGGCTCGCGCTTGCGTCGTTGAAAAAACCGAACTCGGCCAAGGTTGCGGGAAAGGCGCTGCCGATCACCGCCGCGTCGCGCACGCCCGACGGCGGAGCTGCGGTTGTCACTGCCGCGCCCGCCAACATCAGCGCCGCAAACAGCACTTTCATAGGTTCAGCCGAGCATCCAACGCTTCCGGAGCGCCCTTACGCGGCAGCGGTGCAGCGCCCGGCGGCGTCGGAACCCAATCCGGCAAATGGAACGGCGCGGGACGGGCTTGCGCCGGGTCGGCTCCTTGCTTGGGGAGATTGAGCGACCATGCGTTGGCATTGGCGCTTTTCCCTGCCTGCGGCGGCTCGCCCAGACCGTCCCACAAGATTGGCGGCAACGACCCGCCGAACGCGGCCAGCAGCGCCGGAGCACCCGGCAGCTGTGGATCGTACCCTCCACGCCCGAAACTGTTGGCGACCAGCATGATTTGCCGCGGCACGGGATTGTAGCGCTGGTCGGTGAATGGCAACGGATAGGTGATCACCATGATCTGCGCGGTCGGGTTCGCGTCTAGCTGATTGGCAATGACCTCCACGTGGTCGTTGGCCATGACCATGATTCCGGTGCCGCGGCGGACGCTGGCGACGATGTTGCCTTTGGGCGCGAAGTTGGGGGTGTCGTTGCCGACCACCAGATTGCCGCCGACCATTACATTTCCCCCGCCCATCACTGGCAGCGCGGGCAGATCGAACACCAGGATGCCGCCGGTGTTGCGGGTGACGTAGTTGCTGAGCACCAGCGCATTCCGGCTGTTCTCGATCTCGATCCCGGCGACATTCCCTTCGGCAATCGAATTGCGGATCGTGATGTCCTTGCTCTGCCCGACATAGATGCCCGCGTCGGACGCGCCCGAGACTTTGACGCCGTCGATCAGCACCCCGGTGCTTTCGACCGGGTAGATGCCATAGGCGCCGTTGGTTTCCTTGGGTCCGCCGGTCCAGGTGACGCGGGTGCGGTAATAGACGATGCGGTCCGCGCCTTTGGATTTGATCCCGTCGCCGTGCGGGTTCTCGATCGCGAAATCGCGCAAGGTTACGTCGTCGGAGGTCACCAGCAGCCCCTCGCCCGCGCCTTGCTGAGTGGTGAAATCGAGCACCGTCGCTTCCATCCCCGCACCGCGCACGGTGACATTGGCGACATCGAGCGAAAGCCCGTCGGTCAGCGCGAAGCGCCCTGCCCCGATGCTGACCACATCGCCCGGCTGTGCGACGATCAGCGCCTCCTGCAGCCGGGTCTGCGCGCCGTCCCCGGCAGCGACTTCGATGGTTTTGGCGTGGAGGGGAGTGGCGATGGCAAGCGCCAGCGCCGGGGCGATCAGGGTTCGGGTCATCCTCATGCGCCGAATGTTCAACTGACAAGGGTGTAAGTCAACAGGCAGAGTCGCGAACAACCACAAACCTCGTCACGCTGAACTTGTTTCGGGGCCCAATGTGCCTCGATCTCGAACCTGTGAATTGGGAGAAATGGATGCTGGAACGACAGTCACCGCAGGTGAAACAAGTTCAGCATGACGACAGGAGGTAGCAATAGCGCGGTATCCTTACCGCTTCTCGCGCACCAACCCACTCGCGCACAGCGCCGCCGAACTCGCGGTCACCTCGATCGCTTCGGTATCCCCGACCCGGCGCACTGCGGCGACGTAATCGAACAGCGAGCGCTTCTCGCCCCTGAGTTGCTTGAGTTTCTGCAACTGGCCGAGGCTCAGCCGGTCGGTCATCCGGCTCGCCATGCAGGCGGCATTGGCATCGGACAGTCCGGCATCGACCATCGCGCTTTTGACCTGGCCATAGGCGAGTTTGGAGACGCAGCCCGACAGCGCCAGCGCTATCACCACAACCGAAGAAAGCCGGATCAGTGCGCGAGCGCCTTGATAATATCCTCGACCATCTTCTTGGCATCGGCGAGCAGCATCATGGTCTGGTCCATATAGAACACGTCGTTGTCGACCCCGGCATAGCCGACCCCGCCCATCGACCGCTTGATGAACATGATGGTCTTGGCCTTTTCGACATCGAACACCGGCATGCCGTAAATCGGCGACGACTTGTCGGTCTTCGCCGCCGGATTGACCACGTCGTTGGCGCCGATGATGAAGGCGACGTCGGTCTGCGCGAATTCGCCGTTGATATCCTCGAGCTCGAACACTTCGTCATACGGCACGTTGGCTTCGGCGAGCAGCACGTTCATGTGCCCGGGCATCCGCCCTGCGACCGGGTGAATGGCATATTTGACGCGCACGCCCTTGGCCTTGAGCTGATCGCCCATTTCGCGCAGCACGTGCTGCGCCTGCGCCACCGCCATGCCGTAGCCGGGGATGATGATGACCTGCTCGGCCTCGCCCAGCAGGAACGCCGCGTCTTCCGCCGATCCGCGCTTCCACGGGCGATCGGTCTGGGCCGCGTCACCCAGCGAAGCCACCGCGCCGAACCCGCCCGCGATCACCGAAATGAAACTGCGGTTCATCGCCTTGCACATGATGTAGCTGAGGATCGCGCCCGACGAGCCGACCAGCGCCCCGGTCACGATCATCGCGGTGTTGTGGAGCGTGAAGCCCATCGCCGCCGCCGCCCAGCCCGAATAGCTGTTGAGCATCGAGACCACCACCGGCATGTCCGCCCCGCCGATCGGGATGATTAGCAGGAAGCCGATCAGGAAGGCGAGCACGGTCAAAGTGGCGATCACCCACAGCGACTGGTCCATCGTGAACCAGCCGGTCAGCCCGACGATTGCCGCCAGCGTGCCCAGATTGATGACATGACGCGCCGGCAGCATAATCGGCGCACCGCTCATCTTGCCCGCGAGCTTGAGGAACGCGATGACCGAGCCCGAGAAGGTGATCGCACCGATGGCAATGCCAAGCCCCATCTCGACGCGGCTAACCGGGTTGATCGCGCCGCCGGTATCAATGATCCCGAAAGCCTCGGGATTGAGATAGGCCGCCCAGCCGACCAGCACCGCCGCGAGGCCCACAAGGCTGTGGAACGCCGCGACCAGCTGCGGCATGTCGGTCATCTTGATCCGCCGCGCGATCACCCAGCCGATTCCGCCGCCCAGCGCGATCGCCGTGAGGATCTTGCCGAGCACCACAAGATCTTCGCCCGACGGCTGCGGGATGACCGATCCCGGTGGGATCGGCGCGGCGAGCGACATGGTGGTCGCAACCGCGATGGCCATCCCGGCCATCCCCTGCCGGTTGCCGCGCCGCGAGGTGGCGGGTGAAGAAAGACCGCGCAGCGCGAGGATAAACAGCACCCCCGAAGCGAGATAGGCGAGCAGCGCCCAAGCGGGGAGAATCACATGCTCCATCGGCTCAGCCCTCGACCTTGGGAGTTGCGGGCGGAGGTGCGACACGCTCCTTCTTCTTGTACATCGCCAACATCCGCGCGGTGACCGCAAACCCGCCAAAGATATTCACGCTAGCCATCGCCACCGCCGCAAGCCCGAGCCAGCTCGACATCCCCGTCCCCGCCGCCGAGGCGACCAGCGCGCCAACGATAATCACCGATGAAATCGCATTGGTCACCGCCATCAGCGGCGTGTGCAACGCCGCGGTGACCGACCACACGACATAATAGCCCACGAAGCAGGCGAGCACGAAGATCGAGAGGATCGAGATGAAGTCCATTTATGCCCCCAACAACCTCTCGTGCACAATTTTGCCGCCCTGCGTCAGCCGCACCGCGTTGCCGATTTCTTCGTCGAGCACCGGACGACGCGCTTCCGCGTCCCAAAACGCCGAGAGGAAATTGTAGAGGTTGCGCGAAAACAGCGCCGAGGCATCGGCGGCGAGATGTGTTGCGGTGTTGGCGAAGCCGATGATCTTGACGCCGTGTTTGACCACGACCTCATCGGGCTTGGAACCCTCGACATTGCCGCCTTGCGCAACCGCGAGATCGTAGATCACGCTACCCGCCTTCATGGTGGCGATCTGTACGTCTGTGACCAGTCTCGGTGCGTTTTTACCCGGGATCAGTGCAGTTGTGATCACGATATCCTGTTTGGCGATGTGGGCGGAGACTAGCTCGGCCTGGGCCTTCCGGTATTCCTCCGACATTTCCGTGGCATAACCGCCCGCGCCTTCGCCTTCGATCCCCGCGACGCTTTCGACGAACACCGGCTTGGCGCCGAGCGACATGATCTGCTCTTTGGTCGCCGAGCGCACGTCGGTCGCGCTGACCTGCGCACCCAGCCGCCGCGCGGTGGCGATGGCCTGCAAGCCCGCGACGCCGACGCCCATCACGAAGGCCTTGGCTGCGCTCACCGTTCCGGCCGCGGTCATCATCATCGGAAAAGCGCGGCCATAGGCGTCTGCTGCGGCGATCACCGCCTTGTAACCCGCCAAATTCGACTGGCTGGAGAGGATATCCATCGACTGCGCGCGGGTGATGCGCGGCATGAATTCCATCGCCAGCGCTTCGTATCCGGCAGCAGCATAAGCGTCGATTTTCGCGCGCTGGCCGAACGGATCGAGGCCCGCAACGACCCATGCGCCCGCGTTAGCCCCCTTGAGCAGCGCAACATCGGGCCCCTGGATGCCGAGCACAATGCTCGCGCCCTTGACCGCCTGCGCTGCCGAAACCACCTCCGCGCCCGCCGCCGCGTAGTCCGCATCGCCGATCGAAGCGCCGATCCCCGCCCCAGATTCAACCGCAACAATCGCGCCCAAAGCGATGAATTTTTTGACGGTTTCCGCCGAGGCAGCCACGCGCTGCTCGCCCTCCGCGCGTTCTTTCAGAACCGCGATGCGCAGGCCTCCGCTCATGCGCGGATCAGGAGATCAGAGCGATGACAACCGCGGCAATCAGCGCGACCACCGGGATCGTCCATTTGATCAGACCGATGAAGCCCGAATAGGTCGATTCCGCCGCCTTCATATCGTTGCCCGAGGCCATGTTGGTGTCCTTGTAACTGCAGTGTCCGTTTCGCCGAGCGGTCTATCGTCCAAGCGCAGCGCACTCAAGTGGCAATGGTCCCTCACCCACGGATAATCGCCACGCTTAATCGGCTCTTTACCCCTCCGCGCTAAGCCAAGCTGTTCTGAAACCAGAGGGGCTGATTGCGAGACGATGGCGGAGTTCGAGCAGCGCTTGCTGATGCTGATCGACGATGAGCCGGCCCAGTGCCGGCTGATCGCGGCGCTCGCCGCGCGCGAGGGCTGGCGCACGCTGGTGGTCCGCGATTCCGAAACCGCGATTGCCACGCTTGGCACGCGGCAGGGGATGCAGCTCGCCGCGATCATCCTCGACCAGTGGGTTCCCGGCGATGATGCCTGCTCGCTGATTGCCGAACTCAAGAGCCGCCGCCCCGCGCTCCCCATCCTGATGCTCACCACCAGCGCTTCGCCGCTGCTCGCGGTCGAGGCAATGCGCTCGGGCGCGACCGACTATCTGGTCAAGCCCGTCGCGCCCGACCGGCTGATGCAGGCGCTGCGCAGCGCCACCACCCGCGAAGCGCCGCGCGACGAGCTCCAGCCGCTGACCGAGAAGATCGCCGCGACGCTCGATTTCGACGCGATGATCGGTGCCGCCCCCACTTTCCGTACTGCGCTCGCCATCGCCGCCAAGGCCGCGCGCAACCACGCGCCCGTCTTGATCGAGGGCGAAAGCGGCACCGGCAAGGAAATGCTGGTGCGCGCGATGCACGCCGCTTCCCCGCGCTCCAAATCCCCGTTCCGCTTGGTCAATATCGGCGGGATGCCCGCCAATTCGATCGAATCCGCGCTGTGGGGGCACGAAAAGGGTGCCTTCCCGGGCGCGTTCGACCGCCAGATCGGCGCGCTCCAGCACGCCGATGGCGGAACCATCGTGCTCGACGAGATCGACCGCCTGCCGCTGCCGATGCAGGAACGCCTGCTCGAATCGCTGGCACGCGGCGATGTCCGCCCGATCGGTGCGCGCCACAGCTTCCGCATCGATGTCCGCCTGATCGCGGCGAGCAATGTGCCGCTGCATGATCTGGTCGAGGAAGGCCACTTCCTGCCCGAACTGGTCGCGGCGCTTTCGGGCACCACGGTCAGCCTACCGCCGCTGCGTGAGCGGACCGGCGATATTTCCGCGCTTGCCCGCCACTTTCTCGCCCGGATTGGCGAGCAGCCGGGGCTGCGTCCATTGGGCATCACCGACGGCGCGCTGGCGCTGCTGGGAGCCTACGACTGGCCTGGCAACGTCCGCCAGCTCCAGGCCGTATTGTTCCGCGCCGCGGTGTTCTGCGATGGCGATGCACTGACCGCCGACGACTTTCCGCAGCTTTCCAATCTGCTCGGCGAGAGCCCGCAGGGCGGACACGTCCCCGTGCAGGAAGGCGTGGGGGTAATGCTCTATGCGCCCGACGGCAACCTCCGCCCATTGGAAGACATCGAAGCCGACGTGATCCGCCTCGCCATCGGCCACTACCGCGGCCGCATGACCGAAGTCGCGCGGCGGCTGGGGATCGGGCGCTCGACGCTCTATCGTAAGCTGGGCGAACTGGGGATTGGCGACGCGGCCTAGACTCGCCGCGATCCATCGACCCATTCCCGGGCGTCGCACCGCGCCATGTCCCTATCGCTCGGCAAGTGCTCGCGCTCGTCGCGATCGCGCGTCGCGATCAGCGCGGCAGGCTCAAGCGGTTCTTCGAACGCCATCCCGCACATCCCGTGCGCCAGCCAGACGACGCGGCCAAATGCCTCGAATTCCGCCCAGGCGAGTATCGCCTGCTGACCCTGCGCCAAATTCTCGGTCGCCTTGATCCGCGCGCCGGTGAGCGACACATCGAGCAGCACCGTGTTGCGAGTGCCATCCAGAGTTACGATCTTGGCGGGCAATCGTGCCCGCAAACGGTTGCGGCCACGGCGACCGATTGCAGGGATGGCAGCGGGAATTTGAGTGCGAACCATAATGCGGGACATGCACCCGCGATGGTCACCAGCCGCTGTTGAGCGGCCTAGGGGAAACCGCTTAGGCCATCTGGCCGAAATCGGTCAGCGCCGCATCGCGCAAGCCCCGCCAGACGCGCACCGCCTGGACCGTTTCCGCCACATCGTGGACGCGCAGCAATTGCACGCCCGCATCCATCGCCTTGACCGCCAAGGCCAGCGATCCGCCGAGCCTTTGGTGCGCGGGGGCTTCGTTCGACAGCGCACCGATCATGCGCTTGCGGCTGACGCCAACCAGCAAGGGCTGGCCGAGTGCATGGAACAGCGGCAGCGCGTTCAGCAACGCGAGGTTGTCCGCGACCGATTTGCCAAAGCCGATGCCCGGATCGAGGATGATATTTTCACGCGCGATCCCGACGGCGAGCGCGGCATCGCGGCGGGCCATGAGCCAGTCGAACACGTCGAGCGCAACGTCGCCGTAGTCTGCTCCGCCGTGAAGGTCCTCGCCCTCGCCGGGTGCATGCATCAGCACCACCGGTACTTTAGCGCGCGCGGCGAATTCGAGACTGCGCGGATCGTGGCGCAGTGCGGAGACATCGTTGACGATATGCGCGCCTGCGCTGATTGCGGCTTCCATCACCGCGGGACGCCGCGTGTCGATGCTGATCGCCGCGCCGCTCGCCGCTAGTCGTTCGACCGCCGGGATCACGCGCCCCAGTTCATCGCCTTCCCACACCGCCGCCGCGCCGGGCCGGGTGCTCTCGCCGCCAACATCGATCAGCGCCGCGCCCGCCTCGAGCATGCTCGCGGCATGGGCGTTGGCGACTTCGGGATTGTCGAGAAACAGGCCGCCGTCGGAAAAGCTGTCGGGCGTGACGTTGAGGATACCCATGACTTGCGGCTGGTCGAGCGGGATGATGCGGCTCCCGCACTGCAAGGGGGTGTGGGCATGGCGGAGAGCATCCCACTGCGCCTCACCCTGGATCGCCAGCGCGGCCGGTAATTCGCCTAGGGCCTTCCCCATACCCGCTGCAGCAACGCGCCGCCGCACGATCACTTTTCCGTTGCGGCGCACCAGCAGCGCAAAGCGGCTGGCGTAAGCCATGCCTCCGGCAAGGCGAACTGCTTCGCCCTCCTCGCTTTGGGGGCTGTCTGCAAAAGCTATGGGGCGCAGGTAGACCTGATCGGTCACGGCTCCGTCGCCAGCAAATACAATTGGCGCAGTGCGTCGAGCGGCTTGAGTTCGCCCTCATGCTCGATGTGCCAGAAGGTCCAGCCGTTGCACGACGGCGCACCCTGCAGCTTGGCACCCAGTCCGTGGATCGAACCGCTGTCAGCGCCTATCACCAGCGAACCGTCCGCCCGCACCGTCGCCGACAGGCGACGCTTCTTGTCAAAAACCAAGCTGCCCGGTGCGATCCAACCGGTTTCGACCAGCTGGCCGAACGCGACCCTGGGTGCGGACTTGCCGACTTGCATGATGGTCAGCGCGCTTTCGTCGAGCGGCAGCGCCAGTTCGATCCGCTCCAGCGCGACTTCGCGGTAGAGGCTCTCGCGCTCGCAGCCGATCCATTCGCGGCCAAGCCGCTTGGCGACCGCGCCGGTGGTGCCGGTGCCGAAGAACGGATCGAGCACCACGTCGCCCTTGTTGGTGGTGGCCAGCATCACCCGGTAGAGCAGCGCCTCGGGTTTCTGCGTCGGATGCGCCTTCACCCCGTCGCGCTTGAGCCGCTCGGGCCCGCCGCAGACCGGCAGCACCCAGTCCGAGCGCATCTGCAGCTCGTCGTTGAGCGTCTTCATTGTGCGGTAGTTGAAGGTGTAGCGGCTTTTCTCGCCCTGCGAGGCCCAGATCAGGGTCTCATGCGCGTTGGTAAAGCGCGTGCCCTTGAAATTGGGCATCGGATTGGCCTTGCGCCAGACGATGTCGTTGAGGATCCAGAAGCCGAGGTCCTGCAGGATCGCACCGACCCGGTAGATGTTGTGATAGCTGCCGATCACCCACAGCGCGCCGTTGGGCTTCAGAACGCGTCTCGCTTCCGTCAGCCAGGCTTTTGTAAAATCATCATAAGTCTTGAAGCTGTCGAATTTGTCCCAGTGATCGGTCACCGCGTCGACATGGCTGCCGTCGGGCCGCGCAAGGTCGCCGCCGAGTTGGAGGTTATAGGGCGGATCGGCGAACACCATTTCGATCGAGGCGTCGGGCAGCGACTTCATCGCCGCGATGCAGTCGCCCGCCAGGATCTGGCCCAGCGGCAGTTCGGCGCGCAGTTCCGGCCGCGCACCCCCCTTGGCGGGCCGCAAGCGCGCCCGTTCACCGACCAGCATCTGCCCCATAATTTGCCCGTCCAACCCCCTAATTGAGTCACAGGGTGAGTCCTTGGGAGTCCGGCGTCAAGCCGCCATCCCGCGCAAACCCTAGCAAGACATGGTTAATTCGGCGTCAACGGGTTGAGAACGGAACGAGTCCGACACTGCATGTAGCGGGCCGCGATTCGCTCCGGACTCTACATGGTGTGGTGTGGCGGCGAGGACTCGCTCTCGAAAATAAGTCCATCCCGATCAGCCCAGGAGGAATTCCAGCTGCGCGACCGGGGCGAAGCTGCGGCGATGCAGCGGAGTCGGTCCATGGCTGCGCAGCGCCGCCAGATGCTCGGGCGTGCCGTAGCCCGCATTGCGCTCCCACCCATAGTGTGGATGCGCCTGCGCATAATCGCGCATCATGCGGTCGCGGTGCTCCTTGGCGATGATCGAGGCGGCCGAGATGCACGGCTCGAGCGCATCGCCCCCGACGATCGGCCGCGCCGGCCAGCGCCACTCGGGTCGGCGACCCTGCGGCGTGAGATTGCCGTCGATCAGCACCTCGTGCGGGTCTTCGCCGAGCTGCTCGCACAGCGCTGCCACCGCCAGCGTCATCGCCAGCATCGTCGCGCCGAAGATATTGAGCCGATCGATCTCATCCACCTCGACCACGCCGACAGCCCAGCGGCACCGGCGCTTGATCACCGCCTCAAGCGCGCCGCGCCGATCCCGGCTGAGCTTCTTGGAATCGTCGAGACCGCCCGGCCGGGGGCGGCACAGCACCACTGCCGCGGCAACCACCGGCCCGGCCAGTGGACCCCGGCCCGCCTCATCGACCCCAATAACGAGGCGCTGCGCGGGCTTGGCAGTGTGTGCTGCGGCGTGCATTAATAGCGTCATGAAACTCAACCGATTGACGGTAGCCCTATCGCCCCTCGCCCTGCTTGCCGCAAGCTGCAGCGCGTCACCGGTTGGGGAAAGTGTGGCCCGGATCGCCAGCAGCGCACCCTTCGCCACCACTGAAGTGGCGCGCTTTGCCGAACCGTGGGCGCTGGCCTTCCTCCCCGGCGAGCAGGGGGCATTGATCACCGAGCGGCGCGGCAAGCTGAAGTGGTGGCGACAAGGCGAGGCGGCGGTCGACGTGGCAGGCGTGCCAGCGGTCGACTATGGCGGACAGGGCGGGCTGGGCGATGTCGTGCTCGCACCCGATTTTGCCACCAGCGGCATCGTCTATCTCAGCTGGGCCGAGGCGGGCGAGGGCGATACGCGCGGGGCGGCGGTCGGCCAGGCCAAACTGGTTCTGTCCGGGACACCGCGGCTTGAAGGGCTACGGTTGATCTGGCGGCAGAGCCCCAAGGTGGCGGGCCGCGGCCATTATTCGCACCGCATCGCCTTCTCGCCCGATGGCAAATACCTCTTCATCGCCTCGGGCGAGCGGCAGAAGTTCACGCCGGCGCAAGACGTAAATGTCAACCTTGGCAAGATCGTCCGCCTGCTCCCCGATGGCACACCCGCGCCGGGCAACCCCTTTGCCGAGCGCAGCGGGCCGATCACCCAGCTGTGGACCCTGGGCCACCGCAACATCCTCGGCCTCAAATTCGACGCGCAAGGCCGCCTGTGGGATCTTGAGCATGGCCCACAAGGCGGCGATGAGCTCAACCTCGTCACGCGCGGGCAGAATTACGGTTGGCCGGTGGTCTCCAATGGCGACAATTACGATGGCACCCCCATTCCGCGTCATACCTCCCAACCCGAATTCGCCGCCCCAGCGATCAGCTGGAACCCGGTGATCGCGCCGGGCGACTTCATCTTCTATTCGGGCAGCATGTTCCCCGAGTGGCGCGGCCAGGCGATCATCGCGGGAATGGTTTATCCCGGATTGGTTCGCGTCGGCATAGAAGGTGAAAGCGCCAAGGAACTGGCGCGCTATCCGCTGGACAGTCGCATCCGCGAGATTGCGCAGGCAGCCGATGGCGCGATCTGGGTGCTCGAGGATGGACCGGACGCGCGGCTGCTGCGCCTGTCGCGGTAAATTGCATCGACAAGGCGTATTGCATCGACAAGTCGGGGGCCGCACCCTATCGGCCCGCGCCTATGCCCGCTGCGCCCACCCTGATCCCGCTCGACGCGGTCGACCCCGTGCTGGTCGAGGACCTGCTCGACCGCGCGTTCGAACCCGAACGTCATAGCCGCACCGCTTACAGGCTGCGCGAAGGGACCGACTGGCTGCCCGCGTTGAGCTTTGCCGCGATGGACGCGGGCGAACATATCGTCGGCACGATCCAGTGCTGGCCACTCGCGCTGACTGATCCCGAGGGTCGGCGGCATCCGCTGATCATGGTCGGCCCGGTCGCGGTGCTGCCCGAGCATCAAGGGATGGGTTACGGCCAGGCGCTGATGGTCGCGAGCCGTGCCGCGCTCAGCCCGCAGGCCCCGCTGCCGCAGGTGATGATCGGCGATCCCGAATATTACAGCCGCTTCTTCGGCTTCTCGGCCAAGGGTACCGGCGGATGGACCCTGCCCGGTCCTTGGGACCCTGAGCGCCTCCTTGCGCGCTGCGATGATCCGGCCGGGCTCCCCAAAGAAGGCACGCTGGGGCCTTGGCGCGGCTAGGCCGATCTGGCATCGCCGGTTCGATGCCCTACGAACCGCCGCCCGAACTCGCCGCCCTCTCGCTTGCCGAGGTTGCCGCGCTGGTGGCGGAGCGCAAATTGCCGCCGGTCGAACAATGGTCGCCCACCCAGAGCGGCGACAGCCTGATGCGCATTGCCGCGGACGGGCGCTGGTTCCATGATGCCAACGAATATGGGGACGGCGAGATCAAGCGCTCCGCGATGGTCCGCGCCTTCGCCTCACTGCTGTGGCGCGATGCCGGGGGGCAGCACTGGCTGGTCACCCCTCAACAAAAGCTGAGTATCGCGGTCGAGGACGCGGCGTTCATCGCCACCGATGTGGTCAGGCAGGGCGAGGCGCTGACTTTCCGGCTCAATACCGACGAGTTCGTGATCGCCGGACCCGACCATCCGCTGCGCGCGGCGGGCGATGCCGATACGCCCGCGCTGTATCTGGCGGTACGCAATGGGGCCGAAGCGCGGCTCAATCGCAGCACCTATTTGCAGCTGGTGGAATTGGCCGACGCTGCGCTCAATGTCAGCAGCCAGGGCGCGGACTTCGCGCTGGTGCCCGGATGAGTGCGCTGGTCGAACGCCTCCGCCGCCTCCACACCGCAGGCCACTCGATCGAATTGCCCGACTTGCGCGACGACAGCATGTTCGCTTTGGGCGAAACGCGCGATGCGGCGGTGCTGGCGGCGATTACCGATCGCGAGCGGCCCGGCTTCCTGCTGATCCACCGCCCTTCGAACATGCGCGCGCATCCCGGCCAGGTTGCCTTCCCCGGCGGCAAGATCGATCCCGGCGAGGATGCGGTCGAGGCCGCCTTGCGCGAAGCCAACGAGGAACTGGGCATCCATGCCGGTGACGTGGCGGTAATCGGCCCGAGCGACATCTACCGCACCGGCACCGGCTATGCCGTAACCCCGGTCCTCGCGGTGGTGCCGCCCGATCTGCCACTCCAGCCCAACCCCACCGAAGTCGCGGCGTGGTTCGAAGTGCCGGTCGATTTCGTGTTCGATGCGACCAACCACGTGCAGCAATCGGTGCATTGGCAAGGGCGCGAGAGGCGCTACATCGAGATCCTATGGCAAGACCATCGCATCTGGGGCGTCACCGCCGCGATTATCGCCAACCTCTCACGGCGGATCGCGTGGCATGATTGACACCTTGCCGCGCGCCGATTGGACCAAGCGCGCGGACCTTGCCGCGCTGGTAAAGGCGCTCGGGGCCAATGAACAAGGAACCAACGCGCGCTATGTCGGCGGGGCCGTGCGCGACACGCTGCTGGGGTTGGCGGTCAAGGATGTCGATATCGCCACCCCGCTTGAGCCCCAGGCGGTGATGCGGCGGCTCAAGGGCGCGCAGATCCGCAGCATTCCCACCGGGATCGAGCATGGCACGGTCACCGCGCTGATCGCGAGTGGCCCGGTGGAGATCACCACGCTGCGCCGCGATGTCGCCACCGATGGCCGCCGCGCTACGGTCGCTTTTTCCGACGACTGGCGCGAAGACGCCGCGCGGCGCGATTTCACGATCAACGCGCTCTATGCCGATCCCGCGACGCTGGACATATTCGACTATTTCGGCGGGCTGGCCGATCTGAAGGCGCGGCGCGTGCGCTTCATCGGCGATGCCCATGAGCGCATCCGCGAGGATCATCTGCGGATCCTGCGCTACTTCCGGTTCCAGGCCCGGTTCGGGTCGGGCCCGGCCGATGAGGCGGCGGAAAGCGCCTGCGCCGAACTCGCCGCCACGCTCAAGGGACTTTCCCGGGAAAGGGTCGGGATGGAACTGTTCAACCTGCTCGCCCTGCCCGATCCCGCGCCGACCGTGGCGCGGATGACCGAGCTGGGCGTGCTGCCCGTGATCCTGCCCGAAGCGCGGCCCGAGGCGCTCGCTGCGCTGGTTGCCGAGGAGCACCGGCAGGACATCGCCCCCGATCCGATCCGACGGCTGGCCGCGCTGCTGCCTGCCGACGTTGAGCTAGCGGGGCAAGTTGCGGCGAGGTTCCGGCTATCGGGCGCGCAGAAGAAGCGGTTGATGTGTGCGTCTGGACGGGACGAAAAGCCCCTACCCTTCAGGAGTTTGGGGTTGGACGGCCCCCGGCAGTCCAAGTCCAGTCCGGGGGACTGGACGGCCCCAAACTGGGTTGGGGTGGGGCCTGTCCCCGCACGGCGCGCTGCGCCCAAAGGACAGCCCCCACCCCCAACCCCCTCCCCTGAAGAGGAGGGGGCTAAGCACGCCCGCACCCTCGCCTATCGCCTCGGCATCGAGCAAGCGCTCGACCGCCTGCTGCTGACCGGCGCCGACACCGCCCCGCTCAAGGGCTGGACCATCCCCACCTTCCCCCTCAAAGGTGGCCAGATCGTCGCCCGCGGCGTCAAGGCCGGCCCGGAAGTCGCGCGCCTGCTCCGCGCGGTGGAGGACCGCTGGGTGGATGAGGAGTTTCCGGGGGGCGAGCGGGTTGACGAGTTGTTGGGGGAGGAGGTCGCCGATGGGATGGGCTAGGGACCTTACCGAGCATGAGAGGGAATTCTGTCAGGCACTCGGAGAGATCGTGGTTTTCTGGAACCATGTTGAGCAATCGTTCCGAACGCTCTTGCAGCGTGCGACGCATATTTCTGGACCTGACGGAAGATTATGGAGTCTCATCGCTCATCTCACGCCGGTGCAACTCAAAGACGCGATGATAGCTCTTTCGGTAGATCATGCTCCCGAGCGGGAATTGCATCTCAAACACTGCGCCAAACTCTTTGATCGAGAGCGCGAATACCGAAACCATTACGTCCACGGCCCTCTCACCTTCCTGACCACACAAGCCGCGAGCAAAGGTCTTGCCTCTGGCGTAACTGTGCGGGGCGGAGCGCTGAGGGTCCAGCGCACGGAGATATCGGCTAATGAGCTCCACGAATATCGAGACAGACTTGGCGCACTTCAAGTTTATATCGGGGAGCTTCTCCAGGATTCATACGACTTGCGGGGAGGGAAAGCACTTACCGATCTTTCCAGCCCTGCCATTTGCCCTACTCCAGAAATCTCAAAGCAAAGCTGGTGGGATATCTACGGGAACTAAAACCGATTATCCCGAGGAAACCCAGTCGGCGGCATCCGGCCCGCCGCGCCGCGCGCGACTTTCCACATCACCACTTCCTTCTCGGTCCGGGTACGCCCCGTATCGCCGCCCATCGCCCAGCTTAGACCGTCTTCGAGCTTGAGCGTAACCGCGTCGCTTAGCCCGCCGTCGCGGTAGCGTTGCAGGGTTACGCCCTGCCCCTTGGCGAGGATCGGCATTTCGGAGAGCGCGAAGATCACCAGCTTGCGGTTGTCACCGACCACCGCGATGTGATCGTGCTGCGGCAGCACTTCGCGCACTACCGCGAGCTTGACCCCCGGCTTGGTGGTCATCACCCCCCTACCTTTTCGGGTTTCGGCGAGCAGCTCGTCCGCCTCGGCCACAAAGCCGCGCCCGGCGTTGGAGGCGAGCAACAGTTGCGCCCCCGGCCTGTAGGCAAACACCGCGACGATTCCCGCCTCGGCATCGATATCGAGCATCGTGCGGATCGGCTCGCCAAAGCCGCGTGCGCCGGGCAGCCTGTCCGCGCCGAGCGTGTAGAACCGGCCGTTGTCGCAGGCGATCAGCAGCTTGTCGGTGGTCTGGGCGTGGAACGCGAAGGCGGGGCCGTCGCCTTCCTTGAACTTGAAATCGCCGTCCAGCGCCAGATGCCCGCTCGCGCCGCGCGCCCAGCCCCTGGCAGACAGAATTACCGTCACTGGCGCCTTCTCGATCATTGCGTCCATGTTGAATTCGCGCGTCGGCGCGGCTTCGGCGATGGTGGTGCGGCGGCGGCCGAGAAGCGTATCCTCGCCGTAATCCTTGCGCAGATTGGTCAGGTCGCGCCTCAGCCGGGTGCGCTGGCGGGCTGGGCTGTCGAGCAGCTTGTGCAGCTCTTCCTGCTCGACCAGCAGCTCGGCATGCTCCTTGCGTAGCTCCATTTCCTCAAGCCGCCGCAAGCTGCGCAGCCGCATATTGAGGATCGCCTCGGCCTGGCGGTCGGTCAGCCCGAATTCGGCCATCATCAGGGGCTTGGGCTCGTCCTCGGCGCGGATGATTTCGATGATCCGGTCGAGGTTGAGGAAGGCGATGATATAGCCTTCGAGCAGTTCGAGCCGCGCGGCGATCTTGTCGAGCCGGTGCTGGGTGCGGCGCAACAGGATGTCGATCTGCGCGATCGTCCATTGCTGCAACAGCAGCTTGAGCCCCAGCACGCCGGGGGTGCGGGTGGCATCGAGCACATTGAGATTGAGGCTGTAGCGGCTCTCGACGTCGCTCAGCCGATAGAGCGATTCCTTGAGCAGTTCGGGGTCGACGTTGCGGTTGCGGGGCACGAAGATCAGGCGGATCGCCTCGTCGCTTTCATCGCGGATGTCTTCGAGGATCGGCAGCTTCTTGTCCGCTATCAGCGCCGCGACCTGCTCGATCAGCCTGCCCTTCTGGACCTGGTACGGGATTTCGCTGAGCACCAGCTGCCACATCCCGTTGCCCAGCCGTTCGATCCCCGCCTCGCGGTCCTCGGCACTCTTGGCCTCGGCCGCATGGAATCGCCCGCGCAGCCGGAACGCGCCGCGTCCGGTCTCGTAAGCGGCGGAGATCGCCGCCGCGCTGTCCACCACCACCCCGCCAGTCGCAAAGTCCGGCCCTTTGAACACTTCCATCAACGCCGCATGCTCGACATGCGGATTGTCGATCAGCAGCAGCGTCGCATCGATGATCTCGGCGACGTTGTGGCTGGGGATCGAGGTCGCCATGCCCACCGCGATCCCGCTGGAACCATTGGCGAGCAGATTGGGGAAGATGCCGGGGAAGATTTCCGGCTCTTCCTCCTCGCCATTGTAGGTCGGGTGGAAAGTGACCGTGCCTTCGTCGAGCCCGGCCATCAGCTGGATCGCGGTCTTGGTCAGCCGCGCTTCGGTGTAGCGGTAGGCGGCGGCGTTATCGCCGTCGATATTGCCGAAATTGCCCTGCCCCTCGACCAGCGGATAACGCAGCGAGAAGTCCTGCGCGAGCCGGACCATCGCATCGTAAACCGACTGGTCGCCATGCGGGTGATATTTGCCGATGACGTCACCCACGACGCGCGCGGACTTCTTGAACGCGTCGTTCGGGCTCAGCTTCAACTGCCGCATCGCCCACAGCAGGCGGCGGTGAACCGGCTTCAGCCCGTCGCGCAGATCGGGCAGCGACCGCGCGGTGATCGTCGACAGCGCATAGACCAGATAGCGCTCCGACAGCGCGGAATCGAACGGCGCGTCGACGATAGCGTCAAAGGGATCGGGTTCGGTAGTGACCATGTCGGCGTTGCCCTAGCAGGCGGATTCATGGGACTCCATGCAGGCTTGCCGGTTTTACTCAGGGGAATTTGGGTTCACGCGGAGGCGCGGAGAACGCGGAGGAATTGTATTTGCGGCGAAGCCGCCTGAATCATGCAGCGTTGCGCTGGAGGTTACTTCGGTTGAGTCCTTTGAGCCTGCGGCTCGCTTCCTTCTCCGCGTTCTCCGCGCCTCCGCGTGAACCAGTCTAACGCCGCTGCATGTCGTGGCTTTCGCCCGGAATGCGCACTTCCAGCCCATCCAGTTCTGGGGTCAGCATGATCTGGCACGACAGGCGGCTGGTGCGGCCAACATCGGCGGCGAGATCGAGCATGTCTTCCTCATCCTCGCTGGCGGGGGGCAGCTTGGCGAACCACTCGGGTGCAACGACCACATGGCAGGTCGAGCAGGCCATCTGCCCCTCGCAGGTCCCTTCGAGCGGCATGTCCGAGGCCTGCGCGAGTTCGAGCAGGCGCGTGCCTTCCGCCGCCTCGGCGTCGATCCGCTCGCCCTTGGTGGTGATGAAGTGGACGCGGACCATGCTCAAATTCCCTGCGCGCAGGCTGCCGCGTCGATCCGGCGACAGGCATCGGCTAGCTCGTCCTTGGCAGTATAGCGGCCAAAGCCCAAGCGGATCGAAGACTTGGCCTGACGGTCGCTCAGCCCTAGCGCGCGCAGCACGTGGCTGGGGCGGCCCGAACCACTGGCGCAGGCCGAGCCCGCCGAAAAGGCAATGTCGCGCAACTCGCTCATCAACCGCGCGACATCGAGGCCTTCCCGCCGCAAGTTGAGGTTGCCATGCCAGCGCTCGTCCGCGCTGCCGTTGAGCGTCCATCCGGACAGGATGTCGCGGGCAACCTCCCACAGCGCAGCGACATGCGCCGCGTCCTCCGCCATGCGCGCCTCGGCCAGCGCCGCCGCAGCGCCAAAACCCGCACACAGCGCCGGGCTGAGTGTGCCCGAGCGCAGCCCCTGCTCCTGCCCGCCGCCATGGATCAGCGGCGCAAGCGACACTCCGTCACGCACCCACAGCGCGCCGATCCCCTTGGGCCCACAGATTTTGTGCGCCGAGACCGCGATCAGGTCGGGTCCCGCCGGGATCTGCAGCTTGCCGAAGCTCTGCGCCGCATCGCACAGGAACAGCGCACCCGCATCATGCGTGCGCTGCGCAAGGCGCTCAACTGGCTGGATCGTCCCGATCTCGTTGTTGACCTGCATCACCGCGACAAGTTCGACGCCATCCGGCAACGCAATCTGCGGATCGACAAGACCATCTTCGCGTACCGGCAACAGCGTGACATCAGTGCCCCATTGCGCTGTATCAAGCACGGCAGCATGCTCGATTGCGGACACCGCAGTACGGTGTGCGCGGTTGCCGGTGAGAGCGAGATTCAGTGCCTCGGTCGCCCCGCCGGTGAAGATCACCCGGCCACCATCGGGCAGCAGCCGCGCCACTTGTTCGCGCGCCACTTCGACCGCCGCCGCCGCCGCACGGCCGGGGCGGTGCGGGCTGTGCGGATTACCGAACCCGTCCCCAGCCAGCCACGGCATCATCGCCGCGAGCGCTTCGGGGGCGAGCGGCGTCGTCGCCTGATAATCGAGGTAGGTCATGCCACCCGTGCCTGCGCCGCCATCGCCAGCCACACTTCGGCGAAGCGTTCTATGTCCGCCACCGAGTTCGTCCAGCCGAGGCTGACCCGGATGGTCCGGTCGGCCAGTTCGTCGGGCACGCCCATTGCTGTCAGGACGTGGCTGCGCCGCATCGAACCCGATGAGCAGGCGCTGCCCTGGCTCACCGCGATCCCGGCAAGGTCGAAGCGCATCAACTGGGCGCTGGCGGACAGGTTTGGCATCGCGAGCGAGTGCACGTAGGCAGTCGGCGCGTCGAGCCGGTCGGCAAACCACTCTCCGCCCGCCGCCCGGACCTCATCCGCGAAAGCCATAAGCCGCTCATATTGTCCGTCGCCGAGATATGGGCATTGGCAAGCTTCGAGCGCGGCCGCCATGCCAAGGATGCCCGGCAGGTTCTCGGTCCCGCGCCGGTAGCCGCGCTCCTGCCCGCCGAGTGGTTTGAGCATCTCGAACTCGCGCACCAGCAGCGCGCCCACCCCGACCGGGCCGCCGAATTTGTGCGCCGCGATGATTGCCATGTCGACTTCGTGCGGCAACGGATACTTTCCCGCGCTCTGCGACACATCGCAGACCAGCAGCCCGTCGGCATCGTGAACGCTATCAACCAGATCGCCGAGATTCTGTTGAACACCCGTTTCTGAATTGAACCACTGGATCGCCACTACCGGATTATTCGCCTTGGCAAGGACCGCCTCCATCCGCCCCTGATCGACTTCGCCATTGGGCAAGACCGCAAGACGCGGCGCGCCCGGAGCGGCGGCGAGCACCGCATCGTGTTCCACGGCACTGACAAACCGCTCGCGCCCCGTCGCTTGTGTCAGGGCAAGCTGCGCAGCCTCGCTCGCGCCGCTGGTGAAAATCACCTCGCCGTCCCACTTGAGCGCATCTTTCAGCCGTTCGCGCGCATCCTCCAGCGCCGCACGCGCGGCGCGGCCGGCCGAGTGCGGACTCGAAGGGTTGGCCCACAACGCAAAGCCCTCCTCCATCGCGGCCCGGGCTTCGGGTCGCAGCGGCGTGGTCGCGGCATGGTCGAGGTAGATCAAGTCGGTAGGCCTGTTCGCAAAGATTGCTTTTGGGAGCTGCGTTTCTATATAGCGCTGCGCTCCCATTCACAGTCCCCAACCGGTCCGGCGATCAAAAATCGTATCGCCACGCGAAGGGGCCTTTAGTTCCAGGTGCCACGCCCATGCCCGCAGTCATCTTCCCCGGCCCCGAAGGCCGTCTCGAAGGCCGCTTCCAGCCGGGCCCCCGTCCGCGAGCGCCGGTCGCGATGATCCTGCATCCGCATCCGCAGGGCGGCGGGACGATGAACGACCGCATCACGATGGCGCTCTACAAGACATTTGTGGCGCGCGGCTTTGCCACCCTGCGCTTCAATTTCCGCGGTGTGGGCCGCAGTCAGGGCAGCTTCGACAACGGGATCGGCGAACTTTCGGACGCCGCCGCCGCGCTCGACTGGGTGCAGTCGATCCATCCCGAAGCCTCGACCACCTGGATCGCGGGATTCAGCTTCGGCGCGCTGATCGGCATGCAGCTGCTGATGCGCCGGCCCGAGATTCGCGGCTTCATCTCGGTCGCGCCGCCCGCCAACATGTATGATTTCAGCTTCCTCGCGCCGTGCCCCGCCTCGGGCATCATCGTCCAGGGCGTGGCGGACACGGTGGTGACGCCGGGCGCGGTGCAGAAGCTGGTCGACAAGCTGCGCACCCAGCGCCACATCACGATCCATCACGACGAGATTCCGCGCGCCAATCACTTCTTCGAGCACGAGCTGGGTGACATGATGCACTCGGTCGACAATTATCTCGACATGCGCCTCTCGCCCGATTGTCCCATCAAATAGCTACTTGAGTTCCTGCTCCAACGGGGCGGAGGTGCCACCCACCGGCAACGTCCAGATCGCGACGTTGACCGCCATGATCGCCGCGAGCAGCAGCATCAGCCCCGCCTGCTTGCGCGAACCGCCGCGCCGCAACAGCACCACCGCGCCCATGATCAGTGCGATGCACGCCAGCACCAGAATCGAAAGCACCAGTTCCATAACCTAGCGGCCGAGCTTCCCGGCCATGTTGAGAATATCGTCGAGCGGGTTGCCATCGCCGTTCATGTCGATCAGCGAGCCCAGCCCGCCAAACCCGCCGCCCGACGGCGTGGCCCCCGCCTTGCTCCCGCCGAACATCGAACCGAGGATCGAACCGAGTCCGCCCAGCCCGCCCCCGTCCGCGTTGGACGGCGGGCTCTCCGCCCCACCGCCTTGCGCGCGCGCCGAGAGGTAGCCGCCCACCAGCATCGCCAGGATCGGCAGCATCTGCTTGAGCAGCGCCGGATCGATCCCCGTCTGCCCGGCGGCATGTCCAGCCACGGTCCGGCTGACATCCTTCGAGCCGAAAATTTGCCCGAGCACTTCATTGCCGCGCGCGGTGTCGGTCGGTTCGGGCCCGAGCACATTGGCCGCCAGCCCGCCGCCGCCCAGCGTGCCGAGCATGCCGATCAGGCTGCCCAGGCCAGTGTCCCCGCCGCCGGCTGCTTCTCCCTGCTTGCGAAACCCGCCAACAATCGCCGGAACCATTGCTTCCGCTCCCGCCGCAGCCGTGGCCGGGGGAATTCCCAACTGTTTGGCAATGGCATCCACCCCGCCGCTGCGGCGAAGCATGTCCATTACGTCCATTTTACTCTCCCGGGCTCTTCGGTGCGACCCGATAGCGACCCATTGCCGGGCACTGTATCGGCCGCGATGCGTTCATGCTAGGTCTTTTGCCATCGGGGCAAAGTCGTCGCGGGCCGATGATCGGCCCTTCCTAAGGAGACTGCAGCATGTCGATCTTCAGCAACATCAAGAACGCCATTTTCGGACACAAGGCCCAGGCCGCGACCCCATCAGCCGACGCCCCCGCCATTCCGATGGGCCAAGCTGCTCCCGCCGCGCCTGCGGCTGCCAGCGAAGTCGATGTGGAAGCCAATCTCACAACGATCGCTGCGGGCAAGGACCTCAACTGGCGCACTTCGATCGTCGATCTGATGAAGCTTCTCGACATCGATTCGAGTCTCGACAACCGCAAGGAACTGGCGCGCGAGCTGGGCTATACCGGCGACCTCGACGGTTCGGCCGAGATGAACATCTGGCTGCACAAGGAAACCATGCGCCAGCTTGCGGCCAACGGCGGCAAGGTTCCCGCCGAGCTGACCAATTGAACCACTAACCCCTCCCGCAAGCGGGAGGGGTTTTGGCCCACGCCATTTGACTTGGCTGACGCTGCCGGACAGTCTATCGGCATGACACTTCAGACATTTAGCCGTCGCGAACTGCTCGGCACCTTCGCCGCAAGTACCGCCGCGCTCGCCCTGCCCGGATGTGCACAAAAGGTCGCCTCGACCACAGCGCCGGCCACGCCCGCCGCGTTACTCGATGACATTGCTTGGCGGCTGCTCGATTCAGGGCCGGAAGGAGCGACCTCGCTGGGGATCGATACCGGTGCTCACGCCGGATTGCGCGCGCGGCTGGGCGATCGTTCGGCGGCGGGGATGGCCAGTCGTGCCGCGCAATTGCGCAGCGATCTCGCGCGGATCGAGGCAGTCGGCGAAGCGGGCCTCGATCCTGCAACGCGCACCAGCCTCGCGGTGGTGCGCAGCGCGTTTGGCACCGCCCTCGATGGCCTCGCGCTGCCCTATGGCGATGTCGCGGTGGGGAGCTGGCGCAACACGCCTTACGTGGTGGTCCAGAATGTCGGGGCCTATCTCGATACCCCGCGATTCCTCGATTCGGACCACCCGGTCAAAACCCCCGCCGACGCCGAAGCCTATCTGTCGCGGCTGGCGGCGATGGGCGACCAGCTCGATGGCGAGCTGGGCCGCCTCAAATCGGCGGGCGCGATGGGTCTGGTCGCGCCGAGCTTCCTGCTCGACAAGACGCTGGTGCAGCTGGACCGGACGATTGCCGATGCGCAGGGCCAGAACGGGCAAGGCGGCGGGCTGGTCACGTCGCTGACCCGCCGCGCCACCGACATTCCCGGCGACTGGGATCGGCGGGCGCGGGCGATTGTGACGGCCAAGGTCCTGCCCACGCTCGAACGCCAGCGCGCCGAGCTTGCTGCGCAGCGCGCCCGCGCGAGTGCCGACGCGGGGCTGTGGGCGCGGCCGCGCGGCGATGAATTCTACGCTTGGGCACTGCGCGCCAGCACCACCACGCGCCGCACGCCCGACGAGGTTCATGCGTTGGGGCTCGAGCAAGTGGCCGAGTTGCACGGCCGGATGGACCCGATCCTGCGCGGCCTCGGCTTCACCAGCGGCACGGTCGGCGCGCGGATGCTGGCGCTGGGCAAAGATCCGCGCTTCAAGTTCAGCAACGACGACAAGGGCCGCGCCGAGATCATCGCGACCATGCAGCGCAAGCTCGATTACATCCGCACCCGCCTGCCCGACGCGTTCCGTCGGCTCGCGCGCGGCAATCTGGAGATCCGCCGCTTGCCGGTTGCCGAAGAAGCCGGAGCGCCCGGGGCCTATGGCGGGGCGGGGTCGATCGACGGAACCGTGCCGGGGAAGATCTGGCTCAATCTGGGCGATACCGACCGGCACAGCCGTTACGGCCTCGCCACGCTGGCTTTCCACGAGGGGATCCCGGGGCATGTGTGGCAGGGCGAATACGCCAACCAGCTGCCGCTGATCCGCTCGGTCCTCGCGTTCAACGCCTACTCCGAAGGCTGGGCGCTGTATTCGGAGACACTGGGCGACGAACTGGGCGCTTATGACGGCGATCCGGTCGGGCGCCTCGGCTATTTGCAGAGCATCGCCTTCCGCGCCTGCCGCATGGTGGTTGATACCGGGCTCCACGCCAAGCGCTGGTCGCGGAGCCAGGCGATCGAGTGGTTCTCGACCACCAATGGATCGGGATTGTCTGAAGTCGCGCCCGAGGTCGATCGCTATTGCAGCTGGCCGGGGCAGGCTTGCGGTTACAAGATGGGGCACAGCGAAATCCTGCGCCAGCGCACGCGGGCGCAGGCGGCACTGGGCGCGCGCTACGATCTCCGCGATTTCGACCAGGCAGTGGTCGACGGCGGCAACGTCCCGCTCGACGTGCTGGCCGACAATGTTAGCCGCTATATCGCGGGCGCTACCGGCTAGGGTGCACCCGGCGATGCCAGGCCCACAACACGGGCGGCATCGCCAGTTCGAGCGCGCCAAGGAACACGAACAGCGGCACCGGCGGTCCGACCGCCAGCCACGATAGGATCCGCGCGATCCCGCCGAGGAAGAACACCGCGAGCAGCGCGAGGAATACGCCGCGCCGCGCGGCGAGTTCCTGCGCTGCCCAGATCAACGCGGCACCGAAGCCAAGGAACAGCGTGGCGTAGAACCGGTCCTCGCTGTCCATCGTCGCATTGACCTGCACCGCGCCGGGAATCGCAGCAGGGCCGAACACGATGTGGGCAAGCGCGATCACGATGCAGACGGCCCCGAACAGGCCCACGAACCAGCGAAGCGTTGCGGCCAGCGCGGTCAGCTCTTGCACTCGCTAACGTGTCCCAAGCGGCCGTTGAAAATTCCCACAGCGACTAACTCCTTCAGGGCGGCCCTCTATTCATGCGCCAATGCACCGGACGCGCAAGATCAAAGCTCCTCGAGGTCCGGTGCAATCCACGCGCGCCGCGCCGCAACCGAGAACAGACGTTCGTGCGAGTAGAAGCGCAGTGGCCAGTCGCGCGGGCCCATCTCGCTGGCGAGCAGGGCATTGACCCGCTCGGCTAGCCCGCCTTTGTCGCAATCGGCAGCGAACCCGCGAACCCCGCAGATGTAAAGCTGGGTCAGCATTTCGTGATAGCCCTGCGTATCGTCGTTCACGCCGCCGACCGAGACGTTGTAACTCCGGATGACGTCCGGTAGTTCGCGCTCGGGATCAATGTCGGGCCGTTCGGTGATGAGCCAGAGGCACGCGGCAAGGTGCGCCTCGTGCGTCCATTCGGCGCGCGGCAGGGTGCAGGCCAGCAGCCCCTCGCCGACATGGCGCACGGCGGCATCGTCGACAAATCTGCGGAGGAAATATTCGGTCATGGGAAACTCTCGGGGACTTGTAAGGCCCGAGTGTTCCCGGACCGGATCAGGCGGCGACCGGTGCCGCTTGGCGGACGCCTTCATCGACGTGATCGGCAAATTGCGCGAAATTGTCGATGAACTGGCGCACCAGCACTTGCGCGGTCGCGTCGTATTGGACCGGATCGGCCCAGGCCCCGCGCGGATCGAGCAACCGGGTTTCGACCCCCGGTACGCTGACGGGCACTTCGAAGCCGAAGTTCGGGTCCTTGCGGAACTCGACCGAGTTGAGGCTGCCGTCGAGCGCTGCGTTGAGCAGCGCGCGGGTCGCCTTGATCGGCATGCGCTTGATGCCGTCCATGGTCGCCTTGCCGCCGGTCCAGCCGGTGTTGACCAGCCAGCAAGTCACTCCGCCCTTGGCGATCCGCTCCTTGAGCAAATTGCCATAAACCGACGGATGGCGCGGCATGAACGGCGCACCGAAGCAGGTGCTGAAGGTTGCCTCGGGCTCGGTCACGCCGATCTCGGTCCCGGCGACGCGCGCGGTGTAGCCCGAGAGGAAGTGATACATCGCCTGGTCGGGGGTCAGCCGCGCGATCGGCGGCAGCACGCCATAGGCATCGGCGGTGAGGAAGATGATGTTCCTGGGCACCGGGCCGAGGTTGTGCGCGGAGGTGTTGGGGATGAAGTCGATCGGGTACGAACCGCGGCTGTTCTCGGCGAGGGTGGCATCGTCGAAATCGAGCGTCCGGGTCTCCGGTTCCATCACCACGTTTTCGAGGATCGTGCCGAAGCGCTTGGTGGTGGCGAAGATTTCGGGCTCGGCCTCGGGCGAAAGGCGGATCATCTTGGCGTAGCAACCGCCTTCGAAGTTGAACACCGCAGTGTCGGACCAGCCATGCTCGTCGTCGCCGATCAGCGTGCGGCTGGCATCGGCCGAGAGCGTGGTCTTGCCCGTACCCGACAGGCCAAAGAACACCGCGGTCTCGCCATTGGCCCCGACATTGGCCGAGCAGTGCATCGGCATCACGCCCTTGACCGGCAGGAGGTAGTTGAGGATACCGAACACGCTCTTCTTCATCTCGCCAGCATACTTCGTGCCGCCGATCAGGATCAGCTTCTCGGTGAAATTGACTGCGATCACCGTCTCCGAACGCGTGCCGTGGCGCTCGGGATCGGCGCGGAAGCTGGGCAGGTCGATGATCGTGTATTCGGGGGTGAAAGTAGCGAGCTCGTCGGCGGTCGGCCGCACCAGCAGCGTGCGCACGAACAGATTGTGCCACGCCAGCTCGTTGATCACGCGCACGTTGACGCGGTTTTCCGCCTGCGATCCGCCGAACAGATCGGCGACGTAGAGCGTCGCCTTCTGCCCCAGCGCGGCGAGGAAATCGGCCTTGAGCGCGGCGAAATGCTCAGGCGTCATGCCGACATTGGTGGTGCCCCACCACACGGTGTTTTCGGTCTCGGCGTCACGAACGATGAACTTGTCCTTGGCCGAACGCCCGGTGTGCTTGCCGGTCTCGACCACCAGCGGGCCATCGGCCGCAAGCATGCCCTCGCCGCCCCGCACCGCATGCTCGACCAGCGGCGCGGTGCCGAGGTTGGCGAAGATCGTCGCAGCGGTCGAAATGCCCTGACGATCAAGCGGATAGGAAAGCGAAGCAGCGGTCAAGATCGTCTCCGTGTTCGGCAGATGCAGCGCGCAAGCGCCGCGAAGGTTCCGCATACGAATGCAGAACTTCGGTTCGCGGCGAATAGTCCACCAGCCCCGCCTCGTCAAATTGCTGCGGGGATTTCACAAAATAGCAATAAATCAAATATTTAGATGAATGAAAGGAAGCGCGTCATTGTCAGTTGCGGAACGAGCGGCTAACCCGGCGCTCCCTGAGCCGCAACAGCGAGTGCCGACGCGCCAATGGCCGATACGCCCGACGGACCGCAGACCCCAACCGGCTTGCAAACAATTGCGCTGGTCGATGATGACCGCAACATCCTCGCCAGCGTCTCGATCGCGTTGCAGGCCGAGGGCTTCGCCACGCGCGTTTATACCGACGGCGCGACCGCGTTGAAGGCGCTGCGCGAAAATCCGCCCGATCTCGCGATCTTCGACATCAAGATGCCCGCGATGGACGGGCTCGAGCTGCTCGAGCGGCTGCGCGAGGAATCCGCACTGCCGGTAATCTTCCTGACCTCCAAGGACGAGGAGCCCGACGAGGCGCTGGGGCTGGCGATGGGTGCGGACGACTACATCACCAAACCGTTCAGCCAACGCCTGCTGGTTGCACGCATCCGCGCGATCCTGCGCCGCAGCGAACTGGTCAAGGGCGAGGCCGAAGCGCCATCGGCCGAGGATATGCCCGAGCCGCTCCGTCGCGGACGGTTGCAGATGGATCCGGCGCGCCATGCGGTAACTTGGGACGGGCGCGCGGTCTCGTTGACCGTCACCGAATTCCTCATCCTCGAAGCGCTGGCCGCGCGGCCCGGGGTGATCAAGACGCGCAACCAATTGATGGATGCGGCCTACAGCGACGATGTGTTCGTCGACGACCGCACGATCGACAGCCATATCAAGCGGCTGCGGCGCAAGTTCCGCGGCGTCGACCCCGGCTTTGGCGGGATCGAGACGCTCTATGGCGCTGGATATTCCTTTGCCGATTCGTGATCGCGCGCGGCTGGTCCCCGACCGCCTGTTCTGGACGCGGCGAACCTCGCTCACCGCGCGCATCCTGGCGGTCAATATCATCGTGCTGCTGTTGACCGCGGGGAGCCTGTTCTACCTCGACAGCTACCGCAAGCAGCTGATCGAGGAGCGCTTCAAACTGGCGCGCAGCGAAGCGGAAATTACTGCCGATGCGCTGGCCGAGACGCCCTCGTCGGGGCGCCGCGCACTGCTCGCGCGGATCGGGCAGGAGCATCATTTGCGGCTGCGGCTCTATGACGTGAAGGGGCGGCTGACGATCGACACTTTCGCCATTGCCGAACCCTCGTTCCGGTTCAACGATCCGGCAACCGAACCGGGATTGCTCAACGCAGCGCGCATGCTCGACCGGGGGATGGACTTCTTGCTCGGCTCGCCGCCGGTCCCGGCCTACCGTGATCCTTCGCCCGACACGGCAGACGCTTGGCCAGAACTGAGCGAAGCGGATGCCACCAACAGCAGCGTCGTGGTGCGCCGCGCCGCGCCCGACCAGACCCCGGTGATCAGCGCCGCGGTGCCCGTCGGGGTGCGCGGCGAAATGCTGCTGGCAACGCGCAACGCGGTCGATATCACCCAAAGCGTGCGCGACGCGCGCCAGACGCTGGCGATCGTGCTGGCGGTGGCGCTGCTCATCTCGATCCAACTCTCGCTGTTCCTTGCGCGCACCATCGTCCAGCCGCTGCGCTTGCTGGTGCGCGCGGCGGTGCGGGTCAGGCTGGGGCGCGATCGTGAGGTGGTGGTCCCGCGCCTGCCCGAACGCCGCGACGAGATCGGGATGCTGGCGCGCGCCATCTCCGACATGACCACTGCGCTGCGTCAGCGGATCGACGCGGTGGAAAGCTTCGCCGCCGACGTCGCGCACGAGCTCAAGAACCCTCTGGCTTCCTTACGCAGTGCACTCGAATCGCTCGACAAGGTCGAGGACCCGGCACTGCGCAAGCAGCTCGCCGGAATTGCCAGCCACGATGTCCAGCGGATCGACCGTCTGGTGACCGAAATCGCCGACGCCAGCCGGATCGACGCCGAGCTGAGCCGCACGCAATTCGAACTCGTCGATATTTTCGCGCTGGTTCGCGCGCTGGTGAAATCGCGGAGCCAGAGCGGAGTCGATGGCAGCCGCGAGATTGTCGTCAAGCCGGCGCGCGGCGGGCGGATCGTGGTCGGCGATGCGGCGCGGCTCGAACGGGTGGTTGCCAATCTGATCGACAACGCGGTGTCGTTCTCTCCCGAGGACGGGGCCATCGAGATTGCCCTCTCCTGCCGCGATGAAGTGGTCGAGATTGCCATCAGCGACGAGGGGCCGGGCATTCCGGGCGATGCCCGCGACAAGGTGTTCGAGCGATTCCACTCGCTGCGCCCGGCCGATGAGGATTTCGGGACGCACAGCGGGCTTGGCCTGGCCATCGCGCGCACGATTGTCGAGGCACATGACGGAACGCTCACCGCTACCGACCGCCCTGACGGCAAGCCCGGCGCACGGCTGGTCATCGCCCTGCCCGAGGCTGAGGCCGAATGAGCGTCGCCCATCAGGCCAGCTGCGTGGCGATCGCTGGACGCGCCGTGCTGATCGAGGGTGCGCCGGGCAGCGGCAAGTCGAGCCTTGCACTCGCGTTGATCGATCGCGGAGCGATGCTGATTGGTGACGATGGGGCCATGCTCGAAGCGGCGGACGGCCGGCTGCTGGCGAGCCCCCATCCCAACATCGCCGGACTGCTCGAAGTGCGGAACCTCGGGCTGATTCCCTACCCGGTGGCCGAGCGTGTGCCGGTGGCGCTGGTGATTACCCTCGATCCCGAGGCACCCCGCTTCATCGAAGCCGCAAGCCAGGTCGAACGTGCCGGGATGGCCGTGCCGCTAGTCCGCTTGTGGCCCGAAAGCCCCTTGCTGGCGCTGCGTGCCGAACTGGCACTCGCGCGCTTCGGCACGCCCTGACAGCCAGTGGACTTTGCCCCTTCCCGGGCGCAAAGCGACAGTTGCATGACCCGTGAGTCAACCGAGCCTGCACCCGCAATCCCGCGCCAGCGCATCCTGCTGGTCACCGGACTGCTGGGCGCGGGCAAAACCACCGCGCTGCGCGTGCTCGAAGACCTCGGCTGGGAAACGATCGACAATTTCCCGATCCGCCTGCTGGGCCGCGTGATCGAGCCACCCGTCGCCGATAGCACCGAACTGCGCGGTCCGCTGGCGATTGGCTTCGATTCGCGTACCCGCGGCTTCAACCCCCGCGACATTATCGAACGGGTCAAACGCCTGACGACCCGCGAGGATCTCGAGCTGACCACGCTGTTCCTCGACTGCTCGGGGCAGGAGCTGGAGCGCCGCTTCAACGAAACCCGACGCCGCCACCCGCTGGCGCAGGATCTCCCCGTGACAACCGGGATCGGTGCCGAGCGCGAGCTGACCGAGCCGCTGCGACGCTGGGCCGACATGGTGATCTCCACCACGGCCTATTCCGCCAACGAGCTGAGCCAGGTGATTCGCGAAAAGTTCAAACCCGAAGCCGGCGGCAAATCGACCGTGACGATCACCAGCTTCGGCTTTGCGCGCGGCATGCCGCCGGTGGCCGATTTGGTGTTCGACATGCGCTTTCTCGACAATCCGCACTGGGATCCGGTGCTCCGTCCGCAGACCGGCCAGGATGCGGCGGTGGCCGCGCATGTCCGCGCCGATCCCGGGTTTGCCGAGGCTTTCACGCGCATTCGCGATTTGATCCTGTTCTTGCTGCCGCGCTATGAGGCGCAGGGCAAAGCCTATGTGAATATCGCTTTCGGCTGTACCGGCGGGCGGCACCGCTCGGTGTTCGTCGCCGAGCAAATCGCGGCGGCCTTGCGCGAAGCGGGTTTTTCGCCCACATTGCTGCACCGCAACCTGGGATCGCGCGCGGCTGACCTTGTCGAGGGAGGGCAGTCGCGGTGAGAACAATCAACAGGGCCCGGCCGGTTTTGCAGGACTATCGGAGCGCTTCCCCCACATGATCGGCCTGATCCTGGTTACCCACGGCAAACTTGCCGAGGAATTCGTGCATGCGATGCAGCACGTTGTCGG
This sequence comes from Novosphingobium sp., assembly GCA_035543295.1. Lineage (GTDB taxonomy): Bacteria > Pseudomonadota > Alphaproteobacteria > Sphingomonadales > Sphingomonadaceae > Novosphingobium. Next base: position 120,816 of record DASZZS010000014.1, read on the forward strand.
GCGGCAGGACGCCGTCGCGACTGTGTGTATCGGCCCCAATGACGACATGGAGAAAAAGCGCGGCGAAATCGCCAGCGCGATCAAGCAGGTCGATGGCGGCGCGGGCGCGATCATCCTCACCGATTTGTTCGGCGGAACGCCCTCCAACCTTGCCATCTCGCTGATGCAGGCCGGCAAGGTCGAAGTGATCGCGGGGATCAATCTGCCGATGCTGATCCGCCTCGCCAAGGCGCGCAATTGCATGGATGTGCGCGACGCCACCAAAGCCGCGCGCGACGCGGGGCGCAGCTACATCACGATCGCCTCCGAATTCCTGGGGCAAGACGCATGACCGCGCGCGAGACCGTGGAAATCTGCAATGCCCGCGGGCTCCACGCCCGGGCCAGCGCCAAGTTCGTCAATGCGGTCGCCAAGCTTCCGTCCGGCCTCGAAGTGCGCGTTTCGAAGGACGGCTCGGATGCGGCGGGTGCTTCGATCCTCGGGCTGATGATGCTCGGCGCCGCCAGGGGCGACAGCATCGAGATTGCCGTGACCGGCGAGGAGGCGAACAGCGCGCTGCTCAAGCTGGTGGGCCTCGTCAAGGACGGCTTCGGCGAGGATTGAGGCGTGACAGCGCGCCGTCTCATCACTGGATTTTCCAACCCGACGGTCAAATATCTGCGCAGCCTGCGCGAGAAGAAGCACCGCAAGGAGCACGGCAAGTTCCTCGCCGAAGGGTTGCGGCTGCTGACCGACGCGCGCGAATCCGGCCGCATCCCGGAATTGCTGGTAATGGCCACGGGCCGCGATCCGCATCCGCTGCTAGCCGAGCTCGAAGCCGATGTGGTCGCGATCGGCGGCGAAGTGATCGAAATGGACGAGGCGATCCTTGCCAAGGTCACCGGGAAGGATAACCCGCAGGCGGTCGCGGGGGTATTTGCCGAATTCAACACCAGCCTCACCGTCATCGACCGCTCCACCGCGCCGATCTGGCTGGTCGCGCAGGCGCTGCGCGATCCGGGCAATTTGGGTACGATGCTGCGCACCGGCGACGCGGTGGGCGCTGGCGGGCTTATCCTGATCGACGATTGCGCCGATCCCTTCTCGGTCGAAGCGGTGCGCGCGAGCATGGGGGCGATCTTCACCCAGAAGCTGGCGCAGGCGCGCTGGGACGAGTTCCTGCCGTGGTTGCGCGGCGGGTCGGGTCAGCTGGTCGCGGCGAGCCTGCGCGACGCGCAGGACTATCGCACCGCGCCCTACGCGAGCCCGTGCTTCCTGCTGGTCGGCAATGAATCGCGCGGGCTTCCCGACGACTATGAGGACGCCTGCGATTTGCGCGTGACGATCCCGATGCTCGGGAGGGCGGACAGCCTCAATGCTGCGGTGGCGGGGGCGGTGCTGGCGTATGAGGCGCTGGCGAAGTTGCGGTAACTTTACTTGTTTTTGCGTTGGTCGTCTTGTCGAACGCCTCGCAATCAGCTTCAGTGGCCCATTCGGTGAAACACGCGAACTCTGAGAACAGAGGTACGGGCGCGCTGCCCAATCACACCCGCATCGGCATCAGCACGTAGAGCGCGGGGCTCTTCTCATCCTGGCGGATCAGCGTGGGCGCGCCAGCGTCAGCGAGGTGGAGTTCCACCGTGTCGCCGTCGATCTGCCCTAGGATGTCCTTGAGGTAAGTCGCGTTGAAGCCGATCTCGAAGCCCGCCGCCGAATAATCGGCCGGGACTTCTTCGGACGCGGTGCCGTTGTCGGGCGAGGTGACCGAGAGGGTGACCTTGTCGTTGTCCAGCGTCATCTTGACCGCGCGGGTCTTCTCGGTGGCGATCGTGGCGACGCGGTCAACCCCTTCGTAGAGGCTCTTGGGATCGAGTTTCAGCAGCTTGTCGTTGCCGGTCGGGATCACCCGGCTGTAATCGGGGAAAGTTCCGTCGATCAGCTTGCTGGTCAGCACCACGCCGTTCTCGCCGCCCAAAGTGAAGCGGACCTTGCTCGCCGACAAATCGATCAGCACGTTGGTATCGAGCGATTCTTCGAGCAGCTTCCTGAGTTCGGCGACGCATTTACGCGGCACGATCACGTCGGGCATGCCCTCGGCCCCGTCGGGGCGCGGCAGGGTGAAGCGCGCGAGGCGGTGGCCGTCGGTCGCTGCGGCCTTGAGTACCGGCTGGTCCCCATTGCCGCCATCATCCGAGACGTGGAGGAAGATGCCGTTGAGGTAATAGCGCGTCTCTTCGGTCGAGATCGCAAACCGCGTCCGGTCGACCAGCTGCGCCAAGGTGGCGGCGGGCAGCTCGAAGCTGGTCGGCAAATCGCCCTCGACGATCATCGGGAAATCGTCGCGCGGCAGCGTGGGCAGCGAGAAGCGGCTGCGTCCCGCCTTGACCGTCATCCGGTTGTCGGCGGTCTCGAGGCTCACCTGGCTGCCATCTTGCAGCTTGCGCGCGATATCGAACAGCAGATGCGCCGAGACGGTGATCGCGCCTGCGCCTTCGACCGAGACCGCGCGCATCGATTCGACCACCTGCAGGTCGAGGTCGGTCGCCATCAGCTTGACCGTCCCGTCGCCCGAGGCTTCGATCAGCACGTTCGAGAGGATCGGAATGGTGTTGCGCCGCTCCACCACCGACTGGACGTGAGACAGGCACCGCAGCAGCGTTGCACGTTCGATTGTGGCCTTCATGGTCGTATCGCGTCCCCTCTGGGCACACGCCGCCGGAATCGGCTGGGCGGGCCGTCAATTCGGTCCATATTCCTTAACGCGCAAGCTTGGCGCGGCAAGCCGGATCGGCGCAAATGCTGGCTAATCTGGGGATAAATCCCCCGATGCGCGCGTGCTTCGACAGGCTCAGCACGAACAGGCTTTAGTAAGCGGGTCAAAACAAACCTCCGTTCGGCCTGAGCCTGTCGAAGGCTTCGCACTGCGGCGCTATTACCCCAGCATCGCCATCCCGCCGTTCACATGCAGCGTCTGTCCGGTGATGTAGCCCGCCTCGCGGCTCGCGAGATAGGCCACCGCCGCACCGATATCGCCGCCCTCGCCCATCCGGCCCATCGGGATCCGCGCGTTGAGCGCTTGCCTTTGCGCGTCGGGCAGCACCTCGGTCATCGCGGTGCGGATGAAGCCGGGGGCAACGCAGTTCACCGTGATGCCCCGGGTCGCCAGTTCCTGCGCGAGGCTCTTAGACATCGCCACCAGCCCGCCCTTGGCCGCGGCATAGTTGACCTGGCCGGGGTTGCCGGTCGCGCCGACGACGCTGGTGATGGTGATAATCCGGCCGAATTTGGCCTTCATCATCGGCCGCGCCGCGGCGCGCATCAGGCGGAACGCGGCCTCAAGATTGATGCGGATCACCGCATCCCATTCCTCGTCCTTCATCCGCATCGCCAAATTGTCGCGGGTGATGCCGGCATTGTTGACGAGGATATCGAGCTGCCCGAGCGTAGCGACCGCAGCGGGGATCAGCTTCTCGACATCCTCGGCGTTGGATAAATCGCAGGCGATCGCGACGTGATCGACTTTCTGGTGATGCTGCGGGGTGTGCTCGTCGAGCTCATCGCGGAAAGCGCGCAGCTTGCCCGCATTGGACCCCGAAACCGCCAACCGCGCGCCCTGGGCAGCAAGCGCCCGCGCAATCGCAGAGCCGATCCCCCCCGAAGCGCCGGTAACAAGGGCGGTCATTCCAGTCAGGTCGAACATTCGGTCCATTTTCAAGGCTCCAAGATTGGTTCGCGCAAAGGCGCAAAGGCGCAAAGGGGTTAGCGAGTGGATCGATGGTCGTTGACCAATCGCTTGATGCCCTCCTTCATTGTTTCACCGGCAAAATTAAGCAGTAGCCCCAGCGGCTGTTTGAGGAGGCGTAGATAGGTCAGCAGCTGCTTTGCATGAGCGCCCGACAGCCGCTCCACGGATTTTATTTCTACGACGAAACACCCATCGATCAGCAAGTCCACGCGAAATGCGGCAGTGAATGATAATCCGTCGAATTGGATATCGACCGGCACTTGCCGCTCCACCTTATATCCCATCCGTTCCAACATGGCGGCGAGGACGATCTCGTATACGCTTTCAAGCAGACCGGGACCAAGCTCCCGGTGGATCCTGATCGCGGCAGTCACAACATCAGCGCTAATCGCATCGACATCCTTCACGCGATACCCCTTTGCGCCTTTGCGCCTTTGCGCGAACCGACTACAACACTAGCATCAGCATTTCGATATCGGCCATCGTCCCCACGCTGGTGACATTCACGTCATTCACAGTCCGGCCGATCATCGGACCGAGGACTTTGCCGCCCAGTTCGACGAAGCTGTCGACCCCGTCGGCTTGCATGGCGATAACGCTTTCGCGCCAGCGGACGCGGCCGGTTACTTGTTCTACCAGCAGGCGTTGGACTTCGGCGGGGTCGGTCACCACTGCGGCGGTGACGTTGGCGAACAGGGGGAGTCTCAGCGCGGCAGGGGGCGTGCGGGTCAGCGCCTCGGCCATCGCATCGGCGGCGGGTTGCATCAGCGGGCAGTGGAACGGGGCAGAGACCGGCAGCAGCACGCCGCGCTTGATGCCGAAGTCCTTGACCAGCGCAATCGCCCGTTCGATCGCGCCGAGATGGCCCGAGAGCACCACCTGCCCCGGATCGTTGTCATTGGCGACCGTACACACTTCTCCCTCGGCCGCTGCGTTCGCCAGCGCTTGGGCCTTGTCGATATCCGCGCCCAGCAAAGCGCACATGGCACCCACACCGACCGGAACCGCTGCCTGCATCGCCTGTCCGCGCAGCTTGAGCAACCGTGCGGTATCGGCGAGGCTGAACGCGCCGGCCGCGCAGAGCGCGGTATATTCGCCCAGCGAGTGGCCCGCGACCAAGTCACCCTTGTCCGCCAGTGCGATCCCGCCCTCTTGTTCGAGCACCCGCAGCACCGAGATGGCATTGGCCATGATCGCGGGCTGGGCGTTTTCGGTCAGCATGAGCTGGTCATCGGGGCCGTCGCGCATGATCGCGGAGAGCTTCTGCCCCAGCGCATCGTCGACTTCCTCAAACACCGCGCGCGCGACCGCGCTTGCTTCGGCCAGTTCAACCCCCATGCCGACTTTCTGGCTGCCCTGTCCCGGGAAAACGAATGCTCTCATAATCTCAACTCCAATCATCCTGAGGAGCGGCGCAGCCGCGTCTCGAAGGGTCCTTCGGTGGCGCGGTTATTTAGCCCGCGCGCTTCCCGCAACCCCGAACGGGACAATCCTGTTGGCAGCATCATGACCAATATCGGCGCTCCCAAGGAACGGGATGGCATGGCGCTGGCACCAGTAGCGGGCGATATCCTCGGCCTCGGCACCGAACGGGCGGTCGTTCTCGGGCACTTCGCTGATCCGCCCCAGCCGCAGTCCGGCAATCCCGGCGAGATGCGCGGTGACATGGAAAAACAACCGGTCGACCGCGTAGTGATACTCGCTCACTTCCTCGACCATTACGACATGCCCGGCCAGCCCCGGCATCAGCGGGGTCCCGCACAGCATCGCCAGCGTCATCAGGTTGAAGGCCACGGTCGGATGCCGGTCGAGCGAGGGTTCCAGTCCGGCGAGATCGCCCGAAAGCCAGTCCAACGCGCGCCGCACGGCATTCTCACCCCCGTCGCGGCGGATATCATTGGGCATCGGTCCGTGCACCGGTCTGCCGATCCCCGCGCGATAGAGCCCGGCGAGCAGATAGCCGCTGTCCGAATAGCCGAGGAAAGTCTTGCCATCGGCGGCAGCGTTCATCCCGGCAATCGCCGCTTCCGCGATCCGGTTCGCGCCATAGCCGCCGCGCGCGAACCACACCGTGTCGACTGCCGGATCCTCCGCGCATTCGAGCAATGCGGCAAGGCGCAGCTCGTCGGGTCCGGCAAAATGGCCGTCCACCGCAAAGCATTGCTCGTGAAAACACAATTCGAGCGCGGGAAATTCTGCCGCCGCCAATGCAGCAACGCGCGCGGCGTCCTCGCGGAGCAGCGGCGTTGACGGCGCGCAGATGGCGATACGGCTCATTCCCAATCGTAACCCGCCCGGCTTGTCTTACAAGCCTCCCTTAGACAGTTGTCACGGGCTGCAAGGCCGCATACCGGAAGCGCCATGACCGCGCCGCGAGACCTCACCGCCCACCCCTGGTTCTTCTGCGGCATCGGCGGCTCGGGCATGCTGCCGCTCGCGCTGATCCTGCACGGGCACGGTGCGACCATCGCCGGATCGGACCGCAGCCGCGACCAAGGCCGCACGCCCGAGAAGTTCGCCTGGCTCGAATCGCTGGGCTTCAAGCTGTTCCCGCAGGACGGCAGCGGGATCGTCAGCGCCGATCAGGTGCTGGTCGCCTCAGCAGCCGTGGAAGATACGGTCCCCGAGATGGTCCGCGCGAAGGAACTCGGTTGCCCGCGCATGAGCCGCGCGGAATTGCTCGCCACGCTGTTCAACGCGGCTCCGGTAGGCATCGCTATCGGCGGGACCAGCGGCAAATCCACCGTGACCGGGATGGCCGGCTGGATCATGACCGAGGCGGCACGCGACCCGACGATCATGAACGGCGCGGTGATGAAGAATTTTGTTCGTCCCGACGCGCCTTTTGCTTCCGCGCGAGTGGGCAAGGGCGGGGTGTTCGTCAGCGAAGTGGACGAAAGCGACGGCTCGATTGCACTCTACCGGCCCAAGGTCGCGGTACTCGGCAATGTCAGCCTCGATCACAAGAGTTTGGAAGAATTGCGCACGCTGTTCGGCAACTTCCTCGCCCGCGCCGTGGTGGCCGCGATTAACCTCGACGATACCGAAACCGCTGCGCTGGCCAGCCGTGCGCGGGCGGTCCTGACTTTCGGCATCGACAGCCCCGACGCGATGATCGGGGTCGAGCCGGGGAGCATCGTCGAAGCGCCGACCGTGCTCACCGCGACGATCCTCGACCGGCGCGACGGCACCGCGCACGCCCTGGCGCTCAAAGTCCCCGGCCGCCACAACCTCGCCAACGCGCTCGCGGCGATTGCCGCCTGCAATGCCGCCGGTGTGCCGGTGAGTGAGGCGGTCGCCGCGCTGGGTTCCTTCCAAGGCCTCGCCCGCCGTTTCGACATCGTCGGCACCAGCCCTTCGGGCGTGACCGTGATCGACGATTTCGGCCACAATCCGGACAAGGTCAGCGCCACGCTGGCGACGCTCAAAGCGCATCCCGGCCGCGTGATCGCGTTCTTCCAGCCGCACGGCTACGGCCCGCTCAAGCAAATGGGCGCGGAGCTGGCCGAGGTCATGGCGCGGATGCTCGGCCCCGACGCCATGACGATCCTGTGCGACCCGGTCTATTTCGGCGGCACGGTCGATCGCAGCGTCGGCAGCGAGCGGATCGTCGAGCTGATCCGCGCTGCGGGCGGCCAAGCCGAACACATCCCCTCGCGCGAAGACTGCGGCGCGCGCATCGCACAACTCGCCCGTCCCGGCGACCGCGTAGTCATTATGGGCGCGCGCGACGATACGCTGAGCCTGTTTGCGCGGGAGTTGCTGGGGCGTCTGGGCTGAAAAATCCTCCCCGGAACGGGGAGGATTTTCGGCGATCAGCGTGCCAGAGCAAGCTGCATTGAATTCAAAAACAATCGCGTCATCCCGGCGAAGGCCGGGACCCAGTTCAAACAAAGAAACAGCGACGCGCTTTGGTAGGCCAACGACGGTAGCTCCAGATGATCTCATTAAGGTAATCCCCGCCCTGCCCGCAAAACACCGCGTCGAGTACCAGCTTGAGATAGGAGGCGGTCGGGTCGCAGTGGAGGTAGAAGCTGCCGGTGGGTTTGAGCACGCGGTGGATTTCGACGATCCGCAGCGTCATGTGGACGAGGTAGGCGAGCAGCGAGCCGCGCCCCAGCACCTTTTCGAGTCCGCGGATCAGCTCGACTGTCTGCGGCGTCCAGTTAGAGTTACCCCCCCCTTTGACTATAACATATTGATATCTAAGATATATTCCAGTCCAACCATCGCTTCGTCGCCCCAATTCCAGGTATCGACGAAGGCTTGCGCCTGCGCGCGGTCTTCGCTGCCCTGGTTGTTGTAGATCCGGAGCACAGATCGACACTGTCGCTGGCGATCTTGTTACGCAGGATATCGAGATTGTCGCCGTAATAGAGCCGGTTCATCGCCGCGATCTCTTCACTGTTGCGCTGCCCCGCCATTTACTGCGTTCCTTGTTGCTGCAATCCACTTGCCCGCCTGATTACCGAACCCCGTCAACCAGGCAAGCGTCCACACCCACGTTTCGCTTACAGCCCGATCAGAGTCTTGATTTTGGCATGAACCTCGACGAGCACTTGTGCACTTACCCGTCCTTTGCTGGTCGCCTTTCGCGCGCGCCAGTCGAGACTCCTGATCTGGTCGGCAAGGACGACGCTCGGCGGATCGCGGCTTACCACCACCTCGAACACATAGCCCTTGATCCGCGAGGTCATCGGGCAGCAGATCAGCATCCCGCGCTTCTGGTTGTAATGCAGGGGTGTCAATACCAGCGCCGGACGGTGCCCCGCCTGTTCATGGCCAACTTGAGGATCGAATTGCACCCAGACGATATCACCGGCGTCTGGCACCCACACCGCCATTACCAGATCTCTTTGCCGACCGGAGGGCCGAAGTCGACTTCGTCAGGGAAAGTATCGGGGTCCATGCCCGCAAGCAGTTCCTCGAGAGTGTAAACGGGCTTGCGCACCGGCTCGATCACGATCCGTCCGTTGTCCTCCCGGACATCGACCGTCTGATCGATTTGCAATCGCGCCGCCGCCATGATCGAAGCCGGTATCCGCACCGAGGCGCTATTGCCCCATTTTTTCACTTGCAGGCGCATGGTTTTCTCCTGCGGAACGGCATAGCAGAGTGTGGTCATGTGTCAACATTCGTATCTACTAGTTCAATCGTTTTCCTACATCGCCCGCGTCTGCTAGCTTCGTCATCGGCCCTCTCTCACCGTCGATCCGCCGCGCCGCAAGCAGGTGACCGAAACTCCGCCACCCAGCGCGAGTGGCGGCCTTGTCGTTGGAGTCACCTTTTGTAACCTTTCGCCGCGAGGAGCGCACAAAGCTTGCATTCCGGCCAATTCGCGCTAAAGGCCCCGCTTCCCGAGCTTCGGCAAGGGAAAGCAGAAAGCCGGAGGGGCCCCGCAATCGTGCGGATCGGCCAGCGATCGGTTCCATAATGAAGGACGAAGCATGCCGCTTTACGAGCATGTCTTCCTGGCACGCCAGGATTTGTCGCAAGCGCAAGTCGATGTGCTCGCGGCCTCCGCTACCGGGATTGTCGAAGCCAACCAGGGCAAGGTCGTCAAGACCGAGAGCTGGGGCCTCAAGAGCCTCGCCTACAAGATCGCGCGCAATCGCAAGGCGCATTTCGTGCTGCTCAACATCGAGGCCCCCGCGGGCGTCGTCGCCGAGCTCGAACGCCAGACCGCGATCAACGAAGACGTAATCCGCTACATGACCGTCCGGGTGGACGAGCATGAAGCCGTCCCTTCGGTGATGATGCGCAAGCAAGACCGCGAACGGCCCCGCCGCCGCGACCGCGAGGAGATGTAGAGATGGCCCGCGCATTTTTCCGCCGCCGCAAGAGCTGCCCGTTCTCGGGCAAGAACGCTCCCGTGATCGATTACAAGGACGTGCGCCTGTTGCAGGGCTTCATGTCCGAGCGTGGCAAGATCGTGCCAAGCCGGATCACCGCCGTTTCCGCCAAGAAGCAGCGCGAACTGGGCCAGGCGATCAAGCGTGCCCGCCAGATCGGCTTGCTGCCGTACCTCGTCAAGTAAGGGAGGAATAACCATGGAACTCATCCTCCTCGAACGCATCGAGAAGCTCGGCAGCATCGGCGATGTGGTCTCGGTCAAGGACGGCTACGCCCGTAACTTCCTGCTCCCGGGCAAGAAGGCGCTGCGCGCCAACGCCGCCAACCGCAAGGTGTTCGAAGCCAACCGTTCGAAGATCGAGGCCGACAACGCCTCGCGCCGGACCGACGCCCAGGGCCACGCTTCGGGTGTCGAAGGCAAGCAGGTCATCCTGATCCGCGCCTCGTCGAACTCGGGCCAGCTTTATGGTTCGGTTTCGGTGCGCGACATCGCCGACGGCCTCAATGCCGATGGCGCCAACGTGACCAAGGGCATGATCGTGCTCGAACGCCCGATCAAGACGCTTGGCGTGTTCGACGTGCGCGTCCAGCTGCACCCCGAAGTGGCGGTTGCGGTCAAGGTCAACGTGGCGCGCTCGCCCGACGAAGCCGAACTGCAGTCGCGCGGCGTCGATGTCATGGCAGCGATGTTCGATGCCGACACTGCCGGCTTCACCGAAGCTTACGATCCCAACGCCGAACCCGGCGAAATCCCGGCCGACCTGCTCGACGAGCCGGTTGGTGAGGGCGAGGCCGAGGCCGAAGCCACCGAGGCTGAGCCCGAAGGCGAAGCCGAAGCCTGATAAGGAGGGGGCGCTGCGGCGCCCCCTTTGCTTTGTAGGATTTGGTGCGTTACTGGCTGGCGATGGAATCACCCGATACGATCATCGCGGAACTCTCCCGCATCTACGACGAAGCCGTCGCCACGCTCCGCTCCGATATTTCAGCGTTTGCCGCCGATGGCACTCTCCCCCCGCCCGAACGCCGCACCCACAACGCCTGGTGCTATCCCGAACTGCGGCTGCATTATGCGGGGCACGAGACGCGGCCCGATTTCGCCCGCGCCTTTGGCCGGCTGGCGCGCAGCGGAACCTACGCCTGCACCGTCACCCGGCCCGCGCTGTTTGCGGATTATTTGCGCGAGCAGCTGGAACTGATCGCCGATGATTACGCGATCGAGGCCGAAGTCGTCCGCTCGGCGCAGGAAATCCCGTTTCCCTACGTGCTCGATGCCAGCGCGGGGCTGGGTTCGCTCAGCCCATCGGACCTCGCGCGCCATTTCCCCTCGACCGAGCTGGCCATGATCGGCGACGAACTGGCCGACGGGATCGAGATGACCGCGCCCGACCAGCCGATCCCGCTGGCGCTGTTCGACGGGTTGCGCACCGATTTCAGCCTCGCGCGCCTCGCCCACTACACCGGGACCGCGACCGAACATTTCCAGCGCTACATCCTGTTCACCAACTACCACCGCTATGTCGACGAATTCGTCGACTGGGCCGGGACCCAGCTGGGCCAGAACGGCTATACCTCGCTCTCGGGCGCGGGCGGGCTCTATCTCGACGCCCCGGTCGATAATGCGCGCGACCGGCTGTCCGACACCGCGTGGCGGCGTCACCAGATGCCGGCCTATCATTTGATGGCACCCGATGGCGCGGGGATCACGCTAGTCAACATCGGGGTCGGGCCGTCCAACGCCAAGACGATCTGCGATCACCTTGCGGTGCTGCGCCCCGAGGCGTGGCTAATGATCGGCCACTGCGGGGGGCTGCGCGATACCCAGCGGATCGGCGATTATGTGCTCGCCCACGCCTATCTGCGCGACGATCACGTGCTTGATGCGGTGCTGCCGCCCGAAATCCCTATCCCGGCGATCGGCGAAGTCCAGCTGGCGCTGGCCAGGGCCGCGCAGATGGTCAGCGGTGCCGGCGGCATGGACCTCAAGAAACGGATGCGCACCGGCACCGTGGTCACCACCGACGACCGCAATTGGGAGCTGCGCTACACCGACAGCGCGCGCCGCCTCAGCCAAAGCCGCGCGGTGGCGATCGACATGGAAAGCGCGACCATCGCGGCGCAGGGCTATCGCTTCCGCGTGCCGTACGGGACGCTGCTGTGCGTCTCGGACAAGCCGCTCCACGGCGAGATCAAGCTGCCCGGCCAGGCCAACCGGTTTTACGAGGAAGCGATCGGCGCGCACCTCAAAATCGGGGTGATGACCTGCGAGCTGTTGCGGGCAGAAGGCGCACGCCTCCACAGCCGCAAGCTGCGCGCGTTCAACGAACCACCGTTCAGGTGAACGGGAACAACCCTCGCAGAGATGAGTCTTCACAGTGATTGTTCCGGTTGGTCGAACCGCGAAGCTCCCTCGAACTGTGAGGACCACGAAATGGGTGAACATTCCCTATACGAACGGCTTGGTGGCGTTTTCGCGATCGCCGCTGTGATCGATCATTTCAGCGACGCGGTCGTGAAAAACCCGGTGGTCGGGCAGCAATCGGCCAATCCTGCGCTCAAGGAATGGCATTCCACGAACCTCACCCGCCTTCCGGGCCTGAAATTCATGCGAACCCTGTGGGTCTGCAATGTTGCGGGCGGACCGTTCGAATACACCGCCACGAAACCCGGCAGCACGACAGTCGGCCTCGAAAACGCGCATCGCGACTTGAAGATTTCGCCCGCAGAATTCGATGAGGTCGCGGCCGAACTGGGCCGGACCTTGGCTGTCTTCAAGGTTCCCGAACGGGAAGTCGGCGAGGTCTTGGCAGCCTTCGCAGCACACAAGGACGAGGTGACCGCCGGATACGTCGAAAGCAGGCAGACCGAACAGGTCGTCTGACGCGCGGCCCGTTCAGCCCGCTGGATCGCTCAGGAATTGCGCAATCGCGCGTCCCAGTGCCGGTTCGGTGACCGAGCTCATATGCGTCCCTGGCACCGTCGCGAGCGTCGCATTGGGTAGCGCGGCGACAAGGTTTTCCGCCGAGCCATTGTCGTGGTCCTCGCTGCCGCAGACCACCAGCGTCGGCATCGTGATGGCCGAAAGCGCACCGGGCAGGGTATCTCCGACCGACTGCAGCAGCAGCCGCGCTGCCACCCGGTCGACTTTCATCGATTTCATGAACTGCACTGCCAGGAACGCGGGATCGCCGTGCTTGACCTCGGCGAAACGGTCGATCGCGTCGATGAAGAAGGCGCTGCGGCGGTTCCACCCGGCCAGCCCCTCCAGCCCCATCCCGCCCAGCACCAACCGCCGCGGCGTCAACCCCGCCAGCACACCCCGCGCCGCAGTGCGTGCACCCAGCGAGAAGCCGACCAGATCGTAGTCGGTCAGCCCAAGCTCTCCGACCAGCGCCACCAAATCCTTGACCAGCACATCGGTGGGATAGGCCGCCGGATCATGCGGCGCAGCGCTCTGCCCATGCGCGCGCAAATCGGGCATCAAGACCTCGAACCCGGCGTCGGCGAGCAACTTGGCATGACCGAACTTGACCCAGTTCATCTCGGCGCTGGAGAATAGCCCGTGGAGCAGCAGCACCGGCCGCCCCTGCCCCATCCGGTGCAGCGCCAGCCTGGCGCTATCGAAGCCTTTGTAATGACCGCTCATCCGGGCACTTCCAGCCCCGCCGCCTTCCAGCGCTTGGCCACGCTTTCGGTGCTCGCGGTGTATTGGCGCGGGAGGGCACGCGTATCGGGCCAGGCTTCGTGGATGCTCTCCGCCCCGGCATGCGCCACGGGGCGAAACGGCGCGGGATCGTCGAAGCTGCCCAGGGTGAGGTCCATATTCCCATCGCCATCGGCAAAGGCGAAGCCGAGCGGGGTGCCGCAGGCCGCGCAAAACGGGCGGCGGGCGATCGGCGAGCTGGCATACCAGTCGGGCTCGCTCAGCCAGGTGACCGCGCCGGGTTTGACCTGCACAAACGCCGCCGCAATCCCCCCGGTCGCGCGCTGGCACATCCGGCAGTGGCACCAATAGGCGTCATCGCTTTCGAGCGAGGCTTCGTAGCGGATGCGGCTGCACTGGCAGCCGCCGGTGGCGGTTCGATTCATGTCGGCAATGTGCCGCGCCCGCGCTGCATTGACCAGACTTGACTTAATAAGCACACTTATTATATGCAGACCCGTGATGGAGAATATCGGCTATCTTCTCGGGGACAGTTCGCGCCTGCTGCGGCGCGCGTTCGACGATGGCGTGCGCTCGGTCGGGGTAACCGGGCCGCAGGCGCGCCTGCTGCTGTACATGGCGCGGGTCGAGGGCGAAAATCAGGGGCATTACGCGGATCGTCTCGAGGTCGAGCCGATCACTTTGTGCCGGATGGTCGACCGGATGGAGGATGCCGGGCTGGTCGAGCGTCGCCGCGATCCCGCCGACCGGCGTGCCTGGCGGATGCACCTGACGATCCGCAGCCGGGCCATGATCGCCGAATTGCGCATTTGCGTCGATGAAATGATCGAGCAGATGATGACCGGCATAAATGCGCAGGATCGCGAAACCTTCGCACGCATTCTAACCGCGGTGAGCACCAATCTGGCCGCACATCGCGACAACAGGGCACTCGTCAATGGCTGAAGCCGATCCTGCATTCCCCGAGCAGGCCACTCTCTCGCAGCAGGACAGCGCCGCGATCGACGGCGCCGTGACCGATGCACCCAAGCGCCGCTGGGGTCGGCTCGCGCTGATGCTGGCCGTCCCCCTGCTGATTGTCATCGGCGGCGTGTGGTACTGGCAGAGCCTGCAAGGCTACGTCTCGACCGACAACGCCTATGTCCAGCAGGACAAGGTCTCGGTCAGCGGCGAAATCGGCGGCAAGATCGTCGAAGTGTTGGCGGCGGAGAACCAGCAGGTCCAAGCGGGCGATTTGCTGTTCCGGATCGATCCCGAGCCTTATCGCCTCCAGATTGCCCAAGCCGACGCGACGATTGCCGCAGCGCAGGCCAATGTCGCCGCGCTGAGCAGCTCGAGCGCGCTTTCGGGTGCGGACAGTGCCGCGGCGCGCGAGGATATCGGCTTCGCGCAAGCGCGACTCTCGCGCCAGCAAGCGCTGTGGAGCCGCGGCTTCACCACCAAGGCGGACTATGAAGCCGCGCAGCACCAGGTCGCGCAGGCGCGCGAAGAACTGAACGTCGCCGAAGCCAAGCGTAGCGAGGCCGCGGCCAAGCTTTCCACCGGCCCGCAAGTCCCCGGCGTCAACCCGCAGGTTGCCGCAGGCCGCGCCCAGCGCGCCGCCGCCGAGCTGAACTTAAGGCGCACCGAAGTGCGCGCACCGATGGCGGGACGGATCGCGCAGGCCGACCGGCTGCTGGTCGGCCAGGATGTTGTCGCCGGATTGCCCGTGCTCACTCTCGTCGCCAACCAGCGCAGCTACGTCGAGGCCAATTTCAAGGAAACCGAACTCGCAGAAATGCGCGTCGGCCAGCGCGCCGAAGTGCGCTTCGATGCCTATCCCGGCGTCGTGCTCAAAGGCCATGTCTCATCGATCGGTGCGGGTACCGGCGGGGAATTCTCCGTGCTCCCGGCGCAAAACGCCACCGGCAACTGGGTCAAGGTGACGCAGCGCGTTCCCGTTCGGATCGCGCTCGACGAAGCGAGTCCGCGCCAGCTGATCGCGGGCATTTCGACCAAGGTAAAGGTCTTCACCGCCAGCGACGGCAAGTAAGCCCGCTCATGGCGACCGCCGCTGCTTCTCCCGCTGGTCGACGACGCTCCGGCGGAACCGCTCCGTCGCCCGCACCGATAGCCGATGTCGCCCTGCTTCCAGTCGAGAACAACGTCCTGCTGGTGGTCGGGATCATGACCGCCTCGCTGCTGCAAATCCTCGACAGCACGATCGCCAATGTCGCGATCCCGCATATGCAGTCGACGCTGGGCGCGACCCCGGATTCGATCACCTGGGTGCTGACCAGCTATATCGTCGCCACCGCGATTGCGATGCCGATCACCGGCTGGCTGGCCGACCGCTTCGGCTCGCGGCGGCTGTTCATCGCCTCTGTGGCGGGATTCGTGCTGACCTCGATGCTGTGCGGGATGGCGCAGAACCTGACGCAGATGGTGATCTTCCGGGCGCTGCAAGGCGCGACCGGCGCATTCATCTCGCCGCTGAGTCAGGCGGCGATGATCGACACCAACAAGCCCTCCAAGCAGGCGCAGATGATGGCGCTGTGGGCGATGGGAATCATGGTCGGTCCGATCCTCGGACCAATCCTGGGGGGCTGGCTGACCGAGAACTGGAACTGGCGCGCCGTGTTCTATGTCAACGTCCCGCTCGGTGCCTTGTCGCTGGCAATCCTGATCACCGGCCTGCCTTCGCGCCCGATCGCGCGGCGCAAATTCGATGTGTTCGGGTTCTCGATGATCGCGGTCACGCTAACCTCGATCCAGCTCCTGCTCGATCGCGGCAACCACATCGACTGGTTCGATTCGGCCGAGAGCTGGATCTACCTGGGCGTTGCGCTGTCGGCAGGCTGGGCCGCGGTTATCCACCTCGTCACCGCCCGTGACCCGCTGTTCCACCGCGAGCTGTTTGCCGACCGCAACTATAGCGTCGCGCTGGTCTTCATGGTGGTGATCGGCGTGGTGATGTTCGCGACGATGGCGCTGCTACCGCCGATGCTGCAACGCCTGCTCAACTATTCGGTGATCGACACAGGCATGGCCCTGATGCCGCGCGGGGTGGGCACCCTGATCAGCATGCAACTGGCTGGCGTGCTGATACGGCGCGGGGTCGATGCCCGGCTGCTGGTCGGGCTGGGCTTCACGATTGCCGGGCTGTCTTTGTGGCAGATGTCGGGCTGGTCGCTCGGGGTCGACTATTACCACATCGTCACTTCGGGATTCATCCAGGGACTGGGCATGGGACTGGTGTTCATCCCGCTCAACGCCACCGCCTTCGCCACGCTGCCCGCCGCCTTGCGCACCGACGGATCGAGCCTGCTCAATCTGTTCCGCTCGGTCGGCGCGTCGGTGGGAATATCGATCGTCACCGCGCTGCTCGCACGAAATTTGCAGATCAGCCATGCCGACCTAGGCGCGCATGTCACCGCTTCGGCCACCGATTTGGTCGATTTCTCCTCACTCGACCGCCTCCAGGCACTGGGCAATTCGGTGCTGCGGATGGTCGATGCCGAAGTGAACCGGCAGGCAGCGATGATCGCCTATATCGACGATTTCTGGCTGATGGGTTGGCTGAGCCTCGCCGCCGTCCCGCTGGTGCTGATCATGCGCAAAGCCGACCTCAGGCGACCTGTGTCCAAGGCCGACATTCCGCACTAGCCAGCCGTTATCCCTTCTTCAGATGACGCCGCCCGAGCAGCTCGGCGATCTGCACGGCGTTGAGCGCCGCGCCCTTGCGCAGATTGTCCGAGACGCACCACAGCACCAGCCCGTTGTCGACCGTCGGGTCCTCGCGCACGCGGCTGACGTAAGTCGCGCCGTCGCCCACGCATTCCACCGGCGTGACATAACCGCCGTCCTCGCGCTTATCGACCAGCATCACCCCGGGGGCCTCGCGCAGGATATCCTGGGCTTGCTTGGCGGAAATCTCGTTCTCGAATTCGATGTTGATCGCCTCGGAGTGCCCGACGAACACCGGCACGCGCACGCAAGTGGCGACCACCTTGATCTTGGGATCGAGAATCTTCTTGGTCTCGACCACCATCTTCCACTCTTCCTTGGTGAAGCCATCATCGAGGAACACATCGATATGCGGGATCACGTTGAAGGCGATCTGCTTGGTAAACTTCCGGGGCTCGGCCGAATCGCCGACGAAGATGTTGCGGCTCTGCTCAAACAGCTCGTCCATCCCGGCTTTGCCCGCGCCGGAGACCGACTGATAGGTGCTGACCACCACGCGCTTGATCTTCGCCGCATCGTGCAGCGGCTTAAGCGCGACGACCATCTGCGCGGTCGAGCAGTTGGGATTGGCGATGATATTGCGCTTGGCATAGCCGTCGATCGCCCCGGGGTTCACTTCGGGCACGACCAGCGGCACGTCCGGGTCCATCCGGTAAAGCGAGGAATTGTCGATCACCACGCAGCCCGCTGCGGCAGCTCTGGGGGCATGGTCCTTGGCCACGGCCGATCCGGCGGCAAACAACGCGATATCCCAGCCGGTGAAATCGAAATGCTCGATGCTCTGGCACTTGAGCATCTTGCCGGTCTCGCCAAACTCGACCTCGATCCCGTGCGAGCGTGACGAGGCGACCGCCGCGACCTCGTCGCAGGGAAACTCGCGCTCGCCCAGCACATTGAGCATTTCGCGCCCGACATTGCCCGTCGCGCCAACCACTACTACCCGGTAACCCATTGTCGCATTCCTCGATATTTGGCCCAATAAGGAAACGGCCGGTCTTCCTTGGGGAAGCCGGCCGTCTCGGTCTGTGTGTCAGATGATCTGCGTGAGATCAGCTTCCGCTCATTCCTTGCCAGCCGTGTCGATCCGGGTGACTTTGCGCTCGGCAATACGCGCGCGTTTGCCGGTGCGGCCGCGCAGGTAATAGAGCTTGGCGCGACGCACGACACCGCGGCGGACCACGGTAATGCTGTCGATGTTGGGCGAGTAGAGCGGGAAGACGCGCTCGACGCCCTCGCCAAAGCTCATCTTGCGAACGGTGAAGTTCGAACCCAGGCCGCGGTTCGACCGCGCGATGCACACGCCTTCATAGGCCTGCACGCGGGTGCGCTCACCTTCGACGACGCGCACGCCAACGCGCAGCGTATCGCCGGCCCGGAAATCGGGGATTTCTTTCTTCGACTTGAATGCCTCGATGGCTTCCGCCTCAAGCGTCTGGATCAGGTTCACTGGTCCGGTTCCTCATCTTCACGCCGCGCGCCAGAGGCAGGCTGAACCCG
This sequence comes from Novosphingobium sp., assembly GCA_035543295.1. GTDB lineage: Bacteria > Pseudomonadota > Alphaproteobacteria > Sphingomonadales > Sphingomonadaceae > Novosphingobium. The sequence goes on from DASZZS010000014.1 coordinate 139,277, forward strand.
AGCGCCGAGGTGACGCTCCCAAAGGTCCGGCCTGCGTGACCGTGTATCGACTTCCGCCTGTCGTTTCCGCCAGGCTGCGATCTTCGCATGATCCCCCGATCGCAGCACTTCGGGAATCGTGCGCCCTTCCCATTCAGCGGGCCGGGTATAGTGCGGATACTCGAGCAAACCGTTCTCGAACGACTCTTCGGTACCGCTGGAAGGCGCGCCCATTACGCCGGGAAGCAGCCGAATGCAAGCGTCGAGCAGCATCAGCGCGGCAGGTTCGCCGCCCGACAGGACAATGTCGCCGAGCGAGACTTCCTCAATCGCCCGCGCGGCAAAAATCCGCTCGTCGAACCCCTCGAACCGCCCGCACAGGATGGTGACGCCGGGACCGGCTGCCAACGCCCGCACCCGAGCCTGTGAGAGCGGTTTGCCGCGCGGAGTCATCGCCAGCACCGGGCAGTCCGGATGGGCGCTCAGGGCCTGATCGATCGCAGCGGCGAGCACTTCGGCGCGCAGCACCATCCCCGCCCCGCCGCCAGCCGGCGTGTCGTCAACGGTGCGGTGCTTGTCGATCGCAAAGTCGCGGATCTGGATGGTTTCGAGCGCCCACCTCCCCTCCTCCCGCGCGCGACCAGCGAGCGAGACGCCAAGAGGGCCGGGGAACATCTCGGGGTAGAGGGTGAGGATGGTTGCGACGAAGGTCATTTTCGTAATCTAATCAACGCGTAGAAGACCACGACCGAACAAGATGTGATAGCTGAAAGTCCCAACGAAAACCTTACGTATTCCCAGTCCATCTCTGGGTCACGCATTGCCATTAGCAACACCGTCAACGGTGCTGCGATCGCGACCAAGAGGAATTGGGCAAATCCATACTTGGTTCCAAGTATCTTACGCAGAATCACTGCAAACATTACCGAAGCCACAGCACAGGTGAAGATCAGAAATGGATACAAGAAGGCTTCGCCACCCATCACACCGTCCAATTCTCGACCTTCAACCCGGGCACATCTGCGAAGTCCTTCCCGTCACGCGTAACCAGCGTATGCCCCAAAACCAGCGCTTGCACGCCAATCAGGCGGTCATAGCTCTTCCGCCTGACGCCTATCTGTTTGATCACCTGGCCATAGCGTCGCGCAGCAACAAGATCGAAATCCGCAAGCTCAACGCCTGCAACAAATGCATCGAGCCGCTCCGCATCGCGGCGCGGGTTTGTAGACTTTTCGCTCCCAACCATCAGTTCGGCAACGCTGATCATCGAGACCCACAAGTGCCCGAAATATTTTTCTACTCGAGCCTCCAGCAGGCTGCTCCGCCCATCCAGAAAATCGATACACGCATTGGTATCGAGCATGAACATCAGGCAGCGGCCGCACCGCTATCCGAAGGGCGATCCCAGTCGTAGTCGTCCTGCTCAATGTCTCCGCGTCCGTCCTTCATGAAGCCAGGAGACATGCTGCCATAAAGGCTCATGAACACTTTTTTGGCATCGCTTTCCTTCCAGAAAGAGAAGGTGCCGTTAGCGTGAGGGCAAATGACCACTTCGTCGCCTTCGACCAGTCCGAGCGCCTTCGGCAGTCGCAAGGCAACCGAATTGCCGGACTTGAAGGTCTTGGTGCTATATTCCTTGCCCATGACACGCTCCATATATACGGTGCGTATATACGAAACGGAACTTTCGGTCAAATGAAGCGCATTTTCGTCTTGCTGCTGTTCCTCGCTACTCCGGCCCAAGCCGAGGAAATCGGCGAGTGCCGGTTCGACCGGGATACCCTCACCTTCGCGGGCACCTCGCTCGAGCAGGCGGCCTGCCTGCTGCGCAAGATCGAGCTCGGCGCGGTGCGGCGTCCGCAGGCGTTGCCCAAGGTCATTACTCGGCTGATGGTCGAGGGCGGCGCGCCCAGTGCGGCGATGAAGCAGGCGGCGCTCGACGCTTTTCCCGAGCCTTATCGCACTTACGCCATCGAACACGCGGGCGATCCGGTCTCGCAGACCGAGGCGGGCGTGCCGCTGCAGTATTTCGTGATCCACGATACCAGCGAGCCGTTCTACGCCGCCGAACCCTTCCCCCCGCACCTCGACCGTGACCTCAGGGTCAACAGCTTCACCTCCTACATGAACACCACCTTCGCGGCGGAGCCGGTTGCGCATATCTTCCTCAACCGGATCGGACAGATCTGGGCGGGGCATGAATTCCAGGAACCCTGGCGCGCGACCAAGCTCGAATCGCGCGTGGTCGGCGCGCCCACGCGCGGGCGGTTCGTGCATATCGAGACGGTCCAGCCGCGCCGTTTCCTCCCCGGTGCGACCAGCCGCGGCCAGACCTACGGACCCAAACCGGGCTTCACCAGGGACCAGTACCGCATGCTCGCGGCGCTCTACGTCTACGTCAGCGCGCGCGCCGGACGCTGGCTGATCCCGGCGCAGCACAACACCGTCGATGCCGGCATCCCCGACGCGCACGACGATCCGCAGAATTTCGAATTGAAGAAGTTTGGGCGCCAACTGGAGCGGTTGGTCAAGGCGGGCAGCTAGACCTCGACGTAAGCCGCGTCGATCACCAGCCGCTCACCCCATTCGAGCACCGCGTCGGCGCGCATCGGAACCATGAAGCGCTTGCCATCTGGACGCTCGATCTCGAGCACATCGCCCGCGCCGAAGTTTTCGACCGCGATGCAGCGGCCAAGATCGGCGCCATCGGTCGACACGGCGGGCAGGCCGAGCAAATCGGCGTGGTAGTATTCGCCCTCGCCCAAAGGGGGCAGCGCATCGCGCGGAACTGTCAGCACCGTGCTGCGCAGCGCTTCGGCGGCGGTGCGGTCGGTGATTTCGGCAAAGCGGGCGACCGCCCCGCCCTTGCCATCGTCGCGCAGCTTGGTCAGCGTTAGCGCGCCGCCGTTGAAGCTGGCATGAGTTTTCAGCGTGGCGATGCCCTCGCCAAACAGCTTGAGGCGGACTTCGCCCGTCACGCCATGCGCGCCGGAAACGGCGGCCAGCGTGACGGGGCGATCATCAGCCATCGCTTAGCCCTCGGCGTTTTCCTGGGCGCTTTCGCCCGTGGGGGCTTCGGTATCGTCGCCGGCGTCGCTGTTCGGGGTCGCTTCGTTGACTTCCTCGGCAGCGGGTGCTTCCTCGGCAGCTGCTTCTTCGGCGGCAGGCGCTTCTTCAGCAGCCGGAGCTTCCTCAGCAGCGGCTTCCTCGGCGGCAGGCGCTTCTTCAGCAGTAGCTTCTTCAACAGCCGGAGCTTCTTCAGCAGCCGGAGCTTCCTCAGCGGCGGCTTCCTCGGCGGCAGGCGCTTCTTCAGCAGTAGCTTCTTCAACAGCCGGAGCTTCCTCGGTCACTTCTTCAACCACCGGAGCGGGAGCCGCAGCGGCTTCCCTGGCGGCTTCTTCGGCGGCGACCAGCTTGGCGGCCTTTTCCTCGACACGGTCCTTGGCCTTGGCACCGGGTTCCGCCTTGTTGGGGTTATTGGTCGCCGCGCGTTCCTTGATCCCGGCCTTGTCGAGCATCCGCGCGACGCGGTCGGTCGGCTGCGCGCCAACACCCAGCCAATAGCGCACCCGGTCTTCGATCAGCGCAACGCGCTTCTCATCGTCCTTGGCGAGCAGCGGGTTGTAGGTGCCGAGCTGTTCCAGATATTTGCCGTCGCGCGGGGCGCGGCTGTTGGAGACGACGACCTTGTAATACGGGCGCTTCTTGGAACCGCCACGCGACAAACGAATTGCAACAGACATTTAGACTACCTTTCGATTAAATTACATGAAACCTATTTCTTGAAATTCGGTGAGCCGCCAAGCCCCGGAAGACCACCGGGCATTCCCCCGCCCATGCCTCCTCCAGCGCCGCCCAATCCGGGCATCGCGGCACCAAGGCCGCCCTTGGCGAACAGCTTGCCGAGGCCGGCGAGCCCGCCCATCTTCCTGATCTGCTTCATCGCGCGTTCCATTTCCTGGTGCATCTTGATGAGCTTGTTGATGTCCTGGACTTGCGTGCCCGATCCCTTGGCGATGCGGATCTTGCGCTTGGCGTTGAGCAGGTCGGGCCGAGTCCGCTCCTTGGGGGTCATCGAACCGATGATCGCATCCATGTGCAGCAGGACTTTGTCATCCACGCCCGATTGGGCCATCGCCGCCTTGGCTTTTTTCATCCCCGGCAGCATCCCCGCGAGCGCGCCGAGCCCGCCCATCTTGGTCATCTGGCGCAATTGCTGGCGCAAATCGTTCATGTCGAACTGACCCTTGGCCATCCGCGCGGCCATTGCCTCGGCCTCGGCCTCGTCGATCGTCGCGGCGGCCTTCTCGACGATCGAGACGATATCGCCCATGCCGAGGATGCGACCGGCGACACGTCCGGGATTAAAAGCCTCAAGCGCGTCGAGCTTTTCGCCGGTGCCGGCAAATTTGATCGGCTTGCCGGTGACCGCGCGCATCGACAGCGCCGCACCGCCGCGCGCATCGCCGTCCATCCGGGTGAGGATCACGCCGGTCAGATCGACCTGGCCCGAGAAGCTTTGCGCGACGTTGACCGCGTCCTGCCCGGTCAGCGCATCGACCACGAGCAGCACTTCTTTCGGAGAGGAAATGGCAGCAACGCTGCGCATCTCGTCCATCAGCTGCTGGTCGACGTGGAGGCGGCCCGCTGTATCGAGCAGCAGCACGTCCACTGCCTGAAGCTTTGCAGACTGCAGCGCGCGGATGGCGATGTCCACCGGCGCCTGCCCGGTGATGATCGGGAGCGTGGCGACGCCGACTTGCTCGCCCAGCACCGCCAGCTGTTCCTGCGCGGCCGGACGGTTGACGTCGAGCGACGCCATCATCGCCTTCTTGCCGTATTTTTCCTTGAGCAGCTTGGCGAGCTTGGCGGTCGTGGTGGTCTTGCCCGAACCCTGCAGCCCGACCATCATGATCACGACCGGCGGCAGCGCTTCGAGCTCCAGTCCGATGGTCGCTTCGCCGCCGAGCATCTCGACCAACGCGTCATTGACGATCTTGACGACCTGCTGGCCCGGGGTGATCGATTTCAGGACTGACTGACCGACCGCCTGTTCGGTGACACTGTCGATGAAGCGGCGGACCACCGGCAGCGCGACATCGGCTTCGAGCAGCGCGATGCGGACTTCGCGCATCGCATCGCGCACGTCCTGTTCTTTCAGCGCACCGCGCCCGCGCAGCCTGTCAAAGACGCCGCCTAGCCGGTCTGAAAGACTGTCGAACATTCGCTCAAAGACTCCGAAACGCGAAAAAAGCCGGTGGGCGAAACCTCGCCGACCAGCTTGCCGCTAGAAACTCTTTCCCCGCGCGACGCGGGCTTCCTTGTAACCGCCTCCCGCGCTTGCGCTTGGGAGTCTTTCCGGAAAACGTCCCCCGGACGTTTTCTTCTTCGGAAAAACTGGTGGAGCCTAGCGGGATCGAACCGCTGACCTCCTGCATGCCATGCAGGCGCTCTCCCAGCTGAGCTAAGGCCCCGTACCATTCATTTGACGAACCCCGAAAGGCCGCCGTTTCCCCGCCTGTGGCCGGGAGGCAGCGCTCTAGTAGCGCGTCCCGGCCTTGGCAAGAGCGTTTTGGGCGAGCGGGGTCAACCCCTCGCCCGATCGCCGATCAGCCCCGGCTCAGCTTTCGTCGCCGCCATCGGCGTCGGCACCCGGGACGCCAAGGTCCTCGTCGCCGCCCAGATCGACGTCGTTATCGGGCGAATCGCCGTCCTCGTCGATGTCGAGATCTTCTTCGGCCAGATCGGCGTCGGCGACGACTTCGACCTTCTTGACCTCTTCATAAGGGATCGGCTGCTTCGATTTGAGCACCGGATCGGGCTGCCACGCGTGACCGCATTCGATGCAGGTGACCGGGTCATCCTTGCCCAGATCGTAGAAGCGGGTGCCGCATTTCGGGCAGCCATGCTTGGCGCCCCATTCAGCCTTGACCATGAAAATTCCTCGTAGTGGCCCTCCGCCAAGGCGGCGAGCCGGAAAACTCTTGAAATGATGGTGACCATCGGCGCCCTTTGCAAGCGCGGGCGCGCCTTGCCATAGGTGACGCGCGCTGTCAAAAGCCGCGCGCTTCCGGACGCTCTCCAATGAAAGCCCACCGCGTGTCCAGTGCCGACTCGTCCCAGATGCGCCCGCGCCGTTTCCTGCCCGCCGGGCCGTTGCGGGGCACGATCCGCGTGCCGGGCGACAAATCGATCAGCCACCGCTCGATCATGCTCGGCGCGCTGGCGGTGGGCGAGACGCGCATCTCCGGCTTGCTCGAGGGCGAGGACGTGCTTGCTACTGCTACCGCGATGCGGGCGATGGGTGCGACCATCGAGCGGGTAGGTGAAGGCGAATGGCGGGTGCACGGAGTCGGCGTCGGCGGATTGCTCCAGCCGCAAACCGCGCTCGACATGGGCAATAGCGGCACTTCGACCCGGCTGCTCATGGGGCTGCTCGCGAGCCATCCGATCACCGTAACTTTCGTGGGCGACGCCAGCCTGTCGAAACGCCCGATGGGCCGGGTGATCGAGCCGCTCAGCCAAATGGGGGCGGCATTTGAGGCAAGCGAAGGTGGCCGCCTTCCTCTGACCCTGCGCGGCGCTTCGCCTGCCGTGCCGATCACCTACCGTCTGCCCGTCGCCTCGGCGCAGGTGAAAAGCGCTGTGCTGCTCGCCGGACTCAATACTCCGGGCATCACCACGGTGATCGAACCTGTCCCGACCCGCGACCATTCGGAACGGATGCTGCGCGGCTTTGGTGCGGAGCTGACGGTCGAACACGACGCTGACGGCGCGCGGGTGATCCGCATCCGGGGCGAGTCAGAATTGCGGCCGCAAGTAATCGACGTGCCCGGAGACCCCTCCTCCGCCGCGTTCTTCATCGTCGCCGCGCTGATCGTGCCGGGCAGCGAGCTGACCATCGAGAACGTCGGCCTCAACCCGACCCGCGCGGGGCTGATCGAAGTGCTGCGCCAGCTGGGCGGAAGCATCGAGGAACTCAATCCGCGCGAAGTGGGCGGCGAGCCGGTTGCCGATTTGCTGGTCAAACATTCGGCGCTGACCGGGATCGAGGTCGATCCGGCGGTCGCACCGAGCATGATCGATGAATTCCCCGTGCTATTCGTCGCAGCGGCACTAGCTTCGGGCCGGACCGTCACCACCGGGCTGGATGAACTGCGTGTCAAGGAAAGCGACCGCCTCTCCGCCATGGCCACCGCGCTAACCGCCATCGGCGCGCGGGTGACGGAGACCGAGGACGGGTTGGTCATCGACGGCACCGGCGGCGAGCCTTTGGCAGGTGGCGGCCCGGTCGCCACGCATCTCGATCACCGCATCGCGATGAGCATGGCGGTCGCAGGGCTGGCGAGCTGCGACGGCGTGGAGGTGGACGACACCCGCCCGATTGCGACGAGCTTCCCCACGTTCGAAGCGCTGCTCGAAGGACTGGCGCGATGAACCCGCAACTGGCCGACATCATTGGCCTGATCGGCAGCGCGCTGTTCATCGCGGCCTTTGCCTATGCCAATCTTTCCCCGGCGATGGACAAGCGGTTGTTCAATGCCGCCAATCTGCTGGGTGCGATGCTGCTGCTCTGCTCGCTGTGGATCAATTTCAATCTCGCTGCCTTTGTCCTCGAAGTCGCTTGGGCGGTGATTGCATTTGCCGGGCTGGTTGCTGCATTGCGCCGCGCGCCAGCGGCCAAGCCATGATCATCGCCGTCGATGGCCCCACCGCCTCGGGCAAAGGCACCATCGCATGCGCGCTCGCCGCGCATTTCGGGCTGCCGCATCTCGACACCGGATTGCTCTACCGCGCGGTTGGACGGCAGTGTTTGCTGGACGGCGGCGATCCTGACGACGGCGGCGATGCGCTGGCCGCGGCTAGCTTTCCCGACAGCCTGCTGACCGATCCCGAACTGCGCGCCGAAGCAACCGGCGGTCTAGCCAGCCGGGTCTCGGTCCATGCTGCGGTGCGCCAGGCGCTCTACGAACGCCAGCGCGCCTTTGCCACCCAGCCCGGTGGCGCGGTACTCGACGGGCGCGACATCGGCACAGTGATCGCGCCCGAGGCGGAGGTGAAGCTGTTCGTGGTCGCCAGCGTGTCTGCTCGCGCCGAACGGCGGTTCAGGGAAATGCAGGCGGCGGGGCACCATGTCGCGCTGGCCGAAATCGCCGCCGATCTCGAGCTGCGCGACCTGCGCGACCGCACCCGCTCCGAGGCCCCGCTTGTGGCGGCGGTGGATGCGGTTTTGCTCGATACCTCCGACATCACTCGAATGGCGGCGATTGAGGAGGCGATCCGGATCGTGGAGACGCGCCAATGCGAATAGTTCCATTCAGCGACGACCTCGCGAGCGCCTTCTACGACATCAACGCTGAGTGGATCGCGACAATGTTCGTGCTCGAAGCGACCGACCGCGAAGTGATCGAGAACCCACGCGAACGGATTGTGGATCCGGGCGGGACGATCCTGTTCGTCGAAGCCGAAGACCTCGGGATCGTCGGCACCTGCGCCTTGCAAAAAACCGGACCGACCAGCTTCGAGCTGACCAAGATGGGCGTGGTTGAAGCCGCACGCGGGCTCAAGGCGGGGGAATTCCTGCTTGCAGCGGTAATCGAACGCGCTGCCGAGCTGGGAGCCGATCCGCTCTACCTGCTCACGAACAAGAAATGCGCCGCAGCCATCCACCTCTACGAAAAGCTGGGATTCACTCACGACGCCGGGATCATGGCCGACTATGGCGCGCGCTACGAGCGCTGCGACGTGGCGATGCTCTACACCAGAGCGCTACCGACCGGCTGAGCGGTTCACTTCCCGCGTCCAATTCCCTTGCATTTCCACCGCCCTTCGCCTAGGCGCGCAGCCGTTCATTGAGCTTCGGCGAGACGAACCTCTGCCATGGCATCCGGCCGGGCGGAGAGATCGGCCCTTTGGCCCGCGTGTCGCATGGTGCGGTGTGCGGAGAAAGACCGGCGGTAAACCGCCCGGCCGGAAACAACGTAGTAGGAACCTGACCATATGGCATCGACTGCCAACCCGACCCGCGACGATTTCGCCGCGATGCTCGACGAATCTCTCGGCGGGAGCGCCGACGGCGGCTTTGAAGGCCGCGTCGTCAAGGGCACCATTACCGCAATCGAGAACGACAAGGCCGTCATCGACGTTGGCTTGAAGAGCGAGGGCCGCGTTGCCCTGCGCGAATTCGCCATGCCCGGCCAGCCGCACGGGCTGTCGGTGGGCGATGAAGTCGAAGTCTATGTCGACCGCGTCGAGAACGCCGACGGCGAAGCTATGCTCAGCCGCGACCGCGCCCGCCGCGAAGCCGCGTGGGACAAGCTCGAAAGCGAATTCGGCGAAGGCAAGCGCGTCGAAGGCGTGATCTTCGGCCGCGTCAAGGGCGGCTTCACCGTCGATCTCGACGGCGCTGTGGCCTTCCTCCCCGGTTCGCAGGTCGATATCCGCCCGGTGCGCGACGTGCAGCCGCTGATGGACATGCCGCAGCCGTTCCAGATCCTCAAGATGGATCGCCGCCGCGGCAATATCGTCGTGTCGCGCCGCGCGGTGCTCGAAGAAACCCGCGCCGAACAGCGTTCGGGCCTGATCCTCAACCTGACCGAAGGCCAGATCATCGACGGCGTCGTGAAGAACATCACCGATTACGGCGCGTTCGTCGATCTCGGCGGGATCGACGGCCTGCTCCATGTCACCGACATGAGCTACAAGCGGGTCAACCACCCGAGCGAAGTCATCAACATCGGTGACACCGTCAAGGTCCAGATCGTCCGCATCAATCAGGACACCCAGCGCATCAGCCTCGGCATGAAGCAGCTCGAAAGCGATCCGTGGGATGGCGTCGCCGCCAAGTATCCCGTCGGTGCCAAGCTCAAGGGCGTGGTCACCAACATCACCGAATACGGTGCCTTCGTCGAACTCGAAGCCGGCATCGAAGGGCTGGTCCACGTTTCGGAAATGTCCTGGACCAAGAAGAACGTCCACCCCGGCAAGATCGTCAGTACTTCGCAGGAAGTCGACGTCATGGTGCTCGAAGTCGACAGCGACAAGCGCCGCATTTCTCTCGGCCTCAAGCAGGCGATCTCGAATCCGTGGGAACAGTTCGCTGCGGACCATCCGGTGGGCTCGACCGTCGCTGGCGAAGTCAAAAACGCGACCGAATTCGGTCTGTTCATCGGGCTCGATGGCGATGTCGATGGCATGGTCCACATGTCGGACATCGCCTGGGGCATCTCGGGCGAGGACGCGCTGGCGCTGCACCGCAAGGGCGAGCAGGTTTCGGCCGTGGTGCTCGACGTCGATGTCGAGAAGGAACGCATCAGCCTCGGCATGAAGCAGCTTGAAAAGGGCGCTCCGGCGGCCGGCGGCGCAGCTGCCTCGGTGAGCGGTTCGCTCAAGCGGGGCGATGTCGTCACCGTCACCGTGCTCGAAGTCCGCGATGGCGGGCTCGAAGTGCAGGCCGGCGACGATGGCTCGACCGGCTTCATCAAGCGCTCGGACCTTGGCCGCGACCGCGACGAACAGCGCCCCGACCGCTTCCAGGTCGGCCAGAAGTTCGACGCGATGGTCACCGGGTTCGACCGTTCCAAGAAGCCCAACTTCTCGGTCAAGGCGCGCCAGCTCCATGAAGAGAAGGAAGCGGTGGAACAATACGGTTCGTCGGATGCGGGCGCTTCGCTCGGCGACATCCTCGGTGCCGCGCTGAAGGGCAAGAAGGACTAAGCGTCGTCCCCGGCTCGACCGGGGACCGCTGGCCTCATGGTCGGACCAAGCGGCCAGCGATCCCCGCTTTCGCGGGATGACGAAACGACAGCAAGGCCCGTCCCCTCGACCGAGCGGGCGGGCTTTTGCTTTGGCGCAGACGCGCTAGACTGGCTGCAGGAGAGTGCCATGCTCGAAGTCCATCAGTTCCCCTGCCTGTCCGACAACTACGGCTACCTGGTCCACGACCCGGCGAGCGGCGAGACCACCTGCATCGATACGCCCGACGCCGAGGCCTATCTGCGCGAGGCCGGGACCAAGGGCTGGCAGATCACGCAGATCTGGAATACCCACTGGCACCCCGATCATGCGGGCGGCAACGCGGCGATCAAGGCGGTGACGGGTTGCACCATCACGGCACCTGCGGTCGAAGCCGAGCGGATTGCCGGGATCGACCGGACGGTGGCGCACGGCGATACGGTGCAGCTGGGCGATTTCACCGCCACCGTGATCGACGTCGGCGGGCACACGATGGGGCATATCGCCTATCATCTGCCCGAAGCGGGGCTGGCCTTCGTTGGCGACTCGGTCTTCGCGCTGGGCTGCGGACGGATGTTCGAAGGCACGCCGCAGCAGTTCTGGGCGAGCCTCAGCCGGATCAAGGCACTGCCCCCGGCGACGCTGCTCTACTGCGCGCATGAATACACCGCCTCCAACGCGCGCTTCGCGCTCCACGCCGATCCCGACAACGCCGCGCTGGCCGACTATGCCGCGAAGATCGCCGAGCTGCGCGCTCGGGGCGCATGGACCGTGCCGACAACGCTCGACCGCGAACTGGCGAGCAACCCGTTCCTGCGGGCAGATGATCCCGGGATACAGGCCAGATGGGGCGGCGGGGATGCGGTGGCGACATTTGCCGCGCTGCGTGCCGCCAAGGACAGCTTCTGATCGCGATGCAGGCGCTGCAGGTCCAGTCGCTCTCGCCCGACCTCTCGGGCTGCTCGGTCGTTTCCGTGCCCGAACCGGAGCGCAAGCCAGATCAAGTGCTGGTGCGGGTGCGCGCGGTATCGCTCAACTACCCCGACCTGCTGATGACGCGCGGCGATTACCAGCTCAAGCCGCCGCTGCCTTTCACGCCGGGGATGGATGTCGCAGGCGAGGTGATTGCGGCGGACCCGGACAGCGGCTTTGCCCCCGGCGACGGGGTGATGGGCGGGGCGGGGCTGGGAGGGATGGCCGAACTTGTGGCGCTCGACGCGTCTGGCGTGCGGCCAATCCCCCCGCAGCTCGATTTCGCGCGGGCGGCGGCATTCGGCGCGGCGTATCACACCGCCTGGGTCGCGCTGGTTGAACTCGGGCAATTGCAGCCGGGGCAATGGGTGCTGGTGCATGGTGCAACCGGCGGCGTTGGCCTCGCCGCAGCGGACCTCGCCAAGGCGCTGGGTGCAAAGGTGATCGTGACCTCAGGCTCGGCTGAGAAACTGGCGGTGGTGGCCTGCGAATATGCCCCCGACGCCGCGATCCTTGCCACCGGGCGCTTCCGCGAGGCTGTGGCCGAGCTGACCGGCGGCGCGCTGGCCGATCTGGTCTATGATCCGGTCGGCGGCGATGTGTTAGACGAGAGCACCCGCTGCGTGGCGTTTGGCGGCAAGCTCCTCGTGGTGGGGTTCGCCTCGGGCCGGATCGCAGACATCTCCACCAATATTCCGTTGATCAAGGGCTTCTCGATCGTCGGCGTGCGCGCGGGCGAATGGGCGCGGCGCTTTCCCGAGCGCGGGAAGATCGCCCATGATCGGGTCCATGCCCTGCTCGCCGGGGGCAGACTGCGCCCCCGGGTCGACCGGGTGCTATCGCTGGCGGACTGGAAAGCCGCTTTCACCGCGATGTCGCGGCGCGAGATGGTCGGCAAGATCGTGCTGGCACCCTGACACGAAAAAGGGCGGCCCTGAGACCGCCCCTATTCACGCTGCACTCCGCCGGGGATCAAATCCCGGCGATCGCCTCGTCCACCAGCGCCTTGTCGACCTTGGCGGTGTGGTCCTTGGCGATGATGCTGCTCGCGGCGGCGGCGGCAGCCTTGGCGGCCCCGGCCCGCAAATCCGCGATCGCAGCGCGTTCGGCAGCGGCAATCTTGTCTTCGGCCATCTTCTGGCGGCGTGCGATCAGCGCGGTCGCGCTGGCCTTGGCCTGCTTGACGATTTCGTCCGCCTCGCGCGACGCCGCAGCCTTGAGCGCTTCGGCTTCCCCAACCGAAGCGTGAATCTTGGCCTCATACTCGGCCTTGAGCGCCTCGGCCTCCTTGCGCAGCGCCGAGGCCGCATCGAGCTGCCCGCGAATGGTGCCGATCTGCTTGTCGAGCATCCCCGCAATCAACGCAGGGACCTTGAGCCGCAGCATCAGTGCGATCACCGCGACCATCGCCAGCGCGACCCAGCCGCCCGGATCGAATCCCCAAGCCGAAGCTTCGGCGGCTTCATGCGGTGCGGCCGTCGCGGCCGCGCTGAGCAGAAGTTCAACCATGAGCGAGCACTGCCTTTACTGCGCCGGTGGCCTTGGCGGCGCTAACCGACAGGCCGGAGACCTTGGCGACGATATCCTGCGCTGCTTCGGCCGCGACTTGCTCGATGCTGGCAAGCGCCACAGCCCGTGCCTTGGTCAGCGCGGCTTCGGCTTGGGCCAGCGTTTCGGCGATTGCCGCATCGGCCTTGGCGACGCGTTCCGCGGCCTGCGCGGTCGACTTGGCCTTGGCCGCGGCGGTAATCGCCTGCGCATCGCTGCGCATCGCCTCCCCCTTGGCCTGCAAGGCGGCATCGGCCGCATCGGCATCCGTGCGTGCCTGCTGCGCCGCGGCGAGATCGCCCGCGATCTGCGCGTCGCGCGCCTCAACCGTGGCTTCGATCTTGGGGACCATGCCCCGACCGATCACGATGTAGATAACCGCCAGCACCAGCAGCAGCCAGAACCACTGCGACGCATAGGCGAGCATGAGTTGGTTGAGTTGGGGCATCGGTTATCCCTGCGCCTGCTCCCCGCTCCGGATGGCCGAAAAGCGGGGTTCAGCGTGTTTCGATCAAACGGCGTAGAGGATGATCATCGCCAGCGCGAAGGCCATCAGGCCGAGCAGTTCGGCGGCCGCGAAGCCGATGAACAGGCGGCCCTGCTGGCCGTCCGCCGCGCCCGGATTGCGCAGCGCGCCCTGGAGGAACGAGCCGAACACGTTGCCCACACCGGTGGCGGCAACGCCGACGCCGATAGCGGCCAGACCGGCACCGATAACTTTTGCTGAAGCGAGATCCATGATTAACTCCTGTTAGAACGCAATAGACAGATATGAAACTCAGTGCAGATGCACCGCATCGCGGATGTAGAGCGAGGTCAGCAGAGCAAAGACATAGGCCTGAATCGCGCAGACCAGCAGCTCCATCGCGCTCACCCCAATGACGAACACAAAGCACAGCGCGGCAATCGCATAACCGAACCCGCCGGCGTTGATCCCCTGAACGATGAAATTGCCGAACACATCGACCAGGATGTGTCCCGCGAACATCGCAATGAACAACCGCAGCATCAGGCTGAACGGGCGCACCATGAACGAGACGAACTCGATCGGCACGATCAGCAGCTTGAGCACGAAGGGCGTGCCCTGCGGCACGAACAGCGAGAAGAAGTGGAGGCCATGCTTCCACAACCCGACCACGATCACGATCGAAAAGCTGATCACCGCCATCACGCCGGTGACGGTAAACTGGCTCGTCACCGTGAAGGGATGCGCGGCGGGGACCACACCGAAGGGCATCAAGCCCATGAGATTGGCGAACAGGATGAAAGTGAAGATCGTGAACACCCAGGGCAAATATTTCTTGCCCTCGGGACCGATGTTGGTCGCAACCATCCCGCTGACGAAAGTGGTGAAACCTTCGACCGCGACCTGCCAGCGGCCCGGGACCAGCGAACGCTTCATCCCGCCCAGCATGAACACGTAGATGCACCCCAGCACGATCAGCATCCACAGCGCACTGTTGGTGAACTGCAATGCTGAACCGGTCAGCTCGCCGCCGCCCAACGGGTGGATCGCGAACTGGTGCATTGGATCGATTTTGGCTTCAGCCGCCACCCGCAAATTCCTATAATTCCAAACGAATGACGCGCCCGGACTATTCCGGACGTTCCTTCGAAATCCGCCAAATTTCCCTGCCCGCACCCGCTATCCCGAGGAACAGCAACACCAGCAGCGCCTTGGGCGCGCTATCCAGCTGCCGGTCGATCAACCAGCCGATCAGCGCACCGCCCAGCGGAAATCCTATCAGCGTCGACAGCACCCGGTTGCCCTGCGACGAACCCTTGCCCGTCATGCCAAGGTTGGGCGACGAAAGCCCGGTCCTGACCCGTTCGGCCTGGTGCGCCCGGGCCAGCCGTTCGTCGAGCGACGTCAGCCGGGGGTCCTGTGCATCTTCAGGGTCTGGAACGGGATCGTTCGCTGCGATGTCGATTCGTCCGCTATACTAGGAATTCCGCCAGAAAACGGGTTCCCCCGCAAGGCGCGCACCCCTTAGGAAAGGCGGCGCAAAGTGTCAACCGGCTCGATTGTGCAGTGCGGAAGAACCGGCTCAGGGACAGCGCGAATCGCGCATCGGCGCGCCGCTGGTGCGGGTCTGCCAGCTGCCGTCGGGGGCCTGATATTTCTCGCCCGGCGCGGTGCGGGCAATCGCGAGGCAGCCGGCGGTCAGGGCATATTCCTCAACTGTGGCGCTCTGCGCCTGGGCCTTTTCGGCATAGACCGCCTTGCGCTTGATGTTGAGGTCTTCGACCACCGCGCGCAGCGACGCGCTGGGCGTCGTGACGAAGCCGAGATAGCCGTCCATCTTTTCGCCCACCTGCCCGCTCGACCGCGCTGCAGCGTAAGCCGGATCGCGGCCTTGGGCATAGGCTGCGCCCGCCACGGTTAGCGCCAGAGCGCCGACCGCAAGGAGCAGGCTGTTGCGAATTTTGTGGTCACCAAAGCGAAACATCAGAAAATCTCCGGATTCTTGTCAATCGTGTTCCCCGCATCCTGCGAAAGACGATAGATCACTTCCTGCTTGATATTGATGTTGAGCTCGATGACGATCGGCTTGTCCGGCGCATTGACCGAGACGCAGCCACCCATCGCGAGCGACACCAGCACCGCCGAAGCCGCAAGCGCGCCTCGGCCGACCTGTTCCATGCCCGTTCGCTTATCCTGCATCAGCGTAGTTGTCGCAGTCGGGGCGGACTTGGTCAATTGAAGGTGAGTCATGGCGTAGTCCTGCTGTCTGAAGGCTGAATATCGGTAGGTTTGATCGGAGGCAGCGGCGGGTTCACGGTCTCGGCCTTGATCGGGCGGCCGTTGGCGTCAATCAGGCCCAGCGTCCGGGGATCCTTGACGAAGGCGGGGTCGTACATCGCCTTGAACGAGGTGATCAGCTGGTAGAACGGCGCGCGCAAATTGACGTTGAACTGGATCGGCAGTTTGGCGAAACGCTGGGTGATGAAATTGCGCTTGGCGCTCGCCCCTTGCGTGACCCCGTCGAACCGCACGCGGGTGACGATCTCGCCCTCGATCGCGCCATCCATCGCGATCCGCATTTGCTTGTAATCGAGGGACCGCAGCGCCTGGAACGCGAAATTCGCCATCGCGCCCATGTCTTTATAGGTCAGCGCGCCGACGTAAGAGACGTTGCCCCCCGGTGCGCGCGCAATCAGCAACCCGCCCTCGATCCGCCCGCCATTCTCGTTGAACACCAGCGGCAGATTGCCGTCGAAAATGCCGGTGGCAGAGAGATTGCCCAGCTGCATCCGCTCGATGAATTTGGCGGCATTGAGTCCCTCGATCTTGAGAACGTAGCGGCGCACTTCGGACGCGCCCAGCGTCATCCGCACCGGCAACAGCGTCATTGTCCCGTCGAGGAACGGCCAGGTCGCGCCATTGACCATCAGCACGTTGCCCTTTTCGAGCTGGAAGCTGAGCACGCCGTCGTTGACCTCGATTCCCGGATTGATCGAAGCGATCCGCAGCCGCTGGTCGGGCGCGGTCACCAAATTGATCAGGTCGGTAAACACCACCGTTCCCGACGCGCCCTTGACCGGGCCGAAAGCGGCAGCGAAATCGAATGCGTCGGATGTGAACGTGCCACCGCTGGTCACGCCCCTGACGGTCCAGTCGATCCGCCCGGTTCCGCGCACCGTGCCGCGCGCATTGGCGAGTACGCCCAGCGCACGCCGGGTCAGCGTATCGGGCTGGAGCGCGCGATCGAACAGGATCCCCGGCACCGCAAGATCGGCATGTCCGCGTCCGTCGTTCAGATCGTGGCGGATATCGACATTGACGATCCCGCGATTGCTCGACGGTTCGCGCAAGCCTGCCGCCGCAACGATCCGGTTGTTTTCAAGGGCAAGAGTTGCGCCGCTCGCGATCAGCGGCTGGAACCGCGCGTCGGCCTGGCGATCCTGCAGCCGGAAGTCCGCATCGGTAATCGTCAGCCGACCCTTGGCATAGCGCCAGCTGCCATTCGCGCCGAGCAGGTCGAGCGGGACCGCAAACAGCCTGACGTCCGATCCGGCAAAGCGTCCGGCAATATCCGCGCCGATCCGCGCGGTCAGGTCGCTGATCTGGAAGCGCGTTGCGGTCGCCGCCGGGCCGAGCGCGATGTCGAGCCGCTTGGCCGCAAGCGCGCCGGGAATCGCAAAGCCGACCGGGCCGCTGGCGATGCGGATCGGGGTGGTGCCAAGCCGCCCGGAAACCTCAAGCGAAGGTGCGCCCGCAGCCAGCCGCGTGCCGCGCCCGTCGCTTCGCAGGATCGCGCCTTCGGGCCCCGGGCACAGCGTGAGTGCGCGCTGGTCGAGCGTCAGATTGGCGAGCGTCAGCCGCGCGAACTTCACCGGCGTGCAGCCGCGCCACATCGAAAGCCCGCGCGCTGCCGACCAGTTGCCGTCAAGCGGCAGCTCGAGCGCTTCGGCCGAGCCACCCGGAAGCGGCCCCGACAGCTGGGCGGTGCCAGCAAACCCCAGCGCGCCGCCCGGAGCCTGCGCCACCAGCAGCTGCGGCAGTGCCAGCCGGCCATTGCCCACGCGATATTCCGCCATTGTCATCCGGGTGAGCAAATTGCCGCCGGGCCGCTGCTCGATTCGCCCTTCGATCACGGGCAGCCCCGCACCCCCGGTGCGGAAATTTCCCGCGATGCGCGGGGCGGTGCCGCCGGTGGTCAGCTGGAAGCGCGAGAGGTCGAGCAAGGTCGCTCCGCTGCCCCCGCGCAACGCCCCTTGCGGAATTAGCAGTGTGAAGATCTGGCCGGTCCGCCGCGCGACGAAGCCCCCGGTCAGGCGGCTGTTGCGACCTTCGCGCAGCAGAGCAGCGCGGATTTGTCCCAGCATCGGCGCGGCCAGCGTGCCCTCGGCCCGGCGTTCTGCCTGTGCCAGCGCAGCATCGAACCCCGAGCCCAGCCGCAGCCCGCCGCCGTCGACAGACCCTTCGACCTCGATCCGCGCAAACCCGTCGCTGGACCGCAGCGTGCCTTCGCCGCTCAGTGTTGCCGCAGTAGCTTGCGGGGTCGAGATACCGCGTCCGAGCAAATTGTACCGCGCGGTCAATGCGCGGGAGCGATAGGCAAAATCGACCGCACCGTTGACGCCGTTGGCCTGGTTCGCGCCGTAGGCAGCCGAGCCGCTTTCGATCCCCGCCTTGCCTTCCCCGCCATCGAACGCCGGGTCCAGTCGGCCGTCAAGCTCGACGCCAAGTCGTGAAATCGCGAGCTGCTGTCGCGGACAGCGTAGGGTGCCCAGCCGCAGCGGACCTGCAAAGTGCGGACGCTCCGCTGCGATAGTGACCGCGCCATAGAGGCTCGCCGCTTCGGCGACGCAATCGCGGTTTGCCAGCCTGGGAGCGACTGCGGCGAGAATGCCCGCGAAGCCGCCCCGCAGCTTGCCGCCGCCCTGCGCCTTGAACCCGACCGGCCCGTAATCTGTTACCAGCCGCGCGCGTCCATCGACCAGCCCGAGTTCGAGATCGGGCAGCTTGAACGGTTGCTTGCTATCGGCAAATAGAACTTTGTCGAGGCTGCCGAAGCTCAGCTTTCCGCCACGGTAGCTGCCGTAGAGCCGCGGCCGGACCAGCGTTATCCGGCTGATCGCCGGAATGCCGAAGCGCGGGCTGATATCGACATAAGCACGCTCGATGGTCAGGTCGGGATGCGCCGGATCGCCGATCACCACATTGCTCAGCACTTGCTGGCGCGGTCCGATCCGCTCGATCTGGTAGGTTGCGGGCAGACCGAGATCGGCGAGCTGACCCGAAATCACCCGGTCGGCCAAGTCCTTGCGCACCAGCCAGACTCCGGCGAGCGCGACCAACAGCAGCGCGCCAACCACGCCGAACACGCGCGGCCAGCGTCGGCGGACTGGATCCGCAGCGCCATCCACTTCAAAAGGCGTCAATTCTTGCTCGCCTTCGGCCATCGTCCCAACACTTGCGCGCACGGCCGACGAAAGGCAATGCAGGTTCCGGTAACGCACGTGCGGGGAGTTGGTTGCGGGAATGGCGCTGGATGCTGGCGACAAGGATCGGGTTCCCAACGACGCTGCGGGCCATCGTGCTCGCCTGCGCGCACGCCTGCTGGATGGCGGCGCGGAAGCGCTCGGCAACCATGAAGTCATCGAATACCTTTTGATGACCGCCATCCCGCGCCGCGACGTCAAGCCCCTCGCGCGCAGCCTGCTCAAGCGGTTCGGTGGTCTTGCTGGGGTGCTCAACGCCGATCCCCGCGTACTCGCGAAGCACCCCGGCATGGGCGAAACCAGCGCAGCCGCACTCAAGATCGTCGCGCTCGCTGCGCGCCGCCTTGCCCGCGCCGCGGTGCGCGAGCAACCGGTGCTGGGTAGCTGGCAGGCGCTGATCGATTACCTGACCATCGACATGGCGCATCTCACCGTCGAGCGCGTTCGTGTGCTCTATCTCAACGCTGCGAACATGCTGATCCACGACGAGCATGTGTGCGACGGCTCGATCGACGAAGCCGCGATTCACCCGCGCGAAGTGATCCGCCGCGCGCTCGATCTGGGCGCGGTGGCGCTGATCCTCGTCCACAACCACCCCAGTGGCTCGCCCGAGCCCAGCCGCGCCGACATCCAGATTACGGGCAGGATTGCCGAGGCGGGGCGGCTGCTGGGGATAGCGGTGCACGATCACGTAATCATCGGCCGGCACGGGCATGTAAGTTTGAAGGCGAAGGGGTTGATATGATTGCGCTCGAGCGTGACGGGTATGCCGTCCTGTCCGGTGCGATACCCGCAGACTGGCTCGAACCGCTGCGCGCCGCGTTTGACGCCGGCGAGATGCCGTCCGACCAATGGCCGGTCCCCCGCGGCAACGACTGGTGCCATTCCCAGCTCGATCTCGACCCGACCGTGCAGCAGGTGTGCCGCCTGCCCGCGCTGGTCGAAGCGGTGCGGACGATGCTGCGCCAGCCGTTCTTCCTTTCGCAAGTCGAAGGCCGCGGGCCGCGAGCACAGGGCGGGCAGCAAGTGCTTCACCGCGACGGCGATGCGGGCGCTACGTCTTATGCGGCTGCAATGGTTTTCCTCGACGACTATGGGCCAGCGAACGGCGCGACCTGCGTGATTCCCGGCTCGCACCGCAGCTCCGCTGCGGTGCAATCGCTGACCCTCTCGGGCAAGGCGGGTGACATCGTGGTGTTCGACCCCAACCTGCTCCACGGCGCGACGACCAACACCAGCGGTGCGCGGCGGCGCTCGCTGCTGATCAGCTACGCTGTAGAATCCGTCCGCGAGACGCTGGCGGCGAGCGAGCCGCTGCGCGGCGTGCGAATGGACACTAGCGGGCTGCTTTGAGCACATGAGCAACTGGCTCCCGCCATGTGCGTAACTGCCCTCGCGTGGCGCGCGCACCCGCGCTGGTCGCTGGTCGCAATCGGCAATCGCGATGAATACCATCAGCGGCTCGCCGCGCCGCTCGCTCAGTGGGACGACGGCAGCGGCATCATCGCCGGGCGCGATCTGCAATCGGGCGGGACCTGGCTGGGCGTGACCCCGACACGCTTCGTGCTGGTCACCAATCTGCGCGGCTACGGCCTGCCCGATCCGGACAGGGCCTCGCGCGGAGGGCTGGTGATTGATTTGCTGGCTGGCCAATCTCCCCTCCCGCAGGCGGGAGGGGGTGTTCAGAGGCACGTGACTCTGAACACGGGTGGGTCAGTAGTCTCGGGCCTCGCTCTCGGTGAGACTCGCCCACCCCTAACCCCTCCCGCAAGCGGGAGGGGGATGCCTTTGTCCGCCTACAATCCCTTCAACCTGCTGCTCGGCACCGGGGACAAACTGACCTACCTCACCAACCGCCCCGCCCCGACCTGCACCACGCTGCCGCACGGCACTTACGGCCTCTCCAACGGCAGCCTCGACGAGCCCTGGCCCAAAACGCTCCACCTCAAGGCCGCGCTGACCGACTGGCTGGCAGCAGGGACCGCCGATCCCGCCCCGCTACTCGCCGCGCTCGCCTGCCAGACGCTACCCGACATCGGCCTCCACCCGCGCGAGCCTTCCGACGTGGCAATCGAACCCGCCGAAACCCCGCCGTTCATCCGCAGCGCGGTCTATGGCACGCGCTGCTCGACCCTGGTGCTGGTGGATTCGGGCGGCGCGGGACGGATTATCGAGCGGCGGTTCGATGCGGATGGGGCGGTGACGGGGGAGACGACGCTGGAGTTTGTGTGGCGGGAGTGACAGCTCCGCGCCACACACCGTCATGCTGAACTCGTTTCAGCATCCATCGCGCCCACGGAGGCGGCGGGTGGTGGGGAGAAATGGACCCTGAAACGAGTTCAGGGTGACGGGGTTGGGGGTGCTTATTGGCGGAAAGCGGATGTAGTGCTACCTTTGCACGCAGACGATAGAGAGCCCCATGTTCAGCTTTCATGCCCGCTGGAAAGAAGAGTTGATCGTAGACGCACCCGAAGGTTCGTTCATGCTCGAAATCGTTGGAAACCCGCTAATCGCATATCTTCCTACGGAAAACATTTGGCGCGGTCGTGTCCCTGCTTGGGCGACGGACTTATGCCTTCGCTCCATTCAGAACTTCAAGGCTGGTGCGCGGCGAATAATGTAGGTTCGTTGTAGAGGAAGGTGCGCGGGTCTACTGAAGGTCCAAAATTGGATCGATGCCCGACGTTTTCCTACATCCCCCAACTCTGCTACGCTCAACCCGGTCTTTGACTTGTCACGCACCCCTCAAACCAAGCCGCGCCCGCCAGCGCGGCTTTGCCGCATTGGCGCGATCTGCAAATACAAAAACAAAACCGTTCGCCGCGCGTGTGTTTCATCAACTAACTCCACCGCTCGCCCGCCCCGCCCTTGCCATCCGTCCCCCCTCCCCCTAGCGGCTCACCCAACCCAAACCCCGGAGTCGAACATGGTCCCCCGCTACGCCCGCCCCGCGATGAGTGCGATCTGGGAGCCTGAGGCGCGGCTGCGGATCTGGTTCGAGATCGAGGCGCATGCGACCGACAAGCTCGGCCAGCTCGGCGTCGTCCCGGCCAGCGCGGGCAAGGCGCTGTGGGACTGGTGGGCGACGAACCCGAAGATCGACGTCGCCGCAATCGACGCCATCGAAGCCGTCACCAAGCACGATGTGATCGCCTTCCTGACCTGGGTGGCAGAACAAGTGGGCGATGAAGCGCGCTTCATGCACCAGGGCATGACCAGTTCGGACGTGCTCGACACCGCGCTGTCGGTCCAGCTCGTGCAGGCCTCTGACCTGCTGCTCGCCGATCTCGACGCGCTGCTCGCCGCGCTCAAGCGCCGCGCCTTTGAGCACAAGCACACCCCCACCATCGGCCGCAGCCACGGCATCCATGCCGAGCCGACCACCTTCGGGCTCAAGCTGGCGCAGGCCTATGCCGAGTTCGACCGGTGCAAGGCGCGGCTGGTGGCGGCGCGCGCGGAAATCGCGACCTGCGCGATTTCGGGCGCGGTCGGCACTTTCGCCAATATCGACCCGGCGGTGGAGGAATATGTCGCCGAAAAGCTGGGCCTCACGGTCGAGCCGGTTTCGACCCAGGTAATCCCGCGCGATCGCCACGCGATGTATTTCGCCACGCTGGGCGTGATCGCCAGTTCGATCGAGCGGCTCGCCACCGAAGTGCGCCACTTGCAGCGCACCGAAGTGCTGGAGGTCGAGGAGTTCTTCGCGCCCGGGCAAAAGGGCTCGTCGGCGATGCCGCACAAGCGCAACCCGGTGCTGACCGAAAACCTCACCGGCCTCGCCCGCATGGTCCGTTCGGCGGTGGTCCCCGCGCTGGAGAACGTCGCGCTGTGGCACGAGCGCGATATCTCGCACTCCTCGGTCGAGCGCTACATTGGCCCCGACGCAACGATCACGCTCGATTTCGCGCTGGCGCGGCTCACGGGCGTGATCGACAAGCTGCTGGTCTATCCCGAGCGGATGCGACGCAACCTCGACCGGATGGGCGGGCTGGTCCACTCGCAGCGGGTGCTGCTGGCGCTGACGCAGGCCGGGATCAGCCGCGAGGACAGCTACCGGCTGGTCCAGCGCAACGCGATGAAAGTGTGGGACAGCGACGGCGCGCTGTCGCTGCTCGAACTGCTCAAGGCCGATCCCGAAGTCTCCGCGCACATCGCCGCCGACCAGCTCGAGGCCAGCTTCGACCTCGCGTATCATTTCGCCGAAGTCGACCACATCTTCGCGCGCGTGTTCGGCGAGTAGGGGCGCTTCCCTTCGCTCGCAAACCGCTCTAGCATCGGTGGGCTTTCTGAAGGGCAAGGAGGTTGGGTGCCATGCAGGCCATTCGCACGATAATCTGGGTACTGCTTGCAGTGGCGCTGGCCGCGTTCATCGCGATCAACTGGAACCCGGTGCAGGTCAATCTCTGGCCGCTGCAGGCCGGCTACCTGTACGTTAACTGGCCGGTCGGCTTCATTGTGCTGTTCTCGTTCGGGCTCGGCCTGCTGCCGATGTGGCTGCTCCACCGCGCCGCGCGCTGGCGGCTCAACCGGCGGATCAGCACGCTGGAAAATACCGTCAAGGCAACCACCACCCCCCCGCCGCCGGTGGCCGCGCCGATGGGGACGCTGACCCAGCTCGACGCCGCAGCGGCGGCGACATCCGACACTCCGCCAGCCTGAAATGCCGACCAACCCGATCTATCTTGCGCTCGACGTGCCGCGCCTCGAAGCCGCTGAGGTACTGGCCCGGAAGGTCAAAGCGCATGTCGGCGGGCTCAAGCTCGGGCTCGAATTCTTCTGCGCGCATGGCCATCACGGGGTGCATGAAATCGCCAAGCTCGGGCTGCCGCTGTTCCTCGACCTCAAGCTGCACGATATCCCCAATACGGTCGCCGCCGCGATGCAAGCGATCCATGTGCTCGAACCCGCGATCGTCACGGTCCATGCCGCTGGCGGTCGGGCGATGATGGAAGATGCCAAGGCGGCGGCGGGCGAGCGCTGCAAGGTGGTCGGCGTGACGCTGCTGACCAGCCTCGACGACAAGGACCTCGCGCGCACCGGGGTCAACGGCTCCGCGCACGACCAGGTGTTGCGGCTGGCCGAACTGGCCGAAGCCGCGGGGCTCGATGGGATCGTCTGCTCGGGTCACGAAGTCGCCGCGGTCCATCGCCTGTGGAAGGACGGGTTCTTCGTAGTGCCGGGCTTGCGGCCCGCGGAGGGCAATCACGGCGACCAGAAGCGGACGGTAACCCCGCGCGAGGCGCGCAACGCGGGTGCCAGCGTGCTGGTGATCGGCCGCCCGATCAGCCGCGCGGAAGACCCGGTCGCCGCCGCCCGGGCGATCGAGGCGACGCTGTAGGCTGCTCCTCGATCAAGTCGGGCGAGGAAATGTGGTACCCGGACAGCTTCAGTGTGGCGCCACCGCTGGCGAACACGAAATCCTCCTTACCCGAACCATGCTCGAACCTCGTCGACATGACGAGTTCGATGGTCGAGCCTGCCGTGTTGAAGTTTGAGCGCCACCCTTCGCGCCGGGTATCGACGACCTTGCCCATCTTTCCGCGAACCATTTCGAGCAGCCTGGTTAAACCCTGCTGGTCGGTGGCCGACTGCATCACGGGCGAGCCTTCACTCCATATTCGAGCATAGTCCCCGCTATCGTATTTCCGGTGAAAAGCCGCGACCGCCGCGTCACCATCCTCGATCGAACCCGGCGCTGAGCAGCTTGAGGCGAGTGCTACCCCAACAATTGCCGCAATCCCCATCCCAAACCGCATCTGTTTTCCTCCACGCGGTTGTGCCAAGGCAGCATACCACGATCGGAAGCGTAAACCATTGTTGCCACCCGCAATCAAGATTTGCGGCCTGACCACGGCCGAGGCGCTCGACGCTGCGATCGCAGCGCACGCGGACTTTGCCGGGTTCAATTTCTTTCCGCCCTCGCCGCGCAATCTTGCGCTGGATCAGGCAGCAGCGCTGGCAGCGCGGTCGGGCGAAGCGATCCGGCGCGTCGGGGTGTTTGTTGATGCCGACGATGCCACACTTGTCGAAGCGGTTGCCGCCGCAATGCTCGATGCGCTCCAGCTCCACGGCGAGGAAACACCGGCGCGCGCGGCCAAACTGCGGACCGAGTTCGGACTGCCGGTGTGGAAAGTCCTCACTGTCGCCTCCGTCAGCGATGTTGCCAAGGCTGCGACCTATGCGGGCGCGGCCGACCTCATCCTGTTCGACGCCAAGACCCCCAAGGGCGCGCTGCCCGGCGGGATGGGACTGACTTTCGACTGGTCGCTGCTGGCCGGGTGGAAAGGTGGGGCCTGGGGCCTGGCGGGCGGCCTAACCCCCGGCAATGTGAGCGAAGCGATCCGCCTCACCGGCGCGCCGCTGGTCGATACGTCGTCAGGGGTCGAAACCGCGCCGGGGGTCAAGGATCCGGCGCTGATCGCCGCTTTTTGCAAAGCCGCCCGCAGCGCGTAAAAAAAGGGCGGCCCGTTGCCGGACCGCCCTTTGAACTTATACGATCGCGAGGATCAGAACTGGACACCGAGACCGACGACAACCGCGTCAAAATCGCTGAAGCCGTTGTTGACGAAGAAGTGGCGATAGCCAAGCTTCCCGTACAGGTTCTGGCCGAAGCCGAGTTCGACACCGGCACCGGCGTGAATGGCATCTTCGCAGCCCGAGCAGGTTTCGCTGGTGTAACCACCGTCGACATAGACCTTGGTGCGGCCACCGACCTTGGCACCGAGACGGCCGGTCGCGCCGAACGCCACCTTGGTGCCGCTGCTGGCGATCTTGTCGCCCGACACTTCGACGCCGGCAAACGCGCTGCTGCCGAGATCGAAGTCATAGCCGGCCGCGATGCCATAGACATCTTCGGTCGTGCCGCTGTCCCAAACCACGCCGCCGCGTGCTTCGATACGGCCTTCGTTGGCCAGAGCCGGCGATGCTACCGCCAGCGAAGCGGCGAGCGAGAGAAGAACTAAACGCATAAAATAACTCCTGATTGAGCCCCTTTGCGGGTGCTGCGAGGCCCGATATGGGAGCGCACCTTGCGTTACAATGAACTAACACACCGAATGTTGCGCCTAGATGTAATATAGTTGCAATTGTGCAAAATCGATTTGGCTCCCAGGCACGACCCTTCGCAGGCGCGCAAACCACCAAAAACAGCGGGAATGGCTGGACACCGGGGGGCTGCTCTGCCAAGCGCGCGGCATCATGGCCACCACCCCTGTCAACTCATTTCGCAACCAACCGGACGAGCGCGGGCACTTCGGCCAGTTCGGCGGGCGCTATGTTGCCGAGACGCTGATGCCGCTGGTGCTCGAGCTTGAGCGCGAATATCGCGCGGCCAAACTCGATCCCGCGTTCCAGGCCGAATTCGACGATCTGCTCGAACATTATGTCGGCCGCCCCAGTCCGTTGTATTTTGCGCCACGCCTCACCGAGGAGCTCGGCGGCGCACAAGTGTGGTTCAAGCGCGACGAGCTCAACCACACCGGCGCGCACAAGATCAACAATTGCATCGGCCAGATCCTGCTGGCGATCCGCATGGGCAAGACAAGGATCATCGCCGAAACCGGCGCGGGCCAGCACGGGGTTGCCACCGCCACGGTCTGCGCGCGCTTCGGGCTGCCCTGTGTGGTTTATATGGGCGCGACCGACGTTGCCCGGCAATCGCCCAACGTGTTCCGGATGAAGCTGCTCGGGGCAACGGTGGTGCCGGTGACCGCCGGGGCGGCGACGCTCAAGGACGCGATGAACGAGGCGCTGCGCGACTGGGTCGCGAATGTCCATGACACGTTCTACATCATCGGCACCGCGGCGGGTCCGCATCCCTATCCGGAGCTGGTCCGCGATTTCCAAAGCGTGATCGGCAAGGAAGCGCGCGCGCAGATGTTGTCCCGTACAGGCCGCCTGCCCGACTTGCTGGTCGCGGCGATCGGCGGGGGCAGCAACGCGATCGGGCTGTTCCATCCATTCCTCGACGATCCCGAAGTGAAAATGCTCGGCGTCGAAGCGGCGGGGCACGGGCTCGACAAGGAGCACGCCGCCAGCCTCGCGGGCGGACGCCCTGGCATCCTCCACGGCAACAAAACCTATCTGCTCCAGGACGCCGATGGCCAGATCGTCGAAGGCCACTCGATCAGCGCCGGGCTCGACTATCCCGGGATCGGACCCGAGCACGCCTGGCTCAAGGAAGTCGGGCGGGTGGATTACACCAGCGTCACCGATGTGGAGGCGCTCGACGCTTTCCAGTTGCTGTGCCGCACCGAAGGCATCATCCCCGCGCTCGAACCGGCACACGCGATTGCGGCGGTAGCGAAGATCGCGCCGACCATGCCCAGCGACGCGATCATCCTCGCCAACCTGTGCGGGCGCGGCGACAAGGACATCTTCTCGGTCGCGGAGCATCTGGGGGTCGAGTTGTGAACGCGCGCTCGTTCTCTCGAATTCGAATGGCCTACCGCGCAAGCCTAGTAGTGGGCTTCGGACTCCTATTCTTCTCGCGCATTCTTGACCTTAATCCGTGGATCGGGATTTCGCTTCTAGCTATAAGTCTTTTTTTGCGGTGCATTCACGTCTGGCAGTATCGGCAGCTGCATGATTAGCCGCCTCTCCGCCGCATTCGCCAAGGGTCACCCCGCGCTTGTCACCTTCGTCACCGGGGGCGATGGGCCGACCGCCGCGATCCTCGACGCGCTGGTCGAGGGAGGTGCGGATGTGATCGAGCTGGGGATGCCGTTCACCGATCCGATGGCCGACGGCCCGGCGATCCAAGCAGCGAATTTGCGGTCGCTCGGCGCGGGGACGACTACCGCCGACCTGTTCCGCATCGCCAGTGAATTCCGCGCTCGGCATCCCGACACTCCACTGGTGCTGATGGGCTATGCCAACCCGATGGTCACGCGCGGCTCCGACTGGTTCGCCGCCGAATGCAAGAAAGCGGGCGTCGACGGGGTGATCTGCGTCGATATCCCGCCCGAGGAGGACCCCGAGCTTGGCCCAGCGCTGCGCGGCGCGGGGGTCAGCCTGATCCGCCTCGCCACCCCGACCACCGATGCGGCGCGGCTGCCCGCGGTGCTCGAAGGCTCGTCGGGGTTTCTCTATTACGTCTCGGTCGCCGGGATCACCGGCTTGCAGCAGGCCGCGCAAGCCTCGATCCAGGAGGCGGTTGCCCGGCTTAAGGCCTCTGCAACGATCCCGGTGGTGGTGGGCTTTGGCGTGCGCACGCCCGAACAGGCGGCGGCGATTGCCAAGGTGGCGGACGGCGTGGTGGTCGGCTCCGCACTGGTCGAGCTGGTGGGGCAGCACGGCGTCAATGCCCCCGGCCCAGTGCGCGAATTGACCCGCGCGCTTGCCGATGCGGTGCATGGTGCTAGGTAAGCAGCCATGAGCTGGATCGACCGCGTTCGCAATTCGCTCCCCTTCACGCAGAAGCGGGACACGCCTGACAACCTCTGGATCAAATGCCCTTCGTGCAGCGAAATGCTGTTCACCAAGGAGTATGAGGAAAACCTCTCGGTCTGCCCGCGCTGCGAGCATCACGGGCGGATCGGCGCGGACGCGCGGCTGGCGCAACTGATGGACCCGGGCTTTGAACTGCTGCCCGCGCCACGCGTCAAGGAAGACCCGCTCAAATTCCGCGACAGCAAGAAATATCCCGACCGGCTCAAATCCGCGCGCGCCGCCAATCCGCATGAAGATGCGCTGACCAATGCGGTCGGCGTGATCGGCGGGACCAAGGTGGTGCTCGGGGTGCAGGAATTTGCCTTTATGGGCGGATCGATGGGCATGGCGGTGGGTTCGGCCTTCGTCGCCGGCGTGGACCGCGCGCTGACCGAAAAATGCGCCTATGTGATCTGCACCGCAGCGGGCGGCGCGCGGATGCAGGAGGGCATTCTCAGCCTGATGCAGATGCCCAAGACCACCGTCGCGGTGCGGCGGCTGCGCCAGGCGGGGCTTCCTTATGTGGTGGTGCTGACCGATCCGACCACCGGCGGGGTCACCGCCAGCTATGCGATGCTCGGCGATGTGCATATTGCCGAGCCCGGCGCGCTGATCGGCTTTGCCGGACAGCGGGTGATCCGGGATACGATCCGCGAAAAGCTACCCGAAGGCTTCCAGCGCGCCGAGTATCTGCAAGCGCACGGGATGGTCGACATGGTGGTGCACCGGCGGGAGCTGAAGGATAGGCTGGCAACCGTGCTGAACTATCTGAGCCCCGCGAAGGCGGCGTGAACACCCCTCCACCACTGCCTTCGGCAGTGGTCCCCCTCCCCATTTGTCCTGCGGAAAAATGGAGAGGATCGAAGAACGCAAGGTTCCTCTCCATTTTCACAAAATGCAAATGGGGAGGTGGCAGCGCGAAACGCTGACGGAGGGGTACTTCCTTGAAAGATTTCGCCACTTCGGACTCCCCCGCAGTCCAGACGCAGCTTGACCGGTTGGCGCTGCTGACCCTGCCGCAAGGCCGCTTCGGGCTGGAGACGATCCGCGCGATGCTGGGCCGACTGGGCAATCCGCAGCGCGCGCTGCCGCCTGCTTTCCACGTCGCCGGGACCAACGGCAAGGGCTCGACCTGCGCTTTCCTCCGCGCGATGCTCGAGGCTGAGGGCTACAAGGTCCACGCGGCGACCAAGCCGCATCTGGTGCGCTATAACGAACGCATCCGCATCGCGGGCAGGCTGATCGAGAACGATCTACTCGCCGCGCTGCTCAAGGAAGTGCTCGACACCAGCGAGGACCTGACCCCCAGCTTCTTCGAAGTCACCACCGCCGCCACTTTCCTCGCCTTCGCGCGTTTCCCCGCGGACGCCTGCGTGATTGAGGTTGGGCTTGGCGGACGGTTCGATGCGACCAATGTGCTGGATCGTCCGGCCGCCTGCGGCATCGCGACGCTGGGGATCGACCACGAAGCCTTCCTGCTCGCGCCCGAAGTGGGCGTTCCGCAAGACCCGCTAGCCCGCATCGCCTTCGAAAAGGCGAGCATTGCCAAGCGCGGCGTGCCTATGGTGACGCAAGCCTATCCCAAAATCGCTGCCGATGCGGTGGCCGAAGTGGCACGGCAAGCCGGAGCCATGCTGGTCATGCGCGGACGCGGCTGGTGGGCCGAGGCAGGTGAAACCCTAGCCTACCGCGATGCTAAGGGAGAACTCGCCCTGCCCTTGCCTGCGCTTATCGGTGCGCACCAAGCGGACAATGCCGCGCTGGCGGTGGCGATGCTGCGGCATCAACGCCAGATCCCTGTCTCGACTGAAGCAATGGCGCAAGGCATACGCGAAACCCGCTGGCCCGCGCGGCTGCAATTGCTCGGCGACGGGCCGCTGACCGCGCTGGTGCCGGGCCGCAAGGTCTGGCTCGACGGCGGGCATAATCCCGATGCGGGGGGGGCGATTGCGCGCCATTTTGCCGACCACGCTCCACTTCACCTGATAATTGGAATGCTCTCGACCAAGAACGCCGCCGCAATCGTCGCGCCGCTCGGGGACCGCATCGCCAGTCTATCGATCGTCCCCGCGCCCGGCCACGAAGTCCACCCGCCCGAGGCTTTCGCCCCGCACAGCCCGATCCCAGCGCGCAGCTTCGCTACGGTGGCTGAGGCCCTGAGCGCGCTGCCTCCTGAGGGCGACGTCCTGATCGCTGGGTCGCTTTACCTCGCGGGCGAAGTGCTGCGGCTCAACCGGGAGTTTCCGGACTAGCCCGCCGTCTCGGCGTTGCCGTCGGCCCCGCCGCCCGCCGTACCCATCGAACTGTCGATCAGCCCCGCGCGGCTCATCCACCAGAACAACACGATCCCCGGCACCGCAGCGATGGTGGTGAGCACGTAGAAGTTGAAATAGCCCATCCCCTCAATCATCGCGCCTGCGGTCGTGCCGGTGAGGAAACGCCCGATTACGCTCGCCCCTGCGGAGATCAGCGCATATTGCGTCGCGGTGAAGCGCAGGTCGCATAGCGCCGAGAAATAGGCGACCACCACCACCCCGCCATAGCCGCTGGCAATGTTCTCGAACCCGATCGCACCCGCCATTCCCAAGTTGGAATGCCCCGCCGCGGCCAGTGCCGCAAAGCTGAGATTGGACACCGCCATCAGCACCAGCGCGATCAGCACCGAGCGTTTGAGGCCCAGCTTGGCATAGGCCACCCCGCCGATGAAGATGCCGATCAGATAGGCCCAGAAGCCCACGCCGACGTCGTAGATCGCGATCTCGTCGTTGCTGAAGCCAAGGTCGTCGAACAGCAACCGGAAGGTCAAATTGGCGAGCGTATCGCCGATCTTGTGGACGAGGATGAACAACAGCACGAGGAAGGCACCCTGCCGCTGGAAGAACTCGGTGAACGGCCCGACGATCGACTGGATCACCTCGCCAAGCCCGCGTTTGGCGGTGGGTTCGCGGTGCCGCGCCGGTTCTCCGACGATCAGCGCTGTCAACATCGCGGGTAGCGCGAACAGCGCGCAAGCCATGTAGGCGAGACTCCAGCCATAACGCCCCGCCACCACCAGCGCGAGGGCGCCTGCGCCCGCCGAACCGATCCGCCAACCATATTGCGACATGCCCGAGCCGGTCCCGAGCTGGTAGGGCTTGAGCGTCTCGATCCGGTAGGCGTCGATCACGATATCGAAAGTCGCCCCGGCAATGCCCACCAGCACCGCGGCCAGCACCGTCGTACCGATATCGGCCGAGGGATCGACCAGCGCGAGGTTGATCACTGCGGCGATCACCAGCACCCCAGCCAGCAGCATCCATGACACCCGCTGGCCCAGCCTGCCCAGCAGTGGCAGCCGCACGCCATCGACCAGCCAGGCCCAGAACACCTTGAGGTTATAGACCAGGAAGGCGAGCGTGAAGGCGGTGACCGTTTTCTTGTCGATCCCATCTTGCGCGAGTCGCGTGGTCAGCGTCGCGCCGATCATCGCGTAGGGGAAGCCGGAAGAAACCCCGACGAAAAACGCCGCGAGCGATTCTTTTTCGAAATAGGGCCGCACCGAATCCCACACATTGCGCTTGTCAGACGCTACGGCTTGGCTGGCTTCGTTCACGACGCTTGCTCCCCACTCGATTTCGCGCGAACCTAGCGCCAATCTCGACCAAGGATAGCCCCATGTCGACCACATCCACGCTTCCTGCCGCACGGCCCACCGCAGGCCAGCTCGCACTCGCGCAGCAGATCGCCGACGGGGTAACCCGCGCCTCACTGGGCGTCACCCATGTTCCCGCCGCGGCCTATACCGACCCGGCCTGGTGGGCGCGCGAACAACGCACGCTGTTCGACCGACTGCCGCAAGTCTTGTGCCCCTCCGCGCTGCTGCCCGACCGCAACATGGCGGTGCCGCACGACGCCACGGGCCGCCCGCTGCTGATCGCGCGCGATGGCGAGGGCAAGGCGCGGGTGTTCATGAATGTCTGCCGCCACCGCGGCACGCGGTTGGTCGAGGGTGCGGGGATCAACTGCGGCAAGCGGCTGACCTGCCCGTACCACGCCTGGACCTACGCGCTCGACGGACGGCTGCTCGCGCTACCCCGGCCGGAGACTTTCCCCGGGCTGGACAAGACCGAATATGGCCTGCGCGAATTGCCGAGCTGCGAGGCGGGCGGGCTGATCTGGTTCGCACCGGTTGAGGATGCCGATTTTTCCGCCGCCGAGGTGCTGGGCGAGGATTTCGATGCCTTCGGCATGGCGGGGCTGCACCTGTTCGCGCGCCGCACGCATGCGGTGGCGTCGAACTGGAAGCTGATCATGGACGCGTTCCTCGAAAGCTACCACGTGCTGCGGCTCCACGCGCAGACCATCGGGCCGTTCTTCAAGGACGGCATAACTTCGGGCGATCTGATCGGCTCGCACCAGCGCAGTTTCGTCGGCCGCGCGGCCGAGATGGACGGGATCGATTACACCGACATGGCCGCGCTGCGCCGGGTCGGCACCTACACCTACACGCTGTTTCCGGGCACCGTGGTGATCATGAGCCCCGACTACATCAACATCATGACGATGATGCCGCAGGGCCACGACCGCACGCTGGTCGAGGATTTCATGCTGATCCCCGAGGCCCCACAGACCGACAAGGCGCGCGATCACTGGCAGCGCAGCTGGGATCTGCTCGACGGCGGGGTGTTCGGCAGCGAAGACTTCCGCGCCGCAGCGCTGGGCCAGCAGGGACTGGAGACCGGGGCGGTGCCCGAACTCACGCTCGGCACGCTCGAAGGCGGGATCAGGCGGTTCCATGAGCTCTGCGAGGAACAGATGGCGCTGGGCGAGGCGTAGCGCGCGGCCTTCGACAAGCTCAGGCTGAGCGGAACTCACTAAAAGACCCGCTCATGCTGAGCCTGTCGAAGCACGCGCGCAACGCTGGCCTCATTCCGCTCCCCCCGCTAAGGCTCGCGCATGCCCACCACCGAAAGACCTGAAGTTCCCCGCACTGGCGAGCGTATCGCCAAGTTGCTCGCCCGCGCGGGAATCGCCAGCCGCCGCGAGGTCGAGCGGATGATTGCCGAGGGCCGCGTCAAGCTGGGCGACAATCTGGTCACCACCCCCGCCACCGTCCTGCCCAATCTCAAGGGCGTCTCGGTCGATGGCAAGCCGGTCAAGGCCGCCGAAGCCGCGCGGCTGTTCGCGTTCCACAAGCCCTCGGGGCTGATCACCGCCGAGCGCGATCCCACTGGTCGCCCGACGATCTACACCGCGCTGCGCAATGCGCTACCTCCCGGCACCCCGCGAATGATGCCGGTGGGCCGGCTCGATCTCAACACCGAAGGGCTGCTGCTGCTGACCAACGACGGCGAGCTCAAGCGGGCGATGGAGCTGCCCTCGTCGGGCATCCCGCGCACTTACCGCGCCCGGACGTTCGGCGCGATCACCCAGAACCGGCTCGAAGAACTCATGGAGGGGATCACCGTCGATGGGATGCATTACGGCAAGATCGACGCGAATCTGGAACGCAGCACGGGGCGCAACCAGTGGATCGAGATGACGCTGACCGAAGGCAAGAACCGCGAAGTGCGTAATGTGCTCGAATCGCTCGGGCTGGAAGTCTCGCGGCTGCTGCGGACCAAATACGGCCCGTTCGAGCTGCTCGACCTGCCGCGCGGCGCGGCGGTCGAAATCCGCCCCGCCGAAGTCGAGCGCTTTGCCGAATCTTTGCGCATCCCCGGCAAGGACGCCCCGCCGCGCCCCAGCCATGAACACGCCCGCGCGCGGGTCCAGCGCAACCGGCGGCGATGAGGATCATTGCGGGGCTATGGCGCGGTCGCAGACTGGTCGCGCCGCACGGCGATACCACGCGACCGACCGCCGACCGGACCCGCGAAACGCTGTTCTCGATGCTGGTCAGCCGGCTCGGCTCGTTCGAAGGGCTGGCCGTTGCGGATCTGTTTGCCGGTTCGGGCGCGCTCGGGCTCGAGGCGCTGTCGCGCGGCGCGGCCAGTTGCCTGTTCGTCGAACAGGATGCCCCTGCCCTACGCGCGCTGCGCCAGAACATAGCGGCGCTGCAGGCGCAGGCGCAATCCGACGTGCGCGCCGGATCGGTGATGGCCCAAGGTCCGGCCAAAACTCCGCTCGATCTGGTGCTGCTCGATCCACCCTATGGCAGCGGCGCGGGCGCGGTCGCACTCGACAAGCTCGTCCGGCTCGGCTGGATCGGCCCCGCCACGTGGGTCAGCCTGGAAACCGGAAACGATGAAGTGCTGCAACTGCGCAGCCTCGAAACGGCGGCCGAACGCAAGGTCGGCAAGGCGCGGATTACGCTGTTGCGGCTCACACCGGCTGCTTGACCGCACGGTGAAACGAGCGCAGCCATGGCGCCGGGTCGCTCCAATTGGAGAGACTGCCATGCCAAAATCAAAACTGCTCTGTCTGATGACCGCCTCGGTCGCACTGGCGCTGGTCGCGGGCTGCAACACTGCGCCCGCGACCGATAGCGGCAAGGTCGGTGCCGAAGTGAAGACCAATATGGCGGAAATGGTCGCAGCATTTGCCGCGCGCGATGCCGACAAGGCGGTCTCGTGGGACGCTCCCGATTTTGTCGGGATGTTTCACGGCGTGGACAACGTCAGCGGGCAGGAAGCCGACCGTGCGCTCACCAAGGAGCAGGTGGCGGACCCGGGCATGAAGTTCTCGGTCAGCAATGAAGTTGTCGATGTCGCCGCCTCGGGCGATCTGGCGGTATGGCGCGCGAACTACAGTTACAGCTTCACCGATCCCGTCACCAAGCAGCCCAAGACCGAGCTGGGCAACTGGGTTGTCGGCTGGAAACGCCAGGCCGACGGAACGATGAGAGAAGCCTGGGGCGTCGTATCCGACACGCCCGCACCCGCCGCAGCCCCACCTCCCGTCTGATTGCAATCGGCGCGCGCTGCCGCTCAGGCTTCGCGCGCCGACTCTGCGAGGGTCATCCCGATCAGCGTGAGCAGCCCAGCCGCGACGAGCAACAGCCCAACCGAGTCACTGCAAAAACCTTGCCGCACCGGTTAGCCAGTCTTTAACGCCAGTTGGCATAAGTCTTTGGCATGAAAGAAATAATGAGCTTCGCCAACCAGCTGATCGGCAAGATCGTTTTGGCCATGTTCTTGATTCCGATTGTCTGGCTCGGGTCCTGCGCCATCCTGGCGGGCGGGACAGCGGTCGCAGTCAACCAGGTTGCCAAGTCCGAGTTTGGCGAAAAAGCGGCCAAATCGCATGTCCAGCATTCGCGCCGCGAGCGGAACGACGAATGGAACCGCGAATCGACCCGCAAGGATTACGATCGCGATTACGGCGAGACGCGGGATTACGAGTACGATTAGGGTTCGGACTCAATACCGGGGTCCGAAGCCTAACGAACGGAAAAGGGCGCCGGTTGCCCGACGCCCTTCCACCTGCACTCCGGGAGGGATCGGAGTAGGCTACTTGCCCCCGGGATTGCGGCAGCTGTCACGCAGCGTGCGCGTGCACACCGGGTAAACCCTGTTCATCGCCTCGGCCGGCGGCGCAGTCAGCGCGCCCTTGTAGGGTCCGGCATTATAGCTGGGGTCCGCGGGCATCGCCGGGGGAACCGGCGCGGCAGCAACCGGCGGATTGGGCGGTGTTGCGGTCGGCGCGGCCGATGACCCGACCGGGTTGGCCTGGACCTGCACGACCGCAGGCGGTGCGGCATAGACCTGCGCCTCGATGCTGTTCCAGGCAACCATGCGCTGCTCGGGCGTCATCTCGTAAAGCTGCATGCGCTGTTCGGTATTGAGACGCCACCAAGCGGTTTGCTGGTTGGGCGTGATGGTCCAGAAATAGGTCTGATAGGGTGCGGGCCACGTGTCGTAGCTGGTCCGCTGAT
This sequence comes from Novosphingobium sp., assembly GCA_035543295.1. GTDB lineage: Bacteria > Pseudomonadota > Alphaproteobacteria > Sphingomonadales > Sphingomonadaceae > Novosphingobium. Next base: position 175,743 of record DASZZS010000014.1, read on the forward strand.
CGGCTGGCCAGCCGTGGTACATGGCTTGCTGATCGAGAGTAAGCGCGGTGGCGACCGCGACCGTAGCAGCGGTGCCCATATCCTGGGCGGTGAGCGCCGTGGCACCGCAGCCGAGCGTAAGCGCGGCGGCAGAGGCGAGAAAGATCGTACGCATGGTAAACTCCGCAAATTTGTGTGATGCGGTTGAACTACGCCTTATGGTTGGATCGGTTCCGCGCGGCTCTTGCGCGCAAACCCGATGTTCCCTAGCTGTTCACGAGTGCCCCAGCCCCCTGCCGACCCGTTTGATTCCCCATTGGAGCCACAGGATTCGTGGCTTGCGGGCCTGAATCCGCCGCAGCGCGAGGCGGTGCTGACGACCGAGGGTCCGGTGCTGATGCTGGCGGGTGCGGGGACTGGCAAGACTGCGGCGCTCATCGCACGGCTGGCACATCTCGTCCGCTCGCGCCGCGCCTGGCCGAGCGAAATCCTCTGTGTCACCTTCACCAACAAGGCCGCGCGCGAAATGCGCAAGCGGGTCGGAGAACTGATCGGTCCGGCGGTCGAGGGCATGCCGTGGCTCGGCACTTTTCATGCCATCGCCGCCAAGATGCTGCGTCGCCACGCCGAGCTGGTGGGCTTGCAGGCCAACTACACCATCATCGACACCGACGATCAGTTGCGGTTACTCAAGCAGCTGATCCAGGCCGAAGGGCTCGACGACAAGCGCTGGCCGCCGCGCCAGTTGGCCGGGCTGATCGATCGCTGGAAAAACCGCGGGCTCAACCCGCCCGACCTCGATGCAGTGGAGAACGAGGCTTACGCCAACGGCAAGGGCCAGCAGTTCTACCGGCTCTACCAGAACCGCCTCAAAGCGCTCAACGCTTGCGATTTCGGCGATCTGACGCTGCACATGCTCAACATCTTCCGCAAGGAGCGCGAGGTGCTGGCGCAGTACCAGCAGCGTTTCAAATATATCATGGTCGACGAGTACCAAGACACCAACCAGGTCCAGTATTTGTGGCTCCGCCTGCTCGCGCAGGAGCGCAAGAACCTCTGCGTGGTGGGTGACGACGACCAGTCGATCTACTCATGGCGCGGCGCGGAGGTCGCCAATATCCTGCGGTTCGAAAAGGATTTTCCCGGCGCGAAGATCATCCGGCTCGAACAGAATTATCGCTCGACCCCGGATATCCTTGCGGCCGCCTCGGGCCTGATCGGCGCGAACAGCGAGCGGCTCGGCAAGACATTGTGGACGACGCGCAACGACGGCGAGAAAGTCCGCGTCGTCGGCGTGTGGGACGGGCCCGAGGAAGCCCGCCGGGTCGGCGAGGAAGTGGAGCGGCTGGAGCGCGAAGGCGCCTCGCTCGATGCCGTGGCGATCCTGGTGCGCGCGCAGTTCCAGACCCGCGAGTTCGAAGACCGCTTCATCGCAATCGGGCTCAACTACCGGATTGTCGGTGGTTTCCGGTTCTACGAGCGTGCCGAAATTCGCGATGCGCTGGCCTATCTGCGGGTTATCGCCCAGCCCGCCGACGATCTGGCGTTCGAGCGGATCTACAACACCCCCAAACGAGGTTTGGGCGACAAGACGCTGGAGAAGCTCCATCGCCACGCGCGCGCGCGCAATATCCCGCTCGCGGCGGCCGCGCTCGAAATGGTCGACAGCGACGAGCTTGCGGCGCGAGCGCGCGGGACATTGCTGGCGCTGATGCGCGATTTCGCAAGGTGGCGCGATCTCGCTCACGCCGCTTCGCCCGCCGAGCTGGTGCGCAGCTTGCTCGACGAGAGCGGTTACACCGCCGCGCTCCAGGCCGAGCGCAGCGTCGAGGCAGCGGGCCGCCTCGAAAACCTCTCCGAGCTGGCGCGCGCTATCGAGGAATACGAGACGCTCGGCGACTTCCTCGAACATGTCAGCCTGGTGATGGACAATGACGCGGCCGACGATGCCGAGAAGCTGACCATCATGACGATCCATGCCGCCAAAGGGCTGGAGTTCGATCACGTGTTCCTGCCCGGGTGGGAGGAAGGGGTGTTCCCTTCGCAGCGCGCGATGGACGAAGGCGGGCTTAAGAGCCTCGAGGAGGAGCGCCGCCTCGCTTACGTCGCGATAACCCGGGCCAAGCGGCGCTGCACGATCCTGCATGCCGCCAACCGCCGCATCTATGGCCAGTGGACCAGCTCGATCCCCTCGCGTTTTATCGTCGAATTGCCGGAGGCGCATGTTGCGCAGGAGACCACGCTGGCGGGCGGCGCATCGCTATGGCGCGCCAACTGGTCGGAAAGCTCGGACCCTTTCGCCGATGTCGCGCGCGCGCAACCGGCGCGCACCATGACCCGCGGCCCCGGCTGGCAGCGCGCCGCCGCCTCCACCTACGACCCCACCCCGCGCCGGATCGCCGAACCAAGCCGCAGCGCGGCGAGCTTCGCCTCCAAGCCGCGCGCCGACATCGGCCCCGGCGCGCGCGTGTTCCACGACAAGTTCGGCTACGGCACCGTCGCCGCGCAGGAAGGCAACAAGCTGGAAATCGACTTCGAAAGCGGCGGCCGCAAGCGGGTGATCGACAGTTTCGTCAAGCTGGCCTAGCCGCAGCGGGCTTAATCGACCCCGAAGTTCAGGAAGCCCGGAACCGGACCGTTCCACTCGTCATCGACCGGGTCTGCCGCAGCGCGGCGCGGTGGGCGGGCGGGCTTAGCGGCTGGTTCCGGCTTGGCCGCGCGTTCGGCCCGGGGAGCGCTTTCGCGCTTCGGCGCGGCTTTGCGCGGTGCGGTAACGTCTTCACGTGGTTCTGCTTGGCGAACTTCCCGCTGTTCCACACGCGGCTGGCGTTCTTCGCGGGCCTGCCTTGGTTCACGCGCGGGCCTTGGTTCACGTGCAGGACGCGCATCGCGCGCGGGCCTTTCTTCGCGCGCCGGACGTTCGTTCGCTGCGGGAGAGCCGCCGTCCATGTCATAAACCTGGATCTTGCCGCCGGTCAGCTTCTCGACATTGTCGATCGCCTCGGCATCTTCGGGCGCGACGAAGGTGAAGGCGCGGCCCGTAGCACCGGCGCGACCGGTGCGGCCGATGCGGTGGACATAATCGTCCGGGTGCCACGGCGTATCGAAGTTGAAGATGTGGCTCACGCCCTTGATGTCGAGACCTCTGGCCGCAACGTCTGAGGCGACCAGGATGTTGATCGTCCCGGCCTTGAAGCGGTCAAGCTCGGCAATGCGCGAGGGCTGGTCCATGTCGCCGTGGATCTCGCCCGCCGAAAAGCCCGACTGCTTGAGGCTCTTGGCCAGCTCGCGCACCGTGGTCTTGCGGTTGCAGAACACGATCGCGGTGGTGACGTTGTCCGAGCGCAGCAACCCGCGCAGCACATCGCGCTTGGTCCGCGAGCTGACCGCAACCTTGAACTGGACGATGTTGAGGTTGGACGAGGCGGGACGCGAGACTTCGATCGATTTGGGGTTCGAGAGGAACTTGTCGGCCAGCTTCTTGATGGGCGGCGGCATGGTGGCCGAGAACAGCAGCGTCTGCCGGGTGGCGGGGAGCTTGGAGCAGATCGTTTCGATATCGGGGATGAACCCCATGTCGAGCATCCGGTCGGCCTCGTCGATTACCAGCAAATTGCAGCCGGTCAGCAGGATCTTGCCGCGTTCGAACAGATCCATCAGTCGGCCCGGAGTGGCGATCAGCACATCGACGCCGTCCTTCAGCGCCTTGATCTGGTCGCCCATCTGCACGCCGCCAATCAGCAGCGCCATTTTGAGATCGTGATTGACCCCGTATTTGACGAATTCATCCGCCACCTGCGCCGCCAGTTCACGCGTCGGCTCGAGGATCAGGCTGCGCGGCATCAGCGCCCGGCGTCGACCGTGCGAGAGGATATCGATCATTGGCAGCACGAAGCTGGCGGTCTTGCCGGTCCCGGTCTGGGCGATGCCGATGATATCTTTCATCATCAGCACGCTGGGAATGGCTTGCGCCTGGATGGGCGTGGGCGTGTCATAGCCCTTGGCGGTGACCGCAGCCACCAACTCGTCTGACAGGCCGAGATCGGCAAATTTCATAGGCTTTCGAATTTCCGGATAGAGTAGTGCGGGTTGCGGGGCTTTCGGCTCCGTCAACGCTGCCTGGTTCGCTGCAGTTGTCCCGCGCGAACGGCTGCCGCGCCCTAGGCGCAAAGCGGCGGCAAAGTCAAGGAAATGCGCCCCGCACCGACGGCGCGGATGTGCGTCAGTCGTCGTCGCTGTCGACCAGCTGCTTGAGCGCGGTGAGCTGGCAATTGGCCCCGGCGCGCGATTGCAGCGTGTCGCGGTGGGTGCACAGCATCCCGTCCTCGCTGCGTGCCATGTAGAAGCCCGAATAGAAATCACGGGCACGGCAGGTCTTTTCCAGTGTCGCGCTGACGATCCGCTGGTCGCGCATGAACAGGATCAGCTTGCTGTCCCCGCCCATCTGCACGCCCGCTATGCCCGACACCTGCAGGCAGCGGCCCATTCGCCGCTCGGTCAGATTGGAAGGTATCCCGCTGGTCGGCAGATCGGCGAGCATATTGGGGCGCAGCTCGGGCGCGCGCGGGGTGATGCGGATGGTCAACCGCTGCTCGATCCGCACCTGCTGCTGATTGGCGGAACGAAATGCTTCCGTCACCAGTTCCCACAACCCGTTTTCAAACGGAGCAGCCTCGCGGTTTGGCATGGCGACCGGCGTCGTCAGCCCTGCAGTCCGATCCTCGACCGCCTCGATCACCGGCTGGTCCGCCTCGCGCGGCACCTGCAGCACCACCGCACCGGGCAGCAGCAACAGCGGGGCAAGCAAGGCGGCGGCAGGATTCACTTGGGCGTTGGCTCCGTCCGGTCTGGCGCAAACAGGGGCGCTGACCCACCGGCCACCCGGAAGGTCGCCTGACGAGATACCACCCCTGTTTGAATGTCCGCTTAACCCGATTGTAGGCCCGCGCAAGAGTCTGTGCCATAGCGCCGGCAATGACCGACCCCAGCGCGTTCCTCTGCGAAGCTGCCGCATTGCTCGGCCCGCGCGGGCTGACCTGCGATCCTGAGCTCATGTCGCCGTGGCTCGATGACTGGCGCGGGCGATATCACGGCGCGGCCTGCGGCCTTGCTTCGCCCGTCTCGACCGAAGAGGTCGCCGCGCTGGTCAAGCTCTGCGCGGTGCACGGCGTGCCGATCGTCCCGCAAGGCGGCAACAGCGGGATGTCGGGCGGGGCGACCCCCGACTCAACCGGCCATGCGCTGCTGCTCTCGCTGCGGCGGATGCAGGCGATCCGCACCATCGATGTGTCGAGCCGCCAAGCGACCTGCGAGGCGGGTGTGGTGCTCGAAACGCTACACAACGCGGCGGCGGAGCACGATCTGCGCTTTCCGCTGACGCTGGGCGGGAAGGGTTCGGCCACCGTCGGCGGGCTGATCTCGACCAATGCCGGGGGCACGCAAGTGCTGCGCCACGGCTCGATGCGCGCGCTGGTGCTGGGGCTTGAGGCCGTGCTGCCGGATGGCAGCATCTATTCGGCGCTGACCCCGCTCAAGAAAGACAACCGCGGCTTCGATCTCAAGCAGCTGTTCATCGGGTCGGAAGGGACGCTGGGGATCGTCACCGCCGCCACGCTCAAGCTGGTGCCCGCGGTGGCGGAGCGTCTGGTGGTCTGGGCCGGCCTCCCCTCGCTCCAGGCGGCGCGTGCGCTGCTGCTGCAATGCACGGATGCTGCCGGCGACCGGCTCGAAGGCTTCGAAGTCATGCCGCAGTCGTGCCTCGATGCGGTGATCGCCTATTTGCCTGATGCGCGCGCGCCGCTGATGACCCCGCATAGCTGGCACGCGCTGATCGAATTCGTCGCCGATGCCGGGAACCGCGATGCGCTGCCGACGATGGTCGAGGAGGCGCTGGCGGACGGCTTCGAACGCGGACTGGTCGAGGACGCGGTGATCGCCGCCAACGAGACCCAGGCCGAAGCCTTCTGGCTATTGCGCGATTCGGTCGCCCCGGCGGAGCGCGCGCAGGGCCCGGCGATGCAGCACGACATCTCGGTCCCGGTCGAGTGCATGCCCGATTTCGTGGACGCCGCGATCCCCGCGATCGAAGCGGCGCATCCCGGCGTCCGCGCGGTCGCCTTCGGCCATCTGGGCGACGGCAATGTCCATTTTCACGTGATCGCGCCGCCCGGCAGCGTGCGCGGAACATGGGAACTGGCCGAGGGTGCGGCGATCAGCCATGCGGTCCACGATCTCGTGACACAATGGGGCGGATCGATCTCCGCCGAACATGGCATCGGCCAGATGAAGCGCGATGAACTCGAACGGCTGAGCGATCCGGTCGCGCTGGCGTTGATGCGCGCGATCAAGCGCGCGCTCGACCCGCAGGAACGGCTCAACCCGGGCAAGCTCGTCGCGCTTGCGCCGTCCGCAGCCAGCCTCTAAAGGCGCGCTTTCGCGCCGGGCGCTTGCCCGTCACCTGACATTTTCTACCGGAGAGACCCGCCATGGCCAGCGCGCCGAACGCCGCCCTTCCCCTGTTCTACCAGGACCTGATGCCGCTCAACAGCCGCGACCACGCCACCTGGCATTCGCGCAGCACCGACAAGGCGACCTGGCTGGTCGGCCAGCACGCGATCCCGCTGACCGCCGAGGAGATTCCCCAAGCGCAGCGCCATTACCCGATCGTCTTCTCGGTGGGCGATAACCCGGTGCCGCTAGCGCTGATGGGCCTCAACGAAGGCGTCAACGTGTTCATCGACGATGAAGGCCTCGTCGTCCCTAACGTCTACATCCCGGCCTATGTCCGCCGCTATCCGTTCATGCTCGCGCGCCTCACGCCCGAATCGGACGATTTGTCGCTGTGCTTCGATCCGACCACCCCGCTGGTTGGCGAGTTCGAGGAAGGCTCGGCATTGTTCGACGGCGACCAGCCTTCCGAAGCTTGCAAGGCGACGCTCGATTTCTGCCGCCAGTTCGAAGAAGGCGGCGCGCGCACTGCCAACTTCATCGCCGAACTCGAAAAGCACGATCTGCTGATGGACGGCGAAGTCGCGATCCAGCAGCCGGGTTTCGAACAGCCGTTCGTCTATCGCGGCTTCCGCATGGTCGACGAGGCCAAGCTGCGCGAAGTGCGCGGCGACCTGTTGCGTCAGTGGAATCAGAACGGCATCATCGCGCTGATTTACGGCCACCTGTTCTCGCTCGAGCTGATGCGCGAGCTGTTCGGTCGCCAAGTGCTAGCCGGAAAGGGCCCGATCACGCCCGAACAGCTGCAAGCTGCGCCCGCCCCGATTGTCGAACCGGCTGCCTGAATTAGGGTTCGTTCGGGACTTGATTATCCCGGCGACCGGATTATCTTGAGGACTGCCTTGGCGTTGCTTCCCTCATAGCGCGGCAAGGCTTGGTGCACTTGTGCACCTCCTCCCTGAACCTTGGCCACCTCGTGCACTGCACGAGGTGGTTTTTTATGGGCTATTCGGCGGCCTCGGACCAACGCGATTCGGGGCTGTTGCGGCCCAAATCGGCGACCTCCGCCGCGAGGCGTTGCACCAGCCCTGCCAGTAAATCGACCATCGCCGCAAAGCCGGGTCCCGGCTCGGCCAGCCGCGAATCGAGATAGCTGGTGCGGTCCACTTCGAGCTGGAACGCGTGGATGCCGTCCTTGGGCGCGGCGTGCCGGTCGAGCACATAGCCACCAGCATAGGGCCGGTTGTGCGCGGCACCGCGGCGCCTCTCGCTGAAAAAGCTGAACGCCACCCCTACCAGTCCGCCCTGGCAGGCAGCGCCGAAGCGGTCGCCGACCACGAATTCGGGAGGCTGCTTGCCGCCGTGCAACGACAAGGGCGGCATCGAATGGAGATCGATCAGCAAGGCCGCGCCCCAGCGCGCGCGCAGCTCGGCGAGCATCTCGGACAAACGCGCATGATAGGGCTCGTGGATGCCCGAAATCCGGTCGGTCAAATCGGTTTCGTCGTGGCGGCGCTTCCACAGCTCGCCGATTCCTGGCAGGCGGCGCGGGATCAGTCCCAGTCCGCTGCGCGCGCGCTTGCCCGGGGTATAGCTGCCGACCCGATCGGCTGCGCGCGTCCCGAACATGTCCCAGTCGACGTCGTCGGTCGCGCGGTTGAGGTCGATCATCGCGCGCGGCGCGTGCGCAACCAGCAGCGCCGCTCCGGTGGCACGGGCAACCGCTTCACCCAACCGGTCGACATAACGATCTTCGAGCCGCAGCGCCGCGAAGCCGGGATTGCGCATCCTCTCTAGCAGCGAGGTCGCGTAGGCCCGCCCGGCATGCGGCACCGCAATCAGTACGGGAATCGCCGAAGGCTCGGGCTGGCGCAGCGAATAGGCCGGGTGATCGGCCACGCCGGGAATCTGCCCGCCGCTGATCCATTCCGAATCGCTGCCTTGATCTTGCCCGCGCGCCATCGACCTTAGCTGGCGTGGAAGTGCCGCTGTGTCAAAGTCGGACGACGCTATGCATAAACGAGATTGTTAACGGGTCTTGGGGTATAAGCCATGCATCGCACCGGCCCTGGGCCATGAAGTTCGGAACCGCATACAATGATCCGCATCCTGCTGGCAGAAGACGAAGAGGCCATGCGCACCTACCTTTCGCGCGCGCTGGAGAATGCCGGTTACGAAGTCGTTGCGGTCGATCGCGGGACGGCGGCGCTGCCGCTGCTCGCCGCGCAGGATTTCGACCTGCTGCTGTCGGACATCGTGATGCCCGAAATGGACGGGATCGAGTTGGCCCAGCGGTGCTCGGAAATGAGCCCGCGCACCAAGGTGATGTTCATCACCGGCTTTGCCGCGGTGACGCTCAAGGCCAACCAGCACGCCCCGCAGGCCAAGGTGCTCTCCAAGCCGTTCCACCTCAAGGATTTGGTGCTCGAAGTCGAACGGATGTTCGGCACGCAGGTCTCGGCCAGCAATTAACCTGCAGTTCGGCGGGCACGCCGCTTACCGGCTTGCATCGCAGCGGGTGCCTCGCTAAAGGCGCTCCCCTGCCCGGCGGCGACGGTCGTCGGGCAACCCAGGTACTGGCCGAATGGTGCGGGCGTATAGCTCAGTGGTAGAGCACTATGTTGACATCGTAGGGGTCGCAAGTTCAATCCTTGCTACGCCCACCATTCGCAAAAAAGGCCCCGGGAACGGGGCCTTTTTCGTATTTTCCAATGCTGCGAGCGCTATTTCCCCTGCCAGTTCGGTTTGCGCTTTTCAGCAAAGGCAGCGGCACCCTCGCGCGCATCGGCGCTGACGAACACTGGCATGGTATGCGCCGCTTGCTTGTCCCACATCTCTTCGTCGGTCCACGTGTGCGATTGGCGCACGACCGCCTTGGAAGCGATTAGCGCGAGCGGGCCGTTCTCGGCAATCCGGTTGGCCAGCTCGATCGCCGCATCGAGCGATGGCCCATCGGTGACACGGTTGACGAAGCCCAGTTCATAGGCGCGCTGCGCATCGATAAAGTCGCCGGTCAGCGCCAGTTCCATCGCGATCCGCGGCGGGATCTGGCGGGGGAGCTTGATCAGCCCGCCGGCCGCCGCAGCCAGCCCGCGCTTGGCTTCGGGGATGCCGAATTTGGCACCGGCATTGGCAACGATCAAATCGCACGACATCGCCAGTTCCATCCCGCCCGCCAGCGCATAGCCATCGACCGCGGCGATCACCGGCTTCTTGGGGGTCCACTGCGACAGCCCGCCAAACCCGCGCCCTTCGATCGACGGTGATTCGCCGCGCAGGAAGCCCTTGAGGTCCATCCCCGAACAGAACGTGCCCCCCGCGCCGGTCAGCACCGCGCAGCGCAGGCTATCGTCCGCGTCGAGCCGGTCCATTGCCGCCGAGATGCCCTCGGCCGCGGCCTTGTTCATCGCATTCCTGGCCTCGGGCCGGTTGATCGTGACGATCAGCACGCCGCCCCGCACTTCGGTCAGCGCTTCGGCGGTCAGCACATCGGATTGTTCGCTCATGGGTTCGGTCCTCTGCCTCGTTAATCGCTCGGTTAAATACCTAGGCCGCAGCTCCGCCTGCTGTCCAGTCCCAATTGGTTCCGACTGGCTTGCGCGAAGGCACGCAACTGCTAAGAGGCGCGCAAATCCTCCCCGGAAAGACAGGACGCGATGGGCAAGATCAAGGTAGCGAACCCGGTTGTCGAGATCGACGGCGACGAAATGACCCGCATCATCTGGCAATGGATCCGCGAACGGCTGATCCTGCCCTACCTCGATATCGACCTGAAGTATTACGACCTCTCGGTCGAAATGCGCGACGAGACCAGCGACAAGATCACGGTCGATTGCGCCAATGCGATCAAGCAATACGGGGTCGGTGTGAAATGCGCGACGATCACCCCCGACGAAGCCCGCGTCGAGGAGTTTAAGCTCAAGAAAATGTGGAAGTCGCCCAACGGCACGATCCGCAACATCCTGGGCGGCGTGGTGTTCCGCGAGCCGATCGTGATCCAGAACGTGCCCCGCCTGATCCCCGGCTGGACCGACCCGATCGTGGTCGGCCGCCACGCCTTTGGCGACCAGTACAAGGCGACCGATTTCGTGGTTCCCGGCCCCGGCAAGCTGCGCCTGGTATTCGAGGGCGACGACGGCACGGTGATCGACGAGGAAGTGTTCCACTACCCCTCGGGCGGGGTTGCGCTGGCGATGTACAACCTCGACGATTCGATCCGCGATTTCGCGCGCGCTTCGCTCAACTACGGCCTCGGGCTCGGCTGGCCGGTCTATCTTTCGACCAAGAACACCATCCTCAAGGCCTATGACGGGCGCTTCAAGGATCTGTTCCAGGAAGTCTTCGAGACCGAAGGCTTCAAGGAAAAGTTCGCCGCCGCGGGTATCACGTATGAGCACCGCCTGATCGACGACATGGTCGCCTCCGCGCTCAAGTGGAGCGGCAAGTTCGTCTGGGCGTGCAAGAACTACGATGGCGACGTCCAGTCCGACCAGGTCGCGCAGGGCTTCGGCTCGCTCGGGCTGATGACCTCGGTGCTGATGACGCCGGATGGCAAGACGATCGAGGCCGAAGCCGCGCACGGCACCGTCACGCGCCACTACCGCATGCACCAGCAGGGCAAGGCGACCTCGACCAACCCGATCGCCTCGATCTTCGCCTGGACGCGCGGCCTCATCTATCGCGGCAAGTTCGACAACACCCCCGATGTGATCAAATTCGCCGAAACGCTTGAACGCGTCTGCATCGAGACGGTCGAAAGCGGCAAGATGACCAAGGACCTCGCGATCCTGATCGGCCCCGAGCAGCCGTGGCTGACCACCGAAGGCTTTTTCGAAGCGATTGTCGAAAACCTTGAAACCGCGATGACCGCCTGACCGTCAAACCGCCGGCGAGCGCACGTGTTCGCGGCGGAACCCCAGCCCGATGATCCGGCCCGGTATCCTGCGCAGCAGCGGCCAGCGGTTAAGCAACCGCACCGGCCACGGCGCGCGGATCGGACCCCCGTCCTTCAAAACTGCGCCGATGATCCGGTTTTGCGCGGCGCGCTGACCTGCCTGGATCAGCCGCGTCGGCAGCGTCCGGCGGCGCTGGACGCTAGAGAGCAGCGCATCGAATTTATCGCCGCGCGACAGCGGCCCGGCCAGAATGTTGGCGGCGGCCACGGCGTCCTGAATCGCCAAGTTGATTCCAATCCCGCCGATCGGCGACATCGCATGCGCCGCGTCGCCGATCGCTAGCAATCCGGGGCGGTGCCAGCAGCGCAGCCGGTCGAGCTCGACCGTCAGCAGGCGCAGCTGATCGATGTCGGTCAGGACATGCTCGAGCGGCCCCAGAATCGGCGCGGCGCGTTCGATGCGTTCGCGCAGCGCCGCAATGCCTTGCTCGCGCAGCCGGTCGCCCATGCCCTTGGCGAAGATGTAGGCGCACTGCCAGTAGTCGCCGCGATCGATCAGCGCCATCATCGTCCCGCGTTCGATGATCCCGCGCAAGGCTTCGCCCGACCCGGGCTTTTTGGGAACGCTGAACCAGAACACATCCATCGGCGCTCCGAGGTTCTCCACCGCGAGCAGCCGCCGCGCGAACGAAGTGCGGCCATCGCAGGCGATCACCAGCTTGGCATCGATCGCCTCGCTGGTGTCGAGGACCACGCCGCAAATCCGTTTACCCCCCATTCTGATGTCGCTCACCCGCGCTTCCATCCGCAGTGTGAATGTCGGCAACGCCGCGGCTTCGTCGCGCAAGAAGTCGAGAAATTCCCACTGCGGCATCATCGCTATGAACGGCGCGGGTGTGCGCAAATGGCTGAGGTCTCCGAGCACATATTCACGCCCGCCGATCGTGCCACGCGCTTCGGTCAGGCGCTGGTGTGGTCGGCGCAGGAACCGTTCGAGCAGGCCAAGTTCCGATAGTATTTCCATCGTCGACGGGTGAACCGTGTCGCCCCGGAAATCGCGAAAGAAGTCGGCGTGCTGTTCGAGCACCGTCACCCGCACCCCGGCACGCGCGAACAGGTATCCCGCCATCATTCCGGCCGGTCCGCCGCCGACGATGATTACGTCCGGGTCGCTCAAACCATCCATGCCGTGACAAATGCGCCCCTGCGCGACAAGGTGCAAGCATGGCTTCCAGCGAACTCTTTTCCCCCTTCCTGTCCGACGCGCTGGTTATCCTGGGCGCGGCGGGGATCGTCATACCGGTGTTCGCGCGCTTCCGGATCACCCCGATCATCGGGTTCATCCTCGTCGGGCTGGCGGTCGGCCCCTATGGCCTCGGGCGGTTGGTGTTCGACCATCCGTGGCTCGAACATGTCACGATCACCGATCCCGAGGGGCTCAAGCCGTTCGCCGAGTTCGGGATCATCCTGCTGCTGTTTTCGATCGGATTGGAGCTGTCGTTCGACCGGCTGTGGGCGATGCGGCGGCTGGTGTTCGGGCTGGGTGCGCTCGAGCTGGTGGTGGCAGCCTCGCTGATCGGTTTCGGGCTGGCGGTCGCGGGGCAGGCATCGAGCGGGGCGGTGGCGCTGGGCCTCGCGCTCGCGCTGTCCTCGACCGCGCTGGTCCTGCCGATTTCCGGCACCAGCACTCCGGTCGGCAAGGCGGCGCTGGCGATGCTGCTGTTCGAGGATATCGCGCTGGTGCCGATCATCTTCCTGCTCGGCGCGATGGCCCCCTATGCGGCCGGAGGCGGCCCCGATGCGATGTTCCGCACGCTGTGGCTGGGGCTACTGGTGATTATCGGGCTGCTCGCGGTCGGGCGGTTCGGGTTGCCACAGCTGTTCACCCAGGCCGCGCGAACCAAGAGCCCCGAGGTGTTCCTCGCCGCGAGCCTGCTGGTGGTGATCATCGCCGCGCTGGCGACGTCTGCGGTTGGCCTCTCGCCGATCGTCGGCGCGCTGCTCGCCGGGCTACTGATCGCCGAAACCGAGTACCACGGCGAGGTTGAGGGGATCACCGCGCCGTTCAAGGGCCTGGCGCTCGGCGTGTTCCTGATCACCGTCGGCATGTCGATCGACCTGCGTGTGCTGGGGGCCAATCTCGGTTTGATCTTGTTCGCCACAGCGGCGCTATTGACCCTCAAGGCGCTGGTGACCGGCGTGGCGCTGCGGCTGATGGGCGCGCGACGCGGCACCGCTACCGAGACCGGGCTGCTGATGGCCAGCCCGTCGGAAACCACGCTCATCGTGTTGGCCGCCGCGACCCAAGCGTTGCTTATCCAGCCCGGAACCGCGCAGTTCTGGCAGATCGTAACCGCGATCGGATTGACCGTGACGCCGTTGCTGGCGTGGGCCGGGCGGAGACTTGCGCGGCGGATCGATGCCGCCACAGCGGCACTGCCCGAGCATTCGGGCGAACCGCGCGCGATTATCGTCGGCTGCGGCCGCGTCGGGCGGCTGGTGGCGGACATGCTGGTCGTCCACGGCAAGCCGTACGTCGCGATCGACAGCGACGCCGACCTGGTCGCCGACGCGCGACGCAATGGTTATGCGGCGACCTTCGGCGATGCCGCCAACCGCCAAGTGCTCGACCGGCTCGGGGTCGAGACCGCATCGGCGATCATCCTGACGATGGACCAGCCGGTCGCGACGCAGCACATCGTCAAGCGGCTGCACATCGCACACCCGCAGCTGCCGATCATCGCCCGCGCCCGCGACGCCAGCCACGCCGCCGCGCTGTACCGCGCCGGGGCGAGCGATGCGGTCCCCGAAACGCTCGAAAGCTCGCTGCAGCTATCCGAAGCCGTGCTGATTGACCTTGGCGTCGCGATGGGTCCGGTGATCGCCTCGATCCACGAAAAGCGCGACGAGTTCCGCGCGCAGATCATGGAAGAAGGCCAGTTGGACGAGAAGCCACGGCTGCGCACCAGCGTCCGCGACCGGACGGCTTGATCGGCGCTGGCAACGCTTTTCCCGGTGGTGCGTTCAGGCGCTACAGCCAAGGAGCAGCACCCTGTCCAATGAACCGCCCGCGCAGCATGATGGCAAACCCGATCTCGATCCCGAGAACCAGACAGGCGAGGACAAGGGCCGGATCAAGCAGGAACAGCTGACCGACGCGACGACGCCGACCAAGGACGTGCCGCGCGGCTCGGATCGACACAAACACCCGAACTGAGGCGGCGTCAGGCGGCGAGCACCGCCCGCACCGCAGCGATAGCCTCGGCCGCTTTGGTGCCGTCCGGTCCCCCGCCCTGCGCCATGTCCGCGCGCCCACCGCCGCCCTTGCCGCCGAGCGCCTCGACCCCAACGCGAACGAGGTCGACCGCGCTGAAGCGTGTCGTGAGGTCGTCGGTGACGCCGACCGCAATGGTTGCACGACCTTCAACTACAGTCACAATCGCTGCCACGCCTGATCCCAGCGCCATCTTCTTTTCATCGACGAGACCGCGTAAATCCTTTGGATCGAAGTCCTTGAGCGTCAACGGGATGAAATGCACGTCACCAACTCTATCCGGTCCTGAAGTTAGCGACGGTTGGCCAACTGTGGCCACCCCTGTCGAAAAATCCTGCGCCGCGAGCGCCACGGTTTTGCGTGCAGCGGCCAGCTCACGCTCCAGCCGTTTGCGTTCATCGAGCAGCGCGGCGACACGGGCTTCGACGTCTTCGGGGTTCGTGCGCAGCAGGCTGGCGGCGGCTTTGAGCGCATCCTCGCGGCCCACCAGCCACTGGCGCGCAGCTTCGCCGGTCAGCGCTTCGATCCGGCGTACACCTGAGCTGACCGCGCTTTCGCTGATGATGCGCAGCAGCCCGATATCGCCGAGCGCGCGGACATGCGTGCCGCCGCACAGTTCGACCGAGAAGCTCTGGTCGGTCGCCCGACCCATGCTGAGCACGCGGACCTCGTCGCCGTATTTCTCGCCGAACAGCGCCATTGCCCCGGCTTCGATCGCCTCGTCGGGCGACATCAGCCGGGTAGTGACCGGATCGTTGGCGCGGATTTCGGCGTTCACTTCGGCCTCGACCGCGGCAATGTCCTCGGCGATCAGCGCAGTCGGCTGCGAGAAATCGAACCGCAACCGGTCGGCGGCGACTAGTGAGCCCTTCTGCGTGACGTGCCCGCCGAGCCGGTTGCGCAAGGCCGCGTGGAGCAAGTGCGTCGCCGAATGGTTGGCGCGGATCGCATCGCGGCGCGCGACATCGACCGCGAGATGAACCGTGTCGCCCACTACAATGGTCCCGCTTTCGAGCCGAACGTGATGCGCATGCAAGCGGCCCAGCGGCTTGGACGTGTCATGGACTGTCGCAAGCAAGCCCTTGTCGCCGGTGATCGTCCCGGCATCGCCCATCTGGCCGCCGCTTTCGCCGTAGAACGGCGTCTGGTTGGTGAGGATCACCACTCCGGCAGGTGCTTCGATTGAATTCGGCGCTACGAGTTCGAAGCCGTCCTTCAAGATGGCGACAATCTGTCCCTCGCCCTCGACCGATGTGTAGCCGGTGAACTCGGTCGAGCCTTCGCGTTCGGCGAGGTCGAACCAGACATCTTCAGACGCTTTGGCTCCCGAACCCTTCCACGCCGCGCGCGCCGCCGCCTTCTGCTTTGCCATCGCCGCATCGAAGCCGGCCTTGTCGACGCCGATACCGCGCGCGCGCAGGGCGTCCTCGGTCAAATCGTAGGGAAAGCCGAAGGTGTCGTAGAGCCGGAACGCGGTCTCGCCGGGCAGCGCATCGCCCTGCCCCAGCGTCGCGGTCGCTTCGTCGAGCAGCTTGAGCCCGTTGTGCAGCGTCCGGCGGAACTGCACTTCCTCGCGCTGCAAGGTGTCCTCGATCGAAGCCTGCGCGCGGCCCAGCTCGGGATAGGCTGCGCCCATCTCGGCGACCAGCGCGGGCACCAGCCGGTGCATCAGCGGATCCTTCGCGCCGAGCAGATGCGCATGGCGCATCGCGCGGCGCATGATCCGGCGCAGCACATAGCCGCGGCCTTCGTTGGACGGCAGCACCCCGTCGGCGAGCAGGAAACTGGTCGAACGGAGGTGATCCGCGATTACCCGGTGGCTCGCCTGTTGCTCGCCCTCGGCCTTGACCCCGGTCAGGCTCTCCGACGCGGCGATCAGCGCCTTGAAAGTGTCGGTATCGTAATTATCAGGCACGCCCTGCATCACCGCGGCGATGCGCTCCAGCCCCATCCCGGTGTCGATACTCGGCTTGGGCAGTGGCACACGGCTGCCGTCGGCACCCTGCTCGAACTGCATGAACACGAGGTTCCAGATTTCGATGAAGCGGTCGCCGTTTTCGTCGGGCGATCCGGGAGGGCCGCCGGGAATATGCGCGCCGTGATCGTAAAAAATCTCGCTGCACGGACCGCATGGGCCGGTGTCGCCCATCGACCAGAAATTATCCGAGGTCGGGATGCGGATGATCCGTTCTTCGGGGAGGCCCGCGATGTTGCGCCACAGATCGAACGCTTCGTCGTCGGTGTGATAGACCGTGGCGGTCAACTTGTCGGCGGGGAGGCCCCATTCCTTGGTCAGCAGCGTCCACGCATGCTGGATCGCCTGCTCTTTGAAATAGTCGCCGAAGCTGAAATTCCCGAGCATCTCGAAGAAAGTGTGGTGGCGCGCGGTATAGCCGACATTGTCGAGATCGTTGTGCTTACCCCCGGCACGCACGCATTTCTGCGAACTCGCCGCGCGCGGGACGCTGCGCGTCTCGAGCCCGGTAAAGACATTCTTGAACGGAACCATGCCTGCATTGACGAACATCAGCGTCGGATCGTTATAGGGCACCAGCGGCGCGGACGGCACCGCCTCGTGGCCATTGGCCGCGAAGTAATCGAGGAAGGACCGGCGGATTTCGTTGGTCGAGGTCATAGCCCGCCGCCGATAAGGCAGGTGCGGCAGACCGGCAAGCGCGAAGGCGTTATCGCGGTGGTCGGGCCTGGGGAACGATCACTTCCAGCGCAGCGGGGATGATTTCCAACCTGAGCGGCAGTTGCGCGTGCTCGACTTCACCGTCGAAGGCGATGCGCACCATGCCGTGGCCTTCGATGATGACGGTCTTCGCCTCGGCCAGCGCGGCAAAATCATTGTGCAGATCGGCGTGGCCGAACATCGCGCGCAGCGCGAAGGCGACCAGTTGCCCGGCGGATTTGGGAGCCAGGGCATAGAGCGAGAGCACACCGTCGGTCAGGCTGTCGCGCTCGCCGACCGATCCGGGTTCGAGCGAGTAGCGATTGTTGCCGATGAACAGCAGCGGGGTCTTGATCACGCGTCGCTGCCCGTCGATCGTCAGCGTCACCCGCCGATCGCGCAAATGGCGCAGCACGTGCAGCGCTGCGGGAATGGTCGCCAACCACTTGGGTCCACGGGCCGCCTCGCGCGCACGCACCAGCCGGGTGTAAAGCCCGGCCGACGCATTGTTGATGAACACCCGCTCGCCCGCTTTGGCGAGATCCATTGGCGATCGCCGTCCCCCTGCAATCGCCTTGGCGGCATCGATCAGATCGAGCGGAATTCCAAGCTGGCGTGCCAGATGATTGCGCGTGCCGAGCGGAAGGATGGCGAGAGCAGTCCCGGTCCCGGCGAGCACCCCGGCAGACTGGCCGAGCGTGCCGTCCCCCCCGCCAACCGCGATCACTGGCGCGGAAGAATGGCGGTCCAAACATTCGGACATCTGGTCGCCTTCAACCAGATGGAGGTCGATTTCCAACCCGGCCTCCGCAAACGCCGCATGCAGCACATCGCCAAGCGTTGCGCCCAGCGATGCCGCAGTGCCTCCGCTGCGATTGACGATAACGGGGAGCGGGGTTCCAGCCATGTCCGGCAATAACGGTTGGACCGCCCTGCGCGTTCCGCCCTACCCGCGCTGCGCGGTGACGATCCACGCGGCGGCACCGAACACCACCATGTCGCCGCTGCGATGCGCCTCCAGCCAGCGGCTCAACTTGCTTTCGACTTCCGCGCACGCCGCGCCTTCCAGCGCGCGCAAGGGTGCCGCAGCCGGGCCTATCCGCGCGAAAAACGCCGCCGCATCGCTGACCGGATCCTCGCCCACGCCCGCGACATAGGCATAGTCCACCGGCTCGCAATCGACATTACGCCAGCCGCCAGCCGCCAGGATAGCTTCGACCCGCTGCGGGTCGGCGAACGCGAAGGGGCCGGGGCTGGTCGGATCGGCGGGTGGAAGCCCAAGCATCTCGGCAAGATCGGTCGCCCAGCGGTTGTCGCGCGGGCTTCGGAAACACGAAAATGCCATGCGCGTTTCGGGCGCGGCGATGGCGTGGAGGTGCGCAAACGCGGCGGGCGGATCGTCGAAAAACATCACCCCGTGGCGCGACACCAGCAGATCGGGGGCAAAACCAGGCTGCGACCAGCTGGCCGCATCGCCGTGGACGAAGCGCGGGGTCTCGCGCGTCCCGCTGCGTCGCTGCGCGACCGCGACCAGATGCGCCGAGACGTCGAGGCCGATAACCTCGGCGCGCGGCCGCGCACGCGCAATCGCCAGCGACAATTCCCCCGCGCCGCAACCTATATCGAGCACCGTCTCGCCCGGCAGCGGAGAAATTCGCTCGAGCAGCCGCTGGGTCAGTCCGGCGAAGGAGCGATCGGTTTGCGCATACATCTCCGCCCAGCTGCGCCCGACGGCATCTTCCCAATCGTATCCACTTGTCATGCGGGCAAGGCTAAGCGTCGTGCCGTAGCGGCACAAGCCAAGATTCCGCTTGCGACTCGCGCGCGAGAGGCAGAGCCTCGCCTCGTCCTGCGCGGCTGGCGCGAAGACAAGCGCCGACGCGCCTTCACACGAGAGGAGGCCGACGATGGGCAACATCCCCAAAGGCAGTGTAGCCGGTAATCAGGCAACCCGTGCCCCCGCACGCGCAGTCGCGTTGGTCGGGCCGGCGGGCACGGGCAAGACCAGCCTGGCCGAGGCACTATTATTCGCCAGCGGCGCGATTACCCGGCAAGGCAGCGTCGAGGGCGGCACCACTGTCGGCGATGCCAGCCCCGAAGCGCGCGCACGGCGCGGCTCGACCGAACTCAACCTCGCGCATTTCGATTACCTTGGCGATCGCTTCGCGCTGATCGACGCACCCGGCGGCGTGGGCTTTGCCGCCGATGGCCTCGCCGCGCTGCATTCCGCCGACATGGCGCTGGTGGTGATCGACCCCGCGCCTGAGCGCGCCGCGCTGGCCGAACCGATGCTGCGACGGCTGGACGAGCTGGGCGTGCCGCACGCAATTTTCGTCAACAAGATCGAGAATGCCCGCGCCGGCGCGGTGCGCGATCTGATCGCCGAACTCCAGCCGATGAGCCGCGAGCCGCTGGCACTGCGCCAGATCCCGATCCGCGAAGGCGAGCACGTCACTGGCTATGTCGATCTCGCGCTCGAACGTGCCTATCGCTATCGGCCGGGTGCCGAATCCGAAGTGATCGAAATCCCGGGGGACGTCGCCGCGCGCGAAAAGGCGGACCGGGCGCAACTGCTCGAAACTCTGGCCGACTTCGACGACGCGCTGCTCGAAGCGCTGCTGATGGACGAAGCGCCCGACGCCGCAACAGTCATGGCCGACCTTGCTGCCGACACGCGGGGCAACAAGGTGGTCCCGGTGATATTCGGATCGGCGCTGACCGGCGGCGGGGTGCGCCGCCTGCTCAAGCTGCTGCGCCATGAAACGCCCGATCCCGATGCGGCGGCGCAGCGGGTCGGGGCGAATGGCGGCGCATTGCACGTCTTCAAGATCGCCAACGGCGGCGCAATGGGGCGGCTGGCGCTCGGCCGGGTGCTCGGTAGCGGGCTCAACGAGGGTGATGAGCTGATTGTCGGCACCGAGGCGGCGCGGACCGGCTCACTGTTCTTCGTCCAGGGCGAGAAGACCGCCAAGCAGTCAGCGGCCGCACCGGGCGATATCGTCGCGGTGGCCAAGATCGATGCGGCCAAGGCGGGGATGCTGCTTGGCCGCAAAGGCGGCGGCAAATCGAGCGAGGCGCTGATCGAATATCCGGCGCGCAACGCGGCGATCGCGATCACCACGCGCGACCGCAAGGACGACGTCAAGCTCTCCACCGCGCTCCACCGGCTGTGCGAAGAAGATCCGGCGCTCGAATGGACGCAGGACGACGCCAGCCACGAGACGTTGCTGCACGGGATCAACGACGAGCATTTGGCGGTCGTGGTCGGGCGCTTGCAGCGGCGTTACGGGGTCGCGGTCGACACCCGCCCACCGAGCATCGCCTACCGCGAATCGATCCGCAAAAGCGCCACGCAGCGCGGGCGGCACAAAAAACAGTCGGGCGGGCACGGCCAATACGGCGATTGCGTGATCGAAATCCGCCCGCTGGCACGCGGCGAAGGGTTCCAGTTCACCGACCGGATCAGCGGCGGGGTCATTCCCAAGCAATATATCCCCGCAGTCGAAATGGGCATCCGCGATGCCTGCCTGAAAGGCCCGCTGGGGTTCCCGGTGGTCGATGTCGCGGTGACGCTGACCGACGGATCGTTCCATGCGGTGGATTCGTCCGAACTGGCGTTCCGCATCGCCGGGCGCATGGCGATGGGCGAGGCGCTGGCGGCGGCGGCGCCCTATTTGCTCGAACCGATCTGTCGGGTGACGGTAGATACGCCTATGGGCTCGGGTTCGAAGGCCGGGTCGGTGCTGTCGAGCCGCCGCGGGCAAATCCTCGGGCTCTCGCCGCATCCCGACTGGGCGCGGTGGGAGCGAGTCGAGGCGCTGCTGCCCGAAAGCGGTTTGCACGGGCTCGACGCCGAACTGCGTTCGCTCAGCCAGGGACTGGCGAGCTACACTGCCGCGTTCGATCATTTGGCGGAGCTAGGCGGCAAGCAGGCCGATGAGGTGGTCAAGGCGCGGATGGCGATGGCCTAGAGCTCACATCCCGAAGTAGGGACCACCCTTTTCGCGCGCGGCTTGCCACGTCGGCAGCGCGTGGGCCGCCGCGACGAATTTGGCGAGTTTGGGGTAGCGCTCACCCTGCCCCTGCATGACTGCGACTTCGGCGGGAAAGCTGAGCATGATGTCGGCCGCCGACCAGTCGCTGCCGATGAAATGGCCGTCGTCGTTGATTTTGTCCTCGAGGTAGCCGAAATGCGCGGCAAGCTGTTCGCTCACCCGCGGCATGAGCGGCGCGGCGGCATCGCCAAGGCGGCCGAGGTATAGCTGCATCAGGATCGGGGTCATCGCCGAGCCTTCGGCGAAATGGACCAGTTCGAGATGGCGGATATGGTCGTCGGTGCCGCGCTCGGGCACGAACCGTTCGCCGCCATGGCGCTCGCACAGATATTCGACGATCGCGCCCGATTCCTGGATGATGCGGCCATCTTCCTCAAGCAGCGGCGACTTGCCGAGGGGGTGGATTGCCTTGAGTTCGGGTGGGGCGAGGTTGGTCACCGCATCGCGCTGGTAGTGCTTGATCTGGTAAGCCACGCCTAGTTCCTCGAGCAGCCAGAGGATGCGCTGCGAGCGGCTGTTGTTGAGGTGGTGGACGATGATGGTCATGTGTGCGGTTCCTGCGGTCGGGTTGGGCGAGACTAGCCATCTTCACCTCGTTCGTCATCCCGGCGAAGGCCGGGACCTAGCCCTGCACAAGTTGGTATCGCAAAACAGCTTCATTTGTTGCGGTTCTGGGTCCCCGCCTTCGCGGGGATGACGGGGCGGTTTCCAAACGAAAGACCGGCGCGGGTCCCGTGGGAGCACCGCGCCGGTCCTGGTTCGTGAGTGCATGCCGGGAAGGGTCTGCACTCCTTGAGGATCAGATGTCGTCATCCCCGTCGGGACCGGTCATCATTTCCTCGGCGACCTTGTCGGTCTGGCTGCGGATCGCAGCTTCCAACTTGTCGCAAATTGCGGGATTTTCCTTGAGGTAGGTCTTAGAATTCTCGCGGCCCTGGCCGATCCGGATCGAGTCATAGCTGAACCACGCACCCGACTTCTCGACCAGCCCGGCCTTGACGCCCAAATCGAGGATTTCGCCGATCTTGGAGATGCCCTCGCCATACATGATGTCGAATTCGACCTGCTTGAACGGCGGGGCGACCTTGTTCTTGACGACTTTGACGCGAGTGGTGTTGCCGACGATATCGTCGCGGTCCTTGATCTGGCCGGTGCGGCGGATGTCGAGCCGCACCGAGGCGTAGAATTTGAGCGCATTGCCGCCGGTGGTGGTTTCGGGATTGCCGTACATCACCCCGATCTTCATCCGCAGCTGGTTGATGAAGATCACCATGCAGCGCGAACGGCTGATCGAGCCGGTCAGCTTGCGCAAGGACTGCGACATCAGCCGCGCCTGGAGGCCGACGTGGGTATCGCCCATCTCGCCTTCGATTTCGGCGCGGGGGACCAGCGCGGCAACCGAATCGATCACCAGCACGTCGATCGCGTTCGAGCGGACCAAAGTATCGACGATCTCGAGCGCCTGTTCGCCGGTATCGGGCTGCGAGACGATCAGCTCGTCGATATCGACGCCCAGCTTCTTGGCGTAGGCTGGATCGAGCGCGTGTTCGGCATCGACGAACGCCGCGGTGCCGCCGCCGCGCTGCGCCTCGGCAATCACGTGGAGCGCGAGCGTGGTCTTGCCCGAGCTTTCCGGACCATAGATTTCGATCACCCGGCCGCGCGGCAATCCGCCGACGCCGAGCGCGATATCGAGCCCGAGCGAACCGGAGGAGATCGTTTCGATCTCCATCGCTTCCTTCGAGCCGAGCTTCATCGCCGAGCCCTTGCCAAACGCGCGATCGATCTGCGCCAGCGCCGCCTCGAGCGCCTTCTGACGATCCATCGTATCCTTGCCTTCCTGAACCAGCTTGAGTGCGGTAGCCATATGCTCAATCCCTTGCCTAGATGACTGACCGGGAAGGTCAACTAAGGGCTGTGTATCGCGTTTGTTCTATGGGAACAAGGGGGGAACGCAAATTTTTCATCGGGTTTGGACCGAATGCTCCGGAGCACCGACTTTGCGCAGGTTTAGTTGATGAAATACATCCCTGAAGCCATGATCTTAGGGCCTTGCGGCAACCGGGTGGCATTGACCCGATGCGGAGCATGGCAGCATCGGGCGATGTAGGAAAGCGCGAGTCTCCCTGAGCATTGCGGCGGCATTGGGATGCTCGCGCAGCCGTTCCTCGGCGTAGCCCGACATGAACACAAGTGCCGTGCAATTGTCGATCTCGCCTCGCCCCTACTCCACCACACCATACGCCCGCACCGGGAAGGTGCCCATTCCCACCACTCTGGGCGGCACCGCATGGAAGCGGAAGCCGGTGTCGGGCAGCCGGTCGAGGCCCGTCAGATGCTCGCCGATCGGGATTCCCGCGCCCAGCAGAATGGTGTGGACCGGGCGGGTGCGGGTGCGGGTGTCGTCGATGTTGTGCGAATCGATCCCGACGAACGCCGCGCCGCGCTCGGCCAGCAGCAGCGCAGCGGCTTCGGTGAGGAACGGATGGTCGGCAAAATAGGCGGGGATGCGCCAGTGGCGGTCCCATCCGGTGGCGACGAGCACCGCTTTGCCCGCGACATCGAGCCCGGCAAAGGCCTCGGGTCCGGTCGCCAGCCCGTCGTCGTAAGGTCGGCGGATCACCAGCCCGCCCAGCGCGGCGAGCGATTCGAGCGCCAGCCCTGCAAGGTCGGCACCATCGGCGTAGCGGTGGAATGGCGCATCGACATAGGTGCCGGTGTTGGCGACCATGTCGATCCGGCCGATCTGGAAGCTCGACCCGTCGTCGTAGTTCGCCTTGCTATCCTCGCGCGTCCAATAGTCGCAGATATGCGGGCCGGGCAGGCCCTTGAAAGTCTCCATGCCATGCTCGATGTCGTGGCTGAGGTCGATCAGGCGCGGCGGCGCGGTCACCTCGCGCTCCCCAGCACCGCCCCCACCTTGTCGCTGATCTGCTGCACCGAGAACGGCTTGGGCAGGAAGAACGCGTCCTCGATGTCGATCTGCTCGCGCAGCTGTTCCTCGGCGTAGCCCGACATGAACAACACGGGCAGGCCGGGCACGAGCTTGCGGATTTCGCGGGCCATCGCGGGGCCGTCCATGCTGGGCATGACCACGTCGGTCACCACCATATCGAACTTGCGGCCGAGCTGGACCAGCTCGAGTCCCTCCTCACCGTCGCTCGCGGCGGTCACGGTGTAGCCGGCGCGGACCAGCGCGCGTTCGGCGACCGCGCGGACCATGTCCTCGTCCTCGACCAGCAATATGTGCCCGCCCCCGCCCCAAGCGCTCGCTTCGACCGGCGGTAGCGCGCGGCCTTCGTCCTTCGACGGGCTCTGGATGAGCTCAGGCTGAGCGGAGTTGGGGGACTGGTGGTGGACCGGAAGATAGACGGTGAACTTCGACCCCTTGCCCACTTCGCTATCGGCAAAGATGAACCCGCCCGATTGCTTGACGATGCCATAGACGGTCGAAAGGCCAAGCCCGGTGCCTTTGCCCTGGTCCTTGGTCGTGAAGAAGGGTTCGAAAATCTTGCCGAGGTGTTCGGGCGCGATGCCGCCGCCATTATCCTCGACCACCAGCGCGGTATAGTCACCGGCGGGGATGATCTCGCTGCGCATCGCGCGCACATCGGCGGTGGTGATGCGCCGCGTGGCGAGGCTCAGTCTGCCGCCGCTTTCGCTGCGGCTGAGCATCGCGTCCTTGGCATTGACGCAGAGGTTGACGATCACCTGCTCGAGCTGGGTCGGATCGGCGCGCACCGCGCCAAGGTTGCGGTCGTGCGTCACAGTAAACTGGATTTTCTCCCCGATCAGCCGCCGCAACATGGTCGAGACTTCCGAGACCACATCGGGCAGCTGGAGCACTTCGGGGCGCAGCGTCTGCTGGCGCGAGAAGGCAAGCAGCTGGCGGGTCAGGCTGGCGGCGCGGTTCGAATTGGCGCGGATCTGCTGGATATCGTCATAGTCGCTGTCGCCGGGGGTGTGGCGGAACAGCATGAGGTCGCAAGTGCCGAGGATCGCGGTCAGCACATTGTTGAAATCATGCGCGACCCCGCCAGCCAATTGCCCGACCGCCTGCATCTTGGTCGCCTGCGCGACCTGGCGCTTGAGCCTTGTTTCCTCGGTGGAGTCAGTGAGTCCGAGCAGCACCGCCGCTTCGCCCAGTCCGCGCACCCCGGCGAGGCTGAGCGACACCGGCTCGTCCGGCAAATCGCGCAGCCGCACCGCGAAGTCCCCCGAATTGGCGGGGCCTTGCGCAAAGCGGCGGATCGCGTCGCTGAGCGCGCCCTTGTCTTCCTTGACCACCAGATCGGTCGGATAGGTTGGCGGCACTTCGCCCTCCAGCCCGGCGGCACGCATGAAGGCGGGGTTGGCGAATAGCAGCCGCCCGTCGCGGTCGGCCATCGCGAGGCCGAGCGGGAGCTGGCCGAGCAAGGCTTCGAGATGCGGCACCGCCGCCGCCGCATCGCCGCCGCCGCCGCCCAGCCCGACCCCGCTGTCGGCGAGCAGCATCAGCGAAGGGGTGGTATCGGGATCGGGATTGCCCGCCGCGTCGGGATCGACGACGGGGAGGTAATACATAGTCAGCGGCGCGGACTTGCGCGTGTCGCGCGACCAGTAGATCCGGTCGCGGTCGTCCTGGCGCAGCTGCGCGACGAATTCCTGCCCCGTCAGCAGCGCGGCGGCGTCGCCGCTGGCGCGGGCCGCGAAGCCGGCGCTGGCGGCGCGGATCAGCCCGTCGGGATCGACAATCGCGGCGGCCATCCCGGCCTGTGCCAAGGCGCGGCCCAGCTTGCCGTCGAGCTGCGCGCAGAGTTCGGCCACGGGATCGGCGGCGAGAATCGGGGCGATCTTCCACACCAGGAAATCGTCACCGCGCCCCGCGCGCATGGCTTCGACGCGCCAACGGCCAGCGCCACTTTCGATCATGTCCGCAGCGCCCTTGCCATCGCGCCAGCCCGAGCGCGCGGCCTTGGCCAGCCGTTCGAGCGAGGCATCGTCGACCGGCAGGCGCGGCGGGGCGTAGCTCGCGCCGAACCATTCCTCATAGCGCGGATTGGCGCAGACCAGCCGCCCGGCGCGGTCAGTGATTGCGACTGCCAGATCGGGGCGTTCGATCGCCGCGACGGTCACCGACCAGTCGGGCAGCGCAAACTCGGCCTCACGCTCGGGCGCGCGGCGCTTGGTCAGCACTTGGGCCACGGCCGCCAGCGCGACCACCCCGCCGCCGAAGCCCGCGACGACCAGCGGCTGGCGGGTGATGAACCACAGCAGCACCAGGCTAGCCAAGAGCGCGGCCCCGACCAGCAGAACGTCCTTGCGCGAGGAGGCCTGCCGTGGCGAGGATGCGCTGGCGCTGCTCATGCCGCGGCGTGGGCCCGGCGGATTTCGCGCATCTGCGCAAGCCGGGCGCGGCGCTTGCGACCGATCCACCAGCGCCAGCCGAAGCTGGTGACAAGGTAGCTCACCGCCGCAGAAACAATCGCGATGATCACCAGCCCGAAGGCGGTGACCAGCGTCGCGCCGGTCAGCCAGGTCAGCATCTGGTCGAACTGGGTGTGCTCCATCGCATTGTTGACCGGGGCGACCACGGTCATCGCATCGACATGCAGCAGCCAGCTGCCGACCTTGTAGGCGGCCACCCAGATGAACGGGGTGGTGAAGGGATTGGTCACGAAGGTCGTCAGCGCGGCGACCGGCACATTGGCGCGCACCGACAGGCTGAGCAGCGCGGCGAAGAATATCTGCGCGAAGGGCACGATGATCCCCACCAGCATCCCCAGCGCAACCCCGCGCGGCACCGAGCGGCGGGTGAAGCGCCACAGCTCCGACGCCAGCACGCGGTTGGGGATGAAGCGATTGCGCCCCATCTGCTCGCGCGTCGGCATCGAGCGGTGGGTCCAACCGGCAAAGCGGGCGATCAGGGTGGTCATTTGTGTTCCCGCATAAACTCTAATGGTGGTCGCGCATAAACGCTATTTGTGCTCGCGCATGATCCGCGCCTGATCCCGTTTCCAGTCGCGATCCTTGATCGTGTGGCGCTTGTCGGCGGTGTTCTTGCCCTTGGCCAGCGCCAGTTCGACCTTGGCGCGGCCCCGGCTGTTAAAATAGATCGACAGCGGGACCAGCGTCATCCCCTTGCGCTCGACCGCGCCGGTCATCTTGGCGATCTCGCGCTCGTGCAGCAGCAGCTTGCGCGGGCGCTTGGGCTCGTGGTTGTGGCGGTTGCCGTGGCTGAATTCGGGGACATTGCAATTGACCAGCCAGACCTCGCCCTTGCGCACTTCGGCATAGGCTTCGGCAATCGAGCCTTCGCCGAAACGCAAGGATTTGACCTCGGTGCCCGACAGCGCGATCCCCGCCTCGAACTTGTCCTCGATAAAATAATCGAACCGCGCGCGCCGGTTCTCGGCGACGGTCTTTACCTTGTCGAATGCTGCGGGGGTCGGGCGGGCCATGATGGGGTGGCATGTAGGGCCGCTTCGATGCGAGGGAAACCCTGCCCCCGATAAAATCCCGTCATCCTGAACTTGTTTCAGGACCCATCGTGCCTTCGGGCTCGGACGTAGCGGGAAAAAGCGCAACGGTGCCGTTGCTCTTCCTGCTTGGCCACCTGCGCGCGAGGAGGAATGGATCCTGAAACAAGTTCAGGATGACGATTAGAGAAGGTGGTGCGGTTTACACCAACCCCGCATGCTCCAGCGCGGCATCCACCGCCGCCCTCGCTTCGGCGTTGCATTGGACCAGCGGCAAGCGCAGCTCTTCGGTCGACCAGTCGTGCACGCGGCTCAGCGCGTATTTGACCGGGCCGGGCGAGGCATCGTCGAACATCGCGTAGTGGAGCGGATAGAGCTTGTCGTTGAGCTCGCGCGCCTTTTCGAGATCGTTGGCGGCGCAGGCCGCCTGGAACTCGGCGCAAAGCGCGGGGGCGACGTTGGCGGTCACTGAAATACAGCCCACCCCGCCCGCCGCGTTGAACGGCAGCGCCAGCTCATCGTCGCCGCACAGCTGGCACCAGTCTTTCGAGATCCCCATGCGGTGATCGGTGACGCGGCTGAGATCGCCGCTGGCGTCCTTGATCGCGACGATCTTGGTCGGGAAGCGCTTGACCAGTTCGATCACCGTTTCGGGCTTGAGATCGGTCACCGTACGCCCCGGCACGTTGTAGAGCACGATCGGCAACTCGCTGTGTTCGGCGAGGAAGCTGAAATGCGCGATCAACCCCTCCTGGCTGGGCCGGTTGTAATAGGGCGCGACGCAGAGCGCGGCCGTGGCCCCGCTCTTGCGGCTGAAATTCATGTGCAGCCGCGCGTTCATCGTATCGTTGCTGCCGCAGCCTGCGATCACCGGCACGCGGCCCGCCGCCTGTTCGATGCAAACCTCGATCACCCGGTGGTGCTCGGCATTCGACAGCGTCGAGGCTTCGCCGGTGGTGCCGCAGGGAACCAGCGCGGCCGAGCCGTTCTCGATCTGCCAGTCGACCAGCTTGCGAAACGCCTTCTCGTCGAAAGCCCCGTCGCGGAAAGGGGTGACAAGCGCCGGAATCGAGCCGGAAAACATGGACATTTCCTTCAAATTTGCCGACACACTCTGGGTCGGGGCTTCGTTCAGCGCCTGATAAGGAGCCTTTGGCAAAAATGTCC
This sequence comes from Novosphingobium sp., assembly GCA_035543295.1. Lineage (GTDB taxonomy): Bacteria > Pseudomonadota > Alphaproteobacteria > Sphingomonadales > Sphingomonadaceae > Novosphingobium. The sequence continues at coordinate 204,691 of DASZZS010000014.1, forward strand.
AGCATGGTCCGCTTCACACCCGCCGCGCTGTTGATTCCGCTGAGTCTCGTCGCCTCGCCCGCGCTTGCGCAGGACGCGGGCCAGAGCGGAGCCGAGTGGGATCTGGCGCGCGCGCGCAACGCCGCGAGCTACGATCCGGCGATGGCGCAGGCGATTGCGCGGTGGAAGCTGCTGACCGGCTCGGACCGCTTCGGCTTCAGCGACTACGCCGGCTTCCTGATGAGCTATCCCGGCTTTCCCGAGGAAGCCAAGCTGCGCGCCAGCGCCGAACGCGCGCTGGCCCGCGAATATGCCGAACCTTCGCGGCTGGTCGCCTTTTTCGATCGCTATCCGCCGCAGTCGAACCCGGCGCGCGCGCAATATGCGCTGGCGCTCTCCGCACTGCGCCGTCCCGAAGCGGCCAGCGTCGGCCGCGAGGCATGGCGCGGCGGGGCGATGAGCGATGCGGCCGAAGCCAGCCTGTTCGCGCAACTCGCCGCCACGCTAGCGTTGGCCGATCACGACGCGCGGATGAACGCGCTGCTGTGGGACGGCGCGACCCCGCAAGCCGAGCGGCAGATATTCTACGTTTCGCCCACCGCGCGCCCGGTGTTCATGGCGCGGCTGGCGACCTTGCAAGGCAAGGACCCCGCCTCGCTCGGGCTTGATCCCGGCCCGCTTGCGCTGGCGGATCCGGGCTATGTCTATAACCGCGCGCGGCAACTCCGCCGCACCGGGCAATCGGCCAGCGCGACCAGCCTGTTCGCGAACCGGCCCCGGCTCGCTGCGCTGCCGCTCGATCAGGCCAAATGGGTCGATGCGCTGCTGAGCGTGGCGCAAGACGCGGATGCGCGCAGCGCGGTGCGGATCGCGGCGTCGATCGACGACGGCTTCTTGCCGGGTGCCGATGTCAGCAAACTCGATTTCGCGCTGCGCGACGATTACACCTCGCTGATGTGGCTGGGCGGCACCCGCGCGCTGTGGAGCCTGGGCGATGCGGCGAGCGCGGTCCCGCTGTTCTACCGCTATGGTGCCGCAGCGCGCACGCCGCAGACCCGCTCCAAGGGTTTCTACTGGGCCGGGCGCGCCGCCGCGCAATCGGGCGATGCCGCGACCGCCAACCGCTTCTTCGAGCAGGCCGGAGCCTATGCCGACCAGTTCTATGGCCAGCTCGCGCTCGAACGACTGGGCCGTCCGCTGCCCGCGTTCCGAGCGATGCCCACCGCTATCCCGACTGAGGCCGAGCGCGCGACCTTCCGCACCAAGCCGCTCACCGCCGCGGTCCGCGAAGTCGCCCGCGAAAGCGACTGGCCCAGCGCGGTGCGCTTTTTTCGCGAGATTTCCGAGCAGGCCGCTAGTGCTGGCGACCATGTCCTCGTCGCCGATCTAGCGCGCGAACTTGGCCGCCGCGACCTCAGCGTGATCCTCGGCCAGTCGGCCCATGCCCACGGCCACGGCGACTTCAGTGGCATCGCCTTCCCGCTGATCCCGGTCCCGCCCGGCGCCAGCTGGACGATGGTCCATGCGATCAGCCGTCAGGAAAGCCAGTTCGCGCAGAACGCGGTCAGTCACGCGGGCGCGCGCGGGCTGATGCAGCTGATGCCCGGCACCGCGCGCGAGCAGGCGGGCAAGCTGGGGCTGGCTTACGATCCGGGCGCGGTGATGTCCGACGGCGGCTATAATATCCGGTTGGGCGCGGGCTATTTCGCGCGGATGATGGACTATTACGGCGGCAGCTATCCGCTCGCGATCGCGGCCTATAACGCCGGGCCGGGCAATGTGAACAAATGGCTGCGCAACAACGGCGATCCGCGCAGCGGCGGGATCGACTGGATCACCTGGATCGAACGCATCCCGCTCACCGAAACGCGCGGCTACGTTCAGCATGTGCTCGAAAACGCAGTGGTTTATGAAGCGATGAACCCCGAGCGCGCGTTCTACAAGGGTGCCACACCGCTCAGCAATTTCCTCGGCAAACGGACGCCGGGGTGAGGTTACGTATGTCCTTCGAGACGGGACCTCTCCCTTCGACAGGCTCAGGGGTTCGGTCCCTCCTCAGGACGAGCGATTTTGTATTCATCCGCTCATCCTGAGGAGGGGCTGAGCGTGGCGAAGACCCGTCTCGAAGGACGCCACAGTTCATGAAACCCGACGGTCCGCCAATAACCCCCGCCGGACTCGCCGCGCTGCGGGCGCGCTATGACCAGCTGCTCGGCACCGAGCGTCCCGCGATTGTCGAGATCGTCAGCTGGGCGGCGGGCAATGGCGATCGCAGCGAGAACGGCGACTACCTCTATGGCCGCAAGCGGATGCGCGAGATCGACCGCGAACTGGCGTTCCTCGCACGGCGGATGAAAGTGCTGCGCCCGGTCGATCCCGCCAGCCAGCCCGACCAGACGCGCGCCTGGTTCGGTGCGACGGTGACGATTGCCGACGAGAACGACCAGCATCGCTCCGTGACGCTGGTCGGCGACGACGAACAGGACGCCAGCGCGAGCCGGATCGGCTGGAGCGCACCGTTGGCCAAGGCGCTGCGCGGTGCGATGGTGGGCGACCTGCGTCGCGTCACCCTGCCCGGCGGTGGGAAGGAGTGGGAAGTGACCGCGGTGGGCTATCCGTCCGACCCCTAGCGAATTGGCTTCCCATCGATGCGAGCGCCACCTAGCTTTTCACGTTGGGGGGATCACTATGGCAACTGCGGCAATTGGCGGAACCGACACACTCGGCGGCCACCCAAAAGGTCTCGCCTATCTGGCCTTCACCGAGCTGTGGGAGCGGTTTTCCTATTACGGGATGAATGCGCTGCTCGCGCTTTACGTGGTCAAGCAATTGCTGCTGCCCGGCCATGCCGAGAACGTCCTTGGCCTCGGTGCCTTGCGCACGCTGTTCGAATTTCGCGGACCGATGTCCAACCTCGCCTTCGCTTCGCTGATTTTCGGCTGGTATGGCGGGCTGGTCTATTTCACCCCGATCCTCGGCGGTCTGATCGCCGACCGATGGCTGGGGGCCAAGCGAACGGTCGTGGTCGGCGCGCTGCTGATGATGTCGGGTCATCTGGCGATGTCATTCGACGAGAGCTTCCTGATTGCGCTGGGTCTGCTGGTGATCGGCTCGGGCTGCCTCAAGGGCAATATCTCCAGCCAGGTCGGAACGCTCTACCCCGCAGCGGCGGAATCGCTGCGCGCGCGCGGCTTCACCATCTTTTCGACCGGGATCAACATCGGCGCGGTGATCGGCCCGCTGGCCACCGGCGGGGTGGCTGCGGTCTATGGCTGGCACGCCGGATTTGCACTGGCTGCGGCACTGATGCTGGTGGCGCTGATCGTCTACCTTGCCGGGCAGCGGCACTTGCCCGACAACCGCGCTCCTGTGGCCGAACGCGCCGCGCTGCCGCCGCTGACCGCCGGGGAACGGCGGCGGGTGCGCGCGCTGTTGGCGGTGATTGCGCTGACCATCCCGGCTAACCTGGGCTTCATGATGCCCGGCGGCATCGGGATGATCTGGATCGACCAATACGTAAACCTCGCCACACCGGCCGGCAGCGTGCCGGTCGCGTGGTTCAATTCGCTCGATTCCTTTGCCAGCATATGTGCAGCACCGCTGCTGATTGGCTTGTGGGCTTGGCAGTCCCGCGCGGGACGCGAGCCTGACAGCGTGACCAAGATCGCCATCGGCAGCGGCTGCGTCGGCCTTTCGTCGTTGCTGTTTGCCGCTGGCAGTTACATTTCGCCCGAGCCCGCCACGGTCTCCGCCGGATGGGCTTTGGCCGGCTTTATCGGCATGGGTTTTGCCTTCATGTGGTACTGGCCGGTGCTGCTGGCGCTGGTTTCCCGCTCGGCCCCGGCCAAGGTCAATTCGACGATGATGGGCGGCGCATTCCTGGCGCTGTTCGTCGGCGTGACGGTGATGGGCTGGGTCGGCAGCTTCTACGATCAGATGCGCCCCGCGACCTTCTGGACGCTCAATGCTGCAATTGCACTGGCGGGCGCGCTGCTGGTGTTCGTGGTGCGCAGGCCCTTGGCGCGCGCGCTCGAGCCAGTCCCGCAGCAGGCGTAGCGCGCTTCCCTACGCCTTGCCTTTCTGTCAGGGATTTGCCGGTGATTCCGCATCGTTCCAGCCTGACTTGCCGAACCGGCGTCGCAATCGCCTGTATTGCGGCGCTGCTCCTCGCCACCCCATCCCTCGCCCGCGATAGCTTGGGCACCTTCTCCAGCTGGGGCGCGTTTCGCGATCCGGCGGTGCCGCGCTGCTATGCCATTGCCTTGGCCCAACCGAGCGCCCGGCAGCGCGATTACCAGCCCTTCGCGGCGGTCGGGACTTGGCCCCGGCGCGGCGTGCGGGGCCAGCTCCATCTGCGCCTGTCGCGGCGGATGTCGCCTGCGGGGCGGATCGTGCTGAGCCTTGGCCCGCAGCGCTTCGAGCTGACCGGCGGCGGCGGTGATGCCTGGGCGGCGGACCAGCGGATGGACGCGGCAATCATCGCCGCGATGCGTTCGGCCCGCAGCATGACCGTCAGCGCGCGCGATGCCACCGGCGCGGGCTTCTCTAACAGCTGGCAGCTGGCGGGCGTGGCGACCGCGATGGACGCCGCTACAATCGGCTGCGCGCGGGCACGGTAGCAATCCGCCGCCAATCGCCCTATAGGCGCGCCTCTCATGGCCGATACCGATCTCATGCCGATCCCCGGGCTCGTCGACCCGGTGCCTGTCGCGCGCGACATTACGCCGCGTAGCGATGGCCGCGTCGATCTTATCGGGCTGCCCCGGCCGCGCATCGCCGAGCTGTTTGCCGAGGCCGGGCTCGATGCCAGGGCCGCCAAATTGCGTGCCAAGCAAGTGTTCCACTGGCTCTACCATCGCGGTGTGACCGATTTTGCGGGCATGACCGACATCGCCAAGGACATGCGCCCGTGGCTGGCGGCGCGCTTCGTGATCGGCCGACCCCAAGTGGTCGAGGCGCAGGTCTCGACCGACGGCACCCGCAAATGGCTGCTGCGCACCGACGATGCGCATGATTACGAGATGGTCTTCATCCCCGACGAGACCCGCGGCACGCTGTGCGTCTCGAGCCAGGTCGGCTGCACGCTCAACTGCCGGTTCTGTCACACCGGCACGATGCGGCTGGTGCGCAATTTGACCCCCGGCGAGATCGTCGGGCAAGTCATGCTGGCACGCGATGCACTGGGCGAGTGGCCCAAAGGGAATATGAACTTCGGCTCGATGGCCGGGCTCGATCAGGATGATGAAGACGACGCCATCGATTCTGGCGCAGGCCACTATTCCGCCGACGGCCGGCTGCTGACCAACATCGTGATGATGGGGATGGGCGAGCCGCTGTATAATTTCGAGAATGTCCGCGACGCGCTGCATCTGGTGATGGATGGCGACGGCCTAGGCCTGTCGAAGCGGCGGATCACGCTTTCCACCAGCGGCGTGGTGCCGATGATGGCGCGCGCGGGCGAGGAAATCGGGGTCAACCTCGCGGTTTCGCTCCACGCCACCACCAAGGAAGTGCGCGACGAGATCGTGCCGATCAACCGCAAATACGGGCTGGAAGAACTGCTCCAGGCCTGCGCGGACTATCCCGGCGCGTCGAATGCGCGGCGGATCACCTTCGAATACGTGATGCTGCGCGGCAAGAACGACAGCGACGACGACGCGCGCGAGCTGGTCCGGCTGATCAAGCGTTACAAGCTCCCCGCCAAGGTCAATCTGATCCCGTTCAACCCGTGGCCCGGCGCGCCCTATGAATGCTCGACCCCGCAGCGGATCAAGGCCTTCGCGGATATCGTGTTCGACGCGGGCATCAGCGCCCCGGTCCGCACCCCGCGCGGCCGCGATATCGATGCCGCCTGCGGCCAGCTCAAGACCGCCGCGCACAAGAAAAGCCGCGCCGAGCTGGACCGGCTGGCAGAAGAAAAGCAGGCCGCGCTCGGCTAAGCGTTTGCTGGACGCGACGAACGGTAACAGCTCGGCCGCAGTTAATCGGGCGTTGCCCGCGCGCGGCTATCGTGCCCACAACTACAATCATTCGAACTATGCTCCGGCCTATCGCACCACCGACAACGGGGTGCGCTACTGGCAGGGCGAGAACGGGCGCTATTGCTGCCGTCGCAGCAACGGCACCACCGGGCTGCTGGTCGGCGCGGCGCTGGGTGCGCTGCTCGGCCGGGCGGTCGATACACGCGGCGACCGGGCGACCGGCACGATCGTGGGTGCCGCTGCGGGCGCGCTGCTGGGGCGCGAGGTCGAACGCGGGCGCACGCGCTGCCAGTAAGCGAATTGGCTTCCCTGCAATAGCCGGGTGTGCTTGGCTTAGCCAATGCCGCCAGCAGTCCTCATTACCGGTGCCAGCCGCCGCATTGGTGCGGTGCTGGCGCGCGCCTTCGGGCAGGCGGGGTGGCATGTGGTGATCCACGTCGGCCACTCGCCCGATGAGGCCCATGCGCTGGCGGCGGAACTGCCTTCGGCCGAAGTGGTCCAGTGCGATTTGCTCGACGGCGAGGCGGCGCTGGCGATGGTCGAGGAACTCGCCGCACACCTCTCCGACTGGCGGATGCTGGTCAATTGCGCGGCGGTGTTCAACCTCGATACCGCTGCCGCGCTCGACCCCGGAGTGTTTGCAGAGGCGATGACCGTCAACGCCGAAACGCCGACGCGCATGACGCAAGCCTTCCTGAGCAAGGCGCGCGCGCAGGGCGGCAAACGGGTGATCCAGTTCCTCGACCAGAAGATTGCCAACCCCAACCCCGATTTCTTCTCGTATACGCTGGCCAAGCACACTTTCGCCGCGAGCGTGACGCTGTTGGCGATGGCGCAACCCGATCCGGCGACGCGCATCTATGGCCTCGCGCCGGGCGCGATGCTGCCCAGTTTCGATCAGGCCGAGGCCGAGCATCAGGTCAGTGGACGGATGAACCTGTTGCAGCGGATTACCGCGCCCGAAGAGCTGGCCGACGCCGCGCTGTTCCTGAGCGAGGGCTGGCTGGCCAGCGGGGAGGTGCTCTACGTCGATTCGGGGCAGCACCTGCTCGCCCAGCCGCGCGACGTGCTGTATCTCGCGCGCGCGGAACGCAGGTAACCACTCGTCTGTTTGGAACGAGTGAGGGTCGAATTCGCCTTGCCTTGGCGGGTCCTTTGCGAGAGATTTGATCTATGTGGCTGCTCGACAAGATGCTCAAGAGCCTGGTCCGCGAGGGCCAGCTGGTCCTCACCGACCATGACGGCAAGCAGTACCGCTATGGCGACGCCAGCGCCGATCCGGTCCGCATTCGCCTGACCGACAAAGGCGCGGCGTTCCATATCGCACGCGATCCCCGGATGGGCGCAGGCGAGGCCTATGCCGACGGACGGCTGGTGGTCGAACCCCCGCACGACATCCGCGACATGGTGCTGCTGCTGATGGGCAATGCCAACCGCGCGGGCGGTAATCTTCAGCCGCCGAGCCGGTTCAAGCGCATCGCCGACCGGATCGCCTCGCGGCTCGATCAAATCAATTTCCGCTCGCGCGCCAGCGATAACGTCGTCCACCACTACGGGCTGACCCGCCAGTTCTACGAGCTGTTCCTCGATGAGGACCGGATGTATTCGATGGGTTATTACCGCGATCCGGCCAATTCGCTCGAGCGCGCGCAGCTCGACAAGAAGGCGCTGATCGCCGCCAAGCTGCGGCTCGAACCCGAAATGCGCGTGCTCGATATCGGCTGCGGCTGGGGCGGGTTCGGGCTTTATATGAACCGCCATTTCGGCTGCCAAGTGCTCGGCGTCAGCCTCGCCCCCGATCAGGTCGCTTTCGCCAACGAACGCGCCGCTGCCGCCGGGGTGGCCGACAAGGTCAAGTTCCAGCTGATCGACTACCGCGACGTCGAAGGCCAGTTCGACCGCATCTCCAGCATCGGCATGATCGAACACCTCGGCAAGTCGCACTACGACGAGTATTTTGCCAAAACCCACGCGCTGCTCACCGACGACGGGATCATGCTCACTCACACCATCGGCCGCGCCGGACCGCCCGGATCGACCGACAAATGGGCGCGCAAATATATCTTCCCCGGCCATTACCTCCCGTCATTGAGCGAAATGGTCGGCGCGAGCGAGCGAACCGGCTGGGAAGTCGCCGATACCGAAGTGCTGCGCTATCACTACGCCTATACGTTGGCCGAATGGTACCGCCGCGCGACGCTGCACCAGGCCGAGATCACCGAGATGTTCGACGCGCGGTTCTTCCGCATGTGGCAATTCTACCTGGTCGGCGCCGAACAGGGATTCAGGGGCGCAAAGCTGGTCAATTTCCAGCTCCAGACCGTGAAACGCCGCGATGCGGTGCCGATGACCCGCGATTACATGGTCGAAGAAGCCGCGCGGCTCTCGGCGCTGGATGAGGAGCCGGTGTGGCATCTGGAGCGGTTGGCGGCGGAGTAATCAGGCTGGATACCGGCGGTTCATAGCCGCCCAGCTCAGCCCCACCAGTCGCTCCAGCACCGCCAAATCCACGTCCGCCAACTTCTTGATATAGAGGCACGCCTTGCCCCGGCTGTGCTTGCCCAGCCGCGCGTAGAGTTCCTCTGCTTCAGCCTCCTCATCCCCAACCAGATACAGCACCATCGCCGCCTTCCTCGGCGAAAACCCGGCGCGGCAGCTCGTGCCGGAATGGCCGCTGGCGTATTTGTAGTCGTAGCTGCCGTAACCGATGATGCCGGGGCCCCACATCTTCGGTTCGAGCCCGGTGACGCGGCGGTGCATCGCGTCGATCGCCGCGGCCTCCTCACGGCGGCGCGCGTCGGGCACGGCGACGATGAAATCCGCGACGCTGACTGCCGTTGCCTTGGTCTTCAGTTCCGCCTTCGCCATCGGCTTGCCTCCCATCTGTCCATGCCTTAGGGGCGCGAACCGAAACCTAGCGGCAATCCGGCGGAAAAGCAGCATGTCCGATATCAAGAAAGTGGTCCTCGCCTATTCGGGCGGTCTCGATACTTCGGTGATCCTCAAGTGGCTGCAACTCACCTACGGCTGCGAGGTGGTGACTTTCACCGCCGATCTCGGCCAGGGCGAGGAGCTCGAACCGGCGCGGGCCAAGGCCAGACTGATGGGCGTGCCCGACCACCACATCTACATCGACGATTTGCGCGAGGAGTTCGTGCGCGATTTCGTCTTCCCGATGATGCGTGCCAATGCGCGGTATGAGGGCGACTATCTGCTCGGCACCTCGATCGCGCGGCCGCTGATCTCCAAGCGGCTGGTCGAGATCGCGCATGAGACCGGGGCCGATGCGGTGGCCCACGGTGCGACCGGCAAGGGCAATGACCAGGTGCGCTTCGAGCTTTCCGCCTATGCGCTCGACCCGGCGATCAAGGTGATTGCCCCGTGGCGCGAGTGGGACCTGACCAGCCGCACCGCACTCATCGCTTGGGCCGAAGCGCACCAGATCCCGGTGCCGACCGACAAGCGCGGCGAAAGCCCGTTCTCGACCGACGCCAATCTGCTCCACACCTCCTCGGAAGGCAAAGTGCTCGAAGACCCGTGGGAGGAAGTCCCCGACTATGTCTATTCGCGCACGGTCAACCCCGAGGACGCGCCCGACACGCCCGAATATATCACGGTCGATTTCGAACGCGGCGATGGCGTGGCGCTGAACGGCGAGGCGATGTCGCCCGCCACGCTGCTCGCCGCGCTCAACGAACTCGGCCGCAAGCACGGGATCGGCAGGCTCGATCTGGTCGAGAACCGTTTCGTCGGCATGAAGAGCCGCGGGATGTACGAGACCCCCGGGGGCGAGATCTACGCCCGCGCGCATCGCGGGATCGAGCAGATCACGCTCGATCGCGGCGCGGCGCATCTCAAGGACGAGCTCATGCCCAAATATGCCGAGCTGATCTACAACGGCTTCTGGTTCACCCCCGAGCGCGAGATGCTGCAGGCGGCGATCGATCACTCGCAGGCCCGGGTGGGCGGCACCGTGCGGCTCAAGCTCTACAAGGGGCAAGCCTCGGTGGTCGGGCGCAAGAGCCCCGACAGCCTCTATTCGGAGCGCCACGTCACGTTCGAGGACGATGCCGGAGCCTACGACCAGAAAGATGCGGCCGGCTTTATCCAGCTCAACGCGCTCCGGTTGCGCCTTTTGGCGCAGAGAGATCACCGAGACTCTTGAAGCTGCTGGCCCAGCGCGACAAGCGCACTCGCTGAGCAAATTCGCCGCGCAGAATCTGGCCCAATGACGGGGTCCGGGAAAGTTGTCCACCGTTAAGCGGGTGCCTGTGGATAACTCGTGCATTTTTCGCTTGCGCGACTCACTCGGCAGGCGCAGCTTTTGGACATCGAGACGGGGAAGCCCACCGGGTCTTCGAAGAGGGAAACCTTGGAAAAGAAACGGGAAAGCAGAACCGGATCGGCGCGGCAGCGATGCCCGCAGCAGTGTCGGAAAACACGCCTCAGGAAGTCTTCGGACGGAATCTGGCGAACCGCAGATGCAGCGAAAGGCGCGCAGTCGTGGGTCGATTTCAAGCGACCCGGAAGCAGTGAAAGAAGGCCATGCTTCGGCATGGCGGACCGACGCGGTGGAAGGGAAGAGTTGGGATCGATTACGGAACCGCCAGGGTGAAGGGAAAGGTCTTCGGACCGGAACCGACCCCCTGACGGGACCGGCACGTCCGCGAGGTACGCCGGGCGATGACTGTCTGCTCTTTTGAGCAACCGGATGGTCGATGCCGGAACGGTCGGGCGAAGCTTCGGCGGAACCTGGACGAAGCCCAGATGCGGCGGCATCATGATGTGCGACACCCCCAGTGTTTGCACTTGTGAAGCAGAGCCAGCCATCAACGGGCGGTCCGGCGCGGACACACCGGAATGGCATTCGCCCAATTGTCCGGAAACCAACACAGGCGATTATGGGGTCGGCAGCAATGTCGGCCCCATTTGCTTGTGGGAACTCTTACAGCGGTACAAAGTCCTTGAGCGGGCGTTCGACGTCGGCCAAATCCTCGCGGTCCACACTCACCCCTGCCTCGACCAGCTTGCGGCCTTGCGCGTAGTCCTTGACCTTGTTGACGCAATCTAGCGCAATGAGCTTGCCCTGTTTGAGATAGGCGAGCGTGAAGCTGCGGGTGGCCGGATCGCCGCGCAGCACGGTCTCGTCATGCAGCGCGGAGAGGCCGACGGTCTGCAGCTTGAGGTCATACTGGTTCGACCAGAACCACGGCGTCGCGGTATAGGCTTGCGGCACGCCGCAAATCGCCTTGGCTGCGCAAGCCCCCTGGTCGCTCGCGTTCTGCACCGATTCGAGGCGGATCACCGCACCATCGGCAAATCGGTTGGCATGCGCCGCGCAATCGCCGATCGCGTAGATGTGCGGCAGGCTGGTGCGGCAGTTCTCGTCGACATCGACCCCGTTGCCGCCGCTCGCTCCGGCCGCCAGCAGCGGTGCCACCGCCGGGATGATCCCGATCCCGACAATCGCCATTTGCGCCGCAACCAAGCTCTCGTCGGTCAGCCGCACACCCTCGACGCGATGCTTGCCCTCGAGCGCGACGACGCCAACCCCGGTGCGCAGATCGACGCCCTGCGCGCGGTGCTCCGCTTCGAAGAATTCCGAAAGCGGCGGCCCGGCGACGCGCGCCAGCACGCGCGGCAGCATTTCGAGCAGGACCACGTCCTTGCCCAGCTTGCGCAAAACCGCCGCCGCTTCGAGCCCGATGTAGCCGCCGCCGACCACCGCGATGCGCTCGACCTGGGGCAGTTCGGCCAGGATCGCATCGACATCGGCCCGGTCGCGCACCGCGTGCACGCCCGCCAGTTCGGCCCCCGGGCAATCGAGCAAGCGCGGACTGCCCCCGGTGGCCCAGATCAGGTCGCCGTACTCCATTTCGCGCCCATCGCGCAGCGCGACGGTCTGGCCCGCCGGATCGACCGCTACCGCTTCGGCGCCGAGCATCAGTTCGATCCCCTTGCCTGCCCAGAACTCGCGCGGGCGCAGGTAGAGTCGCTCAAACGGCTTGTCGCCGAGCAAATATTCCTTGGACAGCGGCGGCCGCTCGTACGGCGGTTCGTCTTCGCGGCCGACCAGCGCGATGGTTCCTGCAAAGCCGTTACTGCGCAGTGCGATCGCTGCCATCGCGCCGCCCTGCCCCGCCCCGACTATCACGACATCGTAGTGCACTATTCTGGAACTCCGCCAACTGCGCCGTCCGCCTAGCGGGGCGCCGCATTGCAGGCAAGTTGCCCCGATCATCTTTTCGCTGACCTGACGCTACGGAAAGCTGGCGTTCAGGAAAACCGGCGCATGTTGCATTTCCCTATTGTGGGAAGCGTCGCCCGATCCTACTTCGCCTGAGTCTGACGATTCACTGGCGGCCCAATGGAGAGGTGTACCATGGCCTACGCAAATGCCAGTGCTCCCCGCAACCGCCTGCCGGTCGTCGCCAGTGTTGCCGCAATCCACGTCGCGCTTGGCTATGCACTGGTCATCGGACTGGCCAACAGCGGTATCCCCGACGTGCTGACGGTCATCACCGGCACCAACATCCCGGTCGAACCGCCCAAGCCGCCCCCGCAGCCCGAGGTCAAGCCGGTCGATGCGGCACCGCTGGCCCCGCTCACCGCGCCCCAGCCGCTGGTCGACCTCACCCGGTCGATTCCCGATGTGGTGGCAATCGATCCGGTGCTGCTACCGCCGCTCCGCCCCGCGATGGGCGACGCGATCATCCCGCTGCCAGTCATCACGCCAAGCTTCGCACCCAAGAGTGCGGCTCCGCGCGGCAATCCGGGTAACTGGGTGACCGCCAACGACTACCCCGCGAACGATTTGCGGCTCGAGCACCAGGGATTGACGCGAATCGCGCTGGCGATTTCGAGCGGCGGCCGGGTCGAGAACTGCACGGTGACCGGTTCGAGCGGCTTCGCCTCGCTCGACCAAATGGCCTGCGCCAAAATCACCGCCCGCGCGAAGTTCAACCCCGCAATCGATGATACGGGCGCAAGGGTTGCGGGCCGCTATGCCACCACGATCCGCTGGGAAATTCCCGACTAATGCGCCGAAGCGAGTTCGGCGTCCGTTCATCGGGGAACCCCTACCCGACGCGGAGCGTTTAAACGCGAAACAACAAAAGGATTTCAATAATGCGCAATCTTATCCTTTCGCTTGCCGCTGCGGCACTGGCTCTGACCACCGCCAGCACCGCCGAAGCGCGCGCCTGCAAGCGCCTTAACAAGACCGAAGGCGCGATCGTTGGCGCAGTTGCGGGCGGCGTGTTGGGCAATGTGATTGCCGGACGCGGCAACCGCGGCACAGGAACTATTGTCGGTGCCGCTGCGGGCGGGGTTGCCGGTCACGAGATCGCGCGCACCCGGTACAATCGTCACTGCTACCGCCGCACGCGTCGCCGCTAAGCGGCGCGCGTCAGGATTGGGTCAAATGCGCGACCAGCGCCTTGACTTTTTTCTGCCGCCACTGCGGTAGGGGAGCGACCAGCCAGTAGCCACGGCGGCAAGGCTCGGGTTCGCCGAGTTGGGTGACCATGCCGTGCGCCTGCCAGCTTTGCGCCAATAGCGCAGGCACCCGGGCACGGCCCATCCCGGCGGCAGCGGCGGCGAAAGCTTGCCCCGCATCCCCGACGGTCAACAGCGCGGCACCTTCGGCCTCGCTGCCCGGTGCCGGATCGCCCGGCCAGGCAATCCACGCGCCCTCACCGACGGTAATCCGCCCCGGTTCGCCCAGTGCCACGCCTTCCAGCTCGCCCGGACCCTCGGCCCAGCGCACCGCGAGGTCGAGGTTGGCCTCGGTGAAATCGCTGTTCTCGCCATCGACCAGCGCGAACCGCACTTCGGGGTTGCCCGCGCGGAATTCGGCGAGGCGCGGTGCCAGCCACGCCGCAAAGAAATCGCGCGGGGCGGCGATGGTGTAGACATGGCTCGACTGGCCGGCCTGCATCGCCTGGACCGCATCCTCGAAGCTCAGGAAGCCGCTGCGCAGCGGTTCAAGCCCCGCGCTCGCTTCGTCGGTGAGTTCGAGCCCCTTGCTGGTGCGGCGAAACAGCACCACGCCGAGCAAATCCTCCAGCGCGCGAATCTGCTGGCCTACCGCCGCTGGAGTTACCGCCAGCTCGTCCGCCGCGCGCGTAAACGACAGATGCCGCGCGGCGGCGTCGAATACGCGCAAGGCGTTGAGCGGGAGATGGGTGCGCTTCACTGCGCCTCCCTATGGCGCAAGCTGGCCCGCGACAATCTACAATTTTGACCAGATTCAGGCCAAGCGTCAGCCCGCGGTGGCGGGAGCGGCGAGCGGAAAGAACGGAATCGCCGCTTCGATCGTCTCGCCATCCTCGCCCAGGAAGGTGTAATAGCCTGCCATGCTGCCATGCGGCGTGGTCAGCGGGCAGCCCGAGACGTAATCGTGGCTTTGCCCGGGCTGGAGCAACGGCTGCTCGCCGACGACCCCCTCGCCCTCGACCAGATTGACCGTACCGCGCCCGTCGGTGATCCGCCAGTGGCGGGTGAGCAGCTGGACCGCCTGATCGGAGCCGTTCTCGATCCGGATATGATAGACCCAGAACCACTTGGCCGCTTCGATCCGCGACTGCTCGGGCAGGAAATTCACCGCGACGCGCACGGTGATGCCCTTGGTCATCGCGGCATGCTGGAAAAGCTCTTTCATGGGCATGAACTTATCGGTAAATTAGGGGCGCGACAATCGCCCAACGCGGGCAAAGCGCCTCAGGCGAGCGCATTTTCGGCGGGACAGGTCAGCCGCCAATGGAAGCCGGCGGGATCGTAGGCCAGTTCCACCGCCCCGCGCAGCTTGGTCCGCGGCACGTCGGCGATAATCTGCGAGCCAAACCCGGTCGAGCGCGGCGCGGTCACCGGCGGGCCGCCGCTCTCGCGCCAGCCGATGGCGAACTGCGGCCGACCTTCGGCGCAACCCGGCGTCGCCTCGACCGCCCATTCCAGCTCGACCCGGCCGTCACGCGTTGCGAGCGCACCGTACTTCAGCGCATTGGTGGCCAGCTCGTGCAGCGCCATGCTGATCGCTTCGGCAGCAGCAGGATTGACCGATACATCAGGGCCAGATGTTTCGATTTGCGCGCGAACCGCGCCCAGAAACTCGAGCTGCGCTTCGACCATTTCGCTGACCGGGACCGAGCTCCACGAGCGACGCACCAGCAAATCCTGGTTGGCGGAGAGCCCGGCAATCCGCGCTTCGAATCGGTCGACGAAGTCGCCGCCTTGCGCCACGGTGCGCCGCGCCAGCGACTGGATCACCGCCAGCAGGTTCTTCGAGCGGTGGTTTACTTCCATCAGCAGCAGCTCGATCTGCCGCTCGGCCTGGCGCTGATCGGTGATGTCGGTGTTGGTCCCGAACCAGCACTCGATCTCGTCGCAATCGCCCCGGATGGGAAGTGCACGCGACAGGAACCAGCGGTATTCACCCGCTGCGCTGCGCAGGGGAAAGGTATCTTCCCACTGTTCGCCCGATGCCAGACCTTCGCGCCAATGCGCCACAACGCGAGCGAGATGATCCGGATGCTGGACCTTGTCCCAACCCCAGCCCTCCATTTGCGCGAATGTGGTCCCGGTGTAATCGTACCAACGCTGATTGTACCAGGTCAGCCCGCCATCGGGTCCGGCAATCCATGCCAGCTGCGAAATGTTGTCGGCCAGCAGCCGGAACCGCTGCTCGCTTTCCTGCAATCGTTCGCGGATGGTGACTTGCGCGGAGATGTCGCGCGCGATCTTGCTTGCCGCAACGATCTTGCCCGCCACGTCGCGCACCGGAGACACCGTCACCGCGATCGGGATTTGCTTCCCGTCCTTGCGCAGTCGCAGCGTTTCGAAATTGGGCATGCGTTCACCCCGGCGCACGCTAGCCAGGATGCGGTCTTCCTCGTCCTGACGGTCGGGCGGGATCAGGCGGCGGATCGACTGGCCGATCATCTCGTCGGCGGTGTAACCGAAAATGCGCTCTGCGGCGGGGTTCCAGCTCAAAACAATGCCGTCGAGACCCTTGCCGACAATCGCGTCGTCCGACGATTCGACAATGGCGGAAAGCAGGGCGGCAGCGTCCATGCGAATCCTCAGCATGTCCCGGCCCATCCATTGAATGGGCTAGATTTTTCGCCCGCGCAAGATGGCAGTTACAGGCCCGCCGTCGTCAGTGCCCGATCGAGGTCATCGATCAGATCGTCGGGGTCTTCGAGCCCGACGTTGAGCCGCAACATGCCCTCGCCCACCCCCATGTCCGCGCGCGCCTCAGCGCCGACCGAATGGTGCGTGGTCGAAGCCGGGTGGCACATCAGCGAGCGGGCATCGCCGATATTGTTCGAGATATCGATCAGCTCGAGCGCGTCGAGCAAGGCATGCGCTTGCGTCCGGCCGCCATCGAGTACGAACGAGAAGATCGAACCGCAGGCATCCATCTGGCGCAGCGCAAGGTTGTGCTGCGGGTGGCTGGCGAGACCCGGATGGAGCATCACCGGCACCCGGGTTTCGAGAAATTTGCCGAGTTTGAGCGCATTTTCGCTCTGCTGCTTGACCCGCAAATCGAGTGTCTCGAGCCCCTTGAGCACCACCCAGGCATTGAACGGCGAGAGGTTGGGTCCGGTGTTGCGCTGGAACGGCAGCAGCTTGTCCTCGATGAATTCGGCCGACCCGCACACCGCGCCGGCCAGCACGCGGCCCTGCCCGTCCATCAGCTTGGTCGCCGAATAGGCCACGACATCCGCGCCGAATTCCAGCGGACGCTGGAGCGCGGCGGTGCAGAAGGCGTTGTCGACCACCGTGGTGATCCCATGCGCCTTCGCCAGCCCACAAACATAGGCCATATCGACGATATCCATCGTCGGGTTGGCCGGGGTTTCGAAGAAGAACACTTTGGTATTCGGCCGGATCGCGGCTTCCCACGCATGGTTGTCGCGGGCATCGATCACCGTGGTCTCGATCCCGAAACGCGGGCACAGGCTGTCGACCAGCCAGCGGCACGAGCCGAACGCGGCCTTGGCGGCAACGATGTGATCGCCGACCGAAAGCTGGCACAGCAGCGCGGTGGTCATCGCCGCCATCCCCGTCGCCTGCGCGCGGCACGCCTCGGCCCCCTCGATCAGCGCGATCCGCTCTTCGAGCATCGCCACGGTCGGGTTCTGCAACCGCGAATAGGTCATCCCTTCGGCTTCGCCCGCGAACCGTGCGGCGACGGTGGCGGCATCGTCGTAGGAATAGCCCGAGGTCAGGAACAGCGCTTCGCTGGTCTCGCCCTGCTCGGAGCGCCATGTCCCGCCGCGCACCGCGCGCGTGGCGGGGCGCCATTTCGAGGTAATCGAGCGGTCCTGTCCGGCGGTGCGTTTCATGGCCCGCCTGTAAGTGCGGTGCAAAGCCCGTGCAACCCCATTGCAAAGCCATTGCACGGGGCCGCGCCAGTCTCTATCCGCCCCGCCGATGCCCAATACCGCACCAACCAGTCTTTCCCGCGAGCAGGACCCGGCCGACTGGTGCGCGGTGATCGCGGTGTTTTTCCTCGCGCTCGTCTGGCACCGGCTCGGCATCCCCTCGAAAATCTACTTCGACGAGGTGCATTACATCAAAGCGGCGCGCGCACTGCTCGAGCTCAAGCGCGCCAATCCCGAGCACCCGCTGCTGGGCAAGGAGATCATCGCCGCCTCGATTGCGCTGCTGGGCGACAAGCCGCTGTTCTGGCGGGTGCCTTCGGCGCTGTTGGGCGCGCTGGGCCTGTTCGCTTTCGGGCGCGCGCTATGGTTCGCCAGCGGCAGCCGGTTCGCCGCGCTCGCCGGGATGGGCTTGCTGGCGAGTGATTTCGCCTGGTTCATCCAGAGCCGGATCGCGATGCTCGACATGTTCATGGCCAGCTTTGCGATGATCGCATTGTGGATGCTGGCGGCGGCGGTGCGACGCCCCGAGCAGGGCCGCTGGCGACTGGCGCTGGCAGGCATCGCGCTTGGCCTTTCCATCGCCTCGAAGTGGAGCATCCTCCCCGCGGCGATGCTGCCGGGTCTCACCTTCCTGGCGATGAAGCTGAAAGCGAACGGTCGGCGATTCCTGATCGCGAAAGAAGGTGGCCCGGTCCGCGGCGTCTCGCTGCTTGAAGCGGCCTTGTGGCTCGGCTTGGTGCCGCTAGCTGCCTATTGGTGCACTTTTGCACCCTCGTTCTACTACCACGACCACGCGATCCGGCCGCTCGCGATGATCGAGCACCACCGCTACATGCTCCAGCTGCAGGACAGCGTGGTGAAGCCGCATCCCTATATGAGCCAGTGGTACCAATGGCTGATCGACTGGCGCGCGGTGTGGTATCTCTACGAGGTGGTCGATGGCGCGCAGCGCGGGGTGGTACTGATCGGCAATCCGGTCTCGATGCTGGCGGGGCTGCCTGCGGTGCTGTGGGCGCTATGGGCGGGGATCTGGCGGCGGCGTTACGATGCGCTGGCCTGCGCGGTGCTGTATATCACGTGCCTCGGGATGTGGGCGGTCTCGGGCAAACCCGTGCAGTTCTACTACCATTATCTGCTGCCCGGCACCTTCCTGATGGCCTGCCTCGCGCTCGCGCTCGACGAGTTGCGGCGATCGGGCTGGCGCTGGGTGACCTACGGGACACTGGCGGCGACCGCTGCGGTAGCGATCTGGTTCTACCCGATCATCTCGGCCGCGCAGCTCCACGACGGCAAGCAGTCCTACGCCAAGTGGATGTGGCTGAGGAGCTGGCGTTAGTACTTGCCCCACACGAACCGCGATGACAGCGCGTAGTTCCACACCGAGCCGACCACGATCCCCGCCAGTGCGGCGGGATATTCGTGGAAGCCCATCCGCACCAGGATCGCGGCGACGCCGACGTTGGTGAGCAGCCCGACCGAGCAGGTCAGTGCGAATTTGGCCCAGCCGCGCAGCAGCGGGAGGAAGCCCTTGAGGCGCTTGTCGGCATAGGTCAGCGCGTTGTTGAGCACGAAGTTGAAGCTCATCGCGAAGATTGCGGCGACGGTCTGGCCCACCTCGAACGCCGAGAACAGCTGGCCCTTGGCATAGCCCCCGAAAATCGCGAGGAACGTGGCGAGCACCGCCATGTGGACCACCACGCCGACCGCGCCGATCGTCCCGAACAGCGCAAAGCGGGTCGGGATGATCCGCCCCAGCCAGTTGTCGTAGAGCCCGACGAGGAATTCGAACACCACCGTGCGGTCGAGCTTGCTTTCGCCCTCGGCGCGAGCGGCGAAGGCCAGCGGCACTTCCTTGACTCGCATCGGCGTGGCAACCGTGGCGAGAATGTCGAGCAGGATCTTGAAGCCCACCCCCGAAAGCTTGGGCGCGCAGCGGCGCAACACATCGGAGCGCAGCATGAAATAGCCGCTCATCGGGTCGGTCAGTTCGACCCCGGTGACCTTGCGCGCGACCGCATTGGCGATGCCCGAGGCCTTGACCCGGTCGGGCCGGTTCCACGCCTCGGTGCTCGCGCCCTCACAAAACCGCGAGGCGTAAGCGAGGTCGTAATCGCCGGTTTCCAGCGCGGCCAGCATCCCGGGCAGTAGCGCCGGATCGTGCTGGTGATCGGCATCCATCACCGCGACGAACGGCGCGGCGGTGGAGCACATCCCCTCGATCGCCGCCGAGGCCAGTCCGCGCCGCCCGATCCGTTCGAGCACGCGGACACGCGGATCGGTGACCGCGATCGCGCGTGCCGCATCGGCGGTGCCATCGGGGCTGCTGTCGTCGACGAAAATCGCTTCCCAGCCGATCCCCGCCAGTGCGATTTCAAGCCGCTCGACCAGCGCGCGCAGATTGCCGCGCTCGTTATAGGTCGGCAGAACGACGGCGAGTTTGAGTGGCTGGGTCACAGGCGTTCCAGCACCGCATCGCCGATTGATGCGGTACCGAGGCTACCACCCAGATCGCCGCCGCGAATGCCGTCGGTCAGCGCCTTGGCCACCGCCGCTTCGATCCGGACTGCCTGTGCCTCCAGCCCGAAGCTGTGGCGCAGCATCATCGCTGCCGAAAGGATCGTCGCCAACGGATTGGCGAGGCCCTGACCCGCAATGTCGGGGGCGCTGCCATGGATCGGCTCGTAAAGCCCGAAGGTGCTTTCAGCGAGGCTCGCCGAAGCTAACAAACCAATCGAACCCACGCACATAGAGGCCTGATCGGACAGGATATCGCCAAACAGATTGCCCGTCACGATAACATCGAACTGGCCGGGACCCCGCACCAGCTGCATCGCCGCATTATCGACATACATGTGGCTGAGCTCGACATCGGGATATTCGCGAGCGACCTCGATCACCACATCGCGCCACAGCTGCGAGGTTTCGAGGACGTTAGCCTTGTCGACCGAGCACAGTCTGCCCCGCCGACCCTGCGCCGCCTTGAAGCCGACATGCGCGATACGGCGCACTTCGTCCTCGGCATAGGACATCATGTCCCAGCCCTGACGGCGGCCGTCGGGGAGCGTGCGCACGCCCTTGTCGCCGAAATAGACATCGCCGTTGAGTTCGCGGACGATCAGCAAATCGATCGCGCTGGCCACTTCGGGACGGAGCGCGGAAGAATCCTCCAAACCCTTGAAAAGCTTGGCCGGGCGCAAGTTCGCGAACAGGCCCAGCTCCTTGCGCAAACCGAGGATCGCCTGTTCGGGCCGCAAGCCGCGCTCAAGGTTATCGCAATCGGGATCACCGACCGCGCCGAACAGGATCGCGTCGGCGGCGCGCGCGATCTCTAGCGTTTCGGCCGGCAGCGGATGGCCGTGACGCTTGTAGGCGACGCCGCCGACATCGCCTTCGAACAGCACCAAGCCGGGCAGATCCAGCGCCTCGAGCACGCGCAACGCTTCGCGCGTCACTTCGGGACCGATCCCGTCGCCTGCAAACACCGCAATCTTCATGGTTCGGTTCAGTCCCCGATCTTCGCCAGCCGCTCACGCAGCATCGCGCGCGCCGCCATAACATCGCCGCGCCGATCGGCAAGGAGGTAGCGGTCGAGCGGCATCGCCAGCGCATCGAAGGTGGCGAGGGTCGCAGCCCAGTCATCGGGCACAAACCGCAACTCGGCCCCGCCATAGCCCAGCTCGCGCAGCAACAGCGCCTCATAGCCGGTCAGCGCGGGGACCCAGCCGCGCGCCGAGGGGGCATGGCAGATCGCGCTGAGCACTCCGCCCAGTGCATCGTAGAGCGCGGGATAGGGCTGGCGTTCGGGCAGTGCGGTGGCGGTGAGCGCGGTCACCCAGCTCAGCGCCGCAGCGGCGAGCGGTTCGCCCAGCCATGGCCCGCGGCTTTCAAGCAGTTCGAGCCGCACGAAGGGTAGCTGGCTGTCCGAACGCGCGCGCAGTTCGGCTTCGACCAGATTACCGGGGATCACCACCGGCCGCAGCTGCCGTCCGCGGCCGCCCGCGACATAACCCGCAACCAGCCCGTGCTCGGCGGTGAGCAGCCGGGCGATGACGGCGGTTTCGCCATGGGGACGCGAGGAGCAGACGATGGCGGGGGCGCGGAATTGCATGGCCGCCAGATGGTCGCTGGCGGCGGTCCGTGCAAGCGGTTCAGGCGCTGGGCAGCGCGGCTTCCGTCAGTTCGGCGCAGTCGGCGCAGGGCTCGGCTGCCGATTGCTCGCGCAAGTCCTGTTTGTCTTGGGTTACGGCCGAACTTTCCTTGCGGCCCATCGTCCAGTTGCGACCAAGGCGAACCTTGGGATTGGGCGCGCACCAGATCTCGCCGGTTTCGTCGATCACGGTGACCCAGATCAGATTATGCTCTTGGCCGTAATCGATCATGCCGATCGCGTAGCCATCGCCCCTGCCAAGGACGTGAAGCGGGATGGTGGGATTGAGTTGGGTGAACATGCGATATCTCTGGTGGTGCCCTCCGAACGGCGCGTCAGGTGGTTTCGAAAATCACTTCGGGAAAGTCCGGATACCAGTCTGGCCGCGCCGCAGCTTCGATTGGAACGGTCACCGCGCGCCGCTCATGCGACGCAGCGGGAGAAGCTCCGCTGCGAGGGCGTCGCCGAATTTCCGTCAGGACTCGGGAGCGAATTTGGTGAGTCACACAAACCTCTGCTTTCGCAGAGTAAACCTAGCTCGCCAAACTAGGTTCCCGTTGGCTCAGGCCTTCTTGGCGAGTTTCGCTTCAAGCGCGGCCAGCCGGGTCTTGAGCCCCTCGGCCTCGTCGCGGGCCTTGGCGGCCATGTCCTTGACCGCGTCGAATTCCTCGCGGCTGACGAAGTCGAGCCCGCCGAAGGCTTCCTTGACGCGCTCGCGCGCGCCGTCGCGCGCTTCGCGGCCCATCCCGGCCATAGTACCAGCCGCGCTGTTGAGCAGCTTGACGAAGTCGGCGATGATCGGGTTTTCGCTTTGCATGGCGGCTAGATGGCCCCGGGATAAGCCCTGTGCAAGTCCTAGATCTCGATCCGCGTAACTGCGCCTGAGTTGGCCTTGCCGTCCGCATCGGGATTGGCGCGCAGAAACTCGTAATTGAGCGCAGTCGCAAACAGGATCCACGCGAGATAGGGCGCGAGGAGCCACGCCGCCGCCGGGCGGACGCGCGCGAACAGCACAATCGTCACCAGCACCGCCACATCGACCACCGCGACAACGATCAGCGCGGCGGTGATCTGGTGCGCGGCGAAAAACAGCGGCGACCATGCCAGATTGAGCAGCAGCTGGACGGTGAAGGCAGCCATGGCCGGACCACGCCAGCGAGCGCTGCGCGCTGCGGCGATCATCGCCAGCGCGATCCCCATCAGCACATAGAGGATTGGCCAGACAATCTTGAACGTGGCCGGCGGGGGATAGATTGCGGGCTTCGCCAGCGCCGCGAACCACGCATTGCCCGGCCCGCTCCCGCCCATTTGCCAAGACAGCAAGCCGAGCAGCAGCACCCCGGGCACCAGCACCAGCGCCCAGCGGATGAAAGCGGCACGCAATTGGCCGTCGGAAGCAAGCTCGGTCATTGCGGCAATTCCTTGATTCGAAATCGGAAGTTCGCGCCGATAGTGGCGGGGCGTTAGGCGGGACGCAATGGTGCGGCGCGGTTTGCCGCGATCAGGAACTCGATATTGCCTTCAGGTCCGGTGATCGGGCTTTGGGCAATCCCTTGCACCGTCCAGCCCGCGCGCTCGAGCCAGTCGCGCACTTCGTCGCAAACCCGCGCGTGGAGCGCGGCATCGCGCACCACCCCACCCTTGCCCACTTCGCCGCGGCCAACCTCGAACTGCGGCTTGATCAGCGCGACCAGCTGGCACTCGGGCGCGGCGAGCCGGAGCGGCACGTCGAGCACCTTGGCCAGCCCGATGAAGCTGGCGTCGCAGACCACCCAGTTGCAGACCGCGTCGATCTGCGCGGGCGTGAGGACGCGCGCGCTGGTCTGCTCGAGCACGGTGACGCGCGGGTCCTGCCGCAGCTTCCAGGCGAGCTGGTTGGTGCCTGAATCCACCGCGAAGACGCGCAGTGCACCCTTGGCCAGCAACACATCGGTAAAGCCGCCGGTCGAACTGCCGATGTCCATCGCCACCGCCCCGGCGGGATCGAGCCCGAACGCCTCCAGCGCATGCGCCAGCTTGACGCCCCCGCGCGAGACCCACGGATGATCGCGCCCGCGCAGCTCGAGCGGCGCATCCTCGGCGATCGGCTGGCCCGGCTTGGCCAGCTTGGTCTCACCGCTGAACACCAGTCCCGCCAGCACCAGCGCCTGCGCGCGCGCGCGGCTTTCGACCAGCCCGCGCGCCACCAGCAGCTGGTCGACGCGCATCTTGACGGCAGGGCGAGGTTTGGGCGGGATGACTGGGGACCGATGCAGGGTTGTGGGAACAAGCGCTTGATTCCATACGGGGAGCATGAAGGCAAATCACCCGTCGGCGCGGTTCGCGGTGACCCTGCTCGCGTTGGCGGCGCTCTCTGCCTGTGCACCGACCCGTCCCGCTCCGGTGTCGGCACCGCGAGCAGTGCCCAGCCCGCGCCCCGCACCGCCTCCGCCGCCACGCATCGTCACCGGCTGGCGCGACATGCCGATCACTCCGGGCAGCTGGAGCTGGGCCGCTGCGAGCGCACGCTCGACCGCCAGCTTCGCCGCATCGGGCACAGCGCCACTGCTGACCATGAGTTGCGACCTGTCCGCCCGGCGCGTTTCGCTGATCCGGGCCGGCACAGCGACCGTTGCGGTGCCAATGGCAATTGCCACGACCGATGGCGGCCGCACGGTCAATGCCACGCCGGTTGGCAACACTCTGGTAGCGGCACTGATCCCCGCGGACGCGCTGCTCGATTCGATCGCGTTCAGCCGCGGGCGGTTCGCGGTCGAGCTGCCGGGGCTGGCCACGCTCTACCTGCCGAGCAGCGCCGAGCTCAGCCGGGTGATCGAAGACTGTCGATAAGTGGGGTCCGGTCGGCTTGGCCCGGCCGGAACCACCGATTCTGACATCAAAATATTTCAATGCAAGGCTTGTCTATTGCGCGAAGTTGATTCACATATTGCGCAAGGCCGCTGCGGGTTCAGCTCCGTCCGGCTCCAGCTTTCGAGAGGAGGCGACTTTGGCTCAACAGCGCGAAAGGAGGTGATCCGATGTCTCATGGTTCAGCACAGAGGTCGGACGTAACCCGCGCGGAGCATTATCGCTGAGAATTCCAATCCAGCGATAGAGGCTTCGTGGGCGGCACTTCCAGCCGCTGACCATGCGAAGGGCTGCTTCCGGCTTGACCGGGGCAGCCCTTCTCATTTGTAACGATCAAATCGCAGCTTGCCATTTATTACGTCATACTTGCCATGGGCGCAATTTTCGTTCACCGGCTGCAGCGACGCATCCAAGCCGAGGACAGAACGCATGGCGACTCTCGCCGCAACGACCCGATTCACCCAGCTCCCCCACCCCGCCCCCACGAGCGCCGAGGTGCGGACTGCGGCACTGGCAGACCCCGGCTTTGGCAAGATCTTTTCCGACCACATGGTCTCGATCGACTGGACCGAGGGACGCGGTTGGCACGACGCCACCATCGGCCCGCGCGTGCCGATCAGCCTCGATCCGGCGACCGCGGTGCTCCACTACGCGCAGGAAATCTTCGAAGGGCTCAAGGCCTATAGGCTGGACGATGGCGGCACCGCGCTGTTCCGGCCCGAGGCCAACGCGCGCCGCTTCAACGTGTCCGCGCTGCGTCTCGCCATGCCCGCGCTGCCCGAAGAACTGTTCATCGAATCGGTCCGCCAGCTGGTCGCCGCCGACCATGACTGGTTTCCACCGGTCGAGGGCGGCTCGCTCTATCTGCGGCCGTTCATGTTCGCCTCCGAGGTGTTTCTCGGGGTGCGTCCGGCCAAGCAGTACAAATTCCTCGTGATCGCCAGCCCGGCCGGCAACTACTTCAAGTCGGGCGCGCCGGCGGTGTCGATCTGGGTCAGCCGCGACTACACCCGCGCCGCGCCCGGCGGCACCGGCGCTGCCAAATGCGGCGGCAACTATGCGGCCAGCCTGGTGCCGATGGCCGAGGCAATCGCGCAGGGCCACGACCAGGTCGTGTTCCTCGACGCGGCCGAACACCGCTGGATCGAGGAACTGGGCGGCATGAACCTGTTTTTCGTGTTCGCCGACGGCACACTGGTGACCCCGCCGCTGTCGGGCACGATCCTGCCGGGGATCACCCGCGACAGCCTGCTCGATCTCGCGCGCGACGAGGGGCTGACCGTGCGCGAAGAGCGCTACAGCATCGAGCAGTGGCGCGACGATGCCGCCTCGGGCCGACTGACCGAGACCTTTGCCTGCGGCACCGCTGCGGTGGTGACATCGGTGGGCAAGGTCGCGGGGCATGACGGCAGTTTCACGATCGGCTCGGGCGGGCCCGGGCAGCTGACCCAAAGGTTGCGTCAGCGCCTCGTGGCGATCCAGCGCGGCGAAGCGCCGGACCCCCACGGCTGGGTCATGCGGCTCTAAGCAGCGAGCAGTGTCGCCGCGCTTGGGCCGCTGTCGAGCAAGTCGATCAGCGCCCGCTCGTGGCGGGACAGCCACTGGGTTTCGCGTGGCAATTTGAGCGTCTTGCGCCACTTGTCTTGCCGCTCGACCAGCGCCAACACCGCCGGGTGGACATAGCTCTTGCGCGCAATCGCCGGGGTATTGCCCAATCGCTCGCTTACTGCGTCCAGCAGCGGTTTGAGGCCTAGCTGGTCGTCGGTATCGGCGAGCAGTTCCATCCCGAGAGCGCTGGCATGCCAAGTGCGGAAATGCTTGGCGGTAAAGTCCTCGCCCATTGTTTCGCGCAAATATTCATTCACGTCGGAGGAGCCTACCGGACAGGCAGCGCCGTCCTCGTCGAGGTACTGGAACAGCTGCTGTCCTGGCAGGTCCTGCATCTGCTTGACGAACCGGGTCAGGCTGCGGTCGGTAATGCGCATCTCGCGCAGCTTGCCGCTCTTGGCTTTGAACCGCAGCTTGAGGACATGGCCTGTTACGCTGGCGTGGTTCATCCGCAGCGTACTTGCGCCGAAGCTGTGGTTCTCCTTCGCGTAGGCTTCGTTGCCCACCCGGATGCCGCCAGTGTCGAGCAAGCGGACAATCGAAGCGATCGCCCGCTCGCGCGTCAGTTTCGGGCTGCGCAAGTCGTCGGCAACGCGTTTGCGCACCAGCGGCAGCAGCCGCCCGAACTGCGCGCAATGATCGAACTTCTCGCCTTCGCGCCAGGCGCGAAAATCGGGGTGATAGCGGTACTGCTTGCGGCCTTTGGCATCGACGCCGGTGGCGAGGATGTGGCCGTTGTCGGCCGGGCAAAACCACGCCTGTTCATAGGCCGGCGGCAGGCCGACCGCATTGAGCCGGTCGATTTCGGTGCGGTCGGTGATGCGCTTGCCCTGTGCATCTCGATAGCCCCAGCCGCGCCCAGCCCGACGGCGGGTGATGCCGGGCAGGCTGTCATCGCAAAAGATCAGGCGTGCTTTCCCGGCGCGGATGCTGGCGGGTTTTGTAGTCGGGGCAGGGTCCATGAAGCCGCGAACGCGCTGCGGCCCCTTGCGGTTCCGCTGGCCGGTGCGCATCTAGGTTGCAATTCAAGACGCGAGGAACCCGAATATGGCCGATCCCGAATACACTCCGCCTGCTGTCTGGACCTGGGACAAGGAAAACGGCGGGGCCTTCGCGGCGATCAATCGTCCGATCGCCGGGGCGACGCATGACAAGGCGCTCCCGGTCGGCCAGCATCCGTTCCAGCTCTATTCGCTCGCCACCCCCAATGGCCAGAAAGTGACAATCCTGTTCGAGGAACTGCTCGCGGCGGGACACAGCGGGGCCGAATACGATGCCTGGCTGATCAACATCCGCGACGGCGACCAGTTCTCCTCCGGCTTCGTCGATATCAACCCCAACTCCAAGATCCCCGCGCTGCTCGACCGCAGCGGGCCTGAACCGATCCGATTGTTCGAAAGCGGCGCGATCCTGCTGCATCTCGCCGAAAAGTTCGGCGCCTTCATCCCCACCGATGCCAAGGGCCGCGCCGAATGCCTGAGCTGGCTGATGTGGCAGATGGGCAGCGCGCCGTTCATCGGTGGCGGCTTCGGACATTTCTACGCCTATGCTCCGTTCAAGATCGAATATGCGATCGATCGCTATGCGATGGAAGTGAAGCGCCTGTTCGATGTCGCCAACCGGCGACTGGGCGAGGTCCCATACCTCGCGGGCGATGCCTACACGATTGCCGATATGGCGACTTACGCCTGGTTCGGCGCGCTGCACCGCGGCGATGCCTACAACGATGCGGCGACATTCCTGTCGATGCACGAATATGCGAATGTGGCGCGTTGGGTGGCCGAGATTGACGCGCGGCCCGCGACCCGCCGTGGCCGGATGGTCAATCGCGCGACCGGCCCGCTCGAAGGCCAGCTGCGCGAACGTCACGATGCCAGCGACTTTGCCTTGCGGACGCAGGACAAGCTTGAGCCGGCCGACGCGGCAGACTGAATTCGCACCTTCCCATCTGCCAGTGCCCCGCTATAAGCGCGCCCGCTGGTGGGGCGTCGCCAAGTGGTAAGGCACCGGTTTTTGGTACCGGCATTCGGAGGTTCGAATCCTCCCGCCCCAGCCAGTGCGCCGCTCAGGCAGTCGGCCCAGGAACTAGCGTGCAGTTCTCACGATAAGCCGCGGGCCACCACGCGCCGTAGCGCGGTGGCATAGACCTCTGGCTCCTGCGCGCCGGGGATCAGATATTTGCCCTGGATCAGCATTGCCGGGACGCCCGAGACGTTCATGTCCCACGCCGCCTGTTCCTCGGCGCGGACTTTGTCGCTGAGCGCTGGATCGGCGAGCGCGACGGCGGCGGCCAAAGGATCGAGCCCGACTGCCCGGGCGACATCGACCAGCACCGCCGGATCGGAGACGTTCCGCCGTTGCTGGAAATGCGCGTCGAACAGCGCGAGTTTGAGGCCGGTTTGGGCGTCGGGACCCGCCGTTTCGAGCGCCCAAGTGAGCAGTTTGTGGGTGACGAAAGTGTTCCACAGCCGCGCTTCGGGCTCGGGCTCAGATCCGGTGTAGGCAAAGCTGTATCCCGCACGCGCGGCGATCTCGCGCATCTGGGCCCGGCCAGAAGAGGCCTGTTCGGGGGTGCGGCCGTACTTGCGCTGGATATGCGCCTGTTGTTCTTCGCCCTCGGCGGGCATGTCCGGGTTGAGCTCGAAGGCGTGCCAGCGGACCTCGGCCGCGATTTCGCCGTCCAGCAGCGCGAGGCCCTTTTGCAGTTGCTGGTAGCCGATCACGCACCACGGGCACATCACGTCCGACCAGATGTCGATAGTGAGGCGCGTGGGATTCGTCATTGCCCCAGCCACCACGCCAGCAAGTGATGCGCCACGGCGTGGGGCGGCGGGGCGATGAAGGCCGCGCCTTCCCCGCCTGCTGCCCCGGCGGCCATCGCTTCGGCGACTTCGGCGCGGGTGAACCAGCGCGCTTCGTCGAGCTCGGTGGTATCGATAATCAGCTCGGCGCTGTCGGCGTGGGCATGGCAGCCGATCATCAGATTCGAGGGGAACGGCCACGGCTGGCTGGCGACATAGGTGACATCGCGCACCCGCACCCCGGCCTCCTCGTGAATCTCGCGCGCCACCGCTTCCTCGATCGATTCGCCCGGTTCGACGAATCCGGCCAGCGTGGAAAAGCGGCGTGGCGGAAAGCGGGGCTGGCGGCCGAGCAGCAAATTTCCCTGATGCTCGACCAGCATGATGGTGACCGGATCGACGCGCGGGAAATGCTCGGCCGAACAGGCACTGCAACTGCGCTGCCAGCCGCCCTTGGCAAGCTTGGTCGCCGCGCCGCAGCGCGCGCAAAAGCGGTGCCGCGCGTGCCAGTCGACCAGGCTGCGCGCCGCGCCATAGGTCGCCAGCTCGGCATGCTCGAGCGACGCCATCGCCGCCCACAGCCGCGGATTGGCATGGACGACAGCGCCGTCAAGCCCCGGCGCCACCTCGGCAAAACAGCCGCGCCCGTCGGCCATCCCCAGGAACACCAGCTCCGCAGCCGGATCGGCATCCGCGAGCGTGCCCCACTCCAGCCCGCCCTCGGCCGAAATCACCGGATCGAGCCCATCGAGCCGCAGCAGCCGCGCGCGCCAGTCCATCAGCGCTTCGAGCGCGGCGGGATCGACACGGATATGATCCGCGCGGTCGAGCGCGGCCCCTGCGAAGGCGATCTTCACGCGGCTTGCTTCAGCGCGGCCAGATCGGTGAGCACCGCGATCGGGAAGTCCCTTTGGATCGGCAGCGATTCGGACGGCATGTATTGCACATAGACCCCGGCGCGCAGCCCGATCCGGGTGTTGGTGAAGCCGACCGTACCCGCCGCTCCGGCCCAGCCGTAGGTCCCCGCGTCCGCACCGATGCCAACCCGGCCGCCCGCGCCAAAGCCCGCGCCGTCGATGAAGGTGCCCTTGCGCTCGACGCTGTCGGCAATCAGGTTCGAGGTGCCGAGCCGCACTGCGGCCTCGCTCATCACCCGCTTGCCGCCGACCATGCCGCCATTGGCCACCATGCCCAGGAACTTGTCGTAGTCGGCCGGAGTCGTGACTAGCCCCGCCCCGCCGAACGCGAACGCAGGCGGATCGAGATAGATCGAGGTGTCGGGCGCGTCGATCGGCAACGGCGTGCCCGCCACCAGCCCGTAATTGGTGGTCAGGCGGCGCTTCTCGGAGGCCGGGACCTGGAACCAGCTGCTGGTCATTCCCGCGGGCCCGAACATCCGGTCGGCAAGGAATTGCGCGAAGCTCGGTGCGCCCGAGGCGCGCTGGATGACAATCCCGAGGATATCGAGCCCCATCGAATAGCGCCACGCGGTGCCGGGCTCGGCGATCAGCGGCACCGAGGCGGCGAGCCGGGCGAATTCATCGGGTCCGGGCGTCTTCGGCCCGCCCGACAGTCCAGGGATCGGATAGCGCGAGATCGCTGCGGGAATAACGCCGAGCCGGACCAGTTCGGCACCCACCTTGTTGCGGCTGATCCCGGCGTAACCGAGCCCGGCGGTGTGCGTCATCAGCTGGCGAATGGTGATCTGGGTCTTGGCCGGCACCGCGTCGAGGCTCTGGTCTGCGTCAATCGCGACTTTGGGATTGGCGAATTCGGGGATGAAGTCGGCGATTTTCTGGTCCATCCCCAGCTTCCCCTCGTCGATCAGCATCATCGCCGCCATGCCGGTGACCGGCTTGGTCATCGAATAGGCACGGAACAGGCTGTCGGCCCCGTCCTTGTCGGGATCGTCGAAGCCTTCGAAGCCGCGCGCGATATAACCCGGCGCGGCAGTCCCCCAGCCCAGCGCGGCGACCATACCGGGCACCTGCCTGGCGATAACGTATTTATCGAGCAGCGCAGTAACTGCAGGCCATTGCGCCTCCATCGAGGGCGCATCCGCAGCGAAAGCTAGCGCGCGTCCGAACGGCAGCGTGCCGAGCAGCGCTCCGGCCCCCATCATGGCGCTACCGCGCATGATCGCGCGGCGCGACAGCATCATTTCCAATTCCTGCGACAATTTCATTCTCCCTGATCGCGCGCTATAGCCAGCCGCGCCGCCTTGGCGAACAGCGTCGGCAATCCGGCCGCTTCCAGCGTGTCGAGCTGCCACCATTCACCGGCGTGTCCAGCCAGACTAGCCAAATCATCTCCCGAATACAGCATCAATTGCAATTCGAGATTGAAATGGGTGAAGCCGTGCCGAACCGCGCCAAGGCTGGTCCACGCGCCCGCCAAGGGCGTTGAACCATGACCGTCGCCCCGCGCGTTCCAGCCATCATCGGGCAAGGCCCGCATTCCGCCCAGCATCCCGCTCGGCTGCCGCTTGACCAGCCACACCGCGCCTTGCCGTTCGATCCAGAACGCCCGGCCTACACGGCGCGGCTTTGGCCGCTTGGCTGCCTTGAAAGGAAACCGTGCCGGATCGCCGGTGGCGAGCGCCGCGCAACGGCTTGCCAGCGGACACAGCAGGCAACGCGGATTGCGCGAGGTGCAGATCGTCGCGCCAAGGTCCATCATCGCTTGCGCGAAATCCCCGGACCGCTGTAGCGGCGTCAATGCTTCGGCTTTGGCGCGGATCGCAGGCCGGGCCGCTGGAAGGGGCTGCTCGATCGCGAACAGCCGACTGACCACGCGCTCGACATTGGCATCGACCACCACCGCCCGTGTCCCGAAGGCAATCGCCGCCAGCGCTGCAGCGGTATAGGCACCCAATCCCGGGAGTTTGCGCAACTCCGCTTCGGTCGCAGGAAATTCGCCGCCCGCCGCCACTACTGTCCGCGCGCAGGCCAGCAGGTTGCGCGCGCGGGCGTAATATCCCAGCCCCGCCCAAGCAGCCATCACGTCTGCTTCATCGGCAGCGGCAAGCGCTCCAATCGTGGGCCAGCGTTCGGTGAATTTCGTGAAATACGGCCCAACCGCTGCGGTGGTCGTCTGCTGGAGCATCACTTCGGACAACCACACGCGGTATGGATCAGGCGGCGCACTGTCCGGCAGCGCACGCCACGGCAGCGTTCGCGCATGGACGTCATACCAGGCGAGCAGCACGCCGGCGCCAAAGTTCATGGGGGTCTCGGCACTGGCGTCCACCTGCGCCCTATGGCATGGCCTACCCGGCAATGGAACGGGATCCCCCTGCGAAGAAAGCAAGCACCCCGCGCGCTTACGAACGGCCGCGCGGCGGGCAGGCACGCGCCATTTCAGAGCTCATGCCGCAGATCGGCCGCACCGCGTTCCGCAAGTTCGGCTTCGTCCAGTCGAGCGTGGTGACGCGCTGGCCCGAGATCGTCGGCGAGCGCCACGCGCGGGTTTGCACGCCCGAAGCAATCCGCTTTCCCCCCGGCGAGAAAAGCGACGGCATCCTCCAACTCGTCGTGATCCCCGCCCACGCGCCGATGATCAGCCACGTCATCCCCGAAATCATGGACCGGGTGAACCGCTTTTTCGGCTACAAGGCGGTGGCGCGGGTCAAGCTTCGGCAAGGCGAGGTTAAGCCGCCGCCTGCTGGAACCACCACGGCACCGCCCTCGCTGCGGCCGATCCCGATGGAGCTGGGCGAAAGCCTGCGCGACATCGGCGACCCCGAGCTGCGGACGGTGCTCGAATCGCTCGCGCGCAGTTTAGGTGCGCCGGATAAGGATACATGATGTCGATCTATCGCATTTCCGGTTTGCTGCTGGTGGCGGCACTCTCGCTTGGAGCGGGCAAACCCGCCCCGGCCCCGGTCCACGCCAACTGGAACGCGACGATCGCGCTGACTCCCGGCGGCGGGCACCTGCTCGGCAACCCGGCCGCGCCGGTCAAGCTGGTCGAATATATCAGCTACACCTGCCCGCATTGTGCGCATTTCGAGGTCCAGGCCGATGGCGCGTTGCGAGTCGGCTATATTGCGCCCGGCAAGGTCTCGGTCGAGGTGCGCCATATGCTGCGCGATCCAATCGATCTGACGGTGGCCATGCTGACCAATTGCGGTCCGCCGTCCAAGTTCTTCCTCAACCATGCTGCCTTCATGCGCAGCCAATCGACCTGGATCCAGCCCTTGGTCAGTGTCACCCCGGCGCAACAGCAGCGCTGGGGCAGCGGCGATCCGGTGACCCGGCGGCGTCATATCGCGACCGACTTTCACCTTTATCAGATTATCGCCACGCGCGGCTACGACCGAATCACGGCAGACCGCTGCCTGGCAGACCAGGCGATGGCCGAGCGGCTGGCCAAGCAGGCGGAGGCGGGGAGCGCGCTTGGTGTCGATAGCACGCCCAGCTTCCTGCTCAACGAGCTGCTGTTGACCGGAACTTCCGACTGGCGCTCGCTCGCGCCGCAGATCGACGCGCGACTCTAAGGGAAACCGGCACGATTCCTGTGGACTACAGTCGGGTCTGTGCGTCCATAAGCTTCATTCGCACGTCCCGCTCGGCTAGCTTCGAGCGGTCAAACCTCAAGGATGAGTTTCCCATGACTTCTCTGGCCCTTCGCCGCCTGACCCTGATCGCCTTCGCCGCGCCGCTCGTGCTCGGCCTTGCGTCGTGCAAGCAGGAAGCGGCAACCACCGCAGCCAATTCCGAGGCAATCGCCAAGGTCGCGGCACCCGCGGGCAAGGCATGGGCGGATGTCTTCGCGGTCACCCCCGAAGGCGGCTACCGGATCGGTAATCCGGACGCACCGATCAAGCTGATCGAATTCGGTGCGCTGAGCTGTTCGCATTGCGCCGAATTTGCCGAACAGGGTTTCCCCAAGCTGCGCGGCGAATATGTCGAGAGTGGGCGGGTCAGCTATGAGCTCCGTTTCGTAATGCTCAACCAGCTCGACATCCCGGCAGCCGCGCTCGCGACCTGCGGCGCGCCCGAGGCGGTCCTGCCGCTGAGCGAGCAGTTCTGGGTGTGGCAGCCCAACATGTTCGATAGCCTACAGAAGGCAGGTGATGCCCAAATGAAGGCGATTGCCGAGCTACCGGCACGGCAGCAGTCAGCGGCGATCGCGCAAGCTGCTGGAATGAACGAATTCTTCACCTCGCGCGGGATTGCCGCAGAGCAGGGCGCGGCCTGTCTTGCCGACACGTCGCGGGTTTCCGGGCTGGTCGCGCGCGATACCGATTGGAAAACCAAATACGGCGTCTCCGGAACGCCCACCTTCTACCTCAACGGCGCGAATGTCGGTTCGCTGACGTGGGCCGCGCTGGAGCCGATGATCCAGAACGCCGGCGCGCGCTAGGCACGGCGGTCCGGGACCGAAGATGCGCATCAAGCGGCTCAAACTCAGCGGTTTCAAAAGCTTTGTTGAGCCGGCCGAGCTGCGCATCGAATCCGGGCTGACCGGGATGGTCGGCCCCAACGGCTGCGGCAAGTCCAATCTGCTCGAAGCGATCCGCTGGGTGATGGGCGAAAGCTCGCCCAAATCGATGCGCGGCGGCGGCATGGACGATGTGATTTTCGCGGGCACCGCGCAGCGTCCGGCCCGCGATTTCGCCGAAGTGGTGCTCGTGGCCGAAAGCGATGACCGCGAGGAACTCGAAGTCGTCCGCCGGATCGAGCGCGGCGCGGGCAGCGCCTACCGCGTCAATGGCCGCGACGTGCGCGCCAAGGACGTCGCGCTGGTGTTCGCCGACGCCGCAACCGGCGCACATTCGCCCGCGCTGGTCAGCCAGGGGCGGATCGCTGCGGTGATCGCGGCCAAGCCCGCCGAACGCCGGATGATGCTGGAGGAAGCCGCAGGCATCGCCGGGCTTCATGTCCGCCGCAAGGACGCCGAGCAGAAGCTGCGCGCGACCGAGACCAATCTCGCGCGGCTCGAAGACATCATGGCCGGGCTCAACGCCCAGATCGCCGCGCTGCGGCGGCAGGCGCGCGCGGCCGAACGCTACAAGGCGCTGTCGGACAAGATCAAGCTCGCCGAAGCGCGGCTGGTCTACGCGCGGTGGCGCGATGCCGCGGCGGCGGCCGAAGCGGCGCGCGGGGAGGCGCTTGGGGCGGATGCCCGGGTCGATGGTGCACAAGCGGTGCTCAAAGGTGCACAAGCGACGCAACAGGGCGCAGCCGGAGCGCTGGCGCAAGCGCGCGACACCCTGGCGGACCGCCGCGACGATGCCAGCGCGCATGGCCACCGGATGGCCGCGCTGACCAGCCAGCTCGAAGCCGCCGAGGATCGGCTCAAGGATCTCGAACGCCAGCAAAAACGCCTCGACGAAGACCGCGGCGACGCCGACCGCCTGACCCATGACGCCGCCGAGGCGCTGGCCCGGCTGGAACGCGAGCTGGCACAGGGCGAAGCCGCGCTCGCCGCCGACGAGCAGCGCCGCCCGCAGCTGGCTGCGGTACTCGACGACGCCGATCGTGCTTTGCGCAGCGCCGAATTGGCGCTGGCGCAGGCGACGGCGGCGCAGGCCGGGGTCGAAGCGGAGTGGCGCGTGGCCGAGGCCGAAGTCGCGGCAGTCGGTCACCGGCTCACGCGGCTCGACAATGAACTGGCGCGGCAGGGCGAGCTGCGCGCGGCACTGGCGCGCGAGGGTGATCCGGACGCCGCGCTGGCCTTCGCCGCAGCGCAAAGCGAGACTGCAACGGCAGCGCTCGACACGGCGCGGGCGGCGCTTGATGCCCAGCAGGCACGCAAGGGCGAGCTGCAGATAGCGCGCGATGCCGCGTCGTCCGCGCTCGCAACTGCCAAGGCCGAGCTGGCCGGGATCGAACGCGAATACACTGCGCTGCAACGCGACCGGGAGGCGCGCGCCCGGCAGGCCGGGGCCAAGCATGGGCTGCCCACCGTGCTCGACCGGGTGCGGGCGGCACCGGGCTATGAGCGCGCGCTGGCGGCAGTGCTGGGGCGTGATGCGCGTTCGCCGCTCGGCGCGGCCCCCGGCGATGCGGATGGTCGTTACTGGACCGGCGCTGTTGCGCCGCAGGCGGTTGCGCAGAGTCTTGCCGCGCAGGTTCCCGAATGTCCGCCCGAACTCGCCGCGCGGCTCGCGCTGGTCCATGTGGCCGAAACAGACGATAGCCGCGCGCTTGGCCCCGGCGAATGGCTGGTCACGCTGGGCGGACGCCTGCGCCGCTGGGACGGGTTTGTCGCGCGCGGCGAAGGCGCGGCCGAAGCGGCGCGGCTCGAAGCCGAGAATCGCTTCGTGGCGCTCGAACAGGAACTGCCGCCGCTGCGTCAAGCCGCGTCGGATGCGGAAGCCGCGCAGACCGCAGTCCAAGCCGAACTGGCCGAACTCCAACTGGCGGTGATCGCCGGAGATCGCACGCTCGCGGCCGCCGCCGAGGCCGAACGCGCAGCGCTGCGGGCGTTCGACCAGGCCGAGGCCGCCAAGGCACGCCTCGAAACCCGACGCGCTGAACTCGCCGCTGCTGCGAGCGATATCGCCGATCAGCGCCGTCAGGCCGAAGCCGAGCGGAGCGCGGCCGAAACCCGCCGCGCCGATTTGCCCCAGCCTGACGCGGGCCGCGCCACGCTGGCTGCGGCGCAGGCCCGGCACGATACGGCGCGGCAGGCGTTGCAAGCGGCGACCGGCGCGCGCGCTGCGCACGATCAGGGACTCGCGGTTGCGCGCGAACGCGCCAATGCCCAGCGCGGCGATATCAAGGGCTGGCAGGCGCGCGCTGGGGACGCCGCCAACCGCCTCGCCGAAATGGGCCGCCGCCTTGAAGAAATCGAGCAAGAGCGCGCGGTTGTCGCCGCCAAGCCCGCCGCGCTGATGCGCGAGATCGAGCAGGGCGATAGCGTCCGCACGCGGCTGGCGGGCGAACTTGCCGAGGCGGAGGCACGCGTCGCGGCAACCACCGAAGCTGCGCGGCTGGCCGATACGGCGCTGGCGGTCGCCGCCGAAGCGCTGGCGACCGCGCGCGAAACGCGCGCCGGGGCCGCTGCGCGCGCCGAGAACGAAGAAGCGCGCCGCGCCGAGATGGCGCATATCTCGGGCGAACGCTTCCAGTGCCCGCCGCCGCTATTGGCCGGACGGTTCGGCTTCGACGCCGTGCAAGTCGCGCATGCCGGTGAAGAATCTGCAACGATGGACCGGCTCACCGCCGATCGCGAACGGCTCGGCCCGGTCAATCTCGTCGCCGCCGAGGAACTCGCCGAAGCCGAAATGCGGCAGGGCAGCAGCCTCGCCGAGCAAGGCGAACTGACCGAAGCGGTCCACCGGTTGCGCGGCTCGATCGGCAACCTCAACCGCGAGGGCCGCGAACGGCTGCGCGCGGCGTTTGAGGCGGTCGACACCCATTTCCGCCACCTCTTCACCCGGCTGTTCGAGGGCGGGCAGGCGCATCTTGCGCTGGTCGATTCGGACGATCCGCTCGAGGCCGGGCTGGAAATCTACGCGCAGCCGCCGGGCAAGCGGCTGCAATCGCTTACCCTGCTCTCGGGCGGCGAACAGGCGCTGACCGCGATCGCGCTGATCTTCGCGCTGTTCCTCACCAACCCCGCACCGATCTGCGTGCTCGACGAAGTCGACGCCCCGCTCGACGACGCCAATATCGAACGCTTCTGCGATTTGCTCGACGCGATGGTGACCGAAACCGACACGCGCTATCTGATCGTCACCCACAACGCCGTGACGATGAGCCGGATGCACCGCCTGTTCGGCGTGACGATGGTCGAACAAGGTATCTCGCGGCTGGTCAGTGTCGATCTGGGCGCGGCGGAAGAGCTGCTGGCGGCGGAGTAAGTCGATGAGTGAGCCAACCCAAGACCCGCTCGACGCGATGATCGTCGCCCCTGACCACCACGTCGTGATTTTTGAGAACGAGCAAGTGCGAGTGCTAGACACCCGGCTCGCACCGGGCGAGCGGACGGCCGTGCACGCTCATCAGTGGCGCGCGGCGCTCTATGTGATTAGCTGGAGCGATTTCGTCCGCCGCGATGAGACCGGCGCAATAATTGTCGAGTCGCGCACTTGGGACCATCGTCCCGCTCCCGGCGAAGCCATCTGGGGGCCACCGCTTGTGCCCCATTCGGTCGAGAATGTTGGCGACGAAGAGTTGCGGATTATCGCCGTAGAATTGAAACAGCCTGCCTAACCCAGCACAAACCTTGGACCCGTCCCGCCCAGCGACGCGCGATCATCGCGGTTGTAGAGTTGGCAGCGCTGGAGGCTGAGGCAGCCGCAGCCGATGCATTCGTCGAGCTTGGCGCGGGTGCGGGTGAGCAGCTGGATCCTCGCATCGATCTCTCCGCGCAGCGAGCGGCTGATACGTTGCCAGTCCGATTGGGTCGGGGTGCGGCCTTGCGGCAGCTTGGCCAGCTCGACCTCGATCTGCGCCAGCCCCAGCCCCAGCTTCTGCGCGATCAGGATAAAACTGAGCCGCCGGATGTCCGAGCGCAGGAAGCGGCGCTGGTTGCCCATCGTCCGCATCGCTTCGATCAACCCCTTGTCCTCGTAGAACCGGATCGCGGAAACCGCGAGGCCGGTCCGCCGCGCCAGCACGCCGATCGGGATCAAATCGTTCTTGTCCATTTGGGCAATCCTCGCCGAAAATGCTTGACCTCAAGTTAACTTGAGATTGCATAAGTAGCAAGCCGATGATTCGCATGCGGATCGGAAGGGCTTGGAATCAACGTTTTATGAGTAGGAACTGCCATCATGCCGCAAGGTTTTCTCGAACATGCCAATATCACCGTTAGCGACCCCGAGCGCTCCTCCGCCTTGCTGCAGCAGCTGTGCGGGTGGCACGAGCGCTGGCGCGGGCCGTCGCAACTGGGCGGCTGGACGATCCATGTCGGCAACGAGCGCGACTATCTGGCGGTCTATACCAACGACAAGGTGCACGGCCCCTACAAGAAGGGCGTGCCGCTCAACCATGTCGGGCTGGTGGTCGACGATCTCGACGCCGCCGAAGCGATCGTGGTCGCCGCGGGGCTCGTGCCGTTCAGCCACGCCGATTACGAGCCGGGGCGGCGGTTCTATTTCTTCGACTGGGACGGGATCGAGTTCGAGATGGTGAGTTACGGTTAGAGCTTGCGCGCGCAGCCGCGCTCGGTGTGGCCATCGAGCGTCAGGCTGGCCTTGTAGCGATAGACTTGGTCGGACATGCCATCGCTGCAGGTGCCGGGCTCGATTTCGAGCCGCAGCGCCCGCCCTTGCAGATCGCCCGTCCAGACGGCCAGGGATTCGGAGCCGTCGCCGCTCATGCCGGTGGCCTCGATGGTGATTCCCTCGATGTTCTCGGGCGTTGAATAGGTCAGCTTTCGGTCTGCCACGGCGACCGACCAGAACGGCTCATTGCCGAGTGCGCGGAAGCGGGCGGGAGCTGGTGATGGTTCGGGGGGAACCTTGACTGCAACCGTGGCCGCCGGCTCGGCGCTGGCAGATGGCGATGAACGCGCCTCGTCCGGGGCAGCCACTTTGGTGTCTGTCTGCGGCTGATCGCAAGACGCCAGCATCGCGCCACCCACCAAAGCCACAACTAGCCGCCACTTCATTCTGACCTCCTTTGCCGCTCAGGCATTGCCCACCACCCAGCACGCCAGCGCCACCAGCAGCCCGGCGAAACGGTTGGCACGGAACCGCGCGAGCGGGTTGTCGTCGTCATGCGGATCAAGTGTCAAGACCTGCCAGCCAAGATGCAGTGCAGCCGGAGCGAGCGCGAGCAGCACTAGCGGATCGGGCCGCAGCAGGTAGAACGCCAGCGCCCACAACGCGACCGCCGCACCATAAAACCCCGCCACGCCGCCGCGCACGTTCTTTCCCAGCCGCAACGCGCTCGAGCGGATCCCGACCAGCGCATCGTCCTCGCGGTCCTGCAGCGCGTAGATCGTGTCG
Source organism: Novosphingobium sp. (assembly GCA_035543295.1). Lineage (GTDB taxonomy): Bacteria > Pseudomonadota > Alphaproteobacteria > Sphingomonadales > Sphingomonadaceae > Novosphingobium. Next base: position 244,350 of record DASZZS010000014.1, read on the forward strand.
TAACCGATCACCCACGCGATACTGCCCGCATAGAGCGCGGCGAGCACGGCGAAATGATCCCCGCGCAAGGCCGTCCAGGCGACTAGAGCGCCCCAGCTGAACACGAGGCCCAGCCACGCCTGCGGCCACCAGGTAATCCGCTTCATGAAGGGATAGGCGGCAACCGGCAGCAGGCTGGCCAGCGCGACCAGCTGCGCTTCGCGGCGCAGTTGCAGCAGCACCGCCAGACCGATCAGGCACAGCGCGGTGAGCCACACCCACGCGGCGCGCTTGCTGACCGCGCCGCTTGCGACCGGACGCACAGCGGTGCGCGCCACTTGCCGGTCGAGATCGGCATCGACGATGTCGTTATAGACGCAGCCCGCGCCGCGCATCGCGATGGCTCCCGCGAGCAGCCACAGGATCAGGTCCCAGCGTGCCTGCCCACCCGCCAGCAGCACCCCCCAGGCGCAGGGCCAGAACAGCAGCCACCAGCCGATCGGCCGGTCGAACCGCGCGAGCTGCGCGTAGTTGCGCAGGTTGGCGGGCAAGGCGGCGACGAGGCCGCGATGCTCGGTATCGGGGACAATCTGCGCAGTCATATCGGACATGTAGCTTGCGCCGCGAAATGCGCTAGAGGTTCGCTATGCCCGCCACCCCCGCCTGGCCGCCCAAAACCGCCCCGCGCCTGTTCGTTGCCGGGCCGCTGGCAGAGAGCGCGAGTGTGACCATCGAAGGCGCGCAGGCGCATTATCTTTCCAAAGTCATGCGCGTCAGCGCGGGCGACGCGGTCGTGCTGTGCGACAATTTGACCGGCGAATGGATCGGCCGGGTTGCCGCAGTGGGCAAACGCGACGTTTCGGTCGTTCCCGAAACCCGCACCCGGCCGCGCGAAGAGGTGTCCGATTTCACGCTCTGTGCCGCGCTGCTCAAGAAGGCCTCTTTCGACCTCGTGCTTGAAAAGGCGACCGAGCTGGGGGTGCGGCGCATCCACCCGGTGATCACCCGGCGCTGCGTGGCGGACAAGCTCAATCCCGAACGCGCGCTGGCGATTCTCACCGAAGCCGCCGAGCAATGCGCCCGCACCGCGCTGCCCGAACTAGCCGCGCCGGTGAAACTCGACGCTGTGCTGCGCGATTGGCCCATCGACCGCACGCTGTTCTTCGCCGACGAGACCGGCGGCGAACCCGCTGCCGCCGCATTTGCCGCCAGTTCGGGCCCTGCCGCGCTGCTGATCGGCCCCGAAGGCGGGTTCGACGAGGCCGAGCGGGCCGCGATTCGCGCACTGCCGCAGGCGCGCGCAATCACGCTCGGCCCCCGCATATTGCGCGGCGAAACTGCTGCGATTTCAGCGACTGCATTGTGGATGGCGCTGGCGGGCGACTGGCGCAATTAACACTGGCGCAACAATTCACGCTCACCTAACGGGCATCCATGAGCACCAGACAAGTTTCAGATCGCAACGAACCGCTGATCGACAGCCGTGACCAGCTCGTCGCCCCGCTGGCCAAGGGCGAGAAGCCGCGCGAAGCGTGGCGCATCGGCACCGAGCACGAAAAACTGGTGTTCTGCACCGGCGATTACCACGCCCCTTCCTACGACGAACCCGGCGGCATCCGCGATCTGCTGGTGGCGCTGGAAGATTTCGGGTGGGAGCCGGTGGTCGAAGGTGGAAATGTCATCGCGCTGTCGGGCAGCGACGGCGCGGTCAGCCTCGAACCCGCCGGCCAGCTCGAATTGTCGGGCGCGCCGCTCGAAAATTTGCACGAGACCTGCGCCGAAACCGGCCGCCATCTCGACCAGGTCAAGGCGATCGGTGCGACAACCGGCACCGCCTTCCTCGGCCTTGGCATGTGGCCCGACAAGCGCCGCGACGAGCTGCCGATCATGCCCAAGGGCCGCTACGCGATCATGCTGCGCCATATGCCGCGGGTCGGCAGCATGGGGCTCGACATGATGCTGCGGACCTGCACGATCCAGACCAACCTCGACTATTCGAGCGAGGCCGACATGGCGCAAAAGTTCCGCGTCAGCCTCGCGCTGCAGCCGCTCGCCACCGCATTGTTCGCCAATTCGCCGTTCACCGAGGGCAAGCCCAACGGGTTCCTCTCCTATCGCAGCCACATCTGGTCGGACACCGATCCGGCGCGCACGGGCATGCTGCCCTTCGTGTTCGAGGACGGGTTCGGCTACGAACGCTACGTCGACTACATGCTCGATGTGCCGATGTATTTCGTCTACCGCGACGGCCAATATATCGACGCGGCGGGGCAGAGCTTCCGCGCCTTCCTCAGGGGCGAACTGCCCGCACTGCCCGGCGAATTGCCGCGCCCGAGCGACTGGGTCGATCACCTCTCCACCGCGTTCCCCGAAGTGCGGCTCAAGAGCTTCCTCGAGATGCGCGGTGCCGATGGCGGGCCGTGGAACAAGATCTGCGCGCTCCCGGCGTTCTGGGTCGGATTGCTCTATGACCAGACCGCGCTCGATGCGGCATGGGATTTGGTCAAGGGCTGGGACATGGCGGGGCGCGAGGCGCTGCGCAGTGCCGTGCCCAAGCTGGGCTTGGACGCGCCGCTGCCGGGTGGCGGGACGCTCAAGGACATCGCCGCCGAAGTGCTCGCCATAGCCCGCTCGGGGCTCGCGGCGCGCGGGCGGCTCAACACGGCCGGCGACAATGAGACCGGGTTCCTCGCCCCGCTCGACGAGATTGTCGCCAGCGGCAAGGTTCCGGCGCAGCGCTTGCTCGACAAGTTCCACGGCGAATGGGGCGGCGATCTCAGCCGCATCTATGAGGAGGCGTTTTGATGATCGCGATTATTGGCCAGTTCCGCATGCCGGTTGAAAGCCTCGCTACAGCCCGTCCCCTGATGCGCGCGGTGGTTGAGGCGACCCGCGCCGAAGACGGCTGCATCGAATATAATTACGCCGAAGACGTGCTCGATCCGGGCCTGATCCGGGTCAGCGAAGTGTGGGATTCATACGAGCAGCTGATGGCGCATATGGCCACGCCGCATATGACGAGCTGGAGCGAGAAGCGCATCGCGCTGGGGCTCAGCGGTCGCTCGGTGACTGCCTATACGGTGAGCGAGGCGCGGCAGGTCTGAGTTACTCCGCCGGTTGCAGCTGTGCGGCGCGCGGCCGCAACAGCCCGGTCAGTCGTGAGAGTGTCCGGGTGATCGGCGCATTGCGCTCCATCCATTCGAAATAGGCACGGTATTTCGCGTCCTCGGCCAGCAAATGGCGCTCCTCGGTCTTGGCACGCCAGAAATAGAGTGCGCTCACCAGTGCGAGGAAGAAGCAATTGCGCACCGCATCGACGAACGAGCCGTTGGTGACGAGGAATGGCAGGGTCGAGAGCCACCAGAAGCTGTTCTTCGACAGATATGCCGGGTGGCGCGTAAAGCGATACGGGCCATTGGTCAGCACCCCGCGATAGGTCAGATTCGAAAAGCGGATGCCGAAAGCGAAAGTCGCCCAGGCATAGAAGGCCGAGAGCGCCACGAGCAGCGCGCCCCAGCCCCACAGCAGCGCGGTATGACCATCGAGCCACCAGGCCCAGTCGGCGGTGCTCGCCTGATAGAAGATCGGCCGGTCGGGCCCGCCCATCAGCTGGAGCGGCGGATAGCAAGCCAGCGCCGCGAACCAGCCCATGAAATAGGGATTGGCCGAGCGGATCTGCGCGTCGAGCGGGCGCATCGTCAGGACATAGCCGACCGTGCCGATTTGCACGTCGATCACGAACATCAGCTCCATCAGCAGCCGGGTCAGCGCGACCGGATCGGCCAGGATCTGCCCCCATGCGCCGGTGACGATGGCGTTGAAACCGGGCGGCAGGATCGAGATCATAAAGGCGGTGAAGAAACCTTTGACCCCCCAGGCGCGCAAATGCCGCAGCACCGCATCGCGGTCCCACGCTTCGCGCCCGATCAGCAGCGCGCCGAAGTGCCACGCACCGTCGCGCGGGTTCACCAGCACCCGGTCGGTCCACAGCACATAAGGAATGGAGAGCAGGAACAACGGCACCGCTGCCGCGCCGATCACTTCCATCGCGAACAGATACTGTCCGCTCCAATACCACCGCGCGAGGCAATAGAGCGCGCCGATGATCGCCCAGGTCGCCCACAGCCCGGCCAGCTTGGTGATCGAAATGTCGACGATCGCGGCGAGCGGGCGCGGTTTCCTCCAGTCGATCCCGGTCGAAGGTCGACGATGGACCTTTTCGACCAGCAGCGACCACGCCACCATCGGCGCTCCCGCGGCAACCAGTCCGGCCAGCGCCGCGTAGGGCCCCGACAGCGGCTCGCGCGGGCCGGGAATACCCAACACAGCGGCGACAACCGCCCAATTGTGACAGATGACCAGCCACGCGAGCAGCCCAAGCAGCCCCGCCAAGCCGGTGCCTGCGGAAACATCGCTTACCGGCCGTGGATCGGCGGTTTTGGCGCTCGCACTCATCCCGCGCGGCTTAGCCGAAGAAGGTTAAAGGCGCGGTAACGCCTCTTCACCGGTCAACGGAACGCGTTGATCTTGCCGCCATCGTCGAGGAAGTAGATCGTGCCATTGGCGACCACCGGGGCCAGCGAGACCGCTTCCTTGACGTCGGTAAGGGCCGCTACCGTGCCGTCGGTGGCGCTGGCCGAATATATCCCGCCTTCGGAGTTGGCGAACCACAGCCGCTCACCCGCCAGCACCGGGCCGGTCCAGTAAATCGCGTCCTTGCGCTTTTCCTCGTTCCGATAGCGGGCCAGCTGGGTGATCCAGCGGACCTTGCCGGTCGTGCGCGCGATGCACAGCAGCTTGGCATCGTCGGTCAGCGTGAATATCCAGTCGCCCGCCACCGCCGGGGTCGAAATCCCCGCGAGGTTGAGCTCCCAGATGCGCTGGCCCGAGACGAGCTCGTACGCCGCCATGCGGCCGCCCTGCCCCAACGCGTAGACTCTTCCGCGATCGATGATCGGGTCGGCGTCGATGTCGGTCAGGATGCCGACCGTGGTCGAGATCGAAGTGCGCGCGAGCGCGTCGGCCCACAGCTGGCGGCCGTTCTCGTAGCGATAAGCGACCAGCTCACCGGTGCTGTAACCGGCAATCACTGTGCCCTGGGCAGCAGCAGGCGCGGCAACCCCGAACACCCCGGCCTGGCCGGCCGATGCGGTCTCGTTCCACAGCGCCGCGCCATCGGGCGCATTGAGCGCGATGATCTGGTTGTCCTGCGTCATGACATAAATCGAATTGAACGCGATCGTCGGCGATCCGCGCAGCGGCCCAGCGGGCTTGACCTTCCACAGCTGGCTGCCGTTGGTGGCATCGAGCGCGGCAACTTCGCCGACGCCGGTGGTGATATAGACCCGGCCGTTGTCGTAGCTGGCACCGCCGCCGAACACCGAGCTCGCCCCATCGCCCGAAACGCTGAAGCTGGCGGTCCAGCGCGCCGCGCCGGTAGCCGCGTCATAGGCGTGGATCACGCCGTCGGTATCCATCGCGAACAGCTGTCCGCCGCCGATCACCGGCGCCGCGGCGAGGCGGCGGCGCTGGCTGGAGCCCGGAATGCTGGCGGTCCATACTCGCTGCGGTGCCGCGCCCAGCGCGAGATGGCCATAAGCCTTGCCCGCGGTGCCGCCGGCTTGCGCCCATTCGGCATTGGTTTCAGCCGGCGGCAGGATCACCGCGACCCCGGCCAGCGCCGGATCGACCTTGGCACCCGATTCGATCCGCGACAGGATCGCCACGCGATTGCCGACCGTCGGAGTAGTGGGCTTGCCCTTGCCGCCGAATACGCCGCAACCGCCGAGCGAGACCGCCAGGACAATTGCCAGCGGAACGGCCAGGCGACGCGTAGGTGAAGTCTTGTTCATCGAAGAGTCCTTGAATCGGGCAATCATGGCTGGGTCGGCGCGGCGGAGCCTTCCGCCACGATACCGGCCGCCTTGGCAACATCGTCAATCGCATCGACCCCCAGCAGCCCGGCCATCTGCCGGGCGCGGCTGCGCAGCGAATCGGGAGCCGTCTTGTCGCGCGAAATTGCGGCAAACAAAGGTCCGGCCAGCTGGTTCTTGCCCAGCTTGAGATAGGCCATGCCAACCAGTTCGCCCGCACTGCCGAACCATGGATTGCCCGGCACCGCCAGCGGCTTGAGCCGGTCGACGACTTGCTGCGGCGGCATGGTGTCGAACTGGGTCGCGACTTCGCGGATCGCCGCAAGATCGCGGAACGGCTGCGGCGCGGAGCTATCGGCGGCAATCGCGGCAAAGCCCTTGATCGCCTCGGCCTGCCTGCCCTGCTCGAGCGCAATCGAGGCCTGCATCAGCTTGGCCGCCGCCGCGCTGCCGCCGCTGCCCTCGGTCAGCGGCACCAGCGCGGTGGCACCGCCCGCGAGGTTGCCAGCCTCGATCTGGTCGAGCGCGATGGTGAACTTCTCGCTCCGTTCAGCAGACTGCGCGTCGCGGTGGTTGCCCCACCACAGATAACCGCCCAGCCCCAGCAATAGCAGCGTCACCAGCGCGCCGACCAGCAGGCCGTAGCGCTTCATCGCCCCCAGCATCTGGTCCTGACGTAGCGCTTCGTCGACCTCGCGCAGGAACACGTCTTTCTGCGCAGCATCGCGTTTGGCGAGCTGTTCGGCTCGGGATTCGGGATTGGAAGGTCGCAGGGCCAAGTGGGGCGCTTTCAGCAAAGGCGGTTGAAGGAGCGGGCTGTTTAGCGGATGGGTGGCCCTTTTCAACGCCTATGATTGGTGCGGGCCGACGGCTGAAGCGCCAATGAACAAAGGCGTGAACGAGGGGGAAGATTGGCGGTCAGAAGGTCTCCAGGCGCATCGCGCGAGCATAGACGCCGCGATAGGCCGCGACCATCGCCGCCGCATCGTATTGTGTGCGGGCTTGCGCGCGATTGTCTGCGCCAATCCGCAGCCTGAGCCGTGGATCGAGCGCAAGCGTTTCGATTGCAGCGGCCAGGGCAGCCTCATCGCCGGGACGCGTGATATAGGATCGGTTGGACTCGGCGACCATCGCCGCGACATCGCCGACCTCGGGCGAGGCGACCGCCAACCCCGCCGCCATCGCCTCGACCACCGAGATCGGGAACTGCTCGCTGTCGGATGACAGCGCGAACAGGTCGAACAGCCCGATGACCTTGGCGGGGTCCGCGACGAAGCCGGGCAGGTGGACGCGGTGCCCGACTTCGAGCCGCACCGCCTCGGCGCGGATCGCGTCGCGCTCGGGCCCTTCGCCCAGGATCACCAGCTGCCAGTGATCGGGCAGGCCAGCGAAAGCGCGCACCAGCCGCGGCAAGTTCTTGACCGGACGCAAACCCGCCAGCGTGCCCAGCCATGATTCGCCTTTGTGCTTGATGACGCGCGGCAGTGCATCGGGCCGGGCCTTCTTGCCGTAAGCCGCGGTCGCGATCCCGTTGGCAATCCGGTGGACCCGGCCCACCGGCTGCTGCCACGCCTCGATCGCAATCGCTTCGAGCCGCTGCGAGGGAACCACCAGCGCCGCAGCCCGCCCCAGCGCAATCCGGCGGTACCAGTTGCGGCTGCGCTTGAGCCCACCCGCCTCATCCTCGTTGAACCCGTCCTCGTGATGAACCAGCGGCGGCAGGTTATAGGCTCCTGCGAACAGCGTGTGCGCCATCACCGCATCCATCGCCCCCCAGTTGTAGGTCAGCACCAAGTCGAAGCCATGCATCGCCTGCGCCAGCCGTTGCAGGCGGCCGGGCGAGGGCCGACCGGTCAGCGCGGGAAATTCCTCGGCGTAGGAGACGTCGATGCTGCTGTTCACCGCGGCGGCAGCACCGTAAGCGTCGGGCTGCGCCGAGATCACCGTGTGCGAAGCCGCATCGCCAAAGGCGTTCATCAACTGGGCCGCGCGCAGTTCCTTGCCGCCCGCATGGAAACTCGAGTGGAGGTGCAGGAACCGCAACGCGCGGGTCATGCGATCCGCGACAGCAACCGACCGACTGCCGCGCGCGCTTCAGGCTCGTCGAGCGTCGGGGCGTGGCCGACGCGCGGGATTGTCACCGTCTCCGCCCCGGGCAGGCGTTCGACCATTCGCGCCAGCGTGCCGGTGCTGAGGATGTCCGAGGTTTCGCCGCGCAGTACCAGCGTGGGCTTGCCCGCCAGCCCGGCCAGCGCGGGCCACAAATCCACCCCGGCGTCGCCACTCTGCTCGAACGGCTCGGCAATCTTCATGTCATAGTCGAACACCACGCGGTCGTTGCTACCCAGCGTCATGCAGCGCTTGGCCATCGCCAGCCAGTCGGCAATCGCGAAATCGGGGAAGGCATGACCCTGGCTCTCTTCGAGCGCGCGCGCAGCGTGGACCCAGGTCGGGAAACTGCGCCCCTGCCCGACATAATCGCGGATCCGTTCGATCCCCGCCGGATCGACTTCGGGACCGATATCGTTGAGCGCCGCGCCAACCAGCCGGTCGGGCGTGGTCATCGCCATGATCATGGTGAGCAGCCCGCCCAGCGATGTGCCGATCGCGACCACGCGGTCCAGCCCCGCCTGCTCGAACAGGGCGTCAAGATCTTCGGCGTATTGCAGCGGGTTGTAGCTGGCGGAATCCTTCGCATAGCCGCTGTCGCCGCGCCCGCGCATGTCGGGGCAGATCACCCGCCATTCGTCGGCCAGCGACGCAGCCAGCCCCTCGAAGTCGCGCGAATTGCGCGTCAGCCCGTGCAGGCACAGCACCGGCGGGCGGTCAGCCCGGCCAGCATAATCCCGGTAGTGGAGCTTCAACCCGTCCCGGCTGTGCCAGTAACTGTCCGTAAAATCGCTCATTCCACCCCTGGCAGTCCCTTGCCGAACTCCGGCCGTGGCTCCACTATCGCCGGATGCGCGCCGAACCGCAAGCTTGCGACTACATCCCCGATCCGCGCATTGCGGCACTCGCCGATTGGCTCGGCGATCCGGTGTCCGCCGCCGACTTTCCGGGCACGACGCTACGCTTTCGCAACCAGCGCTGGGACGGAGCGGTGGGCTTGGCCAGGCTGAGCGATGGGGAATGGCTCGAACACTTCGGCAGGTTCGCGCCGCTCGAAGGCAATCTCCCCCAGCCGCTCGCGCTGCGCTATCACGGGCACCAGTTCCAGGTTTACAACCCCGAGATCGGCGACGGGCGCGGTTTCCTGTTCGCGCAATTGCGCGACAGGGTCGGCCGCTTGCTCGATCTTGGCACCAAGGGTACGGGCCAGACCCCGTGGAGCCGCGAGGGCGACGGACGCCTCACGCTCAAGGGCGCAGTGCGCGAGATTCTGGCGACTGAGATGCTTGAGGCGCTGGGGGTCAACACCAGCAAGACCTTCTCGGTGGTGGAAACGCACGAGGAGCTGTGGCGCGGGGACGAACCCTCGCCCACCCGCTCGGCGGTTCTGGTCCGGCTCAGTCACGGGCATATCCGGATCGGCACATTCCAGCGCCTCGCCTATTTGGGTGAGCGCGATCATATGGCGCAATTGGTCGATTACTGCCTTGCCACCTATCCCGGCGACCCTCCCCCCGCCGATGCGCCAGGCCGCGACCAGCCGGCGGTGATCCTGCTGCATCAGGTGGTCGAGCGGCTGGCCGATCTGGCGGCGTCCTACATGGTCGCGGGCTTCGTCCACGGGGTGCTCAATTCGGACAATATGAACATCTCGGGCGAGAGCTTCGATTATGGCCCGTGGCGCTGGCTGCCGCGGTGGGACGCCGGTTTCACCGCCGCCTATTTCGACCACAACGGGCTCTACGCCTTCGGGCGTCAGCCGCAGGCGATTCACTGGAACTGCGGCCAGCTGGCGGTAGCGCTGCGCCAGCTCGCCGAGGGTCCGCCGCTGATTGCCGCGCTCGAGCGGTTCGGCCCGCTTTACGAGGCTGCGCTGGCGTGGCGGTTCTGCTGGCGGCTGGGCATCGCACCGCGTGGGCCGGAGACGGATATGGAACTTGTCGCCGCCGCCGAGCAGGTAATGAAAACGAGCGGCGAAGCGCCCGACAGCTTCTTTTTTGCCCGACGGTTCGAAACGTCGGTGGACGACACCTTCGGCGAACTGCTGGCCAGCTACGAGCGGACCGGCAACGACATCGCGGACGGCCTTCCGCCATCCTTGCTAATCGAGGAGGTCGAGCGGATCTGGTCGGCAATCGCCGACGCCGACGATTGGGCGCCCCTCGCCGCGCAAGTCGCGGCAATTCGCCAGTTGGGGGGAAGTCTCGGTCCGCCGCCCGCGCTTTCGCGTTAACCGTATTTTGTTCGCCTTGGTGCAAGGCTTCCCATCCGCAGGGTCCCCGGCTAATGGCGGGGATGGGCAGAGGAACGCAGGGTAGCTGGTGAGCACGGCCGAAATCATTTCCTACGAGCCGGCGACCGGTGCCGAAGTCTGGCGCGGCAAGCCTGCCAATGTCGATGAATTGGTGGCGCGCGCGCGCCGCGCGTGGCCTGCCTGGGCGGCCCAGCCACTCTCGACGCGGATGGAAATGGTCCGCCGTTTCGCCAATGAAGTGCGCAAGGAAAGCGACAAACTCGCCAATCTGATCGCACGCGAAACCGGCAAGCCGCTGTGGGAAGCACGCACCGAAGTCGAGAGCGTGATCAACAAGGTCGAGATTTCGATCCGCGCCTACGCCGAACGCACCGCGCAGCGCAAACTCGACAATGCGATGCAGGGCACGATGGCGGTGCGTCACAAGCCGCATGGCGTCTTGGCGGTGCTGGGCCCCTATAATTTCCCGGCCCATTTGCCCAACGGCCACATTGTTCCTGCGCTGATTGCGGGCAATGCGGTAGTCTTCAAGCCGAGCGAGAAGACCCCGGCGACCGGCGAACTGCTGGTCCAGTGTTTCCACCGCGCCGGGATTTCGGCGGCGGTGGTCCAGTTTATGGTCGGCGGGCCGGAGGAAGGCCAGGCGCTGGTTGCGCATGACGGGATCGACGGGGTGCTGTTCACCGGCTCGGCCCACGCCGGGATTGCGATCAACCGCAAGCTGGCCTCGCGGCCCGACAAGATCGTCGCACTCGAAATGGGCGGCAACAATCCGCTGATCGTGTGGGACACCCCCAAGATTTCCGATGCGGCGGTGCTGGTGATCCAGTCGGCCTTCACCTCGGCCGGGCAGCGTTGCACGGCGGCGCGGCGGCTGATCGTCAAATCATCGATGTACGATGCCGTAATCGCCGAAGTGAAGCGACTGGCCGACCGGATCATTGTCGGCGCGCCGTTCGATGAACCGGCTCCGTTCATGGGTCCGGTAATCGACAATGCCGCGGCCGACGGGCTGACCGAGAGCTTCCTCTATTTGCTCAGCCACGGCGGTAAGGCGATCAAGCATCTGATCCGCCCGAACGACGATCTGCCGCTGCTCTCGCCCGCGATCATCGACACCACCAAGATGGCCGAACGCCCCGATGTCGAGCTGTTCGGCCCGATCCTGCAGGTTATCCGGGTCGACGACCTCGACGAGGCGATTGCCGAGGCGAACAACACCCGCTTCGGTCTCTCCGCCTCGCTGGTGGGCGGGACGCCGCAGGACTACAACCGCTTCTGGGCCAATATCCGCGCCGGGGTGGTCAACTGGAACCGGCCGACCAATGGCGCGTCCTCGGCCGCACCGTTTGGCGGGGTCGGCCTGTCGGGCAACCATCGCCCCAGTGCGTTCTACGCCGCCGATTACTGCGCCTATCCGGTCGCTTCCAATGAAATGGAACAGCCCCGCGCCACCATCGGCGTGGGCTTCCGCGAGGGTTGATTCTCCGAGCTTCGTCAGCCGCCGTTGACGACCAGATCGACTTCGGTGAGCCCACCCGGCAGCGGACGGGCATAGACCACATAGGCCGCGCCGCCCTTGGTACCGCCCAGCACATCATCGCTGCCTTCGCGGCTATGCCCGGCGGCAAAACCGGAAGCGCGCGCACGGGTGTAGTAGAAATTCATCACGTCCGCCGGGGTCACCGGGGTGACGAAGTTGACCACCCGCAGGCGGCAACCGTCCTTGTCGGTACCCGCCGTCTCGTTGACGTGACCGCGCGGGTAGACCGGGAAGGCAGCGGGCATCTTCGCGGCCCAGGCTGCGGAATATTCGACCTTGTCGGGGCAGGCTGCGCCAATCCCCGGGAGGTTTGACGCGACATCTGCGGCGGTCAGATCTGCGCCGCGCGCCGCTGCACTGCCGCTTGCGCTGGGTGCAACCCGTAGCTGCCCGCCAACGAGACGCAGCGCGTCGGCTTTGGCCGCGGCAATCGCTTCGGGGGTCGCCTGTTCGGGCGGCAGACTGCCATCGGCCGGACCGCCGCCGCTGAGTGCCGCATTGCCGCGGTTCTGGCTGGCGAGGTCGGGATCGACCATGATCTGGTCCGCGAGCGCACCGCTAACCGCCGGATCGACGTCGGGTCTTTTTGGCGCAGGATCCTTCGCCCCACCACACGCCGAAAGCGCCAGCGCCGAAATGATCAGCAGGGCAAGACGGTTGGACATCGAACATGGCTCCGGCGCGCTTAACACGCCGTTAGCCATCTGCTGTTCGAGTTAAAATGCCGTTACCGATGGAATGAGCGCCCCCGGACAAGTCCGGAGGCGCTCTCCACAACACCAGGATGCGACCTAGGGCGCTGCGGTTCCGACGCGGCTCCCCAGGCAGGGAGCCGCGCCGGATTCGGTTTAGAGTTCAAGGTTCAGGATTAACGGCAGCGCGAACCGCCGCGGTCGATCTGGCGGCCGAGCAGCGCGCCACCGGCGGCACCAAGGATCGCGCCGAGCGTGCGGTCGCCGCCACGGCCCGCGATCTCGCGGCCCAACAGCGCGCCGGCCGCGCCGCCAATCAGCAGCCCCGTCGTGCCATTGCTGCGCTGGCAGTAATACTGCCCGTTATCGCCCTGCCATACGCGGGTGTTCGAGCGCACCGGTTCTTCGTAAGAGGTGCGCTGGTTGTAGTTGCCACCATAGCTGCCGTAGCCGCCCTGATAGTCGCTGCCCTGGTAACCGCGGTCATAGCGGTCGTTCTTGTGGTGGCCGCGATGGCGACCGCGATCGCCGTGGTTCCAGCTATCGGCCTGCACGGCAGCGTTCGCCGCATGCGACAGCGCAACCGCATTGCCGCCGATCGCGGCGCTTGCCGGGATCGTCGTCGCGAGAAGGCCCGGGACGGCAAGGGCCAGCATTGCCTTGGTGAGGTTCGTCCGCATTGTTCTTCTCCTGCTTGTAAGGATCGTATTCAGGGCCAATCCCCGAACTTCCGTTCATCCTTCCGGCTCCAAAGCTGAACGGAATGCAACGGTTCGGTCAGATTCGGAGTGTGCGGCAAAGCGAGTTCCTGCACCGCCCAGTCGAGCCTTGCTGCGCGACTCCGCGCCCGCTAGGCGCGGTTATATGCTTCACACCGACCAAGCTCCGGCCCGCCAGCCCGGTGGTATGCCGATGGCAATCGGCGCCTACCTGATCTGGGGGCTGTTGCCGCTCTATTTGCAGCTGGTCCGCGAGGTGCCGCCGTTCGAGTTTGTCGGCTGGCGGATCATCTTCACGCTGCCGCTGTGCCTGATGTTCATCGCGCTGCGTGGGCAAGGGGCCGATCTGGCGGCGGCATTGCGCAATCGCGCGGTGATGTTGCGACTGGCGGCGAGCTCGGTGTTCATCGGCATCAATTGGCTGATCTACATTGCGGCGATTCAGTCCGGCCACATTTATGCGGCCAGCCTGGGCTATTACATCAATCCGTTGGTCAACGTGCTCGCGGGCACGCTGTTTCTGCGCGAAAAGCTCAGCGCGCGGCAGTGGATTGCGGTAGCGCTGGCGAGTGCCGGGGTCTCGCTGCTGGCGTGGGATGCGCGCGAGATGCTATGGATCAGCCTGTCGCTCGCGGTCAGCTTTTCCGCCTACGGGCTGGTGCGCAAGCTGACGCCGGTCGGTTCGCTGCCGGGGCTGACAATCGAATCGGCGGTGCTGCTGCTCCCCGCGATCGGGATCGCGGCGTATTATGCAGGCTTGCCTGCCGGTTCCGCGTTCGGGCGGGATATTGGCTCAAGCCTGCTACTGGCGCTGGGCGGGGTCCTCACCGCGGTCCCGCTGCTGCTGTTCGCGATCGCGGCGCGGCGGATGGACTATTCGACGCTTGGCTTCTTCCAGTTCATTGCCCCGACGATGGTCTTCCTGCTCGGGCTGTTTCTGTTTCACGAGCCGCTGCGGCAGGTGCAGCTGGCCTGCTTCATCGCGATCTGGTGCGCCATCGCGATCTTCGTGTGGGACTTGCTCGCGCGGCGCCCCGCCTCGTGATGCCGGCGGACCCCGCGCTGCGCCGAACCTTCGGCTTCGGCCAAATGATCGACAGCGCAATTGCGATCCCGGGCACTATTGCGGTGCCGACCGATATTCCCCCGGGCCCGCCGCTCACCGTCGCTGGCCGGGCTGCCTCTCCGCCGGGACCGGGCGACCTCTACCGGATTGAGCACGGCATCTTCGTCTATTCGCTGGCCGGGGTTGCGAGCTTCCGCTGCACCCCTGGCAGCATTGCCCTTGCCGCGCCCACCAACGCCGATCCCGCGCTCATCGCCGAGCTACTCGTCGCCAATGCGCTGCCCGCAGTGTTGTGGCAGCAAGGCAGCTTTGTGCTGCATGCCTCCGCCGTGGTCTTGGACGAAGACGTTGGGGCCATCGCGATTGTCGGCCCAGCGGGTTCGGGCAAGTCGAGTGTGGCCGCAGCGCTGCTCGATCACGGTGCCCTGCTGGTGGGCGACGACAGCCTGCGGATCGATTGCGAGGCCACTGGCGCAACGGTCAGCGGACTGTCCGGAGGGTTGTTCGACGCCATTGTCCCCGGCGAGCAGCGCCGCTTCAGGCCGGTTACGCCCGATTGCGCGGTGCCGTCGGCCCGGCTGCTGGGCATCGCCGTGCTCGATGAGCGCGCTGCCTCGTTCCGGCTGGATAGGGTCGCCCGGTTGCGCGCGGTCGAACTCTTGCTTGCCCATCGGCACCGTCCCGGGATACCTGCGCTGCTGGGTATGCGGCAAAGTGTCGTTGCGCAGGCAACGGCGATTGCGCGCTCGGTGCCGGTGGCCTTGTGGCATCGGCGAACGGGCGATTTGACGATTTCAACTGGCGAAGTCGATGCCTTGCGGCGCTGCTTCGCGACATCGGGGTAGGGTAATGACCGGACAAATGTGGCAGCGCGACGACGACTGGGTGGGCTCGGAAATCGAGGACAGCTTCGTCATGGTCAATATCGACACCGGCAAATACGTCGCGCTCAATTCGACCGCCAGCGCGGTGTGGGACGCGCTTGAGGAACCGCGGACCCAGGCCGGGATCGAGGCCCATCTGCGCGAGCGGTTTGCGGTGGACGAAGCGGCCTGCCGCGCGTCGGTCACCCGGTTGCTTGGTGAAATGCGCGAGCTGCGGCTCGCCGCACCGCTTTGAGCCCACTGCCGTACCGCGCGCGCGGGTTCGGGCTGACCTGGGGTTCGGACGTCCCGCTCGAGCGGTTCGATTCCATGGCGCACGGCGACGGCAAAATCGACATCGCCGTGCGCCGCGTCGCAGGCCTGCCCGATAGAGGTCCGTCGCGGCCGGTCGGGCGCGGTCAAGTATTTGCCAACGGCTTCCGGCTGGCGTGGTCGGATGCCTTGGTGTTCGACGTGCACGGATCGACGCGAGTCGACTATGCGGCACAGCCGGCGTGGCGCGGAGTTATGCCGCCAGGACTGTACAGCACGATCGCCTCGCTGCTGCTCGCGGGACGCGGGATCTTGCCGCTTCATGCCACTGCGCTTGAATGGCAGGGGCGCGCGTTCCTTTTTGCCGGTGATGGCGGGGCCGGAAAATCGACCTTTGCAGCCGAGCTGCTGGCAGCGGGGGCACAGCTGATCGGCGACGATCTCAGCGCGGTGGAGCCACCCGCCGGTCCCGGCGCGCCGTTCACTGTCCGGCGCGGCCGTGCGGCCATGCGCCTTCACCCCGCGACCGCAGCACTGGTCGATGCCGAACGAAGCGAAGCGGTTCCCGACGATCCGCGAGGCAAAGTCCTGGTCCGTCCCAAGCGGCGCGTCGATGAGGGCAATTTGCCGCTGGCCGGCATCTTCCTGCTCGGTGATGGCGACATAGGACGAAGGGCAAATGCGGCACGGCTGCTCGCGCGGCTGTTGTTCCGCCCACGCTGGTGCGCTGCGTTGCCCGCGCATCGCGAACGGCAGGTGCTGCTGCTCAAACTGGCCAATGCAGTACCGCTACGACGCTTGCCGCCGGTGACAGGTTTCGATCCGCACCACCGCGCCGCGCGAATTGCGCAGGTTCTCGCGATGTTGGCGGGCTAGACTTCGCCTTCGCGCCACCACAACAGGAATTCGGCGGCCATCGCGGTCAGCTGGGCCGACTGAGCCTCGATCACGTCCTGGGGTCCGTGTACCGCGATCCTGCCAAGCGTAGCGTCGAGCCAGGCGAGGTCGAGCCATTCGTCGATTTGGGCCTTGCGGAAGACGGCCAGGCGCTGCCGCGCGGCCGGCGCATGGCGCTTCAGGCGCAGGTCGTAGTCGGGCGAAAAGCCGATCCCCTTGGGTTGCAGGCGGATGGCTTCGGGCAGTCGGCCGGACAGCATCAGTCGGACCGGCGCACGATCGAGTCCGCAGTGCTCGAGAAAGCTTGCCGGGAAGCTGGCGAACAGCCGCCACAACCGCTGGTCACGAAACGGGTACTCGACCCGCAGCCGCCCCGGCAGCAGCTCGGTGGGTGGTCCGGTGCGCATGATCTCTCCGGGCGGGAACGGCCAGCGCGCCTGCGGCGAAGCCGGATGAATTTCATCCCGCGAATTCGTGGAAACCTCTGCTTTCAACGATTTCGACAGCTGCTCGAACCGGCGCGGGGCAAGCCGGATAATCTGGGGAAGATCGCTTACCAGCCACGGGTCACGCCGCCCGAGCATGCGTCGCGCAAGCTGGCGCAGCCTCAATCGCGGTGTCGCCAGCGGCATCTGCCCGGTCACGGTGAGCTCGCCGAACATACCATCGAATAGTGCAGTGTGCCCGAGTGCGGCGGCACCATCGGCCAGCGCGTCGTAAAGATAATGCCGTGCCCCGAGCACCGGGCCATTGCCCTGTACGAAGCGATGGACAGCGGGGCGATAAGGCGAAGCCTCGGAGTCCGGTGCAACCCCGTGGACCGGCAAGTCCAAGTGGTCCGCAACCTTTCGGGCCAAGGCCAACTCGTCGGGAAGACCACTCGCTTCCGGCGCGACCGAGCAAAAGAAGTCGAGCCGCTTGCCCTGTGCGTTGGCGTCAGCAAGCAGCCAACCGATCAGCGCCGAATCGAGCCCCCCGCTGAGCAGCGCCGCCGCGCCGGGTAGCCGCCCGAGCCGCTCCGCGACAATGCACTGCAACAGTTGCAGGGCTTGGTCGACACCGTCGTGAATGGTTCCGGTAAAGCGCGGCGGCAGATCGGGTGTGCGCGCTCGTTCAGGACGCGCACCTTCGCCGTCAAATCGGACCGACCCGCCCGGCGGGACGCGGCGCACCCCTGAAAGGATCGTCTGCTCGCCGAAAGCCTCGCGCAACCGGAAGTTGCCGACACCTGTGAGAAAGCCTTCCTCGGAAATCGTCCGGTCGACCCAGTCGAGCCGGCCGAGGGCGTGGACGCTGGGGGCCACCGCAACTGTCGAGCCGCGCTGCGCATAGAACAACAGATCGCGGCGCGCGGCGGAACTCATCAGGGTCAGCGCGCCGTGCGGCTCCCGCTGGAGCAGACTCCACTCGCCGCAGGCAATATTGGGCAATTCGCTGCCGAAGCGAGCCAGCGCGGCGCGTGCGAGCAACGCGGTCGGTGTTTGGGGCGGGAGTTTGAGGCTTTTCGCGAGTTCTTCGACTGCGTCGAAATAGCCAAGCAGCAGGGTCGTCCCTTGCGCATTGCGCGCTTGGTGTACCGCCTGCGGCTGCGCCGCATCTCGCGCTTCCGCCACCAGCGGTCCCGGAGTTGCCGGAAGGCCGAGCGCTCGCAAGTTCTGCGGCGCAAGCGGCGCGCCGTCGAGGCTGGCGAGCGCGAAAATCCCGCTATGTGCTGTCATCGCACCACCACCGACCGCGCCGGATTGACCTTGCTCCGCGCAGGCGTCAGGAGGCGGCGATGGATCTGCTCGCAACGGTAAATGCTGCCAACCCGACGATTTCGAAGCGCCGCATCGCCGCGTCTCTGGCGCGGATCGCCTACGCGGAAGGCCGAGTGCGGGTGGCGAGTAAAGACCTGAGCGATTGCGAGTGTCTCGTCGCTTGTACCCTCGGTCTGTTTGCCATCAATCGCGCGGGCTTGGTACGCCGACTGCTCTACGGTTTCTTTCATGGCATCCGCCGCTACGACGATCATCTGTTGATCTTCGAAATCGGTGACCGGCCGCGGCTGCCCAATGCCTACGGCCGCGTGCTGCGCATCCCGGTCGAAGGCCAGCGGCTGGGCAAGCCAGCGATCCTGGTCCAGAACCTCGACAACCGCTGCCACCAGCTCGCGCTGTTCGATGGTCTGATCCATGTGATCGACACAGCCCATCAGCAAATCCTGCGCTTCACCCCGGACGGCGGGATCGTCGATGCGATTCAACCCTTTCCGTTCACCCGCGGGGTCAGTCCCGAATCGGACTATCTGCACATCAATTCGATCGCCAGGATCGGGAACCGGATTGCCCTGATGCTGCACAACGGGGCGGAAGAGCGGCCCAGCGAACTCGCTTGGTTCGACCCGGAGTGGGCCCTTCTCGAACGGCACAGCCTGCCCGGATTGGGCTGCCATGACATCGTTGCCGATGGTGACGGAACTTTGTGGCATTGCGGTTCGATGGACGGCGAGCTGATCAACTCGCGCGGCGAGCGTTACAAGATCAGCGACCGGATGACTCGCGGCCTTGCGATCACGCCCGAGGGATTCGCGGTGGGAGCCTCGACCTTCGGCGCACGCGAGGTGCGCGACAACTTCACCGGATCGGTCCTGTTTCTCGACCGCGAAACCAACTTGGTCGCCGATGTGCTGGTCCCGGCTGCGCCGATGGATCTGATAGCGCTCACCCCCCGAGGTTGAGCGGACCGATCGCTGCGACGGATTCGCACCCGCCGCCGGTCGCTTCAGGAACGCTGCGAAGTCGCATAACGACCGCCGTCGCGACCCGCTCCCCCAAATGACTCTGTTTCCTCGATCGCCAGCGTGTCGATCTTGGGTTCGACCCAGGTCCGCAGCTGTTCTTTGCGCTCTTCACGGTCAATCATCGAAACATCTCCAAGCGAATTCGTACGCTCGCGGGCGACACTAAGTAGGTCCCAGCTCAATGGCAAGGGCCGATCTGCCCCGGTCAGGGCCTGGCCAGCAACCGGGGGTGGGTCATCGCTGGCACCGGTGAATCGGCGTGCTGGTCGAGGTCCAGTTCGAGTCCGAGCCGCGCATAGAGCAGCCGCGCCCGATCGCCGGCCAGCACCTCGAGCGTGCATATCCGCCCCAGCGCACCGGCAACATCGAGCCAGGCCCTTAGCATATGCGGTGCGAGGCTCATTTGCTCGACTTGGCGAGTCGCCTGCCGGTCATGCGGCTGCCGCCAGTCCGCGGGTTCGATGCAGCAGCGCGTCGGCTCCGCGTGGCTCGCGTTGGCCGCGTTCACGGCTATGACAGCGACGGACGGGTCATGAACAGGACCGGCGCGGCGGGATCGTCCTCGCCGGTGACGACGAAGCCGAGGCGGCGGTAGAGCAGCTTCGCGCGATTGCTGGCCAGCACATCGAGCGAACATGACCGGTGCAACCGATCAGCGACTTCCAGCCATGCCTTCAGCATATGGGGTCCGGCTAGCGTGGCGCGCGCTTGCGGCAACACCGCAATATCGACCCCATGCGAACCGCCGGGGATATTCCAATCGATCGTGAATCGCGCGATTGGCGTGGCTTCGTGGAAGACTATCCGACGCATTGCGTCGGGATGTTGCTGACAATGGCTGGCCAGCTGCGCCCTTGCCTGAAACTCCAGCATTGCCCGGGGCATCAGCGCGGCGAGCGGCGAGCAGGCAATCTGCAGTTCGGTCAGGAATTGCTCGTCGGCCAAGGTTTCGGGCCGGATGCCCAGTGTGGGCGCACGCCGCAAAAAGGCGGTGTCGAACAGTTCGCCTTCAGTCATCGCCGGTGGTCATTAGGCTTGCAAAAGACCGGACGGACGGCAAGGGGAGGCGGCAATCGCAGTTGCGAAGACTTCTATTCATTGTGAGACCCGTCCATGCCAGAAATCATGCCGCGAAACCTGTTCCTGACCGAGTTCCAAGCCCTGGTCGGACAGGACCTGCTGGCCGATTGCGATCCCGAACCCGTCGCTCTGCGACTGGTCGAAGCAACGCCGCTGAGATCAGGCAGCGCGGATGAACGCGCACCGTTCATCCTGGTTTTCAGATCAGGACCCGAACAGCTGCTGGTCGACGGTGCCTATACAATGCGGAACGGCACCTTCGACCCCGCGTCAATATTTCTCTCGTCGATGACCCCGCCCCGGGATGCCGAGGCGGGGTACTACTACCAGGCGATTTTCAACTGAATTGACTTCGGCTGACCTGGATCAGTTGCGCGACGGGAAGATGCCTTGGAGCGCGATGATGAAGTTGAGCGTGAGATAGGGCTGCAAATTGTTGTGCGGCTGGCCTCCGCCGGTGACCGCGTTGGTCACCGTACCTGCGACGTTGAGCCCGCCGATCGGCACCGTTGGGGTCGAGGTGGCCGGCGCATAGATCCTGGGAAGGGCCGTGCCATTGGCCGCACCGTCCACGCTGCGAGCCAGCATCGATTGAGGGGTCGTCTGGGCCTGCTGGTTGGTGCTCGGAACCTGGGCGGCGCTGAGCGTCGAGGTCGAGGCAAACGTCGCGGCATGGGTATGCGCCGGCATCTCGGCGGTGATCAGCGTGTGGTTCTCCTCACCTCCCTGTTGGCCCAGGGTGTACGCGCTAAGGCCCGGTCCCTGACCCATGCCATTGGGCACGCGACCGCGCAGGTCGGGCAGCGCGAAAGTGGTCTGACCATTGCCGCCGTAAGTCGTCCCCAGAATCGAGAACAGCGCGGTGTTCTGCGCGATCGGCAATATCTGGCCCGAGCAGGTAGCCCAGCCGCGCGGGGCGAAATTGCCACCGAACATGATGATTGCAGCGATGAATGGTGACGACATGGGGTGCCCCTGGCGATGGTCCTGATGCGACAATCAGATTTGCAACCGGGGCTGCGACTCTGCGGGCGGATCAAGCGGTGGTTGAATCGATTATGGGGAGACTATTGCGGTCCCGCACGAAGTCAACGGTTGTTCCCTTTACGGACAATGATTTGCGCTAAAAAATGTCGTTCAGCACGCCCAGCCCGTCGTGCACGGACGCAAGATGCGTCCGCACCGCCGCGCGCAATTCCGCGGTTGCAGCAGACTGCTTGCGCTGCGAATCACCCGTGAACGCTTCTGCGGGACGTTTGGAATATTCTCCAGCCGCCGCGCGCATTGCCTCGATCTCGCTGGAATCTGGCAAAAATCCGAAGTGCGCCGGGATGGTATCCAGCGCGGCCTGCTTGAGCTGGGCGTAATCGACCGCCATCCCGCCGCCCAGCGACCAATTTTCGATCACCGCCTTGCCCGGCAGCGCCAGTGCGCGAGCGCAATATTCAACGCGGGATAGGGTTTCCCCGTCGGGGATGGCGCGCTGTGTTTCCGGTAGGGCGCCGGGTACGCCGAGCAAGCCGGGCAGGTCGATTACCGAGACCATGACCTCGGTCGGGTCGCGATAGAGATAGACCCACGGCACGTCAGGGAAGGCCGCGCGCAGCAATGGCAGCGACAATGCATGCCAGGCATCGAGTTTGATGAACAATCGCCGACTAGACGAATCCCGGCGGCGACCGATTGCGGCGACGATGGCGCGGACCGCCGCGATCGCCTCGTCGCGGCCAGTTTGCGTGACATAGGCCCAGCGCAGCACCGCATCGAGCGGCTCGGGTTCCGATGCGACGATGTGTTGGGGTAGCGAAGCCAGGATGCGGGCAAGCAGCGTGGAGCCGCAGCGCGACATGTGGAAAATCAGCCCGGACAAGGGCAGGCTGTCGGCTGATTGCGCCCCGTGAAGCACGGCGTCCAGCGTTGTGCGGGTCCGCATCAGCAGGCTCAGCGGTCGGCTCCCCTCGCGCCGCACTGAATCCTCGTAGAACGGGTCGGTTAGTCGCTGGGGGCCGAACCACGCCCAATCGAATTGGGGTGGAGCCGCTTCGATCGAACGCGCGGGGAGCCAGTCACCCTGGGGCCACGACGCAGTGGAAAGCGGCGCACCCGACCAGCGGCTTATCCCAAGCGGATCGGGCCGCAGCGAGTCACGCAATGTCGCCTCATCGAAAGTCAGTCCCAGCTCGACCGAGATCTTCCGCGTCGCCGCGACGAACTCGTCCGGCATCACCAATGGCCCCAACCGCGCCTGCAGCTCAGGTGACGCAGCGAGCGCGCTGACCAGTGGCGCGAGGCTTGGAGGCACCGCCAGCTGGATTTCGGCTGGTGCGGTGTGTTGCGTCATGCTGTTTTGCTTGTCCCGTCGGCGTTCCCGCCTATCTTGGCGGAGGCATTGAGGGAAATTCAGCGTGGCGCAAGTGGCATCCGACGAAGATTCCCCGTCGTGGCAATGGACCAGCGCCCTGCCCGACCGTCTGCGCCTGGTGCCGCGCTTCGATCCGGCACCGCTGGTGGCGGGGCTTGCCGCGCTCGAGCTCGGTGAATGGACCGCGCATTTCGTGGCGGAAAACTACGCCGGCGACTGGAGCATCCTGCCGCTGCGCGCACCCAAGGGCGCCAGCCACCCGATCTTGCGGATTACCTCCACCCCGGGAACCGAAAACTGGGAGGACACCGAATTCCTCGCCGCCAGCCCGTGCTTTCGCGCGGTGATCGACAGCCTGCCCGCCAAAATCGGCGCGGCGCGGCTGATGCGGCTTGGCCCGGGCGGCGAAATCAAGCAGCATCGCGACTGGGACTTGTCGCCCGACCAGGGGATGGTGCGGCTGCACGTGCCGATCGTGACCAATCCCGAGGTCGACTTCCGCGTCAATGGCGTGCGGACCGACATGGCACCCGGTGAGCTGTGGTATTTGCGCCTCGCCGATCCGCACAGCGTGATCAATGCAGGCACTAGCCCTCGGGTCCATCTAGTGATCGATTGCGCGATGAGCGATGAATTGGGCGATATGCTGCGCGCCGCTTGTTAGTCCATCCGCTGCCCGATACATCGCGCCGGTGACGGACACACCTCCTTCCCTTCGCGGCCCAGCCCGCCGCCAGTTTGCGGACTATTTCGCCTCGCTGCTCGCGCTTGGACGCGGACGGCTCGCGGCGATGAGCGCGCTGGTCGCGGCAGGCTCGGTGCTCGAAGGGATCGGCATATTGCTGCTGGTGCCGCTCTTGGGACTGGTCTTCGCGAGCGTCGGCGGCGCCAGCGGGGGAATGCTCGATCGCTTCGCCGACCAATGGCTGGGCGATTTTTCGCGCAACGAACAGCTGATCGTGCTGGTCTCGACCTTCGCGCTGTTGTTGGTGCTGCGCGGACTGGTGGTGTGGCAGCGCGATTTGCGGCTGGCCGAGCTGTCATTCGAACTGGTCGACGGGTGGCGCGCGCGGCTGGTCCGCGCGGTCGCCGGGGCAAGCTGGCGACGCTTGCAGGAACTGCGCCACAGCCAGCTGGAGTTCGCGGTGACCAGCGAGGTCGGCCGGCTGTCGATCGGCAGCGACCGGTTGCTGCGCGGCGGGATGGCCGCGCTGCAGCTACTGGTCCAGCTGGCGCTCGCGCTCTACCTTTCGCCACTGCTGTGCCTGCTCGCGCTGGCAGTCGGACTGCTCGGGCTTCCCTTCGTCATGCCGTTGTTCCGCGCCTCGCACCGGCATGGCGAAGCACTGAGCAGCGATGGCGCGAAGCGGCAGAATACCTTCAGCGAGTTCCTGGCAGGGATGAAGCTGGCCAAGGCGCATGATGCCGAGGCGCGCTACGCCTCCGAATACAATAGCCTCAGCCACGCGATGCGGACCCGCGCGATGCGGTTTCTCGATGCCCAGCTGCGCAGCCACAATGCGTTCCAGCTCATCTCCGGCCTGTCCGCCGCACTGCTGCTGCTGCTAGGGCTGCTGGTGACACACACTCCGCCCGCCGTGCTGTCCGCGCTGCTGGTGCTGCTGGCGCGGATCGCGGGACCGGCGCAGCAGCTGTTGAGCGGGGTGCAGTCGGTGCTGACGATGCTGCCGGCGGTGGGCAACCTCACCGCGCTCGAAGCGCAGCTTGGCCGGGGCAGTGCCGGGACGGCCGCAAGGCACCAGCCGACGGTCACCGCCGAAGGACCGGCGGCGCTGTCGTTCAAGGACATCGACTACCGCGCTCCGGGCCGCGACGAGCCGGTGTTGCGCCGGGTCAGCGGCGCAATCGCGCCGGGCCAATTCGCGGTGCTGCTTGGCCCCTCGGGCGGCGGTAAGACCACGCTGGCCGATGTGATCCTCGGGCTGGTCGAGGCGGATAGCGGCGAACTGGCAATCGACGGGACGGTGGTTGACGACGAAGCCGAGCGCATCGCCCTGCGCCGCCAGATCGGCTATGTGCCGCAGGAACCCTTCCTGTTCGACCAGACGATCCGGGCCAATCTGCAATGGGCCGAGCCGACCGCCGACGAAGCCGAACTGTGGCGCGCGCTGGCGCTGGCCGAGGCCGACGGCTTCGTCCGTGCCTTGCCCGATGGGCTCGATACGCCGGTGGGCAATCGCGGCTCGCGGCTCTCGGGCGGCGAGCGCCAGCGCATCTGCCTCGCCCGCGCGCTGCTCGGCCAGCCGCGCCTGCTGATCCTCGATGAAGCAACCAATGCGCTCGACCGGACGGTTGAGGATCGGCTGCTTGAAACCTTTGCGCATTTGCGCGGGAGTTTGACTATCCTGATGGTCACCCACCGTCTGCCCCCTGGGCTGCCGGTCGACCGGACCTTCCGTCTGGCCGAGGGCCGCCTGAGCGAGGTTTAGGCCAGCCGCCAATTGAGTACTTCGCCCGCGTGGAACGGGACTATGTCGGTACCGTTGGCGTCGATTACGGCGGGTATCTCATGAGGGTCTCGCGTCAACGTCACGGTGCCTTCGTTGAGCGGCAGCCCGTAAAAACGCGAGCCATGTTCGGAGGCAAAACCTTCGAACTTGTCGAGCGCGCCTTCCTCCTCGAATACCGCGAGGTAGCTTTCCAGCGCAAAGGGCGCGTTGAAAATCCCCGCGCAGCCGCACGCGCTTTCCTTGGCGCTCACCGCATGGGGGGCGCTGTCGGTGCCGAGGAAATACTTGGCCGAGCCCGAGGTCGCCGCCTTGCGCAGCGCCAGCCGGTGCGCCTCGCGCTTGGCGACGGGCAGGCAATAGGCATGCGGGCGGATCCCGCCGACGAACATCGCGTTGCGATTGATATGGAGATGCTGCGGGGTGATCGTCGCCGCGACATTCGGCCCGGCGCCGTCGACGAATTTCGCCGCTTCTGCAGTGGTTATATGTTCGAACACCAGCTTGAGCGCGGGCATCTCGCGGACCAGCCCGGCGAGCACCCGTTCGATAAACACCGCCTCGCGGTCGAAGATATCGACTGCGGGGTCCGTCACTTCGCCGTGGACCAGCAGCGGCATGCCGATCTCCTGCATCCGCTCCAGCGCGGGCCGGATATGCGCCACGTCGGTCACCCCATGCGCGGAGCCGGTGGTGGCGTGCGCGGGGTAGAGCTTGGCTGCAGTGAACATCCCTTCGGCAAACCCGCGCGCGACTTCATCGGGGTCGATCCCGTCGGTCAGATAGCAGGTCATCAGCGGGGTGAAATCCGCGCCTTCGGGCAGCGCCGCGATGATCTGTGCGCGATAGGCGAGAGCCGCGGCGACCGTAGTGATCGGCGGCGAGAGGTTGGGCATCACGATCGCCCGCGCGAATTGCCGCGCGGTATGGGGCAGCACCCCGCGCATCACGTCGCCATCGCGCAAATGCACATGCCAGTCATCGGGACGGCGGATGGTCAGAGTCGTTTGGCTTGGCATCACTTCCCCTTAGTCACGCGGGTGCCTATCTGTCACCCATGAGTGCAACCCGCCTGTTCGACCGCGCCGTGATCCGCCTCTCCCCGCTTGAGCCCAGCGAGGACGTGGCCGATTTCCTGCAGGGCCTGGTCACGCAGGATGTGGCCGGCGCGCTGCCGGTATGGGCTGCGCTGCTGACCCCACAAGGCAAGGTGCTGTTCGATTTCCTGGTCTGGCCCGCGGGCGACGATTTGCTGATCGATTGCGAAGCGGAAGCGGCCGAGGCGTTGGCCAAGCGCCTGTCACTCTACCGCCTGCGCCGCAAGATCGCCATCGCCCGCGACAACACCCTCGCGGTGCATTGGCGCGCGCATACCGGGGATGGCGCGACGACCGATCCGCGCCTCTCCGCGCTGGGCGAACGCTGGCTCGCGCAAGTTGCTCCCGAGGATGAGGCTGCCGACCGCGAATGGCTGGCGCACCGGCTGCACCACGGCGTCACCGAAGGCCATGCGGAACTGGGCGAGTTGCTGTGGCTCGAATGCAATGCCGCCGAGCTGGGTGGCGTAAGCTTTTCCAAGGGCTGCTACGTCGGGCAGGAGAACACCGCGCGGATGAACTGGCGCGCGAAGGTCAATCGGCGACTGGTGGTGGTCCCGCTTGCGAAATCGGAGCCGGCGCGGCAGCGCGCGGCCTATCCCGAGCTGGGGCTGGCGGTCGATCACTTGCGGATCGAGGCGATCGACACCGCGAAGCTGCCCGAATGGCTCTGCGCCGCGCTACAGCAGCAGGATGGCGAACCCTAGCGACGCCGCAAAGCTCGCCAATGTCGCCGCCGCTACCGGCAGCGTCGCGCGCCAGCCCATGTCGAGCAGCAGATCCATCCTGCTGCGCATCGCGGTTGCGGTGACCGCGAGCAGCAGCATCGCCTTCGATCCGGTCAGCGCATATCCGGTAAGCTGCGCGGGCGCCGCGATCATGCTGTTGAGTGCCACCGCTGCGAGGAACGCGGCGATGAACCACGGCAGCGCCAGCCGCCGCCACACCGGTTGCCCGGCCGCCTCGCCTGCCGGGCCGATCATCAGGCTGACCAGCGCCACCACCGGCGCGAGCATCGCCACCCGCGCCAGCTTGACGATGGTGGCATAGCTGCCCGCAGCGTCCGAGAAGGCATAGCCCCCGCCGATCGCCTGCGCGACATCGTGGATCGAGGCACCGATCAGGAACCCCGCCTCGCGATCGGACAGCGCCAGTTCGGTCGCCAGCACCGGATAGACCGACATGGCAAAAGCGCTCGCCAGCGCGACACCGACCAAGGTCAGCGCAAACTGCGCCTGGCTGAGCCGGTCCTTGCCGATCACCCCGTAGAGCGCAAGCGCCGCGCTCGCGCCGCAGATCGCGGTCGCCCCGCCCGCAAGGATGCCCGCGTAGCGCGACTGCCCGGCGAGCCGCGCCGCGCCGATCGCGGCCACGAAGGTGAAGGCCATCACCACCAGCAACGCCACAAAGGGTGCCGGGCCCAACGCGCCGATCTGCGCGAAGGTAACCTGGAAGCCGAGCACGACGATGCCCAGCCGCAGGAAGGTCCGCGAGGCAAAGTCTAGCCCGCGATGGGTGCGCGAATCGCGCGCGATGAAGTTAAGCGAGAGCCCGACCAGCAATCCGAGCAGGATGATCGGGAAATGGTAATGCTCCGACAGCCACGCTGCGGCGGCCGCCGCGACCGCGCAGACCGCCAGCCCGGGAAACAGCGAATCCTTCGGCGCGGCAGCGGCGCTGGCGGTTTCGGCAAGGTGGATTTCGCCGAACAAATCGCCGCCATAGGGCAGCGCGTCCCAGTCGATTGCGGCCCGCTTCTTTTCCGCAATTTTTTCTGGCGAAGTCATCTGGTGGTTTCCCCGCCGCCCACCATCAGCCAGCCGCAGGAGGGAGAACCCCGGCCTTGAGCGCGGCATCGATCAGCAGCGCCTCCGCCGTGTCGCGCGCCGAGGTGCGGGGCAGATCCAGGCTGGCGGTGAGCGCACTGCCCATCAGCGCGTCGCCCAGCGCCATCAGGCACAGCGCGTGTGTGCATTCGCGCATGCTGCCCGAGCCATATTCGTGGAGATCTTCGACCAGATCGTGGATTGCCTCGAGGATCGGGTCGAGCGCGTCTTCATTGCCGTTGACCAGCATCCACGTCGCCAGCGCGCCGCCGCCCTCCTTGTCGAACGCATCGAAGGTCAAATCGACGACGTCGCGCGGGCTACCTTGCCCGGCGCGGGTGGCAAGCACCGCATCCTCGATTGTCGCGCAGATGGTGACCGCGAGATGTTCGGCCAGTCCCTTTTGAAGGCCCGCCGCCGAGCCGAAATGGTGCAACAGATTGGCATGCGTCCGCCCGATCCGCGAGGCGACCGCCTTGAGCGTGATCGCCTGCGGACCGAACTCGATCAACAGCGCGCGCGCGGCTTCGAGCGCGACCATGCGGCTTTCTTCCTGGCTGAGGCGCTTTCTTATTGACATTAGTGTAAGTTAATCCTAGTTGAGCCGCATGAACGCTCACACCAACTTCCCGCTCGACGTAGAACTCGCTGCCACTCCCGGCAAGGCGGTTCCCACCCCCGCCGATCTCACCATCACCGTGCGCGACGAGCGTTTCGGGCGCGAAATCAAGCCATCGCGCTGGTGGATCAAGGGCGATCCGATCGGCACCGCCTGGCACAACGCGCTCTCCGCCACTTTTCCGCGCGGCGAGGCTTTCTTCATCGAGGCGGTCAAAGCCCACCGCGACGGCGCCCCGGCCAAGCTAGCCGAGGAAATCCGCGCTTTCGTGCGTCAAGAAATCAACCACACCCGCGAACACATCGTGTTCAACAAGGCCGCCACCGAAGCCGGCTACGATCTCGACAAGATCGACCGCCGCGTCGCCGAAAACCTTGAGCTGACCAAGGACCGCCCGGCGATTATCAACCTCGCGGTGACGATGGCGCTCGAACATTACACCGCGATGATGGCGCATGAATTCCTCGCCAACCCCGCGCATTTTGCCAATGCCGAGCCCGAAACCGCCGCGATGTGGCGCTGGCACGCGATGGAAGAAATCGAGCACAAGGGCGTCGCTTACGATACCTGGCTCCACGCCACGCGCAATTGGACCCGCTGGCGGCGCTGGAAGCTCAAGTCGCTGATGATGGTGATCGTCACCAAGAATTTCATCAAGAACCGCTGGACCGATTCGCTCGACCTGCTCGCGCAGGATGGGCTGACCGGCCGCAGGGTGAAGTGGCAGCTGTTCAACTACCTGATCGCCAAGCCAGGCATCCTGCGCCGGATCTTCCCCGCGTGGTGCGCCTATTTCCTCCCCGGCTTCCACCCGTGGAACCACGACGACCGCGCCCTGATCGGCAAGACCGAGAGCGAGTTCGGCGACGCGGTGATGGCTTAGGGTCCTCCCCATTTTGCGAAGTCAAATGGGGAGGTGGCCGGCGCGGTAATTCGGGGACACTAGGTAATTCGGGGACACTATACTAATTAGCCAAGCCGACTTGCTGCCGACTCGATACGTGGCCGCCAATTAGTATAGTGTCCCCGAATTACCCGAATTACCTGTCCCCGAATTACCAGGTCGTATCCGGCGGCCAGCGAGCCCGGGACGACGTCAGGCGGCTCGCGCTGCCATATCGTCGTCGCAGTCGCTGGGTTCGGCCAGCACCGTAGCATGGACCACCGCGGGCACCTTCTCTCCGCGCGACAAGCAATAGCGCGGTCGCACTTCGCCGGTCGGCTTGAAGCCGATTTTCGCCAGCACCCGGCCCGAAGCCGGATTGTCGGTAAAATGCCCCGCGCTCACGCAGCGGTGGCCCAGCGTCCGCGCCAAATGCAGCACTGCGCGCGCGGCTTCGGTGGCGAAGCCCCGGTCCCAGTGGTCGCGCGCGATCCAATAGCCGAGTTCGACCGCGCCGTCCTCGTTGCGGCCGAGCCCAACGCTGCCGATGATCCGCGCGGGTTCCGCGCTGCTCGGCAGGGTCACGAAGAAATGCGGGCAGCGCGCGTCCTGCGGCTTGCCCGCAAAGCTGCGCGCGTGATCCGCGGTATAGGGCCAAGGAGCCTTGGCGAGGTTGCGCACCACCGCCTCATCGCCGATTCCGGCGAGCAGTTCCTGCCAGTCCTCGGGCCAGCCCGGCCGCAGGAACAGCCTTTCGCTACGAATGAACATAATCGGTCTCCACTCACTGGCCCCGCCAACGCTTCTAAGCGCGCCGCGTGACATGGTTGTTACGGCTTGCGCCCGGACGCACCACAGATGCGGCGCGGAAGCGAAGCTGTGCTGAGGAAGAGACAAAAAGAGGGAGACGGGCGGGGCCCTCTCCCTCGTATCGCCGAACCGAAGTCCGGCGGGGCCACCCGTCAGGGCGACCCGTGATCGGTCACCCGGTTATTCAGCCGCGGCTGCCATATCGACCGACACGTATTTGCGGCCAAGCTTGCCATCGTGGAATCGGACGTGGCCCTGGGTCAGCGCGAACAGCGTATGATCCCTGCCGATGCCGACGTTGGCGCCCGGATAGACGCGGGTGCCGCGCTGGCGAATGATGATGTTGCCGCCGATCACTTCCTGACCGCCGAACTTCTTCACGCCGAGGCGACGACCGGCCGAATCGCGACCGTTGCGCGAAGAGCCGCCTGCTTTCTTGTGTGCCATCTCAGATTACTCCGATTATTCCGCAGCCGCCTTGGGGGCGGCCTTCTTTGCGGGAGCCTTCTTGGCCGGCTTTGCAGCAGCGGCTTTGGAGGCTTCAACCTTGGGGGCGGCTTCAACCTTGGGAGCAGCTTCTGCCTTGGCAGCAGCTTCCTTCTTGGGCGCGGCCTTCTTTTCCTCACCCCCGACGGCGAGGATGCGCAGCAGCGTCAACTGCTGGCGATGGCCGTTCTTGCGGCGATAATTGTGGCGGCGACGCTTCTTGAAAACGATCACCTTTTCCGACTTCGCCTGCGCGATGATTTCGGCCGAGACCACCACCTTGGCCGCATCGGCGATCTCGCCGGCGTCACCCGCCAGCAGGACATCGCCCAGCGTGATCTTGTCACCGGCGTCACCCGCCAGCTTTTCGACCGCGATCTTGTCTCCGGCGGCAACCCGATACTGCTTGCCGCCAGTGCGCACTACTGCGAACATGGTGTCTTTATCCGTTCTTTGCCCAAGGGCTGAATTCTTCGCCCCGCCTACGGCGCTTCCCCATCGGAAGCAGCCAGCAGACAACGCGCCGGACGCCCCGCACAGCGGCAGGGGGCCCGAAGAAGGGCAGCCCGTAGTCGAACCCTCGTTTGCTGTCAACGCGGATTGACGCTTTTTGGAGCATCGTGGGCTGGCGTTTCGATGCGCCACGGGCTGGCGTTGGCGCGCGCGCATGCTATGCCCCGGCCATGACGATTTCCCCGCCGATCCGGATCCTCGCTGCCCTGACAGGGGCCGCGTTGCTAAGCGCCTGCGCCGATGATGCGGGGGGGTATCCCTCGCTTGCACGCCGCCCGGCCGAGCGGGTTTCGGGCACTTCCGAGGTTGTTCCCGCCGTTCCGGTCACGCCGCCGCTGCCAGCCGCTCCGCCCAGCGCCGAACTCAGCGCGAAGTTGGCCGGGCTAGTGCAACAGGCCGGGGTCGCGCACCGACGCTTCACCTCGCGCGAGGCGCACGCCCGCGGGCTGGTCTCCGCCGCAGCCGGTGCCGCCGTGGCGAGCGAAAGCTGGGCGGTGGCGACCGTCGCGCTGGCCGACCTCGAATCGGCGCGCAGCGATGCGATGATCGCGCTGGCCGACCTCGACCAGCTTTACGCGGCACAACGAATCGAAGGTGCCGACGCGGTCGCAACCGGCGCGGCGCGCGAAGCGGTGATTGCGCTGGTGGCGCAGGAAGACCTCGTGCTCGCCAGCCTGCGCGGGAAGCTCAGGGCTTAGGCAAATCCCACCGCGCCAGGTCGGCGCGGTCCTCGGCGCGCGGCTCGATCCAGCGCCATTGCCCGCCGCTGAGCTCACGCTTCCAGAACCATGATTCGCTCTTGAGGTGATCCATCGCGAATTCTGCGGCGGCGAAAGCATCGCGGCGGTGGCGCGCGGCAGCAGCGACCAGCACGATCGGCTCGCCCGGCTGCATCACGCCCGTGCGGTGGATCATCAGCAAGCCATCGAGCGGCCAGCGCGCGAGTGCTGCCTCAGCCAAGGTCGCCATGCCCGGCTCGGTCAGCGGCGCGTAGTGCTGCAGTTCGAGCGCCTCGACGTCCTCATCGGTGCGAACTTGGCCGATGAAACTGGCGATCCCTCCGGCTTGGGGATGCGCAGCGGCGAAGGCGGCCATCTCGGCCGCCGGGACGAAGGGTGCGGCGATCAGCCGCACATCGGCGCGCATCTCAACCACCACTGACGGGGGGAAGGAACGCCAGTTCATCGCCGTCCCGTAGCTCGATGTCGCTGCGCTGCGTCAAAATGGTGCCGTTCAGCGCCAGCTTGATGCGCGGCCCGGTGAAGTCCGATCCCAATTCACCAAGGATGGTTTCGAGCGAGGTCGCCGCCACTTCGCGCTCGCCCGCTCCGGCCAGATCGGCCAGCCGCGCGAGGAACACCAGCCGCACGCTCATGCGCTCAGCCGCCGGTCATCGACATGTGGCGCTCAAGCGCCGGAGCCGCACCCGCGCGGTCGATCGCGAAGGCGTGGCGCTCGGGTTTGATCCGCATTGCCTCGTCGAGCGCCAGCGACAGCGCGGTGTCGGGATCGGCCGAGCGCAGCGCTGCGCGCAGGTCGACCTGTTCGCGTCCGCCGAGGCAGGCGAACAGCTGCCCGGTCGCGGTGACGCGCACGCGGTTGCACCCATCGCAGAAATTGTTGGTCAGCGGAGTGATGAGTCCCAGCCTGCCCCCTGTCTCCGCCACATCGAAATAGCGCGCCGGCCCGCCCGAACGGTGCCCGCTGGGGGTTAGCGTCCAGATCCGGTCCAGCGCATCGCGCACCGCAGTCAGCGGCAGATAGTGCGCGAAGCGATCCTCCTCGACCTCGCCCAGCGGCATCACTTCGATCAGCGTCACCTCGTGACCCTGCCCATGCGCCCAAGCGATCAGCTCGGGCAGATCATGCTCGTTGGCGCCCTTGAGCGCTACAGTGTTGAGCTTGACCTTGAGACCCGCCGCCTTCGCCGCTGCGATCCCCTCGAGCACCTGCGGCAGCGCATCGCGCCGCGCCAACCGCGCAAAGGTCGCGCGGTCGAGCGTATCGAGCGACACGTTGATTCGCCGCACACCTGCTGCAGCGAGGTCGTCGGCAAACTCCGCCAGCCGCGTGCCGTTGGTGGTCAGCGTCAGTTCCTCAAGTCCATCCCCGATCTTGCGACCCAGCGCTTGCACCAGCTCGATCATATCGCGCCGCACCAGCGGCTCGCCGCCAGTCAGCCGCAGCTTGGTGACCCCGCGCGCGATAAAGCCCAGCGCCAGCCGGTACAGTTCCTCAAGGCTCAGCACTTCAGCGCGGGGCAGGAAGGTCTGCCGCTCGGGCATGCAATAGGCGCAGCGCAGATCGCAGCGATCGGTCACCGACAAGCGAAGATAGCTGATCCGCCGGTTGAAAGCGTCGATGAGAGGGGCAGCGGTGCTCATGGGACGGAGCGTATCACCTCTGCAGCACCGGCACCATCGAGCGCGAGATACTGGCCGGTCACGCCTTTTGCGCATTCGAGATAGGCAATAGCGGCGCGGATTGCCGCATCGTCGCCACTCGCCACGGCATTGACCCGGTGTGGTGCGAATTGCCGCGCGAGCGACTGCACCGCCGCAAGTCGCCATCCGCGATGGGTGTGGTCGGCGGGGGAGAGGATGATAACAAGCCCCTCCCCTGCAAGGGGAGGGGCACTAGCCTCCAACGCCGCCGTCGCCCTACCCAGCCACTCCGCATGAAACTCTGCCGCCGCCGCAAGCGCATCCTCGGGCAAACCCTCGATCCGCAGCTGCTCCATTAGCGGCGTTCCCGCGTCAGCGTCATCCCGATCGCCTCGCCCTTTTCGCTAATCGCGAGCTTGACGATCTTGACCGTCACCACCTCGACCCGCGTATCCTGGAGGAACAGCGTCTCGCAGATGTGATCGGCGACTGCCTCGATCAGCTTGAAATGGATGCCCATGGGCAGCGCCTCGGTCGCGGCGAATTTGAGGTCCATGTAGTTCTTGCTCGCCGAGAGGTGCGAGGTTGGCGTGTAACGCTCGGCCGGCTTCATCCGCGCGGCAATGGTGATGCGCAGCGGCTGTGCCTTGCCGGTCTCTTCGGAATAGATGCCGGTGAGGACATCGACTTCGAGATCGGCGACTTCGAGGATCAGGCTGTCGGCCATTGGTCTATCCATTGCGCCAGCGCGCGAAAATTGCGGTGGGGAGCAGGCGTCCGCCCTCCCCGAATTCGCGCACCGCAAGGTCGCCGTGTTCGATCGCGCCGGGCATGTCCGAAAACACCTCGTCGAGCAACCCGGCCAGCGCGAGCGAGGACATCCGCACCGCATAGGCGGTGAGGAACAGGAACCGGCTGTCGGCATCGAGCAGTTGGCGGCAATCGGCGATCAGGCCGGGGAGATGCTCCTCCAACCGCCACACTTCGCCCTCCGGCCCGCGCCCGAACTTGGGCGGATCGAGGATGATCCCGTCATAGCGCCGCCCGCGCCGCACTTCGCGCGCGGCGAATTTGGCGGCGTCATCGACAATCCAGCGGATCGGGCGCTCCGCCATGCCCGAAAGCATGGCATTGAGCCGTGCCTGCGCGACCGATTTCTTCGAGGCATCGACATGCGTCACCGGGCCATGCGCGCTGAGCGAGAGTGTGCCCACCCCGGTATAGCCGAACAAATTGAGCGTGCTGGCATGCGGCTTGTCCGTCAGCCGCTCACCCATCCAGTCCCACACCGGAGCCATGTCGGGGAAGAAGCCGAGGTGGCGGAACGGCGTGCATTGCGCGGTAAAGCGCACCTCGCCGCGCGCCAGTGGCCAGCCGTCCTTGGGGATAGATTTGTCGAACACCCAGCGCCCGCCGCCGTCCTCGTCCGAACCGGGGACGAACTCGCCATCGGCATCCCACTGCTCAAGCCGCGGCTGCCACATCGCCTGGGGTTCGGGGCGGATGAAGCTGTGCGGGCCGTAGCTTTCGAACTTGCGCCGGTGGCCGCTGTCGCGCAGCCGGTAATGCTCCCAGCCCTCCCCGGCGAGGATCACGGGCGGCAGGACCAGCTCGGCCATCAGTCGGCGCGGGCAGTCGCATGCGCGGCGATATGCGCGGCGATAACATCATACTCGCCCGGCAGCTCGATAAAGCGTTCCTCGCGCTCGAACAAATCGCCGATCCGTGCGGGCAGCGGTGGGCGCTGGCCGGTTGCGCGCTCGACCGCGTCGCGAAACTTCGCGGGATGCGCGGTGGCGAGCGTGACCACCGGGACCTCGGGCGCGATCCCCGCCGTCCGCGCTGCGTGCAGCCCAATCGCGGTATGCGGATCGAGCAATTTGCCGGTTGCTTCCCATGCCCAGCGAATCGCCTGCGCCATATCGCCCGCATCGGCCCGCGCGCTGGAAAACAGCGCCGCTGCGCCCTCCGGCTGAAGATTGGCGCGCTGGGCATTGGTCAGCTGCATCGCGCGGGTAGCTTCGAAGCCCGCCATCTGCTTCGCCAGCGCCGCGCCATCGCGCCCGCCGAGATCGAACAGCAGCCGCTCGAAGTTCGACGAGACCTGGATGTCCATCGACGGCGCAGCGGTGGGAGTCACTGTCCCGGCCGAATAATCGCCGCTGGTCAGCGCGCGGTGGAGGATGTCGTTGACGTTGGTCGCGACGATCAGCCGCTCGATCGGCAGCCCCATCTGCGCCGCGACATACCCTGCGAAGACATCGCCGAAATTGCCGGTCGGCACCGCGAACGCGATTTTGCGATGCGGCGCGCCAAGCTGGAGCGCGGCGGCGAAATAATAGACCACCTGCGCCATCAGCCGCGCCCAGTTGATCGAATTGACCGCGGTGATCTGGAACCGCGCAGTCATCGCCGCATCGCCAAACATCCGCTTCACCATCGCCTGTGCGTCATCGAAGCTGCCATCGATGGCGATGTTGTGGACGTTGGGGGCGAGCACCGTGGTCATCTGGCGGCGCTGGACATCGCTCACTCTGCCCTTGGGGTGAAGCATGAAGATATCCACCCGGCTGCGCCCCGCCACCGCATCGATCGCCGCCGAGCCGGTATCGCCCGAAGTCGCGCCGACAATCGTCAGCGGATCGCCGCCGCGCTCGAGGAATTCCTCGAACAGCAGCCCGAGCAATTGCAACGCTACGTCCTTGAACGCCAGCGTCGGCCCGTGAAACAGTTCGAGCAGCCACTGCTGTTCGTCGAGCTGTTTGAGCGGGGTGACCGCGGCATGGGCGAAACGGCCGTATGCTTCGCGGCACAGCTCGAGCAGTCGAGCGGGGGCGATACAGTCCCCGACGAAGGGCTGCATGACCTTGGCCGCGAGCTCGGCATAGGGCAGCCCCGCCAGCGCCGCGATCTCGTCGGCCGAAAAGCGCGGCCACTCGCGCGGCACATAGAGCCCGCCGTCCGAGGCCAGCCCCGCCAGCGTCGCGCCGGCGAAATCGAGCGCCGGGGCGCTACCGCGAGTGGAGACGTATTCCATGAGCCGCGCGGTTAGCGGGGAGCGCTGCAATAAACAACCTCCGCTCATCCTGAGGAGCGGCTGAGCTTGTCGAAGACGCGTCTCGAAGGACCGCCAGCGCGAATCCTTCGAGACGGGCCTTCGACTACGGCGGCGCGTTCGCTCAGTCCCTCCTCAGGACGAGCGGGATTTTTAAACCGTCAGCCGCTTCCGCAGCGCCAGGATATAAATGACCAGCGCGGTCGCCGCGAACAGGAACCACTGCACCGCATAGGCGAGGTGGTTGTTGGGCAGGTCCGAAGGGTCGGGGTGAGCGTTAGCGGCGAGTCCGGCTTGCGGCGGCGAGGCGACCAGCCGCGCGCCGGTCTTGCCGCTCGGGGCGACGAAGCCATAGACACGCCCGCCCTGCCACGTCGGCACCGCCGGATCGTTCGACCAGCCGAGCACGATGTCGGCCGTGCCACCCCCGGCCAGTTCGCAACGCACCTGATGCGCCCAGCCCGATGCGGCCTTGTCATTGCGGCCCGACACCGAGGAGGCCAACAGCGCCCGGCGGCAATCGAGCGTAGCATGACGATACAGCGCGCGATCGACTTCCACCGAAGACTTCGGCCACGGCACGTCGCTCGACATGGTGACGGCGCGTTCGTAGCGCGCGATCATCGTTTCCTTTTGGTGCAGCCGGTCGATCTGCCAGAAGCCCAGGCGGATCATCAGACCGACGGCGGCGAGCACGATCAGCGTCGGCAGCACGGGTAAGCGGCGAAGCATCAGCTGTCGTGCCGACTGTCGCCCGCATCGCGCTGGTACTCGGCCGCGAGCAGCGCGCCCTTGGCGGCGCGCAGACCCCACACAACCGCTCCGGCGGTGAGCGGCACCCACAGCACGATATGGACCCAGAACGGCGGTTCGAACTTGACCTCGACCCAGATCGCGAGCGCGACGATCAGCGCGCCGATGATCAGCGTGAGGAACGCCGCCGGACCGTCACCGACATTGAACCTGGCAAAATCGAGCCCGCAAACCCGACATTTCGGCGCGAAAGTGGCGACCCCATCGAACAGCGTGCGGTCCCCGCACTGGGGGCACAGACCGAAAAGGGCAGCCGCGGCGATGCCGGGCTGCCCTTCGGAATTCGGTTCGACGTCAGCCATTAGTGGGTGGGATAGCCCCAACCGCCCCAGACGTAGATCGCGACAAACAGAAACAGCCACACCACGTCGACGAAATGCCAATACCACGCGGCCGCTTCGAAGCCGAAGTGCTGGCGCGGGGTGAAATCGCCGTTGTAGGCGCGCTTGAGGCAGACGATCAGGAAGATCGTGCCGATGATGACGTGAAAGCCGTGAAAGCCCGTCGCCATGTAGAACGCCGAACCATAGGTGTTCTCGCCGAACACAAACGGCGCATGGGCGTATTCGTAACCCTGGATACTGGTGAACAGGATGCCGAGGATGATCGTCGCCCACAGGCCCTTCTTGAGGCCGTCGCGATCGCCGTGGATCAGGCAGTGGTGCGCCCAGGTCACCGTGGTCCCCGAGCACAGCAGGATCAGCGTGTTTAGCAGCGGCAGGTCGAAGGGATCCATCACCGCTTCGACCGCCTTGGGCGGCCATTGTCCGCCAACCGCTTCGGCGATCGCCGAGGGGAACAGCGAAAAGTCGAAGAACGCCCAAAACCAGCCGACGAAGAACATCACTTCGGACGCGATGAACAGGATCATGCCATAGCGCAGATGGAGCTGGACCACCGGGGTGTGATGGCCCTCGTGCGCTTCCTTCACGACATTGGTCCACCACGAATACATCGTCAGCAGGATGCCGAGAAAGCCAATCATCAGGACGTATTTACCGGCCGAACCGAAGGTTTCGGGGTGCATCGAGAGCACACCGCCGCTGGTCGTCGTCAGCGCCGAAATCGCGCCGATGACGGGCCAGATATCGGGCGGCAGGATGTGATAGGAGTGGTTCTTGGTACCGGCCATGACTGCAATGGTCCCCGTGCTCGAACGAAACGGCGACGCAAGCCGCCAGATGAAGTTGCCCGCCCTTATCCCGACGGATTGGCCCGGTCCAGACCCTTCACGGCCTGATCGGGAACCTTGTGGAAAGTGTAGCTCAGCGTGATCTGCTCGATCCCCTGCGCTTCGGCATCCTTGAGGATCGCGGGATCGACATAATACTGCACCGGCATGTCGACCTGCTGGCCGGGTTGCAGCGTCTGCTGGTTGAAGCAGAAGCAGTGGATCTTGTTGAAATAGATGCCCGCGCGTTCGGGCTCGACATTGAACGAGGCGATCCCGGTTACGGGTTTGTCGCTGTCGTTGCGGGCCTTGAAGAAGGCCAGGCTGCGCTGC
The DNA here is from genome assembly GCA_035543295.1 of Novosphingobium sp. Taxonomy (GTDB): domain Bacteria; phylum Pseudomonadota; class Alphaproteobacteria; order Sphingomonadales; family Sphingomonadaceae; genus Novosphingobium. The sequence goes on from DASZZS010000014.1 coordinate 283,300, forward strand.
CCGATCCGCACCTGCTGGGTCACTTGCTCGGGCCCGAAAGTCCACGGCATCCCGCTCGCCACATTGCCGTCGAAGCGAATCGAGATGGTCTTGGCCGCGACCTGCACTGCGCTGGCCTGCGCTTCGCTGGCGCGCTGGGTGGTCCCGCCCAGCCCGGTCGCCTGGCAGAACATGCGGTAGAGCGGCACCGCGGCGTAGCCCATGCCGAGCATCGCCAGCGCACCGAGCAGCGCGATCGTGCCGACCTTGCGATTGCTGCGGTGAAGCGTTGTCGCAGTCATGGCTCAGGCCTGGAACTTGACCATCGTGATGACGAAGAACAGCACCGCCAGCCCGCCCAGCACCAGCGCCATGGCGATATTGCGGCTGCGCTGGATGCGGCGGCGTTCGGCGTCGATATCCTGGGGATCTTGCATGGTCATGCTCCCTGCACGCTCAGCCAGCGATCCGCAACCAGCGCCGCGAACAGCGCGAACAGATAGAGGATCGAAAAGCCGAACAGCCGCTTTTCGGGTTTCATCGAATCGCCTTGGGCCGCGCTTGTGCGCAACCCGACGCGCAGCGCCAGCGCGAGGAACGCGCTCGACAGCACCAGCGCGGCAATGCCGTAGATCAGCCCGGTTCCGCCGATCCACCAAGGCAGCATGCTGAGCGGCAGCAGCGCGACCGAATAGAGCAGGATCTGCCGCCGGGTCGCCGCCTCGCCCGCCACCACCGGCAGCATCGGAATGCCAACCTTGGCGTAATCGGTCTGCACGAACAGCGCGAGCGCCCAGAAATGCGGCGGGGTCCACATGAATATGATCGCAAACAGCAGCACCGGCATCGCCGTGATGTCACCGGTTGCCGCGACCCAGCCGATCAGCGGCGGGAACGCCCCCGCCCCGCCGCCGATCACGATATTGAGCGGGGTGCGCGGCTTGAGCCAGATGGTATAGACCACCGCATAATAGACGATCGAAATGGCGAGGATCGCGGCGGGCAGCACGCCCACCGCCAGCCCCATCACCAGCACCGAACCGACCGACAGCGCGATCCCGAAATCGCGCGCCGAGGTCCTGTCCATCCGCCCCGCGGGCAGCGGCCGCTGCGCGGTGCGCTTCATCCCCGCGTCGAGGTCGGCTTCCCACCACTGGTTGAGCGCCGCAGCGCCGCCCGCGCCCAACGCGATGCACAGGATGGTCACGAAGCCGATCACTGGGTTGATCCCCGCCGGCGCGGCGAGCAGCCCGCACAGCCCGGTGAAGATCACCAGGCTCATCACCCGCGGCTTGGTCAGCGCGAAGAAATCGCGCCAGTCGGTGGGGAGCGGCAGGGTCGAGGTGGTGGCGGAGGTCATGAGTCCGGGCGGCCTATAGGCGCGTGCAGGTGAGGTGGGAAGGGCTGGACTCTAGACCCGCCCCAGCCAGTCGACCAGCAGCGCATTGACCTCATGCGGTCGCTCCTGCTGGGTCCAGTGGCCACAGCCTTCGAGCACATGGCCCTCGACGCGCGGCACGAACATGCGGGTCAGTGCGACCGGATCGGCCACCGCGCCGAACAGCGTGGTCGCGGGATCGCGGCTGCCGCCGATGAACAGCGCGGGCGCCTCGATCCGGCGATCCTTGAATTGCTGGAGCCATTCGTAGTCGCGCTCGTGATTGCGATAGCGGTTGAGCGGGCCGCGAAAGCCCGAGACGGCGAATTCATTGGTATAGAAATCCAAATCGGCGGGGGTCAGCCAGCCGGGCAACCCATCGGGTTCGGCCGGATCGGGCAGCCCGTCGAGGAAGCTCGCGCCGTGGGGCTTATCCCACGGATTGCCTTCGGGCGCATCGCCCGCGATCGAAACCATCATCCGCCGGATAAAGGCGCGTGGATCCGCTTCCGCCTCGGCCTCGGCGATGCCCTCGGCCTGGAAATACTCCTGATAGAAGAAGCGCCCCTTGGCGGTGAAATGCTCGCGGAACACCTCGGTGAAAGGCCGGCTGGGTACGCCCACGAAGGGCACCGACAGCGCTGCGACCGCGCGAAAGGTATCGGGGCGAGCAAGCGTCGAATTCCACACGATCGGCGCGCCCCAGTCGTGACCGATCAGCACGGCCTGCCCGTCGGGTGACAGCGCCTTGGTCAGCGCGACCAGATCGCCGACCAGCCGCTCCATCGCATAGGCCGCAACCGGCTGCGGCTTGTCCGAGCCGCCATAGCCGCGCACGTCGATCGCGCAGGCGGTGAACCCGGCTGCAGCGACGGGGGCCAGCTGGTGCCGCCACGAATACCAGCTCTCGGGAAAGCCGTGAACCATGATCGCCAGCGGCGCGGTACCGGGTTCTGGGCCTTCGATCGCGCAGCGCAAGCTGACCTCGCCGGTATCGATCATGCGGAATTCGGGCATCAGGGAAACTGTCCGGCAATCCAGCCGTCGCGCACTGCCTGTGCTTCCGCGGTGGCGCGGCGGTCATAGTCGGACAATTCGCCAGGCACGAAAAAATGCAGCGCATCCGAATGGTACGCCGCCCAGGCGGCTTCCGCGACATCGCGCCCCGACATCACGCGCCATTTGCCTTCGGTGGGCAGCGCTGCCTTGCTTTCGGGGGCCAGCATGCCGGTATCGACTATCCCCGGCAGCAAGTCCGCCGCGCGCACGCCGTGGGGCGCCAGTTCGATCGACAACGCCTCGATCAACCCGCGCACGCCGCGCTTGCTGGCTGAATAAGCCGCCATGCCCGCGACTCCGAAGATCGCCGAGCCACTGGCGGTGGCAAGCACCAACGAATTTTCGGTCAGCTTTAGCAACGGCAGCGCGGCATGGATTACGCTCATCGCGCCGAGCAAATTGACCTCGATGACCGAAACGATCCGCTCCCACGGCATCGCCGCGAATTCGCCCTTGGCGTCAATCCCGGCGTTGGCAAAAACACAATCCAGCGTGCCGCCGGTCAGTTCGCCAAACGATGCCATCGTGGCAGTGACCGCAGCGCGATCGCTGACGTCGAGCGTAAAGGCGTGCGCGCCCGATGCTTCGGCGACCTGCCGGACCCCGGCTTCGTCGCGGTCGCACGCCGCGACCAGCCAGCCGCGTTCGGCGAACAATAGCGCGGATTCGCGGCCGATGCCCGATGCCGCGCCCGTTATCAGGATCGAACGGCGGCGCTCGGTCAATGGTGCGCCTTGTCGTCGATCACCGGGAGCGTTTCGAACTGGTGATAGGGCGGCGGGCTCGACAGCGTCCATTCGAGCGTGGTCGCGCCTTCGCCCCAGTAGTTGTCCGGAGCCTTTTTGCCCGCGATCAGCGTGTAACCGATGTTCACGAAGAACACGAGCATGCCCACCGCCATCGTGGTGTAGCCGATCTCGGACGAAATCTGGTTCCAGTACTCATAGGCCGGAGCATAATCCGGATAGCGCCGGGGCATGCCCTGTGCGCCGAGGAAGTGCTGCGGGAAGAAGATGATGTTCACGCCGAGGAAGAAGATCCAGAAGTGGATATGCGCGAGCAGCTCGGAATGCATCCGCCCGCTCATCTTGGGGAACCAGTAGTAGAAGCCCGCGAACAGCGAGAACACCGCGCCCATCGACAGCACATAGTGGAAGTGCGCGACGACGTAATAGGTGTCCTGCAGATTGTCGTCGATCCCACCATTGGCCAGCACCACGCCAGTCACCCCGCCGACGGTGAACAGGAAGATGAAGCCGATCGCCCAGACCAGCGGCGACTTGAACGACAGCGATCCGCCCCACATCGTCGCGATCCAGCTGAAGATCTTGATGCCGGTCGGCACCGCGATCACCATCGTCGCGGCGGTGAAATAGATCTTCACATTCTCGCTGAAGCCGGTGGTGTACATGTGGTGCGCCCAGACGATGAAGCCGACCACGCCGATCGCGACCATCGCGTAAGCCATGCCGAGATAGCCGAACACCGGCTTTTTCGAGAAGGTCGAGACGATCTGGCTGACCATGCCGAAGCCGGGCAGGATCATGATGTAAACCTCGGGGTGGCCGAAGAACCAGAACAAATGCTGGTAGAGCACCGGATCGCCGCCGCCCGAGGCATCGAAGAAGGTCGTGCCAAAGTTGCGATCAGTAATCAGCATGGTGATTGCCGCGGCGAGCACCGGCAGCGCGAGCAGCAGCAAGAACGCGGTGACGAGGATCGACCACACGAACAGCGGCATCTTGTGCAGGGTCATCCCCGGCGCACGCATGTTGAAGATCGTGGTGATGAAGTTGATCGCCCCCATGATCGAAGCGGCACCCGCCAAGTGGAGCGAGAAGATCGCGAAATCGGTCGCGGGGCCCTGGCTGCCGCTGGTCGAGAGTGGGGCATAGACGGTCCAGCCGGTCCCGGCACCCAGCCCGGTCGCGTCGCCCGGCACGAAGGCCGAGAGCATCAGCGAGGTGAAGCCCGCAACGGTCAGCCAGAACGAGATGTTATTCATCCGCGGGAACGCCATGTCGGGCGCGCCGATCATCAGCGGCACGAACCAATTGCCGAAGCCGCCGATCATCGCCGGCATGACCATGAAGAACACCATGATGAGGCCATGCGCGGTGATCAGCACGTTCCACAAATGGAGCGCGGTGTTCATTTCCGCCGGTTTCCCGTCGAACCAGGTCGCCCAGAGGGTCAGGTACTGGATGCCGGGCTCGGCCAGCTCGGCGCGCATCAGCCCGGAGACGGCTCCGCCGATGATCCCGGTGAAGACCGCGAAGATCAGATAGAGCGTGCCGATGTCCTTGTGGTTGGTCGACATGAACCAGCGCGCGAAGAACGCCGGCTTGTGATCGGCATCGTGCGCGTGTCCGTGCGCATCGACGCCGATATCCTTGGGCGCCTGGAAAGTCTCGGGGGCGGTGGTGGCCATGAAGTGAACCTTGTCTCGAGTTTCTTAGGCGGCCGGTGCGGCGGAAGCCGACGGCGCGGGAGCAGGGGCAGCGGCGGAAGTGGCCGCAGCGGGAGCGGGAGCGGCTTCGACCGGCTTGGGCAAGCCGTCGATCGCGCCGCCGCTCTGGGTCATCACCCAGGCGTTGAACTTGTCGCGCGGCAAAGCCTCGACCACGATCGGCATATAGCCGTGGCGCGCGCCGCACAGTTCGGAGCACTGGCCGTAATAGACGCCGGGCTCCTTGATGAAGAGCACCTTCTCGTTGATCCGGCCGGGAACCGCGTCGAGCTTGAACCACAACGAGGGCACCGCGAAGGCGTGGATCACGTCGGCGCCGGTGGTCTGCAGCCGGATCGGCTCGCCCGCGGGCACGACCATGCGAAGGTCGGCGGCGAGCTGCGGCGGCTCGCCGTTCTTGATCGCCGCCTCATCGGGCAGCATGTTCGAGATGACTTCAAACCCGCCGTTGTCGGGATAGCTATAGGTCCAGAACCACTGGTTGCCGGTGGCCTTGACGGTCAGCGCCTTGGCGGGGGCCGGGGCATATTGCCTGCCCAGCAGCTTCATCGAGGGCACGAATACCAGCAGCAGGATGATGATCGGCAGCCCGGTCCAAACGATCTCGATCAGCGTGTTGTGGCTGGTCTTCGACGGCACCGGGTTACGGCCTTTGCGATAGCGGAACATTACCCACAGCAGCAGCGCCAGAACGAACAGGGTGATCACGACGATCAGCGGCATCAGCACTTTGTCGTGCATCCACAGCGCATAGTCGCCGTTGGGCGAATACTGCGTCTGGAAGCCATAGCCGCCATCGATCGGCATCCCCTTGCCTGCGGTGGGCTTCATCGGGACGTAGCCGCCGGGCGCAATCGCGGTGCGCGCAGCTTCGGCGGGAGTGAGAGCCACAACGGGCGCTTCGACTGCGGGGGTAGTGACCACCGGGGCCGGGGCTACCGGGGCAGCGACCACCGGCGCGGGCGTTGTTGCAGCGGGTGCCGCAGCCAGCGCCGCGGGGGCAAAGGCAAGTGCCGCAGCGAGCCCGAGAGCCTTTAGAGTTCGGCCCGCGCTGCGAGCGTGTTCGCCAAAAATCATCGTCTTCGTGCTTCCGCTTTCGATTGAAGGGGAGCAAGCGGGGACGCCCCCGACCACCCGTTTCACGGGGGCCTATACGCGCGCTTGCGGGGCACCTCAAGCGCCTCTAGGGGATATTTTTGGCTGCAGGGTCAAGCGCGGCGCATCGCCCGTTTCCGCGACGTAAAAGGACGATTTCCCGATGCAGGATGAAGATGTGCTGGCTGAATTCCGGGCCAGCAAGGCGTTGCTCGAGGGCCATTTCCTGCTCTCCTCGGGGCGTCACAGCGCACATTATTTGCAATGCGCGCGGGTGCTGATGGACCCGGCGCGCGCCGCGCGACTGGCGATTGCGCTCTGCAACAAGCTCCCGCGCGAGTTGCGCAAGGAGATCACCAAGGTCGTCTCCCCGGCGATGGGCGGGGTGATCATCGGCCACGAAATGGGCCGCGCGCTGGAGGTCGAGGCGCTGTTCGTCGAACGCCCCACTGGGACATTCGAACTGCGCCGCGGTTTCACGCTCGAGCCGGGCGACAAGGTGCTGATGGTCGAGGATGTGGTGACCACCGGGCTGTCCAGCCGCGAGGCGATCCGCTGCATTGAAGCAGCCGGGGGCGAAGTGGTGGCCGCCGCCGCGCTGGTTGACCGTTCGGCCGGGAGCGTCGATCTGGGCGTGCCGTTCTACCCGCTGCTGGCGCTCAATTTCCCCACCTATGCGGAAGGCGAAGTTCCGGCCGAACTGGCGGCCACCCCGGCAATCAAGCCCGGCAGCCGCGCGGAACCGTGACACCGCGCCTTCGCCTTGGCGTGAACATCGACCACGTTGCAACGATCCGCAACGCGCGCGGCGGCGATCATCCCGATCCGGTTCGTGCGGCGCAGATCGTCGCGGCGGTGGGCGGCGACGGGATCACCGCGCATCTGCGCGAAGACCGCCGCCATATCCGCGACGAAGATATCGCGCGGATCCAGGCCGCGACCGACTTGCCGCTCAACTTCGAGATGGCGGCGACCGATGAGATGGTGGAGATCGCGCTGCGCCACCACCCGCACGCCGCCTGCATCGTGCCCGAACGGCGCGAGGAACGCACCACCGAGGGCGGGCTCGACGCCGCCGGGCTGCACAATAGGCTCGCGCCGATCGTCTCGCGCCTCACCGACGCGGGGATTCGCGTCAGCCTGTTCATCGCCCCCGAGCCGCGCCAGCTTGAGGCGGCGCTGCGGTTGCGCGCGCCGGTGGTCGAATTCCACACCGGGGAGTATGCGCACGCCGAAGGCGAGGAACGCGCGGTCGAACTCGCGCGTTTGGCCGAGATGGCGGCGCTGGCGGTGAAGAACGGGATCGAACCCCACGCGGGCCACGGGCTGACCTTCGACAACGTCCAGCCCGTCGCCACCATCCCCCAGCTCGCCGAACTCAACATCGGTCACTACCTGATCGGCGAGGCGATTTTCACCGGGCTGGAAAGCGCGGTGCGACGGATGCGCGAACTGATGGACGCGGCGCGGTGATCATCGCAATCGGCTCCGACCTTTGCAATATCGAGCGAATCCAGAACTCTCTGGATCGTTTCGGTGAACGCTTCGAGAAGCGCGTGTTCACCGAAGTCGAGCGGGCCAAGGCGGCGCGGCGGCCCTATACCCGCGCCGGGACTTACGCCAAGCGCTTCGCCGCCAAGGAGGCGTTTTCCAAGGCGGTCGGGACCGGATTCAAGGCCGGGGTGTTCATGAAGGACATCGGCGTGGTCAACGCTCCCTCGGGCGCGCCGACACTGGCGCTGACCGGCGGCGCGGCGGCGCGGCTGGCGAAAATAATTCCCGAAAATCACGAGGCTGTGGTGCATCTGACGCTGACCGACGACCATCCCTGGGCGCAAGCCTTCGTGATCATAGAAGCGCGCGCGCTTTGACCGAGATGAACCCCACAGAGGCACACAACGGCACCGAGACGGCATCGAAAGGCACCGACAAGGTCGACTGGCTCGCCGAGCTGCGCGGCCTCGCGCTGATGCTGCTCGCGGTGCTGGCGTTCCACAGCTTCATCGCCAAGCCGTTCTACATCCCCTCGATCTCGATGATGCCCAACCTTTTGGTCGGTGACCGGCTGGTGGTGAGCAAATATCCCTATGGCTGGAACTGGTCGTCGGTCTCGTTCCACCTGTTGCCGCGCGGGCAGTGGCGTTTGCTGGGCGGGACACCCGAATATGGCGACATCGTCATCGTCGTGCCGCGCAATCGCAGCGAGGATCTGATCAAGCGCGTGGTTGCGCTGCCCGGCGACCGGATCGCGGTGCTGAACGGTCAGATCGTGCTCAACGGCAAGCCCGTGCCGCAGGAAGTCGAGCCGCCGGTGCAATTGCCCGACGATCCCAGGCTGCTGTGCGAGGGCAGCCCGTGCAACGCCGCTTTCGCGCAATATCGCCATCACTTGCCAAGCGGGCGCTTCGTCTATGAGCCGCCGACCTATCGCGAGACGCTGCCCAATGGCGCGAGTTATCTGGTGATCGACCACCTCGACCAGACGCTCGACAATCGGCCCGAACTGACCGTGCCCGCCGGTCACGTGTTCTTGATGGGCGACAACCGCGACCATTCGGCCGACAGCCGCGCCGAATTGTGGGAGAATGGTCTCGGCGGTCCGGTTCCGCTGCACGATGTTGGCGGGCGCGCCGAGTTCCTCACATTTTCGCTCGACGGCAGCGAGAGCTGGAACCCGCTGAGCTGGTGGACTGCCTTGCGCAACCATCGCGGCTGGAGCACTTTGCGCCCCCGGATCGAGGGGGGAGCACCGCGCCAATGACCACCGCCAAATCGCGCAAGCCCGAAGCATCGGGGCCACAACCACAGGCCGGACCTTCCGACATCTCCGACCCCGCGCTGCGCGGCGAGGCCAAGCGCGCCTTCGTGTGGATCGGGATGGCCGCGCTGGCCACGCTGGTGGTGGTCATGGCGCAGCCGCTGCTGGTGATCTTCGGCGGGCTGGTGTTCGCCGCGATGATCGACGGCGGGGCGCGGTTGCTCGGCCGGGTGCTGCCGATCGGGCGCGGGCTCAGGGTAACGATCGTGCTCCTGCTGGCGGTCGCGTTCCTGGTGTGGACGTTCTATTTCACCGGCAGCCAGATCGCCAGCCAGGCCGCGGCTTTGCCCGGCACGATCGAAGCGCAGGCTTACCGCGTGGTCGCGTGGCTCGACGCGCATGGCATCGCGGTCGACGTCAAGAATTTCCAGGGGCTGGCGCAGCAGGTGCTCGGCGGGGTTTCACAAGTGACCCGCGCGGTCGGCGGGGTGCTCGGCGCGCTGTCCACGCTGTTCCTGATCGCGGTGCTGGGGATTTACGTCGCGTCCGAGCCTCGGCTCTACCAGCGCGGCGTCGCGTGGATGCTGCCGACCGGCGAGCGCGCCTATTTCCACGGCACCGCGGCCTTGATGGGCCGGTCGCTGCGGCGGCTGATGGCGGGACGGCTGCTCGGCATGGCGGTCGAAGGCGTGGGCACGTGGATCATGCTCGCCGTCTACGGCGTGCCGATGGCCGCGCTGCTCGGGCTGCTCACCGGACTGCTGGCGTTCCTGCCCAATATCGGCGCGCCGATTTCGGGGCTGCTGATGGTGCTGGTCGGCTTTTCGGGCGGGACCGACATGGGGATTTACTGCATTATCGTCTACATCGTGGTGCAGACCGTGGACGGCAATATCATCGTCCCGATGGTCGCCAAAAAGACCGTCGACCTCGCTCCCGCGCTGGTGCTCGGCGCGCAGCTTATCATGGGGGCGCTGTTCGGGATTCTCGGGCTCGCGCTGGCCGATCCGCTGGTGGCGATGCTCAAGATCCTGCTCGAGCGGCACTCGGCGCGGCCAGACTCGGTTCCGGTGGAAAGTTGACCTGAATAATGGCGCGCAAGTTCCTCTATCTGATCGTGTTCCTCGTCGTGGTGGTGATCGGCGGGCTGGTCGCGCTGCGCTTCTGGGCCGAAGACCTCACCGAGTTCGCCTTCGTCCCCAGCGCGCCGTTCGAGGCACAGGCGCCCTTGGTCGCCAATGTCTACGACGATCCGGCGATGTGGATTTCGCGCCCCGGCAAGGGGCCAAGCGATCCGGCGCGCTGGATGCCCACCGGAGCCGCTGCCCCCGCCGCGCCCGGCGCATCGGCAGTCCGGGCCGCGGTGTTCTTCATCCACCCGACCAGCTACCTCGACAAGGATCGCTGGAACGCCCCGCTCGATGACAAGGTGTCCAGCGGACGCGCCGAGATCATGGTGCGCGGGCTCGCCAGCCCGTTCAATTCGAGCGAGGAAGTCTGGGCCCCGCGCTATCGCCAGGCCGCTTTCGGCTCGTTCCTGAGCGATGGCCCCCAAGCCCGGCAGGCGCTCGACCTCGCCTATGGCGATGTGCTCCAAGCCTTCGACTATTTCCTCGAGACTACCGACCCAAAGGTGCCGATCGTGCTCGCCGGCCACAGCCAGGGTGCGCAGCATTTGATGCGTTTGCTCCGCGACCGGGTCGCGGGCAAGCCGCTCGCGCGCCGGATCGCTGTGGCCTACGTGGTCGGTTGGCCGGTCTCGCTGACGCATGATCTGCCTGCGCTGGAGCTGCCGCCCTGCACCGCGCCCGACCAGTCCGGCTGCGTGATGAGCTGGCTGAGCTTTGCCGAGCCCGCCGACCCGGCGATGATGGCCACCGCCTATGCGCGGCGGCCCGGGCTCGACGGCCAGCCGCTCGCGGGCAGCCCGATGCTGTGCTCCAACCCGCTGACTGGCGCGGCCGGCGGCTCGGCCCCGGCCAGCGCCAATCTGGGCACTTTGGTGCCCGACATCCTGCTCAAGACCGGCAAGATCGTGCCCGGCATGGTTCCGGCGAGCTGCGGCACGGACGGGTTCCTGGCGATCGGCCCGGCCCCCAACATCGGCCCGTTCGTGCTGCCGGGCAACAATTACCACGTCTATGACATCCCGCTGTTCTGGGCCAATCTGCGCACGGATTTCGCGCGGCGGGTGGCCGCGTGGAAGCCCTGACCACCACCAGCGCGGCTGAGTTCCGCGCCGCTCTGCCCGGCGGCGGCGTGCTGCTCGCGCTCGATCTCGGCACCCAGACCATCGGCACCGCTTTCTGCGACGCGGGGTGGCGTTTCGCCTCGCCCGGCAAGACGCTCAGCCGCGGCAAGTTCGGCGCGGACAAACTGCTGCTCGCCGCGCTGATCGCCGAGCGCTCCGCCAAAGGCGTGGTCATCGGCCTGCCGCTCAACATGGACAGCTCCGAAGGCCCGCGCGCCCAATCGAGCCGCGCCTATGCCCGCAATTTGTCGGTGATGGGCCTGCCGATCCTGCTGTGGGACGAGCGCTGGTCCACCGCCAGCGCCGAGCGGGGGCTGATCGAACAGGACATGAGCCGCAAGCAGCGCGCCGGTCGGATCGATTCGGCTGCGGCGGCGGTTATCCTGCAAGCGGCGATCGATGCTTTGGCGGGAGGAGGACTCTAAGGTCCTCTCCATTTTTGCGTCAGCACAAATGGAGAGGACCCCGCTATTCTACCAGCTCCGCTCGTCGCGCCCGTGCCTCCATCGCCACCAATCTGCTGCCCGATCCCTCCGCCTCGCGCCACACTTCATCGCGCGCCGCCGCATCCCCCGCCACGCTCGCCAGCGCATCGAGCGCATGCATCCGCATCCGGTCGCTGGGATGGGTCCGCGCAAACTGCGTGGCAAGGTCCAGCGCCTCCGCGCCCCCCAGCCCGACCGCGATGCGGATAAACGCCTCGCTCGCGCCGTGGCCTAGAATCCCGCCGATCTGCTTCTTGTCGGTGTCGAAGCGGTACTGGTCGAGCCAGCCCTGCGCCCCGGTAGTGTGCATCACGTTGAGCGACACCGAGAGGCTATCGGCGGGCAACTGCGCATGGACGTCACGATGCGCGCGGTAGAGCATCATTTTGCCCGGATCTAGCTTTGAGCGTTCGACAAACCGCAGATCGACCGGCTCGCCGCGCCAGCCCGCCACTTCCTCGTAATCGAACTCGTAATAGTCGCTCCAATAGCCCGGCCCGAAATAGCCGAGCGTGAGGAAGCTGAAATTGTGATCGTGCGGCAGGCCATAGACGAACGAGGCGCTGCCGCTGGCGCGCATCATGTGCTCGGCGGGCGAGGGCCAGATATTGGCGCGCAGGAAGAAGCTGCCGCCGGGCGGCGAGAGCATCACCACTTGCGGGCCATAGGCGTTGGCCCGCGTCTCGTCGCGGTGGCGCGAGGCGAGTTCTTCGACCAGCATGTCGCCAAGGAAGTCCGGGTCATTGCCGAGCCGCCGCAGCTGTCGCGCGGCATGGTCGAGGCTTTCGGCGTTCCGTGGATCGAACCCGCTGGCCGAGAGCGCATCGACGCATTCGGACAGTGTCGCGGTTGCCGCATCTTCGAGTTCGATCACAAGGGGCATGGTTCGATCCCGGCAAGCTGGGGGTGCTGTTCGATCAGTTGCGCGCGCAAGGCTCCAGCCGGAACCGCCAGCGGATCGTGCGGGCTGCGCGCGATTGTGCCCAACGTCAGGAAGCCCTCGCGCGTATCGAGGCCGAGGCATTCGCGCAGCGCCTGCCAGCGCAGCGCCGGGCTGCCATTCTCCTGCGCCATCGCCCCAAGCAGCGGCGCGGCATCGGCGCGGCCCATCCTCCCGAGCAGCGCCGCGGTCAGTTCGAGCCGGCTATCGCGCGCGGTACCCGCGGCCTGGTGCAGCAGCGTGCCGTCGCCGAGGCTGAATTCGCGCGTCACTTCGACGGTCCGGCGGCGCTGCAGGCGCAAATTCACGAGGCATCCCGATACTACCCGAATGACCAGCGCTTCACGCGCGCCGTCTCGCACAGTGACCCCGCCGGGTTTCAGATGGAGCGTCTTCCGGGTCAGTGTGGTTCCTGAACCTACAACCTCGCCGCGCGATACGAGATCGGCCGAAGCCTCGCCGGCAAGGATGTGATCCCATGTTTCGCAGGGCGCAAAGCTGACCGATCCGGGGGCTGCGCGAAGCGCCAGTCGCGGCCCGTCAATCGCCGCCAGCGCCAGCGATGCCTCGCCCGACCGCGCCAGCATCAGCGTCGAGACCGTCCCATCGGTGAAATGGCGCAGCGGCAAGTGCCCCAATGGCGCCCGCTCCAACGCGGCGCAAAACCCGTCGATCAAGCCTCGCACGAACACCGCAGCGTCGGCGCTATGCGGTTCGAACAGCGTGGCCAGCAGCGGAAATTCATCGATCGGGCCGCCGCGCGTAAACTGCGCCAGCTCGGCCTCGAGCCGCTGTGGCCCCGGCCGCGCACGCCACGCATCCAGCGCAACGCCCAGCGCTTGCTGGGCCGCGCGCTGCGGGCCATCGTCGTCCCGCAGCGCACGTATATCGGCATGCAGATGCATCCTTGAATTTCCCGCTCGACCGTATCAACCGGGCAGGATTTCCCACAGGAAGACCATCAGGATGATCAGCGTGTCATCGTCATAGACCGCCTGGACTCCATCGGACAGGCTGCCGAACACGCCGGTCAGCGAGTTCAGGTCGGGCAATGCGGATACATCGATTGTTGGCAGGTTCATGGTTGTCATCCCCCTGTTTCGCCCGGCACACGCCGCGCGGGGGAACGATGCGGCTGGCACCGCGCCAATCGAAATTAAAAGATTGTAATCGCCCAGCCGCGCCAGCACAGAAACCCCCGCGCCCGCAAAGGAAGCCAATGCCCGAAGCACCCGCCCCGCCGCACAGCCGCATTCCGATTCCGTCCGGGGCGGCGTTCGATCCGTCGCTCGCGGCGAATCTGATGACCCGGTTCGGGCACGGCGGCTGGCTGGGCATGCAATATCACGATCACGGGGCCGACTGGGTCGAAATCGCGCTGCCGTGGCGCGAGGATCTGGTCGGGGTAGCAAGCACCGGAGTGCTCGCCTCGGGCCCGATTATCAGCCTGATGGACAACGCCACCTCGATGGCGGTGTGGACCCGGCGCGGCGAGTTCCGCCCGCAGGTGACGCTCGATTTGCGGGTCGATTACATGCGCGCCGCGGTGCCCGGGACCACGCTGATCGGGCGCGGCGAATGCTACAAGCTGACTCGCACGATCGCCTTCGTGCGCGGCATCGCGCATGAGGGCGATCTGGGCGATCCGGTGGCGCATGTCGCGGGGACTTTCATCGCGATGGACGGCGACGGGGTATGAGCGCGGACGATCCGCTGGTGGTCGCCAATGGCGCGATCCTGCCGCCCTATGCGCGCGGGCTGGGGATCGAGGTCGATCATGAGGACGCCGGCAGCCCGGTGCTCGGCGTCGAATTCGGCGACCGGATCCAGGGCCGACCCGGCTACCTCCACGGCGGCGCGCTCAGCGGGCTGATGGAAATGGCCGCGATTGCCGCGCTGCAGGCCGAACTGGCGCGACGCGGGGGCAAGATCCGCATGAAGCCGGTCAATATCACGGTCGAATTCATGCGCGGCGGCACCGCGCAGCGGACCTATGCGGCAGGCCGGGTCACCCGCGCCGGACGGCGGATGGCGACGGTCAGCGCCGAAGCATGGCAGGACGACCGCGCCAAGCCGATCGCCACCGCGCTGATGAATATCCTGCTCAGCCCCGCCGGATAGTCACGACGAGGCCCGGGGCAGCCGGTGCCGGTGCGCCGAGCGGTATCTCAAGACGAGCAGCATCGGCGCGGGCACGGTCGAGGATTGCGCTTGGCACTCCCGGTTCGTAAGCGACCAAATCCGCGCTGCCGAGCCAGCGGGCCTGGCGCAGCGTCAGCTCATCGGGGTCGACGCTGGAACAAGTAAATTCGACCATGCCGACAGGCGCATCCACCGCTTCGGTCAGCCACGCCCCAACCCTCTCCGCACTACGCTCATCGAGGGGATCGAGTGCGCCGCCCGCCGCCAGCGCAGCATCCAACACGCGCCGCCGCTCGCCCGGATCGGTCCAGCGTTCGCGCAAGGCCGCACGCGCCGATTGCAACGCATCGGCCAGAGCGCCGAGCCGTGCCGGGAGTAAGCCCTCAAGCCGCAGCCGCAGCGCCTTGGCGAGCCCCGCCGAGGCTCCGCCCGTGCCAATGGCGATCAGCACCGGTGCCCGCTCGAGGATGCTCGGCACGGTGAAATCGCACAGCGCGGGCCGGTCCACGACATTGACCAGCACATTGCGCGCGCGAAGCCGCCCGGCAGCTGCACGCGCTTCGTCTTCATCCGCCAATGCGACAAAAGCCAGGCGGGCATCCGGCGCGTCCTCGTCCGCGACAATCCCGCCCGCACGCTCGACCAGCCGCCGCTTGGCCTCGGCCATCGCGCCCGTGCCCAGCACAATCACCGGCTGACCGGTGATCCGATGGAACAGGGGCAAACTTCCGATCATGCTGAGCTTGTCGAAGCATCGAGCCAGTCGGGCAAATGTTCGGCGGCAAGGATCGTCGCCGGTTCGATCCGCTCGGCGACCACCGCATAGCGCGCGCCACCGACCATCACCTCGGGCACCAGCGGCCGACTGTTGTAGGTGCTCGCCATCGTCGCGCCATAGGCACCGGCAGTGCGGAATACCGCAAGGTCGCCCGCTGTGACGACGTCGATCTTGCGCCCCATCGCGAAAGTGTCCGAACTTTCACAGATCGGTCCGACGATGTTGGCGATCATGGTCTCGCCGCTGGGCTCTACCGCGATAAAATCGTGCCACGCATCGTACATCGCCGGACGAGTCAAATCGTTCATCGCCGCATCGACGATCACGAACGGCGCGGTGACCCCCGGCTTGACCCGGATCACGCGGGTCAGCAGCACGCCGATATTGCCCGCGATCACTCGCCCCGGCTCGAACATCAGCGTCGCGTCCCAGCCGGCGCAGGCGCGCGCGACCATTGCCGCATAAGCATCTGGATAAGGATAGACGTCGCCCGCCTTGTAGGTAACGCCCACCCCGCCGCCGAGGTCCATATGGGTGACGGCATGGCCCGCACCGCGAATTTCGCGCATCAGCGCGCCCATCTTGGCGAAGGCGGCCTCGAGCGGGTCGAGGCTTTGCAGCTGGCTGCCGATATGCACCGCGAGCCCGCGCAGGTTGAGGCCTGGCAGCGCTGCCAGCCGCGCATAAATGCCCGCCGCCCGGTCATAGGGGACGCCGAATTTGTTTTCTGCCTTGCCAGTCGAAATCTTGCCGTGGGTCCCGGCATCGACATCGGGATTGACGCGCAGCGCGGCGGTGGCGCTCAGCCCGCGCGCCGCGGCGATTGCCGCCAGCTCGACGCCCTCTTCCTCGCTCTCGAGGTTGAACTGCCCGATCCCGGCCTCAAGCGCGGCGACCATTTCGCGCGCATCCTTGCCCACGCCCGAGAACACAACATCTTCAGGTCGCATTCCCGCCGCCAGGGCGCGGTCCATTTCACCGCCCGAGACGACATCCGCACCATAGCCTTCCTGCGCCATGACCTTGAGCACCGCGAGGTTGGGGTTGGCCTTGATCGCGTAGGCGAGGTGGACGCGCGGCAGGATCGCCAGCGCCTCGCGGAAGACCTGTGCGTGGCGGCGCAAGGTGGCCAGCGAATAGACGTAGACCGGCGTGCCGATGGCATCGGCGATGGCGCTCAGCGGCACGTCCTCGGCGTGGAGTGCGCCGTCCTTCAGGGCAAAATGGTCCATCTTATTCTTCGGGGGGCAGATCGAAGGGATCGTCGGCGCGTTCCTCGGAGCGGTTGCGCAGTTCGACGCTGCGCTGCGGCGCGGCTTGGGGGGTCGGTTTGACCAGCGCCTCGGCGGTGGGCTGGTCGCTGCGGCCATAGGGCGCGACGGGGAGCGCCTTGCCGGCCTGCGGCTTGAGGTCGGCCTTCACCCCGCACGCCGCCAGCGCCAGAACTGCGACAAGGGCCAATGTGACGCGCATCTTCACTTCTCCAGCCCCAGCGCAACACGCGCCTCGGCCACGCGCTTCCTTACCTCGGCCGGCGCGGTTCCGCCATGACTCGCGCGCGCGGCCACCGATGCCTCGACCGACAACGCGGCAAACACCCGCTCGTCGATCCGCGCATCGATTGCCTTGAGATCGGTCAGCGGCAGCTGATCGAGCGCGACACCGCGCGATTCGGCAAGCTTGACCGCCGCGCCGGTGATGTGATGCGCCTCGCGGAAGGGCACGCCCGCCTGCCGCACCAGCCAGTCGGCCAGATCGGTTGCGGTGGCATAGCCCAGCTCCGCCGCTGCGCGCATCCGGTCGGTGCGGAAAGTGGTCTCCGCGACCATCCCGGTCATCGCGGCGAGGCACAGGGTGAGGAGGCTGGCGGCTTCGAACACCGGCGGCTTATCGTCCTGCATGTCCTTCGAATAGGCCAGCGGCAGCCCCTTCATCGTCACCATCAGGCTGGTCAAGGCGCCGATGATCCGCCCCGCATGCCCGCGCACCAGCTCGGCCGCGTCGGGGTTCTTCTTCTGCGGCATGATGGAGCTGCCGGTCGACAGGCTATCGGGCAGCGCGACGAAGCCGAACGGCTGACTCGCCCAGATGATGAATTCCTCGGCCAACCGCGAGAGGTGGAGCGCGCATTGTGCAGCGCTCATCAGATAATCGAGTGCGAAATCGCGGTCCGAAACCGAATCGAGGCTGTTGGCGGTCGGCCCGGCAAAGCCCAGCGCATTGGCGGTGGCATCGCGGTCGATCGGGAAGCCGGTTCCGGCTAGCGCGGCCGCACCCAGCGGGCACTGGTTCATCCGCGCGCGTGCCGCAGCGAACCGCGACCGGTCACGCGCCGCCATCTCGTAATAGGCCAGCAAATGGTGGCCGAGCGTCACCGGCTGCGCGGTCTGGAGATGGGTGAAGCCGGGCATGATGCTGTCGGTGTGTTCGCCTGCGCGCGTCACCAGCGCAATTTGCAGCGCCGCGAGGTTCGCATCAGCCGCATCGCAGGCCTCGCGGACCCACAGCTTGAAATCGGTCGCAACCTGATCGTTGCGGCTGCGCGCGGTGTGGAGCCGCCCCGCCGCCGGGCCTAGCAATTCGGCCAGCCGGGTTTCGGTGGTCATGTGGATGTCTTCGAGATCCCAGTTCTCGGGCACGCCATTCGCTTCATACTCAGCCGCGACCGTGTCGAGGCCGGCGGCAATCGCCGCCGCATCCTCGGCCGAAACGATACCCTGCGCGCCCAGCATCGCGACATGCGCCTTTGACGCGGCGATGTCCTGCCGCCACAGAGCCTTGTCGAACGGGATCGAGGCATTTATCTCGCGCATGATTGCCGACGGACCCGACGCAAACCGGCCTCCCCACATCTGATTGGAGCTGTTCTTGCCCGAAATGTCGTCCCGCTCGCTCAAGCTCGCTGTCCTCGGTTTCGCCTTATTGGCTGGCGGGTGCGATAGGCAAAGCAAGGAAGCGGCGCAACCTGCCGCTTCGTCCACGGCCGCCCCGGCCGCGAGCACCGAACTCTCCGGCGTGATCGACCGCAGCCACAAGGGCAGCGCGCTGCCCGACTTCACCTTCGGCGATCCGGCGGGCCGACAGCTGCGCCTCGCCAGTCTCAAAGGCACGCCGCTGCTGATCAATCTGTGGGCGACCTGGTGCGGGCCATGCGTGGTGGAAATGCCGATGCTTGATAAGCTCGCCGCGACGCGCGCGGGCAAGCTCAAAGTGCTCACCGTCTCGCAGGACCTCGGCCAGCCGCAGAAAGTCGCGGTGTTCTTCACCGACCGCAAGCTGGCGCACCTCGAACCCTGGCTCGATCCCGACAATTCGCTCGCCCAGCACTATCAGGCAGGCACGCTGCCGACGACGATCTACTACGACGCCGCAGGCCGCGAAGTGTGGCGCTTTGTCGGCGGGCATGACTGGGGGAGCGCCGAGACCGCGAAGATGCTGGCGGAGGCGGACTAAGCCGCCAAGGCGGCATAGTCGGGCGGACCAAGCCCGAGCAGACCCAGCGGCATCCCGGCCAGCCCGCCTACCAGCGCTGCCTGGATTGCGGACGCTGGCCAGACTCGCGACAGCGGTGCCAGCAACCGGTCGCGGATCAGCGGCGGAAACCAGTGCTCCGACTGGTAGAGCGGCGTGAACAGCGCGGTGACGTACTGGTAGAGTTTGACGTGCGCCGAGCGCAGCGCAGCGGCGAGCGCGAGGCCATCCTGCAAATCGTCCATCAGCCGCAGCCCCTCGGCCAACGCCCAGGCATCGAGCAGCGCCATGTTCGCCCCCTGCCCCAGCTGCGGGCTGGCCGAATGCCAGGAATCGCCGATGTGAATGATGCGCGTGCCCACCGGTCGGCGTAATGTGCGGTGCGAATAGCGTGCGAAGGTCAGTTGCTCGGGATCGGCGATCTGGTCGAGCAAAGCGGCGCAATCGGGCCACAGCGCGAGCACCTGCTCCTTCCATTTGGCCAGCCCTTCGCTGCGCCACGCGGACAGTTGGTCGTGCCGCAGTGACCAGAACAACGCAGCCTGCGGACCCGCGCCGCCGGTTGGCGTTCCGGTGGGCAGCACCCCGACCATCTCGCGCGCGCCGCGATAGCGCTGCTCGAGCCAGTCCGGAGCAAACGGCTGGCCGGGCAGCGTCACGCTGGTCCACAGCGCCCCGAACTCGAGCCAGCGCCCGGTCGGCGGGGCCAGCGATGTGCGCAGTCCCAGCGCGTCAACCACGAGATCGAACGGGCCGGCGTCACCGGCATCCCGCATGGTCAGGAAGCGCGCCGATCCTTGCAGATACGATCCGGTGACCTCGCACCCGCTACGGACCGGGATCCCTTCGCTGACGATCGCGTCGTACAGTGCCGTGAACAGGCAGGCGCGGTGAATACCCAAGCCGAATGCGTCGCGTATCCCAAGATCGCGGTAACGGGCATCGAGCACAATGCGGCCGCTGGCGCAGCGCCCGAATAGCTGTGCGATGCGCGCACCTTGGCCAACCACCAGCCGGGCCAAGCCCAGCCGCTCGAGCACCGCGAGTCCGGTGGGCTGGAGCATCAGTCCCGAGCCAAGCGGTTGCGGCTGTTCAAACCGTTCGAACAGCGTAACCCGGTGGCCCCCCCGGTGCAGCAACAACGCCGCTGCCATACCGGCCGGACCACAACCGGCTATCGCGATCTCGTGTCCCCGCATCGCTATTTTCAAGCTGGCCCGTCGCTCGCCAGCCAGCCCTTACGCCTCGCTCAGCGCCCGCTTGTAAATGCTGGTCTTGGGGGTTTCGAACAGCTTCATCACCATCGGCTCGAAGAATTCGAGCGGCAGCGTGTCGTAGTCGGGGTCGAAGGCCGGGCAATCGTATTTGTCGATGAATTCCTCGGTCGCCGCATAATAGGGGTTGTCCTTGAACTGGTCGCGCATGTTGCGATCGAGCCCGAGGTGGTGGAAGAAATTGACCCCCTGGAAGATGCCGTGGTGCTGGACGATCCAAAGCAGTTCTTCGGAGACGAACGGCTTGAGAATCGCGGCGGCGATATCGGGGTGGTTGTAGGACCCCAGCGTGTCGCCGATGTCGTGGATCAGCGCCATGACCACATATTCGTCGGACCGCCCATCACGGTGCGCGCGGGTGGCGGTCTGCAGGCTGTGAGTCAGCCGATCGACCGCGAAGCCGCCGAAGTCACCGTCGAGTAGCTTGAGGTGCTCTAACACCCGTTTGCCGCCGCTCCGCGAAAACGGGATATTGTGCTGCATGATCGCCATCCAGTCGTCTTGGGTGCTTTGCGACATGTCGTGGAAAGTGGCGCTGGGCAGCTCGGTGTCGGTCATCGCGGGTTCCTCTCGTTTGCCAGCGAGCTTGCGGCATGGCGGGGGAGGTTTCAAGGACAGACGTTGCCCCTTCGCTGTCGCTCGGGAGTTTTGCAGGCAAATGTTCCCCAGACATTCGCTTTTCCCGCAAAACTGGTGGGCGCTGACGGGCTCGAACCGCCGACCCTCTCGGTGTAAACGAGATGCTCTACCAACTGAGCTAAGCGCCCCTATCCCGGACGCCGGGCTAATACCGCGAATCGCCGGGGCGTCAACCGCCGGTCGCCCTTCAGACCATCCGGCCTGCGGTCTTGCCCAGCTCGGCGAAATAGCGTGCCATCGCGTCTGCAGCCCGCTCGGTCAGCGTGATGAAGGCGCGGCGGCGATCGGTCTCGTCCTCGACCCGGCACAGCAATCCGGCGTCGGTCATCTGCCCGATCCAGCGCAATGCGGTGGTCGGGGGCACCCCGCTGGCGATGCACAGCGAGGTGACCGAGACGCGGGCATGTTCGGCGCGCGCGGCGGTGAGGTCGAGCAGCATGTCCCACGCGGGATCGCCGAACAGTTCGCCATCGAAGAACCGTGCGCGCAATTGGCGCTGGCGGATGATCCGGCGGACCAGCCGCGGATCGGGCAATGGCGGGCGGGTCGCGCGGATCAGCCGTTCGCTGCTGTCGGCTTCCTCTCCGGCAAAGCCGCGCCTCGGCGATTCGAAGCGGAACGCGCTGTCGGTATCATCAACGTCGCGGGTCGAACCGCCCAGCTGCTCGAGCCGTTCGGCAATCTGGCCGACCTGTTCGGTCAGCCGCAGCAGGGTGAGCCGGTCCTCCTCGGACAATTCGCGCACCCGAAGCGAGGGCAGCCGTCCCAGCACCCGGCCCAGCGCGATCACCCGTTCGGCGCGGCTGGGGTTCACCAAAATCTGCGGACTGGACTGATCGAGGCAGCCGAACACATCGTCGAGCGCGGCAACGCTGGTCGAGACCACCAGCTGCGCTCCGGCATGCGCCACCCGCAGATCGAGCCGCGCCAGCGCCGCCAAAGCGCCGCCGTCGACCACCGGGCAATCGAGCAGCACGACCTCGCCCAACGGCTGGGCGTCACCGACTTCGAGCAACGCGTCGATCGCGCCCACTTCGGCAATCCGGAAGCCCGCCAGCTCGGCATCGTCGCGCATCTCGTCGCGCAAATGGGCACGGTCGGCAAACACCGACAGCGTCAGCGGCAAGCCCGCCGGATCGTTGGCGGCGGGCGAGTAGGCGAAATTGGCGTGCGACATGGCGTTCCGACTCCGATTCTATGAACAGAAGTAGAACAAACAAGGCTCAAGTCAAGAATGGATCAATCGACAAACGGATCGCGCACCAGAATCGTATCCTCGCGCTCGGGGCTGGTCGAAACCAGCGCGACCGGCGTTTCGATCAGTTCCTGCACGCGCTGGATGTATTTGATCGCCTGCGCGGGCAAATCCGCCCACGAGCGTGCGCCCGCCGTCGTTCCGCTCCAGCCTTCCATTTCCTCGTAGATCGGTTCGACCGCGGCCTGGTCGGCGGAGTGGCTGGGGAAGTAATCGAGTACTTTGCCGCGCAGCCGGTAGCCGGTGCAGATTTTCACCGTCTCGAACCCGTCGAGCACATCGACCTTGGTCAGCGCAATCCCGGTGACGCCGCTGATCGCGCAGCTCTGGCGCACCAGCACCGCATCGAACCAGCCGCAGCGGCGCTTGCGCCCCGTCACGGTGCCGAATTCATGGCCGCGCTCGCCCAGCTTCTGGCCGGTCGCGTCGTCGAGCTCGGTCGGGAACGGACCCGAGCCGACGCGGGTGGTATAGGCCTTGACGATCCCGAGTACGAAGCCGGTCGAGCTCGGTCCCAATCCCGAACCTGCCGCCGCCGCGCCGCTGACGGTGTTGGACGAGGTGACGAACGGATAGGTCCCGTGATCGACATCGAGCAGCACGCCTTGCGCGCCCTCGAACAATATCCGCGCCCCGGCCTTGCGAACTTTCTTGAGCCGTTTCCACACCGGCTGGGCATATTGCAGCACCGATGAGGCAATCTCGCGCAGTTCATCCAGCAGCGCGGCGCGATTCACAGGCGGCTGGCCAAACCCGGCGCGCAGCGCGTCGTGGTGCGCGCAGAGCCGGTCGAGCTGCGGCTCCATCGCGTCGAGGTGGGCGAGGTCGCAGACGCGCAGCGCGCGGCGGCCGACTTTGTCCTCATAGGCGGGGCCGATCCCGCGCCCGGTGGTGCCGATCTTGCCTGCCCCTGCTGCGGTCTCGCGCAAGCCATCGAGATCGCGGTGGAGCGGCAGGATCAGCGCGCAATTGTCGGCAATCGCGAAATTCTCCGCGTTGATCGTCACGCCCTGCGCTTCGAGCTTGGCGATTTCGTCCTTGAGGTGCCAGGGATCGAGCACCACGCCGTTGCCGATGATCGACAGCGTGCCGCGCACGATGCCCGAGGGCAGCAGGCTGAGCTTGTAGACTTCGTTGCCCACCACCAGCGTGTGTCCGGCGTTGTGCCCGCCCTGGAAGCGGACCACCGCGTCGGCGCGGCTGGCGAGCCAATCGACGATCTTGCCTTTGCCTTCGTCGCCCCATTGGGCGCCGATCACGGTTACATTGGCCACGTGGAGGCCTTTCCTTGAGGGTGGAAACCGTGCCGCGCCCTAGGGGAAGCCTTGGGTAAGGGCAAGGCGATGCGCGCGACAAACCCGCGACAATTCAGCCGCGCGGCCCATCCTCCGCTGTCAGGATAGGATTTTGATCGCTTCGCCGCCCTCAAACCGGTGCGTGCAGCCCAGCGCGGCCGCGTCATCGGCGTCGGACAAAGCCGCAACCGTCCGCCAGCCGATCATCCGCAATCGCGCCGCTGCTTCCGGATCGTGGCCCAGCGGCAGGAACAGCGTGTCGCGACGCTCTTCGCGGGCCGCCAGCGTATCGATCAGCGGATCGGGGTAGAGTGAGAAACCGGTGGCGGGTTCGTCCTGGCCGGCCGCGCTTCCGAGGATGCGGTAGGTCCCGCCGCGCCCGAGCGCTCCGCCCTGCCCCTCGGCATAGAGCGTGAAGC
The DNA here is from genome assembly GCA_035543295.1 of Novosphingobium sp. Lineage (GTDB taxonomy): Bacteria > Pseudomonadota > Alphaproteobacteria > Sphingomonadales > Sphingomonadaceae > Novosphingobium. Next base: position 306,988 of record DASZZS010000014.1, read on the forward strand.
CGAACCAGCTCTGGTATTCGAAGCCGTGCCGCTCCGACGGGTCGAGCGTCAGCCGCGCCGCGCCGCCGACGCGCGCGGCAATCTCGCGCAGGCCCGCGATCCGGCTGGCGAGCGCGCCGCCCGCATCGATCGCCGCCAGTTGCTCGATCGCGCTGTCAAACGGCCCGATCGCGGTGAGCAGCGGCAGATAAGCCTCGCCGCCCGCCGCAACCAGCCCGCCCGCGTCCTTGGCATCGAGTTCGCGGCGCACCGCTTCGACCTGTTCGGGGGCGAGCGGCAGCGCCTTGTCGGCCAAAGTATCGACCAGATCGGGGAGCGTGAAATCGACCGAAATCCTGGTCGCTCCGGCGGCTTGCAGCGCTTCGATGGCCATCGCCACGATCTCTGCCGCCGCGGCCACCGAATCGCTGCCGATCAGTTCCGCGCCCAGCTGCAGGCGTTCGCGCGTCGGGTCGAGCCCGTCGCCCTTGATGATCAGCACCTGCCCCGCGTAGCCCAGCCGCAAGGGCCTTGGCGCTCCGGAGAGACCAGTCGCGGCGATCCGCCCGACCTGCACGGTGATGTCGCTGCGCAGCGCCAGAGTCCGCAGGCTCTGCGGATCGACGAAGCGGAACATCCGGCGCGGCTGGACCCCGGCCATGCGGCTCGCCATCGACTTCTCGAACTCGATCGAAGGCGGCTGGACCCGGTCATAGCCGTGCCCGTCCATCGCATCGAGGACCGCGCGCGTCACCCGCGCCGCCGCCGCCGCGCCGGGCGGCAAGCGGTCTTCGAGGCCCGCAGGCAACAGATCGCGGTCGGTGTTGTCCATGGTGCGAGCCTTTAGCGGGGGTCGGCGAATGTGTCGAATGTCAGCGCTTGCCCAATCCCTAAAACGCCAGCGCCTTGACCAATTTCACGCCCGGCAGCTTGCAGGCGGCATCGAGCACGTCCTGCGGCACCGGCGAATCGACCGAGAGCAGCAGCACCGCTTCGCCGCCCGCGTCGCGGCGACCGAGGTTGAACGTGCCGATGTTGATCCCTGCCTCGCCCAGCAAGGTGCCCAGCCGGCCGATGAAGCCCGGCGCGTCCTCGTTGACGATGTAGAGCATGTTGCCCTGGAGTTCGGCCTCGATCCCGATCCCGAATATCTCGACCAGCCGCGGCTGGGTGTTGCCGAACAGCGTCCCCGCGACCGAACGATCGCCTTGGCTCGTAGCCACCGTGACGCGCACCAGCGTGTGGTACACCCCCTCGCGGTCATGGCGCACTTCGCGCACGTCGAGCCCGCGTTCCTTGGCGAGGAACGGTGCGTTGACCATGTTCACCGTGTCCGAATAGCGCCGCATCAGCCCCGCCAGCACCGCGCCGGTGATCGGCTTGGGATTGAGCTGCGCGGCGGCACCTTCGACCTCGATGCTGATCTTGTCGAGATTGCCGTGCGCGAGCTGGCCCACCAGCGAACCGAGATTCTCGGCCAGCGCCATGTAGGGCCTGAGCTTGGGCGCTTCCTCGGCGCTGAGGCTCGGCATGTTGAGCGCGTTGGTGACGCCGCCGTTGACCAGATAGTCCGAGAGCTGCTCGGCCACCTGGATCGCGACATTGACTTGCGCTTCGTCGGTCGAGGCACCGAGGTGCGGGGTCGAGATAAAGTTCGGAGTGCCGAACAGCGGTGATTCCTTGGCCGGTTCCTTGACGAACACATCGAGCGCCGCACCGGCGACATGGCCCGAATCGAGCGCATCCTTCAGCGCTTCCTCGTCGATCAGCCCGCCGCGCGCGCAATTGATAATCCGCACCCCCGGCTTGGTCTTGGCAAGGTTTTCGCGGCTCAGGATGTTGCGGGTCTGGTCGGTCAGCGGGGTGTGCAGCGTGATGAAATCGGCCCTGGCCAGCAGCGTATCGAGGTCGGCCTTTTCTACGCCCATCTCCACCGCGCGCTCAGGGGTGAGGAACGGATCGAAGGCGACGACCTTCATCTTCAGCCCCAGCGCGCGGCTGGCGACGATGCTGCCGATATTGCCCGCGCCGATCAGGCCGAGCGTCTTGCCGGTGACTTCGACCCCCATGAAGCGGTTCTTTTCCCACTTGCCCGCCTGCGTTGAGGCGTCGGCCTCGGGCAGCTGGCGGGCGAGCGCGAACATCAGCGCGATGGCGTGTTCGGCGGTGGTGATCGAATTGCCAAACGGGGTGTTCATCACGACGATGCCCTTCACCGAGGCAGCGGGGATATCGATATTGTCGACGCCGATTCCGGCGCGGCCGACGACCTTGAGCCTAGTCGCCGCCTCGATCAGCTCCCTGGTGAGCTTGGTAGTCGAGCGGATCGCGAGGCCGTCGTAGTTGCCGATGATCGCCTTGAGCTCGTCGGGGGTCTGGCCGGTGATCACATCGACGTCGCAGCCGCGTTCGCGGAAAATCTGCTCGGCCTTGGGGTCCATCTGGTCGGAAATGAGAACGCGGGGCTTGGTCATGATGTTGTGTCCCTGAGGTCCGTCACCCCGGCGAAGGCCGGGGCCCAGACTCTTGAAAAATGAAGTCGCGAAGCGGCGTTATTGGTTGCGCCGGGTCCCGGCCTGCGCCGGGATGACGATTAGGAATTAGCAGCCTGCTCTTCGGCTTTCACAATCGCGTAAGCCCAGTCGAGCCACGGGCCAAGCGCTTCGATATCGGCACTATCAACCGTTGCACCGCACCAGATCCTGAGGCCGGGGGGAGCATCGCGGTATCCGGCGATATCGTAGGCCGCGCCTTCTTGTTCGAGCGCTCCGGCGAAAGCCTTGATGAAGGTTTCGTCCGCACCCTCGACCGTTAGGCAGACCGAGGTCTTCGAGCGGGTCCCGTTATCGAGTGCAAGATGGCCCAGCCAGTCGCGCGCCGCGACGATCTTGGCCAACGCGTCCGAATTGGCGGTGCAGCGCGCCTGCAAGCCGGCCAGCCCGCCGAGGTCCTTCGCCCATTCGAGTGCGAAGATCGCATCTTCGACCGCGAGCATCGACGGGGTGTTGATTGTCTCGCCCTTGAACACGCCTTCGGAGAGCTTGCCCTTGGCGGTCAGGCGGAACAATTTGGGCAGCGGCCAGGCGGGGGTATGGCTTTCGAGCCGCTCGACCGCGCGGGGGCCAAGGATCAGCACCCCGTGCCCGCCCTCGCCGCCCAGCACCTTCTGCCAGCTGAACGTGGCGACATCGATCTTGTCCCACGGGATTTCGTAAGCGAACAACGCGCTGGTCGCGTCGGCGAAGGACAAGCCTTCGCGGGTCTCGGGAATCCATTCGCCGTCGGGCACGCGCACGCCGCTGGTGGTGCCGTTCCAGGTGAACAGCACGTCGTCAGTCCAATCGACCTTGTCCAGATCGGGGAGCTGGCCGTAATTGGCGCGCAGCACAGTGGGTTCGAGGCGGAGCTGCTTGACCGCATCGGTCACCCAGCCCTCGCCGAAGCTTTCCCAGGCGAGGCAGGTCACGCCGCGCGCGCCGAGCATCGTCCACATCGCCATTTCGAAGGCGCCGGTGTCCGAGCCGGGGACGATCCCGATGCGGTGCGTTTGGGGCAGCTGCAGCACTTCGCGCATCAAATCGATGCAATATTGCAGGCGCGACTTGCCGACACGCGCGCGGTGAGAACGACCGAGCGATTCGGTGCTGAGTTTTTCGGGGGTCCAGCCCGGCGGCTTGGCGCAGGGACCGGAGGAGAAGAACGGACGCGCGGGTTTGCGCGCCGGCTTGGCATTGTCAGTCATGTAGTCTCTCCTTGCAGAGAGCACGCGCGGCGTTGGGACCGCGTGGCCCGGGGGCGCTCCTAGTGGCACCGCACGCCAAGTCAACCGGTTGCGGCCGGTGATAATGCTGGACAGCCTGCGTCATTTTTGGATCATCGCTGTCAAGTGCAGGGTTGCGTGTTGACGGAGGGTGCAGCATTTGGTCCCTTCCGGAACCCGCATCTGTGGATAACTTTATGGGTGTTTACAACGCTTTACCGCGCACAAAAGTTTGGTTTGCATTGCCCCGCTTTCAACCTAAGTTCCGCTCGGGTCGCGACCGCCAAAAGGCGGACAGGAGGGGGTAGATTGATGGTAGGAAAAATTGGCGGGCTGGCGCGTGTGCTGGCCTTTGTGCTCGCAATCGTAGCGGGCTTTTTGACAATTCCCGGGTTGAACGTCGCGCTGGTGCTGGTGGTGCTCGGGCTGATCGCCGGATTGGCCTATGGCGACGACAGCGCAATCCGGCTGTTCGTGACGGTGCTGGTCCTGCCGATGGTCGGGGCAGCGCTGGGGATTATCCCGATGATCGGCGCGAACCTGTCCGCAATCGCGGGCAATCTTGCGCTTGCCGCTGCGGGAATGGCGGCGACGGTGATCGCGCTCAGGCTGTTCGGACTGGTCAGGGGCGACCTCACCGGGCTGACCAAGTAGCATAGGATCGGGGGCCTTGCGCGCTCCGGCGACGCAAGGCCCCTTTTCACCGGTGCCAACGTCGACAGAACGATTCGTTAACCATGTTCCGGCTAGACTTTCGCGATGCGGAAGGTCTTTGCCCTGCTGCCCCTGCTGGCCGCGCTGAGCGCGTGTGTCGGCGCGCCCGATGCGCCGCGCCGCCAGCCGATCCGCCAATCGACCACGACATTCTCGCCGCGCCCCGAAGCGCGCCAGTGCCTCGCCAATCTGGGCCAGCGCAGCGCGAGCTTCACCCCCATTCCCGACCAGTTCTACGGCGCGGGCTGTTCGACGCTCGGCACCGTCCACCTCGCCAGCCTGCAGGGTGACGATGCGGCGCTGGCGCTGTCCAACCTTGGTCCGGTGACGTGCCCGCTGGCCAACACTTTCGCGGGCTGGGCGCGTTTCGGGGTCGACCGCGCGGCGCGGCAGATCCTCGGCAGTGCGCTGGTCCGGATCGAAACGATGGGCAGCTATAGCTGCCGCAATATCGCGGGATCGAGCCGCCGCTCGGCGCACGCGACCGCCAATGCGATCGACGTTTCGGCTTTCGTGCTCGCCGATGGCCGCCGCATTAGCGTGCTGGGGAGCTGGGCCGGTGGCACCGCGCCGGAACGCCGCTTCCTGACAATTATCCACTCGAGCGCCTGCAAGCGCTTCGGCACCGTGCTGGGTCCGGGCTACAACGCCGCGCACCACGATCATCTGCACGTCGAACTCAGCGGAAATTCCTACTGCAGGTAATTCCGCGCTATTGAATTCATTGTGACGACAGGCTGAGACCGCTAGGCGGTCCCCCGATGCCATCCCCCGACCTTGTGCTGACCGGCTATGACCACCGCCCGACGTGGCGCGCACGCGCGACTGCGGCGCTGCTGACGCTGGGCATCATGGCGCTGTTCGTGCTGGCACTGCTCCAGCTAGGCCTGCTGCCCAATCCCGCCGATCGGCCCAGCGACCGGCTGACCGCAATCGCGTTGTCGGCGGCCAAATCGGCCGAGCGGCAGAAGGCCAGCAAGCAGGCCGCCGCGGCCAAGCCGAAACAGGTGACCATCGCGCTGCCCCACCCGGTCCCGACGCCGGTGCCGACCCCGCCGGTGTTCATCAAGCTGTCGCACACCGAATTTGCCGCCGCGGACATCGCCAATCTGGGTCGCCATTCGGGCGAAGACAGCGGCGGCGATTCGGGCGGAACCGCGGTGGGTCCGGGCGAAGGTCCGGGCGGCGCGCGGCTCTACAACGCGCAGTGGTACCGCGAACCGACCAACGCCGAATTGAACGGCTATCTCAAAGCCGGAGCGCCGCCGGGTAGCTGGGCGCTGATCGCCTGCCAGACGGTCGAGCGCTACCATGTCGACAATTGCCAGCAACTCGACGAATCCCCGCGCGGCTCGGGGCTGGCGCGGGCAATGCGCCAAGCCGCGTGGCAATTCCTCGTCCGTCCGCCACGACTGGGCGGCAAGCCGATCCCCGGCGCGTGGGTGCGGATACGGATCGACTTTGCCCGCAGCGCGCGGGGTGCCGACACTCCGACAGCCGCTGCGGTCGGCGGCTAGACCGCCTCCCCATCCTTCTCATTGAAGAAGCTATAGTCGGGCAGCTGGTGAAAGGCATTTTTGAGCGCCTCGCTCCAGCCCGAGGAGATCGCGCGGAAATAGGGATCGGTGGCGAGGATCCGCCGCTGGTGGAGCGGTTCGAACTTGTCGCGTTCGATCACCAGCAAATCGAGCGGCAGACCGACCGAAAGGTTGGCGGCGAGGGTTGAATCGAAGCTGACCATCAGCAGCTTGACTGAATCTTCGAAGCTCATCCCCCGGTCGTAACCGCGCAGGATGATCGGGCGGCCGTATTTGGTCTCGCCGATCTGGAAGAACGGGGTGTCGAAGCTCGCCTCGATGAAATTGCCTTCAGGGTAGACCAGGAACAGCCGTGGCTCCATGCCCTTGAGCTGGCCGGCGACGATCATCGAGGCGGTGAACCGCGGCGCTTCGGCTTCCTCGGCGTGATCGGCCTGGCGCGAAGCGATCGTTTCGCGCAGCAATTTGCCGACTTGGCTGGCGACCTGGAACATCGTCTCGGCTTCGAGCAGCGAATTGTGCCGCTCGGGCGGGGCCTTGCTGCGTTCTTCGAGCTCGCTGATCACCGCTTGGGTGGTGGCGAGGTTGCCCGCGGTCATGATGGCGACGATCCGCTCGCCGGGGACCGACCAGTGGAACATCTTGCGGAACACCGAGATGTTGTCGACACCCGAATTGGTCCGGGTGTCGCTCATCAACACCAGCCCCTTGTCGAGCGTCATTCCCACGCAATAGGTCACGCCATGCTCCCTTGGCCCATGCGCCACCTATCGCGCCAAATGCAGCGGCGTCCAGCCACGAACCCGCAAAAGTGGAAAGTTTGCCGCCGTAATTTGCGCTAGTGAATGTGAAAATGCGCGCCCGCGAAGTCGGTATCGATGTCGATATCGACCTGCAGGTGGGGTTCGCTCCTTTCATTCCGGCTTTCGCGGATCGACTCCTCGATCTGTTCCTGCGCCTGCGGGATAGTCTCATACGCGCGCTGGACGGTAGTGGTTCCGGTATAGGTCGATTCGCCCTGGCGCACCACGATCTGAACCGGGGCCAAGGCAGCCGCGGCGATCGGTTCGGGCAGTTCGATATGCGGCGGCCGGTAAGGTTCCACTACGAGCCCCTTGCCGATACCGAAAGCCGAGAGGGGAATGGTCGGAATATCCAGCCCGCTGATGACCGCGCCGAATTCATCGCTGGGTAGCATAAAGCCGAGATCCGGCGGCGCGAAGGTCGGAATCGGCGGGGGGATATCGATCTGCGCGATCCTCGCAGCGGTTGTGGGCAGGATCTGCTCCTTTTGCTCGGCGGGGCGCGGATCGCGCGCATAGCTCCAGAGCGTTGCCTCGAACCCGACCAGCACCGCGACAGCCGCCGCCAGGACCGCCTTCGACGTGGCAACCGCCTGCGTTATGTGGGGCCTCGCCTCCTCGGCGAGGTCTTTGACACTCTTCGCCTTCTGCTCGAACCATCGCTCGACTGCCTGCGGATCGAGGCCTTTGAGAATATGCTCCTCGAATTCCTCTCGCGCGGCATTCGAGGCGGTGGTGCCGGTCTCGCTGCAAGCAGCCTTGAACTCGCGCTCAACGGTTTCGAAAGCGTCTTTATAGTCCGCCTCGGTGGCGTTTGGCTTGGCGGATACTTCGGCGACTTTGCTGGCTGCGGTCTCGTAGTGCTTGGCGATATTCGACCCGATATCCTTCATCCCCTGGGCAAATGCCTTGGCCATTTCTCCCTCCTGTTCGCGGTCAGGAGGCCCTCAATGCGCCGAATTTCACTGCTCAACAACCTGCTGTTCAACCGCGAGGCGCACTTCGAGGTCGGTTTTCCCCGCCCCATACGATACGCCGGTAATCGGCGCGGCCTCGCTGTAGTCGCGGCCGGTGGCAATCCGGACATAGCGCGCGTCGGGACTGATCCCGTTGGAGACGTCGAACCCGACCCAGCCCAGCCCCGCGACATGCGCCTCAGCCCAGGCGTGTCCGGCCTGCTGGTCGATCCGGTCGTTCATCATCAGATAGCCGCTGACATAACGCGCCGGGATGCCCAGTTGGCGCGCCGCGCCGATGAAGATATGCGCATGATCCTGGCACACCCCGCGGCCCAGAATCACCGCTTCCTCGGCGGTGGTCTCGACCCCGGTTTCGCCGGTCCGGTATTCGACCGCAGCGATCACCGCGTTCGACAGCACGTGGAGCTTGGCGAGCGGATCGCCGGCACTTGTATCGAGGCCGCCCGCGAGTGCGCGCACGCGCGGGCCGGGCCGGGTCAGCCGGGTCTGGGTGAGAAAGCACCACAACGGCATATGCCCGGCGTGCTGGCCGATGATCCCCGCATTGTCCGCGGTCAGCACCGTGCCCTCGCAGTGGATGGTGATTTCGCGCGCGCCGCCATCGATCGAGATCAGCGTGGTGCAGTTGTGGTTGTGGTCCTCATATTCGACCTCGGCGCGGGCGCCCTCGAAAGTCATGGTCCAGTCCGCCACCGACTGGCCCTGGGTGGACTTGGGGGTCAACCGCAGCCGCTGCAGCCCGTGCGCGACCGGCTGAGCGAAAAAGTACCGGGTGGTGTGGCGGATAAACAGCTTCACTGGTTGAACCGGTAATCGCGCTCGATCGCTTGCGCGACCTGCTGGTTGGCACCGATGAACTCGCCGATAAACTCGTGCAGCCCGCGTTCGAAAATCTGGCGGATGGTGTTGCCCTCCAGCCGCGCACCGAGTTCGGCCAGCACCGCATGCGCCGAAGTTGTCGCGCCATATTGATGCGCCAGCCCGCGCATGTTGCTGCGCAGCTTGTCGTGGCACGAGGCGAGGCTGCGCGGGAAGCGGCCGTCGAGGATCAGAAACTCGGCAATCCCGCGCGGGTCCATTGCGCCTGCGTTGAGCCAGCGATAGGCCCGGTCGCCCGCGACCGAGCGCAACACCGTGTCCCACTGCGCATTGTCGAGGCTCGAGCCGACCCACGCCACCGAGGGGAGCAGCAAATAATACTTCACGTCGAGAATCCGCGCGGTGTTGTCCGCGCGCTCGATAAAGGTGCCGATCCGCGCGAAATTGTAGTTTTCGTTGCGCAGCATGGTGCCGTCCATCGCCCCGCGCACCAAAGTCGCCTGGCGGCGGATCACGCCCAGCACCTGACCCAGCGACCCCTCGCGCACCGGGCGTGCGAGCATGTCCTTGAGCAGCATCCAGCTTTCGTTGATCGCTTCCCACACCTCGCGGGTCAGCGCGGTGCGCACCCCGCGCGCATCGTTGCGCGCGCGCTCGATCATCGCCAGCACGCTGCCGTCATTGCTCTTGTCGCGCAGCAAATAATTCCACACCTGCACCCCGGTGTAGCTCGAATTCCGCGTCTCGTAGCTCGCGCGGCGTCCGACCGTGGTGACCACCGAGCGCCATTCTTCTTCGCTGGTCACCGCGTCGCGGGTCAGCGCCATGCGAAAGCCCGCGTCGAGCAGCCGCGCGGTATTCTCCGCCCGTTCGAGGTAGCGGGCCATCCAGAACACGCCCGAGGCGGTACGGCCTAGCATGAGGGGGTCCTGGGCATCAGTCGTCCAGCACCCAGCTGTCCTTGGTCCCGCCGCCTTGCGACGAATTGACCACCAGGCTGCCCTGCTTGAGCGCCACCCGGGTCAGCCCGCCCGGGGTGATGTCGATGCCCTCCGGCGAAACCAGCACGAACGGGCGCAAATCGACGTGGCGGGGGGCGAGACCCGCCTTGGTGAAAATCGGCACGGTCGACAGCGCCAGCGTCGGCTGGGCGATATAATTGTGCGGCCGCGCGCGCAGTTTCGCCGCGAACGTCGCGATCTCCTTCTTCGACGAGGTCGGGCCGATCAGCATGCCATAACCGCCCGAGCCGTGGACTTCCTTGACCACCAGCTCGGCCAGATTGTCGAGCACATAGGCCAGGCTGTCCGCCTCCGAGCAGCGCCAGGTCGGCACGTTCTGGAGGATCGGTTTCTCGCCGGTGTAGAATTCGACGATCTCGGGCATGAAGCTGTAGATCGCCTTGTCGTCGGCGATCCCGGTGCCCGGCGCATTGGCCAGCGTGATCCCGCCCGCGCGGTAGATATCCATGATCCCCGCCACCCCCAGCTTGCTGGCTGGGTTGAAGCTGAGCGGATCGAGGAAATCATCGTCGACCCGGCGATAAAGCACGTCGATCGGCTGATACCCGCGCGTCGTGCGCATCGCGATCCGGCCATCAGCGACGCGCAGATCGCTGCCTTCGACCAGCTCCGCGCCCATCTGGTCGGCGAGGAAGGCGTGTTCGAAATAGGCCGAATTGTAGATGCCGGGGGTGAGCACCGCCACCACCGGGCGGTCTGCCGCGCAGGCCGGCGCACAGGCGGCGAGGCTGCGCGCGAGCCGTCGCGGATAGTCCGACACCGGGCGCACGTTGACCCGGGTGAACAGCTCGGGGAACATCGCCATCATCGTCTCGCGGTTCTCCAGCATGTAGGAGACGCCGCTGGGGGTGCGGGCATTGTCTTCGAGCACCATGAACTCGTCCGGCCCGGTGCGCACCAGATCGATCCCGACGATGTGGGTATAGACCCCGCCCGGCGGGCTGAAGCCGACCATCTCGGGCAGGAACGCCGAATTTTCTGCCAGCAGTCGCTGCGGCAGGCGCCCGGCGCGGACAATTTCCTGGCGGTGATAGACATCGTGGAGGAAAGCGTTGAGCGCACGCACCCGCTGCTCGATGCCCTTCGACAGCTTGCGCCATTCGGCCGCGGTGACCACGCGCGGCACCATGTCGAACGGGATCAGCCGCTCCTCGCCGGCATCCTCGCCATAGACGTTGAAAGTGATACCGGTGCGGCGGAAGAAGCCCTCGGCCTCGGTGCTCTTGCGCCGCAGCCAGCCTGGTTCCTGCGCATAGTACCAGTCGCAATAGCCGCTATAGCCCGCGCGCACGCTGCCATCGGCGGCATACATCTCGTCGTAGCACGGCGGCGGGCTGGTCATCGCGCCAAAGACTGCCGCATGCCACCGGGCTTGCCAAGCGGCATATGCTGCGCATGCGAATTTGGCTGCGATCCCGACTGTCACCGCCGTGCGTCGGGCAATTCTATCAGTTGCCTTCGGGGAGAACCGGCCGCGCCGGGGTAATACTAGCGGCAGTCGGTGCGGCGTACACGGGCGGAGGATCGCAAATCTCGACAACCGGGCCGGGGACAAAGCGTCCATCCAACCCGTTTCGGCGATCATAGTAGCCAGGGAGCTGCACCTTGCGGCAACCGCGCGCGTCGGTCGGCGCTGTTTCCGACACGACCGGTGAGGGCGGCGCGGGTGAAGGTGTGACCAAAGGTTCGACGATGGCGGGAGATGCGGTCTCGGTGGCTATCGGTTGAACCTCCGGCGCATCGGCTGCCGAACCAGCCGGCTGTTCGGACGACGAACAGGCGGCCAGCAAAACGAAGGCCGTCAGGCCGATCCCAAACCTTCCCAAATTGGCCTCCCCGCAACCCTCATCAGACCTCAAACAGGGAGGAGGCACCATTGCCCCTCCCTTTGGCAGATTCCTGTCGCCTAGCGCGCCGCCGTCCGCTGCGGCCCCAACAGCTCGAGCACCGCAGTGGTCATCGCCGTTGCGCCGGTGACGATCGAGGCTTCGGGATCGATCTTGAACAGCCCCGAGTGATGCCCGGGCACCGGCGGACCTCCCCTGGCCGCGGCATCGAACGCCGCTTGCGGGGTGCCGCCCACCGCGAAGTAAAAGCCTTTCACCCCGGTCTCGGGCGCGACCAGATAGGCGAAGTCCTCCGCTCCCATATCCTTCTGCTGCCACGGCAGTACGGTCCCGGCAGGAAGATCGCGCACGAAGGCGGCGTTGATGCGCCGCGCCAGCGCGGCATCGTTGGTGGTGACGGGGGTGGATTCGGTGAAGCGTATCTCCGGCTCGGGCGCGCCATTGGCGAGCGCGATGCCCTTGGCGGTGCGCTCGATCGCGGCGAGCAGCAGCGCGCGCGTCGGCCGATCGTTCGAGCGCCCGGTCAGCTGCAGATCGGCGTGATCGGCGATGATGTTGTGCTTGGTTCCCGCGTGGAACGACCCGACGGTGATAAGGCCAGGGCTGAGCGGGCCCTTCTCGCGCCCGACGATGCCCTGCATCGCCTCGACGATCTGCGCGCCGATGAACACCGGATCGCGCCCCAGATGCGGCGCGGCGCCATGCGTCGCCACGCCGTTGACCCGGATATCGACGCTGTCCGCGCCCGACCACTGCGTGCCTTCGGAGCCCGAGACATGGCCAGAGGGAAGCTGCGAGGCAATATGGAACGCCAGCGCATATTCGGGCTTGGGGAAGCGGGTGTAGAGCCCGTCCTCGATCATCGCCGCCGCCCCGCCGCCGCTTGCTCGGCCTTGGCCCGCGTCTCGCCCGCCTTCTTCGCGGCCTTGACTTCGCGGCGCTCGGCCCGTTCGACCACCTGCTGCGCCTGGCCAACGCAGAGCGCGCCCGATTACCCGCAGTCGCCGATCCGCTGGTTGGTGACGTCTATCTCCATGTACCCCCCGCCGCCGGGGTCGCCCTTGATCGTCAGGTGCGATCCGGTCGGCGAGAAGTCGCCCGCCAGCTCGTACCTGGCGGTACCGCCGCAGGTCATGGCGCCGTCGAGCTTGCCGCCCGAGGCGTCGAAGCGGTCGTATTTGCAATCGCTGCCGGTGACTTTCTTGAACATCTCCGCGAATCCCTTGTCCGAATCCGCCTTCGACAGGCAATAAGTCGAGGTCTCGCCCTCGCTTTGCTCGACCGTCTGCCGCGGCCTGCCGCCCGGGTCCTCGTATATGGTCAAGCGCGCGGTCTGGCGGTACTCCCCGGGCTCGGGCCGCTCGAGGTCGCCCGAGTAGGCAGACGGTTCCCCAACGCTGTTGGTTCCGCCGCCAAGGTACCAAGTCCAAGCGAAGACCGCCCAGAATGGTAGCGCAAGGGCCACAAAGACGGCCACGGCATAGCCAAGAGCGCGGGGAATACCCCCCGAGGGAGCCTCCGCGCTGAGCGCGCGCAAGTCTTCGGCCAGCCCCGGGTTGCTGGCCTTGAAACGAGCGAACTCGCGATCGTACGCGGTGCTGGCGAAGGCGATCAGATCGACGTAGCGCGAGATCGTGTGCGGAAACGAGGAGCCGATGCGGGTCAGGAAGGCGAAAAAGTTGCCCTTGATCGCGCGCGCCTGCTCGACGATGCCGAGCGGATTGACCGAATAGCCGAGAAGCCTCCCCACCAGGAGTTTCTGCATCGCCGAAACCGCCGCAGTGATGTCGCCGGAAATTACCGCGAGCCCCAGCCGGTCGCCGGTGTAGACCGTGGCACGCTGGAACGGGAGCGTCAGCAGGTTCGCGCCGATGAAGCGGTTCATCACGCGCACCACGAACCCGGCTGCACCGTAGTCCTGTTGGACTCGCCAATAGCCGATGAAGCGGCCGACAATCCATCGCACCTCTTCGTCGGACACCCCGGTCTCGAGTATTTCCGAATTGAGATAGATGGCCCGACGATAGAGAAACTTGACCATCATAGCGTTGAATGCGCCCTGTTCGTAAACAAACGCATCGATCTTCTTGGTAACAGCCAGATCGCGTTTAACCTCGTCTATCAGCTGCTGAATTCGCGGATAGTTGTATTCGCCCACCTGGACGGAGTTGGCCACCATGTAATAATGCGCGGTTTCCTGGCTCGTCCACACAAACAGAGCGATGAGCGGCAGAATCAGGAACGCGACGCTGATGGCCAGCAGAAGCAGCAACAGGGGTAGCGCCAGGATCGCGACGATCAGCGCGAGGACGAAACGCGCACTCTGCCGCCCGTGCTGGCAGGCACGGACTTCCGCCGCGGAAAGTTGCATCGTCCGCCCCCCTAGAATAGCGCCACCCGCAGCGAAGCTATCTTTCCAACGATGCAAATGCAACCGGGCGTTGTATGGAGGCGCGGGATGGCGGACGTTTTCATCAGCTACAGTCACCAGGACCGCGCGATCGCCGCGAATTTCGCGGCGCTGTTGCTCGATGCCGGCTTTTCGGTGTGGTGGGACGATCGTCTCGGCCCGCGCAAGGGCTGGGACCGGACGATCGAGCAGGAGTTGGCGACCGCCGCTGCGGTGCTAGTGCTATGGTCGCCGACGGCGGTCGAATCCGAATGGGTGAGGATCGAGGCCTATCACGCCAAACAGCAGGACAAGCTGATCCCGATCATGGTGCGACGCTGCGCTCCACCGATCGAGTTCACTTTTTCACAGTTTCTCGACCTGGACGAATGGAGCGGCGACACCGATGCCGCGCCGTGGCGCAAGCTGCTGGCATGGCTGGCGGATTTCCGCGACCAGCCCGATGAGGCGACCGGCGTGGTTGCGCCCAAGCGGGACAACGTTTTCCGCCGGGTGCTGTTCAGGCTCCCGAGCGGCGAGGCGGTCTATGAAGGCGGCGCGATCGGCGCCCGAACACCCGCAGGAACGCTGTTCGCCGATGCCGAGGACGCGCCGGTCATGCGGGTTGTGCCCGCGGGCGGTTTCACCATGGGAGCCGAACCCGGAGACCTCGACCGCTCGATCCAGGAAGGTCCGCGCAAAGGGATCACGATCGCGCAGCCGTTCGCAATGGCAATCCACCCGGCGGCGCCCGATGCCTTCCTGCGCTTTTGCCCCGGCGGGGAGTGCCGGATCGACGCCCGGATTCGCCCGTCGCTGCTCTCACGTCTGTTCGGCGGCGGCGGCGGCGCGCCGGAAGCTTCCGCCGCGCCGCAGCCGCAGCGCGACGGGGCCGTGCTGACCAGCCTCAACTTCCGCGAAGCGCTGGACCTCGCTGCAGCGCTGTCCACTCAACTCGGGGCCCGCTATCGGCTCCCCTCCGAGGCGGAGTGGGAATATGCCTGCCGTGCCGGCACGACGACGCGCTATGCCTTCGGCGACACCGCCGCGCCGGGCGACGCCTGCTTCGGCCGCAGCGACGGTCCTGCCGCGCCCGGCAGCTTTGCTCCCAATCGGTTCGGTTTGTACGACATGCACGGAAGCGTCCGCGAGTGGACGCAGGACACTTGGCACGACAGTCTGGACTTCACCCCTGCGGACGGCCTGCCCTACGTCGACACCCGCTCGGGCTTGAGGGTGGTGCGGGGCGGCTGCTGGAAGGACGACGCGACGCGCCTGCGCTCGGCGGCGCGCAGTCGCGCCAGCGAGGTGCTGCGCTCGCCCGAAATCGGCGTGCGCCTGCTCCGCGAACTCGAACGCTGAGGAACGGCAATGGAGTCTTCCGCTGATATGTCGCCGCTAGAGATCCGGTTGTGGGCGTTGGAGACGATCCTCGCCTTCGTGATCGCCTCGCAGCACTTGCAGAACTCCGACCCCGGGGCCGCGCTCGAACGGCTGCACATGCTGGTGCTGGAGGGCGAATGGCCGTTGACCGAGGTTCCCGAGAACGCTCGCGAGGCCGCGTTGGACGAACTGGCGCGAGTGGCGGCGCGAGTTCGCGCGATTCAGGTCGAGCTTCCGCGGCGCCTGGTCGACTGACACCCCCCGCCGGTCGCTTGCCTCACCGCCGGGCCGACCCTAAAGCGCCCGCATGGTCGAGCGCGTGGGCCGGATCGACGACAGAGAACTACGGCTCGTGCTCGCGCGGATCGAGATCGCTGGGCGTTCGACCGACTGAGCGGGTGCTTCGTGCCGATTGCGCCGTGCCCGGGCGACGCCCATATGCCCCCCATGTCCCAACTTGTCATCCGCCGCGGCCTTGCCGAGCCCGATACCTCGGGCGCGTTTGTGCCGCACAAGCCCGCGCGGCCCGAGAAAGCGGACGGCGGGCGGCCGTTCGTGCTCAGTTCCGAATACGAGCCCGCGGGCGACCAGCCGACCGCGATCGCCGATCTGATCGAGGGCATCGCCGCGGACGACCAGACGCAGGTGCTGCTCGGCGTCACCGGCAGCGGCAAGACTTTCACCATGGCCAAGGTGATCGAGCAGTTGCAGCGTCCCGCGCTGATCCT
This sequence comes from Novosphingobium sp., assembly GCA_035543295.1. Taxonomy (GTDB): domain Bacteria; phylum Pseudomonadota; class Alphaproteobacteria; order Sphingomonadales; family Sphingomonadaceae; genus Novosphingobium. The sequence goes on from DASZZS010000014.1 coordinate 322,950, forward strand.
AGCGCCCAACAAGATCCTCGCCGCACAGCTTTATGGCGAGTTCAAGAGCTTCTTCCCGGACAATGCGGTCGAGTATTTCGTCAGCTACTACGACTATTACCAGCCCGAGGCCTATGTGCCGCGCAGCGATACCTACATCGAGAAGGAAAGCTCGGTGAACGAGGCGATCGACCGGATGCGCCATTCGGCCACCCGGAGCTTACTCGAACGCGACGACGTGATCATCGTCGCCTCGGTCAGCTGCATCTACGGGATCGGCTCGGTCGAGACCTATTCGGCGATGATCTTCGATTTGAAACTCGGCCAGTCGGTCGACCAGCGCGAGATCATCCGCAAGCTGGTTGCGCTGCAATACAAGCGCAACGACGCCGCCTTCCAGCGCGGCAATTTCCGCGTGCGCGGCGACAATCTGGAGATTTTCCCCAGTCACTACGAAGACATGGCTTGGCGGATCAGCTTCTTCGGCGACGAGATCGAGAGCATCGCCGAGTTCGACCCGCTCACCGGCAAAGCGGGCGCGACTTCCGACGAAGGCACCGGCGGCAAGCTGGGCACCGTGCGAGTCTATGCCAATTCGCACTACGTCACCCCCGGCCCGACGATGAAGCAGGCGATGGAGGCGATAAAATTCGAGCTGACCGAGCGGCTCAAGGAACTCGAGGCCGAGGGCAAGCTGCTCGAGCACCAAAGGCTCGAGCAGCGCACCAATTTCGACCTCGAAATGATCGCGGCGACCGGCAGCTGCGCGGGAATCGAGAACTACAGCCGCTTCCTCACCGGCCGCCTCCCCGGCGAGCCACCGCCGACGCTGTTCGAATATTTGCCCGACAACGCGCTGCTGTTCGTCGATGAAAGCCACCAGACCGTGCCGCAGATCGGCGCGATGTCCAAAGGCGACCACCGCCGCAAAATCACGCTGGCGGAATACGGTTTCCGCCTGCCGAGCTGCATCGACAACCGCCCGCTGCGCTTCAACGAATGGGACGCGATGCGCCCCCAAACGGTCGCGGTCTCCGCCACCCCGGGCGGGTGGGAGATGGAGCAATCGGGCGGGGTTTTCGCCGAACAGGTGATCCGCCCCACCGGTCTCATCGACCCCCCGGTCGAAATCCGCCCGGTCGAGGACCAGGTGCAGGACTGCATCGACCAGTGCCGCAGTGTCGCGCAGGCCGGCTACCGCACACTCGTCACCACGCTGACCAAGCGGATGGCCGAGGATTTGACCGAGTTCATGCACGAGGCGGGGTTGCGCGTGCGCTACATGCACTCGGACGTAGAGACGCTCGAACGCATCGAGCTGATCCGCGATTTGCGGCTCGGCGTTTATGACGTGCTGGTGGGGATCAATTTGCTGCGCGAGGGGCTCGATATCCCCGAATGCGGGCTGGTGTGCATCCTCGATGCTGACAAGGAAGGCTTCCTGCGATCCGAGACCAGCCTGATCCAGACCATCGGCCGCGCCGCGCGCAATATCGACGGCCGCGTGATCCTCTACGCCGACCGGATGACCGGCAGCATGGAACGCGCCATCGCCGAAACCGACCGGCGGCGGGAGAAGCAGCACGCCTTCAACCTCGCCAACGACATCACCCCCGCCAGCATCAAGCGCGGCATCCAGGACATCGTCGCGCATACGGCTTCAAGGGATAGCGTGCTGGTCGAGATCGACGATCCCGAACGCAACAATCTCGTCGGCCACAATCTGCGCCACTACATCGAGGATCTGGAGAAGCGCATGCGCAATGCCGCGGCGGATTTGGAGTTCGAGGAGGCCGGACGGCTTAGGGACGAAATCCGGCGGCTGGAGGCGGACGAACTGGGGCTGCCGCCCCCGCACGAGCAATCGAAAGCCCCGCGCGTGGGGCGCAGCAATGAGGGTAAGCCGGGGACGCGCAAGGGGCGGTTCGGGAAGGCGAGCAAGATGAAGTGGGGGCGGTAGTGCTTGCAATTTGCATGCAATTTTGTTAGATAGTGCATGCAAGGAGTGTGTATCATGGGTTCCCTGAGTGTCCGCGACATCCCTGACAACCAGCTCGCCGGGTTGGCCGAAGACGCCAAGCGCAACAACCGGTCACTGTCTGCGGAAGTGCGCGAGCTGATCGCCGAACGCGATCGCAAGCGCAGGGCCGCTGAGGTCATAGCCGACTTGAAGGAGTTTCGCCGGAAACATCCGATCCGGCTCGCACCTGGCGAAGATGCGGTCTCTTTGATCCGCGCGGTCCGTGACGAGGAATGATAGTCGTCGATGCCAGCGTCGCGGTGAAGTGGTTGGTGAATGAGATAAGCTCGGACCAAGCCGACTCCCTGCTGGAGCGCAACAGCGGCGAAATATCGGCCCCGGCAATTTTCGCGGTTGAAGTCTGTGCGGCCTTGGTCCCCAAGGCCAACGAGGTCAAAGCAAACCGGACGCACAGTGAAGCCGGGCTGATGAAGTTTGCGGCCATGCTCGAAGCGGGGATTGTCATAGTCCGGTCGTCCGAAATGCCTGACATTGCCGATGCCGCCAAACTGGCGATGGACCTCGGCCACCCACTCAAGGACTGCATCTACCTCGCGCTGGCGATGGAACTGGGCTGCGATCTGGTGACCTGCGACGCGCGGTTTGCGGCGAAGGCCAAGGGTGTTTGGGCCGGGGTTCGGGTGTTGGGGGCGTAAGGGACGGTTCCAAAGAGGAGGCGGACGAAGTGGGGGCGATAGGACTCTGCGTTGTAACACCGCGTCTTACAACTGACGGCGGTAACGGTCGGTCGCTTGGCATGGCATTAGGATGTCACGACAGGGCGTGCCGCCCCGACAAAGCGTTAAACCCGTTAAGTTGAGGTTGGCACGATCAGCTGCGTAGATGGGCACCAGCACTGAACCACGGGGATGAGATTATGTCCGAATCCGAAGCAATTATCGCAGTATGCTCGTCGCTGCTTGTCGTCATCGGCATTATCACGGTGGTGTTGATGGCGTTTCAGGCTGAAAAGCGAACAAAGTGATGCAACACCACTACCATATCAACGTGTTTTGGTATCCGGACGACGATTGCTGGATCGCCGACGTGACAATGCCCCGCCACACCAACCGCTTGCGGCATTAGCCGCAGGCAGCCCGATCAATCCCGAACCGGCTGGCGACTTGCGGCAATTCGCAAGGAGATGCGCCGTGTCCCGCTCACGCCGCAAGACGCCGATTTTCGGCCATACCACCGCCGACACCGATCATCGGTGGAAGAAAGCTGTCGCGCACAAGCTGCGGCGGCGGGTCAGGCAGCACTTGTCCGCGACGCTCGACGGCGATCGCTTCGCGGGGAAGCGCTGGGACCTCGACACCGACTGGTCGTCGGACAAGGACGGCAAGCGCTATGCCGCGTACGATCTTTGAAATCGTCGATGCAAAAAGGGCAATTCTGCGACGATAGCAGCATAAATTATTGATATATATCGATTTATCTGACCGGCAACGATGTTGTTCAGGTGTCACCTTTTGTAACCTTCCAGCGTCAAGCCGGGAGGCGCAGCCTAAAGCTTCCCGAACTTACCCTCGAACCCGGCAACGTCGCCCGCCGCCAGCAACCGCGCCTGTTCGACCCAATTGTCGCGGCGGATGCGGCCTTCGAAGGTGCCGAGCCGGGCGTCGATGCGGTCGATCTCGGCCTCGTCCCAGGCGGCGATCTGCGCGAAGCGCGTCACGCCGAGCTCGCCGAGCAGCGCGACCAGCTTGGGGCCGACGCCCTTGATGCGGAGCAGATCGTCAGCGGGGCCTGCCGGTCCGGCGACCGCTTCGGCCTCCTCGACATTGTCCTGCGCGGCTACCGCAATGACTTCGCCCAATCCGCCCATGCCCACCGAGAAAGCCGATGGAACGATCGTCGGAATCTCGGCGGCGGGCGGCGCGTCGATCAGCGCCTGGTTGCGCGCCGCCGGGGCCGCGCCTTCATCGAGCACGTCGGGTCGGTGCGCGCGCGGAGCGCCGGTGCTGCCGCGCCGGAACAACCACCATGCGACCAGCAATCCGATCAACAGGGCCAGCACAAAGGCCAGCCAGTTCGCTTCCACCATCTGCATCATGTCATGTCTCCCCGGCCCCAGATCGCCCAGCCGATAGCAAATCCGCCTGCATAGGTCAGCAACAACAGCACGATCAGTTCAATCCACAGTGGCATCTATCGCATCCTTCAGCCCGCGCCCGGCGTATCGACCGGGGTCGGCGCGAGCGGGACGGTGGCGATCACCGAGAATTCGATGCGGCGGTTGGCGGTGTCGGTCTTTTCGAGCCCGGCCAGCGGCTTGGCCGAGCCGACCCCGCGCGCGCGCAAGCCGTCGGCGGGAATGCCTCGCCCGACCAGCGCGCGGCGCACCGCCTCGGCCCGTTCGAACGACAATTCGACATTGCCTGCCTCGTCGCCTGCGGCATCGGTATGCCCGTTGATCGCAATGATGCTGCCCACGCAGGGCCCCAGCGCGGCGGCGACCTCGCCCAGCACTTCCTCGCTGGCCGGATCGAAGGCCGCGCTGCCCTCGGCAAAGCGGATCGAGCGCGCCTTGACCACCGCCTCGACATCCTGCTGGCAGTGGAGCGCGGGTGCAGCGTCGCTGTCGGTTGCAGCACGGCGGCGCTGCGATAGGGCCCAGTGGACTCCGCCCATGCCGGGAATGCGGGACACTGCCAGCGCAGCGCGGGCGCGGATGGCATCGTCCAAGGTATCGCCGCCCGCCAGCGTCGGATGGCGGGTCAGCCAGCCTTCGCTGGTTAGAAAACGGGCAGACGCGCCATTACCGCCCGCTTCAAGCAACGCGGTGGCGGCCGCAATGTCGAGCCTGCCGACAAGCGCGGGCCCATGCGCCAACTGGCTCGCGGTGCCAAGCAGGACCGTTGCAAGCGCACCGGTAAGGATCGGGATCGGTCTGCTATTTTTCACGCCTCGGCGATAGCCCGGCCATGCCGCCAAGGCAAAGGCTGGGCAGCCGCCTACTTCGCTGCCAGCCGCTCATCGCGTTCGAGCGAGCTGGCGACACCCACCAGGCGGACGAATTCCTGCCGCCAGAAATCGCCCTGCCGCCCGGCGAGCCCGGCAATCTGCACCGAGCTATAGCCATTGAGCAGCGGATCGCCGCGCAGCCTCTGCCCGAAGGCGGCGACCGCCGTGGCGAAGGCGAAGTCACCAGTCGGCGCTCCGCCACGCGCCAGCAGGGTGGCCGGAACCGCGCGCTCAATCATCCGCGAGGTGCTGCCATTGGGGAGCTTGTAGCGCAATTTGACGAAGGCCAGCTCGCCCGAGCGTCCGGCCACCGGACCCGCGGCTTCATAGCGTCGCGGATCGGTCCAGCCCTTCGCTCCGGTGGGCACGATCTCGTAGATCGCGGTGACCTGATGACCCGCACCGATGTCGCCCGCATCGACCTTGTCGTTGTTGAAGTCTTCCTCACGCAGCGTGCGGTTTTCATAGCCGAGCAGCCGGTACTGGCTGATTTGCGCGGGGTTGAACTCGACCTGGATCTTCACATCCTTGGCGATGGTGAACAGGGTCGAACTCATCTGCTCGCCCAGCACCTTCCTGGCCTCGAGCGCGCTGTCGATATAGGCGTAGTTGCCGTTCCCGTGATCGGCGATCTGCTCCATCATCGCTTCATTGTAGTTGCCCTCGCCAAAGCCAAGCGTGGTCAGCGTGATGCCGCTGTCGCGCTCGCGCTCGACCATCGCGATCAGGCTCTTGTCGTCGCTGACCCCGACGTTGAAATCGCCGTCGGTGGCGAGCAGGATGCGGTTGACCCCGCCCTCGATAAAGCTGTCGCGCGCGACCTGGTAGGCGAGCTGGAGCCCGGCCCCGCCTGCGGTCGATCCGCCCGACTCGAGCCGGTCAAGCGCTGCGCGAATCCGGCGCGGATCGCTGGTCGGCTCGAGCACCAACCCCGCCGCCCCGGCATAGACCACGATCGAGACCCGGTCGCGCGGGCTGAGCTCCCCAGCCAGCCCGGCCAGCGCGGATTTGACCAGCGGCAGCTTGTCGGGATCGCCCATCGAGCCCGAAACATCAACGAGGAACACTAGGTTGGCGGGCGGGCGGGCGGCGCGCGGCAGATCGTAGCCGCGCAGGCCAATGCGCAGCAATCGCGTCTGGCTGTTCCACGGCGTCACCGCGACATCCGTGCTGACCGTGAAGGGCGTGCCGCGCGCCTCGGGGGTCGGATAATCGTAGCGGAAATAGTTGATCAGCTCTTCGCTGCGCATCGCGTCCTTGGGCGGGAGTTGCCCGGCGGTCAGGAACCGCCGCATATTGGCGTAGGCACCGGTATCGACATCGACCGAGAAGGTCGAGACCGGATCGGTCGCGGCCTGATGGACCGGGCTGACGTCCTTGCCGGTGTAGCGCTCGCGCCCGGGATCGGCGGGCACAATCACCGGGGCGACATAGCGCATCTGCGGAGCGGAACGCAGCGCGCCCGACGGCATCTGGGATCCCGTGACGACGACATTTTGCTCCGCTGCATCATAGGCAACAGGCGGGGGAGGCGGCGGCGAGGGCGCGGGCAAATCGACCATAACCGACTTGCCTGCCACGGTGGGCTGGCCGCTGCTGGCCGATTGCGGCTCGGTCTTCACGCTACATCCCGCGACCCACAGCGCCATCAAGCTGGCGGTGGCCAAAGTTGCAAGGCTGCCACCGGTGAGGTTCTCCCGGAAATTGCGCATGATCCGCTCCTTCGCTTCGTGGTTCCCGAAGCGAAAAGGCTCCCCAGCCAGTGAACCGCGACTGAACGCCCTGCACGCGCGATGAAGCGTTAGGATCCTACGTTTTTGCGGAATAATACGCGATCTTCGGGGCCGAAACCCTTGTGCCAGATCACCCAGCAATAGACGCCAAGGATCGCCGGAACCCCGAACGCCAGCTCGGCCCACTCTGGGATGTAGTGCGTCACGAACCAGCCCAGCGCGACCGCCGGGGCGGCGGCCCAGACCAGCGGCCAGCGCCAGTTGTTGATCGACTCGTTCAGGAAGCGCGATAGCAGCCGCGATTTGATCAGCGAAGCCATGCCCAGCGAAATCGCCAGCGCCAGCGCGACTGCGGCGGCTTGGTAGAAGTCGACCTTGTTGGCCGGGAAATGGAGGTCGCCGGGCAGATCCCAGCCCGGCGCGGCGCGCACCGCGAGGACGAAGCCGATCGTCAGCACGGCTTGCAGCGCAATCGTGCCGAGCGAGACGTAGAGGTTCTTCATGCGGGCGACGTAAATCAGCGCCGCCTCGCTCACTACCGCGGTGGCGGCGACCACTTCGGCGGCGAGCAGGAATGCCAGCGCGCCCGTCCCGCCGACGAAATTCGGCCCGACCAGCCCCATCACCGCTTCGCCCGGCAGGCCCAGCGCGAGCGCGATCCCGGCCTGCGCCGCGACAATCCAGAACCCCACCTGGCAGACCTGCTGGGCGATTGCCTTGTAGTTCTGTTCCTTGAGGTTGCGAGTGATGACCGGGCCCAGGATCGGTTCGAAGCTGGTCTTGAGCTTCTGCGGCAGGCTGGCGACCTGCTGCGCGATATAATAGACCCCGACCGCGGCGGGCGAGGCGAAGAAGCCGAGGATCGCGATATCGAGCTTGCGCGTGCCCCATTCGACCGCATCGGCTGCGGCGAGCGGCAAGTTCGACAGCCCGAGCTTGCCCAGCACCAGCGGATGCGGCTGCCACTCCTGCGGCAGGCCATAGCTGCGCACCAGTGGTACCAGCGCGACAATCGCCGAGGTATAGATCGAGGCGATATAAGCGATCGCCAACCCGCCCTCGGGCACCACGAAATACATCCCCGCCGCCATGATCGACAGCGTCCACGGCTCGACCACCGCGCGCGACCGCACCGTGGTCGCGACATCATAGCGATAGGCCAGCGCAGACAGCGCAATGTCGGTCAGCGTCGCGGGAAAGATCGCCAGCGGCAACAGCAGGTCCCAGCGCGAGAACTGGCCGCTGGGAAACATCGGCATGGGGAACAGGAACAGCGCAGCGCTCGTCACCACCGCGATTCCCAGGCTGAGCAGCATCGCATCGCCGACGATGTTGGCAGGGCGGCGCTCCTCCATCGAGAGGCGCTGCGCGAGCCCGCGCTTCTGGCCAAGGGTGCAGAGCTGCCCGGCCAGTTCGATCGCGACCATCGCCGAAGCAAACCGTCCCAGCGCTTCCGCGCCGTAAAGCCGTCCGGCGATGAACAGGAACGGGATGCGTGCCATAAGGCGCAGCAGGAAGCCGATGAAATTTGTTCGCCCGCCCTTAGCCAGCGCGGCAATGTCTTGCTGGGCGGAGTCGGTCATGCGATGCGTTCGGCGGTCAGCGGACGCGCCAGCAGTTCGGCAACGACTTTACGCGCCTCCGCCCCCTCAAGCAGACGGCAGACCGCCTCGACGATCGGCAGGACGATCCCGTCGCGCCGCGCCAGCTCGGCCAGGATCGGCGCGGTTGCAGCCCCTTCGGCCACGCTGGTCTTGCCGCCCAGTGCCTCGGCCGCGTTTTGCCCCTCGCCCAGCGCCTTGCCGAGCGAGAAGTTGCGGCTTGAGGTCGAGGAGCATGTAAGGACCAGATCCCCCAGCCCGCACAGACCAGCCAGCGTATCGGCACGCGCGCCGCGCGCCAGCCCGAAGCGCAGCATCTCGGCGTAGCCGCGCGCGATCAGCGCCGCCCGGGCGTTCTGGCCCAGCCCGAGCCCCTCGACCACACCGCAGGCGATCGCCAGCACGTTCTTGACCGCGCCGCCGATCTCCGCGCCCGTGACATCATCGGAATAGTATGGCCGCAAGGTCGGGCGCGAGATCAGCGGAGCAAGGCGTTGCCACTGCGCTTCGCCTCCACCGCAGGCCAGTGTGACCGCGGTGGGCAATCCGGCAGCCACTTCATGCGCGAAGGTCGGTCCGGACAGCACCGCGATTGTCGCCGACGGCGCGGCGTGCGCCGCAACATCGGCCATCAGTCGGCCGCTGCCCGCTTCGATCCCCTTGGCGCACAGCACCAGGTCGCGCGGACTATCGGGCAGTGCGGACAACACGCCCGCGAGATGCTGCGCGGGCGTGACGAGCAGTAGCACCGGCAACTCGGCCAAATCACCCATCTGGTTCGTTGCTGTAACGTTATCCGCCAATTTAGCGGTCGGCAGGAACAGGCTGTTGGTGCGGCGATCGTTGATTTCGCCAACCAGTTCCGGTTCGCGCGCCCAGAGCAGCACTTGGCTGCCATCGCTTGCCAGCACTTGCGCCAGCGCGGTGCCCCACGCGCCCGCACCGACAACACCGATGCGCCGCTCACCCCGAGCCTGTCGAAGGGTCATGCCTTAACCCCTGCCCCGCGCACCGGTGCCGCATCTGGATCGAGCGGCCAGCGCGGCCGGGCGGAATAGTCGAGCGGATCAGACTGCCCAAGCCGTTCGACCCCGGCCCAGGCAATCATCGCGGCGTTGTCCGTGCATAGCGCTGGCGGCGGCGCGGCGAAGCGCAGGCCGTGGGCGCCGGCCAGTTCCTCCAACGCGCGGCGGATCGCTTGGTTGGCCGCCACCCCGCCCGCTACCACCAGCGCGGTGGCCCCGCTCGCATGCTCGATCGCCCGCACCGTCCGGTCGAGGATGCAATCCACCGCAGCCTGCTGGAACGCCGCGGCGATGTCGGCGTCGGCGTGGATGCCCGCCTGCTTGGCGCGAAGCACCGCGCTTTTGAGCCCGGCGAAGGAGAAATGCGGTTCGGCGCTGCCCAGCAACGGACGCGGCAAGCGCACCGCCGAGGCATTGCCCCCGGCCGCCAGCCGCTCGACCGCCGGGCCGCCGGGATAACCAAGCCCGAGGATCTTGGCGGTCTTGTCGAACGCTTCGCCCAGCGCATCGTCGATGGTGGTGGCGAGACGCCGATATTGCCCGACGCCCGAAACCAGCAGCAGCTGGCAATGCCCGCCCGACACCAGCAGCAGCAAATAGGGAAATTCAAGGCTGGCATCGGCCAGCCGCGGTGAGAGCGCGTGGCCTTCGAGATGGTTGATCGCAATCAACGGCTTGTCGCTCGCCATCGCCAACGCCTTGGCAGTCACCAGCCCGACCATCACCCCGCCGATCAGCCCCGGCCCGGCGGTCGCGGCAATCGCATCGACCTGGTCCAGCGTCATCCCCGCATCGGCCAAGGTCGCCTCGATCAGCGGGGTCAACTTCTCGACATGCGCGCGCGCCGCGATTTCGGGGACAACCCCGCCATAGGGGCGATGCGCCTCGTCCTGCGAGGCGATGCGCTGCGCGATAATCCGCCGATCGCTGTCCACCAGCGCCGCAGCAGTCTCGTCGCAAGACGATTCAATTCCGAGGACAATCCCCATCCTGACTTTTCCTTAGAGAGAATGCCGACTAGCACAAGCCGCGCATGACCGCCCCATCCCCGCCTCGTCCCCTACGCTTAGGCACTCGCCGCTCACCGCTCGCCATGGCGCAGGCCGAAGAGTGTCGCGCGCGGCTGTGCGCCGCGCATGGCTGGAGCGAGGACACGGTCGCGCTGGTCCCGGTCACCGCCAGCGGGGACAAGATCCAGGACCGCCCCTTGGCAGAGATCGGCGGCAAGGCGTTGTGGACCAAGGAACTCGACGCGTGGCTGCTGGCGGGCGAGATCGATTTCGCGGTCCATTCGGCCAAGGATGTCGAGACGATCCGTCCTTTGGGGATTACCATCGCGGCGGTCTTGCCCCGCGAGGACACCGCCGATGTGCTGGTCGGCGCGGCCAGCATTGCCGGCCTGCCGCAAGGCGCGCGGGTCGGCACCAGCGCCCCGCGCCGCGCCGCGCAATTGCTCCACGCGCGGCCCGATTGCAGCATCGTGCCGTTCCGCGGCAATGTCGCGACCCGGCTGGCGCGGCTGGCGGCGGGTGAGGCCGAGGCGACCCTGCTCGCCGCCGCCGGGCTCAACCGGCTGGGCGAGCACGGCACCGGGCACCGGCTCGATCCCGAAGAATGGCTCCCCGCGCCAGGCCAAGGTGCCATCGCGGCCGAATGCCGTGCCGATGATCGGACAACCGCCGATTACCTTGCCGCCATCGACCACGCCCCGAGCCATGCCGCAGTCCGCGCCGAGCGCGCGCTGCTCGCCGCGCTGGGCGGCAATTGCCACAGTCCGATCGCGGCGCTAACCAGTTTCGATGGAGCCGACATCGTGCTGCGGGCAGCATTGTTCAGCCCCGATGGCACCGAACGGGTGGAAGCCAGCCTGCGTTTCGCTGCCAGCGATCAGTCTGGCCCGGCCCGATTGGCGGCGGAGCTGCTGGCCCGCGCGGTCCCCGCCATCAACACTCATTTTTCCGGACCGGCATGGTCCCGCTGATCGTCATCCGGCCCGAGCCGGGCTGCGCCGCCACCGTGACCGCAGCGCGCGAACTGGGTCTGGAAGCACATGGCACCCCGCTGTTCGAGGTGTTCCCGGTAGCGTGGACATTACCCGACGAGCCGGTGGATGCCCTGCTGGTCGGCAGCGCCAATGCGTTTCGCCACGGCGGTCCACAATTGGCCGCGCTACGCGACAAGCCCGCCTATGCGGTCGGCTCCACAACAGCCTTCGCTGCTACAATGGCAGGTTTCGCGGTCGCCACTGTCGGAGCGGGTGGCCTGCAAAATGTGCTCGATCGCATCGGTCCTGCGCACACCGCATTGCTGCGGCTATGCGGCCAGGACCGGGTTGCTCTTGAGCTCCCAACCGGCGTTCGGCTTGCCGAACGGGTGGTTTACCGGAGCAATCCCGTCCCGATGCCCGATATTTTGATCCAGCGGCTGGCAAGACCAGCGTTAGTATTGTTGCACTCGGCAGAGGCAGCGCGGCACTTCGCTGCCGAATGTGCCGCGCACTCAATCGACCGTAACCGGATCGTGCTCGCCGCGATTGGTCCGCGTGTCGCCGCGGCATCAGGCACAGGCTGGGCACAGGTCGCATCGGCCCATCAACCCGACGATTCGGCGCTGCTGGCCTTGGCCAAGAACTTGTGCCAAACCTTGGACCAATGAGAACACACGGACGCAACGCCTTCGATGCCGGATGAATTCCTGACCCAACCCCGCGCTACTACGCCCCGCCCCGGACCGGGTACCGGACGGACGATGCTGATCGTCGCGATCATGGCCTTCATCCTCGGCGCAGCGCTGGTCGGGTGGCTCGCGTGGAAAGGCACACTGACCTTAGGGTCCAAACCGTTGACCGATCGCCCGGCCGCAGTGGCGAGTTATGACGCCCGGAGCGCGCTTCCTGCGCCCACCGCCACGCCGACCGCCCCATCCTCATCGGCAGCAGTCGAAGCGGTGCTCGATCAGCGCGTGGTCGCGCTGGAGGACCGGATTTCGCGGCTCGATCTGCAGGCACAGGCAGCGGCGGGCAATGCCGCGCGCGCCGAAGGTTTGCTGATCGCGCTGGCGGCGCGCCGGGCGATCGAACGCGGCGCGCCGCTCGGCTATCTTGAGGATCAGCTCAAACTCCGCTTCGCCGCCGCGCAGCCCAATGCGGTGCAGACCATCGTCGCTGCAGCGCGCCAGCCCACCACGCTCGACCGGCTGGTCGCGCAGCTCGATGTGCTGGTCCCCAGGCTGGCGCAGCGGCCCGCCACCCAGAGCGGCTGGGTCCGGTTGCGCGAGGAGCTGGGCGGGCTGTTCACCGTGCGGCGAGACAATGCGCCCGCCGCGCGGACCGAGGACCGGATCGCACAGGCGCGGTTGCTGCTGCAGACCGGGCAGATCGATGCGGCGGTGACCGAAGTGGCGCGGTTGCCCGGCGCATCGGCCGCGACCGACTGGCTGGTCGCGGCGCGGCGTTATGCCGCTGCCGGACAGGCACTCGAGCTGATCGAGACCACCGCGATCCTCGAACCGCGCGAATTGCAGGATGGCTCGGGCGCGAAAGTGCAGCAGCCCAGCCCGCTGGCTCCGCCGCTGGCGATCCCCGATCGGTAGAGCGTGGCGCTAACCGCGTAGCAGCGCGGGGAGATTGCCCGAAACGCCGCGCGCCTCATCCATGAAGAAGCGCTTGAGGGTCGGCACGCGCTGCACCGCGCCCATGCCGAGCCGCCGGATCGCGGAGGGAAGCCGCCCCGGCAGTCCGAACAGCCGGGTCAGCCCGTCGGTGGCCAGAGCGACGGTAAAACTGTCGAGACTGCGCCACTTTTCATAGCGCGCGAGCAATTGCGCATCGCCGGGCTCGAGCCCCAACTGCATCCCGTCGGCGATCACTTCGACCAGCGCGCCAACATCGCGCAACCCCAGATTGAGCCCCTGTCCGGCGATCGGATGGATGCCATGCGCCGCATCGCCAACTAGCGCCAGCCGCTCGCCCGTGATCGTACCCGCGTGGTGGAAATTGAGCGGATAGGACATCCGCGGCGCGACCAGTTCGAGCTTTCCGAACATCTCACCCATCCGCTCTCCGACCTCCGAGAGGAACGCGGCTTCCGACAGGGCCTGATACCCCTTGGCGTCGCGCTCGGCCACGGTCCAGACCAGCGCGCTGCGGTGGCGGCCGTCGGGCAGGTTGAGCAAGGGCAGCAGCGCAAACGGCCCGGCCGGGTAGAAAATTTCCCACGCGACGTTGTCGTGCGGCTTCTCGTGCGCCAGCGCGGTGACCAGCGCGCGGTGGTGGTAGTCCCATTTGGCGATTTTCACCCCCGCCTCTTCGCGGGTGGGCGACTGGCGCCCCTCGGCGGCAACCAGCAGGCTTGCCTCGAGCACGCGTCCGTCGGCCAGCGTCACCTTCGCTCCAAACGGTCCGCGTTCGCGCGCGACCGGTTCGGCGCGGCTGTGCAAGGCGATTGTCTCCTCGGCCGCCGCAGCCTCGAACAATGCGAGGCGGATGTCGCGGTTGGAAAACATCCGCCCGAGCGAGCCTTCGTGTGGCTCGGGGCGGAAATCGATCCGTCCCGGCTTCAGCTCGTCGGTCACCGCAATCGCCGCGATCGGGCAGCCGAGCGGTGCGAGGCGGTCGGCAAGGCCGATGTTGGCGAACAGGTTCCAGCTCGCGGTCGAGATTGCCGAGGCACGGCCATCGAAGCCTTCGGCTGTCAATTCCGCCGGGTCGGCCTTGTCGACCACGTGGCTGGTAATCCCCTGCCGCGCCGCCGCCAGCGCGAGTGTCATCCCGACGAGCCCGCCGCCCAGGATAATCAGGTCGCGTTTATCGGTGCTCATTTTAGCCGGTCGCAACTGTTACCCGCACCGCCGTCGATGTCGAGGCAGCGCCCGTCGAACGCACCGTCGGCTACCTTGAGCCCGATCAGCGCCGCCAGCGTCGGGGCGATATCGACCGTTTCCACCGGGGCGGGCTGTTCGAGCCCTGCAACCCCGCGCCGCCAGAACAGCATCGGCACGCGCCGGTCATAGTCCCATGGGCTGCCATGCGTCGCGGTATAGCCCGGCGCGGGTTCGGGGATCGGCACCACCGCGCGATCGAGCAGCACCACGACGTCGCCCGAGCGCGCCGGATCGAACGAGGCGCGCGCGCGGTCCTTGAGCGACCAGTCTTGCGGCGACCCACTGGGGACCGGGGCCTTGGCCATCTCATCGGCGGTGAACACCGCCGCGACTTGCGGATGCGAACGGGTGATGGCGACCAGCGCGGCGACTGCCTGCGTCTTTTGCGCGGGCGTCAGCGTGCGGTTGAAGGTGAAATCGCCGAACGAGCCATCGCCGTAAAGCAGCGGTGCGGAAGTTGTGATCCCGGTGCGCGCACTTACCGCCTTGGCCAGTTCGGCGATCGACAACGCCTTGTCGACCCGCACTGCGCGAGGCAGTGCCTGCTCATCGAGGCGCTCGGGCGCGTCGAGCCCGCCGTGATCGGCGCTGAGCATCACCGCATAATCGGTCCCGCGCGCGTCGAGATGCGCCAACAGCCGCCCCAGCGCCTGGTCGAGCTCGGCCATCTGGATGCACATTTCCATGCCCTCGGTGCCGACCGCATGGCCGACATAGTCGGTGGCCGAGAGGCTGACCGAGAGAATGTCGGGTGCCGCGCCCCGGCCCAAGTCTAGCTCATCGACCAGCCGGTTGGCGAGATCGACCGTTGCCCCGTCCATCCGCGGCGAAACGCGGAACAAATCGGGCTTGTCCTTGTCGAGCACGAACCGGCCAGTGCCGATGGTCAGCTTGCCCGCCGCAATCGCGCGGTCGCGCGGAGCGCACCACGCCGGGGCAGCCATCGCGGGTGCGCCGCTCTTGAGCAGCGCCGCAACCGCAGTGTTTTCTGCAACGGCTGCAGGCGACAGCGTTCGTCCGCCGAGCGTGACGAAGCTGCTGCCCTTCCACCAATAGGCGGCGTCGATATTGTGCCCGCCCATCATGATCATCGCACGATCCTTGGCCGAGACTGCGACATTGCGGCTAGCGGGATTGGCAGCCTTCATCAAATCGCCCAGCGTCGGCACCTTGAGGTGGACCGCCGAGACTACCGGATCGCGCGAAGTACTGGCCGGATCGCTCTCATCCTCCGCGCAGTAAATCCGCTTGTCGGCGCGCGCGATTCCGGGATCGTACCAGGTGTTGGCGATAATCCCGGTGCGCGCGGGGTGTGCGCCGGTCAGCAGCGTCGAATGTCCCGGGCAAGTCTCGGTCGCGGCGTGCGACTGATAGCCCGAGGGGAATACCGCGCCTTGCAGCAGCCGGCCAAGGCCGGCGGTGTAGTGCTGGCGATATTGCGCGAAGAGATCGGCGGAGAACTGGTCGACCGACACCGCAACCAGAAGCCGCGGCGGTCCGCTTGGAGCGGGGGCCAGTTGGGCATTCGTCCGGGCGGGCGCGGTGGCGCACCCGGACAGCGCCAGAGCGGCGGCAACAATCAGCGGGGCAACAAAACGGCGCATCGGACTTCCTTGAATATTCGGCGCAGAAGCGCCACAGCCCTGATGCCGAGGGTGCGCAGCTTGCGCAAGGCCTGAGGCCCCCGCAATGCCAGGAGAAGCAACGCATGTCCCGCTATCGCCGCTTTGTTGCGATGGTGGGGCATTCTATCCTGTTGCTGCTATTCGTCCCCGCGCTCGCCGCGCCCAACCACATCGCCGCCGAGCTGGTGGCCGAGTCGGCCGCCGCGCCGGGCCGGACGATCATGCTGGCAATCCATATGCGGCCAGAGGCGGGGTGGCATGGCTATTGGTCGAACCCGGGCGATGCCGGGCTGGGCATGGCGCTCGACTGGACCCTGCCCGGCGGTGCCAAGGCGGGCGCGCCGCTCTACCCGGTGCCCGGGACTCTGCTCATTTCCGGGCTGATGAACCATGTCTACGAGCATGAATATGCGGTGCTGGTGCCGTTGACGATTCCGGCCAATTCCGTGCCGGGTGCGGTCCTCCCGCTATCGCTCGAGGCCAGTTGGCTGGCCTGCACCGACAAGATCTGCGTGCCCGAACACGGCGTGCTGCAAACTACGGTGACAATTGGCGCGGCGAGAAAGCCCGATCCGCGCTTTGATCGCTGGCGAATGGCGCTGCCCGCGCCGCTGGGGAGCACAGGGCGGTTTGTGATTGACGGCAAGCTGCGGATCGGCATCCCCCTGCCCGCCAGCGTAGCGCTCGAAGCCCCGCATTTTTTCGCCAGTGAAGACCGCGTGGTCGACTATGCGGCGCCGCAGAAGTTCAGCCGCAAAGGCGATCTGCTGGTGGTCGAGCTACCACGCGCGAAGTTCAATGCGCTTGATCCCGCCGCGCTATCGGGCGTGCTGCGGCTCAATCGGGCTGGAGACGGCGTGCTCGTTTCCGCGCGGCCGGATGCAGTGCCGACCGACGGCGTACCGCTGGCCGACGATCAGTCCGTACCACTGGCGCTCCCGGCGCTGCTGCTCGCCGCGCTCGTCGGCGGGCTGCTGCTCAATGTGATGCCTTGCGTCTTCCCGATCCTCAGCCTCAAGGCGCTCAGCCTGGCGCGCGCGGGCGAGAGCGAAGCGCAGGCGCGGGCCGAAGGACTTGCCTACACCGCCGGGGTGATGCTGGCCTGCCTCGCGCTGGGTGCGCTGATGCTGGCGTTGCGCGCGGGCGGCGAGCAAGTGGGCTGGGCGTTCCAGTTGCAGGAACCGCTGGTGGTCGCCGCGTTGCTGGTGCTGGCTGTGGCGATTACCGCCAATCTGCTCGGGCTTTATGAATTCGCGGTGCCCGGATTTGCGCAAGCAGGTTCGCGGCGCGGTGCCTTTGCCACCGGGCTGCTCGCCGCTTTCGTCGCAACGCCCTGCACCGGGCCGTTCATGGCGGCGGCGATGGGTGCCGCGCTGCTGCTGCCGGTTCCCTCGGCCTTGCTGTTGTTCGCCGCCTTGGGACTGGGGCTTGCCCTGCCGTTCCTCGCGCTCGCCTTCGTCCCAGCCTTGCGCCGCGCTCTGCCTCGCCCGGGGGCGTGGATGGTGTGGTTCCGCCGCTGGATGGCGTTGCCGATGGCACTCACCGCGCTCGCGCTGCTGTGGCTGGCGAGCCGGGTCGGCGGCCTGAATTTCGCGGCGCTGTGCGGGGGCGTCGCTGTGATTGCGGCGGTCTTGCTATGGTTAGTGGGCCGGTCGCAGCGCACAGGCCAATCGTCGGGCAAGCAGCTTGCGGTCAGCGCGATTGCATTGGCGATAGTCTCCGCGCTGGTCCTGCCGCGTGCGATTGCAGCGCCTTCGGCCGAAGTCGCGGGCCTGTTATCGTCGCAGCCGTTCAGCGAAGCCGCGCTCGCTCAGGCGCGCACCTCGGGCAAGCCGGTATTCGTCTATTTCACCGCCGACTGGTGCCTGACCTGCAAAGTCAACGAACGCGTCGCGATCGAGCGCGGGGCAACGCGCGACGCATTTGCCAAGGCCGGAGTGATCGTCCTGCGCGGCGACTGGACCCGGCGAGATCCGGCGATCACCCGTTTTTTGACCGCGCAAGGCGTCGCGGGGGTGCCGCTCTACGTCTGGTATCGGGCAGGGGGCGGCGCGCCGCAGCAATTGCCGCAAGTGCTCGGACCTGAGACTTTGATCGACCTCGCCACACTTTAGGCAAAGCGGAAGCTGTTGGTGCCCTCACCCACTTCGACCAGCACGGGCCTCCCGCTGACCGGACTGCCACGCAGCGCCGCAATCACTCCAGCATCGCTGCTATTCGCGCAAATCCGCATCGTGCCATTGCGGGCGACAATTGTCGCCACCTCGCCCGTCTTGCCGGGCTGGACCGTGAAAGTTTCGAGCGTGGCCTCGCCCGTGAAATCATCCGCAACGCTGAATGTCGGCGTGATTTTTGGCAGGCTGCGCCACCGGCTCTGCGACCAGTCGGCGGGCGTAGTCGAATAGATCGCGGCGGCATATTTGCTCATGATCCCGCCGTTCGCGCCGACCAGCGCGCGGCGGCCCGGAGCAGTACGGCACCGCGCCACGGCCTCGGCAACCGCATGCGCTGAATAGTTGTTTCCTGGCCCGCCGAAGAACGGCAAGCCCCCCGTCAGCGTCCATCCGCGCGGGTCATCGCGGTCGAGTCCAAAGCCATCGAGCAAGTTGCATATCGGGATCGCAAAGCATGAGTAAAGGTCGATAAAATCGATATTTTTCCAGCTGGATTCAGAAACCTCAAGTGCAGTTGAGATTGCCGAAATCGCCGCGGGACTTTGCTCCAGATTGGTGCGCGTCAGCAGCGGGGGTTCGGCGCAGTCGGCGACAGCATGGATATGCACCCAGCGCTCCTCGGGCACGCCCAGTCGCCGCGCTTCAGCGGCGCTGGCGATCAGAATTGCTGCTCCCTGATTGACCTGATCGCGCGCAACGACCAGTCGGCCGTAGGGTTCGGCGAGGAGGCGATTGCGTTCGTCGAGCCTCGCTAGTTCCCCGGCGCTCCGCACTGTCGGGGCGGCGGCGTGGGGGTTCCGCGCCGCCACTTGGGTGAAGGGGGCAAACAGCCTGCCGATCTCCTCGCGATACTCTGCCAGCGACAGGCCAAGCCGCTCGCGCCGCACATTTTCGGCCAGCGCATAGCTCGCAATCGGGGTGCCCGCGCCGTGCTTGAGCAGGGTCAAATCATAGACGCCGTCGTGGCCATAGCCGCGATCCTCGAGCTCGCCGCCAAGCGTCTCCGCCCAGTCGCGCGTCGCCCCCTGCGCAACCAGCGCGCGCGTGGTCGAAATCGCTTCGGCACCCACCACCGCAGCCAGCTTCGATCGCCCTGCGGCGATCTCCGCTGCCAGCTCACCGACCAGCCGCTGCGGACCCTGCCCGCCGACGATCTCGAGGATCGCGCGCGCCGGATCGGCCCCGACTCGCTTGGCAATAGCGCGGGGTGGATTGTCGGCATGGCCGAATGGCGCGCCATAGCGGGTGCCCGAAATCTCGAACTGGCGAATCGCGGCGATGGTATCGAGCGCCGGAGCCAGTGGCGCGGCGGTGCGCGCATCGGCCAGCGCCACAGCGAGCGCATCACCCGCGAGGTCCATCGGCGAACGCTCGGCATAGGCCGTCTCACCCACGCGCTCGGACACTTGGCCGACGCCGATGATGACCGGGGTATTGTCTGCAATCATGCTCACAGCACCTGCCCGTCATCGACGGTTATCGTCGCGCCGGTGATGTAGCGCGAGGCGTCGGAGGCGAGGAACAGCACCGGCGCGTCGAGCGCGGCAATCGGGGTCAGGCGGCGGCGGTGGAACGCGGCGATCTGCGCTTGCCCGCCGGGGGTCTCGAACCAGTCGTCCTGGATCTCGGTCTGGACATAGCCCGGCTGGACCGTGTTGACGTTGATCCCCTGCCGCGCCCATTCGCGCGCGAACTGGCGACCGAGATGCGCCACCCCGGCCTTGCCCGCGGCATAGGCGGCATCGCCCTGCCCGGTCAGCTGCGCGGTGATCGAGCCGATCAGCACGATCCGCCCGCGCTCGCTCGCGCGGAAGTTGGCCGCGACCATCCGCTTGGCGCCCTCGCGCGCGGTCAGGTAGAGTCCGGTGAAATTGGTAGCGATCACGCTGACGACATCCTGAGCAGAAAGATCGGTCGAGCGTCCGCCAATCGCGATCCCGGCGTTGGCGATCACCGTATCGATCGTCCCGAACCTCGCTTCTGCCGCATCATAAGCGGCGATGATCGAGGCTTCGCTGGTGACGTCGAGCGGCACGGCTAGCGCTCCGTCGCCCAACTCGCTCGCCAGCGCAGCGATCCGCTCGACCCGCCGCGCGCCGATGACCACCCGCGCGCCTTCGGCCACGAACAGCCGCGCGAAATGTTCACCCAGCCCCGACGAGGCCCCGGTGATCAGCGCAGTGCGACCCTTGAGCGACAGTTCCATTGGCAAGCTTCCCTATTTGGCTTCATCAAGCTGCGGCAATACAGCGGTGACGGCTTAGTCGTCGGCCCACCAGCGCAGCGACATGCAGGTCAGCCCGGCATCGATCTTGACGATTCCGTTTACCGATAGCGTGCGGACTTCGAGGCCGTGGGAATCGAGCATATCAAGCGTGCGGGGGTAGCGATTGCCCGCCAGAACCACATCATTGACGCGCAGGACATTGGCCCCATGCGCTTCCTTATCGGGAACGACGAGCACTTTGAAATTCCGGAATATCCCGGCCGCGGCGACAGCCTGGGTCGCGAGCACGGTTTCCTCGTCGATCAGGGTCACCGCGCTCTTGAGATGCAGTGTTCCTGCCGGCGTTTCGACAAGGGTCGCGGACTTGCCAAGCGTCGCCAACAAGCTGGCCAGCGCCTCGGCCCCGGTGCGATCGGTCCGCGCCGATTGGCCGATGAACACTGCGCGCGGGGTCACCAGCACGTCGCCGCCATCGACATAACCATCAGTGAGTTCGAGCACGCGCGGGAATTGCGCGGCCAGCACCGGCGCGAGCGCCGCGCCCTCGCCAAGCCGACTTGGTGCTCCCGGCCGCAAGCGGATCGCGCCTTCGCTGAACACCAGCGCCGGATCCTCGACAAAGATCGCGTCGGGATACGCGGGCAAGGGCGGCAAACTCGTCACGGCGACGCCGGCCTCCTCCAGCGCGCTGGCATAGGCGGCATGTTCTGCCGCGATGCCCGGGAATGTGGGCGGCGGACCATCGCCGTCGCGCAAGCCGTCGATCACGCTGGGAGCCGGCTGGCGCATAATCGCGCGGTTGAAGTCGTACACTCGCATCGCGCCTGTTTGCGCGACGCCCCGCCGCTTGGCCAGCTCTAAGAATACGTCCGAAACGGACATGATCCGCGGCCATTTTACCATGGTTCTTCAACGCACTGCAGCGGGCTGGCGCGTGCCAAAAGGTGCAAATCGGTTGGATGTGCGAGCGCGCGGAGCGACGGCTCGGTATAGTTGCCTAGGCGTATACCACTAAGGGACGGCCCGATGGGACGACGCCGCAATCTCGCTCTGGTCGATCGTAATTTCCGGCGCCGCGCGGCAATCTGCCATTGCCTCGCGGGTTCGAACATCCACGTCGAACCGTTCGAAGACGTCGCCGAAGTCAGGCTCCACTGGCCGCGCTCGGGGGTGGTGCTGGTCGAGGATGCGGGCGGCAATCTGCGCGAGCTGCTCGATCACATGGCCACCCACTGCTGCTGGCTGCCGCTGATCGGATTGGCTGAATTTCCCGACACCACCGGCGTGGTCCGCGCCATCCTCGAGGGCGCGGTCGACTACCTCGCCTGGCCATGCAGCGCCGCAGAGATTGCCCAGGCCGTTGCGGGCGCGGAAGCCAGCGAAGGAACCATCGGCACTCACAAGCTGCGCGAAGCGCGCGCGCGCAGCCGGGTCCAGCGGCTGACCAAGCGCGAGCGCGAGGTGCTCGCTGGGGTTGCGGGCGGGCTGTCCAACCGGCTGATCGGCGCCCAGCTTGAAATCAGCCCGCGCACGGTCGAAATCCACCGCGCCAACATGCTCAACAAAATCGGCGCGCAGCACACCTCCGACGCCATTCGCATCGCAATCGAGGCTTCGCTCGTCGCATAGAAAAGGGGCCCCGGACCGTAGTCCGAAGCCCCCGATCTCAACGTGACTTCCGCTTAGAACTTGAAGCCGGCGGCGATGCCGTAGCGGCGCGGTTCGAGCGTAAAGATGTTGGTGAACAGGCCCGACGACTGATCGGTCACGTAAAGGCCCGTGATCGCATCCTCGTCGGTGATGTTCTGGATGAACCCGCGCACGAAGAACCGCTCGTCGGGCGCATTGAGCTGGATTTGCGCATTGGACTGCCAGTAGGAGGCGATGCGGTTGACGTTGCCGTTGAAGATGTTGCCGAAGCTGCTCCCGGTCATCGTCACATCGACTCGCGGAACCAGCGTCCATCCACCGCCGAAGCGGTGAGTGTACTGCGCGCCGGCCGAGGCCTTCACGGTTGGCGCCTGCGGCAGCTCGTTGCCCCGGATATTGACCGGCACGCCCGCTGTCAGCACCGTAAAGTTGGCTCCGGCGTTGGCAGCCAGCACCCCGCAGATGCCGAAAGCGCCCGGCGCGGTCAGCCCGCTGTCGCTGGGGAACGGAGTCGGTCCCCTCAACCCCAGTCCTGCGTTGACCGCAGTGACAAAGCCCTGCGTCCCCGCAGCGTTACCCGCGACATTCGGGATGACGGCGCAGTTCGAGCCATTGGTGATGTCCTTGATGATCACCGCGTCCGAACGGCCGCCCGAGGGATCGCGCGGGTTGCTCAGGAACTTGTCCTGCGAAACCCTGGTATGCAGATAGCTGAAGCCGAGGTTCACCTGGAAATCGCGGCTCGGGCGAATGATCGCCTCGGCTTCGAGGCCATAGATGTTGGCATCGACGTTATCGTTGACCGAGGTGCGGGCGACAATGCGGCTGAGCTGCAATTGCTTATACTGGTAATAGAACGCGGTCAGGTTGAAGATGAACGCGCCGTTGGCGAAGCTGTTCTTCGAACCGATTTCGAACGCATTCACGAATTCCGGTCCGAACGATTCGGCTACCGCAAATACCGGCTGAAGCGGCGGATTGATGCCGCCCGATTTGTAGCCGCGCGAATAGGAAGCATAAATCAGATTGTCCGGCGTTATCTTGTAATCGAGCACCGCACGGCCGGTGAATTCATCGAATTTGACTTGCCGGACTTGCTGCAGCTCACAGCCCGAAAGATTGGCGGGAGTCAGCACCCCGGACGTCGTCGTGCTGACGATGGTGCAAGGCGTCGCCGGATCGGCGTCAAACGGTGCGAGGCGCGATGATAGAGGCGCGCCCGTTACCGCGTAACCGTAAACGTAAGGTGAACTGAATGCGCTGGTGGCGGTGAACGGCACGAGGAAGCTCGCCAACGTCGAGTTCGCAGCGACCCTCTTCTGGTCGTTGTTATAGCGCAGGCCGAGCGTCAGCTTGAGCCGGTCGTTGAACTCGAAATAGGTTTCGCCGAAGATGCCGTAGGATTTGACCCTGAGATCGTCGGTGTTGTTGCGGAAGAACGGCGTCCCGAGATACCCTGGGGGCGGCGGTTGCGCGCCGGGGATCGCGGCAAGCCCGGCGCGGCCGAGCGCGTTGAATGTGCCAAGCAGGCCGGTCAGATAGTCGATCCCGAAGGCGTTCACGTAATAGCTGTTTTCGGTCAGGTGGTAATCGACGTAGATCCCGCCGAGCAGGAAGTTGAACTTTCCATCGAGGTCGCTGCTGATGATGCCTTCGGCCGACCAGTCACTGGCGAAGGAATTCGAGCGGTCGAACTGTTGCGAAGTCGCCGAACACAGCTTGTGTCCGCCGTAAGCACCCGTGCCGGTTTCCTCTGTCAGCGAGGTGCACAGGGGGCCATTGGGGCCGCTGGGAATGAGCGCTGCGGCAATCGGCGCGAAATACGAAGCAGGAAGACCGGGCACGCCGCCAGCCGCGGCCGCGGCCAATGTCGTCAGCCCAGGCGTGTAAAGCGCGCGGTTCTGGATCGCGAGATTGTAGTCCTGCGACGAATCGATCCGGGTCTTGTGATAGAACCCGGTCAGCTGGACCTTGAACTGGCCGAGCTCCTGCTCGATCCTGCCCTGATACGATTCCTCATCGGTGAAATAGGTGGGCGTATACCCGGTGTTGACCACGCGCGGATCGGCCGGATTGACGACGCCCGCATAGGCATCGGGGCCATAGAGGCTACCCAGCGCGAAAGCACTGGGAATGCCGTTGACCCGCAGGAATTCGGCCGAGGTCAGCACGCCCACGAAGGTCGAGTTGCCATTGAGCGTGCCATAGTCGCGGCGACCCGGCAAACAGCCAAGCACGCCGGTCGGATCGCGCTGGCACAGCTGCTTCTGGATGCGCAGGCGATCGTCGTCCTCATGAAAATACGAGGCCATCAGCGTGATCGTGGTGGTCTCGGTCGGCTCGAACCGCAGTGAGCCACGCACCGAGTACATGTCGCGACCATCGATGTTCGAATTGTCGAACAGGTTTCGCGTGTAGCCGTCGCGTTTCAGGTAAAAGCCGGCGACGCGCAGGGCGATCTTGTCGCCGATCGGCAGGTTGAACATGCCCTTGGCCTTGATCGAATCGAAATTGCCGTATTCGGCCTCGCCCGAGGCGTGGATGCCGGAGAGATCGGGCCGGTTGGGCACGAAATTGACCACGCCCGAGGTGGCGTTGCGGCCGAACAGCGTGCCTTGCGGCCCGCGCAGAACTTCGATCCGCTGCATGTCGAAATATTCGGTCTCGAACAGTCGGGTGCCGAGTAGCGGCGTGCCGTCGAGGTGGATGCCGGTCGCGCTGTCGCACGAGACGCCGACGCAGAGGTCGCCAATCCCGCGGATGGTGAAGCTCGAACCGGTGAAGTTGCCCTTGGTGAAGGTGACATTGGGCAGGGTCAGCTGCAGATCGCTCGCGTTCTTGATCTGCTGGCGCTCAAGCGCTTCGCCGCTGAACGCGCTGACCGCGATCGGCACGTCCTGCAGGCGCTGGTTGGTGCGCTGGGCGGTAACGATGATTTCTGTGCCATCGGTGGCGTCGTCCGCCGGAACAGCCTGGGCCAAAGCCGGAACGCTCGTTGCGAGCAGCGAAACCGACGACAGGAACACGAGCCTCTTGCGCATAAAACCCCTCTCTCAATGTAGTGGGTTCATCCGCACGACGCGCCGCCCCACATTCTGCCGCCAGCTTAATGGGATGATTAGAGATTACAATCGGCTTTCCGCCATTCTTTTTGCAAGTGTTGCGCGCAGAACACGGCCCAAGCACGGATTGTTCGTCGCGGCCCAGGTTGACGCTACGGAATGTGCGGCTTCCGCAAGGAGCGGCTAGGCCGGTTGGAGCGCCAGCAGCGCGAAAGTCGCCAGCCAATGCTCGCCCATATAGTCCCCGGCGACATGCGGGAGCCCTGCCGCGCGGTGAATTTCCACAGCTTCGCGCGCGACCGGCACCACCGGATGATCCTTCCCGAGTGCATCGGCGATGGCATTCCAGCACCACGCCCGACTGAGGTTGAGCCCGTCGAGGTGCGCGATCTTGCCGTCGCTGCGATCGGAGACAAGCGCGGGGGTAAACAGGCTGGCCGGTTCGCGCCGAGCCGCGCGCGGCAGGAAGCGGTCGAACCATGCGGCAAAGTGGTCGGCGCGAAGCACGTGGCTCATCAACAGCGCCTCGCACAGCGCAGGGGAGAGGAACTCGTCGCCGCCCGGTTCCCACGCCTGGCAATCGCGATCGGCGGAGAACCATTCGGCCGCACGGTGATCGATCAGCGCGACAAGCGCGGGATCGAACAGTTCGCCCCAATCGCGCGCCAGCGTCAGCGCGAAGCCGGTGTTGAAATGCGTGCCGACGCGGATCGGATAGGTCAGCTTGGGCAGGAACGCATGGAACCGCGCTGCAAAAGCCCGCGCCAGCGGTGCGAGCGCGTCGCCCCAGGGCGCGTCATGCCGCGCCGCTTCGCCGTGCAGTGCGAGCAGCCAGGCCCAGCCATAGGGCCGCTCAAACCCCGCCGACAGCGGGCGTGAGAGAAAGGCGAGTTCGCCCGCCACCTTTTCGGGCGTCAACATCGCATCGGCGCGAGCGCTCACCTCTGCCGTCTCGGGCAGGTTCGGAAACAGCCGCGCCAGCCGCAGCACTTGCCAATAGCCGTGGCAGCAGCTGTGCCAATCGAAGCTGCCGTGAAAGATCGGGTGGAGCACCTCCGGTTCGACCGCATCCTCGGGCCCGTTCAGAACTAGGTCGAGCTTGTAGGGATAACGCCGCCCAAGATGGCCAAGCGTCAGTCGCATGAACCGCGCGGCAAGATCGGCGTCGAGCGCGGTCATCGGAACGCGAACAGGTAAATCAGCGCGATATTCACGGCGAGCAGCGGCAGCGCGGTCCAGACCTGCGCCTTGATCACCGCATATTTGTCCTCCAGTTCGAGCAGCGCGGCGGGGACGAGGTTGAAGTTGGCCGCCATCGGCGTCATCAGTGTGCCGCAGAAGCCCGCGAGCATTCCCACCGCGCAGACCACCGCGGGATCGCCGCCATAGCCGCGGATCAGCACCGGCAGCCCGATGGCGGTGATCATCACCGGGAAAGCGGCGAAGGCATTGCCCATCACCATCGTGAACAGCGCCATGCCAAGGCCATAGGCGAGCACCGCGCCCAACCGGCTGCCCTCGGGAATGCCTTGCTGGACCAGCTGGCCGACCACGTCGCCCACCCCGGCCAACGCGAACACTGCCCCAAGGCTGGCGAGCATCTGCGGCAGCAAGGCCGCCCAACCGACCGAGTCCATCAAGCGGCGTCCTTCCTGAAACGGCACCAGCGGGGCGGGCCGCAGCCGGGCGTAGCCGAGGCTCAACGCGAGCAGCACTCCTAGCGCCAATGAGACCAGCGTGGCCTGATTGGGCTCGACCAGCGCGGGCAGCGCCTTGAACACGAAGGTTCCCGCCAGCGCGGTCAGCGGGATGACAAGTGCGATCACGAACAACCCGTTGCCGAACCGCGCCGCGCGTTCGGCGCGCTGGGCCGACTGGTCGTTCCCGGTGCCGCGCGACAGTCCGCCGAGCCCGGCAATCGCCACCAGCGCGAGCACCAAGAGGCCATTGCCGAAATCGCCCAGCCGGTCGCCCGCCCACATCGACAGCGCCATCAAGCCCCAAAACGCCGCATTGCCGTAGCGCCGGGCATTAGTCCGGTCACGCAGGCCGAGCGCGGCAAATATCGCGAACACCGTCCCCGCGAGCAAATAGACCCATTGCAGTGTAATCATGCCGCGGGCCTCGATCTGCGGTCGAAGCGCCACAGGCGGAAACCGTGGATCAGGAAGGCAGCGATCGCGGTGGGGATCGCCCAGACCGAAAGCTCGAACGGCTCGAGGATGATGCCATATTGTTCGAGGAGCCCCTTCATCAGCAGGATCGAGCCGATCGCGAGGAAGATGTCCTCGCCGAAGAACAGTCCGACATTGTCGGTTGCCGCGGCCATTGCGCGGACCTCATCGCTCTGCTCGCCCGCCGCCGCCTCGGCCATCGGCGCGACCAGCGGGCGCACCGTCTGCGCATGTCCGGCCACCGAGGTCAGCCCAACCGCAGAGGTCAGCTGGCGGAACAGCAGATAGCCGGTCAGCAACCGGCCGACTGTCGCGCCCTTCATCCGCCCGATCAGCGCGCGGGCACGCTCCTGCAGCCCATTGGCTTCGAGCAAGCCGATCACCGGCAGGACGATCCACACAATGCTGATATAGCGCGCATCGTTAAACGCCTTGCCAAACGCGGCGATGATCGCGGAGAGGTCGAGACCGGCCGCGATCCCGGTAACCGACGCCGCCGCAACGATCACCAGCAGCGGATTGAAGCGCAGCACGAACCCCGCGACGATCACCACGATTCCGAGCAAGACCCACATCGTCACTCTCCCCCGGCCGGACCGTAACCGCCCCCGCCCGGGGTGGCGATGACAAAGCAATCGTCCGGCTCGAGTTCCGCCGTCGCGGTAGCGGGCAATTCCTCGATTTCGCCGTCCACACGTTCGACCCAATTGCGACCCAGCGCGCCGTCGCTCCCGCCCGCCAGCCCGAACGGCGCGACAATCCGGCGATTGGCGAGGATCCCCGCGCTCATCGGTTCGAGGAAGCGCAGGCGGCGCAACGCACCGTCGCCGCCGCGCCACTCGCCCGCGCCGCCCGAGCCGCGCCGGATCGAGAATTCCTCCAGCCGCACCGGAAAGCGCGTCTCGAGAATCTCGGGATCGGTCAGGCGGCTGTTGGTCATGTGGGTCTGGACCACCGGCATGCCGGCAAAGCCCGGCCCGGCCCCCGATCCGCCGGCAATCGTCTCGTAATATTGGTGGTCGGCGTTGCCGAAGGTGAAATTGTTCATCGTCCCCTGCGCCGCCGCCATCGCCCCGAGCGCGCCGAACAGCGCGTCGGTGACGACCTGGCTGGTCTCGACATTGCCCGCAACTACCGCTGCGGGATAGCGCGGGTGCAGCATCGAGCCTTCGGGCACAATGATCGTCACCGGCTTGAGGCAGCCCTCGTTCATCGGGATTGCGTCGTCGATCAGCGTGCGCAGGACATAGAGCACCGCCGCCCTGACCACCGAAACCGGCGCGTTGAAATTGTTCGCCAGTTGCGCGCTGCTGCCGGTGAAATCGACCGTTGCGGCGCGCGCGGCGCGGTCGACGGTCACTTGCACCGTCACCTGCGCACCATTGTCCATCGCGTAACGGAAGTGCCCATCCTCCAGCCGGTCGATCAGCCGCCGCACCGCAGCCTCGGCATGGTCCTGGGCATGGCGCATATAGGCCGCGACAATGCCCGCGCCATAATCGCCGCAAATCCGTCTGAGTTCGGCCGCGCCGCGCGCGCAGGCGGCGACCTGCGCCCGCAAATCGGCGACGTTCTGCGCGACATTGCGCGAGGGCCAGGCCCCCGAGCCGAGCAGCGCCGCGATCTCGTCGCCCATGAAGTGCCCGGAATCGACCAGCAGCACATTGTCGAGCAGCACGCCCTCTTGCTCGACGCTGGTGCTGTCTGGCGGCATCGAGCCGGGGCTGATCCCGCCGATATCGGCGTGGTGCCCGCGCGCGGCGACGAAGAAGCTCGGTGCCGCATCGTCGGGAACGACGAACAGCGGCATCACCACGGTAATGTCGGGCAAATGCGTGCCGCCTTCATACGGCGCGTTGAGCGCATAGGCATCGCCCGGCTTCAAACCGCGTCCATCGTCGGCGCGCCGCCGCAGGATCGTCCGCACGCTCTCGCCCATCGAACCGAGATGGACCGGCATATGCGGCGCATTGGCGACGAGGTTGCCCGCGACATCGAAGATCGCGCAGGAGAAATCGAGCCGTTCGCGGATGTTGACCGACGAGGCGCTGTGCTGGAGCGCCGCGCCCATTTCCTCCGCGATCGCCATGAACAGCCCGCTCATGATTTCGAGCCTTACCGGATCGGGAGCCGCGGCATCGTCCACCGCGCTGGCCACCGCGAGTGGCACCAGCCGGGTCATGATGAGATTGCCGATCGGATCGACTTCGACCCGCCAGCCCGGCTCGACCACCGTGGTCGAGCTGGCATCGACGATGATCGCGGGCCCGGCAGTCGCGAAGCCCGCAGCGAGCCCCGCGCGGTTGAACAGCGGCGCATCGTGCCAAGCACCGCCACTGAAACAGCGCGCTTGCTCGAGGGGTGGCTGCGAGCTGGCCGGAAGCGGGAATTGCACCAGCCCGTCCTCGGCGGAATCGGCAATCGCCTCGACCGTGATGGTCTCGGCAATCAGCGCGCCCGAACCCGCAAAGCCGAAGACCTCGCGGTAGCGTCGTTCGAACTCGTCGCGCATCGCATCCAGCCCGGCATGCGCGACGGGGATCGTGCTGTCGGTCCCGGCGTGACGCAGATGGATTGTCGCTTCATGACGGATCGCTTCCGCAACAAGTCCCTGCGCTTCCAGTTCGATTTGCGCTTCCTTGGCCAAGACGATGACTGCGCTGGAGAGGTTCACCTCGTTGGCTCCGTCCAGTTCCAGCTGGAGCGTCCGTTCGCGCACCGCGCGGCGGTCGGCAAGGCCCATGCCATAGGCCGAGAGCACCCCGCTGAACGGGTGGATCATCACTGTGGTCATGCCCAGCGCATCCGCCACCAGGCAGGCGTGCTGCCCGCCCGCGCCACCGAAGCAGGCAAGCGTGTAGCGCGTCACATCGTGGCCTTTGGCGACCGAAATCGCCTTGATCGCATTGGCCATGTTGGCCACCGCGATGGTAACGAAGCCCTCAGCCGCCTGCGCGGGCGAAAGCACCTGATCGGCGGACCGCTGCACCTCGGCGACCAGCTTGGCGAATTTCTGCGCGACAATTTGGGCATCGAGCGGCTCGGCGCCGCTTTCACCGAACACAGCCGGAAAGTGCTCGGGGACGATCTTGCCGAGCAACAAATTGCAGTCGGTGACGGTCAGCGGCCCGCCACGCCGGTAACACGCCGGTCCCGGCACCGCGCCGGCCGAATGGGGTCCGACCTGGAACCGTGCGCCGTCGAAGCTGCAGATCGAACCGCCCCCAGCCGCCACGGTATGGATTCGCATCATCGGCGCGCGAATCCGGGCACCGCCGACTTGCGTTTCGCTATCCCGCTCGAACTGGCCGGCAAAATGCGACACGTCGGTCGAGGTGCCGCCCATGTCGAAGCCGATCACCGCGTCGTAGCCTGCCTGCGCCGCGGTGCGCGCCATGCCGATGATGCCGCCCGCCGGTCCCGAGAGGATCGCGTCCTTGCCGCGAAATCGTCCGCCGGGGACCAGCCCGCCGCTCGATTGCATGAACAGCGTATCGAGCTCGCCGCCCGCCGCTTGCTGCAGGCTCGCGACATAGCGCTCCAGCACCGGCGAGAGATAGGCGTCGACCACCGTGGTATCGCCCCGCCCGATCAGCTTGATCAGCGGCGCGACTTCGTGGCTGACCGAAATCTGCGTGAAGCCGATCTCGCGGGCTACGTCGGCCAACGCGGCTTCATGCGCGGCGTAGCGATAGCCATGGAGCAGCACGATCGCGATCGCGCGCAGCCCGCGATCGAAGGCGGCTTGCAGTCCGGTCCGCGCAGTCTGCAAATCGAGCGGGCGGACCACGCCGCCATCCGCTCCAATCCGCTCATCGATCTCGACCACGTCCGAATAGACCGGCGCTGGCAGCACGATCTGTCGCACGAACAGTTCGGGCCGCTCCTGATAGCCGATCTGCAAGGCGTCGCCGAAGCCGCGGGTGATCGCCAGCAAGACGGGTTCGCCTTTGCGTTCGAGCAGGGCATTGGTGGCGACCGTGGTGCCGATCCGCAGCTCGAGCGGCGGCAATGGCCCCTCGCCCGCACCCGCAATCTGTCGCATGGCGGCCACCGCCGCATCGGCATAGTGGCCCGGATTTTCGGACAGCAACTTGGTGGTGTGCAATTCCCCCTCGGGCGATCGCGCGATCACATCGGTGAAAGTTCCGCCCCGGTCGATCCAGAATTGCCACTTGCGCGCCATGCACCGTGGTTAGTGAGTGCGGCGGATGAGGGCCACCCTCGAAATGCACTGTGCCGTTTCACGCAATAACTTGCTGAATCCGCACCGATAGCGGCACAACTAGTTCTACCCATGCATTGCAATCGACAGCCGCATGCGCAATCGTCATCGCTTGGTCGTGGGTCGCACCGCGTCAGGAGGGGCATGACGCATAATCTCGAACTGGCCGGTGTGGGCGCTCACTTCCGGGCGTTCATTTCCTACAGCCATGCCGATGCCAAATTCGCGCACTGGCTGCATCGCCGGCTCGAAAATTTCCGCATGGCCGAAAACGGCGAGCTGTTGCGCCCGATCTTCATCGATCATGCCGAGCTCGTCGCAGGAGGAGACCTGAGCGCGCAGGTCCGCGATGCGATCGCGCGGAGCGAGGCGCTGATCGTCGTCGCCAGTCCTGCGGCGCGGGACAGCCGCTGGGTTGCGCAGGAGATCGCGCTGTTCCGCGAGCTTCATCCCGATCGCCCGATCCTGGCTGCGCTCCACCGAGGCGAACCCGGAGCGGCGTTCCCCGAAGCGCTGCTGGCGCAGGCAGGAGCGGCGGTCGAGCCGCTGGCGGCGGATTTCCGCCGCAAGCAGGACGGGCGGCGGCTGGCGCTGCTCAAAATCGTTGCCGGGCTCACCGGAGTGCCGCTGGATCGGCTGGTCCACCGCGATGCGCAAGCGCGCCAGCGCCGCGTGATGGCCGTCACGGCGTTTGCGGTACTTATCATCCTAGTGCTTGCGATATTGCTGCTCGCCGCGATTCGCGCGCGCGCCGAAGCAGAGCGGCGTCGCGCCGAAACCGAAGGGATGGTCGAATTCATGCTGACCGACTTGCGCCAGAAACTGAAAGGCGTCGGGCGGCTGGAGATCATGAGCACGGTCAACGAGCGGGCGATGGCGCATTATGCCGGCGAGCGCGATCTGCGCAGCCTGCCCGCTGAAACGCTCGAGCGCCGGGCGCGGCTGCTCCAGGCGATGACCGAGGACGATCTGCAAACCACCGGCGAGATGGCGCGCGGGCAAAGCGAGGCGGCCGAAGCCTACCGCGTTACCGAGGACCTGCTGCGGCGCGAGCCGGACAACACGGACCGCATCTTCAACCATGCGCAAAGCGAATATTGGGTGGGCTATGCCGCTTATTTGCGGCGCGATTTCGCCACTACGGAAAAACACTGGCAAACCTATCGCACGCTGGCCGAACGGCTTGTCGCAATCGATCCCGCGCAAGCAAAATGGCAGCGAGAACTGGCTTACGCAGAGGGCAATCTGTGCGCGCGCGAACTTGCTGAACCGGCCGATCCGATTGCGGCGCTGCCGTATTGCGTTGCCGCGCGGAACGCGATGGAGCGGGTCGCTACGGGACTGCCGCACGATCTCGATGCCAGGCTGGATCTGGCCAACCGCTATGCCTGGCAGGCCGATGCCCTGGCCGGGGCCGGCGATATCGCCGGCGCGCTGGATCTGCGCCGGCACCAGAAATTGCTGGTGACCGCGGCCGCGCGTGAGTTCCCCAAGGACGCCCGCGTCGACGAGGCCCGGCTGCTGGCGGAAATCGGCCTTGGTCGTGCGCTGATGCATGCCGGGCGGGGCGGCGAGGCGCGTGCTGCGGCGGCGCAGGCAAGCGAGATTGCCGAACTGCTCCACCGCAAGGATCCCGCAAACCAGAACTGGGCGGGCTGGAACAGACTGATCGCGGGAATAGCCGCGGCGCAATAGATGCAATTTCACCGTAGGGAGGACATCACATGCCAAATGACACGTCACTTCATGGAACGCCGTTCAGTTTCGACGAGGCAGCGAAGAAGGGCACGATCGAACTTTCGCTGACCATGCCCGGCGGCCAGCTGGTGTTCGCCATGACGAGCACAGGCGGGGACAATCTGCTCAAAGTCGTGGACGGGCAGACCTGCCTGGCGATCTATGAAAAGACGATTGCCAGCTTTGTGCTCAACAAATCGACCGACTGGTCGCTCGACGCCAAATCCGGGATCATGGAATTCAAGAATCCTCTCGACTGGCAGTTTTATACGCTGACCTACAACCCTGCCGAAAAGCCACTGCGCAGCTTCACGCTGCACGCGCGGCCCACCGGCAAGCCGATCAGCGATCCGCAGAACCATCCGTTCAATTTGTTCGTGCTGTGCCCCCAGCCCGGCGGCGCGCAACCGCTGCCAATCACCATCGACCCCGACGTCAAGAATCCGCCACCGATCCCACCATAGGAGTCGTGGTGGCGGGCATCGCGCGATGATAGTTTCGCTTCCTGCGATTACCGCGCTCGCCCGGGCGGGCGCGGTCGAGCGGGCGTGGAGCTTGTTCCACGCCAGCGGCTTCGACACCCGCAGCGATGACGCGGCGGCTTTGGCGGTCAAGGGCCGGTTGCTCAAATCACGCGCGCGGCTGGCGGCAGGCATCATCCGGCTGGAAGGCTTCGCCGCCGCCGCCGGGGCCTATGCCGCCGCCGACCGGCTCGCTCCCGCGCCCTACCTTGCCATCAATGCCGCAACCTCGCGGCTGCTGGCGGGCGATCCGGCCGCGGCAGCGCTGCAAGCCCGCGCTGTGCTCACGGTGCTCGATGGGCCCGAGCCCCCCGCCGACACGCCTTACTACCTGGCCGCCACCCGCGCCGAAGCCCTGCTGCTGGCGGGCGATCCGGCGGGCGCCGAAACCGCCATGGCGCAAGCCGCGCTGGTCGATCCCGACGGCTGGGCCGACCGGGCCGTGACGCTTGCGCAGCTCGAGGAAGTCGGTGCCGCGTTGGACTGCGATCTCGATTGGCTCGAACGCTTCCGCCCGCCCGCGAGCCTGCATTTTGCGGGCCACATCGGGATTGCTGCGGGAGGCGCAGCCGAAGCCAGCCTCGTCGCGCAAGTCGATGCAGTGCTGGCTGCCGAGCGGGTTGGCTTCGGCTATGGCGCGCTGGCGGCTGGGATCGACATCGTGGTTGCCGAGCGGCTGGTTGCGGCCGATGCCGAGCTTCACGTCGTGCTGCCGACCAGTGCCGAGCGGTTCGAGCAGCAATCGGTCAGCCCGGCGGGCGACGCCTGGGTGGGGCGCTACTGGCACCTGCTCGAGCGGGCGACATCGATCAAGGTGGTCGATGACTGGCAAGGCAGTGCGCACGACCGGATCGCGACGCGGCTGGCCAGCGAACTGGCGGTGGGGGCAACATTGCTCAAGGCGCAATCGCTCGACGCGCATGCGGTGCAGCTGGTGGTGCTCGACGATGCGGGCGGCGGGTTCAACACTGCCGAACAGGCCCGCCTGTGGCGCGCCAGCCGGGGCAATCCGCAGCACGTTCTGACCCTATCGCGCGAAACCCAAGTATCTGCACAATTCCCGCCCGAGGAGCCCGATCCGGGCCGGATGGTCGCCGCGCTGCTGGCGATCCGGCTCGACCAGCCGGGGCATCCCGGCCCCGCCTCGACATCGTCGCAGATTGCCGCGCAGCATGCCCCTGTCGGGCAAGCGCTCGCGGGAATTCCGCCCGGACAAATCCGCGCTGGCGCCGGGCAGTGGCAAGTCGTGCTGACCGACATGGCCGAGGCTGCCGCGGTGATCTCCGCGGTGCTCGCCGCTGCCGCAACGACGCCAATCTCGCTCGCGGTCCATTATGCGATCGTCACCTGCGTTCGCGATGGCGCGGCGCAAACCACGGTGCCCTATGGTGCCGCGACCGCAGTGCCGCAGCGGCTGCTCGATGCGACCCCGCCGGGGCTGTGCATGGCGAGCGAGGACTTCGCTGTCGCGCTCACCACCTTCGGCATCGCCGGTTTGCGCGCCGAGCTCTATCATCAGGGCGAGCCCGAGCTGGGCGGGGCCGTCTATACCCTGTTGCGTGCAGTTTAGAGGATCATCTCGGCCAAACGGTGGGGCGCGACCACCCGCAATCCGCCATCCTCACGCAGCAGGATCCCGCGCTTTTCGAGCAGCGAGATGGTCCGCGAGACGGTTTCGCGAGTCGATTGCACCACCGTCGCCAGTTCGGAAAAGACCGGGACCGGATGGATCGTCTGGTTCGCGGCCGCCCGCGACTGGCGATCGAGTTCGGCGCAAATCCGCCCTGTCGCCGAGAGCAGTACGGTTTCGACCATCCGCCGCCGCATCAGTCCAAGCCGCGCCGCCAACTGCCGGATCACTGCGATTGCGACGCAATTGTAGCTTTCCATCAGCCGCAGGATCGTCGCGGCGGCAAATTGCCTGCCGCGCGAGACTTCCCCCGCTTCGACAATCGTCCCCGCCTCATCCGCGCCCGCCGCCAGCATGCTGCCGAACAATTCACCCGGCGCAATAGTGCACAAGACAACCGCCGTGCCGTCGCGACCATAGGCCACTTCCACCGCCCGCCCTGCCAGCAGCAAGGTGGTAAGTTCGGCCTCCGCAACCGGATAGAGCCGCTGGCCGCGGGCATAGTCGTCCGCCCGCCCCAGCCCGGAGATGGTCACGGCGAGCACGTCGTCGCAGCCGAACGCCTCGCGCAGCAGCGCGAGCTCGTCGGCGGCGATAATGCTGCTTGCGTGCGGCCGATCCACGATTGCCCCCCAGCGTCACATTGTAAGCTACTCGACCCCTGCCTCGCTGGCTAGCGTCCTCACACGCTGCCCGCTAAGGGGCAAGGATGGATCAGGCCGAGGCGCTCAGCCGCAACTTCGTCACCCGTGTCACCAAGCGCGATCTCCCGCGCTGGTCGCGGCGCACTTCGCTGACCGACGCAAACCTCGCCCCCGAAGCCGCCATCGCGCTGTTCCGCGCGCAGGTCCAATCGCGCCAGCTCGACCTTGCCGCACGGCGGATGCAGGCGCGCAAGGAAGGCTTCTATACGATCGGCTCGTCGGGGCATGAAGGGATGGCGGCGGTCGCCGCCGCGTTTCGGCCAGATGACATGGCCTTCCTCCATTACCGCGACGCCGCTTTCCTGCTGAGCCGCATGAACCAGGTCCCCGGCCAGACGCCGATCTGGGACTTTCTGCTGGCCTTCGGGGCATCGAGCGACGATCCGGTTTCGGGCGGGCGGCACAAGGTGCTGGGCTCGAAGGCGCTTTACGTGCCGCCGCAGACCTCGACCATCGCCTCGCATCTGCCCAAGGCGGTCGGCGCGGCATTTTCGATCGGGCTTGCCAAACGCGCGCCGCCCGAGCACCGGGTGCTGCGCGACGACGGGGTGGTGATCGCCTCGTTCGGCGATGCCTCGCTCAACCATTCGACCGCGCAAGGCGCGCTCAACACCGCGGGCTGGACCGCCTACCAGGGCACGCCGCTGCCGTTGGCGTTCGTCTGCGAAGACAATGGCA
This sequence comes from Novosphingobium sp., assembly GCA_035543295.1. Lineage (GTDB taxonomy): Bacteria > Pseudomonadota > Alphaproteobacteria > Sphingomonadales > Sphingomonadaceae > Novosphingobium. The sequence goes on from DASZZS010000014.1 coordinate 359,563, forward strand.
TCGGCATCTCGACCCGCACTCCGGGCGACTGGGTCGCGGCGAGCATGCGCGAACGCGCGGGCCTGACCTATTTCAGCACCGATGGCCTCGATTTCGCCGAGACCTATGCGGTGGCGCGGCAGGTCGAGGAGTTCGTCCGTCGCCGCCGCAAGCCCGCGTTCCTCCACCTCAAGACCGTCCGCCTGTTCGGCCACGCCGGTTCGGACGTCGAGGCGACCTACCTTTCCAAGCAGGAAATCGCCGCGACCGAAGCGGGCGACCCGCTGTTGCGCTCGGCGAGGATCCTGATCGAGGAAGGGGTGATGTCGCCCGCTGAGATCGTCGAACTTTACGAGAGCACCGGTGCCCAGTGCGAGGCGGTTTCGCACGAAGTAGCAAAACGGCCCAAGTTGCGTACCGTCAGCGAAGTCGTCGCCTCGCTGATCCCCCCGCCGCGCGTGTCGCAGCCAACCAACGGTCCCTCCGCCGCGACCCGCGCCGCTGCATTCGGCGCGGAGATCAGAGCGCTCGACACCCCGCAGCACATGGCCAAGCTGATCAACTGGGCGCTGACCGATTTGATGCTCGAACATCCCGAGATCGTGCTGGCGGGCGAGGATATCGGCCCCAAGGGCGGGGTCTATGGGGTCACCCAGCGGCTCCACACCCGGTTTGGCCCGGGCCGGGTGGTCAACACCCTGCTCGACGAGCAATCGATCCTCGGCTTGGCGATCGGCATGGCGCACAACGGCTTTATCCCGATCCCCGAGATCCAGTTCCTCGCCTATCTCCACAATGCCGAGGATCAGCTGCGCGGTGAGGCGGCGACCTTGTCGTTCTTCTCCGATGGCCAGTTCACCAACCCGATAGTGCTGCGGATCGCCGGGCTCGGCTATCAGAAGGGCTTCGGCGGGCATTTCCACAACGACAACTCGCTCGCCGTGCTGCGCGACATTCCGGGGATCGTCATCGGCGTGCCCTCGAACGGCGCGGACGCCGCCGCGATGCTGCGCGAGGCGGTGCGGCTAGCGCGCGAGGAGCAGCGGATCGTAGTGATGGTCGAACCGATCGCGCTTTACATAACCCGCGATCTGCACGCCGAGAAGGACGGCTTGTGGTCCTATCCTTATCCGGCGGCGGGGATCCGTGCCCCGCTCGGCGAAGTCGGGATTGCTGGCGAGGGGCGCGACCTCGCCATCGTTACCTATGGCAATGGCGCTTACCTGTCGCACCAGGCGGTCAAAGTGTTGCGTGAGGATCACGGCATAAATGCGCGGATTATCGATCTGCGCTGGCTCGCTCCGCTGGCCGAGGATGCGGTGCTGGCAGCGGTCAAGGATTGTGCCGAAGTGCTGGTGGTCGATGAATGCCGCATCACAGGCTCGCAGTCCGAGGCACTGATGGCGCTGTTCGCCGAGCGGGCGGGCAAGATCGCGCACCGGATCGCCGCCGAGGACTGCTTCATCGCCACCGGCCCCGCCTATGCCGCGACGTTGCCGAGCAAGGAATCGATCGTCGCAGCGGCACTTTCCGCTGTGGGCCGCAAGCCATGAAGCGGCGCGCGGTGGTCGTCTGTCCGGGGCGCGGGACTTACAACAAGGCCGAGCTGGGCTATGTCGGGCGGCATCACGCCGCCAAGCCCGACTTCCTTTCCGCCATCGACTCCTATCGGCGCGACCAGGGCCAGCCGACGGTCAGCGAACTCGACGGCGCGGAACGGTTCTCCCCCTCGACCCATGTGCGCGGCGACAATGCGGCGGCGCTGATCTTCGCCAGCGCCTGTGGCGATTTCCTCGATATCGACCGCGAGGCGTTCGAGGTGGTGGCAGTCACCGGCAACAGCATGGGCTGGTACATCGCGCTGGCCTGCGCCGGGGCAACGTCGATGCTGGGCGGCATTCAAGTGGTCAACACGATGGGCACGCTGATGCACCAGCATTTGATCGGCGGCCAGCTGCTCTATCCGGTGTCGGACGAGGAGTGGCGGCCCGATCCCGCGCTGCGGGCGCAGGTGCTGACCGAGCTGGCGCGGATCGACGCGCTCCCCGGCTGCGAGGCGGCGCTGTCGATCGATCTCGGCGGGCTGCTCGCGCTCGCCGGGAACGAGGCCGGACTCGCGGCGCTTGAGGCCGCGCTGCCCCCGCGAGATGGTCGCTATCCGATGCGCCTGCCCCTGCACGCCGCGTTCCATACTGCGTTGCAGGAGCCGGTCTCGGTCGCGGGCAAAGCGGCACTCCCGCGCGAGCTGTTCACCGCCCCCACGATCCCCCTGATCGACGGCCGCAGCCACATCTGGCGACCGCTGGAGAGCAACCCCGAAGCGCTGCGCGACTACACCCTCGGCGCGCAAGTCACCCAGCCCTACCACTTCGCCCGCGCGATCCAGACCGCCGTCCGCGAATTCGCCCCCCAAGTGCTGATCGTCCCCGGCCCCGGCACCACGCTCGGCGGCTCGATCGCGCAGAGCCTGATTGCGATAGGCTGGCATGGGCTGGAAAGCCGGGATGACTTTGTTGAACTGCAACGGACCGAGCCGCTGGTGCTAGCTATGGCGATGGAGGAACAGCGGGCGGGGGCGGCGAAAGGTTACAAAAGGTGACTCCAACCGCGATGACCCGTCAGGTATTTTGACCGCATATAAGTAGTCAAATTTGATGAATATGACTATCTATTTATGCTCAACATAACTTGACATGCTCACTTATATATGGTCAATATTTCGCTGATGGAGGAATGATGGCCAAGGATCGTCAAGCCGAACTCGCCCGGAAGAACCTCGACAAGCGGCTCGCTCCGCTGGATAGCGTTGAACTCGCCCGCCCGCGTGGCGGCTGGGTGCGAGCGATCCGTGACGCGCTTGGGATGTCGACGCGACAGCTCGCCAGCCGGATGAATGTAGCGCATTCCCGCATCGCCGCGTTGGAGAAGGCAGAGACAACCGGAGCGACGACACTAAAGTCGCTCCGCGAAGCGGCCGAAGCGCTCGGCTGCGAATTTGTCTATGCCTTTGTGCCGACCAAGCCGCTAGGCATTTTGGTTCGCGATCGGGCGCGGCAAAAGGCCCATGCGCAATTTGCCTCCATCGCCCAGGGCATGCTGCTCGAAAACCAGTCGCTTACCGCCGCGCAGAAGGACGAGGAAATCGAACGCCTGACCGACCAGATTCTCGCCGAACCCATCCGCCGCCTGTGGGAAGATGAATGACCGGTCCGCTGCTCGAAGGGGACGATCAAGCCAATACGCCGCTGACTGCGGAAGAGCGCGACCAATTGATCCCGACATATATCGCGACCCGCGCCGAGTCGAACGAGGCCGAGCAGGTCAACATCACCCAAGCCGCGCGCTGGCTGGCCCGGTCACGCAAGCACGATGTCCTCGACGACGCCTTCCTGCGCGCAATGCACAAGCGGATGTTCGGCGAGGTGTGGAAATGGGCTGGACACTACCGCCAGACCCCGCGCAACATCAGGATCGAGGCCTGGCGCATCCCGGTAGAAGTGCGGCAACTCACCGATAGCGCCCGCTATTGGGTCGAGCATGAGACCTACCACCCGGACGAAATCGCGATCCGCTTCGGCCATCAACTCGTTTCGATCCACCCCTTCCCCAACGGCAACGGCCGCCACTCGAGACTGGCCACCGACATATTGGCGATGGACCTGGGGCGGCCTCGCTTCACGTGGGGGCGCATTGGGCTGGTCGATGCGGGGACTACCCGAAAGGCCTATGTCACCGCGTTGCGAGATGCGGATGCAGGCGAGATTGGCCCGCTGATGGAGTTTGCGCGGTCATAGATGTCGCGCAGATGCCGATTGCGGCGATATAGGTAATTAGGACGGCATCGATACGTGACCACCGCTCACGGTCCGAAGTCGATCACGCTAATTTGTATAGTGCCCCCGGAATTCTACGGAATTCGTGGAAACCTGAATCACGATGCCTCGCTTCGAAGGGCCTCCAGCATTCGATGATAATATCGCCGGTTTCGGCAGTGTGCGGCTACGTGAATAGCCGAAATGGCTTTGGCGGAATGAGCGGCAAGAGCCGCTTTATCGTTATTGTCACCCCTTTCCTGGAGGAGCAATTCGACCCCGCAAATGGCATCTTTGATCGCATGTGGAATGACAGCTGCAATTCGACGGTCGATCAGCTTCTCACATCGTCGGAACCAACCAACGCCCGATAAAGCTTTGCACCTGCCAAAAACGAACTGACAACAACGCTTCGATGATCACCTTGCCGTGCTGTCGCTGGCCCCTAACGCTCAGGAGCCATTGTGGGCGGGAGAACTGACAGTCTCTCGGCCGGGCATCCAATTCAGCTCTGAGGACGCTTGTGCGGATTTGGTCTTAGATCAAATCGCGCAGCACTCGTTGAACCATGCCTATCGCCGGGTGTCGCCCCCTACCCTGTTCCACGCTAAGGTGTGTTGCTTGATAGTGCCTTCCTAGAAATTTGGCCGAGATGTAACTTCGCGGTCCATGGCGCCGAATTGACATTCACCCGTCTCAAGCGCAATCGGCGCCTACATGAAATTCCTGCTGCGCCATTTCCTGTTGCTGGGGGTTATTCTTGGCCTCGCCGGACAGGGCGTGGCGTTTGCGTCCAGCCCCTGCGCCGCAATGCAAAAAGAACCGGCTTCGACGATGTCGGGGCCGATGGCAGGAATGCCCGGTTGCGCGATGGGCCAGCCCACGACTGACGAGCGTTCTACTCCGTGCAAGGACATGACGGCTGGCTGTCTCGCGATCGCGGGTTGCGCGGCACTCATCGCTGTTGATTCCCTTTCACCCACCACCACGGCACCGCTCCTTGTCGCGAGCCTCGATATCTGGCCTGCAACGCCGGTCCTGCTTGGGCGAAGCATCGCCCCAGACCCCGATCCTCCTTCGTTCCTTGGCTGAACCGGCTGGCGTTTAACGGCTTAAACCGCCGCGCGACGCTCCAATGCGATTCAACCAAGGATACCCAACATGAAGACTCTGCTTTCGATCGCGGCTGCGCTTGCGGCCTTCACCTCTGCGTCAGCGGCACTCGCCCAAGACGCCCGTTCCGCCACCGGCCATTATGAATGGCAATCGCAGCGGCAGTATGGCCCACGCGCTCCGGTGCGCGCACCCGTTCGCGTCTGGGTGAGCTATGCGCCTGCTGTTTCCGATGGCGATTGTGCAATGATACACGAAACCGCGATAGCGGCGGATTGCATGGCAATGCCGCAAAAGGGCTCAAGCCCCTCTCACGGATGATGCCCTGACCTGTTCATGCCGACCGGCGGGGTGCGATCGCGCTCCGCCGGTCGGCTGGCAGTAACTTCGGCATTTCCCCTTGTTGGAACGGGGCGACACCATGCGATACTTGCTTTCTGCGGCCATTTTGGTTTCTGCACTGCCTTCGTTCGCTTGGGCGGAGCCAATGACGTTCAATGCGGCACTGGAGCGTGCAGCGGCCAATGCTCCCTCGGTGCAGGCGGGCGAGGCCGGGGTCGAAGCCCGTCGCTCGGCCGCCATCGCCGCCGGTCGGCTTCCCGATCCGACCTTGTCCGTCGGTATCGACGACTTCCCCATCTCGGGGCCGCCCGCGTTCACTTTCAACCGCGACGAAATGACGATGGCGCGCATCGGCATCGAACAGGCGTTTCCCAATCCCGCCAAGCGCCGCGCTCAGCGCGGGCGGGCACAGGCGGACATTAGTGCCGCCGAAGCCGGTCTCGCGGTCGAGGCGCAAAATATCCGGCTCGATACCGCGCTGGCGTGGGTCGATCTCTACTACGCCAAACGGCGGCTTGCACAGTTGCAGCTGCTCGACAAAAGCCTCGGCGATCTGCAAACGACTGTCACCGCGCGGCTGGCGTCGGGTTCGGCACGGCCCTCGCAAGCCCTTGAGCCCGAGCAATTGCGCGCCGCCGTCACCGACCGCCGCAGCGAACTCACGGCGGAGGTTGCAAAGGCGCAGGCCAGGCTTGCCCGTCTGACAGCTGATCCCGATGCCGGCGTTGCAGGCAATCCGCCGGTGCTCGAGGTCGATGGTTCCGGCTTGCGGGCCGGCCTGGCCACGCTGCCTCGCCTGCAAGCGTTCGATGCCCAGTCGCGCATTGCAGACGCGGACATTATCCTCGCCCGCGCCGACAAGCGGCCCGACTGGCGGGTAGGCACGTCCTACGGTCGCCGCGATCCGGCCTATGGCGACATGGTCTCGGTCACGGTCAGCATCGATCTGCCATTCTTCGCCAAACGGCGGCAGGATCCCCTGATCGCCGCACGCGAAAGCGAGGCGAGCCGTGCGCAGCTGATGCGCGTGGCGGGCGAGCGCGAGCTAGTGGCCGCGCTCGATGGCGATCTTGCCGATCATGCCATGCATCACCAGCGGCTGATGAATGCGCGTAGCACTTTGGTTCCGCTCGCCAAGCGCCGGGCTGAACTCGACATGGCGAGCTACGCCGCAGGCAAGCTCGATCTAGGCAGCGCCCTGCTTTCAACCTTGGCGCTGGCCGAAGCCGAGGTCGATGCCCTGTCGCGCGAGGCGGATGTCGCGCGCGATGCGATCCGGATCAATTTCACTTATGGGGAGGTAAGGCCATGAGCGTGGACGTGACAACGGCGACGCGCTGGCGCGCGGGAATACTGGCGGCGGTGCTGATCGCGGGCGGCGGCGGATACTGGCTTGGCCAGCGGGGCGGGCCGTCCACGGAAGCCGGTTCGGGGCAAGCGGGGCGGAAAATCCTCTATTGGTATGATCCGATGGTGCCAACCGAGCACTACGACAACCCCGGCTCGCTGTCCTCGATGGGAATGAAGACCCAGCCCAAATATGCCGACGAAGGAGCCGGAGATGGCGCTGCACCGAGGGTTTCGATCGATCCCGCGGCGATGCAGAACCTCGGCAGCCGGGTGGTCGAGGCAAAGCTGGGAAGCCTCGCTGCGACACTAAATGTTACAGGCAGCATCGAGTTCAATCAGCGCGACGTGGCGATCATTCAGGCGCGGTCGGGCGGCTTTGTTAGCCGCGTCTATGCCCGCGCTCCCGGCGATGTGGTGCGCGCCGGTGCGCCGATTGCCGATGTGCAATTGCCCGAATGGGGCGGCGCGCAAACCGAATATCTAAGCGTCAGGCGGCTTGGGCGACCGGAACTTACCGCTGCCGCGCGCCAGAGGCTCCGGTTGTTGGGGATGTCGGACAGCGTGATTTCGGCCGTCGAACGGAGCGGGCGAGCCAGTGGCACGGTCACGATAACATCGCCGATCTCGGGGGTGATCCAGACGCTCGACGCGCGCGCCGGCGTGACGTTGGCGCAAGGGCAAACCTTGGCACAAGTGACAGGCATTGGCACGGTCTGGCTCAATGCCGCTGTGCCTGAAGCGCAGGCGGGAAGCGTTCGCGTCGGCCAGAGTGCCAGCGCAAGCCTCACGGCATTTCCCGGAGAAGCGTTCGGTGGGCGGATCATAGCAATCTTGCCGTCGGCTCAAGCTGACAGCCGCACGATCACCGCGCGTATCGAGCTTATCAACCGTGGAGGGCGGCTGCGCCCGGGAATGTTTGCCAATGTCGCTCTGGGCGGCGCGGGGAACACTGCGCTGCTCGTGCCAAGTGAAGCTGTAATCCGCACGGGAACGAGGACACTCGTAATGCTAGCAACCGGCAACGGGCGCTACCGCCCCGCCGAAGTGCGCGCTGGCCGCGAAGGTGGAGGGCAGACCGAGATACTCGAAGGCTTGGCCGTCGGCGAGAAGGTCGTCGCGTCCGGGCAGTTCCTGCTCGATTCCGAAGCGAGCCTGACTGGTGTCGAAGCCCGCAAGTTGGGAGCCAGCAAGTGATCGAATGGATCATCCGGGCCTCGGTCAAGGCCAGAGCGCTGGTCGTCGCTGCGGCGCTCGTGTTGACGGTGATCGGCATCGGCGCGGTCCGGACGACCCCAGTGGATGCGCTGCCCGATCTCTCTGACGTTCAGGTCATCATCCGCACCACCTATCCGGGTCAGGCTCCACAGATCGTCGAGAATCAGGTTACCTACCCGCTCACGACGACGATGCTTTCGGTTCCCGGCGCGCGCGTCGTGCGCGGCTATTCCTTCGTCGGGGACAGCTTCGTTTATGTGCTCTTCGAAGATGGCACCGATCTCTATTGGGCGCGCAGCCGCGTGCTGGAATATCTCAGCCAGGTACAGGGGAAATTGCCAGCGGGCGCGACGGCCTCGCTCGGCCCCGATGCAACCGGCGTCGGCTGGATTTACGAATATGCGCTGATGGACAAGACCGGTCGGCACGATCTGGCCCAACTCCGCAGCATTCAGGATTGGTTCCTGCGCTATGAGCTGAAAGCGGTTCCCGGCGTTGCCGAAGTCGCCACCATCGGCGGCATGGTCAAACAATACCAAGTCGTGGTCGATCCGCAGAAGCTCGCATCCTATGGCGTGACGGCGAACGACGTCAGCGATGCCCTCAAGCGCGGCAATCAGGAAACTGGCGGCGCGGTCGTCGAGATGGCGGAAGCCGAATATATCGTCCGCGCCAGTGGCTACCTCAAGACGCTCGATGACTTCCGCGCTGTGCCCATCCGCACGGCGAGCGGCGGAATCCCGGTGCTGCTCGGAGATGTCGCCACGGTTCAGGTCGGCCCCGACATGCGGCGCGGAATTGCCGAACTCAATGGCGAGGGCGAAGTTGCAGGCGGCGTGATCGTTATGCGCCAAGGCAAGAATGCCCGTGAAGTGATCGAAGGCGTCCGCACCAAACTGGCTGAGCTCAAGGCCAGCCTCCCGCCGGGGGTCGAGATCGTGACCACTTACGATCGCTCCGGCCTGATCGACCGTGCGGTGGGGAATCTCACCGGCAAGTTGTTCGAGGAATTCTTGATCGTCGCGCTCGTTTGCGGTCTTTTTCTCTGGCACGCACGCTCCGCACTGGTGGCAATCCTGACGCTTCCTTTGGGTATCCTGATCGCCTTCATCGTCATGCGGGTGCAAGGGCTGAACGCCAACATCCTGTCATTGGGCGGCATTGCCATCGCAATCGGTGCGATGGTGGATGCGGCGGTCGTGATGATCGAGAATGCCCACAAGCACCTCGAACGCTGGGCGCATGATAACCCGGACCAGGAGCTGGCAGGCACGGAACGCTGGCACGTCATCACCGACGCTGCCGCCGAAGTCGGCCCGGCACTGTTCCTTAGCCTGCTCATCATCACCTTTTCGTTCATCCCGATCTTCTCGCTTCAGGGCCAGGAAGGGCGGCTGTTCGCTCCGCTGGCTTTCACCAAGACCTATGCGATGGCGGGCGCGGCCTTGCTGTCGATCACGCTGATCCCGGTGCTGATGGGCTGGCTTATCCGGGGGAAGATACCGGTGGAGGATGCCAACCCGATCAACCGCTTCCTCACGCGCATCTACCGACCCGCGCTCGATTGGGCGCTGGCCAAGCCCAAGGCGGCCTTGCTGATCGCGGGACTGGTGTTCGCCTCCAGCCTGTGGCCGATCACCCAGACAGGCGGCGAGTTCATGCCCCAGATGAATGAAGGCGATTTGCTCTACATGCCTTCGGCCTTGCCGGGCATATCGACGGCCAAGGCGTCGATGTTGCTCCAGCAAACCGACCGGCTCATCAAGACCGTGCCAGAGGTCGAAAGCGTGTTCGGCAAAGCAGGGCGCGCCGATACCGCTACCGACCCGGCCCCGCTCGAGATGTTCGAGACGACCATCCGCTTCAAACCCAAGAGCCAGTGGCGCGCAGGCATGACGCAGGAACGGTTGATCGACGAGCTGGACAAGACCGTCAAAGTCCCCGGCCTCGCCAATTTCTGGATACCGCCGATCCGCAACCGGATCGACATGCTCGCGACGGGCATCAAGAGCCCGATAGGCGTCAAGGTGTCGGGCGCGAACCTCGATGACATTGACCGCACCGCGCGAGAAATCGAAGCGGTGGCGAAGACCGTGCCGGGGATCAGCTCTGCTCTCGCCGAACGGCTATCTGGCGGGCGCTATGTCGATGTTGCCATCAACCGTGGAGCGGCAGCGCGTTACGGCCTCAACGTCGCCGATGTTCAGGCCGCAGTGTCTGGCGCAATCGGCGGCGAAGGGGTTGGGCAGACGGTCGAAGGGCTGGCCCGCTATCCGATCAGTGTGCGCTACCCTCGCGAAATCCGGGACAGCGTCGATGACATCGTCAATCTGCCGCTGCTGACACCCGCACGACAGCAAATCACGCTGGGGACGGTCGCGGAAGTTCGCATCACTAACGGCCCGCCGATGCTCCGCAGCGAGAACGGCCGCCCCGCAACGTGGGTCTATATCGACGGGCGAGGCCGCGCGCTGACCGAAATTGTCGGCGATCTGCAACGCGCCGTCGCCCAAAAGGTCAAACTGCCTCCGGGGATCAGCGTTGCCTATACCGGCCAGTTCGAGTTTCTCGAACGCGCGACACAGCGATTGAAAATCGTCGTGCCAGCAACCCTGCTCATCATTTTCGCCCTGCTTTACGCGACATTCCGGCGCTGGGACGAAGCGGCGCTGATTATGGCGACCCTGCCCTTCGCGCTGACCGGCGGGGTCTGGTTGCTCTATCTGCTCGGCTACAACCAGTCGGTCGCCACGGGCGTCGGGTTCATCGCGTTAGCGGGGGTGTCGGCCGAGTTTGGCGTGGTGATGCTGATTTATCTCAAGTCTGCGCTAGCCGAGAACAATGACGTTGAAACCGCCGTTCGTGCCGGTGCGCTGCTCCGCGTTCGCCCCAAGGCAATGACGGTCGCGGTGATCCTTGCCGGGCTGTTTCCAATCCTGATCGGCACCGGCACCGGCTCGGAGATGATGAGCCGGATCGCCGCGCCGATGATCGGCGGCATGCTCACTGCGCCGCTGCTGTCGATGCTAGTCATTCCCGCCGCCTATTTGCTGATGCGCCGCCCTCGCACCCAAGTTCAAAACGAAGGAGAAGCCACATGAAGAAGACGTTGAAGATCGCGGCACTGGTTGCGGCTACGATTGCCCTGACTGGCTGCGAAAAGAAGGCCGAGACACCGACAGCGGAAGCACCCAAGGTTGCGGCAAACGCTGCCGATGCGATGTCGAGCATGGCGATGCCTGTTGATGCCAAGATGGGCAAGGCAACCGGGACGGTGACCGCGATCGATGCCGCCGAGGGCAAAATCACCCTCGACCATGGCGCGATCCCTGCGGTCGGATGGCCCGCGATGAAGATGGCTTTCTCCGCCAAGCCCGCGCTTCTTGAAGGGATCACGGTTGGCGACAAGGTCGCGTTCGACGTGTCAGTCACGGGCAATGCAGGCGAGGTGAAGGCGATTAGCAAGCGGTAGGGACGGTCGGCCCCAGCGCCTCAATAATACGATACTCGGCAACCGCGCCACCGTCGCGGCTAGCCGCGGGACGCTGGACTGAGGCATTCGACCACTCTTGAAGCTCGCGTTTGACGAACGCTCCTACCAAAATATCGGCCAGTTCATCGCCAGCTACCAGTGACGCGCCGTTAGTCGCGCGCCGCATGGAGCGAGCCTCTAACCGTCAGCCGGGCTCATCGCCAGCCGGTGCATTTGCTTTGACAGAGCTATGCAGGCCATTGGCGTTGAGGTTTTAAAACATCTGCTCTGCGAGATCGGTTCTCGTCTGGCACCGCTTTCCTTTTCAGGGCGAAGCAACGCCGTCAGGAAAAGAGGGCCTTGAGATCGCGCTTCAGGATCTTGCCGTTGGCGTTGCGGGGGAGGGTTTCGGCGGCGAAGACGATGCGGACGGGGACCTTAAATGCGGCCAGGCGATTGCGGACGAGGTCCTGCAGTTCGGCTTCGCTGGCCCTTGTTCCGGGTGCGAGGTGGACCACCGCGGCGGGCTGTTCGCCGAGTGTGGGGTGGGGGATGCCCACCAGCGCTGCGTCGGTCACCGCGGGGTGGTCGTAGAGCACGTTCTCGACTTCGCTCGAGTAGATGTTTTCGCCACCGCGGATGATCATGTCCTTCGCGCGATCGACGATGTAACAGAAGCCTTCATCGTCGATCCGGGCCAAGTCGCCCGTGCGCACCCAACCGTTGATAAAGGTTTCGGCGGTCGCCTCTGGGCGGTGCCAGTAGCCTTTCACAACCATCGGGCCGCGCGCCCACAGTTCGCCGACTTCGCCCAGCGGAAGTTCGTGCGCGCCGTCCTCGTCCATGATGCGCAGGTCGGCGACCGGGACCGCGGGGCCGCAACTGGTCGGGCGGTTTAGGTAATCCTCGCTCGAATGCGTGGTCACCGTCGCCATCGTTTCGGTCATGCCCCAGCCGTTTCCTGGCAGTGCGCCGAAGATCTCGCGTATCTTGCGGACCAGTTCTGGCGCCGATGGCGCGCCGCCGTAGCTTATCACTTCAAGACTGGAAAGGTCGTACTTCTCGCGGTCTGGGTGCTCGATCATCTGCCAGGCGATCGTCGGGACGCCGCCGGTGACATTGACCCTTTCGCGCTCAATAATCTCGAACGCCTTCACCACGTCCCACTTGCGCATATAGATCGCGGTATGCCCGGCAAACAGCGCGCCCATGAGGCCGGCTGAGCAGGCGGTTACGTGGAACAGCGGGATAACCGTCAGGACCACTTTGGGCACCGGATCGGGCAGCGCTTCGCCGCGGCGACGCAGGGTACGCGCGGCGGACCACGCGCCCGACATAATGTTGGTAGTGAGATTGCGGTGCGAGCCGAGCGCGCCCTTGGGCTCGCCGGTGGTGCCGCTGGTGTAGAAGATCGTCGCCGCATCGTCGGGCGCGATCGTCACTTCGGGGAGCGCAATGTCAGGTAACGCTTCCCACGCGGGCGGCGGACCGATCACGCTTTCGAGTGTTTCCGCCGGGGCAGGCGGCACACCGTCGCAGCGGGCGACAAGGATGGCTTCAAGGTTGCCGAGTTCGTCGAGATGCGGTGCGATGCGGTGATAGCGCTCATCGTCACAGATGAGCATGCGGCTCCCTGAGTTGGCGAGGCCGAACGCGAGTTCGGCACCGGTCCACCACGCGTTGAGCGGGACGCAGATCGCACCGATCGTGGTTGCGGCGAAGAAGGCTACCGACCACTCGGGGAGGTTGCGCATGGCAAGCGCGACACGGTCACCCTTGGCGATGCCGCGGCTTTGGAACTCGGCTGCCAAGGCGGCAACCGCGCGGTACCAAGCGCTATAGGTGACGCGCTCGTTCTCGTAGATCGTAGCGAGGCGGGAACCGTGGCTGCGACCGGCCTCCGCGATCACACGCAGGTTGGCCGGGGCATGCTTCCACACGCGAGTCGGGATGCCGTCGATATCGGCCAAGTCCATCTCGAACTTGGCGCCCGGGGCGCACAGTTCCGCGGCAATCTGGTCGTTGTTCATTGCCGGCCAGCCCGGCGGTGGAGTCCATGCCGGCTCCCCGGCGTCATGTGGCTCTCCCAAGCCTATTTCCTTTTCCAGCGGGTTGCTTTGCTCTGTCAGCGGAGGGATTACGGGCGATGTGCCGAACGGACAAGGCCGGATAGTCGGCTTGCCGGCGTTCACTGTCTTGCAGTTGGAGTGGCCAAAGCTCTATTGCTTGCAGCCTCAAAAACCATTCGACTTCGCTCGCAACGAGAGCGAACAGCTGACCGGTCGAGTCGCCGCTGAGCGCGGCGGCCTACCCCACCGAGCATCTCGGTCGGGGCTGTGGGTGGTGGGAGCGGCGAATGGCGCTGCTCCGCACCAGAGTACCACCCATGAACACCACCGACGCCGCGGCACCCACCGCAATAGCCAACACGGCCCCTATTGCTCCGCCCAAGTCCGGCAAGCCCCAGCGTCGGATGGCGCGGCCCCCAATCGCGCGGCGTCGAGACGCCCTGCCCCAAAACCTTCTGAATTTATGAAAGGAAAATGGTGGACGCACTAGGGCTCGAACCTAGGACCCGCTGATTAAGAGTCAGCGGTCCTCCTTTTTGGTCCATTGCGCTGCACTACGCTGGGCGTTGTTAATGCGATGAATCTAGATGGATTATCGAGTGGTTGACTCCGCTAGCTGTTGCCCTGACTCGCTGCACCCTGCTACCTAGTTGCTACTTACAAGGAACGGGTATTATGAGGGCGAAGCTTACAGTTCGGAGCGTTGAAGCGATCACGCCGAGTGCGACTGATGTCATTGTGTGGGATAGCGAGCTTGCCGGGTTTGGTTGCAAGATCACGCCCAAGGCCAGACGTTCCTACTTCCTTTACTACCGCACAAAGGATGGACAACAGCGTCGGCCATCGATCGGCCTTCATGGTCCGCTGCGCCCCGAAGCGGCTCGGGAAATCGCGCGACGCTGGCTTGCCGAAGTAGCTCAGGGCAAGGACCCATCACAATCCCGGATACTGGGCCGGGCCGCTCCTTCCGTTCGCGATCTCTGCTCGCGATATATGGCGGAGTACGCAGAGACGCGAAAGAAGAGCAGCTCAATCCGGAACGATCGTCGGCTAATCGACTCTCACATCGTGCCCGCGCTTGGCGCTAAGAAGGTTGCGGCTGTTACCCGTTCTGACATCGCGGCGCTGCATCACTCGCTCCGCGCCACGCCCTATGAAGCTAATCGGATGCTAGCCATGACTAGCAAGATGTTCAGCTTGGCCGAGCGGTGGGAGCTGCGACCGGACAACTCCAATCCCGCTCGGAATATTGATCGTTATCCGGAGAAAAAGAGGGAACGCTTTCTTACCAGTGAGGAAGTCGCCCGCTTGTGGCGGGTGCTCCATGACGTGACCCCCGTTTCTTCATCCACTTGGAACTAGAGACCGGCCCCTCGAAGGGACGGACAGATGAAGCGGAAGC
>DASZZS010000015.1:0-2225 GCA_035543295.1 Novosphingobium sp.
TTGATCGAATTGGCCTTGATCAGCTCGATGTAGCGCGGGATGCGGATGATGCCATGCGAGTCGGTGCCGCGCAGGTTTGCCCAGACCAGCATCTTGGCCCATTCGCCGGCGTGCTCCTTCGACAGGCCGGCGGCAGCGAAGATCGCAGCGACGAAGGCCGTGAGCTCGGCCTTGGTGATGAGGAGAGTGTCCTGGGGCATATTCTTATTGGCTCATCAGGAAATCGAGTGGATGAATCTAATGGGGAATGGGGCTTGAAGCCCCATGGATACTGGGTTTTCGGGGTTTCGTAAGGTGGTTGAATTGGGCATCATTTCCCGATGGCCAACTCATCGAAGCGACAGCGGCGCCTTTGGGACACGTACACGTTCCCCGGCTTTCGCCCCCAACCCACGGTGCGCGGTGTCTTCGGTGATCCGAAGGCGCGCATCATCACGCTCGCTCGGCGCGCAAAAAAACGGTTTGCGGGTGCTGTGGGCGGATTCATTCGGGTTGGTACGACCGGCGCATACGGCAGGTTCGCGATCTGCCGTGCGGTGACACGCGCATCTTCCTGGAGATTGAGGTCCGGCGGGTGCGATGCCGTAGTTGCGGCAAGGTGAAGCGCGAGCGGCTCGATTTTCTGGCGGACAACCCGCTCTATACGAAGCGCTTTGCGCATTACGTGGGTCAGCGCTGTCGGCAGGCGACGATCAAGGACATTGCCGAGGAGCTGAAGCTCGACTGGGATACGGTCAAGACGTTGGAGAAGCAGTACATGCAAGCCCAACTCGCCCGCGCGGGCAGACCGGGGCCCAAGGCGATCGGCATCGACGAGATCTCGATCCGCAAGGGCCATAGCTACCGTATCGTGGTGAGCGACCTGATCCGCCGGCGGCCGATCTGGTTCGGCGGGGAGGATCGCTCGGAGGCGAGCATGGCGCAGTTCTACGACTGGCTGGGCCCGAAGAAGAGCCGCGGCATTCGCCTGGCGGTGATGGACATGTGGAAGCCGTTTCGTAACACGACGCGCGAACGGGCGCCGCAGGCGGCGGTGCTGTTCGACAAGTTCCACATCATGCGCCATCTGGGCGAGGCGCTCGACAAGGTCCGCAAGACCGAATACGCGCGGGTCAGCGGCAAGGGTCGGCGCTTCATCAAGGGGCAGAAATACACGCTGCTCGCGCACCACGAGAACCTCAGCTTGGAGGGCAGGAGATCGCTCAAGCTGCTGCTGGCGGCGAACAAGCGGCTGAACACGGCCTATGTTCTGAAGGAATCTTTCGGCCAGCTCTGGGACTACGAGCGCGAGGGCTGGGCGCGGCGCTTCTTCGAGAATTGGTGCGCGAGTTTGAAGTGGCAGCGGCTCGCACCGTATGAAAAGTTCGCCGAGATGATCGATCGGCATTGGGATGGCATCGCCGCCTACTGCAAGCCGGAAAACAAAGTCTCGCTCGGCTTCGTCGAGGGCCTCAACAACAAGATCCGCGTCATCCAGCGGCGCGCCTACGGTCTACGCGACCAGGAATATCTGCGGCTCAAGGTGCTCACATGCATGCTCCCAGCACTCTGAAGTGGCCGAAAACACCCACTCGATTTCCTGAAGACCCTTTTTTTTAATCTGTCTGCAACAAAAGCGGCGCGAGGCTCACGGCATGTTGACGCTCTACGACTTCGGCAACTCGGTCTGCTGCCAGAAGGTCCGCATCACGCTGGTCGAGAAGGGCCTGACCTGGGAGGCGCGCAAGGTCGATCTGTTCAAGACCGAGCAGTACGATCCGGAATACCTCAAGCTCAATCCCAAGGGCGTGGTCCCGACACTGGTGCATGACGGCACACCGATCATCGAGTCGACGCTGATCTGCGAATATCTCGACGACATGTTCCCGGATCCGCCGCTCGTGCCGAAGGACCCGACCGAGCGCGCCCGCATGCGGCTGTGGAGCAAGTTCGTCGATGAGGGGCTGTTCGACGGCGTGACCGAATTGAGCTTCTCCGCCATGTTCCGCGAACGTATGCGCAGCATGAGCCCGGAGCTCCGCGAAAAGCGTTTCCGCAATGTCGGCGATCCGCGCCGGACCGACCGCTTCAAATCGACCTACGAACACGGCGTGCATTCGCCGTTCGTGCTGCACGCCATCGCGGCCTACGAGCGGGCATTCAAGCTGATGGAGCAGACGCTGGCCGAACGCGGGCCTTGGCTGCTCGGCAAAAGCCCGACGCTTGCCGACATCAACCTGATGCCG
>DASZZS010000016.1:0-460549 GCA_035543295.1 Novosphingobium sp.
CGCGCTGCGCAGCCTCAAGGATATCGAGCATCGCGCCAATCTCGATGCAGAAGCGCTCGGCCTGCCGCGTGGCTTCCCGCGCGTCGGCCCGGAATGCGTGCTGGGGATCGAGCTCAACCCCTATGCGGCGGAACTGGCGCGGGTCTCGGTGTGGATCGGCGAAATCCAATGGATGCGGCGCAATGGCTTCGACGCGGCGAAGAACCCGATCTTGCGCCCGCTGGAAACGATCGAGTGCCGGGATGCGGTGTTGAATGCGGACGGCACGCGGGCCGAATGGCCAAGGGCTGACGTGGCAGTAGGGAACCCGCCCTTCCTGGGCAATTATTTGATGATCGCCGAACTCGGCGAGCACTACACGGTTGCGCTACGTCGCGCGTGGCTCGAGTTGCCAGGCAGTGTCGACTTGGTCTGCTACTGGTTCGCCAAGGCATGGGCGATGATGGTTGCAGGCAGGCTACAACGAGCAGGCCTTGTTGCGACCAACAGCATCCGGGGCGGTGCTAACCGCGAAGTCCTCAAGCCCATCGTCGAGCATGGTAGCATTTTCGACGCATGGAGCGACGAAGAGTGGAGCGTCGAGGGCGCCGCGGTGCGCGTCTCGATCATCTGCTTCGCAACCGAACGGCAGGCGAGTGTCGTGCTGGGCGGTCGGGCCGTCGAGACGATACTCGCAGACCTTACGAGCAATTCACTCGGGTTCGATTTGACGGAGGCTCGCAAGCTGCCTTCTAATTCGCGCGTGGCATTCGAAGGCCCGAAGAAATACGGCAATTTCGAAATGAGCGGCTCAACTGCCCGAGCAATTCTGGCGCAGGGAGGAAATCCTCACGGCGAGCCGAACGCGCGGGTTATGCGACCTTGGCTCAATGGACGTTCGTTCAGCCAGGAAAACGAGGATATGTGGATCGCCGATTTTACGGAGTTCCCTGCCGCAGCCGATGCGTGCTTGTTTGAAGCCCCATTCGCCCTTGCAGAAGCCAACGTTCGAGCGAAACGGCAGGAGGATAAAAACCCCATTTTGCGCGATCGATGGTGGTTATTCGAGCGCACACGCCCCGCACTTCGTGGTGCATTGAAGGGCAAATCGCGCTACATCGCCACCGTCCGGCATTCCAAGCATCGGCTATTCCGATATCTGCCCATTGTCGTCTTACCTGACACAGCGCTGATCGCCATCGCCCGCGACGACGACACCAGCTTCGGCATCCTCCATTCGCGCTTTCACGAACTCTGGTCGTTGCGGATGGGGACGTCGCTCGAGGACCGCCCGCGCTATACTCCCTCGACCACATTCGAAACCTTCCCCTTCCCCGAAGGCCTGACCCCCAACATCCCCGCCTCCGACTATGCCGCCGATCCGCGCGCGCAAGCCGTCGCCGCCGCCGCCGCGCGGCTCAACGAATTGCGTGAGAACTGGCTCAATCCAGCCGATCTGGTGGTGCGCGAGCCGGAGGTGGTGGCGGGCTACCCCGACCGCATCTTGCCGCGCGATGCGGCGGCGGCGGCGGAGCTGAAGAAGCGCACGCTAACCATTCTCTACAATGCGCGGCCACAATGGCTGGCGAATGCGCATGCCGCACTCG
This sequence comes from Novosphingobium sp., assembly GCA_035543295.1. GTDB lineage: Bacteria > Pseudomonadota > Alphaproteobacteria > Sphingomonadales > Sphingomonadaceae > Novosphingobium. Next base: position 1,587 of record DASZZS010000016.1, read on the forward strand.
ATGAGGCGGTAGCGGAGGCTTACGGCTGGGGCGACGACTTCCGCGCAGGGGCGCTGACCGACGATGAAGTGCTCGCCCGCCTGTTTGCGCTCAACCAGGCTCGATCATCGAGCTGACCGAAAAGAGGCGGCCGGGCCCGATAAAACCCGACCGCCTCCGCCTCATGCCGGAAAAGGATAAACGGCAGAGGCCGGGGGCGGATGAAGAAGGATCCACCCGCCCGCGACTTGTCACTGTATCGGCGCGATCTCGATCGCTCGGAACCGCAGCGCCGGGCCTTTACCCGCGAGAAGGGCGAGAGCGTCACTCACGGCGGGCGGGACTTGGGTTTCCTGCCTTGGCACGAGGCCGCCCGTGAAGATGCCCGCCACTGCCGCTGTGAGCATGCGTTCCTCGACGCGTCCCGCGTTTGCCGTCACGCTGAGTGCGAACAGCGCGGCATAAGCCTCCCTGATTTGCTCTGCAGCTTCGCGAGCCTCGCTTGCAATCGCAGCGGCCAGCGGCGCGGCAATCTCCTGGACCCGAGCGATGGCTTCTTGTTCGACCGCCTTGATCCGATTGCGCGCCGCCTCGATGCGTTGGCGTAGTTCGCGCACGGCGCCGCGGAGCCTGTCGCGTTCCTCGCGTAGCTCTCGCTCGTGGCGAACTGCGTCTGCCGCCTCGGTTGGTGCCACTCCCGCAAGCAGATCGTCCGCGAGCTCCATGGCCTGCAGTTCAGGATGCCTGAGTTCGCCAAGCCGGGCGTCGATTTCAGTCGACCTGTCCAGCGCTGATTCCTCCGCTCGCTGGATCCGCTCGATCTCCGCTCGGATTGCCGAAATCTGCTCGTTCTGCGGCGTGAGGTCGAGAGCTTCGAATGCCGCAGCGGTAGCGTTGAGGACTTTGGGATCAATGGTCATGGTCAGGTGCTCCCTCAAAAACCGCGTGCCGTTGGCGGCTCGGCATAGGCGCGAGCCCAAGCGGCATCGATAGCGGCGCGATCACGGGCCGGTCCTGCGGCATGTTCGCGGTCGGTCGGCAGCGTGGGCAGTTCGGCGACAATGCGCGCCGCGCTAAAGCCCTTCGGTGAACTCAGCAGCGTCGCACACACTCGCTCCCGGCCATGTGAACCGGCCGATGCAAATACACTGGCCACGCGCGCCCGCTCCCGCGCCACAGCCGAGGCAACCGCTTGGTCGACATCGGCCTTCGAAAACTGAGCCGCTGCGGCCCTTGGTGCAGGGGCGGGCGCCCGCCCCGCCTGAGGCTTCGGTGCGCCGGTGGGGGCTGCCGCACGCGATCCGGGGCTGCCGTCCGTCTCACCCTGGCGGAACCTAAGTTCGGCCAAGCGGCTGCTGATGCCTGTCAGCCTCAATCCTTCATATGCCATTTTCGTACCTTTCTTCGTTGTTGCCGGTCCCATGCCGGCGCTGTTCGGATGTCGAAATTGCGGGGAGGCTCACTCCATCAAAAGTAGTTCTGGCTGGTCTGGTAGGCGTAGCCTCCGCTGCCAGCCGATGCGTTCTGGGCGATGATGATCCCCAGGTTCTGGTTGGTCGCGGCGATCCCGTATCTGATCTCGGCCAGAGCATCGATCACGCCTTGGTTATCGTTCGATGGCACGCTCGATTTCGAGAACGGGCTATCCCGGCCCGCCGCCGCATCGGCTATCGCGGTGGCTGAACCAATCGCGCCGTTCGTCATCCCAATCACGGCGCCGTACAGGTCGAAATAGCCGCTCTGCGACCCGGAAATCTGCCGCTCGAGGTCGAGCAAAATTTTGGCGATTGAGGCAAAGTCGTCATAGGCGGTGACATCGCCCGCCTTCACCCGCGCGGCCAGCGCATCATAGGTGACCTGGGCATTGGCCTTGCGGTCGCGCAGCGAGAGGCCGTTGTCGCCCATCATCAGTTCGTCGCGCAGGCTCTTGAGCGAGGAGATCATCGCGCTCGAGGCGTCCTTGATCGCCTTGGCGCGCTCGATCCCGTAGAGTTCTTCGAGCTGCGCATATTCCTCGGCCGAGGCACCGGCCTCGCCGAACAGCGTCTTGAGTTTGGTGAACTCCCGATTGAGCGTGTCGAGCGCAGCGCCGACCGGATCCTTGTAGGCTTTGAGCCGGTCGAACACGCCCTGAAAGTCGAGAGCTTTCTGCACCGCGCTTTCGATGTCCTTGCCCGCCTGCAACAGGCGCTGAGCCCCGGCGCGGATGCCCTGAACCGCGCCGTCCTGAATGGCGTTGAGCAGCGCGATGCGCGCAGCCTCTTCGGCGTCCTTGCCTTTGTAGAGCAGCCCCTTGGGGTTCTTCGATGTGACATCGCCGCCTGCCGAGCCAGAGACCCGGTATTCGTCCTTGCGGGTGCCGATGGTGTAGCCGTAACTGCCCAGCGTGCCGCCCAACCGCTCGACGATCTTGGCGATCGAGCCGTCAATCCCGCCCGCGATATTCCCCGCCGCGCCGCGCGCCGCCGAATTATTGCCGCCTAGCGAAACCGCGCCGCCGCTTGAGCTGGCGCTGCCGGTCTTGGCCTTCGAGAACAGCCCGCCGATGATCCCGCCAAGGATGCCGCCCGCGATGCTGCCGAGCGGCCCCGCGAAATCGCCCAGTTTCTTGAACAGCTGCGGCACGACCTTCTTGAACACCGATTCTCCGAACGCTCCGCCGATGGCCGAGCCCGCATTGTTACCGCCCGCTCCGAGCACCAGCCCCGCGCCGAGACGACCATAGGCCGCGCCCTGCAGCGCGTCGCCCACGGACTTGCCGATCTTCTTGCTCAGGTCGGGGCCCAGAATGCTGGAACCCAACTTCTCGAACACCATCGAGAACAGCTTCCGCGGGTCCGAATAGTCGCGCATCTGCCGGCCGATTGCGAGGATGTCCTGCCCGACTTTATCGGCGGGATTGTCGTTCGCAGCGCCAGGCCCAGCCGTGGCGGCATTCGCCATCGTGTTGAGCGCTTCGGCCGCCTTCACCCCGGCTGCGGCCAGAACGCGGTGCGATTCGGTGACCTGATCTTCGGCCGAGAGGAACGCATTGCCGAAAATCTTGTCGATCAGATTGTTGGCGAAGGCTTCCTCGAACTGCTGCTGGAGCCGGTTGAAGAACCCGCCGATCGCGCCAACGCCTTGCGTCGGGATGTCGATCAGGGTCTGGACCAGGCTGTTGCGGATGCCGGCGATCTGTTGAAGCTGGTCCTGAATCTTGCCGCTGCGGATGCGGTCTTCCTTGGCCTGCTCGCGGCTGACCTGGAGCTGCCGCTCCATCCGCTCCACGTCGCCTTGGGTGATATGGGCCTTGGCCATCGCGATTTGCAGGCTTTCGGCGTCCTTCGCGCCGAGCATGTCCATGAGGCGATACTGGAGACCGAGTGCATCGGCTTCGTCGTAGCGGCCCTGTGTGGTGAGGCGCTGGAGGTCGTTGCTGCGCTCCTGCTCCTCGATCATCTCGCGGAAGGGGCGGCCAAACGCCTCGTCGATGACGCCCTTGGCCGCCTGCACGTCCTTGACGAGTCCCTTGAAGCCAGCCGGTTTGCGCCGCTCGAGATCGCTCAGCACGTCGTCGAGTTGGCGCACCGCGTCATTGGCCTGGCGCACCGCTGAGGGGATATCGGAAAACTGGTCGCGGATGCGCTGGATCTTCGCGGCGGCATCCTCGCCGAACTCGCCCAGGCCCTTGTCGCCTCCTGAGCGCGATGCACGAGGCTTGCGGGCCTTGTCGGGCTTGAGCAGGTTGCGGCCGCCCGTGCCGTTGAGCAGCTTCTCGGCATCGGCGAACACTGTCTGATTGGCCGTCTCGACGCCGAAGTTGGCGACTGCCGAAGCCAGGTCGACGAAGGTTTCCTCGGTGATTTTGCCCGCCGTCCGCAGGCTTTGCAGCCGCCGCACTGCTTCGTCGCTGTTGTTGACACCGGAGAGCAGATCGCGCGTGACTTGGTTTTCATAGGCACCCGTACGTTCGAAGGCAAAACCCATCATGGAGCCGGTGAGACGGTTCCGGGGGGTGCCGAGGTCGGTGATCGTCGATCGCGCTTCGGCTTGGCGCGTCCGAGATTGGATTCGCGCCACGACCAGTTGCGCCCGGGCCAGAGCGATCAGGGCAGCGCTCTGTGTGTTGATCTTGCCGGTGGCCATGTCCATGACCCCGCCCAGGATGCTCTGCGCGTCGCCCAGCGCGTAGCTGGCGAACGTCACGCTATCGGTCGCGTTCTTCGCATCGAGCAGCTTTGGAATCAGCATGCCGAGGATCGATGCGCCGCCGATGATCGCCGCGCCCCATGGTCCGCCCATGAAGCCAGCAAGCCCCCTTGAGCCGTTGCTCATGAGCCCGATCGCCTGGACGACCTGGCTGCCCTGCTGCGCGAAAATCGTCATCGGCGCAACGCCGAGCGAGAAGCCCATGGCAACGTCGCTCAGCTGATACGATAGCTGTTGTGCGGCGGCGCGCTGCGCGCCGAAGCTGCGGGTCGCATTGTCGTTCGCGATGGCTCCTCGCCGGGTTGACTGGACGACCATCGCCGTCGCCGACGATTGCCGAGCGAGCACCTGTTGCACCTGCTCTACTGCCGCAGCGTGGCTGAGGGCCTTTGCCGCTGCGACCTCTTCCTCGCGAGCCTGGGCTTGCGTAGCGGCGATTGCCAGCCGGGTTTGCTGGGAATAGTCACCCTGCTCGCGCGCGGCCAATGCTGTCGCGTTTGCGACTTCGCGTGCCGCGATGGCGCGGGCCTGTTGTGCCGCAGCCGATGCCCTCAATTCGCCAACGCCGAGATCGAGCGCGCCGCTGCCGGTCCGCTTCGTTGAAAGAGCCGCGTCGATCTGGCGGCTGGCTTCGGTTGAAAACTCTTTCATGCGCCGCTCGCCCGAACTGGCAAGCGCGTCGACTTCCGCCAAAAATTTACTTTTGGCACTTCCGTCGTCATCGTACTGGAGGCGCAGGAATGCGGGGAAGACGGTGCCGGTGGCCATGGTCAGATTCTTTCGTTGCTGGTCGGACGCGGCGTGGGCGTCGACACAAAAACTTGCCAAGTCGGCTCGTCGGCCTCCCGATCGAGGAACCCGACCACGGATGCCTTCCCGAGCCAGCCGCTGAGATAGCGGTTGCCGTTCGCGGAAATGCGCTCGCGCAGTTCGAGCAGGAGGACCTTCTCGCCGCTCATGCCGCTGCTCGCAGGAGGCGTTCGGCCAGCAGGGCCTGATATTGTTCGGGGAGACCCTTGCCGGCCATGAACTTCGAGAGGGTGCCACCGGGACACCCGATCGAATTGGCCAATCGTGATTGTTCGCCGAGCTCCGATTTTGCAATGTGCTCGGCGAGCAGGGTGCGAAGGCGATCGAGGAAGGTGCCCGGGTCGGTGACGGGCCGTTTCCAGTGTTTCCTGCTGGCCTCAATCGGGCTCTGGGACTGGTTACTAGTATGTGGCCCAATTTCTGACATCAACCGATTGGCGGAAACAAGCCATGTTTCCATTTCCACTGGCTCAATTTCTGCGCCAGCATTTGGAAACGTTTCTACGTTGTGGTCAAAATTTGCGCCCGTGTTCGTCAAAATTTGCGCCCGCGTGTTTCCATTTGGCCGCCAATCTTCATAGGTGTGGCTTGGTGCGCGCCATGGAGAATCTTTCTGCCCAGCCGCCCAGGTCAGCCCGTAGGAAGCGGCATGCGGCGTCTTGCGACTGAAAGCGCCGCGCTGCGAGCAATAGACGAAGCCGAGTTCGATCAGCTCGCGCAGACCCTTGCGGACGGTGTTGCGGGTTAGCCCAGTCATCTCAGCACCCTTGCGGTCCGAGAGAAATACAGCGCCGTTGTTCTCCCCGCGCTCGAGCGAGGCGAGGGCGAGCAGCACCTTGACCGCAGAACCGGACAGGTGTTGCCAGGCGATCGACTTAATCTGCCGACTGTAGATCCGAACATGGCTCGGCTCTTTTCCGCGGCTGAATTTTGTTTGCCCCATGGTGTGCTGTCCCTCTCAGTCATGGCCGCCGATCGGTCCGAGGTGCAGGAGGGGCAAGCCGAGTTCATCGGCTCGCGTGGCGGCGTACGCGACGGCAGCACCCTCATCGGGAAACCATGCTCGACGTGCAGGGCGAAAGCCGTCCCTGACTGTGACCGCCCACAATGACCGCCCGGCGCAATCCGCGCCTTCGAGTAAAACGCCAATCCAGTCCCCTTCACGGACGGCTGGGAGTTCGGTCGGTATCATGACCCGTCGACCACTTCGGCGCTCAAGATGAAGGCCGCCCTTCGCGCAAATTCGCGAGCTTGAGCTTCCTGCGGGAAGTGAAAGGGTGGGCCACTTCGGTACGGAGGCTCTACCCCGATGATCAGAACGTCCACCTTCCATCCCGAAGCGAGTTCGGAGACTACGATCTGGTGCGGCATGTTTTTGAGGTCGAACTCAGCCATGAGGGCTGCTCCCGAATGAAGCGGCGGCGAGCATCACCGCGATCTCAGGCCGAACGTGGTGCGCCAGGCGAAGCCATTGCGCCTGAGAGGCGAGGAGACTATCTAGGGTGAGCAGCCCGCTTCCAACGTCTGCCCGGCCCGGCCTCAGTGCTGGGCCGTTTCGTTTCTGGCCCATGATCAGCCGGCCTGACCGAAAAGACGGTGTACGCTATCGGCTAAGATCAGGCGGCGTCGACCCAAGACTACCGAAGCCAGTCTCTGTTGCTTGAGCAACGAATTGACATACGAGCGGGATAGCTTGGTGAGCGCTTGGGTTTCGGCGATCGTGTAGCAGAGTGGCTGCAGCGGCGGCGTCACCTCACCGGCGACGGTCGCCTCAGTTGCTGGTTCAATTTTGCGCATATTGATCTCCGCTGTCGCTTGTTGCGTCGGAGTGTATGCGGGTGGCGTTGGCTAAAAGTCAGCAACGACAGAATGCCAAAAACGGGTCGGCGTTGTCACATTCGCAGTGGCGATGAGTTACATGGTGGGGGCAATCTGACTGCGCGCGAAAGATAGTGAACCGGCCTCTTCTGTGATCAGCGCCACCACCTGCGCCAGCATTTTGTCTGTTAGCGACGCTTCGTCAGACACGCTGGTGCTCATCAATCGGAGCGCTCGCAGGATCTTGTCGGGATTAGCGACCAAATCCTCCTGCTCGGCAACCGTCAGAAACACGACGCAGAGGCGTGCAACAAGACGAAGGGAGTCAGATTTTGATAGGTTCCCCCATTGAATGTGGGGCCGGCGACTGTTCTTCTCGATGATGTTGTTGAAGCCTCTTTCGTCAATCAACCGCTGCACATCTATACCCGCCAAGGTGACGCCCAGCGCCGACCAAACCAGCGTGACCGGACCGCTACCTTGCTCTGCCAGTTCACCGAAGTCGGCAAATCGCAATGCAGCGGTAGAGCCCGTTAGGATAATCTCTGTGGTGAACCGGCTATGGTGTTCATCGCCCCAGCACCCCCAGGATCCGCTGGGATAACTCCCACCCCCCGGGTTCCACTCGAAGTGCGAAGCATGCTTCATTGACCAGAAGTCGAGGGGAACGAGACCCTCGCCTGCCGCGTGCCCAAATCGTTGGCGCGACAGTGCGGAAATCGCCGGGATCGAGTCCCGATAATAGGCGTCACATGACGCGACCAGCTGTTCGTCCATGAGCTGCGAGACAATCACCCGGCGCGCGAGCTTCCCGCTTATACCTGCCTTGGTGGCAAGCTTTCGGGCCGCCTCGCCCATCCAAAGAGAATTGCTCAACCCCGCCTCCGTCGCGGCTCCGATGCAAAAATGACGGGGCAGCGGGTCGGAGTGTCCCGCGTTCGGCTGGCCGGCCTAGCCCCGTCCATCGCACTATCGCCGCCTCGAAGGCAGGCCGCAAGGTCGGTGAATGCCAGTTTTCCACCGGCCCAGCCGCTGAGGCTGTCTATTGCCGAGACAGCCATTCGCGACAGTTGGGGTCAGTCTCGGCACACTCATACCGGAACACCCGGCAGCGGCCGTCCGTGCTCAGCATGCGAAGTTAAGGCCGCGCCACTGTCGACGGACCGCACCTCTTGCCCATTGGTGCGAAACGAGCTCATGAGGTTCGCGCGGCCGAGGCACTGGCGCCGATCGGTGAATATGTTGTGATCGAGCGTCGCTACAACTGGGCAAGGCACGTTGTCGGTCATCTGCCATATTTCGGCATCGTCCGCATCGCCGGGCCCCGTATCTTCGTAAAGCAGGCTCGCCCTTGTCAGCGACCCGCTGCCGATGCGATCGTCACCCGCAAGGCAAAAATCGGGGTCGCTTATGATACAGCCAGCCGCGCTCGCCCCCCGGTTCGCGGCGGACTGCATGCGCGGGGGAAGGTGGTCGTCCTCGCACCCTTCCGCGTCGGTTTCATCGCCTGCGAGTTCGTCGTCTTCCTCTCCGAGGCATTCATTGTGCTGGCGCCCCGCGTCGCGGCGCATCGAGGTCCACTCGACCCAAGCCTGATCGCCGCGTTCGTCGCCGTCGCTGTCCTGATCGTCGCCATCCGGCTCGAGGTCCGGATCCGGCTCCATCGCGTCGGCAAGGTCGATCGCCACGGCAATGAAGCCGTGCAGCTGATCGCGGTCGAAGCGCGCCAGAATGCGCGCGACGGCGGGGATAGGGGGCATGCCGCCGGGAAGCGTGACGGGGGCGGTATCGTTGCCTATTGGTCGGGTAGCCATGATTCAGCACTCCAGTTGCTGTTGGTGGTTAGGGCTGGCTGGGGAGCTACTACCTCCCCGGCTGGCCCGCTTTCACCGGGCACCATGCCCGATGAAACTCGGTCAACTCGTCTCCCTCTTGGGGAATTTCACTATATCGGCGCCCTTGCGGAGCTGGTCGAGATGATCGCTCCACCACTGCGCCATGGGAACGCGCTCCTGCCAGTGTGTCCCGCGGTGGTAAGTGCCCCGAATTTTGTCGCTGTCGCCGTGGGCCAGCGCCCGCTCGATCGCATCGGGCGACCACTTGCCGGACTCGTTGAGCAGGGTGGAGGCCATCGCCCGAAAGCCGTGGGCCGTCATCTCGTCGCCCGTGTAGCCCATCCGCCGAAGCGCCGCGTTCAAGGTGTTTTCGGACATGGGCCGAGCGTTCGACCGGATCGAGGGGAAGACGTATTTACCTGCGCCGGTGACTGCCTCGATCGATCGGAGCAGCGCGACCGCCTGCGTTGACAGCGGCACATAATGCGCGCGGCGCATCTTCATTTTCGCGGCGGGCAGGGTCCACACTGCCGCATCGAGGTCAAACTCGCGCCATTCGGCTTGGCGCAGCTCACCGGGGCGCACAAAGACATGCGGAGCGATCTGCAGCGCCACCTTGGTCGCAATAGCCCCATCGTACCCGTCGATCGCGCGTAGCAGTTTGCCAACCAGTTTGGCGTCTATGATCGCGGCATGAGGCTTGGTGTTCGGAGCGGTGAGAGCCCCGCGTAGATCGCGCGTCGGGTCTGATGGGATGCGCGCGGTGGCGACGCCATAGCGGAAGACACTGCTGGCGAACTGGAGGGTTCGCCTTGCCGTTTCGAAGTTGCCCCTCGCCTCGATCTTGCGGAGCAGGGGCAGAATATCAGTCGGGACAATCTCTGCGATCGGCAGGCGACCGATGCCCGGCGAGAGACGCGCCAGAAGAAATTCGTTCTTTGCGGCGGTGACTTGGGCCCAGCCGTCGCGCTTGCGCTTCTCGATGTACTCCGCGGCGACGGTGGCGAAGGTGTTGTCGGCACTGATCTTCGCCCTGATCTTCTCGCGCTGCCTCTCAATCGCCGGATCCGCGCCATCTGCGATCATCTTGCGCGCCCTATCGCGCTTGTCCCTCGCCTCGCTCAGGCTGGTCTCAGGATAGGTGCCGAGCGTCAGCTTCTTTTCTGCGCCAGCGACGCGGTACTTGAGCCGCCAAAGCTTCCCGCCGCTCGGCTGGACCAGGAGAAACAAGCCTAGCGCGTCGCCCAGCTTGTACGGCTTTGCCTTGGCCTTGGCGGCACGGATTGCAACGTCAGTTAGGGCCATGTGGGGGCCACTCCAATCTCCGCTGCTTACCTTGGCCCCCGATCTGGCCCCCAGATCACTGTGGATGCAGGACGACACAAGGAGACAGCCACGTACAAGCGATGCTCGTTTTTGGCGGAGTTCTGCGGGAATGTAAAGACAGAAGCGGTCATGTGGAGACACGCAAAAACAGCGCAATGGTGCCCGGGGACGGAATCGAACCGCCGACACCATGATTTTCAGTCATGTGCTCTACCAACTGAGCTACCCGGGCATCGCTGCTGCGACAGTCATTTATCGACCGGCGAGCGAATGGAAGCGCGCCTATGGCGAAGGGCGCTGGCCTTGGCAAGATGGAATCAAGAGTCTCCGTCCTCCCCGCCTTCGTCCTTGCGTTCGACCGGCAGACCGGGGAGCGCGTAACCATCGACCAACCATTTGACCAGATCGCGATCGCGGCAGCGCGTCCCGCAAAACGGGGTGTGCTCGGTGCTGCGCGGTTTGCCGCAGATCGGGCATTTGCGAGTAGTGGTCATGGCGCAATCGCCTGCGCGAAGCCGCCGTCGAGCGCAAGCGCTGCGTCGGTTTGCCAGCGGATCGGGCGCCCGGTCCGGCGTGCCAGTTCCGCTTCCCATGCATCGCTCACCCCGGCGCGAACCCGCGGATGCGCGGTGAGCAGCAGCGCGCCCGGCTCGGCCACGCGTTCCGCCCGCCGTAGCAGAATTCGTGCCGCAGCGCCCGCGCGGTCGTGGGCAATACGCGCGAGCAGCGACGGCCGCTCGAGCCGCGCGACCAGCTGCACGAAGCCGAACCCGTTCATCGCAGTGCGCTCGTGCGGGTAGCCCGCCAGCGCGTCCTCCAGCGCGGCATCGACCGCGCGCCGGTCGACCTTGTCGGCCAGCGTCGGGAAATCGACGCCGATCGATCCCGCGAGATCAAGCCGCTGCACGCTCGCGGCTATCGCCGAAACTGCGGCCAGCGCCAGCGCACGGGCTGGTAGCGTGCCATCGATGTCGATCAGCGTCATCGCGGGGGTGGGCGAAAGCGCCAGAGTGCCGCCCGTGAACGAGACCTCGCCGCTCCACGCTTCGGCAAAGATGTCGTCCCAGCCGTCGAACTGGCGGACGAGCTTGGTCTGTAGCAGCTGCGCCAGCGTCGGGGCGGAACGGAGCGGTTCGGCAGTCGGGCGGGCCTGCGCACGCTTTAGGCGGCCGCGTTCGGCCATGGCGGCGCGGGTGACGAGCAGGCGCAAAGTCGTGCCTTCGCTGGCGTCGCGGGGCAGGCCATCGATCAGCGCTTCCTCACCGGTCGCAAAGCGGGCGGTGCCGCGGCTGGAGCCTGCGGAACGAAAGGCCAGCACCGCGTCGGCTACCTGACCCGCCGCCAGGCACCCAGGCCAGTCGAGCCGTGCCGCGACAATCTCGCCGCGCTCGACCAGCACCGCGCGATGCTCGCCGATGCCTTCTTCGACCAGCCATCCCGATTGCTCAGCCAATGTCGAATCCCGCCGATTTGAGCAGCGCGCGTGTTTCGAACAGCGGCAGTCCGACCACGCCCGAATGGCTGCCCGAGATCCATGCGATCAGTCCTTCGGCGCTGCCCTGGATGGCGTAGCCGCCCGCCTTGCCGTGCCATTCGCCGCTGGCGAGATAGGCTTCGATCTCGGCAGGGGAAAGCGGCTTGAAGCGGACGATGGTTTCGCTCAGCCGCTCACGCAGCGTGCCATCGGGCGCCTTGAGCGCGATGGCGGAGAGCACGCGGTGACGGCGGCCGGACAGGAGCTTGAGGCAGGCGCGCGCGCTCGCCTCGTCCTCCGCCTTGGGGAGTATCCGGCGGCCCAGCGCGACGACGGTGTCGCCCGCAAGCACATGCGAGGCGCCGCCTGCAACCGCGAGCGCCTTCTCGCGCGCCATCCGCTGCGCATAGTCGCGCGGCACTTCGGCCTTGTGTGGGATCTCGTCGATATCGGCCGCGCTGATCGCAGACGGTGTCACGCCCAGCCGGGCCAGCAGTTCAAGCCGGCGCGGACTGGCGGATGCGAGGATCAGGGTCCTTCGAGACGCGCCTTCGACGATGCTCAGTCCCTCCTCAGGATGAGCGGTCAGCGTCAGCCGAACTGGCCGGGACCGCCGCGGCCGGGCATGAAGCGGTAGGTGATCCGCCCCTTGGTCAGGTCATAGGGGGTCAGCTCGACCAGCACTTCGTCACCCACCAGCACGCGGATGCGGTTTTTGCGCATCTTGCCCGCGGTGTGGCCGAGGACCTCGTGTTCGTTTTCGAGGCGCACGCGAAACATCGCGTTGGGCAGCAGTTCGACCACTGTCCCGCGCATTTCGAGCAGTTCTTCTTTCGCCATTGGCGATCAGTATCCGTGTGTCTGGTGCGTCATAGCGGCGCGCATAGCCGCGCATCGGGCAAAAGGGAAGCCTTGAGCAATTACTGCGAGGAGGGAAGCTGCAGTTGGTCGAGCGGTATCAACCGCGCGACAATTTGTTACCCCGGTCCGGCTTGTCATCGCAGAGATGGTCGGACAGGGAAGTCGCGGGACAGGGCCTCCCGGGCAGCCGGATCGATTTCAATTCAGGATGTTGGACGTGCGCCACCTTGCCTTGCTTCCCCTCACGGCTATCGCGGCGCCCGCGCTGGCGCAGGATGCAGCGCCGAATCGCGCCACGCAGCCGCAAGAAGGTTCGGCAGCGGAGCAGCCCGCGCCGGTCGATGAATCGCTGATCCGCCAGGGCAACGAAATCCTCGTTATCGCGACGCGGCTGCGTGGGTCGATCGAAGCGCCGCAGGTGCCGGTGGTGACGCTGGATGAGGCCGACATCGCTTCCTACGGCGCGGCTTCGCTCACCGATCTGATCGCCGCGCTGAGCCCGCAAACTTCCTCGGGCCGCGGCCGGGGCGGCGGGTTCCCGGTGATCCTCGTCAACGGCCAGCGCATCGCCAACTTCCGCGAGATGCGCAATTTCCGGCCCGAAGCGATCCGCAAGGTCGAAGTGCTGCCCGAAGAGGTCGCGCTGCGCTTCGGCTATCCCGCCAACCAGCGGGTGATCAATTTGATCCTCAAGGACAATTACTCGGCTCGCACAATCGAGGCCGAATATGGCGCGCCGACCCGGGGCGGCTATTCGACCAACGAATTTCAGGCCTCGCTGCTCAACATCGCCGGTCCGCGACGGCTCAATGTGACCGTGACGGCGGGCGATACCAGCCCACTGACCGAAGCGGAGCGGGGGATTCTCCAGTCCACACCATCGGCCCCCGCAGTTGCGGGCGACCCCTTGCCCGCCGAATTCCGCACGCTGATCGCCGACAGCCGTGATCTGGGCGTCAACGCCACCTGGACCACCGGGCTGGGTCAGGGAGCGAATAGCGGGCAGCTCAGTCTCAACGGGGCGATCAACCGCACCGACACGCGCTCGTTGTCGGGGCTCGACAGCGTGATCCTGACCGCGCCTAGCGGCGCAACCGCCTACCGCACGTTGACCGACCGGCTTGAGCGGGTAGCGCGCACGGTGAGCGTGCAGGGCGGAAGCGGGCTCAATTTGCCGATCGGCAGCTGGCAGTTCTCCGCCACACTCGACGCCAGCCATAGCGAGACCGACACGCGGATCGATCGCCGCGTCGGTACGGTGGCATTGGTGACCGCAGCGGCAAATGGATCGCTGCCGATCACCGGCCCGCTGCCCACGCTCGTTGGCGCAGGGGCGGATCAGGCGCAAACCAACTCGGATGCGCCACCGCGCTGGTGACAATGATCGGGCGGCCGCTGCGACTCCCCGCAGGCGAGGTAACCGCAACCGTCAAGACCGGCTTTGCCTATAGCGGGATCACCAGCCGCGATCCGCGCAGCGGTACAGGGCCTACGTCGCTCAAGCGTGGCGATCTGTCGGCGGGGGCAAATATCGGGGTGCCGATTGCCAGTCGCCGCGAGAACTCGCTGGCGGCGCTCGGCGACCTCAACCTCAATTTCAGCGCGGGCATTAATCGGCTGTCAGATTTCGGCACGCTGACCGACTGGAGCGCGGGGGTGATCTGGTCGCCGACCGAGAAACTCGGTTTCCAGGCCAGCTATCTCGTTAACGAAGCCGCGCCCTCGCTCGCCGATCTCGGCAACCCGCTGGTGTTGACCTTCAACGTGTCGGTTTACGATTTTGCGCGGGGCGAGACTGCGCTGGTAACGATCACCGGCGGCGGCAATCCGGCGCTGCTGCGCGAACGGCAGCGCGACCTCAAGTTCGGGATGACTTGGTAACTGCCATTCCTCAATAATTCCAATTTCATTGCCGAGTATTTTGATAATCATTCGAGCAATGTAACGGCGGCGTTCCCGATCCTGACACCTGCCATCGAAGCTGCTTTCCCGGGCCGGGTGACGCGCGATTCCAGCGGGAAGCTGGTGGCGATCGACCGGCGCGCGGTGACGTTCAGCGAAACCTCGGGCGCGCGGCTGCGTTATGGCTTCAACCTCTCGGGCCCGATCGGCAAGGCGCCGGTGGGCGGCGGGGGAATGCTCGGTGGCGGCGGACGGGGCCAGCGCGGCACGGGTGGCGGTGGCCGCGGCCCGGGTGGCCGAGGAATGCGCGGTCCCGGCGGTGGTGGTGGCGGCATTGCGGCAATGCTCGGCGGTGGCGGCGGACAGGGGCGCTGGAACGTCTCGCTTTATCATACCGTGCGCTTTTCGGAGCAGGTCACTGTCGCGCCCGGGGGTCCGGTGCTCGACCTGCTCAATGGCGATGCGCTGACCGGTGGAGGTGTGGCGGAGCACACGCTCGAGCTCGAAGGCGGTGTGTTCCACAAGGGCATCGGCCTGCGCGTCGCGGACCACTACACCGCGCCGACCACGGTGCGGTCGAGCGGTCTGCCGGGTTCGTCGGATTTGCGCTTCAGCGGGCTTGCCGGGATCAACTTGCGCCTGTTCGCCGACCTCGGTCAGAAAAAGGCGCTGACCGATCTCTCACCGTTCTTCAAGGGGGCGCGGCTGTCGCTGCGGGTCGACAATCTGTTCGACACCCGGCAACGCGTGACCGATGGCAACGGGACGGTGCCGCTCAGCTACCAGCCCGATTACCTCGACCCCAAGGGCCGCTTCATCCAGATCGAATTCCGCAAGATGTTTTGACGGACCTCAGTGCAGCCGATTTTGCGGAAACATCCAGCGGTGAGACAGGCGCGGCGCGAACGGCACCCATTCGCCATCGGGCTGCTGGAGCCGGTCGGCTATCGCGATCATCACGCTGGGATTGACGCCGAGGCCGATATGGCTGGCGCGCACTTCGATATTCTCGGTCTGCCCGCCCGGCTGCTGCACAGATCCGCGCCAATGAACGATCCCGTCGCTGCGGGTGAGAATCGAGCTGGTCGGGACCGGCGGAGCCTCGTGGAGGCGACGGAACTTGCCCTCGCGCAGCGGCTCGGGCTCCTGGCCGTTGAGATATTCGAACAGGTTTTTGGCGTTGCTGTGATCGCGGTTGTCCGAGATCGGGCTGCCCAGCGTGATGATTTGCCGCACCGCCTCGGGGTGCATCTTGGCCAGCTCGCGCGCAAAGACCCCGCCCAGGCTCCAGCCGACGATCGAGACCTTGCGACCGCTCTGGCGATAGAGGTGCAGCAGCCGGTCGGTCATCGCGCGAACCCGCGCGCTATCGACGTGGACATTGCGGCCCAATTCCCAGCCGTGCGCATCGTAGTCCAGCCGGGAGAGCAGGCGGCGCAGCGGCCTGGTCGAACTATCCGAAGCAAGGAAGCCCGGAAGCACCAGCACCGGATGCCCGTCGCCGCGTGGGAGTCCCGCAAGCAACGGGAAAGTGGCGTAAAACGCCGCCAATTCGACGACGGCGCGAGTCTCGGCGAGCAACATCAAACGGCTTGGCGCGCGAACTCGATCGGGCGACGTATGCGGTGCGTAAGCGGCAGTGGGCATCACTTGGCGACCTTTTTCGGTTTCTTCGTGGGCGCGGCGGGTTTAGCCTTGCCCGTCTTCGTCTTGCGAGGTGTTTTCGGCTTGGCGGTGGACGCTTTTGCTTTCGCAGCAGCGGAGGCTTCGCCGGTTGAACGCTTGGGCGGCGGATCGGTGCCCTGAGGAGCAGCCTTCGCCGCCGCGAGTAGCTCGTTGAAACTCTCCTCGATACAGCTCGCATAGAATTCGGGATCGGGCATGATCTTGCGGCAGGCGGTGAAAGTGATCGTCGCCTCCTTGACATAGCTTTGCACCACGTGGCCCAGCCCGAGTCCATCGGTCAGGCAGACCAGTCCCATCATGCTTTCCAGCCGCGCTCCCGCCGAATGGATCGGCACCGGCGGGCCGGGGACATTGGTCACCACCGTGCTGAACGGCGGTGCCATCCGGTTGGCGAGGCCCAGACGGGTGTAGAGCTGCGCGCCCAGCGCCATGAACAGCGCGGGGCTGACCTTGCTCATCTCGGTCATGTTGCGCGCGCCGATCGCTTCGGTCATCGCCTTGCTGTTGGCGGTCATCGTATGGACATAAGCCAGCCGCTCGGCGGGATCCTCGATATGCGTGCCCAGCGGGGCGATCATCGCTGCGACCTGGTTGCCCATATCGCCCTTTTCCTCGCCCGAGCGGACCGAAATCGGGGCCATCGCGGTCAGCGTCTTGTCAGGCAAATCGTCGTGCGCGAGGAGATATTTGCGCAGCGCCCCGCCGACGATGGTCAGGAACACGTCGTTGACCTTGCAGCCCGGATCGAGCGCGCGGATCGCCTTGATGTCGGCGAGCGGCACGCTGCGGCCCTCGACTACGCGCCCGGCCGAGATGACCGTGTTGAAGCGCGTGCGCGGGGCGAGCATCTCGCCCGACAAATTGAGTTCCTTCGAAGCGATCCCGCGCACCGCGCGGGCCAGCCCCGGCACCGTGCGCGCAGCGACATTGAGCTGTTTGGCAGGGTTGGTCACCGCGTTGAACCAGCTGCGAGCCAGCAACGAGAGCGGGGTGGGAACCTCCTCCGCCTGCCAAATGTCGGTCTTGGCGGGGGGCGGTTCGACTTCGACCGAATGCAGCGCCTCGAGCAAATCGATGCCGCTCATGCCGTCGATTGCCGAATGGTGGACCTTGGTGATCATCGCATAGCTGCCCGGGACGACGCCGGGGATGTTGTCCAACCCCTCGATCACGGTGAATTCCCACGGCGGGCGGGTGAGATCGAGCGGGCGCGCGAAAATCCGCGCCGCCTGGATGCACAGCTGGCGCCAGTCGCCCGGCTTGGGCAGCGCGAGGTGGCGGACGTGGTATTCGAGGTCGAAATCGGGATCTTCGATCCAATAGGGATAATCGAGATCGAACGGCACCCGCACCATCCGCTGGCGCACCGTCTTGGACATCTGCAAACGGCTTTCGAAGAACCGCAATATGTCCTTGAAGCGCACAAAGCCGCCCGGCGCGGTCTCGGGATTGTAGATCAGGATCGAGCCGATGTGCATCGGCGAATTGCGCGTCTCCATCGCGACGAAGGAGGCGTCCATGCCCTGGAGTTGCCGCATAGTGTGCTCTCCCGTGTCGTCCGCCCGTTAGCCCCGGGGTTCGGACACAAGGCGTAACATATGCGGGGAAGCCGTCAACAAGCCGCTTTATAGCGCGGGCCAGAGTGCCTATTCGGGACCGATGCCCCGCGCCGACCGCCCCGATCATCCCCAGTCGTCCGACCGCTTCAACGAGGACAAGGCGACCTATTCGCTGCGCGGCGCGGGCCAGCCCGATCTGGCGGCGGGCGAGGCGGCGATCCGCGAGGTGGTCCGCACGCTCAAACCCAAGCCGGGGGTCTATCGGATGCTCGATGCGCGCGGCGATGTGCTCTATGTCGGTAAGGCGCGCGCGCTCAAAAACCGGGTTGCCAATTACACCCAGGTCGAGCGGCTGCCGCTGCGGCTCAAACGGATGGTCAGCCAGACGCGCGGGATGACCATCGTCACCACCAATTCCGAGGCCGAGGCGCTGCTGCTCGAAGCGCAGCTGATCAAGCGCTATCGCCCGCCGTACAATGTGCTGCTGCGCGACGACAAAAGCTTCCCCTTCATTCTGCTGCGCGCCGATCACGCCTTCCCGCGGATCACCAAGCATCGCGGGGCGCGGCGGGCCAAAGGCAATTATTACGGGCCGTTTGCGAGCGCCGGATCGGTCAATACCACGATTAATGCGCTGCAGAAGCTGTTCCTGCTAAGGTCCTGCACCGACAGCTTTTTCAGCCGCCGCGATCGGCCTTGCCTGCTCTACCAGATCAAGCGCTGCTCGGCGCCCTGCGTCGGCCGGATCGACGAAGCCGCCTATGCCGAGCTGGTGGGCGAGGCCAAGGATTTCCTCGGCGGCAAGTCCGGCGCGGTGCAGGCCAAAATCCGTACCCAGATGGACGCAGCGGCGGTGGCGCTCGATTTCGAAAGCGCCGCGATGCTGCGCGACCGGCTGCGCGCGGCAACTTTCATCCAGGGCAGCCAGGCGATCAATGCCGAAGGGCTGGGCAACGCCGATATCTTCGCGGTCGCCTGCAAAGGCGGACAGTTCGGGGTGCAGGCCTTCTTCATCCGCGGGGGGCAGAACTGGGGCCACCGCGCGTTCTTCCCCGCGCATACCGAGGGGCTCGATGAGGACGAAGTGCTCACCGCCTTCCTTGGCCAGTTCTATGAGGAAGTCCCGCCGCCGCGTTGCATCCTGGTTGACCGCGTGCTGCGCGAGGCGGAACTGCTGGCCGAGGCCTTCGCGGGTCCGGCGGGGGGCAAGGTCGAGCTGTCGATGCCGCAGCGCGGCGAGCGCCGCGCGCTGGTCGCGCAGGCGACGCGCAACGCGGTCGAAGCGCTCGACCGGCGACTGGCGGAAAGCGGCACCAAGGCCAAAATCAGGCGCGAGCTGGCCGAATTCCTCGAATTGCCTGAAGTGCCGCAGCGGATCGAGGTCTACGACAACAGCCACATCATGGGCACCAATGCGCTCGGCGCGATGGTCGTCGCCGGGCCCGAGGGGTTCCTCAAGGGCCAGTACCGCAAGTTCAACATCAAGCGCCCCGAAACCGCGCCGGGCGACGACTTCGCAATGATGCGCGAGGTCATGGCGCGGCGGTTTGGCCGGGCGATTGCCGAGGATCCCGAGCGCGAGGAGGGGACATGGCCCGATCTGGTGCTGATCGACGGCGGCAAGGGCCAGATGAGCGCGGTGCAGGGCGTGATCGAAGATCTGGGGATCGAGGACCTCGCGCTGATCGCGATTTCCAAGGGGCCGGACCACGGCCGCGAGGGGCGCGAAGTGTTCCACTTCCCCGACGGGCGCGAAAAAACCCTGCCGGTCAACTCGCCGCTGCTGTTCCACCTCCAGCTGCTGCGCGACGAGGCGCACCGCTTCGCCATCGGCGCCCACCGCGCCAAACGCAGCCGCGCGATCAGCGCCTCACCGCTCGACGAGATAGCTGGAATCGGCCCTGCCCGCAAACGCGCGCTGCTGCTCCACTTCGGGACCGCGGGGAAAGTGCGTGCGGCCTCGCTGCAGGATCTGCAGCGTGCCCCGGGAGTAAGCGCGGCGGTGGCGCGGACGGTGTATGATTTCTATCATCCGGGAGGGTGACAATCGCTGCCTGCTATCTCAGGGAGGGACAGGCACCGCCTCCCATCGCTTTTCACCACCTCGGAGGTGTGATATTCGGTCGGCAGGGTCGTTCGATGCAGCCGCGCTGCGCGGCGAGGGGGGTAAATGATCAGAGCTTTTACTTTCGCGGCGACGTCGGCGTTGCTGCTGCTGGTGGGAACTGCGGCCAGCGCCGCACCGGACGGCAAAAACCGCAAGGTGACCGTCGAAAACCTGAGTAGCCAGACCATTCGCGAGCTTTACGCCTCGCCGATCACCGCGACGGTATGGGAAGAAGACTTGCTTGGAGAGCGAACGCTCACGTCCGGCCAGAGCATCGTGGCGAACATCGATAACGGCACCGACCAATGCTATTTCGATCTCAAGGCGGTGAAGGCGGACGGCACGGCAGTCGAGCAACGAAGTATCAACGTGTGCGCGGTCACCAGATGGTCGATCGGCGACGCGGGGAATTCGGTCAGTTAGCTGAGCGCGGACCGTCTGGTGCGAACGCTTACTGCCGCGTCACCTTCGCCCGCCGGATCATCCCCTCCTGCGCGACCGTCGCCACCAGGCGCCCGTCCTGCGTGAAAATCTGCCCGCGGTTGAAGCCGCGCCCGCGATCGCTCCACGGGCTGTCCGTCGCATAAAGCAGCCATTCGTCCGCGCGGAAGTCGTCGTGGAACCAGATCGCGTGGTCGAGGCTGGCGCTGGAGAGTTCGCCGCGCGCCCAGCTGAGGCCGTGGGGCAGCGCGGCGGTGCCGAGCAGGGTCATGTCGCTGGCATAGGCCAGCACCGCGCGATGGATGCGCGGATCGTCGGGCAGCGGGGCGACCGCGCGGAACCAGCTGCGCGCGCGCGGCGGGGCGGGGGCGGGATTGGTCCAGTGGCGTCCCTCGGCGGCGCGCAGCTCGATCGGGCGCGGCTGGAGGAAGGCGTGGCGCACCGCCGGATCGGCGGTTTCGGCATAGCGGCGGCGCACTTCGGCTTCGGGTTCCAATTCGTCGGGTCCGGCGACCTCGGGCATCTCCGCGTCGCGGTGCGACAGCCCCTGCTCGAGCTTCTGGAACGAGGCGGTGAGGCTGAGGATCGGGCGGCCCTGCTGGCTGGCGACCACGCGGCGGTTGGAGAAACTGCCGCCGTCGAAATCGCGCTCGACCCGGAAATCGATTTCATGGTCCTCGCTGCCGCCGCGCAGGAAATAGCAGTGCATCGAATGCGCGATCCGCTCCGCATCGACGGTCCGTTCGGCCGCCGCCAGCGCCTGGGCGATGACCTGTCCGCCGAATACCCGCCCCACCCCGCCGCGCCTGCGACGCCCGGTGAAATGATCGTCCTCGGCGGGTTTGACGTCGAGCAGCTTGACCAGCCAGCGGACCAGTTCTTCGGGAGTGGGCTCGTGTTCCATGCGGAGCCTTTGCGATGCAGCGCGCGCCGCGTCAACGCCGTTTAAGCAGTCGGTTAAGCAACTCGCAGCTTGCGCAATAGCCGCCAGCCAAGAGCCTTGACACGATTGCGCGCCGGCCAGCGACCAGGCGCATGCGGGCTCAGGCCGATCCGTCGCAACTGCTTGTTGAAGGCGCGCGCATCGGCTTCCTCGTAGCTCCATTCCGAACGCCAGGTGATCGACAGCGAAATCGACGACTCGGTGCCGTTGCGCACGAAATGCGGTGCCATCACCGGCACAAACAGGCCTTCGCCGGGGCTCAGAGCGAATTGGGCTCCGTCGGACTCGAGCCGTTCGGTCCACGGCACTTCACGCGGGCCACCGGTGTGATAGTTTTCGTGCGCCTCGTCGGGCGCATAGGCGGTATCTGCCACTGGAAACTGGGTCATCACCTTGGAGCCGCGGATCTGCAGCAGGATGTTATGCTCGGGGTCGAAGTGACAGGGGGTTACACCGCCCGGCGAGGTGATGAAGATGAAGCCGACCCGGTGGAGCATCTTGCCGGTCCGGGCTTCGACTTCGGGCACGACGTCGTTGAGCAGTTCGTCGAGCAGTGCGGCATAGTCAGGGTCCTGCTCGATGTTCTGGAGCACGCACCAACTGCCGGCGGTTCCAATCCGGCGGATCATCTCGCCGATCGTGAGATCGGGGCGGTCGGGTTTATCGCTCACCGCAACCGGCAGGTCGGCAAGGTTGTATTCGACCGACGCGGCCGGCAGCGATTCGGCAAGCTGCGCCAGCCGTTCGAATTCGAGCAGCGGGTGCCGGTGCAGCGAATGTTCCAGCTTGTGCGGCACTTCGGGATAGGATTGCGCGAACTGTCGGCGCGATTCCGGGGTGAGAAGATCCATCAGCCTGGTCCTTGAGGAGTTGCATGGGCCGCGCGGCGGGTTTCCGCCCGGGCAATCGCGTCGAACAGGGTCCGGCGCATCCGGCCGCCGATGGCGATCGAATAGCGACCGATCGGCCGTCGCTCGCGCCACAAATGGTCGATCATCGGGTGGTCGGCACTGGCGCAGCTGTCGGTCCAGCCGATTTCTTCGCGGTCCAGCACCGCCAAATTCTCGCGCTGGAGCAGCACCCCGGGGGAGAAACGCGCGAACCGCTCGTCGAACGCGGTCTTGTAGGAATAGGCCCCCGGCGCAGTAAGGAAGGTGGCGAGCATCGCCAGTGGTTCGCCATCGAGGCTGAGCGTCAGCCGTTCGAGCTTGCCGCGCGTGGCGGCCCCTTCAAGTGACACACGAAAAAGATCGGCTGTGGCATGGTGCGAGCCGAGTGCGGATCCCGCCGCGCCTTTCCAGCCCGACATCTCGAGCGCCAGGAAGGCATCGCACCAGCCAGGCAGACCTTCGCCGTCGAGTTGGCGGGTGAACGCGACATCGCCCAGTTCGCTCAAGCGGTTGAACTGGCGGCGCAATTCCTTGCGCTTCTTGCCGCTCAGCGCTTGTTCGAAATAGGCGTCGGGCGACAGATCGGTGCTGAGCAGCGCGCGGTCTTCCTTGTGGACCAGCGCGGCGGTGCGGCCGTCTTCGGCGAGCACTTCCGCCAGCGCATCGTGCAGCGCGCCGGTAAGCGGCATGTGGCCCAGATGCAGGAACAGCCCGGTCCGGGCATGGCTATCCGCCCAGCCGAGCAGCGCGCGCCAGAACTCGCGCTCGCAGCCGACAGCGATCAGCGGCGCACCGAGGAAGCAATTGGCATGCACCCAGCTCGACAGATGCGGGATCGGCCAGCGGTAGTAGCGCGGCGAGCGGACAATCGGCAGGATTCCGGCGAGCGAACCGTCATGCTGGAAACGCAGCAACTGCACCCCGCCGGCAGGATCGAGCGCGCGCAGCGAGGGTAGCAAATACCAGCTTTCGAAGAATGGGTTGGGCTCGCTTGCGGTGAGCGCGAGGGCGTCCCAGCTGGCGCGCGCCGTGGGCGCTTCCATCGCTTGCCACGATACCGCGCGCATGCCGCTGGCGCGCGCGCGGTATCGTGGCGCGGCGGTTGACCGCGTCAGAACCTCTGCATTCGGCTGTACGGTCGAAGCCAAGCGATAAGCCCAAAGCGCGGCGCACAGCGCGCCGCAGGACTATGCTTAGCAGCGGAAAACCAAGGAATTGCTAATGCGTGGTCTGGGATCAGGTGGCGCGGTCGCCGGCTTCACCGACCGATTCGATGTCGCGGCCGACACCCTTGACGGTGTTGCAAGCTGCGGAGGAGAGGACGATCCCGGCCGCAGCCAGGGCGAGAAGGGTTTTGCGAATCATAAATGCCTCCTTGGGCTTAATTCCTGCGAAATATTCGCACTCGCCGCCTTAACGTTCGCTTGCCGACCGGGTTCCGTTATTCGGCGGCACCTGCGGTAGCCGGTGGCACGCGTCGGTAGAGCCGATGTTCGCGCCACACGATCACCGCGCCCGCCGCAATGATCAATGGCGCGCCCAGCCAAGTGGCGCGGCTCGGCAATTGCCCCCAGATCGACCAGCCGTATAGCGTTGCCCAGACCAGCGAAGTGTAATCCATCACGATCACGCTGGCGACCTGCCCGAAGCGCAGCGCGGCAGTCAGCAGCAGCTGGCCCGCGCAGCCCGCCAGCCCGATCGCCAGCAGCAGCGCCCACTGCCACGCGCTGTGTGCGGTCATGGTGAAGGGCACCGCCAGCGCCAGCACCGGGGTGCTCAGCGCGGCGAACCAGAACACGATCGTCAGCGGGTTTTCGGTGCGGGCAAGATCGCGGACCTGGATGCTGATCAGCGCGACCATGAATCCCGCGCCCAGGCCCACCGCGGCGCCCAGCGGCGGGAGATGCGTCTGCCCGCGGCGAGCGATCACTAGCACCCCGGCAAAGCCCAGCGCGACCGCCAGCCAGCGGATATTGCCGACCCGCTCGCGCAGCAGCAGCACCGAGAGGATCACCGCGAAAATCGGGGTGGTGAAGCCCAGCGTGGTCGATTCGGCGAGCGGCAGCAGCACCGGCGCGCCGAAGGTCAGCACCATCCCGACGGTGCCGTAGGCGGCGCGGCGCGCATGATCGGGCAGGCGCTGCGTGCTGAGTCGTCCCAATCCGCCATGCCCCACCAGCCACGCGATCAGCAGCGGCACCGTCAGCACCTGCCGCCAGAACATCACTTCGAGGAAAGCAACCCCGGTCCCCACGGTGTACTTGACCAGCATCAGCAAGGTTGCCAGCACGGCCACTGCCATCAGCCGCAGCACCAGCGCGAGCAGGGGTTTCTGGGACGATTCCACCGCGCCGCTCTAGCGTGGACACAAGGAGTGACAAGCCGCGATGGACTGGGTGTGGTTTCAGCAGGACTGGGTCAGCTATTTGTTGCTGCCGGGCGCGCTCGCGGCTGGCCTCGCGATCTTCGCGTGGTTTGGCGACCGCCGCCGGATGCGGCGCAGCGATCCCGATGCGGTGGGCTTGATGCCGTGGACCAATTTGTTCTTCTGGGCTTTGTTCGCGGCGGTCGCGCTGCTTGGTCTCGCCGCGCGGAGTTGGTGGCGCAGCTAGCGTCGCGATTCGCGGTGGAGCATGACGGCCAGTCCTCCGGCCACGATCAGCCCGACAATGCTGGCCCATTGCGGGATTGAGCACCCGGCGATCACCACATCGAAGGGCCGGACCAGCCGGTAGAGATGCGCCAGTGCGATCAGCGCGAGCAGCGCGCTGGCGAGGGTGGTGAAGGGCTTCATGAAAACCGCCTCCAGTGCCGCGATTCGGGCGCGACCTGCACCCGGTTTATCCGGCAGCGGAATATTGCGCCCAAACCGGCACGGCAGCAACCGCTTAGAGACACGCCTCCAGATAGGCTTGGTCGAACCCGAACATCCGCGCCTTTTCAAGCGTATAGGGACGCAGGCCCGAGGGGCGGAATTCGCCGATGATCTTGCCGTCTTCGCTTTCGTCGAGATATTCGAACTTGAACAGCTCCTGCGTCACGATCACGTCGCCTTCCATCCCGATCACTTCGGTGATGTTGGTGGTGCGACGCGAACCGTCGCGCAGGCGCTTGACCTGGACGATGATATCGACCGATTCGGCGATTTGGCGGCTGATCGCCTCTTTGGGGATCTTGATGTCGCCCATCAGGATCATGTTTTCCATACGGCCCAGACATTCGCGCGGGCTGTTGGCGTGGAGCGTGCACATCGAACCGTCGTGGCCGGTGTTCATCGCGGCGAGCAAGTCGAATGCCTCGGCGCCGCGGATTTCGCCCAGGATGATGCGGTCGGGACGCATACGCAGCGCGTTCTTGACCAAATCGCCGATGGTGATCGCGCCCTGGCCTTCGAGATTGGGCGGGCGGGTTTCAAGCGGCAGCCAGTGCGGCTGCTGGAGCCGGAGTTCGGCGGCGTCTTCGATGGTCAGCACCCGCTCGCCCGGGTCGATCATCTTCGACAGCGCGTTGAGCATGGTGGTCTTGCCCGAGCCGGTGCCGCCCGAGATCACGACGTTCATCCGGCAGGCACCCGCGATTTTGAGCGCAGTCGCCATCTTGTCGGACATCGAGCCGAAATCGCGCAACATGTCGATGGTGATCGGCTTCTCGGAGAATTTGCGGATCGAGATCGCAGTGCCGCGCAACGACAGCGGCGGCACGATGACGTTGACGCGGCTGCCGTCCTTGAGGCGGGCATCGGCCAGCGGGGTGGTCTGGTCGACCCGTCGGCCGACCTGGTTGACGATGCGCTGGGCGATCTGGAACAGATGCTGTTCGTCGCGGAAGCGGATCGGGGCCAGCATCAGCTTGCCCTTCTTTTCGATGTAGGTCTGGTCCGGCCCGTTGACCATAATGTCCGAGATGTCGGGGTCGTTGAGCAGTTCTTCGAGCGGGCCGAAGCCGAGCAGCTCGTCGATCAGCACCTTTTCGAGCGCGAACTGCTCGCGCCGGTTGAGCGTGACCTTCAGCTCGCCCAGCACTTCCATGATGATCGGGCGGAATTCTTCGCTGAGTTCGTCCTTGGTCAGCGTTGCCGCCGCCTCGGGATCGACGCGTTCGAGCAAGCGCGGCAGCACCTGTTCCTTGATCTTGTGGACCGAGGCTTCGAACCCTTCGGCGTGATGCTGGTTGTCAACCACCCCGTTGACGCGGTCGGCCAACCGGGTCATCGCGTCGGCCTTGAGCGCCGGGCCATCGATCGAATTGGGTTCCTCGCCGGGCAGGGGCGGGAACTGTTCGCCGCCGAGCGGAACCGGCGTTGGCGCGGACTTGGTGCCTTCGGCACCGGTCTTCATCGGCCGCGCGACGCCGAATTGCGGTCGCGCGCCCGAAGCCATGCCCCCCATCCCGGTCTTACGCCCAAATGCGCTCATGCTGTCGTTCCCGTTCGATGACCGCGTGAGATTGCGCGCGATCACAAGCTTGTTGCTTGATTATTAGGGTTGAAACTTTGATAACTCCCTAATGCGGCGCGAAAGCCGGACTGCGGTGGGGCCGGGGCCACCAGCGGGCGCGCAGCGGCAGGGCGGGGGCCCCGGCAATCGCCTCGCCGCTCCGCACCGAGAGCCAGGCCAGCATCATTCCGGCGGGAATATCCACGAGATAGTGCCAACGGTTGGCGATCGCATCGACCGAGATGAAGGTCCACAGCGGCAGCATCACCCACACCAGCCGCCGGTCATGGCGGAGCGCGAACAGGAGGAACAGGAATGAGCCGCCGGCGTGGAGCGAGGGCATGGCGGCTAGCCCTGCGGTCAACGCTTTGCCGCCGTTCAGCGCGACCCACGCGGAGCCGCCCGCAACGTGCTCGCGATAGGTTGCCAGCATCGCTTGCTGGGCATGGTCGGGCATGGCCTCGACCCCGCGCTCATATACGAATGGCCCGAGCGCCGGGGCGATCAGATAGGCCAAGCCGCCCAGTCCCTGGAACAGGATCGCGGCGATAACCAGAGCGCGGAAATCGCCTTTCGGCCCAAACGCGTGAACCGTAAAGCTGAGGTAGAACAAGGCAATGAAGCCGAGCAGATAGAAGTTGCTGTCGAGTGGCAACGCCCACGCCAAGCCCCGGCGCAGCGCCATGCAGCCTTCGACCAGCGGGCGCAGCGCCTGGTCGATCGCCCAGTACTGCGCATCGTACAAGGCGGGGTTGAGGTGCGGCACCCACAGCTTGAGATTGAAGTGTGCCAGCAACACCAGCGCGTAACAGGGGAGAGCCACGAGGAACGTCGCGACCGGTCGCTGCCGTCCGCTCCGCGCCACAACCACCGCCCACAGCGCGAGGCCAATCAGCGGATAGAGATAGTGCAGGCCGACAAATGCCGCGCGACTGCCCGACGGCAGGCTGAACGGCAGTCCGGCGACCTGGCCGATCGCCAGCACCAGCGCCAGCAGCGCCAGGGTGAACCAGCCTTCGAAAGGCACAGCCGATAATCGGAACCGCATCGGGCCAGCTATTACCCGGAATGGTAAACGTTCGATTAGCAGCGCGGCTGTTTGCGAGGTTGCCACCCCAAGGCGATGACGCTGCCGGGTACTGTCATCAGCATCGGCGGGGGTCGTAGTTTGGCGGTCGGGCCGGGTTTGCGAACCGGCCATGACCGACCGTGCCGGGAACCGACTGGTCAGCCCTCGACGTGCTCCGCCAGCACGGTCAGCCCCTTGGCGCCGACTTCGGCAAAGCCGCCCTGGATCATGATTTCCTCGGGCGCTGCGCCCTCGGTCTTGTAGACCTTGAGCGCGCCGTCGCGGATCGTCGACATGACCGGGGCATGGCCCTCGAGCACGCCGAAATCGCCGTCCCCGCCGGGGACCACGACCATATAGACCTCTTCCGAGCGGACGAGTTTGACCGGCGTGACGAGTTCGAAGTGGAGGGGCATCGCCGCTTACGCCTCTTCGGCCAGCTTCTGGGCCTTTTCAACCGCTTCGTCGATCCCGCCGACCATGTAGAAGGCCGCTTCGGGAAGGTGATCGTATTCGCCATCGACCACCGCCTTGAACGACGCGACGGTGTCTTCGACCTGGACGAACTTGCCCGAGATGCCGGTGAACACTTCGGCGACGTGGAACGGCTGACTGAGAAAGCGCTGGATCTTGCGGGCGCGCTGCACGGTCAGCTTGTCCTCTTCGGACAGCTCATCCATCCCGAGGATCGCGATGATGTCCTGCAGCGATTTGTACTTTTGCAGCGTTTCCTGGACGCGGCGGGCGGTGTCGTAGTGGACCTGGCCGACCACGGCGGGGGTCAGCACGCGGCTGGTCGAGTCGAGCGGATCGACCGCCGGGTAGATGCCCAGCTCCGAAATCGCGCGGTTGAGCGTGGTGGTCGCGTCCAAGTGGGCGAACGACGCGGCCGGGGCGGGATCGGTAAGATCGTCGGCCGGCACGTAGATCGCCTGCACCGAGGTGATCGAACCCTTGTTGGTCGAGGTGATGCGTTCCTGCAGCGCGCCCATGTCGGTCGCCAGCGTCGGCTGATAGCCCACCGCCGAAGGAATACGGCCGAGCAGCGCCGACACTTCCGAGCCGGCCTGGGTAAAGCGGAAGATGTTGTCGACGAAGAACAGCACGTCCTGGCCTTCGACGTCGCGGAAATATTCGGCCATGGTCAGGCCCGAGAGCGCGACGCGGGCGCGGGCACCGGGAGGCTCGTTCATCTGGCCGAACACCAGCGCAACCTTGGAGCCTTCCGAAGTGGCGTTGCCGTCCTTGTCCTTGGCGATAACCCCGGCGTCGAGGAATTCGTGGTAGAGATCGTTGCCCTCGCGGGTGCGCTCGCCAACCCCTGCGAAGACCGAAACGCCGCCGTGGCCCTTGGCGATGTTGTTGATCAGTTCCTGGATCAGCACGGTCTTGCCCACGCCGGCGCCGCCGAACAGGCCGATCTTGCCGCCGCGCGCATAGGGCGCGAGCAGGTCGATAACCTTGATGCCGGTGACGAGGATCGCGGCTTCGGTCGACTGGTCGACGAAGGGCGGAGCCTCGGCATGGATCGGGGCGAACATGTCGCTGCCGACCGGGCCGCGCTCGTCGATCGGCTCGCCGATGACATTGACGATCCGGCCAAGCGTCTTGGGGCCGACCGGCACGGTGATCTGCGAACCGGTATCGCGCACAGCCTGACCGCGGGTCAGCCCGTCGGTCGAGTCCATCGCGATGGTGCGCACGGTGTTCTCACCGAGGTGCTGCGCGACCTCGAGCACCAGGCGATTGCCGTTGTTGTCGGTTTCGAGCGCCGAGAGGATCGACGGCAGTTCGCCGCTGAAAGTCACGTCGACGACGGCGCCGATGACCTGGCTGATCTTGCCGGTTGCGGTCGAAGCTGCCGGGGCAGCGCTCTTGGTCTTGGTGGCGGTGGCCATGTTCGTTCCTTGCCTTGAATGTCGTCGTTAGAGCGCTTCTGCGCCCGCGATAATTTCAATCAGTTCAGTCGTGATCGCGGCCTGGCGGCTGCGGTTGTACTGGATGGTCAGCTTCTGGATCAGCTCGCCCGCGTTGCGCGTGGCGTTGTCCATCGCGGTCATCGATGCGCCCTGTTCGCTAGCCATGTTCTCGAGCAGCGCGCCGAAGACCTGCGTCTTGAGATAGCGCGGGAGCAGCTCGGCGAGGACTTCTTCCTCGTCGGGCTCGTATTCCACCGCTGCGCCGCCAGCGTCGATCGAGGCGGTCGGGGCGGGGACCGGGATGACCTGCACTTCGGTCGGTTCCTGCACCAGCGCGCTGCGGAAGTGCGAGTAGAACAGATGCGCGACGTCGAACTTGCCCGCGTCATAAAGCGCGACCAGCTCGGCGACGATCGCTTCGGCCTCGGCGTAACCGGGTTCGCGCACGTTGGTGGTGTCGAACATCGCGGCGATGTTCTTGGGCCAGGCGCGGCGGATCGGGGCGCGGCCCTTGCGGCCGATCAGGTAGAACTGGATCGCCTTGCCCTCCGCCTTGAGCTTCTTGGCTTTGAGCAGCGCGGCGCGCACGATGTTCGAATTGAACGCGCCGGCGAGCCCCTTGTCCGAGTTGGCCACGACCAGCAGATGGACATCGTCCTTGCCGGTGCCCGCGAGCAGCTTGGGGGCTTCGCTGCTCGCCGAAATCTTCGCGGCGAGGCTGCCCATCACCTCGGCCATGCGGCTGGCATAGGGACGCGCGGCTTCGGCCGCGGCCTGCGCCCGGCGCAGCTTGGCGGCGGCGACCATCTGCTTGGCCTTGGTGATCTTCTGGGTCGATTTGACCGAGTTGATCCGCCCTTTGAGTTCCTTGAGGCTGGCCATTACGGCTCCTTCAGCGCGCCGGAGTTACGCGAACGTCTTGCCGAAAGTGGCGAGCGCATCCTTGAGCTTGGCGGAAGTGTCGTTCGACAAATCCTTGCTGGTGCGGATATCGGCCAGCAAATCGGCTTGCTCAGCGCGGATCCAGTGGAGCATTTCGGCTTCATAGGCGGTGACCCGGTCGGTCGGGATGCTGTCGAGAAAGCCCTGCGTGCCCGCGAAGATCGAGACCGCCTGCTCTTCGAACGGCAGCGGGCTGAACTGGGCCTGCTTGAGCAGCTCGGTCAGTCGGGCGCCGCGGTTGAGCAGCTTCTGGGTCGAGGCATCGAGGTCTGAACCGAACTGCGCGAAGGCCGCCATTTCGCGGTACTGCGCCAGCTCCAGCTTGATCGAGCCCGAAACCTTCTTCATCGCCTTGGTCTGCGCGGCCGAACCCACGCGCGACACCGACAGACCGACGTTGATCGCCGGGCGGACGCCCTGGTAGAACAGTCCGGTCTCAAGGAAGATCTGGCCGTCGGTGATCGAGATCACGTTGGTTGGGATGTAGGCCGAAACGTCACCAGCCTGCGTCTCGATGATTGGCAACGCGGTGAGCGAACCGCCGCCCAGCGCATCGTTCATCTTGGCGGCGCGTTCGAGCAGGCGTGAGTGGAGGTAGAACACGTCGCCCGGGTAGGCTTCGCGGCCCGGCGGGCGGCGCAGCAGCAGCGACATCTGGCGGTAAGCCACGGCCTGCTTGGAGAGATCGTCATAGACGATCACGGCGTGCATGCCGTTGTCGCGGAAATACTCGCCCATGGTCACGCCGGTATAGGGCGCGAGGTACTGCAGCGGCGCGGGCTCCGACGCGGTCGCGGCGACGACGATGGTATATTCCATCGCGCCGTTCTCTTCGAGCTGGCGGACGATCTGCGCCACGGTCGAGCGCTTCTGGCCGATCGCGACGTAGATGCAGTAGAGCTTCTTGCTCTCGTCCTTGCCTGCGTTGGCACCCTTCTGGTTGATGAAGGTATCGATCGCGACGGCGGTCTTGCCGGTCTGGCGATCGCCGATGATCAGCTCGCGCTGGCCGCGGCCGATCGGGACGAGCGCGTCGATTGCCTTGAGCCCGGTCTGCACCGGCTCGGACACCGACTGGCGCGGGATGATGCCGGGCGCTTTGACTTCGACACGCTGGCGGCTCTCGGCCACAATCGGGCCCTTGCCGTCGATCGGATTGCCAAGGCCATCGACCACGCGGCCGAGCAGGCCCTTGCCGACGGGGACGTCGACGATGGTGCCGGTGCGCTTGACGACATCGCCTTCCTTGATCGCGGCATCCGAGCCAAAGATCACGACGCCGACGTTGTCGGCTTCGAGGTTGAGCGCCATGCCCTTAACCCCGTTGGAGAACTCGACCATCTCGCCGGCCTGGACATTGTCCAGCCCGTGGATGCGCGCGATGCCGTCGCCAACCGACAGCACCGAGCCGACTTCCGAGACCTGGGCCTCGGTGCCGAAGTTGGCGATCTGGTCCTTGATGACCTTGGAAATTTCAGCGGCGCGGATATCCATTTTTTTAGCCTTTCTGAGCGGCGGTAACGCCGTCAGCCCTTCATTGCGTGCGCGAGAGTGTTCAAACGGGTGCGGATCGAGCTGTCGATCTGCTGGCTGCCGATACGGACAACCAGGCCCCCGAGAATATCGGGATCGACGCTCGCCTTGATCTTGACGTCCTTGCCTTCGCGCGCCTTCAATTTGGCGGCGAGCGCGGCCAGCTGCGCATCGTCGAGCGGGTGGGCGCTGGTCACATCGGCGGTCACCTCGCCGCGCGCGGCGGCGGCGATCGCGGCAAATGCGTGGACGATGGCGGGGAGCACGGCGAGGCGGCGGTTCTGCGCCAGCACGCCAAGGAAATTGCGGGTCAGTTGCGACAGGCCGAGCAGATTGGCGATGCCGTCCAGCGCTTTGGCGGCGGCGTCGCGGCCGACCTCGGGGTTACGAATCAGCGCCGCCAGATCATCCGAGCCAGCCACCGCCGCGCCCAGTCGTTCCAGGTCCGATTCGACAGCTGCCACGACCGTTGTTTCATTCGCCAGCTCAAACAGCGCAGAGGCGTAACGCCCTTGCAAGCTGGCCGTAATGCCGCCGGAATTCTCCACGCGCGTCGATTCCTTACATCGGGTGACGGACAGGGCCTGGAATGCGAACACGGATGGTCCGCTGCCTGTCGACGGGGGCGCGCCTAGCAACGATTGTGCTGCGATGCAAGGTAGGGCTAGGAACTTGCGCTGTAGCAGCCAAAAGGACGGCAAAAGATGGGCGGGACGATCCGGATCGGGATGGATGATGGCCATGAATTGCCCGCCTACCACGCCCAGCCCAGCAGCGAACGCCGGGGCGGGCTGGTGCTGGTGCAAGAAATCTTCGGCGTCACCGATCATATCCGCGAAATGGCCGATGAATTCGCCGGTGATGGCTACGAGGTGCTGGCACCCGCGCTGTTCGACCGCGAGCATCCCGGCTTCGAATGCGACTATTCCGGCCCCGAGTTCGAGCGCGCGGTCGAGCTGGCGCGCAAGCTCCATCCGTTCGAGCAATCGGTCGCCGACGCGCAGAGCTGCACCGACTGGCTCAAGGAGCGCGGCGGGCCGGTGTTCATCATGGGCTATTGCTATGGCGGTTCGGTCAGCTGGCGCTGCGCGCAGCTGTCGGACGATCTGGCGGCATGCTCGTCATACTACGGCAGCCTGGTTCCGACCACTTTCATCGACCCCGCGCCGCGCTGCGCGACCATCGCGCATTTCGGGCGCTTCGACCAAGGCATCCCGATGGAAGGCGTCGAAGCGCTGATCGCCAAGGCGCATCCGACGGTGCAGGTGTTCGTCTATGATGCCAACCACGGCTTCAATTCGGATCGGCGCAAGGACTACCACGAGCCTAGTGCGGATCTCGCCAAGGAACGCACGCTGATGCTGTTCAAGGCGTGCGGGGGTTAGCTGGCAGCGGCTAGTTTGCTTCCACGCCGTCACTCGCCCCTGCAATTATAGACCATGCGCTCGTTGGGTGCGGTCGGCAGCAGCGCGCGGATTGCGGTCTGGTTCTTGGCCAGCTCGCGGGCCGCGTCCTCGCCGGCACCGCATGACGGCGGCGTAAACCCGTCACGCAGCTCGCGCGCCTTGTCCATCGCCTCGATATCGAGAAGGTAGCGTTCGGTCTTGTAGACACCCGCCGCCGGATCGAAGCTGGCGACGGTCACCGTGTCCTCGCTTTTCGGCACCAAAATGCGCGACCAGTTGCCCTCGGCAAGACCGTATTGCGTGCGCTTGTTGACGCAGCCATCCGCACCCCAGTCGATGGGAACGTCGGTGGGCTGCGAGACCGTGACCCGGCTGCGCGAGGGATCGAGCACGCAGCGCAGCGCACCTTCGCGGCTGGCGGATGGACTTGCCCCGCCCGAAGGGCTTGCCTCGGCGACAATCGCCTTGGCGCGCTCGTCGATATCGCCGATTGTCGGCCGGGTAGTCCAGGCCACGACGCTGCCCAGCAGCAGCGCGATACCTGCACCCGCCGCAATCATGGCGTCGCGCTTGCGCTTTTGCTGCGACAGCCATGTCGCACCGGCCCCCGCAACCAGCGCCAGCACCAATCCAAGCCCCGCCAAAGCCATGCCGTTCTCGCGTCCGGCGATTACCTCGAGCTCGGCCTGGCGCGAGGCCCCGGCAATGGCGGCTGCCTGCTTGCTCTCGGCGGTGCGTGCCGCCTCGGCAGCGTTCGTCCGTTGTGCTGCGAGCAGTTCGTTGTCGGCGCGGTCGAGATCGGCAATGCTCTTGCAAGGCCCGCCGCCGATCCGCGGCGTCACGCCGTTCTCGCGCAGGAAGCGCATGATCTCGCGCATCGACACCGCGAAGAAAAACTCCGAATCGCTGCCTTGCGAAAGCGCGCCGAAGCTGTTGGCGCCGATCACCCGGCCGCAGCTATCGAGCAGCGGTCCGCCGCTGTTGCCCGCACCCAGCGAAGCGGTGTGCAGGATCGTATCGAAAGCCTTGGACGACCGCCCCGAAGAGACGTTGCCGTGGGTCTTTACCGGCGCGATCGGCCGGACGATGTCGCCGACCTCGAGCCCTTGGGCGAGATCGACATTCCCCGGATAGCCGACCGCATAGACATCGGACCCGTCGCCCACCGGCCCGGCAAACAGTGTCGCCGGGGGCAGCGATCCGTGCTCGGTCAGTCGCAACAGCGCGAGGTCGTTGCCCGGCGATCTCTTCATCACCTTGGCGAACCAGCCGGTCTTGCCCTGCGAGGGGACGATGCCGATCCGGATCGAACCATAGTCATCGACATCTTCCACCACATGGGCGTTGGTGACGATGAGATCGGGCGCGACGGCAAAGCCTGAGCCATAGCCGATCAGCGAGATTCCGTCCCCGCTGTCCTCGATCAGCACAACCCGGACAACGCTGCGTGCCGCAGCCGCGATGTCGGCGGGCTCCGCCCGTGCCAGCGGCGGGGCCACCAGAGCGAACAATGCGAACAGCACCACCAGCAAACGAGCCACGGCCAATTCCCCCTGCGTCGCAACTTGCCGCGAAATCGCTTTGACCACAAGGCGCGGGACGCAATTCACCGGCGCGCCCGCTAACCCGGCAAAGACCCAGCAAGGAGCTTCGCATGACCTACCAGATTACCGGGCTTTCACCGCAGGACTTTGCGCCGCTGTTCGCGCTCGACGATACCGAACTGGCCGAACGCGGCGCGATGCGGGTCACCGCTACCGGCCCCGGCATGCCGTGCCGGGTCAGCCTGGTCGATGCCGAGCCGGGCGAGGAATTGATCCTGTTGCACCACACCAGCCATGACGTGGCGACCCCCTATCGCAGCGCCTATGCGATCTATGTCCGCAAGGATGCGGCGGAACCCGCCAGCTACACCGATGCGACGCCGCCGGTGTTTGCCGGTCGGCCGCTGGGGTTGCGCGGGTTCGATGCGACGGGAATCCTGCAAGATGCCAGACTGGCGCTGCCGGGCGAGGCCGACGCGGCGGCCCGCGACCTGTTTGCCAACCCGGAGATTGCCTATATCCATGCCCACAACGCCGCGCATGGCTGTTTCGCCGCGCGGATCGACCGCTATGAGGAGCAGGCGTGATGCGTGTCGATGATGAAGCCTGGCTGGCAGTGCTGGCCCGTGACCGCGCCGCGGACGGGCGCTTTGTGACAGGCGTGCTGACCACCGGCATCTATTGCCGCCCGTCCTGCGCCGCGCGGCATCCCAAGCGCGAGAACGTGCGGTTCTTTGCCGACGGCGCGGCGGCGCGCGTTGCTGGCTTGCGCGCCTGCAAGCGCTGCTCGCCCGACGATGTCAGCCGCGACGAGCGCGCGGTGCTGGCCGCAATCGCAGCGATCAAGGCGGCCGAACAGCCGCTGGCGTTGGGCGGTCTGGCTGAAGACGCGGGCTATTCGGTGGCGCATTTCCAGCGGGTGTTCACTCGCCACACCGGGCTATCGCCCGCCGCCTATGCCCGCGCCTTGCGCGCCGAGCGCGCGGCCGAGGCGCTGAGTTCGGGCGGGCGGGTGACCGATGCGATCTATGATGCAGGCTATAGCGCGCCGTCGCGCTTCTATGCCGAGAACGAGGGGAGAATGGGGATGGCGCCATCGGCCTGGGCCAATGGGGGCAGGGGCGTGACGATCCGCTGGGCGGTGGTCGAAACCAGCCTTGGTTCGATGCTGGTCGCCGCAACCGCCAAGGGCGTATGCCGCTTGTCGTTCAACGAGGGCCGCGCGGCGCTCGAATCGCGCTTCCCGCAGGCCGAACTGGCCGAAGGCGGGGCCGAGTTTGCGGCACTGCTGAAAACGGTGATCGCCTCGGTCGAGGCGCCGGGCGATTTCAGCCACATCCCGCTCGACGTCAAAGGCACGGCCTTCCAGGAAGCCTGTTGGCGCGAATTGCAGCGCATCCCTCGCGGCGAAACGCGCAGCTATGCCCAGATCGCGGCGGCGGCGGGCAATCCCAAGGCAGTGCGCGCCGCAGGATCGGCCAATGGCGCGAACAATGTCGCGGTGCTGATTCCGTGCCACCGCGTCGTGCGCAGCGACGGGTCGCTGGGCGGCTATGCCTACGGGCTCGAAATCAAGCGCAAATTGCTGGAGAAGGAAGCAACATGACGAACACAATCGCGGCATTCAAAGCACTCCACGTTCCCGGCGATCCGCTGGTCCTGTTCAACATCTGGGATGCGGGGAGCGCCAAGGCGGTTGCTGCGGCGGGCGCGAAGGCGATTGCCACCGGCAGTTTCGGCGTCGCCGAGGCGCAAGGCTTCAAGGATGGCGAAACCTTTTCACTCGACGATACGCTCACCAATCTGCGGCGGATCATCGGCGTCACCGGGCTGCCCGTAACGATCGACATGGAAGCCGGATATGGCGACACACCAGCCGAAGTGGGCCGTTCGGTCGCTGCGGCGCGCGCAGCAGGTGCCGCGGGGATCAATATGGAAGACCGCCTGCCTGGCACGAGCGAACTTGTCCCGGTGGCCGAACAGGCCGAACGAATTGCCGCCGCCGCCGCGAGCGGACTGTTCGTCAACGCCCGCAGCGACGTCTATCTCGGCAAGAAACCCGAACAGCTCACCCCGGCTCTCGTCGAGGCCGTGCTCGAGCGCGCGCAGGCCTATCACGCTGCCGGTGCCAGCGGATTGTTCGTGCCGTTCCTGGGCGATCACCCCTCGATCGCCGCGATCTGCCGCGGCTCGCCGTTGCCGGTCAATGTGTTGTGGGGGCCAGGTCGCGGAGATATCGCGACGCTCGCCGCGCTGGGGGTCGCACGGATCAGCTTTGGCCATGGGCCGTGGGCTGCGGCGATGAGCTGGCTGGGGCAGCAGGCGACTGCCGTCTTCGCGGGAGACGTTCCGCCTTACGCCGGTTAACGAGCACCGCTTCGCCCAACACCCACGGTTTTTGGCTAAAAATCGTCCTGAACCGCGCAAGCGCTTACGAATTTACACCGATTTGGAGCAAACGCAGGCGCCTCACGACGAATTGGCAAAACCAAGCCAAGATGAACGAGTTACAAGTTCGTCGCGAGTGGGCGGCATATTCAGCGCCAGAATCGGTCGTTGGATTTTTTACTGCAAAACCTGCACAATATTTGGAGCAGTCGCTTAAAAATCCATCAAGTCATTCCATAGAAATGGATTGAGTGTAATTAAATATCTTTCGTGGTTAGGGAAGTTGGTTTCACGAAACTAAATATTCGCCAACAGGCGAACAGGTAGACCGAATGATTCTTGCGCCAAGGTGTGTCACCGTTCCGCAATGATTTCTTGCGTCGTTACGGGCGACAGGTCTATTCGCAGATTACTCGCAGACGATTCGTGTCGTTCGAATACGATCGCCAAGCACACAACTCGGTCGCAGCAGAACATCTGGAGGTCCCGTCCGCCTAATGGATCGCGGCGGCCGGGCGACTTGGGACC
Source organism: Novosphingobium sp. (assembly GCA_035543295.1). GTDB lineage: Bacteria > Pseudomonadota > Alphaproteobacteria > Sphingomonadales > Sphingomonadaceae > Novosphingobium. Next base: position 39,174 of record DASZZS010000016.1, read on the forward strand.
GGACACCTGTGCGTGTCTGGCTGGCGGGAAGGTTGTCCGTGCTTGCAGCGGCAGACACTCGGGATGGATTGTTCGGGACGAGCCCGGCGATGCTTGAGCTGCGCGCATATTTGGGCAAGGTGGCGAACAGCGATGCCACCGTCCTCGTCACCGGCGAGACCGGGACGGGCAAGGAGCGCGTGGCCAGTGCGGTCCATCGGCTCGGTCCGCGCGCCAGCGGGCCGTTCGTCGCGGTCAATTGCGCTGCGATCCCCGAAACATTGATCGAAAGCGAGTTGTTCGGACACCGCCGCGGCGCGTTCAGCGGTGCCACCAGCGATTTTGCCGGCCGGTTCGCCGAGGCGGATCGCGGCACGCTGTTTCTCGACGAAATCGGCGAACTCTCCCCCGCCAGCCAAGCCAAGCCAAGCTGCTGCGCGTGATCGAGGACCGCGAAATCGTGCCCGTCGGTTCGATGCAGCGCCGCAAGATCGACGTCCGGCTGATCGCGGCCACCAATGCCGAGCTCGAGCACAATTTGGCGCACCGCACCTTTCGCGCCGACCTCTACTACCGGCTCAACGTCGTGCGGATCGAACTGCCTCCGCTGCGCGAGCGGCCCGAGGATATCGGCCCGATCATCGACCATTTTATCGCGCAGCAGAACCGGCGCAGGGCGCTGCGCGTCGGCCGGCCCGACGGCGAATTGCTGCGCTGCCTGTGCCGTTATGACTGGCCGGGCAATGTGCGCGAGCTGCGCAATCTGGTCGAAGCGATGTTCGTCGATCCGCCCCCCGGCCGCGCGGTCCATCTCACCGATCTGCCGCCCAATTTCCGCCGGCTGTTCGCGGAGGAAATACGCCCGGGCGAGAACGAGCGCGCGCGTCTCGCCGAAGTCCTGCGCGACACCAACTGGAACAAGGTGGCCGCGGCGCGCGAACTGAACTGGTCGCGCATGACGCTGTATCGAAAACTGGCCAAATACGAGCTCGACCGCGGCGACGATTGACTGTCACAGCGTTACGGCGCGGGTGTCTCGTGTTACAGCTTTGCGAGTCGACCCGATTTTTCGAACTTGTCCCAAAGCCCTGAAATTCAGCGCTTCCGCTGCCGCGACGACGACTGGCACGGTGCTTGCGGTGCAATCCTCGTTCGCCCCCGCATGGGGACAGCACTGAGGAACGAGCGTGGCGAGATCCGACGAGGACACCACTGGCAGGATCCCCGACCGGCGCAATCCGGCCGGGCGACCGCCGCCGCTTGCCGGCTATGCAAACTATTTCGAAGTTGGCCACAACGCGTTCGAATTCCTGCTCGACGCCGGGCAGGTCGAACCGCAGTCGGGCGATATCCGCTTCACCGACCGGATCGCGATCAGCCCGGTCCATGCCAAGCTGCTGGGCGAACTGCTTGCCCGCTCGATCAACCAGTTCGAGACGCTCCACGGCCCGATCCCAAGTCTGGTCGATGATGACGAGGAAGCGCTCGCGCTGACCTGTCCCGAAGACTTCGAGCGCCGCGCGCTCGACGCGCGTCGCCGCGCCGCATCCTGCTCGGGCGATGCTTCGGCATCGAGCACCTGCGGCCACCCAATTTCACAGGAAAGGTGATTTCCATGCCAGCCCAAATGCGTCCCAGCCGTCTCGAGGTCACCGACCGTTTCCCGATGCTCGCCTTTTCGTTGCGTTCGTCCGAAGGCGCGCGCCTCGCCGAAGTCGTACTCGCCAGCGACCTGGCACTGTTCGGCAAACGCGAAGGACGCAATTCGGGTACTTTCTATTCGAGCCGCGAGCACGGGATGCTGACCATTCCGCCAGGCGGTTCGGTGTTCACCGTTCCTCCCGAGGTGCTGGCGCGGTTCATCGCTGCGGATCGCCTCTACTTCGCGCTGGCAACGGCCTCGGCTCCGGCGGGGCAGGACTGGATCGTCGATCTGATGCCCGGGGCCGCCAGCCCCTATATCTCTTTAGCGGGGCTGAGCGACCGCGCGCTGCGCCGGGTTCGCGTCTTTCCGACCGCGCCGCGCGCGCGCCTTGCGCCGCGCGCTGCGCTCACCGAGTGGGCCGGCGACCACATCGCCCCCGCCGCGCCGCCGCCGCCGCCGTCAACGGCATCCGACCGGCCAACGCCTGCACCAGTGCCCTACAATGACGGCTTTGGGCCATTGCCGTCGCTGCAGCGCGAAGCACCCGGAGCCGTCGCTCCTCCCCCCGTTGCCGATGCGCCGACTGCAACGGCACCCGAGGCCGGTGCTCCGGCGGCGCAGGGGCTTGGCCGGGTTACGGGGCGCGGGTTTGAGGCTGAGCCCGATGAATCCGACACCAAGGGGATCGATGGCCCGGTGATCGACGAGCCTTATGCCGCCGCGGCTTCTGCGCTGGCGGGTGGCCGCACTTCGCCACTGACGACAGCCGAATATTCGGGTGCGACGCGGATCATGGCGTCGCCCAATTTCCGGAACGGCAGACGCGGGGATCGCGCGATCGATCGGATCGTCATCCACATCACCAGCTCACCGCAGCGTCCCAGCCTTGGTTCGTGGTTCATGAACCCGGCCAGTGAAGCCAGTTCGCACTACATGGTCGACCAGAACGGCGAGATCATCCAGTTCGTGCGCGAACAGGACACCGCCTGGCACGCGCGGCTCGCCAACAGCCGCAGCATTGGCATCGAGCACGTCGCGGTCGAGCGCGGCGGTGCGCGCTACCAACGGCGCGACGGCAGCTGGCAGACATTCCCCTACGATCCCCCGACCGAGGCGGAACTGCGCGCTTCGGCGGCGCTGGTGGCGCATCTCTGCCGCAAATACGGGCTCACACCCGATCGGACAACGATTGTCGGGCATAGCGAGATCGATGCCGGAACGACCCATTCCAACTGCCCCGACGGGGCTTGGGACTGGGACAGCTACATGGCGCTGGTCGCCGAATGTTATGCGCAGACCCCGCCGACCGGGGTTGGCGATGCAACCGCGCAAGGGTTGGGGGATGACAGTGAAATCGACCCCGAAACGCGCGGGATCGATGCCGCTCCTTACACCGAAGACACCGGAACCGCCGTGGCCGCCGGTTTGGCGTTGGGCGCGGCGGAATATGACCGCGTGGCGCGCACTGTCCCATCACCGGCCTTTACCGCTGGAAGATCGGGCACCGCGATCGACCGGATCGTAATCCACATCACCGATGCGCCGACCACGTCGAGCACGGTCAACACCTTCTCGGCCGCCGGGGCACAGGCCAGCGCGCACTACCTCGTCGGGCAGGATGGCGAGATCGTCCAGTTCGTCTCCGAGGCCGACACAGCGTGGCATGCCAAGGGCGCCAATCGTCGCAGCGTGGGCATCGAGCATGTCGCGATCAAAACGGGCGGGGCGGACTATCCGCGCCGCGATGGCACGATGCAGCACTACGACGCGCTGCCGCCAACCCAGCTCCAGTATGAGGAATCGGCGCTGCTCGTCTCGCACCTCTGCGACAAATACGGCCTGCCCAAGACCCGCGCGACGATCATCGGCCACAACGAAGCCGATCCCACCACGAGCCACGGGGCCTGCCCGACCGGCAACTGGGACTGGGACTATTTCATGCGCATCGTCGAGACCGGCCAGTGCCAGGCCGACGCACCGACCGGCCAGTCGCTCGGCACCGTCGGTCGCACGCTGGGCGGCGACAACAGCACGGTCGAGATCAAATACCGCGCGTTCATTCCCTCGCCCGCGATCAGCGGCCCGTACTTCGACAATTTCGAAGGTGACGGGCGGGGCTTCAGCTATTCGGGCGGAACCAGCCGGGGCGATATTACCTTCACCGTCGATGTCAGCGCGGGCGGCGGGGTTTCCAACCTCTCCGTGTCCGATCGGCATTGGTCGCCGACCCACCAATACAGCTCATCGGATACGTCATCGGTTTCCGGCAAGCCCGGCTGGTGGCTGGATCTCAACGCCGGCGCGACGCCCGTCGATACCGGCACTTGTGCTGCCGACGACGATACGCTGCGGGCCTACATCGGCGCGCCCGGGACTACCGGTAACGTGCTGGCGATGGCCGAGAACGCGTCGATTGTCAGCATCGCCATGTCGGGCAGCAATCCGTTGCTGACGGGCGCCCCCGCCATCGACGCGGATGTTTCGGTATTGCTGCGCCGCACGGCCGACGGCGGGATCGAGGCGCGGGTCTATGGCAGCCACGATGGCTTCCCGGCGCACGAACTCTACGTGAACGGCAATGCGCTGTTTACTTATGATCCGGTTGCCGCAGACAATGGTCCTTCGTCGCTGTTGCCGCCCGAAGACATCGATCAGGATACCAGTTGGACGACGGTCGCCTCCGGTAGCGCTTCAAGCCAAGGCCTTTCGGCCCGCGCGCTCGAAGACGAAAGCTGGACGCTCAATTGGGACGAGGTCGAAAGCATCCCGCAGCCGACCGGCATGGGCTGCTGGGCGACCTCGACCGCAATGATCCTTGGCTGGAAGAACCGCCAGTCGATCAGTCCGGGTTTGCTGGCAAAGTGCAATGGCTACGAGCCATCGATGAACGCGGGGATCACTGCGGCGGATGCCGCCAACTTCATCCCGGCAGTTGGCCTGCAGTTTGCTCCGGCCGCCTGTTACACTCCCGAAGGATTCCGCGATCTGCTGGAGCGGTACGGACCGCTGTTCGTGTTCAAGCAGCATCCGGGAATCCACGCAGTCGTCGTCACTGGCATGTATCGCGACGGCGGCAACTACTTTGTCCGCGTGACCGATCCGATGGACCGCGTCATCGGCACGCCCGGAGCCCAAGGCGGCTATGCCTCGCCGCCCGCCCACCTGACCGGCAGCCGTTATATCATGAGCTATGACGGGTTCGCGGCGGAATATGAGGCCGAGGCTGGATTTGGCGAACAGCAGATTGCCCACGGTGGCACCGTGTTCGGGCGTGAGCCTAATCGCGGCAACGCTAGCGGTGCGGGCTATGCCCAGGGACTGGGCGATGACGCAATCGGCACGGTGGTCCCGCCCGCGACCACGCCTGCGCCGCTTCCGGTCGATGCCACGATCACCCGTACCACGACGGGCGAAGGCGGGCGCAGCTACGATCTTGCCCAGCTCGTCGGCATGGTCCGGCCGGCCAATGCGCTGGCGGGCGGGGCTGGGATGACTCCGCTGCTGGGTGAGCATGTGGCGCTCGACGATTGGCCCTATATCGACGGTCCCGGCGGGCGCAGCCAGGCGGGCGTGGCGATCGACTGGAAGTTCGACGGTCCCGCAGTCGGCGATATCGTCATCGTGCCGTCGGGCGGTTCGCTGGCCGATGGCTGGAGCGCCGCGGTGCGCGCCGACATCGAGGCCGGCTCCGGCACTCCCGACCGGACCGTCATGCTGGTTCGCGTCACCACCACCTTCAGCCGCGCGGGCGAGAAGGATCAGCTCGGGGTCAGCGAAGTGACGCTGTCGGGCGATGGCCGCGCGGCACCGCGTCATTGCGGCGAGCCTGACACGGTGACGCCTTCGGTCACGGCGCAGCCAGCGCCCGTTCCGCTGCCGGTGAAGCAGGCCTCGCCGCAGCTGGTTCCGGCCTGAGCCGGGGCGCTGGAGCAGCACGATGGACGGACGCATCCCGCTTCCACCTCGGTCAATCCGCTATCCAGCGATGGCTGCGGCGCTGGCCCGCGACGCCTTCGGGCGCGAGATCGCCGCGCCGGGGGCAGGCAGTAGCCAGCCGGACGCCAGCCAGCCTGCGCTCGATCCGACCAACAGCTCTGCGCCCAAGGAAAAGGCGACCGACGCGCTGGGACGCCGCGCCGGCGCGCTGATGGACGAAATTGCCTTCCCCGCCTTCGTGGCGAGCCTGCTGCATGGCACCTATGACGCGATCGTCGATAGCTCGATCAAGCAGGTCGAAGGCTTCGCCGAGCTGGTTTCTGCCGTGGCCAAGCCGCTCGACCAGTTCGCGAGCGAAAACGTTACCACCGGTCAGGTCCGCGCCTGGCTGGTCGAGCAATATCCGCAGGATGTGACGCTGGTCGAGGACCGCGGAAGTTACACGCTGGCGGCGCTGCGCCATCCCGACGACGAGGACGACGCGCCATCGCCGGCATGGCTCGCCGACTTCGGTGCGGAAGGCGAGGCGCTGACCGCTGAACTGCTTGAGGAGCGCGTACTTCCTGCCGCGCGAACTAAGGTCGCGCAGAACCGGCTTTCGACGCTTTCGACGATGGTCCTGCTCGGGATGCAGCGCGTGGTCGTCAAAGATGGAACTGTCAGCGCGGCGCTTAAATTCAGGGCCTCGGCGGCCGATCGGGCGGCGGTTCAGTACGCCACCTCGAACGATCCGCAGACCGGCGGCACCCAATGGGGCGCGCGCGGCAGCGAAGGCGCGATCACCACCGTCTCCACCGTCGCGGTCAACGCCCAGACCGACAGCGAGCTCAAGGCCGAGGTCACCGGCAATGTCCGGATCAATTTCGCTTCCGAGACGCTGCCGCTCGACCGGTTCGTCGACGAGGCGCAGCGCACGCTGCTCGAACGCCACAGCCGCCGCACCGCGCCCGTAGCGCAAGGCACGCCGTCCGCGCTGCCGCCCGCAGTTGTCGCAGCTCCCGTTGCCGCCGCACCGATCCCGGCTGCACCCGCCGCCATCGTGGCGCCTCCAGTTCCGGCCGTCGCAGGAGCACCGCGGTGAACGGGCGTCGCCACCTTGGAGAGACTCTGGCGGAGGTCGCCGGCGGAGCACTCGACGTCGGCACCGACGCTGCGGCCTGCGTCAGCGTCACCTCGCTCGAGCTTGACCTGCCACTCGACATCAGACTGCTGATCGAGGCCGAGGGCCCGCTTTTAATCGGCGACCTGCCGCTGTTCCGCCTTCGCACCGCATTCGACCCCCCGCCGGCCCGCCTGCAGATTTGCTGGCAGTCGGTACCGACGGAGGCTGCGGCATGACCAGCTCCGTCACCCTGCGGCTCGAGGATTTCATCCAGGCGGTGCAAAGCCAGCTCGACAACGCCCAGGCGGCGATGGCGCTCAAGGCGCGCAATGCGAACTTGCCGCTGACCTTCGCGATCAAGGACATCAACCTCGACCTGCGCGCGCATGTCGAGTTCTCCGACAGCGAGATCCGCATCCGTCCGGCCGGGGCCGGGGAGGGCGAAGCCAGCGTCTTTCACTTGGTCTTCACCACCATCACCCGGCCGGCAATCGAAGAGAACGCCCAGGCCTTTTCCGAGGAACCCGACGACGAGTCGCTCGACGACATCGAGGAGCTCAGCCACGAGGACCGCAAGCGGCTTGAATGGGCAGGGGTGCGCACCGTCCGCCAGCTCCAGCAGGCCGATCAGGGCAACCGGGCCCGCGCGATCGGCCGGGCGACCAACCTGTCGGCCGACCGCTTGCGCAAGGTGCTCGACAGCGTCTCCGCTCCGCTCGTCCAGCGCGTTGAGCCGGTTCCCGCGCGGCCGGGCGACAACCCCGACGATCCGCAACTGGTGCGCGTCATTGGCCGCAACCTCGTACGCCAGGGTCTGTTCCCGCAGGTCCGCATCGGCAACCGGCCGGTATCGATACTCAAGTCGAGCGCAGATGAACTGCTGATCGCGCCCGGCGATGGGCAATGGGCTGGCGAGCTTTCGGTCGAGCCAACCCCGCAGCGCGCCACGGCGATGAGCTTCGACCTTTCCGCATTCGCGCCGGTACCGGTTTCGGTCGAGCCACCTGCCGCGACGATCGCGCCGGCTCCTCTCGCGCCAGTGACGCAGCTGCAATGACCGGCGCGCATTCATCCGCCGCCACGATGCGCCAGTTCAGTTCGCCGACCGCGGTGATCCTGAAACTTGCGCTGGGCGAAACCCCCGAGGCGATGCCGACCGTGCGCGATGTCGTGCGCCGCACCCAGGTCGCGGCGCAGAGTATCGACGGCAACGGCCCGATCGACCGCATCACCGCCGAACTCGCCGGCGAGTTTCGCGCGGCGCGGTTATTCCCTGCCGCGGCGCATCCGCCGTCGCCCGGCGCCACCCACATCGGCTACGACGCGATCGAGCACACCACCGGTATCGCCCGGACGTTGATGCTGCGCGTCCCCGCAGGCACGCCGACCGAGCGTCTGTGTGACGCGCTCGCGCAGGTTACCAGCGTCGAAGGGGTCAGCCTCAACTATATTACCCAGACCCCGTTCGATGCCGGCGACAGCCCGCCATTGCCCGACAGCGCCGATGGCGGCTGGGACGCGCGACGGATGGTGCGGATGCCCGAGGCGCTGGCGCACGAACCGGGCGACGACGGTGTCACGGTCGGGCTGATCGACAGCGGGATCAACGCTCGTCATCCCGAATTCGCGCGCACCTTCCGCACCGGATTCGACACCGTCCGGCTCGACAGCGGCGATGTTGCGGCGGGCATCGAACTGCTCGGCGATCATCTCGCAATGGATATTCGTCCGGTCGACCTGTTCGTCGGCCACGGCATGGGCTGCGCGGGGATCATCGCAGCGAACGGCAAGGCGATGCCGCGTGGGCTCGGCGGCGAGTGCCGGATCCTGCCGATGCGCGCGCTGGCGGCCGCCCGGATGCCCAACGCCAAGGTCGTGGGAATTGGCGCGATCAGCGACCTCGACCTTGCACTCAAGCTGGCAGTGGACCTCGGCGCCAAGATCATCAATTTGAGCTTCGGCACCGACGACGACGCGATAGCGCCGCACAGCCCCAAACCGCATGCCGAGTCCGTCGCCTACGCCATCGCGCGGGGCTGCATCCTGATCGCGGCGAGCGGCAACAACGGCCGCGAAACCCGCTACTGGCCGGCCGCCTTCCCCGAGGTCATCGCGGTCGGCGCGGTGAGCGAATCGCGCTTGCCCGCCGGCTTCTCGACGCGCGGCGATCACGTCGCCCTTTGTGCGCCGGGACAGAAAGTATTGACCAGCGGACTCGACGGTTATCAGCTTGCCTCGGGGACCAGCTTTGCAGCGCCGTTCGTGTCGGGTGCCGCTGCGCTGCTGGTCGCGCGCAGCCATCGCCGCGCGCATCCGATCGACGCCGCCACGATCAGAAGGGTCCTGGTCGCGACCGCGCAGCCCTTCGCCAGTGTCGGAATTTCCGGTTGCGGTACCGGCATCCTCGATGCCGCTGCCGCGCTCGAAGCGCTCGATCGCGAGATCGACGCCAGCCCCGGCTACTCCGCCGCGTCCGACGCTGATGGAGGCGCCGATGACGGCTGAACCTTAAGCCCGACCACCCCCCTACCAGGACCAACCCAATTCAAATTCCAGGAGAACTATCATGGCAACGATCAATCCCTTCACCCGGTTCGGCGATATCGCCCGGCGCGAAGCCAAGGAACTGGAGCAGCTGCAATACCAGCAGCGCAAGTTCGCCAAGATGCACGAAGACAACCGCATCTTCAGCACCAGCGACACGATTGAGCGCGAACGGGTCGAGGCGATCCTCGCCGAGATCAAGGCCTCGATCAAAAGCAACAACAAGCCCGACGAGGTTTGCGATCCGCTGTTCGTGGCGACCCGGACGCTGCTCAACGATCAGGGCGGGCTGGGCCTGCACCTGCGCAGCCAGGAAGACGGCGTGCTGATCTTCGACGGTTTCAATTCGGTCACCGCGATGCGCAAGGCGTTCGATCTCGGCAAGCTTATCGGCGGCAATGTTGCGCTGGCGACGCTTACCCTGGGCCTGCTGATGACCGACGAAGTCAGTGCACCGCCGATCGCGGTGGTCGCGCAGCAGGGCAACTTCACCGGGGTCAAGGCGACCGACAACCCGCTCGGGCGGACGCTTTTCCCCAATGAAGGACATCCACTCTACGCCGAGTTCACGCTCAAGTTCTTCGCCGCATTGGGCGAGGCGCGCAGCTACGGCGAAGCCGCCGACCGGGTGCTCGCAGTCCTCGGCGACGAGGGTGATCATGACGGTGCGGGCGGTGCCAACCCGAGCGTCAACGCGGTCGAATTCGCGAAGGTCATGCGCGGGCTCAAGATCAGCAAGGTTTCCGGCGACGAACCGCAGTTGCGGCGCCGGGTGAACGAGCAGCTCAACAAGATCCAGAACGTCGGTTCGGAAGGCTCGATTGCCGATCTTTCCATCGACCTGCCCGATCTCGATACGCTGTTCGATGCTACCATCGTTGCCGACAACGTCCGGGTGATGGGTTCGATGATCGTCTCGGCGATGTTCGAGGAGCTCAAGGTGTTCCAGGTCGTCGACCGGATCGTCGAGCAGTTCCAGCACGGCATGCTGCCGATCGGTCCCGGTGAAGCGGGCAAGCGCCTCTACAATTATTGGCGCGAGGCCCCCAACCGGATGAGCGAGCAGGAACGGCGCAATTTCGCCGCGATCACGCTGGGCGTTCCGGGCGGCGACGCCGGGGCGTTGGTCAATCGCGAGTTCAACGATTTGTGGCTGCGCTTCGTTTCGTCGGTCTCGTCGTTCGTCCGCCAGAACGAGGTCGATCAGCTGCTACGCGCCCGCACTCCCAGCGCGATCAGCCAGCAACAGGTGCGCAAAGCCGCACGCGATCTGGCCGGCAATCTCTCGCTCCACGGCTACGGCATGGCGCATTACGCCGGGCGCGAGTTGCAGTCGCAGATCAAGGGGATCATCAGCCTGCTCGGCGACCGCGATATTCTCGGCGCTTATGGCGCGCGCGACATGTGGCAGGTGGTCGATCAGGTCGCGACTTACGAGCTGGGCGGGGCGCGGACCAGCAGTCGCTACCGCACGCTAGCCACTTGCGGCACGATTATCACCGCTTGGCTGGCCAACAACGTCAACCGGATCAATAACCCGACCGGTCAGATCATCGACATGTCGGTGGTCCGGTTCCCCGACAACGCGCCCGACCATCGGGCGACGGTGAATCCGAACGACTACGAGTTGGTCAATGCCTGCGAGCTTTGGCTGGCGGACACCGCGACCAGCGACAGTCAGATAGAGGAAATGGCCCAGCCGCGTGAGGCTCCGCAGATGACTTCGAAGCCGATTCCGATCCCGGCGATGGCGCGGCAGATGCTCGACGATATCGGCGACATCGGCATGGGCCTTGGAACCATGGGCGGGCGTGGTGTCGGCGGCCCGAACGGGGCGTGGCGACACTAGGCCACGCCTTTGCTCCGCCGCCGCGCCCCTGCCCCTTTCTTGGAGTATCCTGCAATGTTTACCCGTTCCACCTCGCGACCGCTGGCGCTCGTCCTGCAGGACAAGCTTGCCCGCGCCTCGAACGCGCTCGGTTCCGCCGATGCGTTCAGCCCCTTGCGCGACCTGTTCATGCGGACCTTCCCCTATCCCGAAGACGATCCGCGCTATCGTCGCAATGCGCTGATGCCGATGGCACCGCCGTTCGAGCCGAGCTTTTCGGAAACGCAGCCCAACACCGTGCGCTACACTATCGAACCACTGCCACCCGAAGCCGCCCCGGTTGACCGGCGCGACGAAGCAACCCGCGAAATGCGCCGCCTGCTCGGCAATTTCATGGGCCGCGATGCGCTCAACTGGTTCGATGGGGCGAGCGAGCCCTACCGCGGGTTCGGCACCAACAACGGCGGGCTGGGCTTTGGGGCGTTCTTCGGATCGGCCTACGACCGTAACGGACTCTATTCCTCGAAAGTCTATTACGAAGCCCCCGGCGGCCAGATCAGCATCGACAACATGCCGATGGCGTTGTCGCGGATCGTGCAGACTGCGCTAGCGCTGATCCCCGGACTCCAGCCGCTGTTCACGACCGTTGCGGCGCAACGCGACGCCGGCGGCCAGCGGCTGACCTTCGCCGCTACCCAACCGCTGCGGCTGGCCGATCTCCAGCCGACGCTCGATGCACTCGGGCTTGGGCATCGCCTGTCCGGCATCATGCAGATGATCGGGCTGATCCTGGGCGGACGCTTCGACCTGCCGGCCAACTCGGCGCTGCTCGCCTTCGGTGATGGCCCGGCCGGACCAGACTTCGAGATCTATGTGCTGCTCAACGCAATCCCCGATGTCCCGCCCAGCTTCCTCAGCCTGCTGACCATGGGGCTGTCCGAGCGCCCGCGCGGGCTGGCCGCGCTGGAACGCTGGATGAGCGCGTTCACGCCCGAAGACGAACACTGGCCCGGCCGCTTCTCGATCGTCAGCCTGCGCACCGACGCGCTGACCCCGCCGCGCGTCAGCCTTTACCTCCGCCCGGTCGAGTTCGAGCTGCCCGCCGAAGCCTTGCAACGCGCCGCCTGACCGACCGAACCCCTTTTGCGGAGACAATTCGATGTCATCCACCCTGATCGCCCCGCCACCGTCAACCTCCGCCCTGCCGGTCCCGCATACTGCGGTACGCCAGTCGGTCGCGCAGATGTTGACCCAGTCTCCGGCATTTCAGGCGATGCCGTTGTCCGCCCAGCAGGATATCGCCCGCAACACTGCGCTGGTCGCCGATTATATCGCGCGGCCCGAGGGCATCGAGGGCACCCGCTTGAAATCGCCCAGCAGCTTGGCACAGGCGCTCGGACCATTCGACGCGGCTACTGACGATCATTCGGGCAAGGAAGCGACCTGGGACCAGAAGCAGGCGGCGGTCGACGCGATCGGCAAGAGCAAATTCACTGCTGACGCCGCGCGCGAGGGTGCCAAGGTCGCGGGTGAATTACTCGAAGCGGTGAAATTTCCAACCTTCGTGTCGGCCTTAATTCACGGGGTATTTCAATCGATTACCGATAGTTCCATTCAGCAAATGAAGGCCTATCAAGAGATGATCGCGTCGGTTGCGACATCGCTTCATCAATTCATGGACGATCATGTTGATCCCAATCAGGGTCGCGATCACATGGTCGATCAATTTCCGGATTTGTTCGAAATCGGCATGGATGATTTTGACGACAATCCGAAGCCCAAATTGCAGCTGCGCGAAGGGGTCGACGAAGGCGAGGCGCTCAAGAAGGTCAACAACAAGCTCGAGTTCGAGAACGGCGCGCTCAAGAGCCTCGATCTGTCCGACGAGAATGTCGAAAAGGCGCTGGTCGAGAACAGCCGGATGCAGCTTGCCCGCCAGCGCCAGCAGTTGATGGCTTCAATAGTTCTTATGGGCATCAATAGGATAGTCGTTACGGACGGTAAAATTTCCGCCAAGATCATTTATGATGTCAAAGCCACCGACAACCTCAAGAAGCGCCGCTCCGCAACCGCGATGGACGTTGCGCGCAACCAAGATGGTACGGTCCAGACAACCAGTTCGGGCACCGGCGAATATGATTCTGGTTCGAAGCGCGAGGGTAGCTACCAGAAGGACGAGGGCAGCGATTACAGTGCCGACTATTATTCGAAAGGCAAATACCAGTACGAAAACAAACCGGTCATCACCGCGTCGACCGCCGCTTCGGAAACGAGCGAATCCGCGATCCAAACCAAGATCCAGCTGTCGGGGATCGTCGATGTCAACTTCAAGAGCGACTATTTGCCGCTCGACAAGATGGCGACGCCCGGAATGATCGCCGCGATCCAGGGCAATTCATCCCCGGTCGATCCCAATGTTGTACCGAGCCCGCGCGCTGCGCCTGCGGCGGCGGCCAATACCTCCGCGCCGATTGCCGCACTTCCTGCTGCCGCTCCTGCGGCGGCACCGGCAGGTTAGGAGCACCACGATGACCAATCGCATCGGGCCCCCGCCGAATAGCGCTTCTCCGGCTCCTGGTGCTGCGCAGCCGGCCAGCGCCTTCGAGGCGACGCGCGGCGCGGTGCAGCGTCTCCTCACCGCGATCCCGACGTTCCCCGATCTGACCGACGAGGAGCGTGCGCGCATGGCCAAGGCCACCGTTCAGGTCCTGGCTTTCATGGCCGATCCCAATGGCGTCTATTCCGAAGTTGCAGCGCGCGAGGCGTGCGGCGAGCTGCCGCCTGGCACGCTACCCGCCGATGTGGCGCCCGCGCAAGCAAGCGGGTTGAGTCCTGCCGCGAGTGCGCTTGCCGACGAAGACCCGGTCGAAGCCACCAAGCGCAGCCTCTCAAAAAGCCCCGGTTTCGCCGGCAAGGATTTCGTCGCTGGCGGTGTGGCGCAAGGCGTTGAGCAGTTCGGAAATCTTGTGCAAAAGGTTGACTTTCCAAAATTTGTTGGTGGCCTCATCAAAAATGTGTTCGAAGCCATAGTAGAAAGCTCAATACAGCAGATGCGCGCATACGGCGAATTGATCGCCAATGTCGCCAAGACTACCGACCAGTTCATGCGCGATAATATCGGCGAAGCGGCCGGACGAGATTTTCTTGCCGGTAGCTACCCGGACGTGCTTCAGGTCGAAACCGGATCGACCAGCGACAGCTTCGCGGGCGAAGATGGTGCGGAGCCGGCTGCGACGGCCCCGGCTCCGGTGTTGCGGACGGTGGGCGACGATGCGGCAGTCCGAATGGCGGAAATAAGCCGTAATCTTAACCTAAATCCACCGGTCACCGACATCACCGATGCCAACGCCGAACTGCGACTGGTTACCGCCGCGCGTTTGCAGATGGCAAAATCGCGCCAACAACTTCTATCATCTATGGTAATGTTAGGAATTAATAGAATAGTCGTGACCGATGGATCTATTAACGCGAAAGTAATATTCGATATGCGCGCGAGCGACAAAGCCAAGCGCAATTACACCGCATCGATGAACGACCGCTCCGCACAGATGGCCAAGGTCTCGACGAAAGCGGAATATGGCGCGTGGTTTTCACCGATTTCGGCCGAGATGTCGAGCGAGGCATCGACCGAGCATGTCGCCACGGTGGGTTCCGCCGTCGATGAAACCAGCGAATCCAAGGCCGAAGCCAAGGCCAAGCTCTCGGGCGAGGTCCGGGTCAATTTCAAGAGCGATTACCTGCCGCTCGAGAAGATGGCGACGCCCGGGATGATGTCGGTGATCCAGGGCAACAGCACGCCCTTCAACCCGAATTCGGCGACTCCGGCTCCGGCTGCGGCTCGGGCAGGTTGAGCGATGGGCCGGTTCATCCCTCCGCCGCCCGGTGCGTCGGCGTGGATCGTGCCGCGCCGCGATGCTGCGGTCGCGGCGGCGCTGACGCAGGGAATGCGATTGGTCGAGCGCGCCACCGGCCAAGGGCTGGCCTTCGCGCTCGACGAGCTGGGCGAGATCGTCCTGCCCGAAGCGGAGGCAGCGCGGATCGACCGGGCGCAGCTGCGCGCGCTCGCCTCGCTCTATCTCGCTGCCGGTCTTGAGCCAGCCGGGATCATCGTCGCGGTCGAAAGCCTTGCCGGCCTGAGCGCAAGCGGTGCGCTGCAGCTCAATTTGGCCGCTGCGGAACCCTTGGTCGCGCAGTGGTGGCACAACCGTCACGAACGCATGTCGGACGATGAACGCAACGCCTTCTTCGCTCGCCTGTTCGGCACCTCGAGCGGGCCGGTGGCGGCCGAGGCCAGCCGCAACGTCCGCTTCGAAGACCGGATGCTCGAATTGGTCGAAGCGCTGGGCAAGCTCGATCCGCAGGGCGGGTTCGACAGCTCGGGTACCACTATGGCGCAGGCCCGCGTGCGCTCGGCCGCGCGCAACCTCGCGCAGAACCTTGGCGACGCCAGCGGCGGGATGACCGCGTTCATCGCCAGCGAGCTGATGGCGACGCTCAAGGACGCGTTCGCGGTGCTCGGCAACCCGGCGTTGCGCGGCGCGTTCCAGGCGCGCGACATCTGGGACGTGGTCCGCGGGATCGCGCGGCTCGGGCACGCGAGCACCGGCGATGCCCAACCTTACGTTCGCCGCGGCAAGGCCGGAATGATCGTGCTATCGTGGCTTGCGGATGTGCTTGAGCGGCTCGGCTCGGGCGGACCCATCGTCCAACTGGGCGACCCGGTGATCGCTGCCGCCGTCGATTGGCTGGAAGCTACACTTTTGCTTGGCGAAACGACTGTTGCCCCTGCGTCGCCCGTCGCCGGCACCATGCCCGACCGGCCAGCTGCGGTCTGGTCCGCGCTGGCGGGATAGGGCGATGGCGGCTGCGGCCTCCGCGCCGGTCGCGCCACGGCTCGATGCGCGCCGGACCGTGCAGGAATTGCTGAGCCGTGACCGCGGATATGTCGCTCTCGACCCGGCAACCCGGCAGGCCATAGCCGGCTCGCTCGCGCGCATCGGTTCGAGCGCGCTCGACTACCACGAAGCAGCCGAGGCTGCGCCGCCGCCGCGTCGCACGCTGGCGACGGCCCAGAACGCGGGCAACGAGTTTTCGGGGGTCGCCACCGATCGTCTTGCCCGGACCACCCGCGATACGCTAAATGCGGTTAGTTTTCCTAGATTTGTCAATGAGTTGATCACGGGCGTGTTCAAGGCAATGAACGATTCGCAGCAGCAGCAGCTGACCGCGTTCGTCGAACTGATCCGCAATGTTGCGCAGACCACAGAAGGCTTCGCCGACGCCAACGTCGGGGTCTCGGGCGCGCGCAACTGGCTCGCCGAGCATTTCCCGACCAGCTATGTGATCGAGGGCGGCGAGGAGGTGGATATGGCGAGCGAGCTCGAAGGGCTCGATCCCGCCGAAGCGCGCGAGCGCCGTGCCGAAATCCAGGCCGAACAGGATGCCGCCACCCGGCTGATCATGCGCCCCGGCGGCAGTCCGCCGAGCGAAGCCGCGCTGCGCACCGCGCTTGGCGCAGACGAGGGCGTCCCGATGTCGGCTTCCGACCCCGAAGCGCTGGTTCCGCTTGCGCGGCAAGTGCTCGCGCGCAACCGCCAGCAATTGCTCGCGACGATGGTTCAGATGGGACTCCAGCGGATTGTGATTGAGTCCGGACGGATAAATGCCGCGATGCGCCTGCACGTCGATGCAAGCAGCGTGGCCGAGAACGACCGCAGCTCGCAGTTCGATACGCGCACCAACATGGAAGTGGGCGGCGGCGCGCGCTTCGGGCCGTGGGGGATGGAAGCCAAGGTCCAGAGCACCATCGGCTATGTTTCAACCGACCGGACCCAGACCACCGAATCCATCAATTCCTCGGTCGATCTCGACAGCGGAGTCGAACTGATCTTCAAGACCGACTACGTTCCCTTGAACCGCCTTGCTGGAGGGGCCGACGCTGAGCGGATCCGGGTCAACACGATCAATCCGCAAGCCGAATCCGAACGGCTGACCGCGCAGGCGAACGAGCGGTCGACTGCGGCGCGGGCGCGCATGGCGGAACGCTCGACCCGGCTCGATTCAACAATCCATCCGCCCCCCGCACCCGCCGCCGGGACCATCGAGACCGCGCGGTTCGTGCCGCCCGCGCCCGGCGCGAGCGGCGGCACCGGAGGCGCAACCGGCGGAACGGGTGCAGCAAGCCATGGCACCGGGGGGACTACTACCACCAGGGGCGGAACTCGCTCGACCACGGCAACGGCTACGCATTAGACGAAACTATAGGGATCGATGTCGATCGCGACGCGGATGCCCGGCGGGAAGCGCAAATCGATCAGCCATTCGCGGATGATCTTCTGCACTTCGGCGGATCGGCGCGCGTTGATCAGCAGGCGGTAGCGATAGCGGCCGCGCAGTAGCGCCATCGGTGCGGGGGCGGGACCGAGGATCAGCACGTCCGCATGGTTGGGCCGCGTCCCGCCGATGGCGCGTGCGGCTTCGCGCGCTTCGGCTTCGTCTTCCGAGCTGACGATGATCGCCGCCCAACGCCCAAACGGCGGCGCGCCCGCATCGCGGCGCGCTTCGGTTTCGGCGGCGTAGAACGCGTCGCGGTCCCCGGCGGCCAGCGCCGAGATCACCGGCGCGGTGGGATGGCGGGTCTGGATCAGCACTTCGCCCGGCTTGGCCCCGCGCCCGGCGCGTCCGGCGACCTGCGCGATCTGCTGGTAGGTCCGCTCGCCCGCGCGCAGATCGCCACCTTCGAGGCCGAGATCGGCATCGACCACGCCGACCAATGTAAGTTCGGGGAAGTGGTAGCCCTTGGTCACCAACTGGGTGCCTATGATGACATCGACCAACCCTTCCTCCGCCGCGATGACGAACGCCGCGATTTTCTCGGGGCTGTTGAGCGTGTCCGAGGTGACCAGCGCGACGCGCGCTTCGGGGAGCAATTCGGCGACCTCGTCGGCGATGCGCTCGACCCCCGGGCCGCAAGCGACCATGCAATCGGGCGTCGAGCATTCGGGGCAGGCTTCGGGCACCGGCGCTTCGTGACCGCAGTGGTGGCAGGCCAGCCGCCGCGACAGACGATGCTCGACCAGCCAGGCGGTGCAGTTGGGGCACTGAAAGCGATAGCCGCAATTGCGGCACAGCGTCAGCGGAGCATAACCGCGCCGGTTGAGGAACAGCAGCGATTGTTCGCCGCGCGCCAGCCGCTCGCGCATTTCGGCGACGAGGCGCGGCGCGAGCCAGCGCCCGCGCTCGGGCTGTTCCTCGCGCAGATCGACAATCTCGATGGCGGGCAGGGTCGCGCCGCCGAAGCGTGCGGGCAGCTCGATCTTGCCATAGACCCCGGCTTCGGCGAGCTGCATCGATTCGAGCGCGGGGGTGGCGCTGGCGAGGATCACCGGCACGCTCTCGAACCGGGCTCGGATCACTGCGACGTCGCGCGCGTTGTAGCGCACCCCGTCGTCCTGCTTGAACGAGACTTCGTGCGCTTCGTCGACCACGATCAGTCCGAGCGCCCGGAACGGCATGAACAGCGCCGAGCGCGCGCCGACCACGACTTGCGCGTCGCCTGAGACGATCGCCCGCCATGCCCGTCGCCGTTCGGTCGATTTGACCGAGGAGTGCCACAGCACCGGGGCTACGCCGAACCGCGCTTCGAAGCGACGGAGGAAGTTCTGGGTCAGCGCGATCTCGGGCAGCAAAACCAGCACTTGGCGGCCGATCGCGATGGCGGCGGCGATCGCTTCGAAATAGCATTCGGTCTTGCCCGATCCGGTCACCCCGTCGAGCAGGAACGGCGCGAATTGCGCGGCCTCAACCGCAGATACGAAGGCATCGGCGGCATCCTGCTGGTCGGCGGACAGCTCGGGCGCGGCAAAATCGGCGCGGGCGCGTGGGTAGGGGCGGTCGAGATCTACGGTTACCGGCTCGAGCAGGCCCGCCCCGACCATCCCGCGCAGCACGCCTTCGGACACGCTCGCCAGCTCGGCCAGTTCGCGGATCGTCGCCTGTTCGCCGTGCAGCGCGTCCATTGCCGCGGCGCGCTGCGGGGTGAGGCGGGTCGGCTCAACTCCACTGAGCCGATATTCGGTGGTGGTGCCGCCGCCGCGCAGCGCCGCGCTGCTGCCCAGCGCCATCCGCGCGACCGAGGCGAGGCTGGCGCAGTAATAATCCGCAGTCCATTCGATCAGGCGGCGCAGGGGGTCGGCCAGCGGCGCGACGGGCAAGAGTTCGAGCAGCGGACGCAGCTTGCTGTCCGGAACCTCGGTTGCGGGCAGGCGTTCTGGTTCCCAGACGATGCCGAGAATCTGGCGCGGTCCGAGCGGCGCGACCACGAGGCAGCCGGGGACTACCGCCATCCCTTCGGGGACGCGGTAGTCCAGCGCACCGAGCGCGGCATTGAAAACGAGGAGTCGGGCGCGGTTCATAGACCGGGCCTATATGGGGTGGCGCGTGGCCGAGCGACACCTGCCGGACCAGCGTAGGAGTGGATAATGGCGACTGAGTTGAACGTAAGCGTGGGTCGGCGGGGCTTCCTGATGGGTGCGGCCGCCACAGGCGCGCTCGTGCTGCCGGGTTGCGCAACCTATGGCGGTTATGGTTTCAGCTTCGTCGATGCGGTGCGCCGCCTGCTCGAAATCTCCGCCTATAATGCCTTCGCCCGGCTGACCGCGCCAGGTGGGTTCTGGGACAGTCAGGTCGCGCGCTTCGACCTTCCGGTGCTGTTCGGACGGCGCGGCGGGGTGTTGCAGACCATCCTCACCTCGGGACCGTTCCGCGAGCGCCTGCAATACCGGCTCAATATCCTCGCCGAGGATGGCGCGCGCCGTGCCGCGCCGCTGGTGGCGGATACAATCCGCACGATTGGCTTTCAGAACGCGGTCGATTTGATCCGCGGTGGGCCGACTTCGGCGACTTCCTATCTGCGCAGTTCGATGGGCCCGGCGCTGATCAACGCGATGATCCCGGCGCTGGGCGATGCGCTGCGGATCGCCAACGATCCGCTGGTGAGCCAGGCGGTCTCGGCTTTGGCGGGGGTGGACACGATGCAAGTCGCGCAATCGGTTGCCAACAGTGCGGACAACGCGATCTGGTACCAGATCGGGGCCGAGGAAACAGCGATCCGCGCCGATCCGCGTTCGACCAACGATCGGGCGCTGATTGCGATGCTGCAGGCGCGGTAGTCCCGGGCATCGGTGGGGGGCTTGGTCCGCCGGGCGAATTGGCTATAGCGACTGCAGCAACGCTTGCGCCCGGAGCCTTCCATGAAATTCTTTGCCGACACCGCCGAGATTGCCGACATCAAGGACCTCGCCCTGACCGGCCTGCTCGACGGGGTGACCACCAACCCTTCGCTGATCGCCAAGTCGGGCCGCGATTTCATGGAAGTCACACGCGAAATCTGCGCGATCGTCGCTGGGCCGGTCAGCGCCGAAGTCGTCGCGCTCGACCATCCGGGAATGATGCGCGAAGCCGAAGTGCTCCGCAAAATCGCGGATAATGTCTGCATCAAGGTGCCGCTCACCCCCGACGGGCTCAAGACCTGCAAGGCGCTGACCGGCGAGGGGACGATGGTCAACGTTACGCTGTGCTTCTCGGCTAACCAGGCGTTGCTCGCGGCCAAGGCGGGGGCGAGCTTCGTTTCGCCCTTCGTGGGCCGCCATGACGATAACGGCTTCGACGGGATGGCGCTGATCAGCGACATTCGCCTGATCTACGACAATTACGCTTATCCCACCGAAATCCTCGTCGCCAGCGTGCGCCACGGTATCCATGTGCTGGAGGCCGCCAAGATCGGCGCCGATGTGATGACCGCACCGCCTGCAGTGATCATGGGGCTGTTCAAGCACGTGCTGACCGAGAAGGGTATCGAGGGCTTCCTCGCCGACTGGGCCAAGACCGGGCAGTCGATCTAGCGAGTTCAATCCACTATCATCATGCTGAACTTGTTTCAGGACCATTGTGCCTCAAATTCGGCGGTAGAGTGGAAGGCGGAATGGGTCCTGAAACGAGTTCAGGATGACGACTATGGAAAACGCTGCGTAATATGTCCGACGAAACCCCTCTCGACCGGTTCAAAGCCGTGCTCACCGGCACCGCCCGGGCGGTGTCGCATGAGCCCGAGGTCGAGGTGGCGTGGACCGCGGACAATCCGCAAAGCTCAGGCACCAATTTTCGCGTGCCGATGCCGGGCCGCGCCCTGCCGCGCGCGCAGGCGATGGAGGCGCGCGGCTTTGCCGACAGCTTCGCGCTCAAGCTGCGCCACCACAATGAGGCGCTGCATGGCCGCCGTGCGCCCGCCGAGGCAACCGCGCGGGCCTGCTACGATGCGGTCGAGGCGGTGCGCTATGAGGCGCTGGGGTCGAAGGCCTATGCCGGGATGCGCGACAACCTCGATGCCGCGCTGATGCTGCGAATCGGCGGCGACCCGATCACCCGCGCGACAAGTGCCGACGAAGTGCCGATGCCCGCCGCGCTTGGGCTGCTGCTCCGCGAACACTTGACCGGCCAGCCCGTGCCCGAAGCGGCGCACGGCGGGGTCGAATTGCTGCGCGAGTGGATTTCGGACAAGGCCAGCGCCGATTTCGATGCGCTGGCGCTGTCGATCGACGACCAGAAGGCGTTTCAGTCGCTGTCGCTCGACATGCTCCAGCACCTTGAGCTGACCCGCGCCGAATCGCTCGACCAGCCCCCGACCGATGGCGATGACCAGGACGGTGAGGACCAAGCCGACGATGACGGCGACGACGGCGAGAGCGGCGAGGACCAGCAGCCCAGCGAAGTCGCCGCCGAACCCAGCGAAGGCGACGAAGACGCCGAGGGCGAGGAAGAGCGCGATAGCCAGGACGACGCGGGCGATGCCGATGCGGCGGACGAGGGCGAGGACGGGATGCTCCCCGTCCGGCCCAATCGTCCTTGGACCGATTTGCCCGCCAACTTCGACTACAAGATGTACACTCAGGCCTTCGACGAGACCGTCTCGGCCACCGAGTTGTGCGACGAAGAAGAGCTCAACCGTCTGCGCGCCTATCTCGATGCGCAGCTCAAGGGGTTGCAGGGCATCGTCACCAAGCTCGCCAACCGCTTGCAGCGGCGGCTGATGGCGCAGCAGAACCGCAGCTGGGACTTCGACCAGGAAGAGGGGCTGCTCGACGCTGCCCGGCTGGCGCGCGTGGTGGTCTCGCCGGGCCAATCGCTGTCCTACAAGGTCGAGCGCGATGTGGAGTTCAAGGACACGGTGGTCACGCTGCTGATCGACAATTCGGGATCGATGCGCGGGCGGCCCATATCCATTGCCGCGATCAGCGCCGATGTGCTGGCGCGCACGCTCGAACGCTGCGGGGTCAAAACCGAGATCCTCGGCTTCACCACCCGCGCGTGGAAAGGCGGGCAAAGCCGCGAGGCGTGGCTTTCGGGCGGCAAGCCCGCGCTGCCGGGCCGCCTCAACGATTTGCGCCATATCGTCTACAAGAAGGCCGACGAGCCGTGGCGCCGCGCGCGCCGCAACCTCGGCCTGATGATGCGCGAAGGGCTGCTCAAGGAAAACATCGACGGCGAAGCGCTGCTCTGGGCGCATTCGCGCCTGCTCGCGCGGC
Organism: Novosphingobium sp.; assembly: GCA_035543295.1. GTDB lineage: Bacteria > Pseudomonadota > Alphaproteobacteria > Sphingomonadales > Sphingomonadaceae > Novosphingobium. Next base: position 61,790 of record DASZZS010000016.1, read on the forward strand.
ACGAGGACCGCCGCATCCTGATGGTGATTTCGGACGGAGCGCCGGTCGACGATTCGACGCTCAGCGTCAACAATGCGGGCTACCTTGAGCAGCATCTGCGCAAGGTGATCGAGTGGATCGAAAAGCTTTCACCAGTTCAATTGGTGGCAATCGGCATCGGCCATGACGTGACGCGCTATTACCGCCGCGCGGTGACGATTATGGACGTCGAACAACTCGGCGGGACAATGATCGAGGCGCTGGCGGGGTTGTTCGAGGGGGAATAGGCTTGACGCGCCAATTTAATCGAACGATTAAACTGACATGACCCTTTCCGTAACCGAAGCCGTTACCAGCCGCCGTTCCGTCCGCGAATTCCTTGACAAGCCGGTCGATTCGGCGGTGCTGCGACGGGTGCTGGAGACCGCGCAGCGTGCGCCTTCGGGGGGCAATACCCAGCCGTGGAACGCGGTGGTGCTGACCGGCGATCCGCTGGCCAAATTGCTCGCCAAGGTGGCCGAAGTGCTGCCGCTGGGTTCGGCAGCGCATAAACCGGAATACAGCATCTACCCGCCCGAACTCGACGGCGCCTATAGCGAGCGGCGCTTCGGCATCGGCGAGGCGCTCTACGCCGCGCTCGGCATTCCGCGCGAGAACAAATTGGCGCGGATGATGTGGTTCGCCAAGAACTTCCGCGCATTCGATGCGCCGGTGCTGATGCTGGTCCATACTCCCAAATACATGGGTCCGCCGCAGTGGTCGGACATCGGGATGTGGCTGCAATCGATCATGCTGCTGCTGCGCGAAGCAGGGCTCGACAGTTGCGGCCAGGAAGCCTGGGCGATCTATTCAGCACAAATCCGCGAATGCGTCGATATTCCCGACGACCATATTTTCTTCACCGGCATGGCGATCGGCTGGCGCGATCCCGCTGCGGTGGTCAACACTTTCCCGGTCCCGCGCGCACCGCTGGATGAATCGGTGCGATGGGAGGGGTTCTAGGCTGGCGCGGTGCGCGACCTTCGACAGGCTCAGGACGAACGGGCCTAGCAAAAACATCCGTTCATGCTGAGCTTGTCGAAGCACACGCGCCCACTTATGGCCTCGCCCATGACCGAGCTTACCCTGTTCAACAGCCTGACCCGCCAGCTGGAGCCATTCCAGCCCGTGCATCCCGGCGAAGCACGCGTCTATAGCTGCGGGCCGACGGTCTATAACTACCCCCACATCGGCAACATGCGCGCCTATGTCTTCGCCGACGTGCTCGGACGGACGCTCTCCTTCAAGGGCTACAAGCTCACCCATGTCATCAACATCACCGATGTCGGCCATCTGACCGACGACGCCGACGCGGGAGAGGACAAGCTGGAGCAGGCCGCCAAGGCCAGCGCCCGGTCGATCTGGGATATCGCACGCCATTATACCGAGGCCTACTGGGCCGATGTGAAAGCGCTCAATATCCGCGCACCAGCGCTGTGGCCCATCGCCACCGACTATGTCCCGGCGATGATCGAGTTTGCGAAAAGCGTCGCGGACAAGCACTGCTACGAGCTACCCGGTGGCCTCTATTTCGATGTCTCGACCGTGGCGGATTACGGCCTCCTTGCCCGCGCCGCGACCGATGAAGGCGAGGGCCGGATCGCGTCGGTCGAAGGCAAGCGCCACGCCGCCGATTTCGCGATCTGGCGCAAGACGCCCGCCGACGAGACGCGCCAGATGGAATGGGATTCGCCGTGGGGCAAAGGCGCGCCGGGCTGGCATCTCGAATGCTCGGTGATGTCGGGGCAGTTGCTCGGCTTCCCGTTCGATATCCACACCGGCGGGATCGACCACCGCGAAATTCACCACCCCAACGAGATCGCCCAGAACCAGGCGTTCTGCCACTCCGACGCCAGCGGCGCGCGGATCTGGATGCACAACAATTTCCTCGTCGAACGCTCGGGCAAGATGAGCAAATCGTCAGGCGAATTCCTGCGGCTCCAACTGCTGATCGACAAAGGCTACCACCCGCTGGCGTACCGGCTGATGTGCCTGCAGGCGCACTATCGGAGCGAGTTGGAGTTCTCGTGGGAGGGACTGCAGGCGGCGCTAGTACGGTTGAAGCGGTTGTTGATCGCCATTGAAAGGTTGAAAGTTGCCGCTTCGACGAATGAGTGGTCGCCCTTCGAGTCATACTCGACTCCTATGTCGGGACCCGGAACAGGCAAGTACGAAGATGAGGTCGAGACGGGTGGCCACTACTTCGACATAGATCAGGATTTGACGTTTTTTGAGGACTCCGTTTCTGAGGATTTGAACACCTCGGATGTTCTGGCGGGAATCGAGACGCTGCTCCTTTCACATTTCACGCTTCCTGATAACAAGCTGCGAATATTGGCGACATTTGACGAAGTGCTGGGACTCGACATTTTGACAATAACTCGCGCCGACCTCCGCATTCGCCCCAAGTCTGCGACCATCACCGAACCCGAAATCGAGGCCATCCTCAAGCGCCGCATGGATGCCCGCGCCGCCAAGGACTTCGCCACCTCCGACCGCCTCCGCGACGAACTCGCTGCCCAAGGCGTCGAAGTCATGGACGGCGATCCGCTTGGCTGGGACTGGAAGCTGGGGACATGAAACTCTGGCGTCTGACCCGCGCGCCGTTTGTCGCGTTGGACGGGGTAGGCGCGGCGTTGAACGGTGCGCGTTATGCGTCACCGGGTCGGCCAGTGGTCAGCCTTGCCAGCGAAGCCGGGCTCGCGGTGTTGGTGGCGCTGCGTTACCAGCCGCGCGACTTGCAGGGCATCCCGGATGACTTCGTGCTCGGCTGGACTGAAGTCGATGCCACGCCCGAGCGCGTACCCGGTGCAGATGGCGAAGATGTAATCCGCGCATGGGTCGGCGAATGGCTCGACAGCAAGCGCTCGCTACTCGCCGCAGTTAGTTCGCGCGTGTTGCCCGAGGCCGACGTTGTCCTTCTCAACCCCGCCCATCCCGATGCCGCGGCTGTTCCGCCGCTGACCACGCGGCGCTTCAGCTTCGCCGAATGTTTGCATGAGCCCCCAATGCTCGCCAGCTATGGAACCAGCAAATGACCAAGACTGTCGCCGTGCTTTCCGCGCTCGCCCGCCCCTTGATCGAGCCGCGTTTGCCCGAGTGGATCGAGCCGCGCTGGTTCGCCACCACCGAGGAACTGTTCGATCTCGCCCCCGAGGCGGAAATCGGCTGGTTCGATCTCTACAAGAAAGAGGACATGGCCGAGGCGATGCGGCGCGCGGTCAAGCTCAAATGGTTGAACTCGATCTACGCCGGGCTCGACGGGATGCCGCTCGATGTGTTGCAGGCGCGCGGGGTGCGCGTCACCAATGGCGCGGGGATCAACGCGATTACCATTGCGGAATATGTGCTGATGGGGATGCTGACTGTCGCCAAGGGCTACCGCGAGGTGGTCCGCGCGCAGGACCGGCACGAGTGGCTCGTGGATTCGCCCGGCAAGCGCGAACTGCTGGGCAGCAAGGCGCTGCTGCTGGGATACGGCGCGATCGGCAAGTTGATCGACGCGCGGCTGGCGGCGTTCGGCGTCGAAGTGATCAAGGTGCGCCGCTCCTCTGGCCCCGGCATGCTGGGCCCCGACGATTGGCGGGTGCGGCTGGGCGAGTTCGACTGGGTGATCCTTGCGGTACCCGCGACCGCCGAGACCGACGGTATGATCGGCGCGGCGGAATTGGCGGCGATGAACCCGCAGGCGGTGCTGGTGAACATCGCGCGCGGCGCGGTGGTCGATCAGGCGGCGCTGGTCGAGGCGCTCAAGGCCAAAAGCATCGCGGCGGCGTTCCTCGATGTCACCACGCCCGAACCGCTCCCGGCGGGCGACGAGTTATGGTCGCTCGACAACGCCCACGTCTCGATGCACCTCTCGGGCCGCGCGCAGGACAAGATGTTCGTCCGCGCTGTGGAGCGGTTTATGGTCAATCTCGAACGCTACCGCAGCGGCGAGCCGCTCGAGCCGCAGGTCGATCTAACGTTGGGCTATTAGGGTGAGCGCACTTCACTTGGGGTAGAAGAGCCCCTCTGGGGCCGCAAGTCATCGGGTCAGGCATCGTCGAGCAGCAGCAGTTCGACTTCGACCGACAGTCGCGGTTCGGGCAGCAGTAGGTGTTCGACTGAAACCACCGCAGCATCGGCCACCAGCTGCCGAGGAATCGTGAATTCATGGTCGGGTAGGGCGTCGATGAAAGTCTCGCCTGCCGCGACCCCTTCGGCGCCCGTGAAGGCCAGCAGCACGGTATGGCGCGTGCCCGAGAAGGTGACGCTGGACCACGCGTGCTCGCTGTGGCGGACCAGCTCGGCCTTGCCGCCCGCGAGGCCGAGCAGCGCGGCGAGCAAATGCATCCACGGTCCACGCGGGGTGCGGCGGCTGGATGCCTCGACCATCGCGCGGTCGGCCTGTGGATCAATGCGCATTGCCGGCCTCCCGGTATTTGTTCATGAAATGTTCCACACGCTGTTCGGTCGCGTGGCGCGGGGTGCGGCCATTGCGCAAGTCTTCGACGAACCGCGGGTCGTGGGTCGCCAGACGGCCGAACTTGGTCCACGGCATTCCGGTGTCGCGCAGGAAGCGTTCGATTTTGCGGATCAGCATGGGCAGCGGCTCGGCATTGTCGATCTCTCCGTGGACGAATCGGCGTAGGAATAATCCTGTAGTCAGGTGCGAAATCCTACTTGTCTAGGAAAAATACATCGAGTAACGTATTTTGATGATTACTGCCGATCCGCGCGTCCGATTGCTTGCCCTCGCGAGCGACAAGCGCGTGAGCCTGTCCGGCCTGTCCGAGATGATTGGCCGCAATTCCACCTATTTGCAGCAATTTATCCGCAAGGGCAGCCCGCGCAAGCTGGAGGAGGGAGACCGGCGCACGCTCGCCCGGTTCTTCGGTGTGGCCGAATCGGAGCTGGGCGGGGCGGAGGATATTTCCTCGCAGACTGCGCCCAAGCGCGACTGGGTCGACGTGCCGCGCTTGCCATTGGGCGCATCGGCGGGCGGCGGGGCTTTGCCAGTCGAGGAAGCGCCGATCGGAGCGTTCCGCTTTTCCGCGCGCTGGCTGCGCGGGCAGGGGCTGGAACCGGCGATGCTTTCCGCGATCGCGGTGGCGGGCGATTCGATGGAGCCGACCCTGCGCGACGGCGACGAAATCCTGGTCGATCGCACCCCGCGCGCGCTGCGCGATGGCATCCACGTGGTTCGCGCCGGGGACGCGCTGCTGGTCAAGCGGCTCGATACCGGGCGGCCGGGCGCGGTCACGCTGCTCAGCGACAATCCCGCCTACCGCCCGATCGAGTTCGCGCCCGGCGAAGTCCAGGTGATCGGCCGGGTGGTGTGGAAGAGCGGGCGGCTCTAGCCATTGCAATCGCGCGCGGCTGCCGCCATTTCGCAACCATGACCGATACCCAGCCTCCGATGCGCGTCGCCATCGTGCCCGTTACCGCGTTCCAGCAGAATTGCTCGCTGGTGTGGTGCACCAAAACCATGCGCGGCGCGCTGGTCGATCCGGGCGGCGATCTCGATCGGCTCAAGCTGGCAGTCGAGCGCGCCGGGGTGACGTTGGAGAAAATTCTCGTCACCCACGGCCATATGGATCATTGCGGGCAGGCGGGCATCCTTGCCAAGGAACTGGGGCTCGAGATCGAAGGTCCGCACGAGGCGGACCGCTTCTGGATCGCCAAACTGGACGAGGACGGCGCGCGCTTCGGGATGCATGGCGAAGTGTTCGAGCCGGACCGCTGGCTGGTCGATGGCGATACGGTTACCGTGGGCGAACTAATTCTCAACGTGATCCATTGCCCGGGGCACACCCCGGGCCATGTGGTGTTCCACCATGCGCCATCGCACTTCGCGATTGTCGGCGATGTGCTGTTCCAGGGTTCGATCGGACGGACCGATTTCCCGCTGGGCAATCACCAGGATTTGATCGATTCGATCACCAAGAAGCTTTGGCCGCTCGGCAACGACGTCACCTTCCTGCCCGGCCACGGCCCGACCAGCACCTTCGGACGCGAGCGGCAGACCAACGCCTTTGTTAGCGATTATGCGCTGAGCTGATCCTCCCCGACTGGGGCCGGGGAGGAGTCAATTGGCTACATCCGTCCCAGCAGCACCAGCACCGCCACAATCGCGAGACCCATCTGGCTGAGCATGGTGGTCGCCGTGCCGACCATCCGGCCCTTGGCAAGCGCGGTGCCGTCCATCCCCAGCCCGTGCGCAACCCGGCCGAGCATATAGAGGCCCGCGACATAGGGAAGCCACGCGCCGCCCTTGCCGGCCAGTTCGAGCGCCAGGACCAGCGCCAGCACCCAAGGTGTATTTTCGGCGAAATTGAGCTGCGCGCGCATCCGGCGTGACAGCATATCGTGCCCGCCATCGCCGATGAAGATCTTTTCCGATGTGCGCAGGCGGCCGATCCGCACTGACAGCCAGATATTGATTACGGCGGCTGCGGCGGCCATCGCCAGTGTAGTGGGTAACAGCATTATTCGATCCCCTCGTTCGACCCACGGCAAGAGCTAGCCGGGCAATGCTTGCAACGCACGTGAAATTCGGTATAGGCGCGCCTTCGCAGCCGCCGGCCCTCAAGGTGCCAGTCGCGGCCATTCATTCGCTGAACCAAGATTTGCAGGAACAGGTGCCGAGATGGCTGTCCCAAAAAGAAAAACCTCCCCGTCCCGTCGGGGCATGCGCCGCAGCCACGATGCGCTGAAGGTCGATGCATTCCACGAATGCTCGAACTGCGGTGAACTGAAGCGTCCGCACAATCTGTGCAACGCCTGCGGTCACTACAACGGACGCGAGATCATCGCGGTCGGGCTCTAAGCCCCCTTAAGCCAAGGAATTTGCGCAAATGAGCCTGCCGCGTATCGCCGTTGATGCGATGGGCGGCGATGAAGGCGTGCGCGTGATGATCGAAGGTGCCGCGCTCGCGCGCCGCCGCCACGATCGGTTCAAATTCCTGTTGGTGGGCGACGAAGCGCGGATCAAGACCGCGCTCGAAAGCCATCCGAACCTGCGCGCTTCGTCGGAAATCCTCCACGCCGCCGATGTTGTCAGCGGCGATGAGCGGCCGACCCAGGCGTTGCGCCGCGCCAAGACCACCTCGATGGGGCTGGCGATCAACGCGGTCAAAACCGGTGATGCCGGTGCTGCGGTGAGCGCGGGCAACACCGGCGCGCTGATGGCGATCGCCAAGGTGGCGCTGCGCACGATGCCGGGGATCGACCGACCTGCGCTGGCCGCGCTGCTGCCGACGCTGGGCGACAATGACGTCGTGATGCTCGATCTGGGTGCCAACACCGAATGCGATGCGCGCAATCTGGTGCAGTTCGCGATTATGGGCGCGGCCTATTCGCGGATCGTTACCGGGCTCACTGCGCCGCGGGTGCGGCTGCTCAATATCGGCACCGAAGAAATGAAGGGCACCGACGTGCTGCGCGATGCCGCGACCCGGCTCAAGGCTGCGGCCGACGAGCTCGCGCTGGCGTTCGATGGCTTTGCCGAGGCCGACAAGCTCAACCGCGGCGATATCGACGTGGTGGTGACCGATGGTTTCTCGGGCAATATCGCCTTGAAGGCGGTCGAAGGCACCGCGCGCTTCGTGGCCGATTTGCTGCGCCGGAGCTTCGCCAGCTCGCTGCGCTCCAAATTCGGCTTCCTGATCTCGCGCCCCGCGACCGAACTGCTCAAGCACCACCTCGATCCCAACAACCACAACGGCGCGGTGTTCCTTGGCCTCAACGGCGTGGTGGTGAAAAGCCACGGCAGCGCCAGCGCGCTCGGCGTCGCCAATGCGGTGCACGTGACCGCGCGACTGCTCGAGGAGAGCATCACCGAGCGGATCATGGCCGATCTCGCCAGCCTCGGTGCCGACAGCCTGCACAAGCCGCGCCGGGCGACATGACCCGCCGCGCGGTCCTCACCGGCACGGGCTCGGCCCTGCCAAAACGCGCGGTCAGCAATGCTGAAATGACCACGATGGTCGATACCACCGACGAATGGATCGTCGAGCGGACCGGCATCCGCAACCGTTACATCGCGGGCGATGGTGAAACCACGGGAACATTGGCGACCGAAGCTTCGCGCAACGCACTGGCCGCCGCCGGGATCGAGGCGTCGGAAATCGACCTGATCGTGTTGGCGACCGCCACGCCGGACCAGACCTTCCCGGCAACCGCCACGCAGGTACAACACGCGCTGGGCTGCAACGGCGGGATCGCCTTCGATGTCGCCGCGGTGTGTTCGGGCTTCCTCTATGGGCTGGGCGTGGCCGATTCGATGCTGCGCACCGGTATGGCAAATAAGGCGCTGGTAATCGGTGCCGAAACCTTCAGCCGCATCCTCGATTGGGAGGACCGCACAACTTGCGTGCTGTTCGGCGACGGTGCGGGGGCGGTGGTGCTCGAGGCGCAGGACGTCGATGAACGCTCTGGCCCCGGCATATTGGCGACCAGGCTGCATGCCGATGGGGCCCACAGCAGTCTGCTCTATGTCGATGGCGGTCCGTCGACTACGGGGACAGTCGGCAAGGTCCGCATGAAGGGGCGCGAGGTTTTCCGCCACGCCGTGGTTAATCTGGCCGAGGTGCTACGCGAAGTGCTGGCAGAGTCAGGCTTCACCGCTGACGACCTCGATTGGGTGGTGCCGCACCAGGCCAACGCCCGGATTCTCGATGCTACCGCGCGCAAACTGGGCTTGCCGACCGGAAAGGTCGTGATGACAGTCGATCGGCATGCCAACACCTCCGCCGCATCGGTCCCGCTCGCGCTCGATGTGGCGATCCGCGATGGGCGGATCAAGCCCGGCCAGCTGGTCATGCTCGAAGCAATGGGCGGCGGCTTTACTTGGGGCGCTTCGCTGGTCAGGCTCTAAATTCCTGAATCCCTACAGTGCGTTGCAATCGCTATCGGTTAATCTATGTTGCCGACTCGGTGGGTCGCGCCGCCAATTAGAGGGGGAAGGAGCTCGATGCGCTCCATGAACACACTGACGCGTGCAGACCTTGCCGAAGCGATCAATCGCAAGCTGGGCTTTTCGCGTTCCGAATCGCTCGATCTGGTCGAAGCGATCCTGCGCAATATGTGCCATGCACTGGGCGAGGGGGAGAACGTCAAGATCTCCGGCTTTGGCACTTTCCTGCTGCGCGACAAGTCGCAGCGGATCGGCCGCAACCCGCGCACCGGCGTCGAAGTGCCGATCACCCCGCGCCGCGTGCTGACCTTCCGCGCCAGCCAGATGCTCAAGGAGCGGATCGCCAAGGGATGAGCGACGCGCCCGCCACCAAATTCGATGACGGCAAGGCACCCGACGCGCTGCGCACCATCGGCGAATTGGCCAAGGCGCTCGGTATCCGCCAGCATGTGCTGCGCTACTGGGAAGAACAATTCCCGATGCTGAGCCCGCTCAAGCGGGGCGGCGGACGGCGATATTACCGCCCCGAGGACGTCGCGCTGGTCGAAACCATCGACCGGCTGGTCCACCGTGAGGGCTATACGCTGCGCGGTGCCCGGCTGGCGCTGCAAGGCAAGGGAGCAAGCGCCCCCGCTGCACCGGTTGCGATAGCGGCCCCGTCGTCGCCCTCGATTGTGCGCCAGCTCGTCGCGATCCGCGATGCGCTGGCCGCGGCGCTGCACGAAGCCTGACAGGCCTACCGTTCGGCAGCCTTACCTCCTATCTATCGGGCATCACTTCCCGACCAACAGGACCACTCCATGAGCGACATCTACACCACCGATCTCGGCCTGTTCCTCGATGGCCGCTGGGTTCCCGGCGAGGGGCGCGAGCGGATGGCGGTGGTGAATCCGGCCTCGGGCGACACGATCGGCGAGCTGGCGCTGGCCAGCACCGCCGATCTCGATGCGGCGCTGGCGGCTGCCGAGCGCGGCTTTGCGGTGTGGCGCGCGACCGATGTCGAAACGCGCAGCGCGGTGCTGCGCAAGGCGGCGGCGTTGATGCGCGAACGAGCGGATGCGATTGCTAGGTTGCTGACCACCGAACAGGGCAAGCCGCTCGCCGAGGCCAAGGGCGAAGTCATGGGCAGCGCGGCGCTGTTCGATTGGTGCGCCGAGGAAGCCAAACGGATTTACGGCCGCGTGCTGGTGCGTCCGACCGGGCAACGCTCGATCGTGATCAAGCAGCCGGTCGGCCCGGTCGCGGCGTTCAGCCCGTGGAACTTCCCGGTCTATTTGCTGGCGAAGAAGCTCGCGCCCGCGCTCGCCACCGGCTGTTCGGTGATCGCCAAGCCACCCGAGGAAACCCCCGCCTGCACCGGCGAGTTGGTGCGCTGCCTTGCCGATGCGGGATTGCCCGCGGGCGTGGTGCAGCTGGTCCACGGCGTGCCCGATGCGGTCAGCCGCCATTTGCTCGCCTCGCCAGTGATCCGCAAGCTCAGCTTCACCGGCTCGGTGCCGGTCGGCAAGCATTTGATGAAGCTCGCCGCCGACGGGCTCAAGCGCGTGACGATGGAGCTGGGCGGTCACGCGCCGGTGCTGATCTTCGACGATTGCGACCTTGAAAAGACGCTCGACATGGTGGTCCCGCAAAAGTTCCGCAACGCCGGACAGGTCTGTGTTTCGCCCACGCGGTTCTACGTTCAGGAGGCGATTTACGAGCAGTTCGTCGCAGGCTTCGCCGCGCGCACCGCGCAAGTCACGATGGGCGACGGGCTCGTTGCCGATACCAAGATGGGGCCGCTGGCCAACGTCCGGCGGCCCGATGCGGTCGAGGCGCTGGTCGATGATGCAAGGGCGCAAGGCGCGCGGGTCATGGCTGGGGGGACACGCGGCGCGGGCGGGTTCTTCTTCCAGCCGACGCTGCTGGCCGATGTGCCCGACAGCGCGGCGATCATGAACAACGAGCCCTTCGGCCCGGTCGCGGTCGCCGCGCCGTTCGCCAGCTTCGACGAGGCGATCGCCAAGGCCAATCGCCTGCCGTTTGGGCTCGCCGCCTTCGCTTTCACCGAAAATGCGCGGCGCGCGAACCTGCTTGGCGATGCGCTCGAATGCGGGATGGTCGGGATCAATAATTTCAACATCAGCATGGCCGATGCGCCGTTCGGCGGAGTCAAGGATTCGGGCTTCGGCAGTGAAGGCGGGATCGAGGGGTTCGAGAGCTACCTCAACGTGAAGGCGATCCACCAGGCTTAAACCAACTCCGGCCCCAGCGCGGGATCGAGATCGCGCGGGCGGGTGAGGTGGGTGAGCCGCCCGCAGCCCTCGCGCAGCCCGGCCCAATCCGCGATATCGAGTTCGAGCACGGCGTAGCTGGCGGTGGGGAATTTCTCCTCGACCACGTCGCGCAGCGGGCTGGTACCGTCATCGGGGACGAGGTCGAAGATCAAATCCTCCAGCCCCGGGTTGTGGCCCACCAGCAGCACCGAGCCTATCTCATCGGTCTGATCGCGCAGCAGGTCGAGCAGCGTGGCCGAGCTGGCGAGGTAGATACGGCGGTCCCAGTTGACTTGCAGGCTGCCCCCGGCGGCTTTGGCGGCGAGCTCGAGCGTTTCGGCAACGCGGATCGCGGGGGAGGCGATCACCCTGTCCCAGCGCTCGCCGTGGTCGCGGATGTGTCGCCCCATCAGGCCTGCGCCTTTCTCGCCGCGCAAATTGAGCGGACGGTCGAAATCGCGCGCGCGCGGATCGTGCCAGTCGGACTTGGCGTGGCGAAACAGGCCCAAGGTCTTCAAACGGGAGCCTCAACTATGATTGGCCTCGCAGAAACACCCGCCGCGACGCGTTGTAAAGCCTCGTCGAGCGTCACCCGCAGGATCGGGGTGCCGGGCGGGAAAGCGCCCAGCAGCCGCGAGGGGAAGGCGGCGGAGAGCACCACGAAATGTCCGTGGTCCTCGCGCCCGCGTATCAGCCGCCCGAAAGCCTGCGCCAGCCGCGCGCGGATGATCCGGTCGTCATAGGCGCTCCCACCGCCCGCAAGCCGCCGCGCGCGGTGGAGGATCGAGGGTTTGGGCCACGGCACCTGCTCCATCACCACCAGCCGCAGCGAATGGCCGGGCACATCGACCCCGTCGCGCAGCGCGTCGGTGCCGAGCAGCGAGGCGCGTGGATCGTCGCGGAAGATATCGACCAGCGTGCCGGTATCGATCGGATCGACGTGCTGCGCGTAGAGCGGCAAGCCGCTGCGTGCGAGCCGGTCGGCGATCCGGCCATAAACCGCGCGCAGCCGCCGGATCGCGGTGAACAGCCCGAGCGCGCCGCCGCCCGCCGCCTCGATCAACCGGCCATAGGCGCCCGCGAGCGCGGGGATATCGCCCTTGGTCACATCGGTGACGATCAGCACTTCGGCCTGCGCGGAATAATCGAACGGACTGTCGAAGGCCGAAAGCCGCGGAGCGATATCGAGCTGGCTCGCGCCACTCTTGGTCACCGCAGCGGACCAATCCTCGCCATCCCTCAGCGTGGCGCTGGTCAGCATCACGCCATGCGCGGGTTCGAGCACCGCGCGCGCAAACGGCTTCATCGGATCGAGCCAGCGGCGATGCAGCCCGACATCGAATTCGCGCGCCTCGGAACGGTCGACCGCCAGCCAGTCGACGAATTCGGGATCCGCCGGGCCGCCGAGCCGGTCGAGCAGCGCTTCCCACGCCGCGAGCAAGTCGATCCGCCAGCCGAGCGAATGGCGCGCGCCCTCGATCCGCGCACGCCCCGATCCGTCGAGCCAGTCGGGCGGCTCCTCGAGCAGCGCTTCGAGCCGCACGCCGAGCCGGATCAGCGGCTGGCGCAGCGCGGCAAGCGCGCTTTGCGCTTGGCCGGCCAGTTCGATGAACGCGCCGTCGAGCTGCGCGGCCTCGGTCTCCAACCCATAGCCTCCTTCCTGCCCGCCGCTTTCGTCGCGGGCGTAGACGGCGCTCCGCACCGCCGCGAACAGCGCTTCGAGCGGTCCGGACGACGCACCTTCGAGCAGGCGCTGCAGCCAACCGTCGCCGGGCAGCGCCTCGGCCGCCGCGCGCGCCGCCGCGATCGCCTTAGCCCCGGCCTCGTCATAGCTGGCGACGTCGGCGAGCCGCGCGGATAACCCCCGCCGCCGTCCCTTTGAGCCGCGTTCGGGGCCGATTACCCAGCGGCGCAGCTCGATGGTTTCCGCGCCGGTGAGCGCGGCGGCGAAGGTCGAATCCGCCGCCTCGAACACGTGGTGTCCTTCGTCGAAGATCAACCGGGTCGGGCGCTGGCCGGGATCGCTGCCCGGTCTGAAATTGGCGCGCGCGGCATTGACCATCACGAGCGCGTGGTTGGCGATCACCAGATCGGCCTGCGCGCTGGCGCGGCTGGCGCGCTCGATGAAGCATTTGCGGTAGTGCGGGCAGCCGGCATAGACACATTCGCCGCGCCGGTCGGTCAGCGCCGCGACCCCGCGCTGACGGAATAAAGTGCTGAGCCAGCCGGGCAGATCGCCGCCGATCATGTCGCCGTCCTGGCTGAACGCCGCCCAACGCGCGACCAGCTGCGCGAGCACCGCAGCGCGCCCGGCGAAGCCGCCCTGGAGCGCATCCTCGAGGTTGAGCAGGCAGAGGTAATTCTCGCGCCCTTTGCGCACCACCACGGGCTGGCTGCCATCCTCGCGCGCGCCATCCCACGCCCGGCGGCTTTCGCGGCGCAGCTGGCGCTGCAGCGCCTTGGTGAAGGTCGAGACCCATACCGTGCCACCCGATTGCTGCGCCCACAGCGAGGCCGGAGCGAGATAGCCGAGCGTCTTGCCAATGCCCGTCCCGGCCTGCGCGAGCAGCACATGCGGCAAGCCTTCGCGGCGGCGCGGCTCAAAGACGTGCGCGGCTTCGGCGGAATAGGCTTGCTGGCCCGGGCGCGATTCGGCGGTGCTGCCGGTGAGCTGGGCGAGGCGTTCGGCGACTTCAAATTGATCGAGTGATACTTGCGACGGCTGGATCCGCTCGGGCGCTTCCTCCCATTCGGGCAGCCGCGCGAACAGCCAGCGCTCGGCGCGGGTCGGCTGGGCGATCCGCGGGGCGAGCAGCGCAGCCCACGGCCAGCGCAGCCGGGTCAGCGATTGCAGGCAGCTCCACGCGGCCTCGCGCTCGGTCCACTCGTGTGCCTCGCAAGTGGCGAGCAGCGCCTCGGCGGCTTGCTGGAGCAGCGCGGGAACCGCGTCGTCGGTCGCCGGTTCCTCAAGCGCCAGCGCATGCGCGAGCCCTTTGGGCGTCGGCACCACGAATCGCGCCGGGTGGATGAAAGCGAATAACTCAAGCAAATCGAGCCCCGAGAGATCGGGATAGCCCAGCCGGTTCGCCACCAGCGGGGCGTTGAGCAGCAGCAGCGGCGTATCCGCCGCCGCCATAATCGCCTCGCCCTTGGCCACCCCGCGCGTGGTCCCGCCGCCGTCGCGCAGCCAGCACCCGCCGTGGCTGGCGTGGAGTGCGGGAAGGGGGAGCGCAGCGGACACGCACCAGCGTTAGAACGAAAACCGAACGCGGGGCAAGCCGTTGACCGCAGGGCCGGGTTGCTCCAGCCTGCCCGCGATGGAAAATTCCGAACGCCGCGCGCTGATCGATCGCCTGCCCAAGGCCGAACTGCATCTGCATATCGAAGGATCGCTCGAGCCCGAACTGTTGTTCGCGCTGGCGGAGCGCAACGGGGTGACGATTCCGTTTGCCTCGGTGGACGAGGTGCGGGCGGCGTATGACTTCTCCAACCTGCAGGATTTCCTCGATATTTATTACCAGGGAATGGCGGTGCTGCAGACCGAGGCGGATTTTTACGACCTGACCTGGGCCTATCTCGGGCGCGCGGCGACGGACAATGTCCGGCATGTCGAAGTGTTCTTCGATCCGCAGGGTCATACCGAACGGGGCATCGCGTTCACAACGGTGCTCAATGGCATCAAGAGGGCGCTCAACGACGCCGAGGCGCGGCTTGGCATCACTCACCGGCTGATCATGTGCTTCTTGCGGCATCTCAGCGCGGAGGAGGCTGAGGTGACGCTCGACCAAGCCATCCCCTACCTCGACCGGATCGATGGGGTGGGTCTCGATTCATCCGAACTGGGCCATCCGCCCGCCAAGTTTTCGCGCGTTTTTGCGCGCGCCCGGGAGCTTGGGCTGCACCTCGTTGCCCATGCCGGTGAGGAAGGCCCGCCCGAATATGTCACCGAGGCGCTGGATGTCCTCAAGATCGACCGGATCGACCACGGCAACCGCGCGCTAGAAGACCCGGCGCTGGTCGCGCGGCTGGTGGACGAGGGGCTGACGCTGACGGTCTGTCCGCTCTCCAACCTCAAGCTTTGCGTGATCAACCGGATCGAGGATAGCCCGGTGGCGCGGATGCTCGACCTCGGCATAAGGGCGACGATCAACTCGGACGATCCGGCCTATTTCGGCGGCTACATCGGCGACAATTTCCACGCGGTGGCGCAGGCCCTCGACCTGTCGCGTGATCAGATCGTGCAATTGGCCGAGAACAGCTTCACCGGCTCGTTCCTCTCGCCCGAAGCGCAGGCGCCGCATCTCGCGGCGATCCGCGCGCTGGCCGGGGAGCGCTGAGATGGGCGAGAAACTCTATCTGACCGCCGACCAACTGCTGCAGGATTCGTGGGCGCTGGCCAACCAGGTGATCGAGTCCGGCTTTCGCCCCACTCATATCGTCGGCATCTGGCGCGGCGGCGCGCCGGTCGGGATCGCGGTGCAGGAACTGCTCGAATTCAACGGGATAGAGAGCGATCACATCGCGATCCGCACCTCGTCCTACAGCGGGATCGACCGGCAGGAAAAGGAAGTCCGCGTCTTCGCGCTGGGTTATCTGATCGACACGCTGAACCCCGACGACCATCTGCTGGTGATCGACGACGTGTTCGACAGCGGGCGCTCGATCGAGGCGTTCCTGGCCGAGCTGTCGCATCGCTGCCGCCACAACATGCCGCGCACGGTCAAGATCGCGACGGTCTATTGGAAACCTTCGCGCAACAGGACGGCGTTAAAGCCCGATTTCCATGTCCATGAGACCGAAGAATGGCTGGTCTTCCCGCATGAGATCAATGGCCTGACCGACGATGAAATCCGCCAGCACAAGCCGGGCGCGGATTTGATCCTGCGCGGCTCCCAATAAAAACCCGCCCGGCGCGAACCGGGCGGGTCTTAAGGCGGCCGATGCGGAGCCTACATCTTGTAGGTCAGGCGGATGTAGCCGAACTGGCCGGGCACATCGTAGGTGGTCGGATCGAAGTTGTTGAGCCCGCAGCTGATGCAGGCCGGGGGATCGACGTCGAACAAATTGTTCACCCCCAGCGTGATGCCGAAACGCCTGTCGAGGAAGTTGGGGGTCCAGCCAATCTGGAAATCGGTATAGAAAGTCGATCCCAGCCGGTTGCCGTTGCCTTCGACAACCGCCGCGATATAGCGCCCGGTAACCGAGGCGTTGAAGCCGCCACTCATCCAGTCCAGCGTCCCGTTGGCCTTGTATTTGGGGAAGGCCTGGTCGGGGCTGCCGCGCTCGGTCCCCTCGCGCGAGATATCCGAGCTTTCCCGTCGCGGCAGGCACGGTAACCGTATAGTCGAACAGGAAGTTGTTGGCCCAGTAGATCCCGAAACTGCCCACGCCGGTTTCGGGCGAACGGTAGTTGAAGGTCACGTCGAGACCGCGGGTCTTGATCCCGGCTATGTTCTGCAACAGCCCGCGGATCTGGGAGATCGCCCCCGAGCCGGTGCGGGAGATTGCCGCGCAGCTTGCCGGATCGGCAGACTGCGAGCAGCGACCGAGCAGCGTCTCGGCATCGACCGCCTGGATCGCACCATCGACCTTGATGTCGTAATAATTGACTTCAAGCGACAAATTGCGGGCAAATCCGCCCCTGGCCCATTGCGGTGAATAGACCCCGCCGAACACATAGCTGGTCGAGGTTTCCGCCTTGAGGTTCTGGTTGCCGCCGGTGATCACCGGAAGCTGCGGGTTGTTCTGGGCGTAGCTGCCGTTGGCGGGCACGCCCTGGGCAATGCAGTTGGTCCGGATGTTGGCCGGAGTTCCGGCGGTCAGCCCCGAGCAAGGATCGATCAGCTCCTGATCGAACCGCGACGGTGTCCCGAACAATTCGCCGATGCTGGGGGCACGGAAGCCCTCGGCATAGGTGCCGCGAAACAGCAGGTCCTCGATCGGGCGCCAGTTGGCCCCACCCTTGAACGTGGTGGTCCCGCCCGAGGTCGAGTAGTTCGAATAGCGCGCCGCGAACGACAGGTCGAACGACTTGGCCAAAGGAGCATCCTTGAGCAGCGGGACGCTGAGCTCACCATAGACTTCGTTGGCGTGGAACCCACCGCGCGAAGGCTGGGCCGGGATATCAGAGCCAAACCCCGCCGCGACGATCGGATCGGGATCGAACGAGCCGAACATCTTGCGATATTCATAGCCCACCGCCAGCCCAACCGGACCTGCCGGAAGGTCGAACAGATCGCCGGTCAGATTGGCGCTGAAATCGGTCAGCCGCTGGCTGCTCCTGTCGTGTTCGGTGAAGGCGACAAAATCGATCATCGCCTGAGTGATCGAACCCGCCCCGCCAAAGATGTTGAACGGAACGCAAGTGCCGGTGCAGGCGGCAACCGGACCCAGCGCGCGGCGCAGATTGTCGGCATTGACGTTGCCGGTGAAGGTCTGCTTGGCATCGTTCACCGAATGGATCGCGTTGACATCCCAATGCCATTCGCGCTCGCCCATATTGAACGTGCCGTCGAGCGTGCCGGCGATATAGAAGGTATCGACCGACTGCGAATAGCGGCGCGGGCCGTTCTCGACGAAGCGGCGGCCGATGAAGTTGTAGTTGGCGACGCCGCCGTTAGCGCCAGAATTGAGCGTACCGAACGGGTTGAAAGGATTGCTGCCGTCGATGGTGATCGTATCGAGCAGATTGCCATTGCCCGAATCCGGGCCGACGAACAGCGGCAGCGGGGCGGCCTGGTTCTTCGAATTGCGGTGGTTGTAAACCGCCTTGGCCGAGAAATGGACGGTGTCACCCAAGTCCTGCCCGAAATTCATGAAGACGCCGTAGCGCTCGCTGGGGGTGAGGATCAAATTGAAGGGCGCGAAGTTGAAGCGATCGAGCGTGGCGAAGCCGCGATAGTCGCTGCCCGGCCCGGTCGGATCGGCCGGGGTGTAACGCGGCCGACCGACGATTGGCGAAGTCTTGAGCGTCAGGTTCTGGCCAAGCACCAGGAACCGTCCGCTTGGGGTTGCCGAAGAACACCCGCCGCCAAGGCAGCTGGTCGAACCTGGATTGGGAAACAGCGAGATGTCGCGGTCGGCCGAGCTGACGATATCCTGCTTCACATAATTGGCGCCGACCACCAGCGAGGTGCCGGAGTCCTGGTTCTGGGTACCCCAGGTCAGATTGTAGTTCTGCGTAGTGCCATCGCCCTGCCGGTACTGGCCGATCTGCCCTGAAGCGGCGAAGCCCGAATAGTTCTTCTTGGTGATGATGTTCACCACCCCGGCGATCGCGTCCGAGCCGTAGATCGGGGAAGCGCCGTCGAGCAGCACTTCGACCCGGTCGATGATTCCGTCGGGAATGGTGTTGAGGTCGGTCGAACCGGGGATGCCCGAGGCCGAGGCCCCGTTGACCCAGCGCAGCCCGTCAACCAGCACCAGCGTGCGGCGCGCGGTAAGGTAGCGCAGGTCGATTTCAGCCGAACCGGCACCCACGCCGCCGCCGTCGGGCGGATTGCCGAAATTGCCCGAGCTGTTGAACTTGCTGTTGAGCGCGCCGCCCGAACTGGGCAGCTGCTGGAGGACATCGGCAACCGAAGAAAGGCCGGTGCGGGCGATATCGTCGCTATCGACAAAGGTGGTCGGGGTGGTCTGATCGAGCGGATCGTGGCGGATGCGCGAGCCGGTGACGATGATCGGCTTGTCGGATGCGGCGGCGGTGCCTTCGGTGGTTTGCGCCAGCGCCGGTGCAGCCTGAAGCAGGCTCGAGAGCGCGAGCGCGGCAAACGCACTGGTGCTGCGAAGATGCGATGAGTTGAACATTATTCCTCCCCAATGTTCAAGTTGACCTGCACTGTGTCCGTGCAGTGACGCTTGCATAGGCCGCCAATTCGTATTGACAGGAGGGAAATTGCGCCAATGAAGAATATTCTTACGCCGCGTGACCAAAACGCCACAGCCGCGTATTTCATTGCGGATGAAGAAATCCGCCATCAAAGCCCGGCGGCGGCGCTGGGGTCTTTCCAGCCGCCCCCGATCTCAGTGCAGCTGGTTCCAGCGCGTTATCATGCGGTCGAACAGGGTCGGGCGATAATCGATCGGGCGGAGCACGCCGAACATCATTCGCCGGGTGCACGGATCGAGCGGACGTTGCACCGCCACCCAATTCGTCTGGCGCATACCGGTCGTTGCCATTGGGTACCCCTGTCGAAAAACCTGACTGCCCGCTAAACCGCTTCGTCGCGCATCGGTTCCGCAGATGCGGCGAATGGCTGGGCCGAAGGGCTGAATTTTCCTGCATCCGCGCGGCCCGCCATGGTCGTTACATGGCGGGGAGAGCAGACCGCTCATTTCTGTCCCAACCCTGTGAACTTTGTGCACTTCCAGCCGGGGTTGCGGAAGCCGGGCGAAAGCGCGAAGGCGTGAATGATATGACCGACGCCGAACTCACCGCTGCCGCCCAGGTCTCGAAGGCCTGGCCGTTCGAGGAAGCCCGCAAGATCGTGAAGCGGTTTCCGGGCGGCAAAAGCGATGGCTCGGCGGTGCTGTTCGAAACCGGCTATGGCCCCTCGGGGCTGCCGCATATCGGCACCTTCCAGGAAGTGTTGCGCACCACGCTGGTGCGCCGCGCCTATGAGACTTTGACCGGCGGCGCGCCGACGCGGCTGGTGGCGTTTTCCGACGACATGGACGGGCTGCGCAAGGTGCCGGACAATGTGCCGGGTGCCGCGCTGCTCGCCGCCAATCTCGGCATGCCGCTCAGCCGCATCCCGGATCCGTTCGGCAGTCACGAGAGCTTCGCCGCGCACAACAATGCGATGCTGCGCGCGTTTCTCGACCGGTTCGGGTTCGATTATGAATTCGTCTCGTCGAGCGAGCGCTACAATTCGGGCGGCTTCGACGATGCCTTGAAGAGCGTGCTGCGGCACTTCGACGCGATTATGGGAATTATGCTGCCCACGCTCCGGGCCGAGCGCGCGGCGACCTATTCGCCGGTGCTGCCGATATCGGCGAGCAGCGGCGCGGTGCTGCAGGTGCCGGTGACGGTGGTCGATGCCGAAGCGGGGATTATCCGCTTCGACGATGCGGGCCGCACCGTCGAACAGTCGATCCTTGGCGGGCAGGCCAAACTGCAGTGGAAGGTCGACTGGGCGATGCGCTGGGTCGCGCTGGGGGTCGATTACGAGATGTACGGCAAGGATCTGACCGACAGCGGGGTGCAGTCGGGCAAAATCGCGGCGGTGCTCGGCGGGCGCAAGCCCGAGGGATTAGTCTACGAACTGTTCCTCGACGAGAATGGCGAGAAGATTTCCAAGTCGAAAGGCAATGGCCTGACCATCGACCAATGGCTGACCTATGGCAGCGAGGAGAGCCTGGGCTTCTATATCTACCGCGAGCCCAAAAGCGCCAAGAGCTTGCATATCGGAGTGATCCCGCGCGCGGTCGACGAATATTGGCAGTTCCGCGAGAAGCTGGGCACCCAGCCACTCGAGCAGCAGCTGGGCAACCCGGTGTGGCACCTGCTGCGCACCAATGGCTACCACGGCGGGGCAGGCGATACGCTGCCGGTCACCTATGGCCTGCTGCTCAATCTGGTCGGCGTGCTCGGACCGCACGCCACCCGCGAGCAGGTGTGGGCGTACCTCGGTAACTACGTCGATGCTGCCGATCCGGCGGCGCATCCCGATCTCGATGCGCTGGTGACGCGCGCGCTGGCCTACAACCGAGACTTCATCGCGCCGACGCTCAAGCGCCGCGCGCCCGAGCCCAACGAGGCCGCTGCGCTCACCGCGCTCGACGAAGAACTCGCTGCGATGGACGAAACCGCTTCTGCGGAGGAGCTTCAGAGCCTGGTCTATGCGATCGGCAAGGATCCGCATTTCGGGATCGAGCAGCTGCGCGACTGGTTCAAGGCGCTGTACGAGACGCTGCTCGGCTCAAGCCAGGGACCGCGGATGGGCAGCTTCATCGCGCTATACGGCATCGCCAATACGCGCCGGTTGATCGCCGAAGCGCTGAGGAAGGCACCGGTATGAAGCTCGACACCAGTCCCGAAGCCCTCGCCGCCGAACTGCTCGGGCGGCCCTATGACGAGCTCGACGAGGAGGAGCAAAACGCGCTGAGCCGGGTGATGTCGAACGAGATCCATCTCGATCACGACGAACAGGTCGCGCTCAATGCGACGGTCGGCGATCGCCTGGCTGACCGGGTTGCGGGGGTAGGCGGCAGCTGGGGCTTCATTATCGCCTTCGTGTCGCTGATGGCGGTGTGGATGACGATCAACGTCCTTCACCTGTTCGGCCTGCGCTTCGATCCGTATCCCTTCATCCTGCTCAATCTGTCACTGTCCACGCTGGCGGCGTTGCAGGCGCCGGTCATCCTGATGAGCCAGAACCGCCAAGCCAAGAAAGACCGCATTTCCAATCGCCACGACTATGAGGTAAACCTGCGCACTACGGTCGAAATCCTGCGGCTGCACCGCAAGGTCGACCGCATTTTCAACAAGCTGGGCCAGATGGAAACCAGCGTCGAGGAAGTGGCGACCGCAACCGAGAACGCGGTGGAACTGGCGATCGAAATGACCCCGCCCCAGAACGGCAAATAGTCACCGGCTGGCCGCAATCCAGCGGTCGATCTTGGCCTCGAGGATCGGCAGGGGCAGCGCGCCAGAACCAAGCACCTGGTCGTGGAAGGCGCGGATATCGAAGCGCGGGCCAAGCGCTGCCTCAGCCTTGGCGCGCAGCCGCTGGATGGTCAGCGCGCCGATCTTGTAACTCAGTGCTTGTCCGGGGATGGCGATATAGCGCTCGACCTCGGCGGTGGCATCGCTGCGGCCCATCCCCGAATTGTCGAGCATGTAGTCGATCGCCGCACCGCGGCTCCAGCGCTTGGCATGCAGCCCGGTATCGACCACCAGCCGCATCGCGCGCAGCATCTCGTCGTCGAGCGTGCCCCAATGCTGCAGCGGATCCTTGTAGAACCCCATCGGATAGCCCAGCGTCTCGGCATAGAGCGCCCAGCCTTCGACATAGGCGTTGTTGCCGCCATAGCGCTGGAAGTCGGGGAGCGTGGTGTCTTCCTGCGCGAGGCTGATCTGGAAGTGGTGCCCCGGCGCGCCTTCGTGGAGGTAGAGCGTGGTGATGCCGGTCAGGAAGCGGCTGGGCAGATCGTAGGTGTTGTAGAAGAACACCCCCGGCCGCGAGCCGTCCGCCGCGCCCTGGTTGTAGCTGCCGCCCGCCTCGAACTTCTCGCGGTAGGCGGGGTAGGGCTGGATCAGCAGCGGGGTCCTGGGGACGTGGTTGAAGTATTTGGGGACTTGCGCATCGACCGCGCGGCCGACCGCAACAAAGCCATCGGCGAGCTGTTCCTTGGTTTTGGGGTGGAAGCGCGGGTCGGCGCGGATGTGTTCGAAGAAGGCTTTGAGGTCGCCCGCGAAGCCCATCTCGTTGCGCACGCCGTCCATCTCGCGGCGGATGCGCGCGACTTCGGACAGCCCGAGCCGGTGCACTGCGTCGGGCTCCATTCGTACAGTGGTCTCGCGCTCGATCAGCCTGCGATAGAGCCCCGCGCCGCCCTTCATCGCCGCCAGACCGACATCGGCGCGGGCAGCGGGCAGATACTCGTCGGCGAGGAAGGAGCGCAGACGCCGGTATGCCGGGTAGATATCGGCCTCGATCGCGCTGGCATATCCCAGCCGCAGCGGCTCGCGCGCAGCTTCTGGCACCGCCCCGGGGAAATTGCGGACCGGCGAATAGAACGGCGAATCTTCGGTCCTTTGGGCCAGCAACGCATCGATCTGCGCGATCATATTGGTGACCGTCAGTCGGGTATCCACGACTCCGCTCGCCATGCCCTGGCGAAACCGCAGCACGGCATTGTCCAGCACCACCGGGATCGCGCGATCGAGCGCGAGGTTGCGGCGATAGTCGGCCTCGTCGGCATAGCTGGCTGCGCCGCCGCTGGCCATCAGCGAAGGCAGTTCGACATGCAGCCCGCCGAAGTGGCTCAGCGGCCGCACTGCAATCAACGCGCGCATGTCGGGCTGGAGCCAGGCCACTTCCTCGCGCTTGTCATGCGCGAAGGCGTCGTAGGAGATTTGCCGTTCCGCGCTGAGCCGCCGCCGGTCGATCCGGGTGAGCGCGACCAGGCTTTGCCGGGCGGAGGCGAGCATCTTGCGGTCGGCGGCATCGGTGAAGAGTTGCGCGAAGGCCTCGGCGGGGACGTCTTCGCCCCGATAGAGCATCGTCAGCGGGCTCAGCTGTTCCTCGCGATCGGCGTCGGCCTTGAACAGCAGCATCAGCCGCGCGTCATCGTTGCGATCGCTGGCAGCCGCTTCCGCAGATGCTGCATGCGAGGCTGTGGCCAGTCCGGCACCAGCCAGCGCGGCCAACGCCAGCGTCCACTTGCGATAGTTCATCGGTTCAGCCCCACTCGCGCGTCCGGTACCATTTGGTGATGACGTATTTGGCCCCCCGCACCACGGGCGTCCCGGCGTGCATCGTATCGTCGTTGGGCATGCCATCGGCGCGCGCATTGTTCCACACGATCAGCGCGCCGGCTTGCGGCGGGATCGACACGCCGATCCGCGTGAAATCGGTGGTCCCGCCTTCCTCGACCTCGCTCAGATAGGCCATCGCGGTCCAGCTGCGCTGCCCGCCCCGGCGCTTCTCCTCGCGCCAATAGGCGGCCCTGGTATAAAACCAGTCGCTGTGTGGTCCGAACTCCTGACCGGGGAGATAGCGCTGGCCCTGGATCGTCTCGCCGTAGGCGTGGGGGATGCCGAGCAAATCGTCGATCCGCCGCTCGATCATCCGCACGAACGGGGCGCTGCGATCGACATCGCCCGAGTAGCTGGTCCGGTGGCCCACGCCGTAACCGTGATCGAAGGTCCGCGAGGGCTGCGCCACGCGGTCGATCATCTCGATCAGCTGCGCGCATTCGGCCGGGGTGATGAAGTCGCTGACCGCGAACAGCTCGGCGCGCTTGACCGGGACCTTGTGCACCGAGGGATCGGCGGCAAGCCGCGCGCGAACCATTTTGCCGACCCGGATCAGCGCGGCCTTGTCAGGATTGGGGGCGGTGGCGGCAAGCTCAGTCATCGGCCGCCTGCCTATCGCCGCTGCCGTCAAGGGCAAGCCAAAACCCCGCGCGCATGGTAAAAGAGCCCCCGCCCGCCGGTGACTAACCTTGGGGCGGAGGCTCCTGATGCCGGCCCACTCACCGGCAAGGGTCAAGTGGGAAGGTTTACCAGAAGAAGTCGTGGATCACGTCGACCACTTCGCCGCTGTAGATGTCGACCAGCAGCACATCGTCGTAATAGCGGACCCAGCGATAGGGGCCGTAGACTTGCGGCAAGCGATACTGCCACGGATCGTTGATCCAGTAGCGGTCGCTGTAGAACAGCGAGCTGAGGTAAAACCCGATGCTCAGCGACCGGTAATTGTAGTTCCGGTACGGCGAATAATATGAGCCGATGCGGAACGTGGTGCGGTGCTGGTTGCGATAGCTGTACCAGTTGTAGCGATTGTCGCGGCGCCAGTCGTTGCGGTCCCAGCGGTGATGGTCGCTGCGATAACCGTTGCGATCGTTGCTGCCCCAGCGGCTGCCATCGCCGCTGTGGTAGCCGTCGCGGTTGCGGTCGCCGTCGCCGTCGCCGTCACGATAACGGTCCCCATCGTGGCGGCCCTGATCGTTGCTGCGCCGAACATCGGCCCAGGTCCCGCGGCTTTCGGTGGTCCGACGCGCTTCGTCGCGATTGTCATCGCGATAGGTGCCGCTGCGATTGGGATCGCTGTAGGTGCCGTTGCGGCCCGCCCAGTTGCCCTCGCGCCGCGTGGTCTCGACCCCGCGTTCGGGCGTTGCCGGTGCCGCGCCGCGCCATGCCGGGGCCGGGCGACTGACTTGCCCGCCATTGCTCCAGTCACGCCCGCGGCGTTCGCCATCTGCGGCGCGCTGCGAACCCCAGCGCGGAGCGGTTTGTTCTTGTGCTTGCGCCGGAGCCTCGGCTGCATCGTTCCCGCGTCCGCGCCAGCCGCCGCCGTTGCCACCATTGGTGCGGGTGGGCGGTGCGTCAGCCTGTGCTTGCGCCTGGGCAGCAGCTGCATCGCCGCCGCGTCCACGCCAGCCGCCGCCATTGCCATCGTTGCTGCGGGTGGGGGCTGCGTCAGCCTGGACCTGAGCTTGCGCCTCGACCTGCCGCTGTTCAACCCGCGCTTCGCGCTGCTGGATGCGTTCGGCCCGCGCTTCGGCGAGTGCTTCGGCGCGCGCTTCCACATTGACCTCGGCCCGGGCGTGGGCCCGGCCCCGTTCGTCGCCGTCCTGCGCCTGCGCCATCGACGGCAAAGTCACCAGCGCGGCCGCAAGGGCTAACAAGCTGGTCGTCTTGAATGTCTTAACGGCCATGGCCGCTCTCCATATCCTCGCGCCACACCATCGGCGGCGACCTCTGGTTAAGGCTTATCCGATTCGCGCTGTCGGGAAGGTGAACCGGGTGGCGGGGTTGTTGTTCAGGTTTGGAAGGGTGAAACTGAATGAAACACGCCTTGCGGTGCTCGACGTGCCGTTTGGGGAGCCGTTACATGCGGCGACGGTGAAGGGGCTGTCGGTGGAGACGGTGGGGCTGGGCGTACCTCAAGAAAGAGCGCGCCGGTCGCAACGATAGCAGCATAAGCTGGGATCAACACCGTCCAAGCATTGTCGCTCATCTCACCTAGTCAATTTCTTATACGCCAACCTTGTCGGCCGGTCCGCGGCATCGCCCAAGCGCCGCCGCTTGTCTTCCTCGTAAGCCCCGAAGTTACCCTCGAACCATTCCACGTGGCTGTCGCCCTCGAACGCCAGAATATGCGTCGCCAACCGATCCAAAAAGAAGCGATCGTGGCTGATCACCACCGCGCAGCCGGCGAAGTTCTCGATCGCGTCTTCCAATGCGCGCAGTGTTTCGACGTCGAGGTCGTTGGTCGGCTCATCGAGCAGCAGCACGTTGCCGCCGGCTTTCAGCATCTTGGCCATGTGCACGCGGTTGCGTTCGCCGCCCGAGAGCTTGCCGACGTTCTTCTGCTGGTCCTGGCCCTTGAAGTTGAACGCCCCGACATAGGCGCGGGTGCTCATCTCCTGCTTGTTGACGGTCATGTAATCGTGCCCGCCGGAGATTTCCTCCCACACATTATGCTTGGGGTTGAGGTCGTCGCGGCTCTGGTCGACAAAGCCGAGGCGCACCGTCTCGCCGATCTCAAGCGCGCCCTCATCCGCCTGTTCCTGCCCGGTGATCAGCTTGAACAGCGTGGACTTGCCCGCGCCGTTGGGCCCGATCACCCCGACGATCCCGCCCGGCGGCAGCAGGAAGCTCAAATCCTCGAAAAGCAGCTTGTCGCCATAGGCTTTGCTCAGTCCCTTGGCCTCGATCACCTTGCCGCCCAGCCGCTCGGGCACCTGGATGACGATCTGGGCCTTGTTGATGATCCGGCTTTCGCTCGATTCGACCAGCTGGTCGAACGCCTTGATCCGCGCCTTGCTCTTGGTCTGGCGGCCCTTGGTCCCGGCGCGGATCCATTCGAGCTCGTCCTTGATCGCCTTCTGGCGGCCTTCGTCCTCGCGGCCTTCCTGCTCGAGCCGCTTGGCCTTCTTCTCGAGGTAGGTCGAATAATTGCCCTCGTAGGGGAAGTATTTGCCGCGATCGAGTTCGAGAATCCAGCCCACCACATTGTCGAGGAAGTAGCGGTCGTGGGTAATCATCAGCACCGCGCCGACATATTCCTTGAGGTGGTTTTCGAGCCATTCGACGCTTTCGGCATCGAGATGGTTGGTCGGCTCATCGAGCAGCAGGATGCCCGGCTTCTGGATCAGCAGCCGGGTCAGCGCGATACGGCGCTTCTCGCCGCCCGAAAGATTGTCCACCGCCCAGTCGCCCGGCGGGCAGCGCAGCGCTTCCATCGCGATCTCGAGCTGGTTGTCGAGCGTCCAGCCATCGACCGCGTCGATCTTTTCCTGGAGTTCGCCCATCTCGGTGCCCAGCGCGTCGAAATCGGCGTCGGGTTCGCCCATTGCCGCCGACACCGCGTTGAACCGCTCGACCAGATCGGCGGTTTCGCGCGCGCCGTCCTTGACGTTTTCGAGCACGGTCTTGGAATTGTCGAGCTGCGGCTCCTGCGCCAGATAGCCGACGGTGATATATTCACCCGGCCAGGCCTCGCCGGTGAAATCGGTGTCGAGCCCGGCCATGATCTTGATCAGCGTCGATTTGCCCGCGCCGTTGGGCCCGACGATGCCGATCTTGGCACCCTGGTAGAACTGCAGGTCGATATTGCTCAGCACCGGCTTGGCGGCACCGGGGAAAGTCTTGGTCATGCCCTTCATGACATAGGCGTATTGCGCGGCCATCGGAGGTCCTTGCGGGGTCTGGAATGGGTGGAGATTTGCGCCGCCTCTACAGGTGGGGGGCGGAGGGGGCAAGGTGGTGAGCGCGGGGGAGGCCGGCGAAAGGTTACTAAAGGTGACACCAATGCAAGCCGGGCGACACTCCGCCGGGCGGTGTCGCCATGCGGTGCCGGAGCGAGGGGAAGATGCGCGGATTTGCGCGGCTTGCCGCCGGTGCAGGGCGACAAAGGCGACACTGTGTCATCCGGGGTATCGGGATTTAATAGTTACTAATCAATGGCTTGTGTCAAGCGGATGACAGATGACACATCTGCGCGCAGCCCCGCCAAAGCGGCGGGCGTGAAAGAGGAGAAAGGACGACGATGGCAAAGAGCGCGGCGGCAGGTTGGCAGATGCGCGCGGTGTAGGAAAGCGTCCGTGCGGACTCGCTTCAGCGGCAATTCGATCTGCGTCATGATACCGTGTCCCCGGCCGTGGTTCTGTAGCCGCCTGCCGCGCTGTCGCTTGGGAGTTTTGCCGGTGAATGTCCCCCGGACATTCACTTCTTCGGCAAAACTGGTCGGGGAGAGAGGATTCGAACCTCCGGCCCTCTGCTCCCAAAGCAGATGCGCTACCAGGCTGCGCCACTCCCCGACGCGCCACCCCCTAGGTTTGGCGGGCGCGCGGGGCAAGCGAAACTATTTCGCGGAGCCGCCGCCGAAGCCGCGTCGGATCGAGAGGGTGAAGCTCACGTGCTGGTTGCGCTCGCGGAACTCGTCGGCGAACGGTCTGGGAGCCGACCGGTTGGGTGAAAAGAAGTGTCGTTCGCGGTTTCCGGGAATGTCGGTCAAATTATCGACATCGAGCCGCACCGTGGTGCGCTTGTCGGGGCGGTATTCGGCAAAGACGGAGACGAATGCGCTCCGGTTGAAGTTCGAATCGAGTTCGTCGGTGCGGTAGAAGGTGATCCGGCTTTGCTTGCTGGCGTTTATCCCCGCCGCCCAATTGGCGGCGTCGCGGCGCAATTCCAGGTTCCATTGCGATTCAGGCCAGAAACCGCTCCAGCCGCGCGTCGCGCCGGTCAGCGGATCGGTCACCCGGGTGCGTTGCAGCGTGCCGTCGCCGCGGAAATGGAAGCCCTTGAGCCCCAACCGGTCGAGCGGCGCGTCGAGCGTCAGCTGCGCGAAAATCCGCTTGCCGGTGCCGATATTGCCCGGCGCGTCGAACCCGTCGGGGGTCAGGATGAGGTCCTGCAGCAGCGACACCCGGTCGTGGCCGACTTCGAGCTTGGCGAGCCCGGCGCCGAGCAGCGGGTGTTCCACCGTGGCGCGAAATTCCCAGCTGCGCTGCGGCTGGAGATCGGCGTTGCCGCCATTGACCCGGCTGACCGCCAGTTCGGCGTTGGAGATGAAATCGTAAAAATCGAGCTGCGACACGGTCCGCCGGGCGATCAGCTGGATATGCCAGCCGCCTTTGGGGGTGAGGTCGAGCGTCACATTGGGCTTGAGGAAGTGCAGCGACCGCTTTGCGCTGGTATCGCCGCTGACGGTCAGGCGCGAGGTTTCATAGGCCAGCCCGCCGTCGATCCGCACCCCCTTGGCCACTTCCCGGCCTGCCTTGAGATAGCTTTCGGTGCGCAGCTCGGCCACCGTCGCCTGGTCGATCGGCAAATCGATCCGGGTCCGTACCCCGGTGCTGCCGAGCACATAAAGGTCGGTCGCGTTGATCAGCCGGTTGTAGGCGACTTCGCTCCCCAGCTCGACCGACATCCCGAGCAGCTTGGCTTTCGACCAGCTCAGACGGCCCAAGGTTTCCCCGTAGCGCGAGTCCGAGAGCTGTTCGAACCCGCCGATCACGACCGAGTTCACCCGCCTGAAACTGGCGTCGTAATTATCGCGGTGACGCCGGTTGGCCAGCCCGACAAATTTGAGCGCGCCGCCGCCGAGCGGACGGGTCAAATCGCCGCCCAGTTCCAGCCCGGTGTTGTCATAATCATTGAGCAACCGGTCGTTGCGCATGGGGCCGCTGGCCGGCGTCACCTGGTTCGACTGTTCGAGAGTAAAGGTGCTCGGCGCGAAGCGGCCATTGAGGTGAACCGCGTGATCCGGCGTCGACTCGATCCCCAGGCTGGCGGAAACATAGGGTTCGTGCGGGTGGATTTCATTGATTTTGCGGCGGTATTCGAGTTGCGCGCCGGTAGCGGCATCGGTGATCCGGTCGAAGCCCTCCTCGGTCTGGTCGTAGCGTCCGGTCCCGGCGGCGAGGTTGGCGCTGAAATCGCCGCGCTTGAGCAAGACCGAGCCTTCGGCGTTGGGCACGAAGCTGCCGTCGTAATTGTGCCGGCCCTTGAGCGTGACATTGCCGTCGACCCCGCCGCTCGCGGTCAGGATAACGTTGAGCACCTGGCTCTTGCCCGCATAGTCGGAGCCGTAGAGGTCGCCCGGACCCATTTCGACGCGCAGCACCCGGCTGGCCGGGATGCGCGCCAGCAACGTTTCGAGCGAGTCCGACTTGGACGAGGGTCGCGCGCCGTTGAACACGACGTTGCCCGCCGCGCCCGCGAAGCCGCGGACATTCTCGTTGCCAAGGTCGAGGTTGAACCCGGGGACGCGCCGCGCGATGTCGAGCGCGGTCGCGGGGGCGAATGGTTTGAAGAAGTCCGCTTCGTAGACCGTGGTCCGCGATGCCGCCTGGTTGGCCTCGGTGGCCTGACTGTCCGACGCCTGCGCCCACGCGGGATTTGCGATCGCGATGCTGGCGGCGACGACTGACAGGGCAGTCGCGCTGCGGAGCCTCGATGTGGCGTTGTGTGTTTCCCTCATGCCGCGTTGCTCACCGAATGGCGCGGCCGCCGCAAGCCGGATTCGGCCAACCGTCGTTCGGCACTGGCCAGCGACTTGAGGCGGGGGATGAACGACAAGCGGGGGGCGGCAATGGTGGGCCCGGCAGGACTCGAACCTGCGACCTAGCCGTTATGAGCGGCCAGCTCTAACCAACTGAGCTACAGGCCCACACCCTTGCCAACCGCCGCCGGGTAGCTTGGCCGGAGATGCTAGGCAAGCTCGGCCGAGGCGATTATCTCTTTCACGCTGGTCGGCGCGATGCCCCGGCGCCTGAGGCAATCGAACACCGCGCGCCACCAGTCGTAGAACTGGTCGAGATCGTCGTCGCTGCGCACATAGGGCGAATAGCCGGGCGAGACCGACGGGCTGTGGAACGAGAACACCAGCACCGGCAATCCTGAATCGATCGCGATGTCGATTCCGCGCAGCGCCTCGTCGCGGGTCACCCCCTCGGGGGTCAGCGGAATGCGTTCCATCACCCCCAGCCTCGACAGTAGCCCGCGCATTTGCGGCAAGCGCCACAGCCGCGGATAGAGCCACGGGCCAAGCTGGCGCAGCAATCCCCAATAGACCGTGGTCAGCGGCAGCTCCATTAGCCCGCGCTGGCGGTCGAGCCAGTAGGGCTGCAGCGGGTGGTCGCGGAAATTGGGCCCGCCGGTCGAGCTGTAATCGAAATTCGCGCGAACCGAGGTGTCGATGGCAACGCCCGCGTCGCTCAGGATACCGGCGGTGGCGGGGCCGACGCCATAGCGTCCGGCGCGATAGATCTTCGGCACCGCGCCGAAGTTCTGCTCGATTGCGTCGCGCAGTTGCGTGAATTTCGCGCGTTCAAGTTCGGGCGGAAGATTGCCGGCGAAACTATTGAACTCGTTGACCTCCTCGTCGAATGGCGGACTCACCCACGGGTGCAGCTGGATGCCGATCTCGGCCTTGCCCGCCGCGAGCGCGTCCTTGAGCACTTCGGCGGCCATTGGCGAGGTGGCGATGGGGTAATCGACGAGATAGACCGGCGCGATGCCCGCGCCTTCGCAGAACTGTTGGAATTTGCGCAGTCGGGGCACGCTGTCGAGGCTGTGACCGCTGCGTTCGAGCGGCTTGGACCAGTCGAATTCTTCCTCGGTATCGACCGTGACGATGAAGCGCTGGCCGAACCCCTCGCGGAACCGGACCAGATCGGCCGGTGCCGGCGGATCGGTGATGCGAATGTCCGCCAAGTCGTTCGACTTCCCTGCTGATTATGCGTTCGGCCCGGTTACCGCACCTTGGCTATGACTCGCCGCCGCCCGGGTCAACCCCGGCAGCACCAGCCGCAGCTTGTCCTTGCGCCGCTCGAGCACACCGCCTGCCGCGCGTGCTTCGCTGGCGGCGAGGCGCAGCGCGAAGCCGACCCCGAACATCCCCGCCGCAATCGCCTGCGGCACCGCGCCAACGCTCGCGCCGAACAGGGCGGCATCGTCGCGCTCAGCCAAGGCGGCGGGCAGGGCGATGGTCAGCGCAATGCTGTCGTCGCGCGGGCGCAGCCGCAGCTTGAGAACCTCGCCCGGACGCGATGCGCCGGCCAGCGTGGCAAGCAGCCGCCAGACGATCCGCTCGCCCTCGGCCTGCGCAATTGTCGCGGTCAGCTCGCTGTCGTCGATCTGCACCGCGAAGCCGCTGCCGCGCGGGCCGGTGTGGTGGGCGAGTTGCTCGACGGTGGTCGTCACGATCGCCGCCAGATCGCATTCGCCGCGCTCGATCTCCAGCGCCCCGCTGTCGAGCTTGGCGAGCCGCTCAAGCTCGTCGAAGGCGGCAAGGATGCGCGCGCTGTCTCCCGCGATATTCGCCGCCAGTGCGCGGTATTCGTGCGGGGTGGGGCCGAACAGCTGCTGCTGGATGATCTCGGCAAAACCCTGGATCGCGTTGACCGGGGTGCGCAGCTCATGGAGCAGCTGGCGGATGCGGTCGGCATCGCTGTCGGGCGCGGCCGGAGCGGTGGAGGTGAGGCTGGGGGCCGGGCGGCGCAAGCGGCCGCTGTAGCCGGTGAAGCGGCCGCTGACCGGATCGAACGAGGGCGCGGCATCGAGCTGCCATTCGCCCGAAATCGCCGGGCTGCCCTCAAGCACCAGCTGCATCGCGCGGACCGGCTGGCGGCGCAGGAACGCCTCGGCATCGCCGAGCACGCCGAGCGAAGTTCGCGCGAATAGCTGCAATCCCACCGCCATCGGCGCGGCACCGGGATCGGCCCAGACGATCCGTCCCGCGGTGTCGGTCGCAAAGTCGAACGCGCGCAGCCCGGTTGGCACGCGCAGCATATGCTCTTCGCCCAGCGGCAGGCGCGGAGCATCGCCGGGCAACCCGTTGTCATTGTCCTGCCGCGCGCGGCGATAGGCTTCGATCCGGCGGACGATCGCGCCGATCCCGACGCTCGCCTCATCGGCGATGGTCGCACCGGGCAGGCCCCGGTCGCGGATACCCAGCCGGTCGAGCAGGCTTTCCACGCGCGGACCCAAATCGCGGCGATGGCGGACGATGCCGCGCGCGGTGACGGGCAGCGCGGGGATCAGATCGAGCCACTCGTCCTCGCCCAGCTGCGCGCGCTGCACCGCGGCCAGCGCGATGGTGGTATCGTCAGCGGCAAGCGCCGCCACCAGTCGCGGCGAGCGCAGCCGCATCCCCGCCTCGCGCAGCATCGCAACCCGGTCCTGCGCGGGAATTACGGCGGAAAGGTCGGCCAGCCGCGTGTATGCGGCGTCGATTTGGTCACCGCGCAGTTCGCTCGGGCTGGTCCCAAGCAAATCAAGCAATTGCCGGTACTGGATGCGCGACACGACTTCGCCATCGGCGCGGACGCGCAACACGGTGGCAAGGCGATCATCGAAATGCATGAGTAGGCGCTTGCTTAGCAGCTTGGCGGCAGCACGAAAGCGCGGTGGTTTGCTGCGTTGCAAAGCGGGACGATTGCGGTATGAAACAACAATATTAGCACAGCGCGACCGTAAGGGCTGCAATTGTTGCTACGGTGGGGTTGCGGTCGCAGGCCGCCAGCGGACGATGAGGCAAGCACAACAATGGCGAATCTCGATTCGATTGACCGGCGGCTGCTGGCCGAACTGCAGGACGAAGGCCGCGTGACCAACGTCGAGCTGGCCAACCGCGTCGGGCTGACCGCGCCGCCCTGCCTGCGCCGGGTCCGCGCGCTCGAGGAAGCGGGGGTGATCCGCGGCTACCACGCCGATCTCGATGCCTCGAAGCTCGGCTTCGCGATCACGGTCTTCGCGCTGGTCAGCCTCAAGAGCCAAGCCGAAGATTCGCTGCGCCAGTTCGAAGACGCGATGAAGGGCCTGCCCGAAGTGCGCGAATGCCACATGCTCAACGGCGAGATCGACTTCATCCTCAAGATCGTCAGCAAGGATTTGCAGAGCTTCCAGGAATTCCTGACCAGCAAGCTGACCCCCGCGCCGAATGTGGCGAGTGTGAAGACGAGTTTGACGATTAGGACGGCTAAGCAGATGCCGGGGGTGCCGTTGGAGTAGAGTCCCTCCGTCAGCCCTTCGGGCTGCCACCTCCCCGTTTGTGCTACGCAAAAACGGAGAGGAACTGTGTGGCTCAGGCGCTCGCCCGCCCCGCCAGCCACTCCTCCAGCCACTTGATCGTATAGTCCCCGCTGATGAAATCGGGCTCGGTCATCAGCGCCTGGTGCAGCGGGATCGAGGTCTTGACCCCGCCGATCACCATTTCTTCGAGCGCGCGCCTCAGGCGCATGATGCAGCCTTCGCGGGTGCGGC
The DNA here is from genome assembly GCA_035543295.1 of Novosphingobium sp. GTDB lineage: Bacteria > Pseudomonadota > Alphaproteobacteria > Sphingomonadales > Sphingomonadaceae > Novosphingobium. Next base: position 95,907 of record DASZZS010000016.1, read on the forward strand.
CCGAGACGATCAGCTTGGCGATCATCGAATCGTAATAGGGCGGGATTTTGTATCCGGCGTAGAGCCCGCTATCGACCCGCACATGCATCCCGCCCGCTGCGTGGTAGTTGGTGACCAGTCCGGGTGAGGGCACGCAAGTCCACGGGTCTTCGGCGTTGATCCGGCACTCGATCGCGTGGCCCTTGAACTCGATGTCTTCCTGCTTGACCGACAGCGGCTTGCCATCGGCGATGCGGATCTGCTCGCGCACCAGATCGACCCCGGTGATCGCCTCGGTCACCGGATGCTCGACCTGCAGCCGGGTGTTCATCTCGATGAAGTAGAACTCGCCGTCTTCCCAAAGGAACTCGATCGTGCCCGCGCCGCGATAGGCCATGCCGGCCATCGCCTTGGCGACGATCCCGCCCATGCGGTCGCGCTCGGCGGGGGTGATGACCGGCGAGGGAGCTTCCTCCAGCACCTTCTGGTGGCGGCGCTGGAGCGAGCAATCGCGCTCGCCCAGATGGATCGCCTCGCCCTTGCCGTCGCCGAACACCTGGAATTCGATGTGGCGCGGATTGCCGAGGTATTTTTCGAGATAGACCGTGGCATCGCCGAACGCGGCCTTGGCCTCGGACCCGGCCTGCTGGATCAGCGTGGCGAGTTCGTCGGGGCCGTTGCAGACTTTCATGCCGCGCCCGCCGCCGCCGCTCGCTGCCTTGATGATTACCGGATAGCCGATTTCCTTGGCGATCTTCGCGGCCTGCTTCGGATCGGAAATCGCCCCATCGGAGCCCGGAACCAGCGGCAGGCCGAGCTTGCCCGCGGTGCGCTTGGCCTCAACCTTGTCGCCCATCGTGCGGATATGCTCGGGCTTGGGTCCGATCCAGACGATGTCGTGCGCTTCGACGATCTCGGCGAACTGGGCGTTTTCGGAGAGGAAGCCATAGCCGGGGTGGATCGCATCCGCATGCGCGATTTCCGCCGCCGAGATGATCGCCGCGACGTTGAGGTAGCTGTCTTTGGCCGCCGGTGGCCCGATGCAGACCGCATGGTCGGCAAGCCGGACATGCATCGCATCGGCATCGGCGGTGGAATGCACCGCAACCGTCTCGATCCCCATCTCGTGCGCCGCGCGGTGGATGCGCAGCGCGATTTCGCCCCGGTTGGCGATCAATAGTCGGCTAATTCCCATCGATCAGGAAATCACCACCAGCGGCTGGTCGAATTCGACCGGCTGCGCGCTTTCGACCAGCACCGCGGTGACCGTGCCGGCATTGGGCGCGGTGATCGGGTTCATCACCTTCATCGCCTCGATGATCAGCAGCGTCTCGCCCGCGCTGACCTTCTGGCCGAGGCTGATGAAGTTGGGTGCGCCAGGCTCGGCGGCGAGATAGACGGTTCCGACCATCGGCGACTTGATCGCGTTGGGATCGACCGCCGGAACGACCGGGGCTGCTGCGACAGGGACGGTCGCAGCGGCAGCGACAGGCGCGGCGGCATGGACCGCGGCAACCGGCGCCGCGCTGCGTGCGACCTTGATTTTGCGGTCGCCGTCTTCGACCTCGATCTCGGTCAATCCGGTTTCGGTAAGGAGTTCGGCCAGCTCGCGCACCAGCGCGGTGTCGATGGTCATTTTGCTATTGTGGCCGCCGGTCTGGCGTGCCGCGCCCTTTTCGTCGCCCATGCGTTCCTCTTGTGAGGTGACAATAAGCCGCTGCCTATGCGCGGGGGCGCAAGCAGTGGCAAGGGCCGTCGTGCAGTCTGTGGGCGTTTGGCGCGCGAAGATTGACGCGCCGGGGCGTCAGGCCGGGGGCGGAGCGGGCGGTGCGGGGGGCGAGACGATATCGTTGTCGAAGACGTTCGAGTCGGAGTTTTCCGAAGCCTTGTCGTCATCGGAGTCGGCATCGTCGGCGGATACTTCGTCCGCCATTACCACCTGGCCCGCAGAGCTGCCCGAAGCCACTTGCGCGGCGGCCTTTTGCGCTTCGGCGCTGGCTTTCTCGGCGCGGTCGGCGGCGTTCTGCGCGGCCATCAGGCTTTCCGAGAGCGCGCGATCGCGGCTTGGCCCGCACCCCGACAGCGCCAGCGCGGGCAGCACCAGCCCCACGGCGAGGACGGCAGCGCGGGGCCAGCGGCGAAAAAATGCGGTCACGGTTCACTCCGACGAAGCCAGCAGATGCCGGCCGGTCGGGAGCGGGATAGCCTAATAGTGCTTAATTTTGGGTATCGCCGTGCAGGCATTTCCGTCGGTCACTTGTCGCTGCCCGCGATCTTGCCCCACTGCCGCGCGGCGGTGTAGCCAAGATAGCCCGTGCCGAACAAGGCATAGAGCGGCTCGGGCAAGCCATTGAGATAGGCGTTCATCCCCGCCGCGATGGCCTGCGCGGCATCGGGGCGGAACGCGGCGATCAAGCCCATCGGCAGGGCCCACAGGATGATCAGATACATCACATAGAGGAAGCTGGGTCGCGCCCGGCTGGTCCATGGATCGGCGGACTGCGCCTCGGTCACGATCGCCGCAAGCCGCGCCTGGATGGTCTCGAGTTCGTGCGAACCTTCCAGCCGCAGAACTTCGAGCTTGGCGCGCTCGCGCGCAGCCTTGTCGGGAATGACCTTGTCGATGATCGAAGTGAGAGGGCCGATCAGCACGTCGAGAATGGGCATGGGAGCGCTCCGCCTGGAAAGGGAAGCGATCCACCTAACCAAATCGGCGCGTGTAGGAAAATGGATTTGGTGCAATCTGCGTGGGGTTAGGGCGGCCCCTTCGCTATCGCTCGGGATTTTTCCGGATGACCGTCCCCCGGACGGTCACTCAATCCGGAAAAATGGTCGGGACGAGAGGATTCGAACCTCCGACCCCCACACCCCCAGCTTGAAAAATTGGCACTCTTTGGCCTAAGCTTAGTTGCTGAAAACCCTGTAGAAACCTTGGATTTTTGCCCGGATCGGAGCAATATCCACCTTGCTCTGGTGGTGCATTTGTTCTAATTATGTTCTATCTAGTTTCGGTAATTTGCACCACCAGTGCACCACCAGAAATTGCTTCAAGATTGAAGGGTAGATCAGGATGCGCGTCAGTCTGACGAGGGACTTCGTCAAAAAGATCCCGATACCAAAGAGGCCGATCGACTACCGCGACACGCGCCTCAAGGGACTCATTCTAAGGGCGATGCCGAGCGGCGTAAAGTCCTGGTACTGCGAGTACGCCAGGGCAAAACGGGTATGGCTCGGGCGTGTCGATGCGGTTGGCTATTCCGAAGCATTCGAGGCGGCTCAAACGATCCTGTCGAATCCGACCGCGGGATCGACCCGATTGAAGCACGCAAGCCGAAAACCGAACTGCCAAAACTCATTGACTTCCTCGACGGTGACTACGGAGGGTGGGCTCGAGCCAATCAACGTGCCCACGAGAAGATCTCGCCCGGTTGAAGACCGCCTTTAAGTCGCTCCTTCAGAAGAAATTGGATGGAATCTTCGGCCTCGACATTGAGCGCTGGCGCGCGAATACGAACTGACGTTCGTCCGGCAGAGCCATTATTGGGCATCAAGTGCGCCACATGGATGCGTTCACGACGGTAAAGACGGACCGGCTCTACTATCGCCAGCGATGGACATCGCGCCGCCCCAATCACTTACAGGGTGGGCCTTGCAGATTTTTTGCGGTTGCGCCTATGTGCCCGCGTCTTGGAGGATAAGTCTTTGAGTGAGCGGATCAGGCAGCCAAGGCAGAATCGAAGCCAGGAAAGCATGATCCGAATTCTCGATGCATTCGAGAAGCTGCTCCGTCACGCCGATTATGAAGCGATTACGATCGCTGACATCGCTCGTGAATCGGCGACGGGGGCTGGCTCGATCTACGCGAGATTCGATGGCAAGCAATCGATCCTGTTGGCAGTGCATGCGCGGGCGCGGGGGCGGGCGCGGCGCTATTTCCATGCCTTGTTCAACCCCGAAGCCAAGACGGACGAAAACCTTGAAGCAGCGGTCGAGCGGATCATCCGTGGCATGCTGGCCTGGCACAAACGAAATCGTAACATCATCAAGACTTCGCTGTTGCTCAATGACGCCGACATTTACCGCGCGATTTCAGCCTCATTCCAGCCGTGGAACGAGCGATTGGCGCTAATGTTGCGGGCCCGGGACCCGGCGATCTCGGAGACGGCAGCAGCGAGCGCGGCGACGGCGATCCTGCAGATTACCACGGCGGTGTTGCAGCAGTGGGTAATCTTCGGGGGCACCTCTCCCATCGGCTCAGATATGTCAGACGAAGAGCTCGTGACTGCAATGGTCGCGGCCGCGTTGGGCCAGTTGCGCCGCTAACGCCCTTTCATCGCGGCTTTCTGTCTGCTTACCGGATGCACCGCTTAGCTCTCTTTGGGCTTGGCGAAATCCCGGCTTGACAAGATCGTTCCTTGCGTGCAAATTTGTAATCAGATTACAAATAATTCGATTTGGGAGAATCAGTGCGAGCCCGGCTAGGCCAGTGTCCTTCGGGCACGCGGCGAACGTAGCTTCGGCATTGCACACAAGCTCTCACGAGTTTCGACGGTTCGGCTGCAGCGTCTCCAAGCCTGCAGCAACCAAGGTGCGAGTAGCCGAATAATGCAGAACGCCAATTCAGAAAGCGACGTTGCAACCGGGATATTTGCCGGACCGATCTGCGGTCTGAAGTATCGCACTTCGACCTTGTCGGGCCTGACCAGTGCGCGTGGCGAATTTCGCTATCGCCCCAGCGAGGCGGTGACCTTTTACATCGGCGGGCTGGTGCTTGGCTCGGCAGCAGGTGCCGGGCGGATCAATCTCGCGCAGCTCGTGAACAGCGTAGATGGCAGGATCGACAAGCTACACAATCTGGTGGTTACCAATCTTGCCCGCCTGGTGCTGTCGTTGGGCCAGAGCGGCGCGATCGAAGGTGGCGTAACGATTGCCCCACAAGTCCATGACCTGATTACCCCGGGGTTCATTCAGTTCAACCAGGACGAGGCGGAATTTGCGGCCGATCCGGCGGTTGTTGCGCTGCTGGAAAAACTTAGCGTTGCACCTGGCGTGTTCAGTGCCAACACGCGGCGCCAACTGGTCCATGGCGCTGCTGCCCGCAACGAGTTGCGCCGCAATATCCGCGGTATCGTCAAGCAGACCGATGTCCGGGTGCTGCTCCGCGACGGTTCTTATGTTTGCGCCGATGTTTTTTGCCCCGCCGAAGACGGCCCGCATCCCGTCATCATGAGCCAGAGTGTTTACGGCAAGGCATTCTACCACGAGTGCATTTGCAGCGAGGAACAGGCGCTGGAAAAGGAGCGACTGGAGGACCGTTTCTTCTCGGGCAATCCTGACAGCCTGCAATATGAAAATCACGAGACAGTCGATACGTCAGTCTGGGTTCCAAAAGGCTATGTGTGCATCCGGGTTGACGGGCGAGGCGTGGGCCAGAGCCCGGGTGTTCAAGCGCCGTGGAGCGTGCAGGAAGCCGAGGATTATTACGACGCCATCGAATGGGCGGGAACGCAAGACTGGTCGAACGGGAATGTCGGTCTGTGGGGCATGTCCTATGTGGCGATGACGCAGCACAATGTCGCGAGCCTCCAGCCACCGCACTTGAAGGCCATGGTCGCGCAGGGGACTGACGCCGATATCTACAATGAAGCCCTCTGCGGCGGCGGCATTTTTGGCGAGGGGTTCTGGACTTGGTGGCATAGGGCGTGGACAGCGGGCAACTCTTGCGGTGACCGGCGCGAAACCGACTGGATGGCCCGCGTTCTGGCGACTCCGTTCAACGATCCCGCCGCTTATGGCCCCGAGGGCTCGATTTTCATGCGCCCCGAAATCGGGAAGGCCACTGCGCCGGTCTGGGTTGTTGGACCGCAGGCCGGGGCGGTGATCCATCAGCTCGGCAGCAGCGAGACCTATATTCATTCGACTGCCGCCAAGGCAAAGCGGTTCGATTTCATCGATGCCTGGTTTCCGGGCTGCTACAGCGACGCAAGCATCGCCGACCACGAGCGCTGGTTCGATCATTGGCTGAAAGGCATCGACAACGGCGTTACCGAAGAAGCTCCGGTCCGGGTCCAGCTTCGCACCGGTGACGGTGGATATCGTTTGCTCGAAGAGCAGGAATGGCCGATCGCGCGGACGGTGTACCGGCGCTGGTATCTCGATGCGTCGCCGTCTGACTGGCAAGGCAACGGTCCCCGCACCGATTTGATGCGGATTACTGACCAAGCGCCTGCCACCGCAAACAACGCGAGCTATTCCGCCGAAGTTGAACTTGGCCAGCCGATGCTTTCGCCGATGGGGCCGGTCGGCGGTCCGCCGCGCTGGACTACAGGCGTCTCGTTTGTCAGTGAACCGATGGCCGAAGACATGGCAGTTATCGGCTACATGAAGGCTGGGCTGTGGGTTTCCTCGAGCGCGGCAGACATGGACGTCTTCGTCTCGGTGCGGGTGCTCGACGAGCAGGGCCGGGAAATCCGCTACGACGCCCCAATCCATCCGGCGCATCCGATCTTTGCCGCGCCGGTTGGGCACGGTCTGCTCAAGGTTTCGCATCGCAAGATCGATGAAGCGCGTTCGACCGCATACTGGCCAGTTCACACTCATGCCGAGGCCGACTATGCCTCGTTCGCCGATGGCGAGATCGTGGAAATCGAACTGGGGCTCAATCCAGCCACCGCGATGATCCGCAAGGGCTGCCGCCTGCGGGTCGATATTCAACCCTATGCCCCCGATGGTGCGCCAACCCGTGCCTATGATGCGAGCTACCACACCGGGGCGTCCAACACGGTTTACACCGGCCCCGACCACCCCTGCTTCATCCAGCTGCCAATCGTGCCGCTGCACCCCTAATCGTGAACTTCAAACCTGGAGATCAAGGCAATGACTGCAATTCTCGATAAGTCGGAACGGCTTGCCACAATCCTCGACAACGTCCGTGCGCTCGGGCCCGAGCTGCGCAAGCGTGCGCCTGCAGCCGAGAAGACTGGACGGCATTCGGACGAAACCATTGCCGATCTCGATGCGGCGGGCGTGTTCAACATCGGCAGTCCGGCCGAGTACGGCGGCGACGAGCTGTCGGTCCGCCAGCAGCTCGAGGTGGTTTCCGAAGTCGCCAAGTGGGACGGCTCGGCCGGCTGGACCGTGTGGGTCGCAGCTTCAACCAATTGGATTCCGGCAGGCTCCGGCCCGCGAGTGATCGAAGAGGTCTATGGGCACAATTGGGTCGGCTCGCGCGTCGCGGGCTCGAGCCACTTCCCCGCCTCGCGCGGCCGTGCAAGGCGCACCGATGGCGGCTGGATCATCTCTGGCGGACCGTGGACCTTTGCCAGCGATTCGCTGTGGGCACCTTACACCAACCTGGGCTGCATTGCAGATGAGGGGGAGGGCACCTTCCTGCTCGGGGTGCAGGTGGCCAAGGACCAGCTCACATTCCTCGACGATTGGGATGTGGCCGGCATGTGCGCCACGGGCAGTGTATCGGTAACGCTCAAGGGCGATGAACTGTTCGTCCCCGAATACCGCTGTATCGACTTCCGCGATATCACCAGCGCTACCATCGAGAGCGGCCTCAAAGGCTCGCTGTGGAAGGCCCCTTCGCTGGGTTGGGCGTTCAGCCTGATGGCCGGGATGTCGATTGGCATTGCAGAAGGCGCGCTCGCTCGGTTTCTGGAGCGGAGCGAAGGTCGGCCCATCCGCGGCACCACTTACACCAATCAGCGCGAAGCGGCGCTTACCCATCTGATGTTGGCAGAGGTGCATTCCAAAATCCAATCGGCCAAGCTGATGTGCCAGGCCAACGCAGCCGAGACCGACCGTTTGGGCGAGCTCAACGCGGCCGGCACACCGGCAGACCCGGATTACATGCAGAAGTTCAGCGCGCGCGTCCTTGCCGAAACGGCCTATGCCGCGAAATGGTGCGCCGAAGCGATCGAACTCCTACAGCGCAATTCGGGCGCGACCGCGATCATGAGCTTCGATCCGATCCAGCGCGCCTGGCGCGATGCGCGCGTGATTACGCTGCACGGCGCGCTCAATCTGGAAGCGCTGTCGGAGAATTGGGGTCGGCTGATTGCAGGCATGCAGCCGCATAATTTTGCGGGCATCACCACGCTCGATCGCTTCGCTCCGGCCCCGAAGAAGGCGGCCTGACCATGGGCTCTCTGATCATGGGCATCGATGAAGCAGTTATGCTGCCGGGGCTCGATCCGGCGGGACGGGACTATCCCGGCTTCAACCCTCGCAGCGAGACGGTCGACGGCCTGACCATCGATTACGATGTCGAGATCGGACTGCGCGATGGTGTCAAGATTTACGCCGATGTCTATCGCCCGGCCGGGGTCGAGGGGCCGCTGCCAGCGATCGTACTGTGGAGTGCCTACAGCAAGCACTACCGCTGGCCGGAACCAGTCCGGCTGATGTTCACGCAAAACGCCGTGGTCTCAAAGTATGCGCCGATCGAAGCCCAGGATCCCATGACCTGGTGCCCGCTTGGCTATGCCATTGTCGTGCCCGATCCGCGCGGGATCAACCACTCCGAAGGCGATGTCACGGTCTGGTCCCCGCAAGAGGGGCTCGACATCCACGACACGATCGAATGGATCGCCGCGCAGCCATGGTCGAACGGCAAAGTCGGGATGGGCGGGGCATCCTATTTCGGGATCGTGCAATGGTTCGCCGGAGCGACCCGGCCGCCGCATCTGGCCGCGCTGATGCCTTATGACGGGATGAGCGATCTTTACCGCGAGGTCGTGGCGCACGGCGGGATACCCAACAAGGGCTTTGTCGGATTCTGGAACAATACGGTGCGCAGTTCGCACAATCGCGCCGAGGATTGGGTGAAGGCGATGGAACTGCACCCGTTCTTCGACGAGCATTGGCAAAGCAAGGTCCCGGCGGTCGAGAACATCGATGTGCCGACTTATGTGATCTCGTGCTGGAGCGACCACGCGATCCACACCCGTGGTTCGTTGTCTGCATTCAATCGGCTCGGGACAGATCAGAAGTGGCTCGATGTGCATGGCCGCAACAAGTGGGCGCACATGTACACGTCGGAGAGCACGCGGCGACAGATTGCGTTCTTCGACCGGTTCCTCAAGGGCATCGAGAACGAGGTCGATAGCTGGCCCAAAGTCCGGCTGGAGGTACGCGAAGGCATCGACGTGGGTGAGGAGCGGACCGAGCAGGAGTGGCCGCTCGCGCGGACCGAATACACGCCGTTCTATCTCGATGCGGCGAACAAGTCGCTCGACGCAGGGCCAGTTCCCGAAGCTTCGTCAGTGGCTTATGACGCGACTGCCGGGGAACCGGTGGCGACTTTCGCGCATACCTTCACCGAAGACACCGAGCTGACCGGCTATTTCAAGCTGAAGCTGTGGGTCGAGGCCGAAGGCCCGGACGACATGGACCTATTCGCTGCGGTCCAGAAGCTCGACACGGCGGGTGAGCTGGTCAACTTCTACTACATCACCCGGTTCAAGTTCGGCCATGCAGCACATGGCTGGCTGCGGGTGTCGCACCGCGAACTCGATGAAGCGAAAAGCAAGCCGTGGCAGCCGTACCATCCGCACACCAGTGAACAGCGGCTTGCGCCGGGCGAGATCGTTCCGGTTGAGATCGAGATCTGGCCATCCAGCACTCTGTTCCGGGCTGGCGAACAGATGCGCGTGATCGTGATGGGCAAGGACCCGTTCCCGCCGCAGCAAGATCCCGGTGTGATCATCGCGTTGCACCCGGAGACCCGCAACGCGGGCAGGCACATCATCCATACCGGCGGTCAATACGACAGCCACATCCTGGTGCCGGTGATCCCGGCCAAGAACTGAGGACGACGATCATGGCGACAACCGCTGAACCCCGCGTAACTGAAAACAACGACAAGCGCGCCCGCCCTCGGCTCGCAACCGGCCACAGCACGTTGGCTGCGCGCGACCTGCCTGCGCTGCGCGATTTTTACTGCGACGTGCTCGGCTTTGAGGTGACCAATTATGGCCCGGTCCCCGAGCAGGAACAGGAACTAGTCTTTCTGAGCCAGGACCCCAGCGCACACCACCAGATCGCCATGGTCGGCGGGGCGATGACGGGCGATCACGATTTCGTTATGGTCGATCACCTCGCCTTCCGCACCGGCAGCCTCGACGACCAGCGGATCATCCATGCCAACTTGCTCGACGCAGGGATTACCGACATCCTGTACATCGATCATGGCAACGCCTGGTCGCTCTATTTCAACGACCCCGAAGGCAACGGGGTAGAGACCTACGTCGATACGCCGTTCCACGTGGCCCAGCCCTATGCCAGCACTTGGGATATCACCGCCACGAATGAGCAGATTGAAGCCAACACCCGCCAGGAGCTTGCCGACAAACCCGAATTCCAGTTGATGAAGGACTGGTCGGCGAACTTTGCCGGAAGACTTGATCGCCGGTGAATTCGGCGCAGGGTAACGCCCGGGGAGAATTGGCTTGAGGCGTTGGCTCGTTTTGCTCGGCTGTTTCATCGGCATGGCGCTGTCCACGCCGGCCATTCTGATGCAGCCGTTGGGACTGTTTCTCAAGTCGATGACAGCCGAGTTCGGCTGGTCGCGCACTACATTCTCCAGCGTTGTCGCCATGGCATCGCTGGCCAACATCATCATCCTGCCGATTGCCGGCTATCTGGTCGATCGCTTCGGCCCGCGACGGATCATCGCCATCGGCGCAGTGCTGGGCTGTGCCAGCTATGCCGCACTGTCGTTGGCCAACGGTTACGCACAGCTGATCGCGCTGGTCATGCTCGCGGTAGCGGCGGGCAATCTGGCGAGCTATCCAGCCTTCATGTCGCTGGCGCAGCGCTGGTTTGACCAGCGGCTGGGCTTTGCGCTGGCGATAACCTCGACCGGCCTCGCGGTTGGCGTCATGATCTTCTCGTTTTTGATCGACCAAACCATCCGCACTGCCGACTGGCGGACCGCCTTCGTTACTGTGGGCGCGATCGCGCTGGTTGTTGGCTTGGCGAACGTTGTTTTGCTAGTCCGGGATGACCCAGGCGGTGCCACCAAGATCGACCAGCCCCAAGCGATGGTAGGCGGCGCAGGTGCCGATCACTCACTCGGCGCCGCACTTGGAACAAGGGATTTCTGGCTATACACCAGCGCCTTCACCCTGATCATATTCGGCGTAGTCGGTTGCAATTTCCACTTGCCGGCCATGCTCTCGGACCGCGGCGCATCGCCGGGACTGATCCCTGCCGTTTTGACCGCTGGTGCCGCCGGATCGCTGTTCGGTCGGCTGGTGACCGGCATTTTGCTCGATCGCTACTCGGTGATGCGCGTGGCGAGCGTGTTTTTTGTGGGGCAAGCGATTGGCTTCGTCCTCTTGCTCGATGGCCTGCAATGGGCGCTTCCGGCAAGCTTTCTGCTCGGCGCGGTGCAGGGCGCCGAAGTGGACGTGATGGGCTATGTCGTCGCCCGCCGATTTGGCCGATCGGCCTATGCCCGCATTTTCGGCATGTGTTTTGGCATTACGCTGGTGGGCGCGATGATCGGGCCGATGGCGATGGCAACCATATTTGACCGCACCGGGTCCTATGACCTCGGCTTGATGCTGCTACCTGTCTTGCCGTTCATCGCGCTGTTGCTGCTGTGGCGAGTTCGGCCGGTGCGGGTGGCTGCATGATGCCGGACAGCGGCGGGGCATCGCTAACGGTCGATCAAGGCGTCGCGACGATCCTGTTCGATCGCCGGAGCGCGCGAAATGCTATGCTGCAAGCGACCTGGCATGCGCTGCCGGGCCTGATCGCAACGGCAGAGGCGGACGAGCGGGTTGCTGCCATTGTCTTGCGCGGCGCCGGTGGGCATTTCGGCGCGGGCAATGACATCGCCGAATTTGGCCTGATCCGCAGCGATGCCGCGAAATGCCGGGCCTATGGCCAGGCGATGGTCGACGCGATGCTGGCGGTCGAGCGCGCAACAAAACCGGTGATTGCAGCAATCGAAGGGAGTTGCTTCGGGGCTTCGGTCGCACTGGCGCTCGCCGCAGACTTTCGCGTCGCCGCAGCCGATGCGCGCTTTGCGATAACGCCTGCGAAGCTCGGCGCGCTGTATCTGCGGAGCGATCTCCACCGGTTGGTCGCCGCAATCGGGCAGGGACATGCGCGCCGGATGCTGTTCACCGCTGCAACAATCGACTCCGCAGAAGCCCGGGCGATCGGGTTGGTTGAACAACTGGCCGCCCCCGTACAGTTCGACGCGGAGCTAGACCGGATATTGCAGGCGATCTGCGGCGGTTCGCTTTTTACCTTGCACCACAGCAAACGAATGTTGCGGAGCCAAGGCCATGGCGAAACACCGGTTGAGGACGATGAGAGCATCGGCTGGTTCGTCGCCGCAATGCAAGGCGCGGATTTTGCGGAGGGCCATGCAGCGTTCATGGCGAAGCGAACTCCGCAGTTTCCCGGCGCGCTGGTGCTGGATTAAGCCTTTGATCCCACCCGAGAACCGTTGGTCGCCGCGCGCTCAACTGCCTTATCGGTGGCCAACCGGATGCGATGGGCTTCGGCGGCTTCGATACCCAAGATCCGCAGGTGGTATTCGGCAGCGCGGGCGGATGCGGCTATGCCTGCCCCGTCAAGGCGCGAGCGTACACCTGCGCGCAGGATGGCGAGCAGCGCATCGATGGTGAACTCGTCGACCGGTTCGGTGAAGCAGCCCTGCTCGGCCCCGAGTGCCACATCGAGCCGCATGTAACGCGAGACATCATCCTTGATTGCCTCGAATTCGGAGAACGCCCACATCAGCAGCCGCCCCCAGTTGGGCTCGTTTGCTGCGATCTCGATGAATTGCTGAGTGCCGAAGGCGACGCGTGCCGCGCCATCGTCGAGCGACAGGCGGACGCTGCTCATATCGTTGTGCATCGCCAGGGTCACCGCTTGGCAAACGGCGGCGACGATTTCGGACTTGTCCTTGAAATAGAGGTAGAACGTCCCGTTGGCGAGCTCGGCCTCGGCAGCGATCTCGCTGACCGAGGTACCGTTGATCCCGCGCTCGGCCATCAGCCGCAGCGCGGCCTCGGTAAGCCGGGCGCGAGTCCGGGCTCGCTTCGCCTCGCGCGGGGTCGGGCTCGATTTTCCTTTGGTCATCGGGACGCATCTTCATTGACGGCGCGCGCGATGCAACAGTGCTTCGTGCAGCCGATGCTGACGTGCGACTCATAATGAGATTGCCGTCATTTTCGAACTATGGCGATGCTCATAGAGAGTCAAGCCAGCCGGGGGTGGTCCACAGAGGATAGTCGGGCCTGCGGAAAAATCTGTAATGGCATTATATTTTTTATGCCGGCGTGCCTGTCAATTATTGACGAACCTCTCATAATGCGATATCTCTCATTTTTGTTGAGGTGTCGAGTTGGGCGACCCCACTCCGCCGGACTGGCCTTTGCCAGCCCAGCGGATCGGGCAAGGATCGCGACACGATCGAACGAATTCCCCGGCAAGAGGGAAAACGGAATGGGACAGGTGAAGCCCCCGGCACGCGCGGCGCTGTTGCTGCTGCGACGCCGCGGTTTGGAACCGGTTCCCCGCACTAATCAGGTAATGCAAATCATCGCTTTGGTTCTCCGTTTCGAGAGAATTTGAAAACACAGGAGAGGGTTAATGTCTGCAATTGAAACCGGTTCTGCATGGTCGTCGCGCAAACTTCGCCTAATGCATGGGCAGGCCTGCACAGCTCTGGCACTGGCGCTCGCGATTGCCCTTCCCGGTGTGGCGCACGCTGCTGCGGGCGAGCAGGCAGCACCGCCTGCCGACGCCGCTGAAGTGCCGGCAAACGATGGTCAGCTCACCGATATCATCGTCACGGCACGCCGAGTCACCGAGCGGCTGCAGGACATTCCAGCCAGCGTCTCGGCAGTGACGGGCGATCAAGTCGCCCAGATGAACTCGCTCGCCGACATCCAGTCCATGGTCTCTGGGGTAACCTTCAAGACATTTGGTCCGATCCCGACCGTTGGTATCCGCGGATATGGCAATCGCACAGTCGCTGGGAGTAACACGAATTCCACGGTCGGCGTTTTCCAGGACGGCGCCTTTGTCGCGCCGGCGCTCGTAGTGCTCGCCAACAGGGTCGACAGCGGGCGTATCGAGGTCGCCAAGGGGCCGCAGAGCACGCTTTACGGCCGCTCCTCGTTCACGGGTGCGATCAACATCGTTTCCAATGACCCAGACAAGACGTTCTCCGGCTATATCGACGCGGGTTATGGCGGCAGTTCGGTTCACGGAGAGGACCTCTGGCACGTCCGGGGCGCGGTTTCGGTCCCGCTCTCTGACACACTGTCAGTCCGTTTCTTTGGCGCGCGGGAGAAGCGTGATGGGTACACGTACGATTCCGTCACAGGCAATCGTGGTAACAGCTACGACCGCAAGATCGGCCGTGTAAGGATACGGTGGGAGCCAAGCGAGTTCGTAACAGCGCGCCTGACGGGCACGATCCTGCGCGACAATCTGCCACTGGGTCAGGTCCATACCGGACGCAATCCCGCGCCGCTCGGCCAGGGCGTGATTCTCGGCAACCCTCGCAATCCGGCCGTGCAAACTGCGCTCCAGTTTGGAGAGAACGTGTGGGACGCTCAGTATGTCTTACCCCAGATCGGGAAGACGCGGGGTGAGCAAGCAACGCTTGACTTGCGCTTTCAGACCCCGATGGGTGAACTTGCCTCGTTGACTGACTACCAGCACAGCAATCAATACATCAGCACCTCTATCGATCTCACGCGGTTAAATCTCGCAAGGGGTGACAATAGAATAGACGAGGATCGTTGGTCGCAAGAACTCCGGCTTTCCAATAAGGTGGGACGCCTCAGTTATCTCTTGGGCCTGTATTACCTCCGATCCGTGACGCAGACGTCGGGCGGAAAAAAGCTTGATCTCGCTCATCCAAGCAACACATTTGGTCCAGGATCGGTCCTGTTCGATCTCCTTGGCCGCAAATTTAGCTATTCTCCTGCCTATAACACAGTCGATGCCTATGCAGCATTTGGTCAATTGGGGTATGACATCACTGACAAGCTCAATCTGACAGTTGGACTGCGGCAATCTCGTGATGAACTTTCTGGAGAGACGTTTAGTTTCTTCGGTACTGTGGCAGGGGCTCTAATTCCGTCGACACCGTTCACCCGCCGCAAGGTTGGATTTTCCGCGACAACAGGCAGCGCCAACCTTAGTTACAAGATCGCGCCCGACGCCATCGCCTACGGGAGCTACTCGCGCGGTAACTCTCCGGGTGGTTTCAACGGGGGCGGCGCCGGTCTCCTTCCTTTTGGCCCGCAGAATGTCGATGCTTTCGAGGTCGGACTCAAGTCCCAACTGCTCGATCGTCATCTTCAGCTGAACGTTGCCCTCTTCGACAACGAGTACGGCGATCTCCAACTTAATCGGTTCACGATTCTCAACGGGGTGCTAACCCAGCTTACCACAAACGCCGGTAAGGCTCGTGGTCGTGGAATCGATCTTGACGCCGTGGCGGTGCTCTCGGGCAACTGGCGTCTCGGGCTACAGTACACTTACGTCGACTCGAAAATTACACACTACATTCTGCCGCCTCTGCCGGCTCCGCAGGTGGATCTAACCGGCGTTCCGCTCGTGCGTTCTCCTCGACATTCGCTCAATGGATCGGTCACGTTCACCCAGGATGTCGGACCCGGGAATTTCAAGTTCACTGCGGAAGAGAGCTATAGCTCGAGCTACACGAACGATTACCAGGGTGTCCCTGCGGGAACGGCTTACCCCGGCAGACCGGGGGTGCCCGCGGGCGTGACAACTACGCAGGTCTTGGCGCTGTATCGTACGCCGGGATACGCGGTCACAAATCTAAACGCCAGCTACACTTGGAACCAGTGGCAGCTCAGTGGCTATGTCCGCAACCTGTTCAATCATCAATATGTCGCTGGTGTGTTAGGCTTTGATGCTGTCAATTATCCACAGGAACTACCGGGTGAACCAAGGACCTTCGAGCTTTCGGTGAAGTACAGCTTCTAAGCGTCGGGCTGCGGGCGCCAGTAGGATCCCCGCAGCCCGCTGTTATGGACGAGAAGGTAAAAGCGCATGGCCGAAAACGACAAAGTCGAAATCATCAACATCATGAACCTGTACGGGTTCGCGCTGGACGCGCGCGCATGGGACTTATTCGACCTGATCTTCACCGAAGATGTCGAAGCGGTGTTCGGTCCGGCCGGGGCGGGCTGGAAGGGTCTCGACGAGTTCAAAGCCTCGTTCGAGATGTTCCACAAGACGCTCGACAGCCATCAGCACACAATGATGGGCCACATTGTCCACGTCGATGGCGATACCGCCGCTGCCTTCAGCTATGGCAACTGGCTGCTGGTCCGCGACGATGCCGAAGGCGGGCCCAACTGGCTTGGCACCGGCTGGTATGACGATCAGCTGGTGCGCACCGCCAATGGCTGGCGGATCAAGCGGCGCGTCTGCCGTCTGCAGGGCTGGACCGGCAATCCCTATGTTCCCGAACCCAACCGCGAGCATCAGCCGGACATGAAGACCAACGTGCTGAGCGAGCATTGCGCGGACGGAAAGATTGAGTTCCTCAAGGCGATCCGGGCTGCGACCGCCAAGTAGATTCCGGCCGCGCTGTCGGCGCTGAAATTTGGATGACGATTGCGGCTTCTCGCCCCGGCGAGGTGTGCCCTTGCGTCCGGGCCAAGCGTCATCGCGGCATTTGAAAGTGAAGTGTGATGAAGGACGTCGTAATCGTGGGCGCTGGCCCGGTCGGCATGTTTACTGCGCTGCAGCTCGCGCAGCGCGGCCTGACTGTCGATCTGTATGAACGTTGGGGGACACTCTATCCGCGCCCGAGGGCCTGCGGAGTCGATCATGAGTGCATCCGCCAGTTGCAGGGCCTGGGTCTGATCGACGAGCTGACACCTCTGCTTGAGCCGGTGATCGGTCCGGACATGACCTACCAGTTCAAGGATACGGAGTTTGAAACCCTGCTCCAGATCGACTGGAACCGCCCCGGCGCGTCCGGGTGGGCGCAGGTAAACCAATTCTACCAACCGGACTTCGAACGGGTGCTGCTGCGCCAGCTGCAGGCATCACCAAACGTCACGGTGCACTACGATCGTGAGTTGGCCTCGCTAGAGCAGCACGATGACCACGTCACACTCGACTTTATCGAGCCCGATAATCCCGCAGCGCGATTCCGGGCCGAGGCTAGCTACGTAATCGGCGCAGACGGCGCGCGCAGCACAGTGCGTGACTTGCTTGGCCTGAACTACATCGACCTGGGCTTCGCCTATGACTGGTTAGTCGTCGACGTGATCCCGCACGAGCAGCGGGAGTGGAAGCCCTACGTAATGCAATACCTCAACCCGGAGCGTCCGACGACGCTGGTGGGCAGCGGGCCGGGGCGTCGGCGCTGGGAATTCATGCGTCTGCCAGGCGAGACGATCGATCAGCTAAACACTGCCGAAGCGGCGTGGGAACTTTTGGTCCGGTGGGACATAACTCCGGAGAACGCCACGCTTGAGCGGCATACGGTCTACACCTTCCGCGGCTCGTGGGTCGATCAGTGGAAGCAAGGCCGGGTGATGCTGGCGGGCGATGCGGCGCACCTCATGCCGCCGTTTCTAGCGCAAGGGCTTTGCGCTGGCATGCGCGATGGCCTGGCGCTGGCTTGGCGGCTGGGCGCGGTGCTTGGCGAGGGGGCGAGTGAGGACCTGCTCGAGTCGTACGGTCCGGAACGCCGCGAGCATGTTGTCGAGATAATCCGCCAAGCCGTCGATATTGGCCGCATTATCTGCATGATCGATCCAGCTGAGGTTGCCGATCGTGATGCCCGAATGAAGGCAGCGATGAAGGACCCGGCGCTAGGACTCAAGCCGCCGCCGGAACCCCGGCTCGGATATGCAGGCGGCTACCGGCACGAAGATTCTGGTTCGGGATATCTTTCAGTTCAGGGTCGAGTCCGGCGTGGCATTGAGGAGGGCTTGTTTGACGATGTGGTCGGCAAGGGCTGGCAACTGCTGCTCCGTGGCGCAACCGGCAGAGTGTCGCTCGACCGGGCAACCCGGGATTTTCTTGGACAGATCGACGCAGCCGTCGCGGACTTTGGACCAGACGGAGATACGACCGACCTCGATGGCACTTACAACGACTGGTTCGACCGGCTGGGCGTTGATGCCATACTGGTGCGGCCTGATCTCTACGTGTTCGGCTCATCGCCGATTGCCGGGGCTGGTGACTTGGTCGCGGCGGCGCAGAGAGTCATGGCCTTGCCCGCGCGCGAACCCGCCATGGTCAATCAAGCGGGATAGGAGCCAGAGATGGTCACGCACATCGTTATCTTCACCTGGATTCCTTGCGTGACCGACGCACAGTTGGTTGCGTTCGGCCAAGCACTCGACAGGCTAGCGGCGCTTCGCAGCGACATTGTGACGATCCGGCACGGGCCCGATCTGGCTTTCCGCGAGGGCAATGGCGACCATGCACTGGTTGCGACGTTCACTGACAAGGAACGTTGGGTCGAATACCAAGCCGATCCTGCCCACAAGGCTTTCGTCCGCGATTTCGTGACCCCAATTCAGGCAAGCCGCCTGACCATTCAGTTTTGAGAGGGAAGGGCGCATCAATGGCTTACGCCAATTCATCATCCATCAACGACAGCGTCTTTGCACTGTTCGAGGCTTCAGCTGCGGCTCATCCGGAACGCTCGTTCCTGATCGTCGATGGCGCACCGTTGCT
The DNA here is from genome assembly GCA_035543295.1 of Novosphingobium sp. Lineage (GTDB taxonomy): Bacteria > Pseudomonadota > Alphaproteobacteria > Sphingomonadales > Sphingomonadaceae > Novosphingobium. Next base: position 114,609 of record DASZZS010000016.1, read on the forward strand.
GGCCTATGGCGGGATGCTTGACCAGACTGGCAAAGCAGCGGCCTGGCTCCGCTCGCTTGGCGTAAACATCGGCGACCGGGTCGTGGTCCAGGCGCACAAGTCGCCTGCTGCGGTCATTCTCTACCTTGCCTGCCTGCGCGCCGGGGCGGTATTCATTCCGCTCAACACTACTTACCAGGAAAGCGAGCTCACCTATTTCCTGAGCGATGCCGAGCCGAGCTTGCTGGTGGCAAGTGCAGATCTGCCGGGCGAGACGGTGGCCTTTGGCGGTAGCCGGGTAATCCTGTCGGGCGACCTTGCTGCGGCCCCGTGGGCCGGTGTGGCCGATGCGCTTGCGACGGTTTCTGCAACGGCACAAGACCCCGCCGCGATCCTCTACACCTCCGGCACCACTGGCCGCTCCAAGGGGGCGGTTCTGACGCACGGCAACTTGTCCTCGAACGTCCAGGTTCTTGCGGAAGCGTGGCATTGGCAGAACGACGACGTGCTGCTCCATGCCTTGCCGATTTTCCATGCGCACGGGCTGTTCGTCGCGCTCCACCTTGCGTTGCTGGGCGCTTCGCCGATCCTGTTCCATGACCGGTTCGACAACGCCGCTGTGCTGCGCGATATTCCCCGCGCCACGGTGTTCATGGGGGTGCCCACCTTCTACACCCGGCTGCTGAGCGAGCCGGGCTTCGATAAGGCATTGTGCACCAAGATCCGGCTCTTCATCAGCGGCTCCGCGCCGCTGCTCGACACCACTTTCGAGGAGTTCGCCGAACGCACCGGTCACACAATCCTTGAGCGCTACGGCATGACCGAGGCGCTGATGGTCACCTCGAACCCATACGACGGGTCGCGCGTCGCCGGCAGCGTAGGACCGGCGCTTCCTGGTATTTCGGTGCGGATCGTTGCCGATGGCGGGAAAGAGGCCGCGACTGGCGAACCCGGTGTGATCGAGATGAAGGGTCCGAACCTGTTCTCGGGCTACTGGCGCAATCCGGAAAAGACTGCCGAGGACCATACTTCCGATGGCTGGTTCATCAGCGGCGACATCGCGACCAAGGACGAGGCTGGTTACATCCGGATCGTCGGCCGGGCCAAGGACCTGATCATCTCGGGCGGCTATAACGTCTATCCCAAGGAAGTCGAAATGGTCATCGACGCAATCGAAGGGGTCGAGGAAAGCGCCGTGATCGGTGTGCCGCATCCCGATTTTGGCGAAGGCGTGGTGGCGGTCGTCGCGCGCACGCCCGGATCGAGTATCACGCCGGAAGACATCGCGGCGGTGGTCGGGACCGAGCTTGCCGCGTTCAAGCGACCCAAGACTTCGATCATCGTCGACGAACTGCCGCGCAACGCGATGGGCAAGGTCCAGAAGGCCGAGCTTCGCAAACTGCACCAAGACCTTTTTGCCAAGACCACTGCCTGAGCGACCGGGAGACCAGATATGCGTATCGTAACTTTTTGCCACAACGGGATTGTCCAGCACGGTGTGCGCAGCGGCGAAACCATCACGGTTTATCCGGATGTGCCTTCGGCCGTCGAATTGGCCGTAAACAGTGCTGCCTTCGCGAGCGGCGCTAAAGTGGCGAGCAGCGATGTCGAGCTACTGTGCCCCGTGCCGCGCCCGGGCAAGATCATCTGCATCGGCCTCAACTACCGCGCCCATGCGATCGAGGGCGGCAATCCAATTCCCGACTATCCGGCGGTGTTCATGCGCGGGCCGACCTCGCTGCTGGCCCCGGGCGGGGCGATGATTTATCCTGAATGCTCCGACCAGCTCGACTACGAGGCCGAGGTGGCCGTGGTTATCGGCAAGACCGCGACCAATGTCAGCGCGAGCGATGCGCTCGACTACGTTGCCGGTTACAGCTGCTTCAACGACGGATCGGTGCGCAATTATCAGCGCAAGTCGACCCAGTGGACGATGGGCAAGAACTTTGATGCCACCGGCGGTTTTGGACCGGAACTGGTCACGCCCGACGAGCTTCCCGCTGGGGCATCAGGCCTGCGATTAGTGTCGCGACTCAACGGCGAGATCATGCAGGATAGCGACACCGCCGACATGATTTTCGATGTCGGCACCCTGATCGCGATCCTGTCCGAAGGCATGACGCTGGAGCCGGGTGACGTGATCGCCACCGGCACCCCCTCGGGCGTTGGCTATGCCCGCACGCCGCCGGTGTTCATGAAGCCGGGTGATGTCTGCGAGATCGAGATCGATCGCATCGGTATCCTGACCAATACCGTCGCTCGTCGGGCTTGAAGCCGAACTTGAAAGGATATCAAACCTTGTCTTCATCCTATCGCCTGCTCGGAATATGCGGGAGCCTGCGGGCGAACTCTTTTTCGTCAGCAATTCTGGACGCGCTAGCGGGGGCCACGGCTTCACAGGCGACCTTCGCCTATGCTGACATCGGCAGCGTGCCGCACTTCAACCAGGATCTCTACGTCGAGCCGCTGCCGCAAGCAGTCCGGCATTTGCGCGATCAGATTGCGAAAGCCGATGGTCTGGTGATTGTGTCATCAGAATACAATCATGGCATTCCCGGGGTGCTGAAGAATGCGCTCGATTGGGCATCGCGCCCGCACAACGGCTCGCCGCTCCGCGACAAGCCGGTGCTGATAGTCACCTCGTCACCCGCCGTCACCGGCGGGGTGCGCGCGCAATACCAGATCCGCGAGACAGTGATCTCTGCGCTCGCCCGGCCGCTGAACACGCCCGAGATCGTGGTGGGCCAGGTTGGAGCAAAAATCGTCGATGGACGCTTCCACGATCCCGCCGTGATCGAATTTGCCCTCCACGGATTCGCGGCGCTGTTCGCCGAAATCGATCGTCTTGCCGCTGATCACCGCCCGACGGTTGTGGCGGCTCACTAACCTTGAGGACATGCCATGAACGTTGTGAAATTTGCGGACGCGCCGTTCTACTATCCGCCCAATCACGAGGGTGTCACCGCCCGGCGGCTCCAGGGCGATGCTGCAAGCTCAGCAGACATAGCCTGGGTGGGCTATTCGGATTTTCCGCCCGGCGTGGTGGTGCCGATGGAGGCCGGGCCGATCGGCAAGATCTACGTCGTGACGCAGGGCGCGCTAACCGTAGTGCAAGCAGACGGGCTGCGCCATCGGCTTGAGCAGTGGGACAGCATCTTCATTCCCGCCGGCGAAGCACGGGCTGTCGAAAATGACAGCGGTTTGCCTGCCGCGATCATCGTGGTGACCCCGCCGCCATCAACCTGAGATTTGCGTGGGCCGAGGAGACAGTCAGATGTCGATCACGTCATTCAAAGGCTTCGGCGGCGTCCGGCTTCAGGCCGAAGTCGCAGGTGACGAGAACGACCCGATGATCCTGCTGATCCACGGTGCGGGCCAGACGCGTGCGGTGTGGTCAACGGTCGCCGAAGCCTTGGTTCAGGGTGGCCGCCGGGTAGTCAGTCTCGACTTGCGCGGCCACGGGGCCAGTGAATGGCCGGCCGATGGTCGCTATGACATCGAAGCCTATGCCGAGGACCTGCGCGCGGTCTTGTCTCAGCTGAATTCTCGCCCGGTGGTCGTGGCGGCAACCGTTGGCGGTTGGATCGCGGCGCAGGCGCTGTCATCGGATGCCGCCAATCTGGCGGCAGGGTTGGTGCTGGTCGATATGCCGATCCGCAGTGCTCCTGAGGCCGCCAAACAGATCAGCGAAAACCTGTCCAAGAACCGCCCCACGTGGGATCCCCGCGTGATCGGAGCGATGGACCTCGATGCGGTTGGCGATACTGTTTTCGGTGCCGCCCCGGGCTTGAATCTGCCGACCATGGTGCTGCGCGGCGGTATCTCGTGGGTTCGACATTCGCCTGGGACGGCCGAATTCGATGCCGCATTGCCCAATGCAGAAGTGGTCGAGGTCGATGACGCCGACCTGCTGCTGGTCACTGATCGGACCGAGGCCTTGCTGGGGCGCCTGCTCGATTTCCTCGAACGCAAGCAACCCCGTGATGCCAGCGAATTCCGCGCCGGGTCTGACGCGCGTACCCTGCGCGATGCGATGGGCTGCTTTGCCACCGGGATCACGGTCGTCACCTCGCGCGCACCAGACGGAACACCGATCGGCCTCACCGCAAACAGCTTTACTTCGGTCTCACTCGATCCGCCGCTGTTGCTCGTCGCGATTGCCAAAAATGCTGGTTCAGCAGCCGCGCTGAACGAAGCGAGCCATTTTGCGGTCAACGTGCTCCAAACCGGCCAGCAACCGGCATCGAACCGCTTCGCCGGAAAAGGCGAAGACCGGTTTGCCGCCACCGCCTGGCAGGCGGGCGAGACCGGAATGCCACTGCTCAATGGATCGCTCGGCTCATTCGAGTGCAAACGACACGCGATCCATGATGGCGGCGATCATTTCCTGCTCGTCGGCGAGGTCGTGCGCGCGCAATTCGAACCACGCCGCGACCCGCTGCTCTACTTCCGCGGCAAGTACCGCCGGCTGCATTTTGCCTGAGGCCGGTGCCAGATCGCCGACAAGGAACGCAGACATGGCCAATGCCTATTTCGTTGTCCAGGTGAACGCCGTGCCCGGTGAAGAGGTCGAGCTCAACCGCTGGTACGAGGAGCAACACCTCGATGATTGCTTGGCCTGCGACACCGCGATCGCCGCCCAGCGGTTCCGCAAGGTCCAAGGCAGCGGCCTCGGAAACTACGCTTACCTCGCGCTCTACGAAGTCGGCGATCCGCAAGGGTTTGCCGAAAACCGGCGCAGTAAGGAGGGGACACCGCTGCTCCCACGCACCCCTGCACTGGCCTTGCCGGCACACGCGTTTTTCTATCGGCCGACGCCGGGACAAGCGGATTTGCTGGCGTCGCCGGATCGAACCCCGTTTTACATCGAGTTTCTCGATGCCGGAGAGGGTGAGGGGGGCAATGACCGTCTGGCAGAGCGCAAGAAGGTCTTGGCCGCGGTGCCCGGCGTTGCCGCGTGCGAGCTCATGTTGGTCGATGTCTATCAGGAACGGCAGGGCTGGCACGCTGACGGCATCGTCTTTGCGCAACTTGCCCACGGCGCTGGTAACTTTTCACCCTCTGCCTTGACGGCGCCGTCCGGCGGGACCTTGCGGGTTGCCGAAGCAGGCATCTACGAGCCCGTCTCAGTCAGGAAGGCCCGCCCATGATCCTCGTAACCGCCGCTAACGGCAATCAAGGCAAACTGCTGATCCCGCGATTGCTTGCCGCCGGAGCGAAGATCCGGGCCTGCGTTCGCTCGCCGCAATCGGGGGAGGCTTTGCGCGCCGCTGGGGTTGCCGATGTCGTCGTCGGCGATCTTGCCGATCCGCAGTGCCTGGCCGCAGCGATGGTGGGGGTAGAGATCGTCTATCACGTCGGTCCGACGCTGCACCCCTACGAGCGCGAGATCGGCTTAGCCGCTGTGGATGCGGCGCGCGCGGCGGGGGTGAAGCATTTCGTTATGTCGTCTGTGCTCCACGCCATCACCACAGACCTAATCCAGCATGAGATCAAGCGCGATATCGAGGAGCATTTGCTCTCGTCCGGGCTCGAATTCACGATCCTCCAGCCGGCCAACTACATGCTAGCGCACCGGCTGCGGCCTGCATTCGAGCACGGCGTGTTTCGGCTGTCGTGGTCGCTAGACCGCTACCAGTCGATGGTTGCGCTGGATGACGTCACAGAAGTCGTGGCCGCAGTGCTGACAAATTCCGTACATCACGCTGGGGCAACCTACGAGTTGGTTTCCCCCGGCCGCTACACCGCGCATGATCTTGGGCGGATAATCGCTGATGTCACCGGCAAGCCAATCGCGGTTGAGAAGATCGATTGCGATACGTTCCTCAGCCAGGTCCTCGGTGACGCCGAACAGTTTCCTTACCAGGCCAGAATTATGCGCGCGATCAGCAGCCGCTACAGTTCGCACGATTTTGTCGGCAATCCCAATGTTCTGACCTGGTTGCTTGGCCGCCCGCCGACCACATTCGCCCAGTTCGTGCAGGCACAGTTCTCTGCGATGCAGGATTAGCTGGCGCAAAATTTTCCGCCCAGTCCCTTGGCAGCGCTATTTCGAAGTTTGCTTCCACCATTTGGGCGGCTCGGGCGAGTAGCCAAACTGACGTTCAAGTTCGAATGGCACCGAGAGCGTTTTCATATGGTACATTAGCAAATTGCCAAATGGCTCGAATATCCGACCGCCACACTCCTTTTTAGTGTCGTGGAGGTTCTGGGTGGCGCAGAAATCCGCGGGTTTGATTGGATTGGACAATGCGGGGACGGGCAAAGCTGTCGCAGTTGGCCTCAATAGCTGTCCCATTAGGTTGCATTGTGTCCTGCGAAGTGTGCAGCGACCGGCGATGTTGCGAATATTTTGCACCACCAGTGCAACACTGGGCTCTGGATCAAGCGCCGGTGCGTGCATGTAGCTTATTGATATTTATGACTAAAATGGTCGGGACGAGAGGATTCGAACCTCCGACCCCCACACCCCCAGTGTGATGCGCTACCAGGCTGCGCTACGTCCCGACCGGCCAAGCCTGCGCCAGTGGCGGGCTTAGGGAGCGGGCCTATAGGCAGGTGCGGGCGCGATGGCAAGCGCGGGTCGGCAGAGCGTGCGCCGCCTTGGGTGCGCGTTGCCATGCCACTGCATAGCTGCTAGTCGCGCGCAATTCCGGCCCTGCCGCGCCTTGAGTTGCCCGACCTGCGGCGCGCGGGCTGTACGAACGAAAGCGCTTTTCCGCCATGAGCAACACCCTTCTCACCGTCCTCTCCGCTGCCGCGACCGGTGCCGCAAACGAGCCGCCCGCGTGGCTCCAGTTCCTGCCGTTCGTCGGCATGTTCGTGATCCTGTGGTTCCTGATTTTGCGCCCGCAGATGAAGCGCCAGAAAACCCTCCAGACCAAGATTGGCGGGATCAAGAAGGGCGATCAGGTGCTGACCGGCGGCGGGCTGATCGGCAAGGTGCTCAAGGTCGATGACAATTATGCCGAGCTCGAGCTTGGCCCCAACGTCAGGGTCAAGGCGCTGCGCTCGACCATCGCCGACGTGATCCCGCCTGCGGGCACCAATCCGGCGAACGACTGACCCCGGTCAGCTGACAGGATAGACTCACACAATGCTCGATTTTCCCCGCTGGAAGCAGATCTGGCTCTGGGCTCTGACGCTGGCCTGCTGCCTCGCTGCCTTGCCCTCGATTTTCGCGGTCGCCGGAGCGCACTGGCCCGCGGCACTGCCCGCGCCGAAGGTCAATCTGGGTCTCGACCTGGCCGGCGGGAGCCACATCCTGCTTGAGGCCGACCCTTCCCAGGTCACCCGGCTACGGCTCGATTCGATGGAAGAGAGCGTGCGCGCGCGGCTCAAGCTGGCGCAGCCGAGCATCCGGGTAGGCGACATCTCGAGCAAGGACGGCTCGGTCAGCTTCATGATCGAGGACCCGGCGCAGGTCGATGCGGCGCGCGACCAGCTCCAGTCGCTGACCACGGGCGCGGGGCTGACCGGCCAGCGCGACTGGGACCTCAAGGTGATCGACGGCACGCGCATCGTCATGACCCCGACCAATGCCGGGATCGACCAGGCGGTCACCCAGGCGATGGATACCGCGACCGAAGTGGTGCGCAAGCGGATCGACGCGCTCGGTACGCGCGAACCGACCATCATCCGCCAGGGCGACGACCGGATCGTGGTCCAGGTGCCGGGGCTCAAGGACCCGCAGGCGCTCAAGAACCTGCTCGGCCAGACCGCCAAGCTCGAATTCAAGCTGGTCGATCTGACCGCCTCGCCCGCCGACATCGCGCAGGGTATTGCCCCTCCGGGCAGCGAGATCGTGCCCTATGCCGATCCCGCCAGGAACGGCGCGGCGGCCATTGCGGTCAAACGGCTGGGCGGGATCAAGGGGGATTCTCTGACCAACGCGCAGCAGAGCAACGACCAGCGCAATAACGAGCCGATCGTCTCGATCACTTTCGACCAGCAGGGCGGCGCGAAGTTCGCCAAGCTGACCACCGAGAACGTCAACAAGCCGTTCGCCATCATCCTCGACGGCAAGGTGCTCTCGGCCCCGAATATCAACGAGCCGATCCTGGGCGGCAGCGCGCAAATCCAGGGCAGCTTCACCTCCGACAGCGCCAACCAGCTGGCGATCGCGCTGCGCTCGGGCGCGCTGCCGGTCGACCTCAAGGTGGTCGAGGAGCGCACCGTTGGACCCGACCTCGGCGCGGATTCGATCAAAAAAGGCATGATCGCCATGATGATCGGCACGATCGCGCTGATGGCTTTCATGCTGGTGACCTACGGCCGGTTCGGGGTCTACACCTGTTCGGCGCTGATCCTCAACACGCTGATGATCCTGGGGGTGATGGCAGTGGCCAACACCACGCTGACCCTGCCGGGGATCGCCGGCTTCGTGCTGACCATCGGTGCGGCGGTCGATGCCAACGTGCTGATCAACGAGCGCATCCGTGAAGAGCGCGCGCGGGGTCGCCGCGTCGTTCAGGCGGTGGAGGTGGGCTACAAGGAAGCGCGCAGCGCGATCTTCGATGGCAACATCACCAACATCATCGCCGCGGTGCTGATGTTCATGTTCGGCTCGGGCCCGATCAAGGGCTTCGCAGTAGTGCTGATCATCGGCATTGCCACTTCGGTGTTCACCGCGGTCACACTGACCCGCATGTGGGTTGCGGGTTGGCTTCGACGCGCGCGCCCCACCGACCTCTCGCTGTAACGAGGCGACTTCAGATGAAACTGCTCAAGCTCGTCCCCGACAGCACGAACATCCGCTTCCTTCGCTGGCGGGTGCCGTTCTATACGATCAGCCTGCTGCTGATGGCAGCATCGCTGACGCTCGTGTTTACCCGCGGGCTCAACCTCGGCGTCGATTTCGTCGGCGGGCAGATGATCCGCGTCACCTTCGTCAACTCCGCGGCCGCGCCAGTCGCCGAGCTGCGCAAGGAGGTTGCCGCGCTCGGTTATGGCGAGCCGACGATCCAGCAATTCGGCAAGCCCAACGAAATCTCGATCCGCATGCATCTGCCCGAAGGGGCGGAAAAGGACGCAACCTTGTCCGAAACGATGTCGCGCAGGGTCGTCGGCGACATTCAAGCCAAGCATCCCGGCGCGCGGCTCGACGGCGTTGATTCGGTGTCGGGCAAGGTCTCGGGCGAATTGTTCAAGACCGGGATGCAGGCGCTGATTTACGCGATGATCGCGATCTCAATCTACATCTGGATCCGCTTCGAATGGCAGTTCGGAGTGGGCGCGCTGTTCAGCCTGATCCATGACGTGACGCTAACGCTGGGGCTGTTCGCGCTGACCCAGATGGAGTTCGATCTCAACATTGTCGCGGCGATCCTCACGCTGATCGGCTATTCGCTCAACGATACCATCGTGGTCTATGACCGGATTCGTGAAAACCTGAAGAAATATCGCCGGATGCCGATGCCCGAGCTGCTCGATCTCTCGGTCAACGAGACGCTGTCGCGCACCATCGTCACTTCGCTGTCGGTGCTGATCACGCTGTTCGCACTGCTGTTGTTCGGTCCAAACGTGATCTTCGGCTTCACTGCGGCGATCACCTTTGGCATCTTCGTCGGGACCTACAGCTCGATCTACATGGCCGCGCCGATCCTGATCTGGCTCAAGGTCAACGCGACAAGCTTCGTGCCCACCGAGACCGAAACCGACCGTCAGGAACGGCTGGCACGCGAAGGCGTGGGCACTATCCGGCGATAGTATTCGGCGAGCTGGGCGGCGTTGGCGTCCCAGCTGAACCGCGCGGCATGGGCGGCGACCTCGGCCCGTGAGGGCGCGGCTGAGAGCACTTCGTTGACCCCCGCCGCGATCGCCTGCGGGGTGCGCTCGACCAGTCGTCCCGCGCTCGCGTCGCGGACAATTTCGCGTGCTCCGCCGACGTCGCTGATCACCAGCGGCGTCCCGCAGGCCAGCGCCTCGATCCACACATTGGCAAGGCCCTCGCGCTCCGAGGGCAGCACCATCGCGTCGGCCGACTGAAGCAGGCGCGCGACCTTTTCCGGGCCGAGGTCGCCGAGGAACTTCACCCTGTCGCCAATTCCGAGCCGCGCAGCGAGCGCCCGCAACGCCCCCAATTCCGGCCCCTGACCGGCGATCGCCAGTTGCACGCCGGGCAGCCTAGCCACTGCGGCAATAGTCAAATCATGTCCTTTGAGCGGGACGAGATTGCCGACGCTGGCCAGCAAAGGACTGTCGCGCGAAAAACCGAATTCGTCGCGCGTCTCGGCGGCATGCACCTCAATCCTGTAAAGTTCGTGATCGAGCCCGGTGTAGTGCATCGCGATCCTGTCAGCCGGCATGCCGAGTGCGATCATGTCGCGCTTGAGCGCTTCCGACACTGCAAGCAGCCCGACCGCTTGCTCTGCTGCGGCCAGCATCCGTCGCCGCGCGAACCCGCGCGTGCCCCAATAATGGATGTCGGAGCCGCGCGCCTTGATCGACAGCGGTAACCCCAGTGCGCGGGCGATCCGCGCTGCAGCTGGGCCGTCCGGGTAAAAGAACTGCGCGTCGACAAGGTCGAACGGCTGCTCGGCATGGAGCCGATGGGCGAGCGGCATCACCCCCCGCCGGATCAGGCCCGGGTTCCACGGTGCCCCAAACTGGGGGATATGGACGAAACGCGGGCGATGGACGGTGACGCCGTGCCACACCTCGCGCTCGGGCACCGCACGTTCTGCAGCGTTGCCAAGCAATACGCCAAGCGGCCACGGGGCGCGTGCGATCGGATTGATCACGGTCAGGTCGATATCGCCGCGCGCGGCCAAAGCCTCGGCCTGCCGCGCGACGAATCGGCCGAAGCCGGGTCGCGCCACGTTGGGAAACAGCGTCGATAGGCAAAGAACCCGGATCACGGTCAGAGCTTGCGGACCAGCATCTCGGCAACCGCCAGCCACGCCGGGCTGTCGATCACGACTTGCCGCGATCCCGCGCCGGGCGGGAGCAGCGCGATCCGGTTGTCCGCGCGGTCGATCATCCGGCCGAAGGCAAAGCGTCCGCCCGCGCGCGGGGCGAGCACATCGCGGTTGAGCAGCCGTGCGAATCCTTCGGGTTGGACCTCGCGCAACCACAGCTGGTCGCCCGCGCGATATTCACCCGCGCTGGCCTCGACCACCATCGCGACGACAGCGCCTTCGCCAGCGAGCGCGGTGGGCAGGATGGCATCGCGCGGGGCGGACAGGGCTTCCGCGCCCTGATCGGAGAAGCGCGCGATCAGCCGCGGCACCGGGCTGTCCTCGCCGCGCACCAGCAGTTCGGGCTCGACCTCCAGCGCGGCGGCGATGCGGTTCATCCAAATCAGCGAGAGATTGCGCATGCCCGTTTCGAGTCGGCCGATCGTCTGCGCGGTAGTGGGCGGGGCACAGCGTCCGGCAACGTCGGCCAGAGTCAGGCCTTTCTCGCGGCGAATATCGCGGATCCGGTTGATCATGCGGGCAGTCCTGTAACCGATATGGTTTTTCTACTTTCCTACAACATGGCCGATTTGGCAATCGACTTTCCGATCTTGTCGGGGAGAACACCATGAAGCGCCAGCTGGTCGAACGCGAACTCAGCAGCGAGGGTCCGTCTCAGCGTGCGCCGCGCCGGGGTGGCCGCAGCGTGACGGTCAACCTCGCCGAATCGCCGCTGACCTGGCTCCACGCCCGCGGCCATCTCGACGACCGGCAGTTCGCCGCGGGCGAGCGGCTGCGCGCCGACTGGGAGCGCGCCCAACTTTCGCCGAGCATCACCATGCGCTGGGACGCGGTGCGAATTCGCGGCAGCTTCTCGGACAAGGGGCTGACCTCGGGCGAGCGTCAGATCGCCGCGCGCGCGCGGTTCGACGGGGCAACCGCAGCTGCGGGACCCGGGCTGGCCGACATCCTCTGGCGGGTGGTCTGCGCGGGCGAGACCGTGCCTGACGCCGAGCGCGCGCTGGCCTAGCCGGTGCGCAGCGGCAAGCTGGTGCTGAAGCTCGCGCTCGACCGCGTGGCTAGCTTCTACCACCTCACCTGACGTTGCTCGTCGGCGGTGATCGGCAGTCCGTCGATTGCGCCGCCGCGTCATTGCCTCGGTCCCCCGCGCATGCCAAATCGCTGCATCCAGACTCGCCGGGGAGATGCGCAATGGACCGTCGCAATTTCATGATTTCGGGCAGCGCCACCGCGCTGGTGCTGGGCGCAGAACCAGTCCTTGCCGCAACCAGGGCGCGGCCACAGGGCGATGCGGCGCTCAACGCCGCGCTCGATGCGATCTTCAACGACGGGGTGATCCACAGCCCCGAAACCGCGACCTCGCTGGGCCTCGACAAGGGAGCGAATGCCGCGTTGAAATCGCGCCTCTCGCCCGCGACCGCCGCATTCCGCCGTCAGGAAGCGGCGCGCACCCTGCGCTGGCAGGCGCGGCTGACCGGCTTCAATCCGGCGCGCCTCAGCGATACAGGCAAGCGCAACCGCGCGCTGGCGCAATATATGCTTGAGCAGCGCACGCTCGCCCCGGTCCGTTTCAACCTCGATTCGGTTCAGCGCCCCTATCGGATTTTCCAGCAGGGTGGCGCCTATTTCGAGGTGCCCGACTTCATTAATTCGCAGCACACCATCACCACCGCGAGCGATGCCGAAGCCTATCTGGCGCGCCTGTCGGGCTTCGCCACGCTGCTCGATCAGGACACGCTGGAGCAGCGCGCCGAGGCCGCGCGCGGCTATGTCGCGCCGGGCTGGTCGATCGATCTCGCGCTCGGCCAGATGCGCACATTGCGCGGCCAGCCTGCGGGTAGCAGCAGCATGGTCGAATCCATCGCCGGGCGCGCGCGGGCGAAGGGCATCGTCGGCGATTGGCAGGGCCGCGCCGAGCGGATCGTCGCCAGCGCAATCTATCCCGCGCTCGATCGCCAGATCGCGCTGATGACCCAGCTGCGCCGCACCACGCAGGCGGGCGATGGCGCGTGGCGGATGCCGCGCGGCGCGGAAATCTACGCCGCCGCGCTCAAGCAGGCGACCACCACCGACATGACCCCCGAGCAGGTCCACCAGACCGGGCTCAGCCAGGTGGCGGAGATCACCGCGCAGCTCGACGCGATCCTGCGGCAGGCGGGCATGACCTCGGGCACTGTCGGCGAACGGCTGGCTGCGCTCAACAAGCAACCAGCCCAGCTCTATGCCAACACCGACGTCGGGCGAAAGGCGCTGATCGACGGCCTCAACGCCGGGGTTGGCGACATGATGACGCGGCTGCCGCAGGCGTTCGCGACGCTGCCCCGGCAGCCGCTCGAAATCCGCCGTGTCCCGGTCGAGATCCAGGACGGAGCCTCGAACGGCTATTACAACCGCGCCTCGCTCGATGGCAGTCGCCCGGCGATCTACTGGATCAATCTCAAGGACGTGGGCGACTGGCCCAAATATTCGCTGCCCGCGCTGACCTTCCACGAGGGCGTGCCTGGGCACCATCTGCAGGGCAGCCTGGCCCAGGCCTCGGGCGATTTGCCGATGCTGCTGCGCAACAACTTCATCTCGTCCTACGGCGAGGGCTGGGCGCTTTACGCCGAGCAGCTGGCCGACGAGCTGGGCGCTTATTCGGGCATCGAACGCGCGGGTTATCTCCAGTCGTTCCTGTTCCGCGCCTCGCGGCTGGTGATCGACACCGGCCTCCACCACAAGCGCTGGACCCGCGCGCAGGCGACCGATTACATGGTCGCCACCACCGGCTTCGCCCGCCCGCGCTGCCAGCGCGAGGTCGAGCGCTATTGCACCCAGATCGGCCAGGCCTGCAGCTACAAGATCGGCCACACCGCCTGGGTCCGCGCGCGCCAGAAAGCGCAAGCCGCGCTCGGCGACAGGTTCGACCTCAAATGGTTCCACGAAGTGCTCAAGGACGGGGTAATGCCGCTCTCGATGCTCGAAGCGCGGATCGACGAGCGGGTTAGGAAGCGGTTGGGGAGAGGGTAGAACCCCTCCGTCAGACCCTGCGGGTCTGCCACCTCCCCATTTTCACGCAGTGCAAATGGGGAGGTGGCATTCGCAAAGCGAATGACGGAGGGGTGCTTTAAACCTCGACCAGCTCGGCCAGCTCAAGCCAACGCTCCTCCGCCGCATGCTTGTCGGCGCGCGCCTTGGCGATCGCATCGGTCAGCGCCGCGAAGCGGGCGGGATCGCTGGCGTAAAGCGCAGGATCGTGCAGCGCATCCTCGTCGCGCAACATCGCCGCGTCCAGTTCCTCGATCCGCGCCGGGAGCAGTTCGTAATCGCGCTGGTCCTTGTAAGTGAGCTTCCCCTTGCGCGGTGATGGCGCGGGTGGAGCGCTTGGTTCGATCGATTTCACCACCTTCGCCGGAGCCGCCTTGCTCTTGCGCTGCTTGTCCCAATCGGCATAACCGCCCGCCACGATATCGACCTTGCCGCTGCCATCGAGGCCCAGCGTCACCGTCACGGTGCGATCGAGGAAATCGCGGTCGTGGCTGACGATCAGCACGGTGCCGTCATAGTCCGCGATCACTTCTTGCAGCAGGTCGAGCGTTTCGAGATCGAGATCGTTGGTCGGCTCGTCGAGCACCAGCAGGTTCGATTTTCGCGCGAACTCGCGCGCCAGCAGCAGCCGCGAACGCTCCCCGCCCGAAAGCGTGCCGATCTTGGCATCGACCAGCCCGGGGTCGAACAGGAAGTCCTTGAGGTAGCCCTGGACGTGTTTGCGCACCCCCCGCACGTCGACCCAGTCGCCGCCCTCGGCGAGGATATCGCGCACGCTCTTGTCGGGCGACATCAGGCTGCGTTGCTGGTCGATCAGCACCCCGTTGAGGGTCCTGGCGAGGGTTATCTGGCCCTCGTCCGGGGCCAGATCGCCGGTCAAAAGGCGCAGCAGCGTGGTCTTGCCCGCGCCGTTGGCACCGACCACCCCGATCCGGTCGCCGCGGGTAATCCGCAGACTGAAGTCCTTGATGATGGTGCGTTCGCCGAACCGCTTGAGCACCTTGTCGGCAACGATCACTGCCTTGGTCTTGACATCGTCGGTCGCCAGCTTGAGCTTGGCGGCACCTTGCGGACCCAGCATCGCCGCTCTCTGCGCGCGCATTTCCCACAGTTTTTCAAGCCGCCCCTGATTGCGCTTGCGTCGCGCGGTGACCCCGCGTTCGAGCCAGTGCGCTTCGAGCTTGAGCTTGGCGTCGAGCTTGTCGGCGGCGCGCGCTTCCTCGGCATAGACCGCTTCCATCCACGCCTCGTAGCCGCCGAAGCCGATGTCCTTGCGGCGCAGCGAACCGCGATCGAGCCACAGCGTCGCCTTGGTCAGCCGGGTCAGGAAAGTCCGGTCATGGCTGATCGCGACAAACGCGCCCTTGTAACGGCTCAGCCAGTCCTCCAACCAGTCGATTGCTGCCAGATCGAGGTGGTTGGTCGGCTCGTCGAGCAGCAGCACATCGGGATCGGACGCCAGCGCGCGGGCCAGCGCGGCGCGGCGACGCTCGCCCCCGCTGGCGCTTTCCGCCGACCGCGCGAGGTCGATGCCGAGCTGGTCGGCAATCGCTTCGACCGCATGCCGTTCGGGCGCATCGGACCCGTGCAGCGCGAAGTCCATCAGTGTGGCGTAGCCGGCGAAGAACGGGTCCTGTTCGAGCACCACCACTTTGGTGCCCGGCTGGATCGAGCGCTTGCCCTTGTCCGTCTCGATCTGGTCCGCGATCAGCCGCAGCAGCGTGGTTTTGCCGGCGCCGTTGCGCCCGATCAGCGCAAGCCGGTCGCGCGGACCGATGGCGAGGTCGAGATCGCGGAACAGCCAGCCCGCGCCCTGGTGCAGGCTGAGTTGTTCCCAGCTGAGGATTGGTGCGGCGGGCATGGCAGCGCGGCACCTACGGGCAGCTAGGCGCGTTGACAAGGCTCACAACGCGGTTGAGAGCGGGGCAATGCGCACCGTATGGCTCAATGGCGAATGGCTTCCAGAAAATGAGGCCCGGGTTTCGATCTTTGACCGCGCGCTGCTGTTCGGGCAAGGGGTCTATGAGGTCTCGCCGGTGCTCGATGGGCGCTTCTGCAACTGGCCGCATCACGCGGCGCGGCTGGCGCGTTCGATGGCGACCGTGGGCATTGCCGACGATACCGACTGGCCGCCGATCCTGAATGAATTGATCGCGCGCAATGACCTGACCGAGGGCCGGGTTTATCTGCAAGTCACTGGCGGCGCGCCGGCTGACCGCGATTTCCTCAGCCCGATCCCGCCCGCGCCGGCGACGCGCTTTGCCTTCACGCAGCCCGCCAGGCTGCTTGCCACCCCATTGGCGACGCGGGGGCTGCGGGTCGTGCTGCGGCCCGACGCGCGGTGGCAGCTGCGTTCGGCCAAGACGGTGCAGTTGCTCTATGCCGTGCTGATGAAAGAGGAAGCGCGCGCGGCGGGGGTGGACGATGTCTGGCTGGTCGAGGACGGGGTGATTACCGAGGCGAGCAGTTCCAACGCGCATATCATCGATCACCGAGGCGTGCTGGTGTCGCACCCGGTCGATCACGGGGTGCTGCCTGGGGTTACGCGGATCTGCATGCTCGAGATTGCGCGCGAGATGGGGCTGACGGTCGAGGAACGGCCCTTCACCCCGGACGAGCTGTTCGCCGCGCGCGAGGCGTTCTTTTCCGGCGCAGGATCGCTGGTTCTGCCGGTGGTCGAGGTCGATGGCCGACCGATCGGCAATGGCGGACCGGGCGTGATTTATGCCGAACTCCGCGCACGATATATTGCTGCGTTGCGCGCCGGATAGGGGAACGCTCCATTCAGCCGTGCGTAATGGCGGAAGCTTCAACCTTCGCGAATATTGCCAAGGAGCACCTGCATGTCCACACTTCGTCTTCCCCTCATCGCCTTGGCGCTCGGCGCAGCAACACCCGCCGCTGCGGCCGAAATCCAGATCACGTCACCGGGTCCCGTGGTCGAGCTGACTGTCAGCGAAACGGTCAAGGCGACGCCCGATACCGCGACGCTCAGCGCCGGGGTGACCACGCGCGCACCCACCGCGGTCGAAGCGATGCGCCAGAATGCCACCGCCATGACGCGCGTGATCGACCGCATCCGCGCCGCCGGGGTCGATCGCAAGGATATCCAGACCTCGAGCATAAATCTCAACGCGCAGTATCAGTACAACAACGAGAACCAGCCGCCGCGCTTCCTTGGTTACGATGCTTCGAACCAGGTGACGGTGACGCTCCACGATCTCGACAAGATCGGGCCGACGCTCGACGCGCTGGTCGTGGTCGGGGCGACCAATGTCTCGGGACCCAGCTTCTCGCTCGAAAACGACGAGCAGGCCAAGTCTGCGGCACGCCGCACCGCGTGGCAGCGCGCCGCAGCGCAAGCGCAGGAATTTGCGGCATTGGCCGGGTACAAGGGGGTGCGTCTGCTCGAAGTCTCGGAAAGCCTCACCGGACGCGGGCCGATGCCCTATGCCAGCGACGCGATCATGGTAACCGCCAGCCGCGCGGAAAAGACCCCGGTCGAACCGGGCCAGGTCGGCACCGGGGTTACGCTGACGGTCAAATACGAAATGACCCGCTAGGTCTTACGCCTGAACCTTGCCCCGTCCGGACATTCACAGCTTGTTCAATCCCGGCAGCTTAAACACAGGGCCACTATGCGACTGCTTTTCGCCCTTACCCTGCTGGCCGTACCCTTGACGGCAACACCTTCGTTCGCCGGTCCCGGCAACGAGCAGGGGCAAGTGCGCAGGGACATGCGCGCGGGCAATGTGCGATCGTTGCGCGAGATCGAGCAGCGCGTGCTGCCGATGATGTCGGGCGCCCAGTATCTGGGGCCGGAATACGATCCGGTGGCGCTGGTCTATCGGCTCAAATTCATCCGTTCGGGGCGGGTCACCTTCGTCGATATCGATGCCCGCTCGGGCGAGGTCTTGCGCCAATCGCCATGAGCCTCTCCTAAACTTGACGCATCCGCCCTTTCGCCCCATCTCAGCACCGCTTCACAGGGGAATTACGCGATGCGCATCCTGATCGTCGAGGATGAACCCACCCTCGGCAAACAATTGAAATCCACGTTGGAACAGACCGGCTATGCGGTCGATCTGTCGGTCGATGGCGAGGACGGTCACTTCCTCGGCTCGACCGAGGACTATGACGCGGTGGTGCTCGATCTTGGCTTGCCCGAAATCGACGGGCTGACCGTGCTGGGCATGTGGCGCAAGGAAGGCCGCAAGTTCCCCGTGCTGGTGCTGACCGCGCGCGACAGCTGGTCCGACAAGGTCGCCGGGCTCGATGCCGGGGCCGACGACTACCTCGCCAAACCCTTCCAGACCGAAGAGCTGATCGCCCGGCTGCGCGCGCTGATCCGCCGCGCATCGGGCAACAGCTCCTCCGAACTCATCGCGGGCGAGGTCCGGCTCGACACCCGTTCGGGCCGCGTTACGCTCAGCGGCGAGCCGGTCAAGCTGACCGCGCAGGAGTACAAGCTGCTGTCCTATCTGCTCCACCACAAGGGCAAGGTGGTCAGCCGCACCGAACTGATCGAACACATCTACGATCAGGACTTCGACCGCGATTCCAACACGATCGAAGTGTTCGTCACCCGCATCCGCAAGAAGCTGGGCGCCGATGTGATCACCACGATCCGCGGGCTGGGTTATAGCCTCGACGATCCGGCCGAGGGCGGGCGCGGGTAAGCCCGCTTATCCAGCGAAGTGAGCGACGACCGAACCCCGCTAGCCAGCGCGCCTCCGCACACCGGCTCGCTGTCGCGCCGGATGATGGTGATTGCGGCGGGCTGGATCACGGTGCTGCTGCTGGTCGGCGGGCTCGCGCTCGATCGCACGTTGAGCGGGCTGGTCACGCGCAATTTCGACGAGCAGCTCGGCTATATCCTCAACGCGATGGTGGTCTCGGCCGAGATCGGCCCCGACGGCGAGGTGTTCTTCAACCGACCGCTGGGCGACCAGCGCTTCCTCGAACCGCGTAGCGGGCTTTACTGGCAGATCAGCGGCAAGGGGCATGACGATTTCCCTTCGCGTTCGCTGTGGGACCGCAGCCTCAAGCTCAGCGCCGATCATTTCGATGCCGCGCCGCATACCTATGATAGCAGCCAGTTTCCAGCCGAACCGCTCCGCATGATGGAGCGCTCGATCATCCTGCCAGCCAGCAATGTGCAGTGGAAATTCGCGGTCGCCGCCAGCCGCGAAGAGCTCGACGTCCAGATCAGGCGAATCCGCTCGATCGTCGGCTGGAGTTTCCTCGTGCTGGGGCTGGGGCTATTCCTGATGGCGGTGCTGCAGACCTGGTACGGGCTCGGGCCGCTGCGCCGCGTGCGCCTCGCGATCCAGCGGATGCGCACCACCGGGGCGGGCCGGGTGACCGAGCCGCTGCCGCTCGAAGTCCAGCCGTTGGTGCAGGAGCTCAACGCGCTGCTCGCCCACTCGGAAAAGCAGGCGGAAGAGGCGCGCACCCATGCCGGCAATCTGGCGCATGCGCTCAAAACGCCGCTGACCGTGGTGATGAACGCCGCGACCGCGCGGGCCGAGGACTTGCCCGATACCGTCATCCGCGAAGCCGCGGTGATGCGCCGCCAGGTCGATCACCATCTGGCACGCGCGCGCGCTGTCGGTCGCCGCGCGGTCGGCCTGTCGCGCGCGTCGGTGTGGGATAGCGTCGAAGCGGTGCTGCGCGCGGTGACGCGGCTTTATGAAAACGCCCGCTTCGACCTCGATGGCAACAGGGAGGTGATCGTCGCGATCGAGCGTCAGGACCTCGACGAAATTCTCGGCAATCTGATCGAGAACGCCGCCAAATACGGCGGCGGCAGCGTGTTCGTCACGGTCGACCAGACCGCCGAGCCCGACTGGTGCGAAATCTGGATCGAGGACGACGGGCAGGGCATCCCCGAAGAAGAACGCCCCCGCATCTTCGACCGCGGCGCGCGGCTCGATACCGGCAAGCCTGGCACCGGGCTGGGGCTGGCAATCGTCCGCGACGTCGCGGAGATTTACGGCGGGACGGTAGAACTGGGTGAGAGCGAGGATTTGGGTGGGTTGCTGGTGCGGTTGAGGTTGCCGAGGGTAGGTAGGTAAAAGCTACTCTCAAGTCGGAGGTGACAAGATCATCCCGGCTGCCAATATCAACCACGAAGCAATCGCCATGAGATACAGCCAACGGCAATTTCGGACTGCTTGACTTAGGCGGTCGTCATTCAACTCACGATGCTGCCTGCTGCGAATGAATTTGTATAATCCGCCCTGCGGAAAGATCGAGGACCGCTCTACCTCAAGAAATTTCTGCGGATGCCGATCAATGAGTGCATTGCGGATTCTGCTAAGGAACCAGAACTGAGCAACGCAGCAAACGAAGAACACTGAGAATGCAACAATCAGCACAATAGGCATGTTGGCTACTTCGCCGCCGCCTGCTCGTGATGCCGGATCACCTCGTCGATTATGAACCGCAGGAACTTCTCCGAAAACTCCGGGTCGAGCTGCGCGTCTTCGGCCAGCTTGCGTAGCCGCGCGATCTGGCGTTCTTCGCGGGCTGGATCGCTGGCGGGCAGGGTGTTGGTGGCTTTGTAGGCGCCGACCGCCTGGGTGATGCGGAACCGCTCGGCGAGGATGTGGATCAGCGCGGCATCGATGTTGTCGATGCTGGCGCGGTAGCCGGCGAGGACGGGGTCAGTTGAGGCTTCGGACATATTCAGCGCGCTAGCATGACATTTTGCGAAGCGCCATTGCCGCCTTTGCACTTGCCTTCCGTCCGCACCCCCTGCATTTGCGCGCTATGAGCGCCTCCACATCTGACAATGTGATCCCGCTGCGCCCGCGCGCGGCAGAACCCTCGCTGGCCCCGATGCTGGCACTGACCGCCGCTGGCATGAATCAGGTCAATTCGGTCATCCTCGACCGGATGCAAAGCCAGATTCCCTTGATCCCCGCGCTGGCCGGGCATTTGATCGCGGGCGGCGGCAAGCGGATGCGGCCGATGCTGACGCTCGCCAGCGCGGCGCTGCTCGATTATGGCGGCACGCGGCAATACAAGCTCGCCGCTGCGGTGGAGTTCATCCACACCGCCACGCTGCTCCATGACGATGTGGTCGATGGCTCGGATTTGCGCCGGGGCAAGACGACCGCGAATATCGTGTTCGGCAACCCCGCCACCGTGCTGGTCGGCGATTTCCTGTTCAGCCGCGCGTTCGAACTGATGGTCGAGGACGGTAGCCTCAAGGTGCTCAAGATCCTCTCGGGTGCGTCGGCGATCATCGCCGAGGGCGAGGTCGACCAGCTGACCGCGCAGCGGCAGATCGAAACCAGCGAGGAACGCTATCTCGGGATCATCGGCGCCAAGACTGCCGCGCTGTTCGCCGCCGCTTGCCGGATTTCCGCGGTGGTCGCCGAGCGCGGCGAAGCGGCCGAGCGCGCGCTTGACGATTACGGCCGCAATTTGGGCATCGCGTTCCAGCTGGTCGACGATGCGATCGACTATGATTCCGAAGCGTCGGAAATGGGCAAGGGGCGCGGCGACGATTTCCGCGAGGGCAAGATGACGCTGCCGGTGATCCTCGCCTATGCGCGCGGCAGCGAGGAGGAACGCGCGTTCTGGCGCGATGCGATCATCGGCCACCGCACCTCCGACGACGATCTCGCGCACGCAGTCGAACTGATCAACCGCCACGATGCCGTCAGCGCGACGCGCGAACGCGCACGCCACTTCACCAGCCGCGCGATCGATGCGATTGCGGGGTTCCCGGCGGGCGCTGCCAAGGACGCGCTGGCCGAAGCGGCGGAATTCGCGGTCGCTAGGCGCTATTGAAGGCGGTCCGGCATGGTCGACCGCAAACATGCCATGCGCGGCACCGCCGCCAGCACTCCCGAACAATGGATCGAACTGTGGAACGGCTGCCGCGCGCCTGCGCCGAGCAGCGCGTGAAGTGGGGCAATCTGCTGTTCGCGCATGGCGGGCAATGCATCCTGATCCATGTCGAGGATCACCGCGTCTTGCTGGGCTTTTTCCGGGGCAAGCGGCTGGCATCGTTCGATCCCGCGATCAAGCCGAGCGGCAAATACGAGCTTGGCAATATCGGCTTCGGGCCGGATGATGTGATCGACGCCGCCCGGATCAGCCAGTTGGCGGCGCGCGCCGCCGCGCTCAACGCCAAACTCGGCGATCCAGCTCGCCGGTCGTGACCGGCACCCCGCCTGCGGGCCGTCAGCTGACCGGGATCATCAAATGCGCATAGGGTGTCCCGGCCCACATCACGTAAGGCGCGGCGGTGTCGGGCGCCGCGCCGCTGGGGTAGCCGGCGAGTGCGGCACTGGAGCCGACCACCATCATGTGCGGCCCGGTCTTGACCCAGTCCCCCCCTTCGGTCGGCTTGGTGGCATAGGGATCGGTGTTGCTGGCATCGGTTCCGCCGGCGAGCATGAACATCACTCCCGGCTTGTCGGTGGGCGGCGGCTTGTGACCGATCCATGCCATCGCCCAGCCCATCGCATTGGCATCCATGCACATTGGATCGGGCCCGGGAGTGGCCGGGCTGTCACCCATGCAGGTGAAGCCGTTGGTGCCTTCGCGCAGGGTCTTCATCGTCCCGTCGGCCTGCATTTCGACCATGGCGGCATTCTTGGCCACGGCATTGGGCGCGGCGGACATCGCGCTGGCGATGGGGTCGCTCGCGGCAGGCGTCGCGGTATCGTCCTTGGCGGCAGAATCGTCCGTCTTGGCAGGCGAGCAGCCAGCGAGAGCGAGAGACGCGGCGGTCAGCAGCAGAGTGGCGCGCAGGTAGGCCATGGCAGATATCCCGTTTTGGTTCGCGACCTGCGCCCACCTATCACATTTTCGCTGCGGTTGGAGTGCAATTTTACCGCACGCAGCTTCGCGCCATGCTGCGCAGCATGATCATGCCTGCCTTGCCGATCCATGCCGTGCTTCCCGATCTGCTCGCCGCATTGCGTGAGAAATCCAGCGCCGTTCTCATCGCTCCCCCCGGCGCTGGCAAGACCACCGCTGTTGCACCGGCGCTGCTGGCTGAGCCGTGGTGCAGCGGCAGCGTGATCCTGCTCAGCCCCCGGCGCGTTGCCGCCCGCGCCGCAGCGGAGCGGATGGCGGAATTGTTGGGTGAGCCGGTCGGGCGGACAATCGGTTATTTGACCCGGCTCGACAGCAAGCGCTCCTCCGTCACGCGCGTGTTGGTGATGACCGAGGCGATTTTCGTCGCGACGATCCTGGGCAATCCCGAGCTTGCGGGGGTCAGCGCGGTGCTGTTCGACGAAGCGCATGAGCGGCACCTCGATAGCGACCTTGGGCTCGCGCTGGCGGTGGAGAGCCAGCAGGTGCTGCGGTCCGATTTGCGGCTGGTGGTGATGTCCGCGACGATCAACGGCGCG
The DNA here is from genome assembly GCA_035543295.1 of Novosphingobium sp. Lineage (GTDB taxonomy): Bacteria > Pseudomonadota > Alphaproteobacteria > Sphingomonadales > Sphingomonadaceae > Novosphingobium. The sequence goes on from DASZZS010000016.1 coordinate 137,911, forward strand.
CGGTTTGCCGAACTGCTGGGGAACGCGCCGGTGATCGAGAGCGCAGGCAAGGCGTTTCCGCTAACGGTGCGCTGGCTCGGCGCGCGGCCAGACGTGCGGGTGGAGGATGCGATGACCTCCGCGCTGCTCACCGCGTGGCGCGAGGAGCAGGGCGATGTGCTGGCCTTCCTGCCCGGGGTGCGCGAAATCGAGCGCACCGCCGAGCGGCTGGCTGAGAAACTGACCGCTGCGCTGGTCCTGCCGCTCCACGGGCAATGCGAGCCAGCGGGCCAGCGCGCTGCCATCCGGCGCGACGCGCAAGGCCGGCGGCGGATCGTGCTGGCCACCGCCATCGCCGAAACCTCGCTGACGCTCGACGGCGTGTCGGTGGTGGTCGATGCCGGCCTGTCGCGCCGCGCGGAGTTCGACAAAGCTGCCGGGGTCACCCGGCTGGTCACGCATCGCGCCTCGCAAGCCGCCGCGGCGCAGCGTGCCGGACGCGCCGCGCGGCAGGGCCCGGGGATCGCCTATCGATTGTGGGAGGAAGCCTCGCATCCCGGTCGCCCCGCGTTCGATCCGCCCGAAATGCTGACATCCGACCTTGCCCCGCTGGCGCTGACGCTGGCGCAATGGGGGGCGGGCGATCCGGTGCAAATGGCCTGGATCGATCCGCCACCGGGTGCCGCAATGGGCGCAGCAAGAGCGAGCCTGCAGGCGCTTGGCGCGCTGGGTGCCGAGGGGCTGATTGCGCCGCGCGGTCGCAGCATGGCGGCGCTGCCGATGGTGCCCGCGCTGGCGCATATGCTGCTCTATGCTGCGCAGCATGACGCCGCGCCGGACGCGGCAAAACTGGCGCTGCTGCTGCAGGAGCGCGGGCTGGGCGGGCGCGGGGAGGATTTGGCGGCTCGGCTCGAGCGCTGGAACGGGGATCGGTCCGCCCGGGCGGAGGCCTCGCGGCAATTGGCCGGGCGCTGGGCGAAGCAAGCGACGCAACTGTCGGACGCGGGGAATGGGCAAGCCCCGCCCCTCGGCATCCTCCTCGCCGAAGCCTTCCCCGACAACATCGCCAAGCGGCGCAGCGCTGCGGGCGAGGAATGGCTCACCGCGGGCGGTCGCGGATTGCGGCTCGATCCCGCGTCCTCATTGGCGCGCGCGGAATGGCTCGCGGTCGGCGATGCACAAGGCGAGGCCAAAGGCGCGCGGATTACCGGCGCAATCGCGCTCACCGACGAGGAGGTCCAACGCTGGCTCGCCCACCGGATCGAACGGCGCACCGCGCTGCGCTGGATTGCCGAGGACAATCGCGTCGAAGCGCTGCTCGAACAGCGGCTCGGTGCGGTCACCGTGGCGCGTGGTCCCGATCCCTCGCCCGATCCGGAGGCGCTCAAGGCTTTCTTGCTTGCGCGGGTGCGGCACGACGGACTTGAGCTGTTGCCGCTCTCCGCTGCAAGCCGGGCGCTGCTGGTCCGCGCGGACCATGCGGGAATCGAAGTCCTTTCGCTAAGTGCGCTGCATAACTCGCTCGAGGAATGGCTCGGGCCGCTGCTCTCCAGGCGGCTCGATCAGCTCGATCCAGCGGCTCTCAACGAAGCCTTGCGCGCGCGGCTGGACTACCCCGCGCGCCAGCGGCTGGACCGGCTGGCCCCGGCGCAGTTTACCAGTCCGGCCGGCTCGACCCACGCGATCGACTATGCCGATCCCGGCGGGCCGAGTGTGGAAGTGCGGGTGCAGGCGCTGTTCGGGCTCGATCGCCATCCCGATTACGGTCAGCCAGCGCAGCCGCTGCTCCTCAAGCTGACCTCGCCCGGGGGCAAGCCGGTTCAGGCCACCCGCGATTTGCCCGGCTTCTGGCGCGGCACATGGCGCGACGTCCAGCGCGAGATGAAGGGCCGCTATCCCAGGCACCGCTGGCCGGACGAGCCGTGGACAGAGCTGCCCAGCCTCAAAACCAAGAACGCGTTCAACCGGACTTGATTCCGGCCGTGATTCGCGACAGGGCAAATGCATGACAGCCCGTATCTTCCAGCGCCCCAAAAACGCTATGCAGTCCGGCAAGGCGCTCACCGACCAATGGGTCCTCGAATTCGCGCCCACCGAAGCGCGCCGCGCCGATCCGCTGATGGGCTGGTCGGGTTCGGGCGATACCCAGTCGCAGGTGGTACTGGGCTTCGCCACGCAGGCCGAGGCGCAGGCCTATGCGGATCGTCATGGGATTGCCGCGACGCTCCATGCGACCCCGCCCAAGCGTTTGAAATTACAGACCTATGCGGATAACTTCCGCTAGCTTCAGCGCCAGCGCAGCCGCTCGCGATCAAGCTGATCGACGCTTTTCACCCCCATCAGCTTCATTCCGCGCTCGATCTCGTCCTTGAGGATCGCCAGCGCGCGTTCGACGCCGTCCTGTCCGGCGGCGGCGAGCGCATAGAGGTACAGCCGCCCGCCCGACGCCGCGCTCGCACCCGCGCACAGACTTTTGAGGACGTGGGTGCCGCGCCGCACGCCGCCGTCGCAGATGATCTCGATCTCGCCGCCGACCGCGTCGACGATTTCGGTGAGCTGGTCGAATGGCGCGCGGCTGCCATCGAGCTGGCGGCCGCCGTGGTTGGAAATCATGATCGCATCCGCGCCGATTTCGACCGCGCGGCGCGCATCCTTGGCGCTCATCACGCCCTTGAGGCAGAAGGTGCCGCCCCAGTCCTCGCGGATCTGTTCGGCGACTTTCCAGTCCATCGCCTGATCGAGCATGGTGTTGAAGTATCCGGCGATCGAAACCGCTGTCCCGCTGCCCTCGCGGACATGGGTGTCGAGGTTGGGCAGCGCGAATTTCTCGCGAAACAGATAGTCCAGCGCCCAGCGCGGCTTGACCGCGTAGGATAGCGCCGAACTGGCGGTGAATTTGGGCGGCGAACTGAATCCGCTGCGCGCACAGCGTTCGCGCTTGCCCGAGACGATGGTGTCGACCGTCAGCGCGATGGCATCGAACTTCGCGGCCTGGCAGCGTTCGATCATGCTGCGGTTGAGTCCCTTGTCCTTGTGGACATAGAGCTGGAACAGCTTGGGCGAGGACGTCAGCGCGCCGATCTCCTCGATGCTCACCGTGGCGAGGCTCGAAATCCCGCACCACAGCCCGAACTTGTCCGCCGCGCGCGCCACGGCGCGCTCGCCCTGCCAATGGAACACGCGCTGCAAGGCGGTGGGGGAGAGGAGCAGGGGCAGCGCGCTGGTGCGGCCCATGATCGTGGTCGAAGTATCGATCTCGGCGACGCCGGCCAGCACATCGGGCACGAGGTCGGCATCGGCATAGGCGGCGGTGTTGCGCTGCCGGGTCAGCTCGTCATCGGCGGCACCGTCGATATAGTCGAACACCGGCCACGGCAGCCGGGCTTTCGCCAAACGGCGGAAATCGTCGATATTGTGGCAGTCCGACAGGCGCATGGCTGCGCCCTATCGGAAGCGTTGGCCGGTTGGAAGCCTACTCGACCTTCTGCACCACGGGCCTAGCGACGTAGGTGGCTTCATTCCTGCCGCGACGGCGGCTCTGCTTGACCGGCGGGGTCGTTTCCACGGCTTCACGCGCCGCCATCATTGCGGGCGTGGCCGAGCGCGCCGGATAGTTACAGCCGCGCGCTTCGCCCACGCCTTTGAGGAACGAGCGGCGCGCGGTCCCGGCATAGATCGCGACCTGCAGCTTGCGCTCCTGCCCGTTGGCACCCGAAAGTTCGCGAATCAGCCCGCGGAACGGGATAAATGAGGCGACCGCTTCCCTGGCGACCCGGCCCGCGCTCATGTCGGTCTGGTTGCCCTGCGGCATATCGATGTCATGGCCCAGCACCGCGTCGAGTTCACCCACCGCAGCCGCGATCTGCGGGCACCGCCTGAGGCCGGTCAGATCGTAGGGCCGGTCCTGCGCGGCGATCAGCAGCGCGGGAAGGTCTTCCTTGCGCAAGTTCAGATCGTCGAGCGGTGTTGCCACCACGTCAGTCGCGGTGACTTCGCGGTCGGTCACCGGCTTGGCCGGTTCTACGCTCTTGACCTCGGCGGGCCTGTCTTGCGCGCGGGCGAACGCCGGAGCCGAGCAAAGCGAAACGCCTGCCAGCAAAGCGAAAAAGCACCTGCGCATAGCTCAATTCCCCGGGGACAATGGTCCCGGTAACGTTACGGTTAGCGGCGCAATGCGTTCCCCCTAGCGCTGGAGATCGGCGAAGGTGTCGCAGCTGTCCTCGTCGCCGGTCTGCATGCCCTTGCGCAGCCATTCCATCCGCTGCGCGCTGGTGCCGTGGGTGAAGGCTTCTTCCACCGGCCGCCGTCCGGCCTGACGCATCAGCGTATCGTCACCGATCTGGTGCGCGGCGTTGAGGCCTTCCTCCATGTCGCCCGGCTCGATCCGGTCGCGGTTCTTCGCCGCCCATACCCCGGCATAGCAATCTGCCTGCAGCTCCATTCGCACTTGCAGATTATTGGCGCGGTTGGGGTTCTGGTCCTGCAGGCTGCGGATTTGGTCGGCGATGCCGGTCAGCGCCTGGATGTGGTGGCCGTATTCATGCGCGATGACATAGGCGCGCGCAAAATCGCCGCCCGCGCCCATTTGACGCTCCATTTCCTTGTAGAAGTCGGTGTCGATGTAGATGCCCTGGTCGGTCGGGCAGTAGAACGGGCCCATCGCGCTTTGCGCCGCGCCGCAGCCCGAACGGCCCATTTGCGAATAGAACTGCAGGGTGGGCGGGGTGAATTTGAGATTGGCCTCGGCAAACAGCGGTGCCCAGGTCTTGTTGAGCGACGACAGGGCATTGCAGCTTTCGCGGCTGAGCGCATCGACCGAGCAACTCTCATTTGCGGAGGTTCCACCCTGCGTCTGGACCGGTCCTTGCGACTGCTGCTCGATCCCGCCGAGCATCTGGCTCGGGTCGATCCCGAACACCAGCGCGCCGATCAAGGCAATCACCAGCGTGCCGCAGCCGATCTTGCCGCCCGCGCCGCCCACCGAAAAGCCACTTCCGCGCTGATCACCCACGTTGATCGCATTGGGGTCGAAATCGTCGAGGCGCATCGGTTTCTCCACTGGACAGCAGCGCGGTGAGCCGCAAAGGCTCGGCACATGATTGTGCCAACAACGGGCGGGAGTCGAGAATGTTTCTGAAGGACAAACGCGCGCTGGTAACTGGCTCGACCTCGGGGATCGGTCTCGCCATCGCCCGGGCTTTGGCGGGTGAGGGCGCGGAGCTGGTGCTCTCCGGGTTTGGCGACGCCGATGAGATTGCGGCGCTGTGTGCGGAACTGGGGGCAACGCACATCCCGGCCGATCTCGCGCGCCGCAACGGGGTCGAAGCGCTGCTCGCCGGGGCAGGTCCGGTCGATATCCTCGTCAACAATGCCGGAATGCAGCACGTTGCGCCGGTCGACGAGTTCCCGGTCGACAAATGGGACATGATCATCGCGCTCAATTTGACCGCGGTGTTCGATGCCTGCCGCCTCGCGGTGCCGCACATGAAGGCCACGGGCTGGGGGCGGATCATCAACACCGCCTCGGCGCATTCGCTGGTCGCCTCGCCGTTCAAGGCACCCTATGTCGCCAGCAAGCACGGGGTCGCGGGCTTTACCAAGTCGCTCGCGCTCGAACTCGCGACCAGCGGCGTCACCGCCAACTGCATCAGTCCCGGCTACGTCTGGACCTCGCTGATCGAGGGCCAGATCCCCGATACGATGGCGACGCGGGGCCTATCGCGCGAGGCGGTTATCAACGACGTCCTGCTCGCCAAACAGCCGACCAAGCGCTTCGTCCAGCCGAGCGAAGTCGCGGCGCTGGCAGTGTTCCTGTGCCGTGAAGAGGCCGGCAACATGACCGGCTCCAACCTCTCGATGGATGGCGGCTGGACTGCAGAATAGCAACGCTGTGTAGCATTCCGGCCACCGCCTGACTTTTTCGCCCAAATTCAGGCCACTTGTGCTTGTCGCGCGTTGTGCATGGTGTAGGGGTCCCTTCACGATGAACCGACGCGTGCGCACGATGAACCGATGGACTGCGCCGTTCCTGGCGCTGGCGCTGGGGATAGCGTCGGCCGACGCCGCGCCGCGCCGCGATCGCGCGCTCGAAGCGCAGTTGCTCGCGCATATCAATGTGTTGGCGAGCGACGACTACGAAGGCCGCGAACCGGGGACCGAGGGCGAAGCCAAGACGCTGCGCTATCTGGGTCGTCAATGGTTCGACATCGGCTTGGTCTCGGGCACCAACGATCCGGGACATGCCTGGTTTGCGCCTGTCACGCTGGTAGCGCGCGAGCCCGCTGCATCGGCCGCGCAGTTCACCCGGAAGGGGCGCCGCATCCCGGTCGTGACTGGATCGCTGCTGGTGCTGACCTCGGGCAAGCGGAGCCTGGTCGAAAACGCGCCGATGCTGTTCGTCGGCAAGGGCATGGTCGTATCCGGCCGGAGCGAACTGGCGGGCCGCGTCGCGCTGCTGCTCGATGGCGGGATCGACAACAGCGATCGCCAGAACAGCCTGCTCAAGGCGGGTGCCTCGGCGGTGCTGACCGTCCTCGATGGCGATAGGACGCTGCAGAACATCGCCGCGCGGCGCAGCCGCTCGGGCTATGCGCTCGCGAGCGAGACGCTCGGCGGGGATCTTGAGGCCTTCATTACGAACGCGGCGATGGACCGGCTGCTTACCGGCTCGGGCGATACCGTCGCCAGCCTTCAGACCAAGGCCGCCGATCCCGCGTTCATGCCCAAGCTGCTCGACCTGTCGGCGACAATGGAAGCGACCACCCGCGAAACCACGATCAAGACGCATAATCTGATTGGCAAGATTCCCGGACGGCGGCCTGATTCGGGCGCTGTCCTGTTCATGGCGCACTGGGACCACTTCGGTGTCTGCGCCGAGCCTCCCGCCGAGGACCAGATCTGCAACGGAGCGATCGACAACGCCAGTGGCGTCGCGGGGCTGACCGAGATTGCCCGGCGGCTGGCGAAATTCCCCCCGCTCGACCGCGACATCTATTTCGTCGCCACCACGGGTGAGGAACTCGGGCTGCTGGGCGCACAGGCGTTTGTCGAAAACCCACCGCTGCCGCTGGGGCAGATAGTCGCGGCGTTCAATATCGACAGTATCGCGCTCGCCCCGGCGGGCACTCCACTGGCGATCGTCGGCAAGGGGCTGACCCGGCTCGACCCGCAGATCGCGCTGGTCGCCCGTCAGCAAAAGCGCAAGCTGGTCGAGGGCGAGGCGGCCAACGCCTATTTGCGCCGCCAGGACGGTTGGGCGCTGATCCAGCACGATGTCCCCGCAGTGATGGTCAGCAGCGCCTATGGCGATATCGCCAGGATCGAGCGGTTCTTTGACGGCGATTACCACCGTCCGAGCGACGGATTGCGCCCCGATATCGAACTGGGCGGCGCGGCCGAGGACGTTGCATTCCACGTCGCGCTGGGGCGCTGGTTTGCCGATCCGCGGCGGGTTCCAACGCCCGCGAAATAGCCCACTAGCGGTTTTGTCCCCGCTTGGTTACATGGGCCGCCACGAATCGACCCTCGAACGCGTAAAGTGGCACACATGGACATCCCTCTCGGCCTTACCTTCGACGACGTGCTGCTGCGTCCGGCCGAAAGTGACATCCTGCCCACCGCCGCCGATACCCGTACGCGGCTGACCCGCGAAATCGCGCTCAATATCCCTGTGCTTTCGGCGGCGATGGACACCGTGACCGAAGCCGACATGGCGATCGTCATGGCGCAGATGGGCGGGATCGGCGTGCTTCACCGCAACATGACGATCAAAGAGCAGTGCCTTGCCGTCCGCCAGGTCAAGCGCTTCGAGAGCGGGATGGTGGTCAACCCGATCACCATCGATCCGGGCGCGACGCTGGGCGAAGCGCGCGCGCTGATGGCGGCGAACCGGATCAGCGGCATCCCGGTGGTCGAAGCAAGCGGCAGACTGGTCGGCATCCTGACCAACCGCGACGTGCGCTTTGCCGATAATCCCAAGCAGCCGGTGCGTGAGCTGATGACGCATGACAATCTCGCCACGGTCGGGATCGGCACCGGGCAGGAAGCCGCGCGCAAGCTGCTCCATCAGCGCCGGATCGAAAAGCTGCTGGTGGTGGACGATGCGTTCCATTGCATCGGCCTGATTACGGTCAAGGACATGGAACGCGCCGTGACCTACCCCGATGCGACCAAAGACGACACGGGTCGGCTGCGCGTTGCCGCAGCCACCACCGTCGGCGACAAGGGTTTCGAGCGGACCGAGGCATTGCTCGCTGCCGAATGCGACGTGGTGATTATCGACACCGCGCATGGCCACAATCGCGACGTCAGCCGCGCGGTCGAGCGGGTCAAGAAGCTGTCGAACTCGGCGCAGGTCGTCGCGGGCAATGTCGCCACATTTGAGGCAGCCAAGGCACTGATCGACGCGGGCGCGGACGCGATCAAGGTCGGCATCGGTCCGGGCTCGATCTGCACCACGCGGATCGTTGCGGGGGTCGGCGTGCCGCAGCTCACCGCGATCATGGATGCCGCGCGCGCCGCTGCCGATGCCAACGTGCCGGTGATTGCGGACGGCGGGCTGCGCACGTCGGGCGATGCGGCCAAGGCGATTGCCGCGGGCGCATCGTGCATCATGGTCGGTTCGCTGCTCGCAGGAACCGCCGAGGCGCCGGGCGAGACGTTCCTGTATCAGGGCCGCGCCTATAAGAGCTACCGCGGGATGGGCTCGGTCGCCGCGATGGCGCGCGGCAGTGCCGACCGCTATTTCCAGCAGGACATCAAGGATTCGCTCAAGCTGGTCCCCGAGGGGATCGAGGGGCAAGTGCCCTACAAGGGCGCGGCCAAGGATGTGATCCACCAGCTGGTCGGCGGCGTAAAGGCGGCGATGGGCTACACGGGCTCGGCGACGATCGAGGATCTCAGAACCAAGGCGCAATTCGTGCGTATTACCAACGCCGGCCTCAGCGAAAGCCATGTTCACGATGTCACGATCACGCGCGAAGCCCCCAACTATCCCTCGCGCTGAAATCAGCATGGGTTTCGGGGCATGACCCCCTCGGCGCGCGTCCAGTCGGCCATCGAAATCCTCGACCTCATCATCGTTGGGGCTCGCTCCGGCGGCGCACCGGCGGACCGGATCATCGCCGAATGGTTCAAAACCCGGCGCTATGCCGGTAGCGGGGATCGCCGCGCGGTGCGCGAACTGGCCTATGCGGCCATCCGCGCCTGCGGAGAGATTCCGGTCAGCGGGCGCGCGGCGATGCTGCGGGTGGCGAAGGGCGATGCGGCGCTGACCCGCCTGTTCGATGGCTCGCCTCACGCAGCTGCGCCGGTTGCCTCAGGCGATGCGGTTGCCGCTGCCGGAATAGCGCCGCGCTGGCTGACCGAAGCACTGGCTGCGTCGGACATCGGGGGTGACGAGGCCGCCGCGCTGCTGGGCCGCGCGCCGCTCGACATCCGGGTGAACTCGCTCAATGCATCGCGTGAGGAGGCGGAGCTCCCGATCGTTGGCGAACCCACCGTCGCCGCCAATGGCCTGCGGCTGCCGTTCGGCACGCCGGTCGACCAGTGGGAGGCGTTCGCGTCGGGCCAGATCGAAGTGCAGGATACCGGCTCGCAACTCGCCTGCGAAGCGGTCGGCGCGAAGGCCGGTGAGACGGTGATCGATCTCTGCGCCGGGAGCGGGGGCAAGACGCTCGCGCTCGCCGCCGCGATGGACAATCGCGGCATCTTGCTGGCTTGCGACAGCGACCGGCGGCGGCTCTCGCAACTCCCGCCGCGCGCCGAACGCGCCGGGGCCACGATCATCGAAACGCTGCTGCTCAATCCAGAGGCCGAGGCGACCGCGCTCGAAGCGCAGCAGGGGAAGGCCGACGCGGTGCTGGTCGATGCGCCATGCTCGGGCACAGGCACCTGGCGGCGCAATCCCGAAGCGCGTTGGCGGCTCAACCCCAAGGAACTGGCGAAGCTGGTCGCACTACAGGCGCGGCTGCTCGATCTGGCGGCCGGTCTCGTCCGCCCCGGCGGGCGGTTGGTGCATGTGGTCTGCTCGCTGCTCGATGCCGAAGGCGCGGACCAGATTGCCGCGTTCCTCGAGCGCAACCCCGGATGGCGCGCGGAACCATTGGCGCTGCCCGCGGGTTCTCCGCGCGGTGCCGGGCTTCGCTTGACCCCGGGCCAAGATGGAACCGACGGCTTTTTCATCGCACGTTTAGAACGGCTGTGATAGCAGCGCGGCAATGGCTAACCGCTGGACACCAGCCAAGGAACTGATGATGCGCTATACTCCCGCTGCCCTTGCGCTCGCGCTGCTTGGCGCTGTGACCGCCAGCGTCAGCTACTCCGCGCCGCCCACCGCGCCGTCCGATCCGCGCGCCGTGGCGCTGGTAGCGCAAGGCCGGGCTGAGCTTTCGGCAGGGCGCGCCGATAGCGCGGTCGATGCCTTCGAAGCCGCACTCGCGGTGCAGCCGGGCTCGGTTTCGATCTATCTCGCGCTGGCCGAAGCGACACGGCAGCAAGGCCTGCAGGGCAAGGCGCTGCATTATTACCGCGAAGCGCTTGAGCTCGATCCGCAGAACCAGCTGGCGATTGCTGGCGAGGGTGCCGCGCTGGTCGAAAAGGGCGCGGTTGAGAAGGCCCGCCGCAATCTGACCCGGCTCCAGCAGCTGTGCGGCGGCGAGTGCGCGGCCTCCCAGCAACTCGCCGCCGCAATCGCCAAGGGCCCCGCAACCCGCGTGGTCACCGCCGAATCGGTGCAGTCCAAGCCGGTGGTGACGCCGAACTGATTGGGCGAAGGCAGCGCGGGTGCTTCGAGACGGCCCTGCGGGCCTCCTCAGCATGAGCGGGCCTTGAAAAGATCAGCGCGAAATCCCGCTCATCCTGAGGAGCGGCAAGGCCGCGTCTCGAAGGACACGGGCAGTCCTCAAATCAACTCGCCAAACTCTTCCAACACCGCGCGATAAACCCGTTTCTTGAACGGCACGATCAGCTCGGGCAACTCGCCCGGTTCGACCCATTTCCATTCGCAGAACTCCGCCGGATCGTGGTGATCGATCCGGATATCCTCGTCGCTGCCGGTGAAGCGGGCGAGCATCCAGTGCTGGCGCTGGCCGCGAAAACGGCCGCCCCATAGCTTACCGACCAGTTCCTCGGGCAGATCGTAGAGCAGCTCCTCGCGGGTCTGCGCGATCAGCGAGACGTGGCCCTCTTCGACCCCGGTTTCCTCCCACAATTCGCGCAAGGCGGCGGCGCGCAGTTCTTCGCCCACGTCGATCCCGCCCTGCGGCATCTGCCAGGCATCGCCCTCGCGATTATCTATGCGTTTGCCGACGAACACCCGGCCCTCGGAATTGACCAGCATCACGCCGACACAGGGGCGATACGGCAACGAGCTGATGTCGGCCATCAAAACCGCGCCAGCAGTAGTTTCATCGCCGCAAGGATCGCGTGGGTATCGGCCTGCGCGCTGGGGATTGCCTTGCGCAGCGTGGTGAACCCGTGGATCGAGCCCTTCATCTCAAGGAACACCACATCCACCCCCGCCTGGATGAGGTGGGCACCATACAGGCGGCCGCCATCGCGGATCGGATCGAGACTGGCGGTAACCAGCACGGTCGGCGGCGCGGCGGCGTGGTTTCCGTGAATTGGATAGGCGCGCTTGTTGCCCGGTTCCCCGGCGTAGGAGTCCATGAACCAGTCCATCGTATCCTTGGTCAGCAGATGATTTTCGCCGAACGCCAGCATCGAGGGATGATCGGGCCGTTCGTCGGTCGCGGGATAGATCGGCACTTGCATGATCACCGGCGCGGCGGCGGGATTGTCTCCCAGCGCCTGCGTCACCACGATGGTCAGATTGCCGCCCGCGCTGTCGCCCAGCGGGATCAGCCCCGTGCATTTTCGGCCCAGCGCTGCGGGACTGCCCGCCACCCAGCGCGCCGCCGCCTCGCAATCGTCGGGCGCGGCGGGGAAGGGGTGTTCGGGGGCGAGCCGATAGTCGACCGCGACCACCGGCAAATCCATTTCGGCCGCGATTTCGGTGCAGAGATTGTGGTGCGTCTCCAGATCGCCGATCACGAAGCCGCCGCCGTGGAAAAACACGATCACCGGGCCGGGTTCGCGCGTCGCGCGCGCATCGTAGAGCCGCAGCGGAATGTCGCCGCCGGGGCCCGGACAGGTCAGATCCTCGATCACCGCAAGCGCGCGCGCATCGGCTTCGGCGAGCGGTTTCATCGCGACATAGGCTTGCCGAGCATCGGCCAGCGGCATCTCGCTCATCTTCGGCCCGGGCTGGCTGTTGAGGAAGGCCAGGAAGCCCTGCACGTCCTCGCGCACGAAATGTTCGGTATCGCTCATGTTCATCCCCGGGCTATAGGTTTGGGGGTACCGTTAGGTCGCCTTTTGCCACTTGACTAGCCGCCGTCACGCTCGTCTGGTCGCAAGGCAATTGGCCCCGCGACAGATTTTCTTGATTGCGCGGTAGAAGGGGTGGGGACTAGGGCGCTCGCAATGAGCGGGAACGCCCGCCTGACAAGGAAGTTCGATGGCAAGCCAATTGGCCGAACCCGAAGACGCAAGTAACTCGCACCCCGAATCCGTCGTCGTCCGTTTTGCCGGCGACAGCGGGGACGGGATGCAGCTGACCGGCGGGCAGTTCACGCTCTCCACCGCGCTGGCTGGCAACGATCTGGCCACCTTCCCCGATTTCCCCGCCGAAATTCGTGCGCCGCAGGGCACGCTGTTCGGCGTTTCGGCCTTCCAGATCAATTTCGGCTCGACCCAGATCGAGACCGCGGGCGATGCCCCCGATGTGCTGGTGGCGATGAACCCGGCGGCGCTCAAGACCAATGTCGGTGCGCTCAAGCCGGGCGGGCTGATCATCGCCGACAGCGGCGAGTTCAACAAGCGCAACCTCGACAAGGCGAAATACGCGGTCAATCCGCTCGAAGATGACAGCCTCGCCAAGTGGCAGCTGCTGGCCTTCGATATCAGCGCGCTGACACTTGAATCGGTCAAGCCGTTCGGGCTGGGCAACAAGGAAGCGTTGCGCTGCAAGAACATGTGGACGCTGGGGCTGGCGCTGTGGATGTTCGAACGCGACCGTGCCCCGCTGATCGAATGGCTCAATCAGAAGTTCGCCAAGAGCCCGGTGCTGGCCGAGGCCAATGTGGCCGCGCTCAACGCCGGGCACGCTTATGGCGAAACCGCCGAGTTGTCTGGTCCGCTCAAGCGGATCCATGTCGATCCGGTAGAGTCGGCGCCCGGGCTGTATCGCACCGTCACCGGGGCGGAAGCGATCAGCCTCGGGCTGGTCGCGGGCGCGCAGCTCGCGGGACTCAAGATGTTCTTCGGCGGCTATCCGATCACCCCGGCCTCGGCGATCCTTCATCATCTGGTGCGGCTCAAGGAGTTCGGCATCACCACGTTCCAGGCCGAGGACGAGATTGCCGCGATCTGCGCGGCGATCGGCGCGTCCTATGCCGGCCAGCTCGGGGTCACCTCCTCGTCGGGTCCCGGCATCGCGCTCAAGGGTGAGGCGATGGGGCTCGCGATCATGACCGAACTGCCCCTGGTGATCGTCAATTCGCAGCGCGGCGGACCGTCGACCGGACTTCCCACCAAAACCGAACAATCCGATCTATACCAGGCAATTTACGGGCGAAATGGCGATGCACCACTGCCCGTGGTTGCTGCCCGCTCACCCGCCGATGCGTTCGACTGCGCGATCGAGGCGGTGCGGATCGCGGTGCAATATATGACCCCGGTGATGCTGCTGACCGATGGCTATATCGCGAACGCCGCCGAGCCGTGGCTGGTGCCCGACCCGGCGAGCTACGCGCCGTTCCCGGTCGCCTTCCTCGAAGAAAAGAACGACGGCGACAATTTGCTGCCGTTCAAGCGCGACGAAAACGGCAAACGCCCGTGGATCAAGCCGGGCACGCCCGATCTGATGCACCGCATCGGCGGGATCGAAAAGGCGGTCGATACGGGGCACATCGATTATTCCCCCGAAACGCACCAGACCCAGACCGATGCGCGCAAGGCCAAGATCGACGGGGTCGCCAAGAGCATCCCGGCGCAAGAGGTCTGCCTTGGCGGAACCTCGGGCAAACTAGCGGTGGTGGGCTGGGGCTCGACCTTCGGGCCGATCCACCAGGCGGTGCGCCGCGCGCTCGCCAAGGGGCACGACGTCAGCCACATCCACGTCCGCCACGTCTGGCCGCTGCCCACAAATTTGGGCGAACTTCTTAAGGGTTACGACAAAATTCTCGTCCCCGAAATGAACACCGGCCAGTTCAAGACCGTGCTACGCGACCAGTATTTGGTCGATGCGCGTCCGCTGACCAAGACCAGCGGCCAGCCCTTCACCATCGCCGAAATCGAACACGCCATTGTTGACGCGCTGGGTGGCCACGTTGGCGGCGAAGTGCCCGCCGATGACACGCAACTTCCCTCGATCGAGGCGGTGAATCCATGAACGAGATGACCAAAATCGCCAAGGCGACCACGCTCAAGGATTGGGAAACCGATCAGGAAGTCCGCTGGTGCCCCGGCTGCGGCGACTATGCGATCCTGAAAGCGGTGCAGCGCACCATGCCCGAGATCGGGGCGGACCCGGCGACCACCGTGTTCGTTTCGGGGATCGGCTGCTCGAGCCGGTTTCCCTACTATATGGAAAGCTACGGCTTCCACACCATCCACGGCCGCGCCCCGGCCTTCGCAACCGGCATCAAGCTCGCCAATCCCGAACTCGACGTGTGGATCATCACCGGCGACGGCGATGCGCTGTCGATCGGTGGCAACCACACGATGCATGTCCTGCGGCGCAATCTCGATTGCCAGATCATGCTGTTCAACAACGAGATTTACGGGCTGACCAAGGGGCAATATTCGCCCACCAGCCGGATCGGCACGACTTCGCCCTCGACCCCGATGGGTTCGGTCGATCGGCCCGCCAGCCCCTGCGCCTTCGCGCTGGGAGCGGGCGCACGGTTTGTCGCGCGCGGGTTCGACATATCGAAGAACCTGCCCGACGTGCTAAAAGCCGCACATGCCCACAAGGGCGCGGCCTTCATCGAGATTTTCCAGAACTGCATCGTCTACAACAAGGACGTGTTCAACGATTTCGCCATCCCCAAGGGTGCGGAGGATCGCCAGCTGTGGCTGAACAATGGCGCTCCGATGCTGTTCGCGAAAGAAACCAAAGGTATCGCGCTCGACACCGAAAAGCTCACGCTCAAGGTGGTCGAGGTCATCGATGGCGACTGGCAGGCGGCGGGGGTGATCGTTCACGACGTGACCAACCGCTCGGTCGCGCATATGCTGGTCGAGCTGCCGTTCGGCCCGTTCCCGATGGCACTGGGCGTGCTCTACGACGATCCGCGCCCCACCTTCGAGGCGGCGGTAGTCGAGCAGAATGCCAAGGCCAGCGAGGGCAAACAGCCCGACCTCGCCAAACTGCTGGGTAAGGGACAAACCTGGACCGTGGGCGGTACCGCGCAGGACCCGATCTAGGATAGCCTAGCCTTCTGGCAAATCCGCTACCGCTTTGGCGGGCTGATAGAGCAGCGGCGCGGCAAGAAAGGCCCAGCCTGCGCCGCCCAGCCAGCCCGCGATGACATCGCTCGGGTAATGCACGCCCAGCAGCACCCGGCTCCACGCCACTAGCAGTGAGACCGCCATCGCCGCGCCGATGACCGTCCAGCGGACTGCATGGCGCTGGCTGAGTGTGGCGAAAGCCAGTGCGACGGCGATGAACCCCAGCGCGGAATTGAAGCTATGGCCGCTGGGAAAGCTCATCCCGCCGGCTTCGGTCAGATGCGGGACGATACTGGGGCGCGCGCGGCCGACCAGCACTTTTAGCGCCGTATCGACCGCCCAGCCGGAGAGGAGCGTTGCCGCGAGCAGCACTGCCTCGCGCCGCAGCCGCAGGAACAGCAGTGCGGCGATTGCGCAGAGGCTGAACAGCCAGCGCAGCACCACGCCGCCGAGCGCGGTGACGTCGCGCACCGCTTCGCGCAGGCCGGGGGAGCCGGCCAGGCGATGATCCGGTCCGCGCCGAAACAACCCCAGCCCAGCCGCGTCGAACCGCGCGATCCGCCCCGAATGCACCAGCCAGGCAATCGCCGCGAAGCCGATCCAGCACAGCAACCCCGCCGCCAGCGCATGGCGCGGGTCGATCCGCCACCCGCGCGCTGGCAGGATGATCGTTTCGGCGGGGCGGGGACCGTTCATCGCACGCATTTGACGCGTTCTGCCCGGCCCGGGCAAGCCCATAACTGCAATTGCATTTTCCTACATCGGCCGATGCTGTCATGGTCTTGAATCAGCGTGGGTTTGTGGGCGAAGCCAGCGTGGAATCGAACCCGCTCGCAAAGTTGTTTTGGTGTGACCTTCGTGTGACCTTTGGTGCCGGGAGAACCGATGGATAATCTCACTCATTCGCTGATCGGCGCCGCGCTCGGCCAGGCCGGGCTCAAGCGCAAGACGGGCTTAGCGATGCCTGCGCTGATCCTGGGCGCAAACCTGCCGGATATCGATGCGGGCTGCGTGGTCTACGGGATCGAATCGCTGGCGATGCGGCGCGGGATCACCCACGGGCCGATTGCCGTGGTGGTGCTGCCGCTGCTGCTGGCCGGGGCGCTGTGGTGGTTCGACCGGTGGCAGGAAGGGCGCGGCAAGCGGCCCGAGGGGCGGCAGCCAGTTCACTTCGGCCGGCTCCTCGGGCTGAGTTTCATTGCCTGCCTGACCCACCCGCTATTCGACTGGTTCAACAATTACGGCATCCGCCTGCTCGAGCCGTTCTCGAGCCAGTGGTTTTACGGCGACACGCTGTTCATTATCGACCCGTGGATCATCGCGATGCTGGGGGTGGGGATTTGGCTGTCGCTGCGGCGGGAGCGGGTGGGCAAGGTCTCATGGACGCGCCCCGCCAGAACGGCAGGTCTGGCAACGGTTGGCTACGTCCTCATGAACGTGACGATAAGCAATGCGGCCGTGGTCGGCTGGTATCACGCGCCTTCCACACGCGTCGCTAACGCGATACCCGGAGCGTTTTGGCAGCGAGAGGTTCTGTGGCGTGACGGTGAAATGGCGCTATTTCGCCCGCCGGAGCGTTTCGGCACGTGGCAGTCCACGCTGTTTGGTCGCGACATTGTTCACGTCACCCATTTGGGTCTTACCAACATGACCGACCCCCGCATCGCCGAGTGGTCCAAACACGATCCCGCCGCCCAAGCCTTTCTGTTCTGGAGCCGGATGCCGGTCGCCGAATTGCACCCTGACCGGATCGTGCTGCGCGACCAGCGGTTTATGGACCCGCGCGTCGCGCGCAATTTCAGCGTGACCCTGCGGCCCCCCGCCAAGTGACCGGCCCCATCATCGTCTGGCTGCGCCGCGATCTGCGGCTGGCGGATCAGGCTGCGTTCCATGCGGCGGCGGCCAGCGGCCCGGTGATCCCGGTCTATGTGCTCGACGACGAGACGCCGCAGCACCGCCGGATGGGCGCGGCCTCGCGCTGGTGGCTGCATCACAGCCTGGCGAGCCTTGACGCCGATCTGCGCAAGCGCGGTTCGCGGCTGATCCTGCGGCGCGGCAAGTGCGAGGATGTGCTCGCAGCGCTGGCAGAGGAAACCGGCGCGCGCGAAGTCCATGCGCTGCACCACTACGAACCGTGGTGGTTGGATGCCGAGCGCGCGGTGGGCAAGCGGCTGACGCTGCACCTGCACGATGGCAACTACCTCGCTCCCGCCGGTACAGTGGTGACCGGCGGCGGGACGCCCTACAAGATATTCACCCCGTTCTGGCGCGCGCTGCGCGAGCGGATGCCGCCGCCGGTTCCGCTACCCGTGCCTGTCACGCTTGCCGCGCCCGACAAATGGCCGACAAGCGAGCCGCTGGAGGACTGGGCGCTGCTCCCCACCAGGCCGGATTGGGCGGGCGGATGTCGCGACGCCTGGGTGCCGGGCGAGGGAGGTGCGCGCGACAGCCTCGATGAATTTGCACACGTCGCCGCCCGTTACGAAGCCGAGCGCAACCTGCCTTCAATCGAAGGCACCTCGCGCCTGTCGCCGCATTTGCACTTCGGCGAGATTTCGCCCGCGACCGTGTGGCACCGCGTGGCGCAGTCGGGCGGCTCGGTCGGCACGTTCCTCGGTGAACTCGGCTGGCGCGACTATGCGCAGAACGTGATCCTGCAGCTGCCCGACTATGGCCGCACCAATGGCAGACCGGACCTGGATAAGCTCTCTTGGCGTACCGGACCGGAGGCATCCGCCGACCTCGAAGCTTGGCAGCAGGGCTGCACTGGCTATCCGATCGTGGATGCCGGGATGCGCCAGCTGTGGGCCACTGGCTGGATGCACAACCGGGCGCGAATGATAGTCGCCAGCTTCCTCATCAAGCATCTGCTGATCGACTGGCGCGAGGGCGAGCGGTGGTTCTGGGACACGCTGGTCGATGCCGACTACGGCTCCAACACGGTCAATTGGCAGTGGAGCGCGGGGACCGGGATCGACGCCAACGTGTTCGTGCGGATCATGGCACCGCTAAGCCAGTCGGTGAAGTTCGATGCCGCCGCCTATATCCGCGACTGGGTGCCCGAACTGGCGGGGCTGGACGATGCCGAGATCCACGATCCGCTCCTTCCGCCACCCGGCTACCCGGTCAAGATCGTCGGCCACGTCGAAGGTCGCGCGCGGGCGCTGGCCGCGTTTAAGGCGGTGAAAGCGCGCGGCTAATCCATTGCCCGCACTCGTTCTCCGGTCCATAAAGCGTGCATGAATGCGCAAGTGCCGGAGAGGGGAGCACAGCTTGTTGCGGCCGGCCGGGGGATCGGCAGCGGTCCGCAATGGCTGGCGCGTATCTTTGCGGGCGGCGCCCATCAGGTGCTCGACCGGATCGACGCCGGGTTGGCGAGCGGCACGCTCCACACGACCTTACCCGATGGCACCATCCGGCTGCTGGGCGGACGCACCGAGGGCATCGTCGCCGAGGTCACGCTGCACGATTGGCGGTCGTTGCTGCGGCTCGCCACGGGTGGGTCGATCGGCTGGTACCAGGCATGGGATGCGGGCGAATGGTCGAGCTCCGATCCGGTGCCGCTGTTCGCGCTGTTCATGGCCAACGCCGCCTCGCTGGGCGATACCGCGCGGGCGCATGGGCCGTGGCGCTGGGCGGCGCGGCTGTTGCACTGGATGCACCGCAACAGTCGGCGCGGCGCGGCAAAAAACATCCATGCGCATTACGACCTCGGCAATGATTTCTACGCTGCCTGGCTCGACCCGACGATGAGCTATTCGAGCGGACGGTTCGAACGCGGCGCGAGTTCGCTCGATGCCGCACAACAGCGCAAGATCGTGACGATGGCCGAGCGGGTCGGGGATGCGCATAGCGTGCTGGAGATCGGTTGCGGCTGGGGCAGTCTGTCCGGCCAGCTCGCCGCGATGGGCAAGGCTGCCACCGCAATCAGCCTGTCCGACGAGCAACTGGCCTGGGCCCGCGCGACGCAACCGGCAGCGATCGACTTCCGCAAGCAGGATTACCGCGACGTGACCGGGCAGTTCGACGCGATCGTCAGTGTCGAGATGGTCGAGGCCGTCGGACAGGCATATTGGCCGGATTTCTTCGATTGCATCACCCGCTGCCTCAAACCCGGCGGGCGCGCGGCTATCCAGTACATCGCGATCCGTGACGAGCTGTTCGACGCTTATGCGAGCAGCGCGGACTTCATCCAGGCTTACGTGTTTCCCGGCGGGATGCTGGTCAGGGAGAGCGCCTTTCGCGGCCTTGCCGCCGAGCGCGGCCTCCAATGGTGCGACCAGACCGGCTTCGCGATCGACTATGCCGAAACGCTGCGTCTGTGGCGCGCCAATTTCGACCGTGCGGTCGAGCAAGGGCGGCTGCCCTCCGGCTTCGACCAACGCTTCGTCAGGCTGTGGCGCTTCTACCTGATGTATTGCGAAGGCGGGTTCCGCGGCGGCGGAATCGATGTGGCGCAAGTAACGCTGGTAAAATCGGCTTAGCCAGATGGGTGAGCCCCCGCGGGCAGGCGGGGGCTCGGGGGCAGGGTAGCTCAGGCAACCGTGCGGAACACGCTGTCGCCGCGATGGCGGGTCAGGATGTTGTCATGGATGATCGGGCTCAGCATCGCGTGGAACGAGCAGCCGACCTGGCAATTGTTCCACCACACAACTTCGGCCATCAAGGATTCGAGCCCCGGGATGCTCAGCCAGCAGACTGTGCCGGGATGAATGCGGGTGATCGCCGAGCAGCAGAAGCCCGCCAGCGACAGATCGTTGATTACGGTCTGGAAGCCCTTGGAGCCTGAGACTCGCAACGAGGCCGGGATCATGATGCGCGTGCGCGGCGCGCAGCGATCTTCCTGCGCGGCGATCGCGTAGCGATTATGCGAATCGAGCATCAGTGAGCTCATCGCGCGTCCTCCATGGTTGCCGCCGCCCTACGCGGCAGGCTTTGCGGAGTGTGGAGGCTATTGATTACGCTGGGCTTAGTGCGCTTGGTTAACCCGCTCGCGGTGCGGGCTGGCAAACTGTTCACCAAGTAGCGCAACCATGCGCGCCGCGACCGCCTCGGGCGGCTTGACCGAGGCCGGATCTTCGCCCGGATAGGCGCGTGCGCGCATCGCGGTGCGGGTCGCCCCGGGATCGACAATGGCGACACGGATCTTGCTGATATTGCGGACTTCTTGCGCGAAACAATCGAACAGCACGTCGGCCGCTGCTTTGGTGGCGGCGTAAGCGCCCCAATAGGCGCGCGGATCGGTGGCGACACTGGTGGTCAGAGCGATCACGCGAGCATCGGCACTCTTGCGCAACAGCGGAGTGAACTGCGCGAGCAATACCTGCGCCGCGAGCACATTGGTGGTCATCGCCTTGGACAGCGCGGGCTGGTCGATATCGGTGACCGCGCCCAGCTGCGGCAGGATCGCGGCGGCGTGGACGAGGATGTCGAGCGCCGGCCAGCGTCCGGCAATGGCCGTGGCGAGCCGCGCGATCGCATCGGCTTCGGTCAAATCGAGCGGGGCGATCGTCGCTGCGCCATTGGCGGCGAAAATCCGCTCCTCGACCGCTTCGAGCGCTTTTGTATCCCGCCCGGTCAGAACGACGTGCGCGCCCGCCGCTGCCAATGCCTCGGCAGTGGCCGCGCCGATCCCCCGGCTCGCGCCCGTGACGAGCGCTACCTGTCCTTCGAACGGCATCATTTCAGGCGACCTTGTCCACCACCAGCGCGAGTTCGCGTTGTTCGTTCTCGCGTTCGGAATGGTCGGTCAAATAGGTCGGATAGTCGCCGGTGAAGCAGGCATCGCAGTGCTGCGGGACGGCGTCATTGCGTCCCGGTTCGCCCACCGCGCGATAGAGACCGTCGATCGACAGGAAGGCCAGGCTGTCGGCCTCGATGAACTTGGCCATCGCGGCAACATCCATCTGCGCTGCCAGCAGCTTGCTGCGTTCGGGGGTATCGACCCCGTAAAAACAGCTGTTCTCATACGGCGGGCTAGCGATCCGCATGTGCACTTCGGCGGCGCCGGCATCGCGCATCATCTGCACGATCTGGAGGCTGGTGGTGCCGCGCACGATCGAATCGTCGATCAGCACGATCCGCTTCCCCTCGACGATTGCGCGATTGGCGTTGTGCTTGCGCTTGACCCCGGCATGGCGCGCGCCATCCGACGGCTGAATGAAGGTACGCCCGACATAGTGCGAGCGGATGATCCCCAGCTCGAACGGAATGCCCGATTGCTGGGCATAGCCGATTGCCGCGGGCACGCCGCTATCGGGCACGGGCACCACCAGATCGGCCTCGACCCCGGATTCCTTCGCCAGTTCGACCCCGATCCGCTTGCGCACTGCGTAAACCGACTTGCCGCCCATCACCGAATCCGGGCGGCTGAAATAGACATGCTCGAAAATGCAGGGGCGCGGGTTGGGCCGCCCGAACGGACGGTGGCTGGTCAGGCGGCCATCCTGGCGCACTTCGACCAGTTCGCCCGGCTCGATCTCGCGGAGGAATTCGGCCCCGACGATGTCCAGCGCCACGGTTTCGCTGGCGAAGATGGTGGCGTCACCGATCTTGCCCATCACCAGCGGGCGAATGCCCAGCGGATCGCGGCAGGCAATCATCCGCTTGGGAGTCATGCAGACCAGCGAATAGGCCCCCTCGACCATCCGCAGCGCATCGACGAACCGGTCGAGCAGCGTGGGGTAGCGGCTGGTGGCGATCAGATGGATGATGACTTCGGTGTCCGAGGTCGACTGGAAGATCGCGCCCTTGTTCACCAGTTCGTGCTTGAGGTGCAGCGCGTTGGAGATGTTGCCGTTGTGCGCGATGGCGAAACCGCCGCGCGCAAGGTCGGCGAACAGCGGTTGGACGTTGCGCAGACCCGAACCGCCGGTGGTCGAATAGCGGACATGGCCCGCCGCCATCTCGCCGGGCAGTTCGGCCAGTGCTGCGCCGCTCGTAAAGTTCTCCGCGACATGGCCCAACCCGCGCCGCGAATAGAATTCATGGCCGTCGAAGCTGGTGATGCCGACCGCTTCCTGGCCGCGATGCTGCAAGGCATGGAGTCCTAGTGCGGTGACGGCGGCGGCATCGCGCGCGCCGATGACGCCGAAGATCCCGCATTCCTCGCGCAGCTTGTCGCCGTCGAGGTCCCAGGGAGTCCGTTCGCGGTCTTGATCGATCATGGTCATCTGACTCTGGCCCTGTCGCGCGACCCTTTGGCAATTGTTGGGCGCGAAAGCAAGCGCGGGGGTGGGCCGCTGCGCAACCCCATTGCCCTTATCCCCGCATCTCCCTAAATCCCGCGCACCATTGGCCAACCACGCGAGTTCTGCTTGATCCTTACCCCCTTCGAATGGACCATCGCCAAGCGCTATATGCTGCCTGGCCGGGGCGAGGCGTTTATTGCACTGGTCGCGGGGATTAGCCTCGCTGCGGTGATGCTGGGCGTTGCCGCGCTGGTGATCGTGATGAGCGTGATGAACGGCTTTCGCGCCGAGCTGCTCGACAAGATCGTCGGGCTCAATGGCCATGCGATTATCCAGGCTTACGGCGGCCGTCTGGAGAACTGGCAGGGTGTGCTGCAAGAAGTGCGCAATACCCCCGGTGTAGTCCGCGCCTCGCCGCTGATCGAGCAGCCGCTGCTGGCCAGCTTCAACGGCCGGGTCGAAGCGATCCTGGCGCGCGGCAATACCTCCGGCGATATCGCGCAGCTCGCGCCGAAGGTCAAAATGGGCAATCTGGCTGAAATCCAGCCCGGGTCGAACAATGTCGCGATCGGCGCGCGGCTGGCGGAAAACCTTGGTGCAAGGCCCGGCGACACGATCACGATCATCAATCCGCAAGGCCGCGCAACGCCGTTCGGCACGGTCCCGCGTCAGGTCGGCTACCGGGTCGCGGCAATCTTCGAAATCGGCGTCTACGACTACGACGAGGCCTTTGTGGTCATGCCGATGGTGGACGCGCAGACCTTGCTGCTCACAGGCGATTCGGTTGGGATGATCGAGGTCAAGACCACCGATCCCGACACGGTCACCGAAACGCTGGCTCCCTTGGCCAGACGGCTGCGCGGCCAGGCGGTGGTGACCGACTGGAAGACCATCAACGCCAGTCTGTTCGAGGCGCTGGCGGTCGAGCGGGTAGCGATGTTTGTGGTGCTCTCGATTATCGTGCTGGTCGCGGTGTTCAACATTCTCTCCTCGCTGATCATGCTGGTGCGGGCCAAGACGCGCGATATCGCAATCCTGCGCACGATGGGGGCGACGCGGCGCTCGCTGCTCAAGATCTTCGTCACCGCCGGGTTCATTATCGGGGCATTGGGGACGATTGCCGGGCTGATCCTGGGGTTCGTCTTCCTGTTTTTCCGCCAGCCGATCGTGCGCGGGGTCGAGCTGCTGAGCGGGCAGAATTTGTGGGATCCTTCGATTCGCTTCCTGACCGAGCTGCCCAGCCGCAGCGATCCGGTGGAGATTACCGTGATTTCGATCATGGCGCTGGTGTTCAGCTTCCTCGCCACGCTCTACCCGGCGTTCAAGGCGGCCAGCACCGACCCCGTGCAGGTGCTGCGTTATGAGTAGTCCCGTGGTCAAACTCACTGGTTTGACCCGCAGTTTCGAGCAGGGCGGAGTGCGGATCGACGTGCTGCGCGGGGTCGATCTCGAGGTCAGGCCGGGCGAGATCGTCGCGCTGCTTGGCCCCTCGGGTTCGGGCAAGTCGACGATGCTGCAAGCGATCGGGCTGCTCGAAGGCGGGTTCGGCGGCACGATCGAAATTGCGGGAGCAGACGCCTCGACACTGTCGGGCGACGAGCGGACCACTCTGCGCCGCGACCACATCGGCTTCGTCTATCAGTTCCACCATTTGCTTGCCGATTTCAACGCACAAGAGAACGTGGTGCTGCCGCAGCTGGTCGCCGGAACGCCGCGCAGCGCCGCCGATGAACGCGCGCAGGAACTGCTCGAAGCACTCGGCTTGGGCGAGCGCCTCGATCACCGGCCCAGCCAGCTTTCGGGCGGCGAGCAGCAGCGCGTCGCGGTGGCCCGCGCGCTCGCCAACAAGCCCGATCTGGTGCTGGCCGACGAACCCACCGGCAATCTCGACGAAGCCACCGCCGACAAGGTGCTCGGCGAATTCGTCAAGCTGGTGCGCGGCGAGGGCAGCGCGGCGCTGGTTGCGACACACAACGAGCGGCTTGCCTACAAGATGGATCGCGTGGTGCGCCTGCACGATGGCAGGCTCGAATAGGGCGACTTGATAGCTTTTCGCCTGCGTGCAATGGTCCGGAACCGGAACAAGGGGCGTCACCGATGGAAGCGATCGACTGGACCGTGGCCGCGACGCTGATCGAGCGCGACGACAGCGGGTCCGATTTGCACTACCATTTCCGTAAGCTGCGCGAGGGCCCGCTGGGCGAATTGGTGCGCGCGGTTGCCGCTATGCCCGCCGCTGAGCGCGCGCGGCTGGTGCTCGAAATGACCGGGGGCAAGACATTGAACGTCGGCGAGATTCTCGCGCTGGCGCAACGCAGGGACCTGCCATGAGCGAAGCAAATACCATCGCCGATTTCACCGCAAACCTACCCAACGGCGAGGAAATCAGCCTGGCAGACAAGCTCGGCAAGGTGCTGCTGGTGGTCAACACTGCCAGCAAATGCGGTTTCACCCCGCAGTATGACGGGCTTGAGGCGCTGTGGCGCAAGCACCGGGACGCGGGCTTCGAGGTGATCGCCTTCCCGTGCAACCAGTTCGGGGCGCAGGAACCCGGCGATGCCGAGGCGATCGACAGCTTCTGCAAGGTCAACTTCGGGGTCTCGTTCCCGCTGATGGGCAAGATCGACGTCAACGGCTCGGGCGCGCCGCCGCTTTACGACTGGCTCAAGTCCGAAGCCCCGGGGCTGATGGGGACGCGCTCGATCAAATGGAACTTCACCAAATTCCTGATCGGGCGTGATGGCAAAGTGGTGCGGCGCTATGCCCCGACCGACAAGCCCGAGAATATCGAGAAGGACATCGCCGCGCTGTTGTAAGCGAGGGCGCGCGCGTGCTTCGACAGGCTCAGCACGAACGGAAATCTTGCCAGCGCACTATCCCAAGCCCCGTTCGTCCTGAGCCTGTCGAAGGACCTGCGCAGCGCTAGCCCCAAGTCCTACTCCGCCAGCCCCGCCAACGCGCCCGGATCGATCGTCGCCACCGCAGCTTTCAACTCGTCGATGCTCCCGGCCTGCCCTTCCGCCTCGACCATGAAGCGGTTGCCGATTGTCGTGCCGAATTTGCCGCGGCTGTCGGTCTTGTTCCATTCCTCGGTCTGGATTTGCCCATCGACCGTGGTGGTGCGTTCATAGCCATTGGCGTCTTCGCGGCTCTGCTCGACGCCCATCGCCGCGCCGAGTCCGGCCAGCGCACCTAGCGCGGCCATGTCGGTCACCTTGAGCCGGAAGCTCTTGTCGCCCGCAGTATAGGTGCCCTCGGCCTGGCTGCCCATGCGGCCGACGGCGTTGGTCTCGACTGCGGTGCGCTGATAGCCGCCAATCGCGGCGGGAAGCAGCGCCTGCATCGCGCTTCCCGCGACGACTGGCACCTTGCCGCTGCCGATGGCTTCCATTTGCTTGCCCGCATCCTCGATCTTCGCGGTATCGATGGTGCCCATGCCGGGAACAGTGAGCTGACCTCCCGCGCCGGCCGAGCTCAGCGATGCTGCGCCGCCGAACAGCCCGGTGACCGATGCGGTCACCAAGCCAACCACGATGTAGAGCACAATCGCGCAGAGGATCGTCACCGCAGTGTAACCGGCCGCCTTGTCCTCGGGAACTTTCATGACCGGGGTGGCGCCAGTGTAGATCAGGTAGAGGCTGTACAGTCCGAGCAGGCCAAGAAAGCCCAAGGCCGGGATCAGCCCGAATATCCCCGCCACCCAACCAGCGGTGGCACCATATACGACCAGCTTGAAAGCGTTTGCCCGGTTGGACTCGCCGCCAAATTTCGGTGCCAGGAAATCGGCGATCAGCGCGAGCACCACAATCCCGATCAGGCCGACCACAAACCCGGTAATCGCGCCGGTCAACCCGGCGACGAATCCCGGCCGGTATGAAAAGCCGAACGCGCCGTAGCCGAAGAGCTGGCCACCGAGGAACGAAGCAATGGGGCCGATGGCAAGCAATGGCAACGCGTAACCGGTGATCAAGCCGCCCGGCGTCGCCGGTTCAGCCGCGATCTTGGGCCATTCGTCCTTGGGCTTGAGGAGAATTGCTTTCACCCGTTCGACCAGCGAATTGCCGGTGGGCTTGGTCAGATCGTCCATTGCAAAGTTCCCTCTCGTCTCGGCGCGACCCGACCAGAAGTGGGGCGAACAGACCACAAGACGCAGCGCAATGCAAAGCACGAGTTCGGTGGCAGGATTTTCCCCCGGTGGAACCCACCAGCGCCTTGCTTGGAGGGGGCTTTGCCCGCTACCGAATGCGCGATGGCTTTTGCACCCTTCGTCCCCTTGCGCGTCTTCTCGAGCTACACGATGCTCGACGGGGCGATCGACCCCAAAGCAATTGCAAAACTCGCCCGGGAGCGCGGGTTTCCGGCGATCGCGATCACCGACCGCAATGGGCTGTACGGTGCGATTCCGTTTGCCACCGCGTGCCGCGAAAACGGCATCCAGCCGGTTATCGGCACGATGCTCGGCGTCTGCCGCGAACCGGGCGGGCCGCTCGATTGGCTGGCACTTTACGCCCAGAATGACGCAGGCTGGCTCAATCTGTGCCACCTGGTTAGCCGCGCGCATCTCGACCGCCCGCTCGAACTCGAGCCACACGTGGCGCTGGCCGACCTTGAAGGCCGGACGGACGGATTGATTGCGCTGACCGCCGGAGGGGAGGGCGCGCTGGCCCGGATGCTGGCCGAAGCCCGAATTGAGGCGGCGGACGCCTATTGCGACCGGCTCAAAGCCCTGTTCCCCGAACGGCTCTATATCGAGATCGCGCGACGCAACGATCCGGTCGAGGATGCCTCCGAAGCCGCGCTGATCGACCTCGCCTATGCGCGCGGACTGCCGCTGGTCGCGACCAACCCGGCCAACTTTGCCGACCCGCATTTCTTTGCCGCGCATGATGCCTTGTTGTGCATCGCCCATGGAACGCATGTCGACGCGTCCGACCGTCCGCGTTCGAGCCCACAAGCCTTCGTCAAGTCGGCCCCGATGATGGCGGAGATTTTCGCCGACTTGCCCGAGGCGACTGCCAACACGCTGGTCATCGCGCAGCGCTGTGCCTTTGCCCCGCCCAAGCGCAAGCCGATCCTCCCTAGCCTGGCGGGCGACCAGCAACGCGAAGCACGGATGCTCGCGGAGGACGCGCGGGCCGGTCTCGCAGCCCGCCTTGCCCCCTACGGCGAGATGACCGCCGACGCGCGCAAGGTCTATGACGACCGGCTCGAGTTCGAGATCGACGTCATCAACGGGATGGGCTTCGCCGGCTATTTCCTGATCGTCGCCGACTTCATCAAATGGGCCAAGGAAAACGACATCCCGGTTGGTCCGGGGCGCGGATCGGGAGCGGGCAGCGTGGTCGCCTGGTCGCTGACCATCACCGATCTCGATCCGCTCAAACTCGGCCTGCTGTTCGAACGCTTCCTCAACCCCGAGCGCGTTTCGATGCCGGATTTCGATATCGACTTCTGCGAAACAAGGCGCGGCGAGGTGATCCGCTACGTCCAGCAGAAATACGGCCACGATCACGTCGCGCAGATCATCACCTTCGGCAAATTGAAGGCGCGCGCGGTGCTGCGCGATACGGGCCGCATCCTGCAGATGAGCTACAGCCAGGTCGATCGGCTGTGCAAGTTGGTCCCCAACCATCCGACCGACGCGTGGACCCTGCCGCGCACGCTCAACGGGATCGGCGATTTCCGCCGCGAATACGAGACCAACGACGAGGTCAGGCGGCTGGTCGATCTGGCGATGCAGCTTGAAGGCTTGCCGCGCAACAGCTCGACCCATGCCGCGGGCGTGGTGATCGGCGACCGCCCGCTGGCGCAGCTGGTGCCGCTCTACCGCGATCCGCGCTCGGACATGCCGGTGACCCAGTTCGACATGAAATATGTCGAGGATTCGGGGCTGGTGAAATTCGACTTCCTTGGGCTCAAGACGCTCTCGGTGCTCAAGAAGGCGACGCAGCTGATGGCGCAGCGCGATGTCCGGATCGACCTCGATGCGCTCGCGTGGGACGACGAGGCGGTCTACCGCCTGCTCCAGTCGGGCGACACAGTCGGCGTGTTCCAGCTCGAATCCGAGGGCATGCGCCGCACGCTGGCAGCGGTGAAACCAACCGGGTTCGGCGACATTATCGCGCTCGTCTCGCTCTACCGGCCGGGACCGATGGACAATATCCCGCTGTTCGGTCGCCGCAAGAACGGTCAGGAGGCGATCGAATATCCGCACCCCAAGCTTGAAGGTATCCTGGCCGAGACTTACGGGATTTTCGTCTATCAGGAACAGGTCATGCAGGCCGCGCAGATCCTCGCGGGATATTCGCTGGGCGACGCCGATTTGCTGCGCCGCGCGATGGGCAAGAAGGACCAGGCCGAGATGGATGCGCAGCGCCAGCGCTTCATCGATGGCTGCCGGACCGAGTCGGGGATCGAGAAGGCCAAAGCCGGCGAGTTGTTCGACTTGATCGACAAATTCGCCGGCTATGGCTTCAACAAGAGCCACGCCGCTGCCTATGCGCTGCTCGCCTACCAGACCGCCTGGCTCAAGACGCATTATCCGCATGAATTCTACGCCGCGTCGATGTGCTTCGACATGCACCAGTCGGAAAAGCTCTCGATCTTCGTCGACGACATGCGCCGCGCCAGAGTCGCCTTCGAAGGCCCCGATATGAACCGATCGGAAGCCGAATATTCGGTCGAGCGGACCGACGAAGGCTATGCGGTGCGCTATGCGCTGGCGGGGATCCGCAATGTCGGCGAAAAGGCGATGGACGCGATCGTCGCCGAGCGCGAGGCGCATGGCTGGTTCGAAAGCCTCGAGGACCTGTTCCAGCGGGTCCCGCCGGGATCTATGAACCGCCGCCAGCTCGAAGGGCTGGCCGGGGCGGGGGCGCTCGACAGCCTTGAGCCCAACCGCGCCAAAGTACTCGCCAATGCCGACATGCTGCTCGCTGTGGCGGAAGAGGCCGAGCGCAGCCGGACCAGCGGGCAAGCCGCATTGTTCGGCGGCGACGACCATGCCGCGCCGGCGATGCGGCTGGTCGAGGCGGAGCCGTGGAGCAAACCCGAGCAGATGGCCAAGGAGCGCGAGAACTTCGGCTTCTACTTCGCCGCGCATCCCTGCGAGCAATACCGCGCAGTCGCCTCGGCCAATGGCGCGCGGACCCATGCCAGCCTGATGGCCGGCGGCGGCAGCGCGGCGGGGCGACAGCCTGCGGTGATGGCGGTGCTGGTCGAGAATGTGCAGCGCCGCAAGACCAAGCGCGGCAAGGATTTCGTGCAGGCCGATTTCTCGGATACCACCGGGCAGTTCGCCGCCTCGTGCTTCGAAGAATCACTGGTCGAGCCGCTGACGCTCTGGGCGGCGGAGGGCCAGTGCCTGCTGCTCAACGTCGAACTCGACAGCCCAAGCCCTGAGGAGCCCCCCCGTATCACCGTGCGCGGCGCCCGCCCGCTGTCCGAGGTCAAGAGTGGGGCGCGGATGGTGCTGACGCTCGATGTCGAACGGCCCGAGGCGCTGACCGAGCTGGCGCTGCTGCTCACCGGCGGGGCGGACGGGCGCGGCGAAGTGCTCGCGCGGCTGCGCACCGGCGGCGAGAACGAGCCGACCGTGCGGCTCGGCCGCGACTTCCAGCTCGACGGCGAACTCGCAGAACGCTTGGCTTTCGTCGAAGGCATCGCCAATGTGTCGCTAACCGCGCGGCGAGGCCCCAGTCACCTGAGGCTCGTCGCGTAAGAACAAAGCGCACGGGAGCCTGAAAATGCTGGGAGCGATGCAGGACTGGGACCTCAGGGTCACCCATTTGATCGATCACGCCGCGCGTGAGCACGCAACCCGCGAGATCGTCACGCATTGGGCCGATGGGAGCGAGACGCGCACCAATTGGGCAGGCATCCGCCACGATGCGCTGCAAATGACGCAGGCGCTGCGCCGATTGGGCGTGCAGAAGGGCGACCGGATCGCGACGCTGGCGATGAACCATTCGCGCCACCTGGTGAGCTGGTACGGCGCGGTCGGCGTCGGCGGGGTGCTCCACACAGTCAACCCGCGGCTGTTCGACGACCAGCTCGAATATATCGCCAACCACGCCGAGGACCAGGTGCTGCTTTACGATGCGGCCTTCGCGTCGATCGTCGAGCGGATGAAGTCGCGCTGGACCACGATCAAACATTACGTCTGCTACGACAATGGTGAGTTCGAGGCGTGGATCGGTGCCGAAGACGGTCAGGCCGAATGGGCCAGTGGCGACGAGCGCGATCCCTGCATGCTGTGCTATACCAGCGGCACTACGGGCAATCCCAAGGGTGTGCTCTACGAACACCGCTCGACCATGCTCCATGCGATCACCGGACTGCAGCCGACGATCTTCGATTTCGATACGCGCAGCGTGATGCTGCCGGTGGTGCCGATGTTCCACGCCGCAAGCTGGGGCCTGCCGTGGTCGGGCGCGGCTGCGGGGATCAAATTCGTCTTCTCGGCGGTCAATGATCCCAAAGTGCTGTGCGAGTTGATGAACCGCGAGAAGGTGACCCATTCCGCCGGGGTGCCCACGGTCTGGCTGGCGATGTTCCAGCACATGGACGCCAGCGGCGAGACCATCCCGTCGCTGCAACACGCGATCATCGGCGGCTCGGCCGCGCCGCGCTTCATGCTCGAGCGGTTGATGAAGATGGGCGTCCATGTCGCGCATGCCTGGGGGATGACCGAAACCAGCCCGATCGGCACGACCGGCGCACGCACCTGGAACTGGGATGAGCTATCGTTCGAGGCCCAGCTCGATATCAAGCAGATGCAGGGCCGCGTGCCCTTCGGGGTCGAGCTGCGCTGCGTCGATCTCGACGATCCGTCGAAAGTGCTGCCGCGCGACGGCAAGACTTCGGGCACGCTGCAAGTTCGGGGCCCGTGGGTAATCAAGCGCTATTTCAAGGCCGAGGCGGACGCGACCACCGAAGGCCAATGGTTCGACACCGGCGACGTTGCAGTGATCCACTCCGATGGCACGCTCCAGCTGACCGACCGCACCAAGGACGTGATCAAATCAGGCGGCGAATGGATCAGCTCGGTCGAGCTGGAAAACGCGGCGGTCGCGCATCCCGCGGTGGCGGAAGCCGCGGCGATCGGCATCTACCATCCCAAGTGGGATGAGCGGCCGATATTGGTGGTGGTCAAAAAGCCTGGCGTTGAAGCGACCGCCGAGGAAATCCGCGCATTCCTCAGCGACAAGATTGCCAAATGGTGGATGCCCGACGCGGTCGAATTCGTCGACGACATCCCGCACACCGGCACCGGCAAGATCAGCAAGAAGGACCTGCGCGCGCGGTTTAAGGACTACAAGCTGGCGGAGTAAGCGGCAGAATCCTCCCCCTCTGGAGGAGGCGGCCCGCCGCAGGTGGGTCGGAGGGGGAATGACTGGCGCGCGAGCCCCCTCCGTCAGCGCTTCGCGCTGCCACCTCCCCCAGCGGGGGAGGAGTTAGGAGACGCAAATGCCCCATATCGACCCCAGCCCCGAAAACTGGGCGCTGTTCAAATCGCTCCCGCGCGACACGCCGATCCGGATGCTCAATCTGATCAAGTTCAAGGAATGGGCCGATTACCCGGCAGGCCATCCCAACCACGGCAAAGGCCTGACCGGACGCGAGGCCTATGTGATCTACAAGGCCGGGATCGCGCCGATCATCGCGGCCTCGGGCGGCGGCATGGTGTGGCAAGGTCCGCTCGAATGCACGGTGACCGGCCCGGCGGACGAATGGGACGAGGCTTTCGTGATGGGCTACCCCAATTCGGGCGCGTTCATGGCGATGGTCAAGGATGCACACTACATCGCGGAGGTCGTGCCGCACCGCACTGCGGCGCTGGCGGACAGCCGGTTGATCCGGTTCGGTGCCTGATTTGCAGAGAGAGTGAGAGCCGATGACCGAAGCCGAGGCCCCCTACCATGCGCACATCTACTACGACGACGCGCAGCGCGCCGCAGCCGCTGCTCTGCGCGATCAATTCATCGGGCTAACCGCGCCCGGCAGCAACCCGCATATTCGTTTCGTCGGGCAAATGGTCGATCGCGGGGTCGGGCCGCACCCGGTCCCGCAGTACGAGATCCATTTCCTCGGCGCCGCGCGGAGCAAGGTCGTCGCGGCAATCGACGCAACGGGCCTGCGCGCGCTGGTCCATCCGCTGACCCACGACGATCTCGCCGATCACACCTCGCTCGGTCACTGGATCGGCAAGCCGATCAAGCTCGACCTCGCGGTGCTCGATCCGCCGGGGAAGAACCAGGGCATGCCACGCTTCGGCAAGGCGGACTTTTAGGTCACAGCAACCGCATCTGTCCACCCAGCTCGGGTCGTCGGAACCCGCTGCAATCGAGTTCCAGCGCCACCTTGTTGATGCCCAGTCGCTTGGTCGCGATCCTGAACCGCGCCCGAAACACGTCGGCCCAGACGCCTTCGGGCTTCATCCGGGTGAAGAAACCGGGATCGTTGTCGCGCCCGCCGCGCACCGACTGGACGATGTGCATCACCTTGTCGCCGCGCTCGGGGAAATGGGCGGCGAGCCATTCGCGGAACAGCGGGGCGACTTCGTGCGGCAGGCGCAACATGATCCAGCTGGCCGAGCGCACCCCCAGCGCCGCCGCCTGGCTCAAGATGCCTTCCATGAAGAGGTCGGTGATTCCCGGGATCACGGGCGCGACCGAGACGTGGCTTGGCACCCCCGCCGCGACGAGCTCGCCCAGCGCCGCCAGCCGCTTGGCCGGGGCCGACGCGCGCGGTTCGAGCAGGCCCGAGAGCTTGGGATCGAGGCTGGTGACCGAGACCCCGACCGCAACCAGCCTCAGCTTGGCCATCTCGGCCAAGAGGTCGATGTCGCGCGTCACTCGCGCGCTTTTGGTGGTGATCGTGACCGGGTGGCGCGCTTCGAGGCACACTTCGAGGATGGCGCGGGTTATCCTATAGCGGCCCTCGATCGGCTGGTAGGGATCGGTGTTGGTTCCCATCGCGATCGGTCTGGGTTTGTAGCCGGGTTTGGCGAGCGTTTGGCGCAGCAAGGCTGCGGCGTTGGGCTTGGCGAACAGCTTGGTCTCGAAATCCAGTCCTGGCGAGAGATCGTGATAGGCGTGGGTTGGCCGCGCGAAGCAATAGACGCAGCCATGCTCGCAGCCGCGATAGGCGTTGATCGAGCGGTCGAACGGAATGTCGGGCGATTGGTTGAAGCTGATGATCGTCTTGGCGTGCTCCTCGGTCACCGTGGTGCGCAGGCGTGGGCCGGGACCGTCGATGGCCTCGGCCTCATCCAGCCAGTCGCCATCGGCTTCGCGCGCCTTGAGGCCGAAGCGCTGCGGCACTTGCGCCGATTGCGCGCCGCGACCGTGGACCTTGGGGGACTCGCTGGGGAGCATGGCGCGAGTAGAACATAAATAGAACATAGAGGCAAGAGTTGCCGCGTGCTTCGCCCTTCGACAAGCTCAGGAGGCCCAGCACGAACGGATGTTGGATTGAACTTCCCCACCCCGTTCGTCCTGAGCTTGTCGAAGGACGCGCACTGACCTAGCCCGGCAACATGTACTTCTTCGCCTACATGCTCCGCTGCAATGCCGGGCAAAGAAGGAGGCGTTGATCGCCGGGGATAGGGGCAAGATTTCAATTCTTGCGCGCAATCGGCAGGGCGGAAGAGCCTAGATCGACCGTTGCGTGGGTCCTTCGACAGGCTCAGGACGAACGGGTTTGATCAGACGCTGCACCAGACCCGTTCGTGCTGAGCTTGTCGAAGCATGCGCGCTGGCTTCGCCTCAAACTTCCCGCAACCGGGGCATTAGTTCCACAAAATTGCACGGGCGATTCCTGCTGTCGAGCTGCTCCGCCAAAATCCCGTCCCAGCCATCCTTGACCGCCCCGTTCGAGCCCGGCAGCGCGAAGATATAGGTGCCGCGCGCGACCACCGCGCAGGCGCGCGACTGGATTGTGCTGGTGCCGATGGTCTGGAGGCTGAGCCAGCGGAACAGTTCGCCGAAGCCGGGGATGTCGCGCGTCTTGACCTTGTCGAGTGCTTCGGGGGTAACGTCGCGACCCGTCAGGCCGGTGCCGCCGGTGGTGACAATTGCGTCGATCTCGCGGTCGTCGATCCAGTCGCTGAGGCGGCTCGCGATCCGCGCCGCATCGTCCTTGACGATGGCGCGGGCGGCGAGGTGGTGGCCGGCAGCCTTGATCCGTTCGGCGAGGATATCGCCCGAAGTGTCGTCCTCACGCCCGCGCGTGTCGGAGACGGTCAGCAGCGCAATATTGATCGGTTTGAAGACCCGCGCCGGATCAACGGCCACGCTGGATCAGTCCGTTGCTGCCCATCCGCACCGCTCTCGACCCGGCGAGGCCGGGGAAGGTCGGCCACATGCCCTGGACCAGCGCCATCCGGCTTTCCGAAGGGCCACCGGCCTGGCGCTCATACATCCAGTAGTTGCGCATCACGATGTTCACATAGCCGCGCGTTTCCCAATAGGGCACGCTTTCGATCCACAGCAGCGGATCACCCCCGTCGCGCACTTCGGAGTTCCAGCGCGTTATCGGGGAAAGCCCGGCGTTGTAAGCGGCCATTACCTTGGGCAGCAGGCCCTGCGTGCCGCTTGAATCGCGCAGCAGTTGCAGATGCTGCTGACCGAACGCGAGGTTGACTTCGGGCTTGTTGAGGTCGGCAGCCGATCCGGGCACGCCAATTACCGGCGCGTTATCCTTGGCAGCGGCGGGCATGATCTGCATGAGGCCGCGCGCGCCCGCAGGGCTGACGGCAGAGGCGCGGAACACCGATTCCTGCAGCGTATGGGCATAGACCAGCGCGGGATCGACCTTCCAGCCGTTCACCGGAGTCCATTTGGGGGTGGGGAAGTTGGTCGCCGGTTCGGGCCGCGCGCCATAGGGAGCGTTGTGCGCCATCCACAGCTGGGTCGAGGGAAGGCCGATATCGCGGGCGAGACGCGACAGCGGTTCGTAAAGCGCGGGGCTGCCGATCCTCGCCTGGTGGCGCAGTACTTCGTCGGCCAAGCTGTCCTTGCCGATCTCGGCTAGCTCGACCGCAACGCGGACGTTGCCGACATCGCGCAGCTTCTGCCAGTCCTCACTGGTGAAATCGGGCGCGGCGTGGCTTTCGGGCAACGTGAGCCCAAGCTGTTCGGCCGCGAGCATCCCGTAAAGCGTTTCATCGCGGCGCGCGGCCATCCGCAGCGGCGCGGCGGCCTTGTCGGGCTGGCGGCAGCGTACCAGCGCACGGCTCTGCCAGTATAGCGCGGCGGCGGCGAGTTCGGGGTTGTCGGCCGTGCTGGCGGTGCGGGCAAAACCGTCGGCCGCCCCGGCGCAATCGCCGAGCCGCCACGCGGCAAGCCCTGCGGTCCACCAGCCTTCGGCGACCCACGACCCGGCACCGTCACCGGCGGTCTGCGCCAGTGCATAGGCCGAGGCGTTGTCGTTCTCGATATAGAAGCTCCACGCCACCTTCTGCCGCCATTCAGCGCGGGCATAGGGGGTGAGCGTCGCATCGATCCCGTCGAGCAGCAGCTTGGCCCCCGAGGGGTCGTCGTTCTTGATCCGCTCGACGATCGCGCCCGAAATCGCTGCGGGCATCGACCCGTCGCCGGTCGAGCGGGGCAGCAAGCGCCGGGGCGTATTGGGAAGGCTGACCAGCGCCTGCGCGCCGGGCAGCGCGGGCAGGGCAATGGCTCCGCGCCGCTGCGCCAGAGCGCCGATCTGTTCGGCTTGTGGCAGGTTGGTGCCAAGCGCGAGCCACTGGGTCAGCGGTTCGGCCTCGACCCTTGGTGACGATGCAGCGAGGTAATATTCGGCCCTGGCGACTTGGTGTAACGGGCCGTCTGGTTTCAGCGCAAACAGTGCCTGAACCTTGGACCAGTCGCTCCGGTCGATCGCCGCGAACAGATCGCGGTAAAAAGCGCGCTCGTCCTGCGTCAGCAGCGTGGGGACGGCGGTGCGGCTGGCGCGGTTGCGGAAATAGTCGACCGCAGCGCTATTGGCCTGCGCAGCGACAGGCAGCACCGCCGCAGTCCCGGCGAGCACCAATCCCAGCAGTCGTTTCCTGGCCGTCAAAGTCAATCTTTGGTCCCCGTCCACTCGAGCCAGTCCCGCCACAATGCCGCCTTGCGGCGCGGTGTTGCCAGCAAGGCCGTGAGGCTCATCGCGGGCAGCAGCGGGATGGTCAGGCTCTCATGGTTAAAAGCCCGTGAAGAATCCGGTTTATTCGCCGGATCGTGGCCAAGCAGCGGCAGGATGTTGGATCCGAACACAATCAGCCGCTGCGGGGCGGCCAGAGCGATGTGATGCGCGGTCACTTTGGCAAGGCCTTCTGCGTCGACGGCGGCCCAATCGGGCATCGGCGTATGGCGGGGCAACACGCTCGCCAGATAGGCTTGGTCGGGGGCAATCCCCATCGCCACCAGCATCGCGTCGAGCAGTCTGCCTTCCGCGCCAGACAACAGGCGTTCGCCGTCCCCCGCCTCGGGCTGTTCGATCAGCACCATGACTGCGGCGTGGGCAGGGCCGCGCGGTGGAACGCGGCGTTCGGCCATGCCCCGATCGAGGTTGGGTTCCTGCATCCACCATTCGGCGAATTGGCCGAGTTCGGTCGGCCAGCCGCTGCGATCGGTCGCAACCGTTGCCTTAGGCGGCGGCAATGGGGCAGCGTCTGCCACGACTTCCACTGGCGCAGCCGTTTCGGACCGCTCGGCAATCCAGCGCTTGGGCTCGTCCCGATAGTCGAGGTCGACACCGGCATCGCGCCACCAGTCGAGCGCGCCCGCCAAAGCGGCGGCAAAATCCTGTTCGATCGATGCGTCCATAGCCGCAACCCTCTTGACCTGCTGCACCGCCGCAAGCAAGGCTCAACCGAGCGATAAGCCACTTCACTTTTGGGGGGACGGACAGCCATGAGCGAACGCGAATCGATGCCCTATGACGTGGTGATCGTCGGCGGCGGCCCCGCCGGCCTCGCCGCTGCAATCCGGCTCAAGCAGGTCAATCCCGAGCTCACCGTCTGCATCCTTGAAAAAGGTTCGGAAGTGGGCGCACACATCCTCTCGGGGGCGGTGGTCGATCCGCGTGCGCTCGACGAGCTGCTGCCCGACTGGCGCAATGGCGATTGCCCGATGGCGGAGACCCCGGTGACCGACAACTGGCACTGGGTGCTGACCAAGACGAAGAAATACAGCATTCCGCACTGGCCGCAGCCACCCTTGCTCTCCAACGAATATAACTACACAGGCTCGCTCGGCAGCCTGTGCCGCTGGCTGGGGGGCAAGGCGGAAGAGCTGGGGGTGGAGATTTTCCCCGGCTTCCCGGCCTCCGAACTGCTCCATAACGACGACGGCTCGGTCAAAGGGGTGGCGACGCAGGACATGGGCGTCGCGCGCGATGGCAGCCATAAGGGCGATTACCAACCCGGCATGGAACTCCACGCCAAATACACGCTGTTCGCCGAGGGCGCGCGCGGGCATCTGACCAAGCGGCTCAAGGCGCAGTTCGAGCTCGAGCGCGATTGCCAGCCGCAAGTCTATGGGCTTGGCATCAAGGAGCTGTGGGATATCGATCCGGCCAGGCATTTCCCCGGCCGGGTCCTGCACACCCAGGGCTGGCCGCTCTCGGAAAGCGACAGCTGGGGCGGCGGGTTCCTCTATCATCAGGCCAACAACCAAGTCGCGCTCGGCTTCGTCACCGCGCTCGATTACAAGAACCCTTACGTCTATCCGTTCGAGGAATTCCAGCGCTGGAAGCAGCACCCCGAAATTCGCGCGGTGCT
Organism: Novosphingobium sp.; assembly: GCA_035543295.1. Lineage (GTDB taxonomy): Bacteria > Pseudomonadota > Alphaproteobacteria > Sphingomonadales > Sphingomonadaceae > Novosphingobium. The sequence goes on from DASZZS010000016.1 coordinate 176,362, forward strand.
CGAAGGCGGCCGCCGCGTGTCCTACGGTGCGCGCGCGATCAACGAGGGCGGCTGGCAATCGGTGCCCAAGCTGGCCTTCCCGGGCGGGGCGCTGATCGGCTGCACGGCGGGTTTTCTCAACGTGCCGCGGATCAAGGGCAGCCACACAGCGATGAAGAGCGGGATGCTCGCTGCCGAAGCCATCGCCGCGGCGATCGCCGCGGGCCGCGAGCACGATGCGATGGACGAATACGACGCCGCGGTGCGTTCGAGCTGGATCGCGAAGGAATTGAAGCTGGTCCGCAACGCCGAGCCGCTGGTCGCCAAATTCGGCGGCGATCTCGGCACCGTGCTCGCGGGGATCGACATGTGGATGCGCACGCTCAAAATAGGGCTGCCGTTCGCAATGAAGCACCACACCGATGCCTCCGAAACGCAGCGTGCCGACCTCTACCAGCCGATTGCCTATCCCAAGCCCGACGGGGTGGTGAGCTTCGACCGGCTCTCCTCGGTGTTCCTCTCGAACACCAACCACGCGGAGGATCAGCCGTGCCATCTGGTGCTCAAGGATCCGAGTGTGCCGACGCGGATCAATCTGCCGGTCTATGCCGGGCCCGAGGCGCGCTATTGTCCGGCGGGGGTCTATGAATTCATCGGGGTGGAGGAGGGCACGCCCCGGCTCCAGATCAACGCCCAGAACTGCGTCCACTGCAAGACCTGCGACATCAAGGACATGACGCAGAACATCGAATGGGTGACGCCGGAGGGCGGCGGTGGGCCAAACTATCCGAATATGTGACCAGTAGGTGCCACTTAGCGAAACCGCTTACGCCAAGCTCAACCTGGCGCTGCACGTCCGGCGGCGGCGCGGGGATGGCTATCACGAACTTGAAACGCTGTTTGCCTTTGCCGATTGCGGCGACGGGCTGAGCATTGTCCCGGCGGAGCGCGATGAATTGTGGACGATTGGCGAATTTGCCAGTCAACTGACTGATCCGTTTGATAATATCGTCGCGCGTGCGCTGTCGTCTCTGCCGCGATCGGGCGGCTGGTCGGTTGCGCTCGACAAGCGGCTGCCGGTGGCGGCGGGGCTGGGCGGCGGGTCGGCCGATGCGGGCGGGGTGTTCCGATTGGTCGAGCAGGCGCAAGGACTGCCCGAAGATTGGCCCGAGCGGGCAGCAGGGCTTGGCGCGGATGTGCCGGCCTGCGTGCGTTCGGTGACCTGCATCGGCCGCGGCACCGGCACCGAGCTTGAGCCCGTGGCCAGCGATCTCGTCGGGATGGCGGTGCTGCTGGTCAATCCGCGCATTCCGCTCTCGACCGCAGAGGTGTTCCGGGGCTGGGACGGCGCGGATCGCGGCGCGCTGCCCAAAGGCGGCGTGCGGGAGATCGCGCTGGCGGGGCGCAATGACCTTGAGGCACCGGCAATTACGCTGTGTCCCGAGATCGCCGCGGTGTTGGCGGCGCTGGGCAATACGAAGCCCTTGCTGGCGCGCATGTCGGGCTCGGGCGCGACCTGTTTTGCGCTCTATGAGCGTCATGACGTCATGCGTGAGACCGCAGAAAGGCTGGCTTCCGAGCATCCCGGCTGGTGGCTGATGCAGGGACGGCTGCGATGAGCCACGAAGCCTGGACCGTAGCGGGCACCCCGCTTTTTGGCGGTGTGCTGGTGGTGTCCGACCATGCCTCCAACCGCGTGCCGGACGACATCGATCTGAGGATCGATCCGGCGCTGCTCGACCAGCATGTCGCGATCGACCTTGGCGTGGCTGAGGTTGCGCGGCAGATGGCGCAGCGGCCCGGAACCGCGGCGTTCCTGGGCAATGTCAGCCGGCTGGTTTGCGATTTCAACCGCGACGAACATTTGCCCACCGTCGTGCCGATTGCCAGCGACGGGCATGCGATCCCGGGCAATGCGCTGGACCATGCCGGGCACGAAGTGCGGCTTCATAGATTTTTTCGGCCTTATCACAATGCACTGGCGCAGCTGCTTGAGGATGTGCCGCAAGCGCTGATCCTCTCTCTCCACAGCTTTACCCCCAGACTTGTCAGTCACCCCGACGAGGTTCGGCCGTGGCAGGTGGGGGTGCTCTACAACGCCGACGACCGCGCGGCCCGTCTCGCGATCCCGCTGCTCGAAGCCGAGAGGCTAATTGTGGGTGATCAAAAGCCCTATTCGGGCAAATTGCTCAATGCGACGATGAACCGCCATGCCGAGAGCGAAGGGCGGCCGTACCTTGGCATCGAGATCCGGCAGGACCAGATCGCCACCGCACTTCAGCGGGCCGAATGGGTCGCGCGGCTATCCGCGCTGTGCAACAGGGTTGCGCTAATGCTGACGTAAGGGCAGGGCGCGTTGCGTGAATAGCCCATTTGAGGAATCGAAAATGTCCGCGCGCTTCGACAAGTCCAAACTACCCAGCCGCCACGTTTCGGTCGGTCCGGAACGCGCGCCACACCGCAGTTACTATTATGCGATGGGCATGACCGAGGAAGAGATCAACCGGCCGTTCGTGGGCGTGGTCTCGGCGGGCAACGACAGCGCGCCGTGCAACACCTTACTCGATTTCCAGGCCGATATCTGCCGCGAGGGGGTGATTGCCGGAGGCGGGACGCCGCGCCGGTTTAATACGATCACCGTGACCGACGGCATCGCGATGGGCCATCAGGGGATGAAGAGCTCGCTGGTCAGCCGCGAGGTGATCGCGGATTCGGTCGAACTCTCGGTGCGCGGCCACTGCTACGACGCGCTGGTCGGCTTCGCGGGGTGCGACAAGAGCCTGCCCGGCATGATGATGGCGATGCTGCGGCTCAACGTGCCCTCGATCTTCGTCTATGGCGGCTCGATCCTCCCCGGCCGGTTCCACGATCGCGACGTGACCGTGGTCGATGTGTTCGAGGCGGTGGGCCAGTTTTCCGCTGGGAATTGCCCGCTCAAAGATCTCACCGCGCTCGAGAAGGTTGCCTGCCCCGGACACGGCGCCTGCGGCGGGCAATATACCGCCAACACCATGGCTTGCGTGGCAGAGGCCATCGGATTGTCCCTGCCAAACAGCAATATGGCCCCGGCTCCGTATAAATCGCGCGAGGAAGTGGCGATTGCCGCTGGCAAGCAGGTGATGGAACTGCTCGCGCTCAATCTGCGCCCGCGCGATATCTGCACGCGTGCCGCTTTCGAGAATGCCGCGCGCGTGATCGCGGCGACCGGCGGATCGACCAATGGCGCGCTGCATTTGCCCGCGATGGCCCATGAATGCGGGATCCACTTCGATCTGTTCGACGTTGCCGAAATATTCAAATCAACGCCCTACATCGCCGACCTCAAGCCGGGCGGGAAATACGTCGCCAAGGACATGTATGATGCCGGCGGGGTCTATATGGTGATGAAGACGCTGCTCGACGGCGGGTTCCTCGATCCCAGCCCGATCACCGTGACCGGCAAGACGCTGGGCGAGAATATCGAGCAGATCGTCTGGAACCCGGAGCAGAAGGTGATCTACGACGTGAAAGCGCCGATCACCGCGACCGGCGGCGTGGTGGGCTTGCGCGGCTCGCTCGCACCCGATGGGGCGATCGTCAAAGTCGCTGGCATGCACCGTCTCGAGTTCCGCGGTCCCGCGCAAGTGTTTGAATGCGAAGAGGATGCGTTCGCCGCAGTTGAGGCGCGCAAGATCCTTGAGGGCAGCGTGGTGGTGATCCGCAACGAAGGCCCCAAGGGCGGGCCGGGGATGCGTGAGATGCTCTCGACCACCGCTGCGCTTTATGGCCAGGGCATGGGCGAAAAAGTCGCGCTGATCACCGACGGGCGCTTTTCGGGCGCAACGCGGGGCTTCTGCATCGGCCACGTCGGCCCTGAAGCGGCGGACGGCGGGCCGATCGCGCTTATCCAGGAAGGCGATATGATTGCAATCGACGCCGAGGCCGGGACCATCGAGCTCGAAGTCGATGACGCGGTGCTGGCAGAACGCCGTCAGCGTTGGCAGCCGCGCGGCCACGATTACAACGCGGGCGCGCTGTGGCGCTATGCGCAGAACGTCGGCCCCGCGTGGCAAGGCGCGGTGACGCATCCCGGTGCCAGGGCGGAGACGCATGTCTATGCGGATATATGATCGGCGGTTGCGCGCGTGCTTCGACAGGCTCAGCATGAACGGACCTTGTAACAATCTGAAATCTCAAAACCCGCTCAGCCTGAGCCTGTCGAAGGCCGCGCGGAGCCTTGGTCTCCCGATGCTTCTTGCTGCCTGCGGATCGCCTGAAACACGGGCTGCGGCGGAGGGCGAGGAGGCGATCGAGTGCGCTTTGGCGGGTAGCGCCACATTCGCGCGCACCTGTGCGGTCGAACGCGCCACGCTGGATGGCACGCTGACACTGGTGGTGCACCATCCCGATGGCGGTTTCCGGCGGTTCGAGGTGCTCAAGGACGGCGGCGGGGTCGCTACGGCGGATGGTGCGGCGGTGGCGCAACTCAGCCTTGCGGGCGGGTTGCTCGAAGTCACCGTCGATGGCGACCGTTATCGCTTCCCGGTCACGGCCAAGAGCAGTGCCCCGGCCCAGTGACCAGATCCTGAGTGTCGCGCAAATGCGCGCGGCGGAGGATGCGCTGGTTGCCGGTGGGGTTTCGGTTGACGAATTGATGCAGCGCGCCGGTCGCGGCGCGGCGGGATGGGTCTGGCGGCTTGCCGCGAAACGCCCGGTCACCGTGCTGTGCGGCCCGGGCAACAACGGCGGCGATGGCTATGTGATCGCCGAGGCGCTGCGGACGCGCGGCGGCGAAGTCCGGGTTGTTGCGCCGATTGCGCCCAAAACCGCCGCTGCGCAGACCGCGCGCGGCTTGTATCAGGGAAACATCGTCGATGCGCCGCCACACGGCGAAGTGCTGGTCGATTGCCTGTTCGGCAGCGGGCTGACCCGGCCGCTTGAAGCCGGCCACGCGGCGTTGCTGGGCCAACTCGCCGCCAGCCACCGTCACCGCATCGCGATTGACTTGCCGAGCGGGGTCGAGAGCGACAGTGGCATGACGCTCAACGATGATCTGCCCGACTATGACCTCACCATCGCACTGGGCGTGTGGAAATACGCGCACTGGCTGATGCCCGCCTGCGCCAGCACGAGCGCGCTGCGGCTGGTCGAGATCGGCGTGGGTAAAGTGCCAGGCGCGGCGCAAGTCTTGCGCCGACCAGACTTGGCGGCACCCGCGCCCGCTGCGCACAAGTACTTGCGCGGCCTGCTGGGCGTGGTCGGCGGCGCAATGCCGGGTGCGGCGGTGCTTGCGGCGAGCGCTGCGCAGCGCGCCGGCGCGGGCTACGTCAAACTCCTTGGAAACGCAGCGCCTCAAGTATCTGCCGATATCGTGAGCGATGCCCGTCCGCTGGTTCAAACACTGGGTGACACGCGCATTGCAGCCTTGGTCGTGGGGCCGGGGTTGGGGCGCGATGTCACTGCGCGTGAGCGATTGGTGGCCGTTCTTGCGGTCGCCGTCCCCACCGTCCTCGATGCCGACGCGTTGGTCATGCTCGAACCGGCGCTGTTGGCTGGGCGCAGCCAACCCCTGATCGTCACGCCGCACGAGGGTGAGCTGCGCAAGCTCGAAGCAGCGTTTGGCGTCGCTGGCAGCGGTCCAAAGCCCCAACGCGCGGCCGCGCTGGCCCGCGCCGGCAACATGATCGTCGTCGCCAAAGGACCGGACACCGTATTCGCCGCGCCCGATGGCCGGATCATCTGTGTCCCGCGCGCGTCGAGCTGGCTGTCGGTGGCCGGGACCGGCGATGTTCTGGCCGGCACCATTGCCAGCAGGCTCGCCACCGGGGCCGATCCCTTCGCCGCTGCCTGCGAGGGCGTGTGGCTGCACGGCGAAGCGGCGCGGCAGTTGGGTTCCGCCTTCACCGCCAGCGAGCTTGCGGTGGCCATCGGGGACGCCTACGCCGCCGCGCTGTGAGCGAGTCCGAACCCATCCTGCGCGTTGCCGCCAAGGGCGATGGCGTCACCGCGACCGGGCGTTTTGCGGCTTATGCCGCGCCGGGCGATCTGCTGCTGGGCGATGGCAGCGTGGAGCCGGGGCCGCATCACGCCGCCCCGCCGTGCCGCCACTTCGGCAGCTGCGGCGGGTGCCAGCTCCAGCACCTCGATGAAGCATCGCTCGCGCAGTTCGTCGCCGACCGGGTTGCCAATGCGGCCGACGCGCAGGGGCTGGTGCCTGAGTTGATCGCGCCGCCGCACCTCTCGCCGCCGCGCAGCCGCCGCCGGGCTTCGCTTCGGGCCGAGCGGACCGCTGGCCGGATCGTGATCGGCTTCCGCGAACAAGGTTCGCACCGGATCGTCGACATGGCCGAATGCCATGTGCTGGTCCCCGAACTCTTCGCGCTGATCGCCCCTTTGCGCAAGTTGCTGGCGCAGCAGGGCAAGCGCGTCGCGGTCGATGTGGAGATGGCGTTGGCCGAACAGGGGGTCGATCTTGCGCTCAAGGGGCTGACCGTCGAGGGCCTCGCCGCCACCGAGGCGATGCTCGATTTCGCGCGCGACAATGGCCTCGCGCGGCTGGTGCTCGATCAGGGCTATGGTCCCGAAGCGCTGTGGGAGCCCGAGCCGGTGACCGTGTCGCTCGCCGGGCTCAGCGTCCCGCTGCCGCCCGGCGCGTTCCTGCAGGCAACTGCCGACGGCGAGGGCGCATTGATCGCCGCGGCGCGCGAGTGGCTGGCGGGATCGGCGACCGTCGCAGATTTGTTCGCCGGGCTGGGTACATTTGCCTTCGCGCTGGCGGGTCCGGCCAAAGTGCTCGCGGTCGAGGCCGCGCGCGACGCGCATCTCGCGTGCAAGACGGCGGCGGGGCGAGCGCACAAGCCGGTCCATGCGCTGCACCGCGATTTGTTCCGCAATCCGCTGATGCCCGATGAATTGAACCGCTTTGCCGCGGCGCTGCTCGATCCGCCGCGGGCCGGCGCGCGCGATCAGATCGAGCGGCTGGCGGCGAGCGCGGTGCCGAAGATCGTCTATATCAGCTGCAACCCGTCAAGCTGGGCGCGCGATGCTGCGCTGCTGGTGGCGGGCGGTTACAGGCTGGCGGAGCTGCGGCCGGTCGGCCAGTTCCGCTGGTCGACGCATGTCGAGCTCGCCAGCCTGTTTATCCGCTAGTGGAACACCGCCATCGCTGCATGGAGCGTCAGCGCGATCAGCGCGAGCGACGACAGCGCGAACAGCAGGAAGCGGATCATCACCCGGTTGCCGATCGCCTGCACCAGCGAATGCAGCACCCGCAGCCCGACATAGGCCCAGGCGATGTTGGCGTTCATGCCGTCGCCCGCGCCGATCATCGCCAGCACCAGCGCCACCGCATAAAACACCGTCGGCGCTTCGTGCAAATGGTTATAGTTATGCGCGATCCACTGGATCTTGTCGGGCAGGACGCCGTCGAGCGATTTGCCCGTCCCGCCGACGAGGTTTCTGGTGTCGATCTTGGCGGCGTTCATCGCGGGGATGCGCGTCACATACATCCACAACCACATCAGCATCGTCCACGCCGCGAGCGCGACGACCGGCTTGAGGATTTCCATTCCAACCAGTTCTCCGGTCATGCGGCGGCTCCCGGGTTGGCGAGGAGCGTGAGCATCACCGCATGCGTGGTGAGCACCGCAAGCGCAATGGTCGAGAGGATGAACAGCGTGAAGCGCACCGGGATGCGGTTGACGGTCGACTGCCACAGCGAATGGACGATGCGCAGCCCGACATAGGCCCAGGCAAACAACGCGTCGTGCGGAAGCGGTCCGACAATCGCGAGGATCATGATAACCGCATAGAACAGCGTCGGCTGCTCCATCAAATGCATGTAATTGTGCGATTTCCACTGCACGACATCGGGCAGCACCCCGTCAAGGTTCTGCCCGCGTCCGCCCGGCGGTGCGGTTTTGATGCTTGCGCCGCTCTTGGCCATTGCCGAGAACCGGGTAACCGCCACCCATATCAACATGAGCAGCGACCACGCCACCAGCACGGCGGCTGGCGCGAGTATTTGGGCTTGCATGATATTCTCCCCCTGTTCGACCCATGCGGAGACTGCGCCGGTCACAAAAGATTGTCAAAGGCAACCTAATCCACGGAGGCGAGCACCTTTGCAAAAGTTGCGGCGTCGGTATTTCCGCCGGTCAGCGTCACAGCGGTGCGGCCATCGAGCGCGACCTTGCCCGCCAGCACCGCCGCCAGAGCCGCCGCGCCGCCGGGCTCGAGCACCAAATGCAATTTGCCGAATGCCAGCCGCTGCGCCGCGCGGACTTCGGCGGGAGTGACCATCAGCCCGAAGCCGCAACGCTCGCGCAGCACCGCGAAATTGATCGGGCGGGTCGAGGGGGTCTGCAAGGCGTCGCATGCAGTGGGCGGCGGGTTGGGACCGACATCGACGATCTCGCCCAATTCGAGACTGCGGCGGACATCGTCCCAGCCCTCGGGCTCGACCGGGACGATCTCCGCATCGGGGCAGGCGAGCGCGAGCCCGGCAGTCAGCCCGCCGCCGCCGCAACACGCGACCACGCGGGTCGGTGGTCCGCCCGCGCGCTCGATCATTTGCGCACTCAGTTCGATCCCCGCGCTGCCCTGGCCCTCGATCACCCAGGCATCGGCGAAGGCATGGACCAATGTCGCGCCCTGTTCAGACACCAGACTCGCGGCCACCGAATCGCGGTCCTCACCGCCGGGGCGGTCATAGAGCACCACCTCGGCTCCCATCGCCCGTGTCGCATCGAGCTTCACTTGCGGCGCATCGACCGGCATGACGATGGTCGCGCGGATGCCCAGTCGGCGCGCTGCCCAAGCGACACCTTGCGCGTGGTTGCCGCTGGAGACGCCGACCACGCCGCGCGCGCGCTCCTCATCCGACAGATCCGACAGTCGGTGCCACGCGCCGCGAATCTTGAACGAGCCGATCGGCTGGAGGCTCTCGGCCTTGCACCATACCGTGGTTCCGTCGGCCTCGAGCGCAAGCAGCGGGGTCGGCGGCAGCAGCTGCGCGATCTTGGCGGCGGCGCGGGCCACGCCCTCGGCGGTGGGTGCGCGCATCGGTTGAGTTGTCATGGGGCGGGCTTATATGCGCTTGGCTAGCCCGTTCAACTATTGGGCGACAGGAGACGTATGTGAGCAAGGTTCTGGTGATCGGCGCGGGCGGAGTAAGTTCCGTCTGCGTGCATAAAATGGCGATGAATGCGGGAATTTTCTCCGAAGTGCATCTCGCCAGCCGGACCAAGGCGAAGTGCGACGCGATTGCTCTGTCGGTCAAGGAGCGCACCGGGCAGACCATCTCGACTTATGAAATCGACGCCGAGGAAGTCCCGGCGATGATCCGCCTGATCGAGCAGATCCAGCCCAGACTGGTGGTCAACCTTGCGCTGCCGTACCAGGATCTCGCGATCATGGACGCCTGCCTCGCCACTGGCGTGCACTACATGGACACCGCGAATTACGAGCCCAAGGATCAGGCCAAGTTCGAATACCACTGGCAGTGGGCCTATCACGATCGCTTCAAGGAAAAGGGCATCATGGCGCTGCTCGGCTCGGGCTTCGATCCGGGAGTGACCAGCGTTTTCGCGACCTGGCTCAGGAAACACAGGCTGAAATCGATCCGCACGCTCGACATTCTCGATTGCAACGGCGGCGATCACGGGCAGGCCTTCGCGACCAATTTCAATCCCGAGATCAACATCCGCGAAGTGACCGCCCCCGCGCGGCACTGGTTGAACGGGGAATGGGTCGAAACTCCCGCGCTGACGATCCGCCAGAGCTTCGAGTTCGAGGGCGTCGGCCCCAAGAACATGTATCTGATGTACCACGAGGAAATCGAAAGCCTGAAGACGCATCTGCCCGAAATCGAGCGGATCCGCTTCTGGATGACCTTCGGCGATGCCTATATCACGCACCTCACCGTGCTGCAGAACGTCGGCATGACCGGGATTGAGCCGGTCAAGTTCCAGGGCAAGGAAATCGTCCCCCTGCAATTCCTCGCCGCGGTGCTGCCCAAGCCCGAAACGCTCGGGGCCACGACCACGGGCAAGACCAACATCGGCGATATCGCCACCGGCGAAGCATTGGACGGCAGCGGCGAAAAGACCTTCTACCTCTACAACATTTGCGACCATGAAGACGCCTTCGCCGAAACCGGCAACCAAGCGGTCAGCTACACCACCGGCGTCCCCGCGATGATCGGTGCGGCGATGATGCTGACGGGGGCTTGGACTGGTGAGGGCGTGTTCAACATCGAGCAGTTCGATCCCGATCCGTTTATGGCGATGCTGGGCGAGCATGGGCTGCCGTGGCAAGTCAAGGAACTGCCCGGGCCGTTGGGGTTTTGACTTCCTGATACCTCCCCTGCAAGGGGAGGGGGACCGCCGCCGGAGGCGGTGGTGGAGGGGTGACACGCCAGCGGTGACGCCCCTCCGTCAGCCCTTCGGGCTGCCACCTCCCCGTCCCGGGGAGGTATTTGAAGCGAGGCGCGTAATGGAAACTCGTGCAGGCGATCCCGGGGCCTTTGCCCGCTTCGACTTGTCCCGGGTCGATAGCCCGGCTTTCGTGGTCGATGCCGCCGCGCTGCGCCGCAACCTTGCGGTGCTCGCCGACGTTCGCGACCGCGCCGGGATCAAGGTGCTCGCTGCGCTCAAGGCGTTTTCGATGTGGGAAGTGGCGCCGATCGTCGGAGAATATCTCGATGGGGTCTGCACCTCGGGGCTGTGGGAAGCGCTGCTCGCCGCCGAGGAATATTCGGGCGAGATCGCGACCTATTGCGCGGCTTACAAGGCCGAGGATTTGGCCGAAATTTGTCGCCTGTCCGACCATGTGATTTTCAACTCACCGGGCCAACTGGAGCGCTTCGTTCCCGAGATTGCGCTCGCCCGCTCGCAAGGCTGCGAGTTCGATATCGGCCTCAGGATCAATCCGCTGCATGCGACCGGCGAAGTGCCGCGCTATGACCCTTGCGCCCCGCATTCGCGGCTGGGTTTTCCCATCGACCAGCTCACCGACGAGCACATGCAAGGCGTTTCGGGCCTGCACTTTCACACGCTCTGCGAGCAGGATTTCGCGCCGCTCAAGAGCACTTGGGAGGCGCTGAAGCCACACCTAGAGTGTTATATCCCCCATCTAAGCTGGCTCAACTTCGGCGGCGGGCACCACATCACCCGCGCCGATTACCAGCGCGACGAACTGGTCGAGTTCCTCTTGGGCGTGAAGGCCGAAACCGGGTGCGAATTGTACCTCGAACCCGGCGAAGCGGTGGCGCTTGACGCGGGCATCCTGATCGGCACGATCCTCGACAGCCACTGGAACGGGATGCCGCTGGCGATCACCGACATCTCGGCGACCTGCCACATGCCCGACGTGATCGAGGCACCCTATCGTCCCGCAATGCTCGGCGAGCTGGACCACGGCGAGGCTGTGCGGGTGGGCGGGCCGTCATGCCTCGCGGGGGATGTCATCGGCGATTACCTGCTGCCGGTCCCCGCCGAGCCCGGCCAGCGCTTCGCGTTCCTCGACCAGGCGCATTATTCGATGGTCAAGACCACCAGCTTCAACGGCGTGCCGTTGCCCTCGATCTGGCTGTGGGACAGCGCGACCGATGAGCTCACCTGCGTCCGCAAATTCGGTTACGAGGACTTCCGGGGCCGCCTTAGCTGATCCTTGCCGCACGGCCCGGCTTGGCTTAGCTTCCCCGCGGGGTCGAACGAAGGGGGGCATGCTGATGAAATTCCGGACCATCCTGCTGGGTTGCGCTGCGCTGGCTTGCGCAACCGGCGCTTCGGCGCAAAACACCGTCAAGGCGCGCGCGCCGGTCGCCGTTGCGCCCGCGAACACCCGCTTGGTCACCTCGGTCACCGAGGCCGACCTCGCCGCGCTGATCCAAGCTGAGGGCCACACGGTCGATGCAACGCACCCGTTCGAAGAGCCGAGCATGCGTGGCAAGACCAAGGACGGGTTGCTGTTCGTGCTGATCGGCACCGCCTGCAACAAGAACGGCGTAGCCGGCTGCCAGGGTATCATGATGCAGATCCGCTACGATTCGAACGATACCGTCACCACCGACAATCTCAATGCCTCGAACCTCGCCGAGGCTGCGCTCAGCGCTTGGTGGGACCGTAGCGACAAGACCGTCGGCTTCACCCGCTATGTCGTCCTCGACGACGGGGTCACCTGGATGAATATCCGCCAGAACCTGCGGGTGCTGCTGGCAATCGCTCCCACCGCGCAGGGCTACGTGTTCAAGTAATCTGCGTCAGTTGAAGCTGCCGCGCGGGCGTTCGTTGAGCTTGGTTGCAAGATCGGCCAGCGCGCCGAACTGTGCGATCGAGCGTTCGAGCAGCATCCGGTCCTCGCCCGATTCCAGACTGCCGCTTTCGAACAGATTACCCGATTCGAGCACCACCAGCAGCTCGCCCTCGCGGAACAGCGCGCGGATATTCTCGCCCGCAAAGGCTTCCTCCACCGCCACCAGTCGCGCGATGTAATCGGGGTGGACCAAATAGCGACTTTCCACCGCATCGTCGGACCACACGGTGAACCGGTCTTCGAAGCGCGGATCGGTCATGTCGCAGCGGCCGAGCAGCACGCCGCCCACCGTGACCTCCTCCTTCTCGCCGCCGAAAAATTTGGTGTGTTCGCCCTGCCGCTCGACGATGGTGGTGCCGAGAAACTGGCGGTTGAACCCGATTGAGAGGATGGAGCCGGCAAACACGGTGACGGTGTGACGGTTCTTGCCCGAGCCGCGCTGTTCGGTGAGGTTCGCCTCGTGCAGCGTGAAGGGCTGCTCGCCGACCGCGCCCCACCACAAATCCTCGAAGCTCGAATTGTCGTAGCTCGGCAGCAGCGCGAAGCTCTTGGCGCGCTCGAAGCTCTCGCCGGGGGTGACTTCGGCGGCATATTTGAGGCCCAGCGCTTCGGCGATCGCGCCGTTGATTCCACCCTTGATGCGGTTGATCACCGGACGCTTGGCGAGCTCGGCCCAGGCAAAGCCGCCCGCGCCGGTGAAGAAGCCGAGCTGCAGGGCGAGGCCGATGTCACCCCGCGAAAACAGCAGAACGACCGCCGCCACCGTTACCGCCGCCATAATTCCAAGCTTGCGCCGGTAGCTTGCTTTGGCCTTGGCTTCGGCGCGAGCATCGTTCTGCGCGCTCAACCACGATCCCAGCGGCCCAGCCATCAGCGCGTCGGCGTCGGGGCGTTCAATCATCTCGCTTGCACGCGCGGAGCAAGGTGATAGCCATTCGCGCTTCCGCAGTCCCGAGGGGGAACCAAGCTCATGGAAGTCATCGTCATCATCGTCCTGCTGGCGCTCGTCGCGCTGTTTGTCGTGGGCATTTATAACCGGCTCGTCGGCTTGCGCCAGAACACTCGGCAGGGGCTGGCGGATATCGATGCGCAGCTGCGCCAGCGGCACGATCTGGTGCCCAACCTGGTCGCCACGGTAAAGGGCTATGCCGCCCACGAGCAGGAAACCTTCGACCAGGTTATCGAAGCGCGCAATCGCGCCACCAGCGCAGGCACGCCCGAAGCCGAGGCGCAGCTGACCAAGTCGATCGGCAATCTGCTCGCGTTGGGCGAGGCCTATCCCGAGCTCAAGGCCAGCGCCAATTTCCAGGCGCTGCAGGGCGAACTGGCAGATGTCGAGGACAAGCTCGCCGCCGCGCGCCGTGCGCTCAACGCCGCCGCCGCACGCTACAATTCGGCGCGCGAGAGCTTTCCCGCGGTGCTGTTCGCGGCGCCGCTAGGGTTCCAGGCTGCCGATTTCCACACGCTGGCGGCCGATGAGCGCAGCACGGTGGGGGCGACGCCAACGGTGCAGTTCTGATGGAAAAGCCCGTGCTCGATGCGGTGACCAGCGATCCCGCGACGCTGGGGTGGATGCAAGGCTTCCCGCCGGCGGCGGACAAGCGGCTGTATGGCTCGCAAGCCGATCACATGCGCTTCCCGACCACGCGCCATGCCTTTTCGTCCATGCGCGAATATCTGCCGACAGCACGGGTTTCGCGCGGGGCAGGGCCGGTATCGGCGCTGCCCTATGCCCTGCGCGACGATATCGATGCGGTGGCGTTCGCGCCGCTGACCGGAGGCCAGAGCCGGAGCTGGGCGCAATCGCTCGACGACAACTACACTGACGGGATCGTCGTGCTGCACAAGGGCAGCATCGTTTACGAGCGCTACTTCGGCAATACCCGGCCCGACAGCCCGCATATCGCCTTCTCGGTGACCAAGAGCTTCGTCGGCACGATTGCCGAAATGCTGATTGCCGAGGGCAAGCTCGATCCCGCCGCGCCGGTTGCCAATCTGATCCCCGAACTCGCCCGCAGCGGGTTTGGCGATGCGACGCTGCGCCAGCTGCTCGACATGACCACCGCGCTCGATTTCTCCGAGGAATATACCGATCCCGCCTCGGGCATCGGGGCGTTCAGCACCGCGCTGGGGCTGACCCCGCGCCCGCCGGGCTATGCCGGGCCGACCGATGTTTATGCCTTCATGCCGGGCATCGCCAAGGCGGGCGCGCACGGGAGCCGCTTCACCTACCGAACCTGCAACACCGAAGTGCTCGGCTGGATCGTCGCCCGGACCGAGGGCAAGCGCCTATCCGATGTGCTGTCCGAACGGATCTGGCAGCCGCTGGGGATGGAGCAGGACGCCGATTTCCTGATCGATGGCACCGGCATGGCCTTCGCGGGCGGCGGGCTCAACCCCTGCCTCCGCGACATGGCCCGCTTTGGCGAGGCGATGCGGCTGGAGGGGCATTTCAACGGCGCGCAGGTGATTCCCGCCAGCGTCGTGACGGCGATTCGCGGCGGCGGGAGGCCCGAAGACTTCGCCCAGGCCAATTACGTGTGTCTGCCCGGCTGGTCCTATCGCAGCCAATGGTGGATCACCCACAATGCCCACGGGGCGTTCTCGGCGCGCGGTATCCACGGTCAGCTGATCTGGGTCGATCCCGCCGCGGAGCTGGTGATCGCGCGGTTTGCCTCGCATCCGATCGCAGCGAACATCGCGCTCGATCCGCTATCGATCCCCGCCTACGAGGCGCTGGGCACCCACCTGCTCAAAACGGGATAATGCCTGCACATTTTCACTTGCAGTTCACGTGCATGAATTTATAGCGACCCCCCGCAGCCCCATGGGGACTTCCAAACCGCAAGGCTGCTTTTTGAAACAATCCGTTTGGGGGTCCCTTGAGTTGCACCATCATCCTGACGCATCGGCTGTAGTCTGCGCGCTCGCGCCGGACGAACCCGTTATTCTCAATCGCCCGCACGCTGCCGCGCGCGCTGCCCGCTTCTTTGTCGAGAAGTTTCCGGGCCAGTCGCTCTATGCGGTCAAGGCCAATCCTTCGGCCGAGCTGCTGCGCGTGCTGTGGGATGCGGGCATCACCCATTACGATGTCGCGTCGATTGCCGAAGTGCGGCTGGTCCGCGCCACGCTGCCAGAGGCCACGCTGTGCTTCATGCATCCGGTCAAGACCCGCAGCGCGATTGCCGAGGCTTATCACACCCACGGCTGCCGCGTGTTCAGCCTCGATACGATCGAGGAACTCGACAAGATCGTCGCGGCGACCACCAGCGAAGCGGGCGAGGCGGCGACCGACCTCTATCTCTGCGTCCGGCTGCGCGTTTCGTCCGAATATGCCGAGCTGAGCCTCGCATCCAAGTTCGGGATCGACCTCGCCGATGCCGCGCCGCTGCTCCAGGCAACTCGCCAGGCCGCCGACGCGCTGGGCATCTGCTTCCACGTCGGCAGCCAGGCGATGACGCCGTTCGCTTTTGTCCAGGCGCTCGAACGCGTGCGTGCGGCGATTGTCGATGCGGCGGTCACGGTCGATATCATCGATGTCGGCGGCGGCTTCCCCTCGATCTATCCCGGCATGGAACCGCCCCCGCTCGAAGATTTCTTCGGCGCAATCCACCGCGCGTCCGAATCGCTGCCGATTTCGTACTCGTCCGAGCTGTGGTGCGAGCCGGGCCGCGCGCTCTGCGCCGAATACAACTCGCTGATCGTCCGCGTCGAAAAGCGCCGCGGCGACGAGCTCTACATCAACGACGGCGCCTATGGCGCGCTGTTCGATGCCGCGCATGTCGGTTGGCGCTTCCCGGTGCAGTGCCTGAGCGACGAGCGCGCGGGCGCGACGCAAGCCTTCGCGTTCTACGGCCCAACCTGCGACGATGCCGACTATATGAAGGGCCCGTTCCTGCTCCCCGCCGATATCCGGGCCGGCGACTATATCGAGATCGGCATGCTCGGCGCATACGGCGCGGCGATGAAGACCGCGTTCAATGGCTTCGGCACTGCGGAAGCGATCGAGGTCACCGACGAGCCGATGGCCAGCCAATACCTCGGCAACCGCCGCGATCCGCGCCAGAGCGATAATGTGGTGAGTTTGCGGTAGTTCGGGCGACGACACTGCGCTGGAATTCCATTCCCTTGATGGGGGGCCGGCCGGAGCGGTCCCGCCCGCGCATTGCTTCGGTAATCGCCGCCGTTTCCACGCTCACGCGGACCGGCTTGTCTGACCAAATCTCCATTTTGGTGTTGATTGTTTGCATTTTGTTCTTGCGCTCTGGGACACTACAAATCAGTTTGCCAAAAATCGACCCAGAGGAGCGATCAGGTGAACCAAATGTCTTTCTTCGAGCTCAGGCAACTCAGCGGCATGAGCGTAGAGGAGATTGCACCTGAACTCGGCTATTCTGCGAGCACCGTTTATCGCTGGGAACGGGGTGAGACCGCACCAAAGGCTGCTGTTTTTCGTGCCTTGCAAACCCTCTTGGAGTTTTCGCCACCTCGCCCTGCGAACCGAAACAGCGATGGCCTTTCTTTTCGCTTTATCGACCTATTCGCGGGGATCGGCGGCCTACGGATTGGGTTTGAGGAAATCGGCGGACATTGCGCCTTCACGTCGGAGTGGGACCGGCATTCGCAAGAGACCTACCAGCGCAACTTCCGTGACAATCACCCGGTGCATGGGGATGTTCGCCAATACTCAGGAACCCCTGCGCTGATTCCTGAACACGATGTCCTGCTTGCGGGATTTCCATGCCAGCCTTTCTCGATTGCGGGTGTCTCGAAGAAGAATGCACTGGGCCGCCCTCACGGTTTTCTTTGCGATACACAGGGAACCCTGTTTTTCGACACAGCCCGGATAATCGCACATCATCGCCCCGCAGCATTCGTTCTCGAAAACGTCAAAAATCTGGAAAGCCACGATGGAGGAAAGACGTTTGCGACTATCTGCAATGTCCTTCGGAATGAGCTTGGCTATCACGTCCAAACGCGTGTCATCAGTTCGGCGCCGTGGGTTCCGCAGAAGCGAGAACGCATTTTCATTGTCGGTTTTCGCGAGCAGACGGCATTCAATCTGAATGGTCTTGATTTGCCATCCAGTGACGATGGACCAAAGCTTGGAAGCATCTTGCTTCCGCACGATGAAGTGCTCCCCAAATACACCCTGACCCCCCGCCTGTGGGATTATCTGCGCGCCTACAGGGACAAGCACGCGGCCAAGGGAAATGGGTTTGGATACAGCCTGTTCGGGCCGGATGATGTCGCGCGAACCCTGTCGGCACGTTATTACAAGGATGGATCTGAAATCCTGATCGCTCAGCCGGGCGATCTCCCGCGCCGTCTTACGCCGTTGGAATGCGCGCGGCTGATGGGCTTCGACCGGACCGATCGACGCTGGCATATTCCGGTGTCGGATACGCAGGCCTATCGCCAGTTTGGCAACGCGGTCGTGGTGCCGGTGGTCGAGTTTCTGGCTAACGCGATGCGGCCCCACCTTGCTGTTGCATTGAATTCCGGCAATCCTCACTCGCGGCCTTGGCAGCAGGAACGGGAATTGGTTGCTGCTGTTGGCTGACATTGTTCCTCCCGAAGTCCGCAGTCGCATGATGGCCGGAATCAGGAGCAAGGACACAAAGCCTGAAATGATCCTCCGTCGGAGCCTGCACAGGCGAGGGTTCCGGTTCAGGCTTCATCGGCGAGACCTGCCGGGGCGACCTGACGTTGTCCTCCCCAAATACGGGACCGTGATTTTCGTTCACGGCTGCTTCTGGCACGGCCACGATTGTCGGATGTTCAAATGGCCCAAGACCCGAGAGGCGTTTTGGCGAACAAAGATCGAAGGCAACAGCGCACGAGACACGGACGCCCTGGCCAACCTTGCCGAACTTGGCTGGAATGTCGAAGTGGTATGGGAATGTGAGCTTCGCAAGAGCGGTGATAGAATCGAACTAGCGCTCAACACTTTGGCAGATCGGATCAGATCACGCCGTGAGCCACCCACCGCTTGACCGCCGGATCGAGATGGTGGTCGAAAAAAGACTCGAAATCGATGACGTTCAATATGCTTGGATAGCACTTCGATTTGATGGTCGCAGGAACGACAACCAGAACATTGCGGCTCTTCATTCGCTCCAACTCGGCCACAGAGAGCTTCTCGTCGATGGTCGCCAAATAGAATGCCTGACCGGTCAAGCCCTCGGTGACTACCTGACGCCAGCGCTCGCGCAGGGTCCGCTTGCAGGTAAAAATCAGGCAATCCGTCGCAAACGCGTCATAGTGCGCGACGCTCGGCAAAACGAAATCCGGCTTGCTTCCCGACAGCTCAGGCTGAGCGGTGTATGGATAGCGGAGCGCCTCGAACAGGGTGGTAACGACCGTCTCGAATGCGGCCCCGGCACGTGTCCGTCGGCTTTGTGTAAGACTCAGGCAAAACCGGTCCAGCACAAAGAATGAATCGGAAAAAGATTGTGGTTGTCCGTCGTCGCTCGCACTGGCTGGATTGGATGCAACATATTCGGCAAGAATCGGTCCGCAAGCACGGCGCTCGGCCTCAAGATACAGGCCATAGGCTCGCATCTGGAGATCGTAGACAAGCCCGCTGAAGTTGTCCTTTATGAATGCCACGTCGTACGGTGGATCGCCCAACGCTTCCTGGATCGCCTGGCGCGTCACCGCAATGGCACTAGGCATGTTCTTGGCCGCCCCACGAAACAACGCCTGTGCAGATACCTTTGCAGCCTCAAATTCTGCGAGCAATTCAAGTGAAGTCGGAACAGTCATGGCCGCAGCGATAGCAGCGTTCCTGTCATTATCCAAAGTAACAGCAATCTCAGGCGAACCAGTCGCGGCCGGATCGTCGCATCAAGCCATTTTCCTACACGCCGCGCGCCTGATACCTTCGTGGTGACTTTCCTCACCCTGCGGCGAGGGAAAGCCAGGCAAAAACAGGTGTACCAGCGTGAACTTCATCAACAAGCCTGCGCGACTCGGCAAAAAATCAGGCGGCCCGCCGCAGTTCCAGTTCCATCCGTTCCCAGATTTCCACCAGCGCGCCGGTCAGCTCGATCATCATCGCGGCGGTGTGCGCGGGGCCGGGGGTGAAGCGCAGGCGCTCGGTGCCGCGCGGCACGGTCGGGTAATTGATCGGCTGCACATAGATGCCGTATTCGGCGAGCAATATGTCGCTGATCGCCTTGGCGCGGACCGGGTCGCCGACCATCAAGGGCACGATATGCGTGGTCGATGGCATCACCGGCAACCCGGCTTCGGCGAACAGGGCCTTGAGCATCGCGGCGGCGGCCTGCTGGCCCTCGCGCTCCTCGTTCGAGGCCTTGAGGTGGCGCACCGCGGCGAGCACGCCGGCGACCAGCACCGGCGAGAGCGAAGTGGTGAAGATGAATCCGGGGGCATAGCTGCGGATCACGTCGATGATCCGGCTGTCGGCGGCGATGTATCCGCCCATTACCCCGAACGCCTTGCCCAGCGTGCCTTCGATGATGGTGATCCGCTCGGCCGCTTCCTCGCGCTCGGAAATGCCGCCGCCGCGCGGGCCGTACATGCCGACCGCGTGGACTTCGTCGATATAGGTCAGCGCGTTGTATTTGTCGGCAAGGTCGCAGATCGCGTGGATCGGGGCGACATCGCCTTCCATCGAATAGACGCTTTCGAAGGCGATCAGCTTGGGCAGTTCGGGGTCGGTTTCGGCGAGCAATTCCTCGAGGTGGGCGAGGTCGTTGTGGCGAAACACTTTCTTGGCAGCGCCCGAATTGCGGATGCCCGCGATCATGCTGGCATGGTTGAACTCGTCGGAGAAAATCACGCAGCCCGGCAGGATCTTGGCCAGCGTCGAGAGCGTCGCGTCGTTGGAGACATAGCCGCTGGTGAACAGCAGCGCGCCGTCCTTGCCGTGCAGGTCGGCCAGCTCGCGCTCAAGCTCGATATGGTAGTGGGTGTTGCCGCCGATATTGCGCGTCCCGCCCGAACCCGCGCCGACATCGTGCAACGCCTCTTCCATCGCGGCCACGACCTTGGGATGCTGGCCCATCGCGA
The DNA here is from genome assembly GCA_035543295.1 of Novosphingobium sp. Lineage (GTDB taxonomy): Bacteria > Pseudomonadota > Alphaproteobacteria > Sphingomonadales > Sphingomonadaceae > Novosphingobium. The sequence continues at coordinate 196,672 of DASZZS010000016.1, forward strand.
GGTAATCGTTGGAGCACCACACGGTGATGTCCTTGGGCCCATTGTGCCCGGCAAAGCACCGCGCGTTGGGATAGGCGCCCTTGTTGCGGAGGATTTCGATGAAGACGCGATAGCGGCCTTCGGCATGAAGCCGGTCGATCGCCGAATCGAAGATCTGGTCGTAGTTCACTCGTCCGAGCCTCCGCCGATCCGGACCGATCCCAAAGGTCCGGCTCAATTCGCGCCCTTTAGCCGAGGAGCGGGGGTATTGCCAGTGACTTGAATCGATTTTGGCGACGAGGAAAACCGGTCTTTCATCCCGCGGTGCTGTTCGTGGAAGGCGATCCATTCATAATCGTGGCCGGGCACCACCACCAGCTGCGGTGCCGCCGCCTTGAGCGCGCGGATCGTGCGCAGCCAGGCATAGACCTCGCCCCGGTCCTCCGCCGCGACGTAGGAGCCAATCAGCCGCGAGCGCGCGCGCAGCTGCTCCCAGCTTCGCGCCATCGTCGCGATGTCGCCGGCGAACAGATATTCGCGCCCGTCGGCCAGGCGCACGAAGATCATCTGCGAGCCCGGCGTGTGGCTGGGCGCGGGGATCACCACCACCCCGGGCGCGACCGCTTGGGGAGTGGTTCCAGTGAGGGTCGGCGATAGCACCAACCCCTTGGGCCATGGCATTTGCCGGGCCAGTTCTGCGCCGGGCAGTTGCGCCGCGTTGAGTCGGGCATGGGCAAATACCCCGGGGTCGCCGAGCGCGACCAGCCCGCCTTCGTGGTCCATATGCTCGTGGGTCAGGAGGATCAGGCCGGCTTCGCGCAGTGCATTGTCGACCCTGACCTGCGCGCCGAAGTCGTATTTTTCCATGCCCATCTGGTTCGCTGCGGCCTTGGTCATGCCGCTGTCTACTACGATGGGTCGACCACCGGCGACGGGCAACCGGAAGGCCATGACCCCCAGCAAATTGCGCTTGAACCCGCCGCCCGCGACGAACAGCGTGCCAGGGAGTCGCCGGAACGCCACGAGTTCGATCTCAATCCCCGACGGCGCAGTGCCCGGCATGCTCGCGGCAAGCTGACGCAACTGCGCGATGCTGACGGGCTTGACCGCCGCATCGCCGGAGCGATTGTCGATCAGCAGCCAGTAATAGGGCAGCCCGACCACCACGAGCAGCACGACCAGCCAGAAGTTCAATCGCCGGGTCATCGCTACAGCACCTCGCTCCGCTCCAGCCCATAGCGCGCCAGCGCCGGGGCGAGTGCGGCGATGTCTGCACCGGCTTTTGTGAATAGCGCAAGGTCCGGTGCGCTGCGGGCGAAGGCTTGACCGGCGGTGAGATGGGCGATGCGCCGCGCAATGCCCGTTGCGCCGTCAATGAAGGTGACGCCGGCACCGAATGCCTCGGACAGCTCGTCGGCGACCAGCGGGAAGTGGGTGCAGGCGAGCACCACCGTATCGATTTCGTTGCCGCCGGGTTGCGAGAGTAGCCCGTCAACCGCCCGGATGAAGACCGAACGATCCACAAACTCACCGCGCAGCTTCGCTTCGGCGGCGGCGACCAGTTCGGGCGCGGCGTGGCGAAGCAGGCGCTTGTCGGCGGCGAACTCGGCCTTGAGCCGGTCGACATAGGACTGGCGGATCGTCGCCGCGGTGCCGAGCAGGCCGATCGTGCCGGTTCGGGTCAGCGCGGCAGCAGGCTTGATCGCCGGGACGGTGCCAACAATCGGCACTTCGAGCACCTCGCGCACCATCGCCAGCGCAATCGTCGAAGCGGTGTTGCAGGCGATGCAGGCGAGGCGCGGGCGCAACCGCTCGGTCATCCGTCCGAGCAATCCGGCAACCCGCGCCGTGATCTCGGCCTCGCTCTTGGCACCATAGGGCAGCCCGGCGTTGTCGGCCGCGTAAATGATCGGCGCACCAGGCAGCGCCGTGCGCACTTCGGCCAGCACCGAAAGCCCGCCAACGCCCGAATCGAACAGCAATATTGGTGCGTCGGCCTCGACCATACTTTCCCTTCCCGAGGGCATGGTCCCTAGCCAAGCTTGCACGGAAATGGAATTAGTGCGCTTCGACAAGCACGTAGCGGGGGGCTAAGAGCGGTCATGGACTGGATTTTCGCAGGTTTGCTTGGCTACACGCTCGGATCGATACCGTTCGGGCTGATCCTCACCAAGGTGTTTGGTGCGGGCGATCTGCGCAGCATCGGCTCGGGCAATATCGGCGCCACCAACGTGCTGCGCACCGGACACAAGGGGCTGGCTGTGGCGACGCTGCTGCTCGATCTCGGCAAGGGTCTCGCGGCAGTGTGGATGGCACGCTGGCTGTTGTCAGGCAGTGAGCAATGGGCGGCGCTGGCAGCGGTCATCGGCCATTGCTTCCCTGTTTGGCTGCGTTTCAGGGGCGGCAAGGGCGTGGCGACCAAATTGGGAGTGGCGCTCGGACTCGGCTGGCTGATCGGGCTGGCTTCTGCCGGTGTGTGGCTCGGGGTGTTCGCGCTGACGCGGATTTCGTCGCTCAGCGGGATGGCGGCAGCGGTCGCCGCGCCGTTGGCCGCGCTGTTCTTCGGACAGGCTTACGCCGCACCGGCGCTCGGCGGAATTGCGCTGCTCGTGCTGTGGCAGCACCGCGCCAACATCGCGCGGCTGCGCGCTGGTACCGAACCCAAAGTCGGCGGCGGCAAGCCCGCATGAGCGAGCTTTCACAAGACGAGGCATTCGCGCGCATCCGGCTGCTGCGCTCGCCCAACATCGGGCCGGTCAGTTATAGGCAGCTGCTGCGCCGCTTCGGCGACGCGCGGGCTGCGCTGGCGGCATTGCCCGATCTCGCTTCGCGCGGTGGCAGCGCCTATCGCCCTGCGCCCGACGCGCGGATCGCTGACGAGATTGCGGCTGTGAAGCGCAGCGGCGCGCGTTATCTTTTTCAGGATTCATCCGACTATCCCGCAATGCTCGGCGAACTCGAAAGCGCGCCGCCGATCCTCACGGTGCGCGGCGATACGGGTCACGCCGCAAAGCCCTGCGTGGCCATCGTCGGCGCGCGCAATGCATCGGCGGCGGCGGTCAAGCTGGCGCGCGATTTTGCCGCAGGGTTGGTCGAGGCGGGTTTCATCGTGGTCTCGGGGCTGGCGCGCGGGATCGACGGGGCGGCGCATCGCGGGGCGCTGGCGGGCGGCACGATCGGCGTGATCGCCAGCGGGATCGACATCGCCTACCCGCCCGAGCACCGCGAATTGCAGGAAAATATCGCCGCGCAAGGTCTGCTGATTGCCGAACAGCCGCCGGGCGTCGAGCCGTTCGCGCGCCACTTCCCCTCGCGCAACCGGATCATCGCCGGGCTGGCGGTGGGAACGCTGGTGGTCGAGGCTGCGCCCAAATCGGGCTCGCTGATCACCGCGCGGCTGGCGGGCGAGGCCGGGCGCGAGGTCATGGCGATCCCCGGCTCCCCGCTCGACAGCCGTGCGCGCGGCTGCAACCAGCTGATCCGCGACGGCGCGGTGCTGGTCCAGTCGCCCGAGGATGTGATCGAGCTGCTCTCGGGCTTCGACGGCAACCCGCGCTCGCGCTTCCGCGAGGCTGCCCCCGGTTATTTCACCGACGATGACGAACTTGCGGATGCGCCCGCCGACATCGCCGGCCTGCTCACCACCGTGCCGATCGCGATCGACGAACTCATCCGCCAAAGCGCCGAGCCCGCCGCCGCGGTGCAGCTGGCGCTGCTCGAGCTGGAGCTGGCCGGGCGGCTGGTGCGGCACGCGGCGGGGCGGGTAAGTCTGGCAGGGTAGGAGGCGGCTATGAGCAAGTTCGCGTATGTTCCGCTGGGCGGCGATCTACGGGGTGATCGTCCTGGCACCGCTCTATCTCCTGCCGTTGCCCGCCAAGGGCGCGGAAGTGTTCCTGGGGTTCGTCGGCGTTGCGCTGGTGTTCCAGGCGGTGTTCTGGACAATCGGCGGCAATCCGATCCGCTTTCGCACTTTGATGTTGCCCGCCGTCGCCGAGAAGCTGGTCTTTGGCGTGCCTGCGCTCGTCCTGTTCGGACAAGGTCGGGTCGATCCGCTGCTTGCGCTGTTCGCGGCGATCGACATTGCGCTGGGCGTCGGTTTCTTCATAGCATGGCGGCGAACCCCGATTTCGCCCCCTTGACGGCTCACCCGGAACCCTCCCACCCTCGTGCGTACGTATACGCGTGAAGCTCACGCCCTTTTCTGGATTGCCCCACACACCATGCAGCTTGTCATCGTCGAATCCCCCGCCAAGGCCAAAACCATCGAGGGATATCTCGGCAAGGACTTCAAGGTCCTCGCCTCCTACGGTCACGTCCGCGATCTGCCGCCCAAAGATGGGTCGGTGCGTCCCGACGAGGACTTCGCGATGGACTGGGAGCTTTACGGCGACAAGACCAGCCGGGTCAAAGCCATCACCGACGCGGCCAAGACTGCCGACCGCCTGATCCTCGCCACCGATCCCGATCGTGAGGGCGAAGCGATTTCGTGGCACGTCCGCGAGTTGCTGGCCAAGCGCAAGGCGCTGCCCAAGGATGTCCAGCGGGTCACTTTCAACGCGATCACCAAGCAGGCGGTGACCGAGGCGATGGCGCACCCGCGCGAGCTCGATCAGGATTTGATCGACGCCTACCTGGCGCGGCGCGCGCTCGATTACCTGTTCGGCTTCACGCTCTCTCCGGTGCTGTGGCGCAAGCTGCCCGGCGCGAAGAGCGCGGGCCGAGTCCAGTCGGTCGCGCTGCGCCTGATCGTCGAGCGCGAGCGAGAGATCGAGAAGTTCCGCGCGCAAGAATACTGGTCGGTGATTGCCCGGCTCGAGCAAGGCGGCACCGAATTCCCCGCACGGCTGGTCCGCTTCGAGGGTGAGAAACTCGACAGACTGAGCTTGGGCGAAGCGGGAATCGCCGAGCGTGCCAAGGCGACGGTCGAAGGCGCGGTGTTCCGGGTCGAGGAGGTCGAGACCAAGCCCTTCAAACGCAATCCCTATCCGCCCTTCACCACCTCGACCTTGCAGCAGGAAGCCGCACGCAAGCTGGGCTTTTCCGCCAGCCATACGATGCGCGTGGCGCAGTCGCTGTATGAGGCGGGCGCGATCACCTATATGCGGACCGACGGCGTGCAAATGGACCACTCGGCGATCTCCGCCGCGCGGGTCGCGATCACCGAACGCTACAACGGCCATTATTTGCCCGAAAAGCCGCGAATCTATCAGACCAAGGCCAAGAATGCGCAGGAAGCCCACGAAGCGATCCGCCCGACCGAATTCGGCCGCGACAAGTTCGGCAGCGGGGATGAAGCGCGGCTCTACGACTTGGTCTACAAGCGCGCGATGGCTAGCCAGATGGCTTCGGCCAATATCGAGCGGACCACGGTCACGCTGCGCGATGGCACCGACAAGCATGAGCTGCGCGCGACCGGGCAGGTTATAAAATTCCCGGGGTTTCTAGCGGTTTACGACGAAGGACACGATCAATCGGCCAATGGCGACGATGAGGATTCGGGCTTGCTCCCGGCGATGAGCAAGGGCGATGCTCCGGCCAAAAAGGGCATCGATGCGGCGCAGCATTTCACCCAGCCGCCGCCGCGCTATTCCGAAGCCAGCCTCGTCAAGCGGCTCGAGGAACTCGGCATCGGTCGGCCATCGACCTATGCCGCGACGCTGCAGGTCATCAAGGATCGCAATTATGTACGGACCGAGAAGAACCGCTTCTTCGCGGAGGAATCCGGCCGGCTGCTGACCTCGTTCCTCGAACGCTTTTTCGAGCGCTACGTTGCCTATGATTTCACCGCCGGGATGGAAGACGAGCTCGACGATGTCTCGGGCGGGCGGGCCGAGTGGAAGCATGTGCTCGAAGCCTTCTGGAAGGACTTCAAGCCCAAGTCCGACGAGGTGATGGAGAAGAAGCCGAGCGAAGTCACCGAAGCGCTCGACGCCTTCCTCGCCGACTATCTGTTCCCGCCCAAGGACGACGGCACCGATGCGCGGCTGTGCCCCAAATGCCAGGAAGGGCGGCTGTCGCTGCGCGGCGGCAAATATGGCGCGTTCATCGCCTGCTCGAACTATCCCGAGTGCAAATACACCCGCAAATTCGCGCAGCCCGGCGAGGCCGAGGGCGAAGGCGAGGACGGCGCGCTCGGCAAGCATCCCGAAAGCGGCGAGGACATCACCCGCCGGGTCGGCCGCTTCGGCCCCTATATCCAGCTGGGCGAAGGCAAGGAGGCCAAGCGCAGCTCGATCCCCAAGGACATTCCCGAACTCGACCTCGATTGGGCGGTCAGGCTGCTCAGCCTGCCGCGCAGCATCGGCCTGCACCCCGAAAGCGGCGAGCTGATCACCGCGAGCATCGGGCGTTATGGCCCGTACCTTGCGCATAACGGCAAATACGCGAAGCTGCGCTCGACCGCCGAAGTGTTCGAAACCGGGATGAACAGCGCGGTGACCAAGCTGGCCGAAGCGGCGGCAGGCGGGGGCCGGGGTGCCCGCGCCGCGACCGAACCACTCAAGGTGTTTGGCCCGCATCCGACCTCGGGCGGTGAGATGAGACTGATGGCGGGCCGCTATGGCCCCTATGTGACCGACGGCACCACCAACGCTACGCTCCCGCGCGACAAGCAACCCGAGGATCTGACCGCCGAGCAGGCGGTAGTCCTAATCGACGAACGCGCGGCCAAGGGACCGGCGAAGGGGAAGGGCCGCAAAAAGGCGCCGGCGAAGAAGAAAGCAGCGCCGAAGAAGGCGGCGGCAAAGAAGGCCCAATAGGCGCTCGATTGCGCCCGAGTCGCGGGGTTTAGTTGATGAAACCCATGCGCAGGACGCGGTTTCGCCTGCGGGATCGCGGAATTTACGGTGCAAAGAGCCGATGCGAAGCTAGCAGCAAGCAGCGATGTAGGAAAATTGTTGGATTCACCCCGTCGTGAATGCGCGCGACAAAGGCCCTCACGCTCGGCTAGAGTCTGACGATGAGCGAACAATTCACCCGCCACCGCCAGCCGTGGAAATCGGACGAAGTGCAAAAGCTCCACGTCCTCGCGGCCAAGGGCAAGGGCCTGCGCGAAATCGCCAAGGCACTCAACCGCAGCGAGGAATCGACCAAGGAGCGGGCGAAGGCGGACGGGGTGGTGATTGCGAAGTTGCGGTGAGCTAGGGCGTTAGCTTACGGCCATGACCGAGGTTCTGACAACAAACCATCGTCCGTCATGGTCCTGTGCCATCTCTACCCGATAGATAGCACCGCCCAAGAGCGCACCGTAAATTGATGAATCAAAAATGGAACGTCCACGATCATTGCTGATCGCTGGCATCGACATCCCAATCACATCCCACGGATATGTCTCTCCATCGAGGCCTTGAAATGGTCGAAGCAATTTGTCGATGACGTGACGATCATGATGAGCAATCTTCTTTGAACGCAGCCAAGACAGAACACCTGGGCAATCCAGGACTGGACTCACTTCCTGTATGTTCGCGGCGTGTTCATATATTTCGAAGTCCGGATGTTTCCTGACATCCGGATCCCCTCTGATCGCACGGCTTATGTCCTCTTGCGTCGGGCCACCCCACCCTTCGTCGTGAATTAATAGCGGCTTTTGCTTTCGAGCGTCCACGTACTGCAAGTAAGCCAAAGCGGCAGAGCAGCTCTCTTCCCGGCGGTCATTTAGTCGCAGCCATCTTGCGATCGAGATGCTCGCTAACGCGACAGCCACAATCGTCAGGATCGTGACCGGCGGGCTCAGTCTCACCGCACCCACTCCAACCCAATCTCCTCGAAGATTTCCTTATTGTCCGACCAGTTCTCTTCCACCTTCACGTGGAGGAACAAATGGACTTTCACCCCCAACAATTCGGCCAATTCCTTCCGCGCCGCCTCGCCGATCGCCTTGAGCTTCGAGCCGCCCTTGCCCAGCACGATGCCCTTCTGGCTGTCGCGGGCGATGACGATCTGCTGGTGGATTTCGACCGAGCCGTCCTTGCGCTGGGTATAGCTTTCGGGGCGGACTGCGCTGTCATAGGGCAGTTCGTCGTGAAGCTGGCGGTAGAGCTGTTCGCGGGTGATTTCGCAGGCCAACAAACGCTCGCTGGCGTCGGAGACCTGGTCTTCGGGATAGTGCCACGCGCTTTCGGGCATCAGCTCGGCGAGCCGCGTCTTGAGCTGCGCCACGCCGTCGCCGGTCAGCGCGGAGACGAAGAACACCTCGTCGAACCCGGCGGTTTCGGTCAGCTCCTGCGCGGCGATCAGCAGCGGCTCCTTGGCGGTCTCATCGACCTTGTTGAGCACGAGAATCTTGCGTTCGGGGCGGTCCTTCAGCGAGGCGAGGATTTCGGCGAGGTAATCGCGGCGCTTTTTGCGACCATCGACCACCAACAGGATCGCGTCGGCCTTTTGCGCGCCGTCCCACGCCGCGCTGACCATCGCCCGGTCGAGCCGCCGCTTGGGCGCAAAAATGCCCGGGGTGTCGGCAAGGATCAACTGCGTCGCGCCTTCGAGCGCGATCCCCATCAGCCGCGCGCGGGTGGTCTGCGCCTTGGCCGAGACAATCGCGACTTTCTGCCCGACCAGCGCGTTGACGAGCGTCGATTTGCCCGCATTGGGCGCGCCAAGGACCGCAACGAGGCCACAATGCGGGGTGGTGTCGGGCTGCATCATCCGTACTTCCGCAGAAACTCGGCCGCCGCCGCAGTTTCGGCTTCCTGCTTGCTCGAGCCCTCGGCCTCGGCCTCGCCCACGCCCTTGATCGCGACGGCAACGGTGAAATTCGCCGCGTGGTCGGGCCCGGAGCGGGTGACCAGGCGATACTCCGGCATCTTGCGGCGGTTGCCCGCGGCCCATTCCTGCAGCGCGGATTTGGGATGCTTGCTTTGCCCGGTCTTGCCCGCGACCGCATCGGCCCACAGCCGGCGGACCATCTCGCGGGTCACTTCGAAGCCTTGGGTGACGAAGCTGGCACCGATCAGCGCTTCCATCACATCGCCGAGGATATTGTCGCTGTCATGCCCGCCGTCGTCGCGCGCCTGCTTGCCAAGCCGGATGTGCTGGCCAAGCTCGACCGCGCGCGCCACCTCGGCGCAGGTGACGCGGCTGACCAGCGCGTTGAGGCGCTGCGAGAGGCGGCCCTCGTCGCCGGTTTCGAGCTCGTGGAGCCATTCGGCGATGACCATTCCGAGCACCCGGTCGCCGAGGAATTCGAGCCGTTCGTAATCGCGCGCCTCGCCGGTGCTGCCGTGAGTCAGTGCCTCGCGCCACAAAGGTTCGTCGACCGGCGCGCGCCCGGCCAGCGCGGTCAGGAAATTATGCGTAGTGCGATCGAGTGACACGCTCAGAAGGTTCCTCCGATCCGGTCCCACCGCGCGGCGGTGAACCAGGTCCACGGCTTGATCCATTCGGCCGAGCCATCGGTCGACCACATCATCACCGTCGCGCGGCCCACCAGATTTGCTTGCGGGACCAGCCCGATCCCGCCGCCGGCCATCGCCTCGAACCGGCTGTCCATCGAATTGTCGCGGTCGTCGCCCATCAGGAACAGCTGTCCTTCGGGCACCACCACCGGCGCGGTATCGTCCTGGTCGCGCAAGCCGAAATCTAGCACGTTGTAGCTTTTGCCGCCGGGCAGCGTTTCGCGGAACCGGGGGTAGTGGCACACGGCGGTGCCATCGGTGCGGCGAGCATCGAACTCGGGAGCGTAGCAGTGGGTGTTGGGCGTCACCGCGATCTCGAAGTCCGCCAGTCGCTGCTTGGGAATGGGCAATCCGTTGAGATAGAGCTGCCCGCCGATCATCTGCAGAGTATCGCCCGGCAGGCCGATTACGCGCTTGATATAGTCGGTGTCGTTGGCCGGCGGGGCCTTGAATATCACCACATCACCGCGATCAGGTTGGCTGGCAAACAGGCGTCCCGGGATCACCGGCGCACTGAACGGCATCGAGTATTTCGAATAGCCATAAGGCCATTTGGCGGCGAGCAGATAATCGCCGTTCTGCAGGCGCGGCAGCATCGATTCGCTGGGGATCGAAAACGGCGAGAAGACGAAGCTGCGGAATATCACCACGATTATCACCAGCTTGAGCAGGAAGACAAAAAAGCTGTCCTCCTTTTTGGCGGGCTTGTCCGGCTGCGCGGGCACGGACGGGGTGGGTTCGGCAAGGATCGTATCGGTCATGGTGGCGTCCATGTTGGGTTAGCTTCCTGTCGTCAAGCAAAGGCGGTGTATTGCCAATATAAGGCACTTCATGGGAACATAACAGGGGGCGGGGCCATATTGGGAGCGCGGCCCCTTGCGTGACAGCAAGGCGAGGGCATAGGGGCGGTTAGTGGTTCGAAAGGGGCTTCGATGAGCAATCCGGCCAAAGCTGCGTGGGACAAGTTGGCGACGCTGCCCAAGCCCACGCTGAACACACTGTTCGAGGATCGCGCGCGAGTGGACCGCTATTCCGCCGTACTCGATCTCCCCGGCGGCGCGATCCGGTTCGACTGGTCGAAAACCCATCTCGATGCCGCGCATGTGGCTGGCTTCGAGGCGCTGGCCCAGACGCGGGGTTTCGTCGCGCGCCGCGCTGCGCTGTTCGAAGGCGAAGGGGTCAATACCACCGAAGGCCGCGCCGCCGAACACACCGCGCAGCGCGGGCTGGGCAAGGACACCAGCGTCGAAGAAGCCGAAGCGCTCCACGCCCGGATGCGGATGCTGGTCGAGGCGATCCACCAGGGCGTGCTGGGTGAGGTCAAGCATTTGATCCACATCGGGATAGGCGGATCGGCGCTCGGCCCGGCGCTGGCGATCGATGCGCTGGCACGGGATGGGGCGATGGTCGATGTCCATGTGGTATCGAACATCGACGGCTGCGCGCTCGAAGCCGCGTTCCGCGCCTGCGATCCGGCAACCACTTTGATCGCACTCGCCTCCAAGACTTTCACCACGATCGAGACGCTGACCAACGCCCAAAGTGCGCTGGCGTGGCTGGGCGAAAACGGTGTGGTGGACAACTACGGCCGCGTCATCGCGTTGACCGCCGCGCCCGAGAAGGCGGTTGAATGGGGTGTCGATGAAACCCGGGTGTTGCCATTCCCCGAAAGCGTCGGCGGTCGCTATTCGCTGTGGTCGTCGATCGGCTTTCCGATCGCACTGGCGCTGGGCTGGCCGGAGTTTGCCGAATTCCTCGACGGCGCCGCAGCGATCGACCGGCATTTCCTCGATAATGATGGCGCGGCCAATCTGCCGCTGCGCGCGGCCTTCGCCGATCAGTATTACACCCGGCTGCGCGGCTGCCAGACCCGTGCGGTGTTCGCCTATGACGAGCGGCTGCGGCTGCTGCCCGACTATCTCCAGCAGCTCGAGATGGAATCCAATGGCAAGTCGGTGACGCTGGACGGTGAGCCGCTGGGCGGGCCCTCCGCGCCGGTGACCTGGGGCGGGGTGGGGACCGATGCGCAGCACGCGGTGTTCCAGCTGCTTCACCAGGGCACCAACCTGGTGCCGGTGGACTTCATCGCGGCAATCGCCCCGGGCGACGATCTCGATCCGGCGCATCACCGCATCCTGCTGCAGAACTGCTTTGCCCAAGGCGCGGCGCTGATGGCGGGGCGCGCGAGCAAGGACGGTGCAAGGGCCTATCCGGGTGACCGGCCCTCGGCGACGATGCTGGTCGACGATCTGACCCCCGCGACGTTGGGCGCGCTGATCGCGTTCCACGAGCACCGAACCTTCGCCAACGCGGTGCTGCTGGGGATCAATCCGTTCGACCAGTTCGGGGTCGAATTGGGCAAGGAAATCGCCAACAAAATCTCTGCGAGCGGGGCTAGGTTCGATGCGAGCACCGAGGCGCTGCTGGCGGCGGCGGGGATCGGGTGAGCTTGTCGAAGGCCGCGCGCAACGCCATATCGCCCCACGCAACGGGAGCTTCGCATGGCTGAATACAACTACGACCTCTTCGTCATCGGCGCTGGTTCGGGCGGGGTGCGGGCGAGCCGGATCGCGGCATCCTATGGCGCGCGAGTGGCGGTAGCCGAGGAGCACCGGATCGGCGGGACCTGTGTGATCCGCGGCTGCGTGCCCAAGAAGCTGCTGGTCTATGGCTCGCACTTTGCCGAGGAGCTGCAGGACGCGGCGCATTACGGCTGGACGGTTGGCGACATGACCTTCGATTGGGCGACGCTGCGCGACACCGTGCTGCGCGACGTCGATCGGCTGGAGGCGGCCTATACGGCGACGCTCGACAACAACAAGGTCGAGCATTTTCACGAGCGCGCGGCGGTCACCGGCCCGCACTCGGTCAAGCTGGCGTCGGGGCGTGAAATCACCGCCAAAACCATCCTCGTCGCGGTTGGTGCCTGGCCGGTGCTGCCCGCGATCGAAGGCGTCGAGCATTGCATTACCTCCAACGAGGTGTTCCATCTCCCCGCGCTGCCGGGGCGCGTGGTGATCCAGGGCGCGGGCTATATCGCGATGGAGTTCGCAGGGATTTTCAACGCGCTGGGCTGCCACGTCACCGTGGTCAACCGCAGCGACGTGATCCTGCGCGGTTACGACGAAACGCTGCGCGACCGGCTGCTGCAGATCACCATGGCGCGGGGGATCGAGTACAAGTTTCATTGCCCTATCGACCGGGTGGAAAAGGTTCAACATGGCTCGCTGCTGGTCCACGCCGGCAAGCACGATCCGATCCCCGCCGACGTCGTGCTGGTCGCCACCGGCCGCAAGCCCAACACCGCCGATCTGGGGCTTGAGAACGCCGGGGTAGAACTGGGCGAAAAAGGCGAGATCAAGGTCGACGAATTCAGCCAGACCAGCTGCCCCAGCATCTATGCGGTGGGCGACGTCACCGACCGGGTCCAACTCACCCCGATCGCGATCCGCGAGGGGCAGGCTTTTGCCGATACGGTGTTCGGCGGCACCCCGCGCGCCATGTCCTACGAGCACATCCCCAGCGCGGTGTTCTCGCAGCCGCCGCTGGCTTCGGTCGGGCTGACCGAGGGGCAGGCGCGCAATAAATACGGCAATATCAAGGTCTATTCCTCGGACTTCCGTCCGATGAAAAACGTCTTTGCCGAGCGCCACGAGCGCGGGCTTTACAAGATGATTGTCGATGCCGGGTCGGACAAAATTCTCGGCCTGCACATGATCGGGCCCGAAGCGCCGGAAATCCTCCAGGCGGCGGCAATTGCGGTGCGGGCAGGGCTGACAAAGGCCGATTTCGACGCGACCGTGGCTCTGCATCCCTCGATGGCCGAAGAGCTGGTGCTGATGCGCTGAAAGCCAGTTGCACCTTGCAACTTATGTAGCTATCCTCGCGCAAAATTGCGGGGAGAGCGACGATGGCAGGCACGGTATTCGTTTCGGGCGGCAGCGGCTACATCGCCGGGTTTCTGATCCGCCAGCTGGTCGAAGCGGGCTGGACGGTCCACACGTCGATCCGCGACCTCGCGAAAGAGAGCGCTGTGCGCGCCAGCCTCGCGGTCGATGACAGCAAGGTCAAATTCTTCGCCGCCGATCTGATGAGCGATTCCGGCTGGGCAGAAGCGATGGCGGGCTGCAGCCATGTCGCGCATGTTGCCTCGCCGCTCCCGGCCAAGGCACCCAAAAGCGATGACGAGCTGATCGTGCCCGCGCGCGACGGGGCCTTGCGGGCGCTGCGGGCGGCCAAGGCGGCAGGTGTGACGCGCTTCGTCATGACCTCGTCGATGGCGGCAATCGCCTATGGCCACGGCAAGGGAAAACATGTCTTCACCGAGGCGGACTGGACCGACGTCACCAGCCCCGATGCCTATGCCTATGTCAAATCCAAGACCATCGCCGAACGTGCCGCGCGCGACTGGGTGGCGGCCGAGGGTGGCGGGATCGAATTCGCCACGGTCAATCCTTCGCTTGTGCTTGGCCCGCTGCAATCGGGCGATTTCTCCACGTCGCTGGTGGCGATCCAGAAGTTGCTCGAAGGCTCGCTGCCCGGGCTGCCCAATTTCGGCTTCGGGGTGGTCGATGTCCGCGACGTGGCGGATATGCACGTCCGTTGCCTGACCCAGCCCGACATGGCGGGCGAACGGTTCATCTGCTCCGGCCCGTTCATGATGATGAAGGAGGTCGCGGCGGTGCTCAAGGCGGGGCTGGGGCCACAGGCGCGCAAGGTGCCGACCCGCAATTTGCCCGACTGGCTATTGCGGATTGCGGCGCTGTTCGATCCGGTGGTCAGGACGGTGCTTGGCGAACTCGGCAACGTCCGCGAATCCCCCGCAACCCATGCCCGCGAAAAACTCGGCTGGGTGCCGCGCCCGCCGGAAGAAAGCATTCTCGATACCGCGCGCAGCATGATCGAGCTGGGGATCGTGAAGGTCTAGCCGATCGAATAAGGCACCACGCCGCGGTGGTCGGGATCGACGCTGATCACGCGGTCGCTGGGCGGGAAGGCGCGCTGGTCGCAATCGGGGCGCGGGCAGATGCGGCAGGAGATGCCGATCCGCGTAACTGCACGTCCGCCAGCGGGATCGAGCCCGTCGGCATAGACGAATTCATGCGCGTGGACCGCTTCGCAGCCCAGCGCGACGGCGTAGCGGCGCGGGCTGCGATCGTAGCTGCCCGATGGCTTGACCAGCCCCTTGGCCATCGAGACATAGCGCACCCCGTCGGGGGTCTCGGCCAGCTGGACCAGGATGCGGTCGGGGATCGCCACCGCCTCATGCACGATCCACAGCGGGCAGGCCCCGCCGAAGCGGGCGAATTGCAGGCGCGTGGCAGAGTGCCGCTTGGTGATGTTGCCCGCCATGTCGACCCGGCAGAAGAAGAATGGCACCCCTTTGGCGTCCTCGCGCTGCAAGGTGGAGAGCCGGTGGCAGGCCTGCTCGAAGCTGGTGCCGAACGACCCGGCCAGCCGGTCGATATCGTGGCGCATCGCGCGCGCTTCCTTGCGGAAGCGGCGATAGGGCATGAGCAGCGCGCCCGCCGCGTAGTTGCACAGCCCGACGAACAGCAACTGGCGCGAGGCGGCGCTTTTGAGCGCGGCATCCTCGACCACCGCGGAGATTTCGTCCTTGAGCGCCAGCGCGGCGAGCTGGTGCGCCAGCTGGAAGCGGCGGCTCTCGACCGGCTGACCCGGATCGATGGTGAGGTGCCCCATCTCCGCGTCGTAGCTGCGCAGCCCGACATTGCCCGAATAGAGCAGCGAGACCGACAGCGCATCGCGCAGATAGGTCTCGATCGCGCTGGTATCGGGCGACTTTCCGCCCAGCCGCGCGGCGAGGGCTTCGGCGGCACGATCGAGCGTATCGACGTAGTTATTGGCGAGGTGGAACCAGTCGCGCACTTCCTCCCACGGCAGCCGCGCGGTGCCACTGGTTTCGTTGGCCAGCGCCTCGTCGACCATCTGCAGCCGCTGCCCGCTGCGGCGATAGGCCTCGTGGAGCGCGATGAAGCGTTCGGCCAGAACCGGTTGCTGCTCGGCAAAGCGTGCGAGCTGCGCGGCGTCGATCGCCTCGGCGAACAGCGGGTCGGCATTGGCATCGCGCAGGGCCGCCAGCCGGGTTTCGGACGAACCCGTCCCGATCTCGCGCCAGTCGAGCGGGAAAGCGCGGCTGAGCCGCTCGATCAGCGCCGGGGTCAGCGGGCGATCGTCATTCTCCAGCTGCGACAAATACGACGGGCTGATGCTGAGCTGGGCGGCGAGCGCGGATTGCCGCAGCCCGCGCTCGGCGCGGATGGTGCGGAGGCGCGTGCCCGCAAAGATGCGTCTTGGACTGGCCATCGTAGCAGGATACTTTGCAAACTATCACTTTGCAACTTTGCAAATTCACATTAGACAATGCCTTCCCATTCGCGCATGTCCAACGCTTCGTATTGTATCGGAACGGAGCCGCATGTCCGCAAACATCGCCGAAATGGACCAGCGTCGCGCCGCTGCGCGCTTGGGCGGAGGGCAGAAACGCATCGATGCGCAGCACGCCAAGGGCAAGCTGACCGCGCGCGAACGGCTCAAGATACTGCTCGACGAGGACAGTTTCGAAGAGCTCGACATGTATGTCGAGCACAATTGCACCGATTTCGGCATGGAGGACCAGATCGTCCCCGGCGACGGCGTGGTCACCGGCAGCGGCACAATCAATGGCCGCCTCGTCTATGTCTATAGCCAAGACTTCACCGTGTTCGGCGGCTCGCTGTCCGAGCGGCACGCGCAGAAGATCTGCAAGGTGATGGACAATGCGATGAAGGTCGGCGCGCCGGTGATCGGCCTCAACGACAGCGGCGGCGCGCGGATTCAGGAGGGCGTCGCCTCGCTCGGCGGTTATGCCGAGGTATTCCAGCGGAATGTCCTTGCCAGCGGGGTGATCCCCCAACTGAGCATGATCATGGGGCCGTGCGCGGGCGGGGCGGTCTATTCCCCCGCGATGACAGACTTCATCTTCATGGTGAAGGATTCGAGCTACATGTTCGTCACCGGGCCCGACGTGGTCAAGACCGTGACCAACGAGATCGTCACGCAGGAAGAGCTGGGCGGGGCGATCACCCATTCGACCAAAACCAGTGTCGCCGATCTCGCGCTCGAAAACGATATCGAAGCGCTGCTGACCGCGCGCGATTTCTTCGATTTCCTCCCGCTGTCGAACCGCGAGGAAGTGCCCGAACGGCCCACCGACGATGCATGGGACCGGCAGGAAGACAGCCTCGACCTGCTGATCCCGGCCAACGCCAACCAGCCCTACGACATGCACGAAGTGGTGCGCAAAGTGCTCGACGAGGGCGATTTCTTCGAAATACAGCCGGGCCATGCCGCCAATATCATCTGCGGCTTCGGGCGGATCGAGGGGCGCACCGTGGGCGTCGTCGCCAACCAGCCCACGGTGCTGGCGGGCTGCCTCGATATCAATGCCTCCAAGAAAGCCGCGCGGTTCGTGCGGTTCTGCGATGCGTTCAATATCCCGATCCTGACCTTCGTCGACGTTCCCGGGTTCCTCCCCGGCACCGCGCAGGAACTGGGCGGGATCATCAAGCACGGCGCCAAACTGCTGTTCGCCTATGCCGAGGCGACCGTGCCCAAGATCACAGTGATCACCCGCAAGGCCTATGGCGGGGCCTATGACGTGATGGCCTCAAAACACCTCCGCGGCGATCTCAACTACGCTTGGCCCACCGCCGAAATCGCGGTGATGGGGGCCAAGGGCGCGGTCGAGATCATCTTCCGCCAGGACATCGGCGACCCCGACAAGATCGCCGAACGGACCAGGGAATACGAAGACCGCTTCGCCAACCCGTTCGTCGCGGCGAGCAAGGGCTTTATCGACGAGGTGATCCACCCGCACTCGACCCGGCGGCGGATCGCGCTGGGGCTGCGGAAGCTAAGGGGGAAGAGTTTGGAGAACCCGTGGAAAAAGCATGACAATATTCCGCTGTGAGAGATTGAACTGGAGCTAAGTGACCAATGCCCGGATACAATCACCATGCTGATTGCGGTTGCCCCTGGTGCGTGAAGGAGTCTGGCACGGTCATCCCCGGTCGGTCGTGGTATTTGCCGCCAAACTTCAACACCTATGAATCCTACACAATTCCAAATGCAAGGTGTCCAGTCTGCGGTGATTCCGTGTTTTTCTATCAGTCGCAAAACGGAGGGCGAGTTTACTTCGATAGCCTTGGGCCTCCTTGGCCAAAACATCCTTGCACGATCCAAGATGGCTTTTCGGTCGGGCGTTGTTTGGTCCCACAATCCCTTCCACCCGCTAAGCCGGAATGGCAGTTAGGCGGCTGGATCCCATTAGTCATCAATCGTGTTCATTCTGAGGACCCTTGGTGCGTCGTAAGCGCAAGAATTGCAGAATCTGGCGAACCAGTCCGACTTTTGGTTCACGGCCATCCGTCCGTGGAAGCGGGTGCGCCAGCTGCATTTTCTGGTTGGAGTAGTGAAGGGGAAGCAATGTTCGCGTATTTGGAGAGTGGAAGGAATGTCATAAATGGAAGCGCGATTGCGTTCAGATATGCTGATCATTTTCAGGCTGACCCTGCATTATTGACCGTCGAAATCGCAAGCCGACTGTTGAGTGCTCCACGATGAAACTAGGCCGCCTCAACCACATCGGCGTTGCAACGCCCTCCATCGCCGCCTCGATCGGGCATTACCGCGACGTCATGGGCGCGACGAAGATCCACGAACCGTTCGACCTGCCTTCGCAGGGGGTGAAGGTCTGCTTCGTCGATACGCCCGGCGAGGGCGGCACCAACGGCACCCAGATCGAGCTGATCGAGCCGCTGCCCGGTAACACCTCGATCACGAGCTTCCTCGAGAAGAACCCGGCGGGCGGGCAGCATCACATGTGCTACGAAGTGCCCGATATCCACGCCGCCAAGGCCGAATTCGAGGCGTTGGGTAAGCGCGTGCTGGGCGAGCCGCGCATCGGCGCGCATGGCACGCTGATCTTTTTCGTCCACCCCCGCGACATGCAGGGGGTGCTGACCGAGATCATGGAAACGCCGCGCGAACAACACTAACCCCGCTCGTCATCCTGAACATGTTTCAGGATCCATTGTGCCTCCGGGCGCGGACGGAGTGGAAGGCGAAATGGGCCCTGAAACAAGTTCAGGGTGACGAATTTGGAAGGGTAATCCTGTGAGTTACGACACCATCAATTTCGAAATTGCCGAAAACATCGCCACCATCACGCTCAACCGGCCCGAGCGGCTTAATGCCGCGCCGCCTGCGATGTTCGACGAGATTTCGGACGCGCTCGACAATCTGGGCAGTGCGCGTGCGCTGCTGATCACTGGCGCGGGTCGGGCGTTCTGCTCGGGCGCGGATTTGCAGGCGCGGGGCAGTGCTTCGGTCACTGGCAGCGGCGGCTCTTATGGCGCGCTGACGCGGCACTACAACCCGACCATGATGAAGCTGGCGCGGCTGAATATTCCCGTCATCACCGCGGTCAATGGTCCGGCGGCGGGGGTCGGGTGCAGCCTGGCGCTGGCCAGCGACTTCGCGATTGCCGGCAAATCGGCCTATTTCCTCCAGGCCTTCGTCAATATCGGGCTGGTCCCCGATGGCGGGGCAAGCTGGACGCTGGCGCGGCTGGTTGGCAAGGCCCGCGCTACCGAAATGATGCTGCTGGGCGAGAAGATCGGCGCGGAAAAGGCCGCCGACTGGGGCCTGATTTACAAATGCGTCGAGGACGATGTGCTGCAGGTCGAAGCGCGCGCGCTTGCCGTGCGGCTGGCGGGCGGACCGAGCCTTGCGCTGGGTATCATGCGCCAGAACCTCGCAGCAGCGCTCGATGGCGATTATTCCTCGGCGCTGCTACGCGAGGCCGAGGGCCAGCGCATCGCCGGGGCCAGCGCAGACGCGAGGGAAGGCGGGATGGCGTTCCTGCAAAAGCGCAAGCCGGAGTTCACGGGCGCATGATTTTCTACGACAGCCCCAATCCCGCCCCCAATCCCCGCCGCGTCCGGATTTTCGCGGCGGAGAAGGGGATCGTGCTGCCTACGCAGACGATCTCGATCACGGCTGGCGAACACAAATCGCCGGACTTCCTGGCGATCAATCCGCGCGGGCAGACCCCCGCGCTAAAGCTCGACGATGGGACGGTCCTGACCGAGAGCGTGGCGATCTGCCGCTATCTTGAGGCGCTGCAGCCCGCGCCTGCGCTGTTTGGCACCACGCCCGAGGAGATCGGCGCAATCGAGATGTGGATCAGGCGCACCGATTTGATCGTCATGCCGCCGGTTGGGGCGGTGTGGGTCCACACCCATCCGTTCACGGCGCGGCTGCCGATCCAGCGCTTTGCCGACTATGGCGAGGCGCAGCGCCCGCGCGTGCTCGATGCATTCGCGATGTGCGATGCGGCGCTGGGCGAAACCCCGTTCATCGCGGGCGAGGCTTACAGCATGGCCGATATCGTGTTGCTCACCGCGGTCGATTTCGCTGGATTTATCGGCATTGCGTTACCTGAGGAGCTGCGCCGACTCGACGATTGGCATCGCCGCGTCACTGCCCGGCCAAGTGCGGGAGCCTGACATGCCGACACGTGAAGAGTGGCAAGCCGCCGCCGCCAAGGAGGTCAAGGGCAGGGACCTGACCTGGCACACGCCCGAGGGTTTTGACATCAAGCCGCTCTACACGGCGGATGATGCGGGCGATCCGGGACTGCCCGGCTTTGCGCCGTTCACCCGGGGCGTGCGCGCGAGCATGTATGCCGGGCGCCCGTGGACGATCCGGCAATACGCCGGCTTCTCCACTGCAGAGGAGAGCAACGCCTTCTACCGGCGCAACCTCGCAGCGGGCCAAAAGGGTCTGTCGGTAGCCTTCGATCTCGCCACGCACCGCGGCTACGACAGCGATCACCCGCGCGTGGTTGGCGATGTCGGCAAGGCGGGGGTGGCGATCGATTCGGTCGAGGACATGAAGATCCTGTTCGACGGAATTCCGCTCGACCGGATGTCGGTCAGCATGACCATGAACGGCGCGGTGATCCCGATCCTCGCGTTCTTCATCGTCGCGGGGGAGGAGCAGGGGGTCGATCAGGCCCAGCTCGATGGCACCATCCAGAACGACATCCTCAAGGAGTTCATGGTCCGCAACACCTATATCTATCCGCCCGAGCCGAGCATGCGGATTGTCTCGGACATCATCGCATATACCAGCGCCAACATGCCGAAATTCAACTCTATTTCGATCTCGGGCTATCACATGCACGAGGCCGGGGCGACGGCGGTGCAGGAGCTGGCCTTCACCATCGCCGACGGCAAGGAATATGCGGTGCGGGCGATGGAAGCAGGGCTGGATATCGACGCCTTTGCCGGGCGACTCTCATTCTTCTTCGGTATCGGCATGAACTTCTTCATGGAAGTGTCCAAGCTGCGCGCCGCGCGCACGCTGTGGCACCGGGTGATGGACGAGCTGGGGGCGAAGGACGAACGCTCCAAGATGCTGCGCACCCACTGCCAGACCTCGGGCGTCAGTCTGCAGGAGCAGGACCCCTACACCAACGTCATCCGCACTACGATCGAGGCGATGGCCGCGACGCTAGGCGGGACGCAGAGCCTGCACACCAATGCGCTCGACGAGGCGATTGCGCTGCCGACCGATTTTTCGGCGCGCATCGCCCGCAACACCCAGATCGTGCTGGCCGAGGAAAGTGGGATCACCCGCGTGGTCGATCCGCTCGGCGGCTCGTATTACGTCGAGGCACTCACCCAGACGCTGGTCGATGAAGCGTGGGCGCTGATCGAGGAAGTCGATGGCCTTGGCGGCATGACCAAAGCAGTCGCCACCGGCATGCCCAAGCGGCTGATCGAGGAAGCCGCCGCGGCGCGGCAGGCCCGGGTCGATAAGGGCGAGGACGTGATCGTCGGGGTCAACAAGTACCGGCTGGGTGAGGAAGCGCATCTCGATTCGCGCGACATCGACAACCACGCAGTCCGCGATGGCCAGATCGCGCGGCTCAAGACCATGCGCGCGAGCCGCGATGAGGCGAAGTGCCGCGCCGCGCTGGCGGCGCTGACCGATGGCGCGAAGGGCGGGGGCAATCTCCTCGCGCTTGCCGTCGAAGCCGCCCGCGCGCGCGCTTCGCTCGGCGAAATCTCTGATGCGATGGAGGCGGTGTTTGGGCGCTATGGCACCCAGCCGGTCCCGGTGACGGGGATCTACGGCAAGGCGTATGCCGAGGACGCACGCTATGCTCAGGTCCTCGAGGGAGTCGCCGCGGTCGCCCGTCGCCTCCACCGCGATCCGCGGCTGCTGGTCGCCAAGATGGGGCAGGACGGGCATGATCGCGGGGCCAACGTGATCGCCAGCGCCTTCACCGACATGGGCTTCGACGTGACCAGCAGCCCGCTGTTCCAGACCCCTGCGGAAACACTGGCGCTGGCGCTGGACAAGGACGTCGATGCGATCGGCGCTTCGTCGCTCGCCGCCGGGCACAAAACGCTAATCCCCGAACTGATTCGGCTGCTGCGCGAGGCCGGCCGCCCCGATATCAAGGTCGTCGCCGGCGGCGTGATCCCCCCGCAGGATTACGACTTCCTCCGCGAGGCAGGGGTGCAGGGCATCTACGGGCCGGGCACCAATGTGGTCGAAGCGGCGGCGGATATGCTTCGGCTGCTGGGGCATAATATGCCGCCGGTGGAGGGTTAGGATGAGATTCCCCCACACCCGTCATGCTGAACTTGTTTCAGCACCCAATTCTCCCCACGCGGCTTCGGCCTGTGCGGCGCGATGGGCCCTGAAACAAGTTCAGGGTGACGAAAATTGGTGTGTCACGTGAACATGAAGCGAGCATCGCACGTCTTTTTCGTCACCGCCTTGTGGCTACTTTTTGGGCCCGTGGTGTCGCTGTTCATTTTTATGTCGACCACGGATTTACACGGCCTACCAACCGGGTACTCATGGCTGGCTTTAGTCACTCTGGCCATCGCCACGGGCGTGTATTTGAAATCTCTCTCAGCCAAAAATTCGCCCGGGGACTCCCTCTAAATGTTCAAAAAAATCCTCATCGCCAACCGTGGCGAGATCGCTTGCCGGATCATCAAGACCGCGCGGCGGATGGGTATCCAGACCGTCGCGGTCTATTCCGATGCCGATGCGCGCGCGCCGTTTGTGGCGATGGCGGACGAGGCGTTGCACATCGGCCCATCGCCCGCCGCGCAGTCCTACCTGATCGCCGAGAAGATCATCGCGGCCGCCAAGCAGACCGGGGCCGAGGCAGTGCATCCGGGTTATGGGTTCCTGTCCGAGCGGACCAGCTTTGCCGAGGCGCTCGCCGCCGAGGGCATCGCCTTTATCGGCCCGCCGGTGAACGCCATCGCCGCGATGGGCGACAAGATCGAGTCCAAGAAGCTTGCGCTGAAAGCGGGGGTCAACGTCGTCCCCGGTTTCGTCGGCGAGATCGAGGATACCGAGCACGCGGTGCGTATCTCCGCCGAAATCGGCTACCCGGTGATGATGAAGGCCAGCGCGGGCGGCGGCGGCAAGGGGATGCGGCTCGCCTACAACGAGAAGGACGTGCGCGAAGGCTTCGAGGCGACCAAGCGCGAGGGGCTGAACTCGTTCGGTGATGACCGCGTGTTTATCGAGAAATTCATTCTCAATCCGCGCCACATCGAAATCCAGATCCTCGGCGATCAGCACGGCAATATTCTCTACCTCAACGAGCGCGAATGCAGCATCCAGCGCCGCCACCAGAAGGTGGTCGAGGAAGCGCCGTCGCCGTTCGTCACCCCCCAAATGCGCAAGGCGATGGGCGAGCAATGCGTCGCGCTGTCGCGCGCGGTCGGCTATTATTCGGCGGGCACGGTCGAGCTGATCGTCTCGGGCGCGGACCCTACGGGCGAGAGCTTTTACTTCCTCGAGATGAACACGCGGCTGCAGGTCGAGCATCCCGTCACAGAGTGCATCACCGGGATCGACCTGGTCGAACAGATGATCCGCGTTGCCGCCGGTGAGAAGCTGGCCTTCACGCAGGACGAGGTGAAGCTGGAAGGCTGGGCGATCGAAAACCGCGTCTATGCCGAAGACCCCTATCGCGGGTTTTTGCCCAGCACCGGGCGGCTGGTGCGCTATGACCCGCCGGTCAAGGGCTGGGAGGGCGATATTCGCGGCGTCGATGGCATTCGCGTCGATGACGGGGTGATCGAAGGCGGCGAAGTTTCGATGTTCTACGACCCGATGATCGCCAAGCTGGTGACCTGGGGCGAGACCCGCGACGAGGCAGCGGATTTGCAAGTCGCCGCACTCGACGCGTTCGAGATCGAGGGGCTGGGCCACAACGTGAATTTCCTCTCGGCGATCATGCAGCACCCGCGCTTCCGCTCGGGTGAGCTGACCACCGGCTTCATCGCCGAGGAATACCCCGACGGCTTCCACGGCGCGCCCGCCTCGGATGAATTGAAGCGCAATCTAGCTGCCATCGCCGGTTTCGTCGCCACCGCACGCGCAGACCGGGCGCGGCAGGTCGATGGCCAGCTGAGCGGGCCGCTCGACCCGCCCTATGAGTGGAGCGTGAAGATCGGCGGCACTCTGTTCGCGGTCGAGCTGGGTGAGGAAGACATCACCGTCGACGGCGAGCCGGTCGACTTCGAGGTAGAATACACCCCCGGCCAGCGCCTGATCGAAGCGGAGTTCGATAGTGAAGTCTTAGCCGTGAAGATCGAGCCCACGCGCAATGGCCTGAAAATGACCACGCGCGGCGCGATCCACGATGTCCAGGTGCTGCCCGCGCGGATCGCGCCCCTGACGCAGCACATGATCGAAAAGGTCCCGCCCGATCTCTCGCGCTTCCTGATCTGCCCGATGCCCGGGCTGCTAGTGACGCTCAACGTCAAGGAAGGCGACAAGGTCGAAGCCGGCCAGCCGCTCGCGGTGGTCGAAGCGATGAAGATGGAAAACATCCTCCGCGCCGAAAAGTCGGCGACGGTGAAGACGGTCAATGCCAAGGCGGGGGACAGTCTGGCGGTGGACGCGGTGATCCTCGAACTGGAGTAAGATTCAAGAACCTGCCCTCCAGCTCAACGTCATGTTGAACTCGTTTCAGCATCCATCGCGCCTCTGGAGACGGTGGACGGTGTGGAGAAATGGACCCTGAAACGAGTTCAGGGTGACGGGTTCTGCGTGGGGAGGAGTCTCAATCCTCCACCAAAGCCACCGCCCTGATCCACCCCGCGCTGGCCCCGTCGATTTTCACGGGGAAGCAGCTCAGCGTGAAGCCAAACGGAGGCAAGCCTGCCAGATTGGTCAGTTTCTCGATCTGCCAATAGGGGCGGATGCGGCCCGCCTTGTGGCCTTCCCAGATGATCGACGGATCGCGGGTTTCGGCCCATTTCTTGGCGGTGTGGCTGAACGGCGCGTCCCAGCTCCACGCGTCGGTGCCGACCACTTCGACCCCGCGTTCGGTCAGCCACAGCGTGGCTTCCGCGCCAAGCCCCACGCCCTGGTCGGTGAAATTGTCGGTCCCATAGACCGCACCCGACTGGATCAGCACGATGTCGAGCGGTTGCAGCGCGTAGCCGATGCGCGCCAGTTCGGCCTCGACTTCCGCAGCGCTGACGACGTGGCCATCGGGCAAATGCGTGAAATCGAGCTTCACACCGGGGCGGAAGAACCGGTCGAGCGGGCCTTCGTCGATGGTCGGCGCGCGCCTTGCACCACTGTCGGTGGTCGAGTGGTAGTGCCACGGCGCGTCCATATGGGTGCCGTTGTGCGTGGACAGGGTCAGTTGCTCGACGGCCCAGCCTTCGCCGTCGGGCAGGTCTTCGCGGGTCAGGCCGGGGAAGAACAGCGCGATCTGCTCCCAGCTGGTGTTATGCGTCACGTAATGGATCTGCGGCTGCATCACCGGCGGGTCGGAGATCACCTTCATGGTGATCGGGATCGAAAGATCGATGAATTTCGTCATGGCGCGAATGTTGACCTCCTTTCCGTTTACGTCAATGGGAAGCGCATGAGCCTTCCCGAGATACTTGCCGCCGTCCGCCCCACCGAAACCGGATTCACCGCCACGATCCCCGACAACTGGATGCAGGGGCGCACCAGCTATGGCGGATTGTCGAGCGCGCTGGCGCTCTCCGCAGCGCAACGGCTGGCCGATGACCTCCCGCCGCTCCGCTCGGCGCAAGTCAGTTTTGTCGGGCCGCTGGCGGGCGAAGTGGACGTGCGGGTGAAAATGCTGCGGCGCGGGCGCAATGCCAGCTGGGTCAGCGCCGAGGTGGTGAGCGAGGCCGGGGTCGGGCTGGCGGCGACCTTCGTGTTCATGGGGCCTGTGACAAGCGCGCTGCATCTGCACGATGTGCCGCCGCCCGCCGGGCTGATCGCGGTCGAGGATGCCACGCCGCTACCCGAAAGCGCCGGACCGGGCTTCACCCGTCATTTCGAGCGCCGCTGGGCGCTGGAGCGCAGCGACGACAAGCAGCCCGAACTGCTGTGGTGGGTCCGCCTCAAGGACCGCGCGACGCTCGATCCGATGGTCGAGCTTATGCTGATCGCCGACGCGCTGCCGCCGGGGGTCATGCCGCTGCTGACCAGCTGGGTGCCAGTGAGTTCGATGACCTGGCTGTGCAATTTGCTCACCGCGACGCCCCGCACCCGCGATAGCTGGTTCTTGCTGCGCGCGGCAGGGAACTACGCCGAGAACGGTTGTTCGAGCCAGAACATGGCGATCTGGAATGCGGGCGGCGAAGCGATCGCCGCAGGGATGCAGTCAATCGCGCTGTTCGGCTAGGCCGCCTCCGGTCAGGCCAGCGCCGCCCGCGCGGTCTCAGCCGCGCTCGCGCCCATCAGGCGTTTCGCCAGAAACAGCTTGAACAGTACGAACACCGCGCCGGACACTGCCGCGAAGCCGGCGTGCATCAGCCAGAAATCGGTCACCGCCATCTCCTCGAACCACCCGCCGACCCAGCCGACCATCGCGTTGCCGGCGAAGAAGGCGAGGTAGTAGAGTCCGATCACTGTGGCGTTGATCGCCTTGGGCGCGAGCCGGGCGAACAGCGCGAGGCTGACCGGGAGCATATGCGCGAAACCGATGCTGTTGAGGACGTGGAACATCACCGGCCAGAAGAGCCCGATCTTGCCGCCTGCGGGCATCGTTACCGCAGCGAGATAGAGGCACAGCATCCCGAGGATCGAGAACGCCGAACCAATAATGATCTTGGTCAGCTCGTCGGGCTCGATCCAGCGCTTGCCGTACCAGCGATAGAACAGCGCAACACCGGCGAGGAACGCGACCGAGACGATTGCGTCGAGTGTGACCAGCCAGGTGGTCGGCAGCTTGCTCCCGCCCCACACCAGGTCGAAGTCGCGGTCGCCCCACACCAGATAGGCGTTGAAGATCTGGTTGTTGGGGACGATCGCCACCGCCATCACCGGGATCAGCAGGACCAGCGCGGCGGTCGCCAGCCAGTCCTGCCGGCTCAGCGGTTCGCGCGGCTCGGCACTGCGCTCGGCGACATCGAAGTGCTCCTTGGGCAGGTATTTCTGCCCGGCGAGGTAGATTGTCAGGCCGATCAGCATGCCCACCCCGGCGGCACCGAAGCCCCAGTGCCAGCCGACCGTTTCGCCGAGCGAGCCAACCACCAGCGGCGAGGCGATCACCCCGGCGTTGATCGCCAGATAGAATATCTGGAAGGCATCGGCGCGGCGCAGATCCGCGGGCTTGTAGAGCGAGCCGACCTGGCTGGCGATATTGCCCTTGAACATCCCTGAACCCAGGATCAGGCACAGCAGCGCAAGCAGGAAGGTGACGTTGAAGGCCATCAGGAAGTGGCCCAGCGCCATCGTCACCGCCCCGAGCAGCACCGTACGGCGCTTGCCCAGTACGCGGTCGGCCAGCCACCCACCGAGGATCGGGGTGAGATAGACCGAGGCGGCATAGGTCCCGAAGATTGCCGAAGCGAACTTCTGCCCGTCGATTCCGCCATAGATCGCGCGCAATTGCTCGATCCCCGCGACGCTCTCGACCTCGCCGGGGAGGAGCAGGTGCTTGGTCATGTAGAGCACCAGCAGCGCCTGCATCCCGTAGAACGAGAACCGCTCCCACGCTTCGGTGAAGGCGAGGTAGCCCAGCCCCTTGGGGTGCCCCAGGAACGCACGATCATGCGCGGGAAGGTCGAGCGCGGGGGTGGCTTCGGCTACGGTCATGACGTCACCAAGTGGTTGCGGATGCAACTGGTTAGCGACTCGGAGCCGATGTGCAAGGGGTGCGCTAGCGCGCCAGTTGGTCGTCGAGGAAGCGCGTGACATCCTCCAGCGCGACATCCCTGGCGAGGAAAGCCTCGCCGATCCCGCGCAGCAGCACGAAGGGCAGGGTGCCCGCGTCCATCTTCTTGTCGTAGAGCATGTGTCGGGTCAGTGCCGCGCCGTCGCAATTGAGGCCGAGCGCGGCGATCTCGCTGCCCATGCCCGCTTCGGCAAAGTGCTGTGCGACATGCTCGGCAGTCGCCTGCGGCATCAGCCCGCGCCGCGCCGAATAGCGCGCAGCCAGCACCATTCCCAGCGCGACCGCCTCGCCGTGGAGCAGCCGCTCGCCAAACCCGGTTTGCGCTTCGAGGGCATGGCCGAAAGTGTGGCCGAAGTTGAGCAGTGCACGCGCGCCGGTGGTCTCGCGCTCGTCGGCAGCGACGATCCGCGCTTTGGCGGCAACGCAGTGTGCCACGGCATATTCGCGGTGCGCCGCATCCCCGGCGAGCATCGCAGCCCCTTCGGTGTCGCACCAGGCGAAAAAATCGGCGTCGGCGATGAGGCCGTATTTGACCACCTCGGCGTAGCCCGCGCGCAGCTCGCGCAATGGCAGCGTGTCGAGCGCCGCCAGATCGGCCAGCACCAGCGCGGGCTGGTGGAATGCGCCGACGAGGTTCTTGCCCGCCGCGGTGTTGATCGCAGTCTTGCCGCCGACGCTCGAATCGACTTGCGCCAGCAGCGTCGTGGGAAGCTGGATGAAGTGACAGCCGCGCTTGAGGATTGCCGCGGCAAACCCGGTCAGATCGCCTATCACCCCGCCGCCCAGCGCCAGGATATGGTCGCCGCGCTCGATTTCCTCGGCCAGCAGCCAATCAAGCGTAGCGGAGAGCTGTGCCCAACTCTTGGTCGCTTCTCCGGGGGTGAGGATATGCCAGGCCGGTTCGTGGCCGCTGCCGCGCAGTGCGGTTTCAACGACCGGGCCCCACGCCGCATGGACGTTGCTATCGGTAACGATCGGGACCCGGCGCTTGCGCAAGCGGCCCGCGCATTGGCCGACCAGATCGGCCAGCAGCCCCGCGCCCACCCGGACTTCGTAGGGCCGATCCGCGATCTCGACAGGGATTACAGCCATCTGTCGATGTCCTTGAGGATGCGCGAGACCATGCGCCCGTGCGGTCCATTGCCGCTGGTAATGTGGATTGGCGCGGAGGCATAGACTGCCTGGCGTTCGGTCTGCAGGCGCGTGAGGATTTCGCGCGGATCGCCGGTGTGCAGCAGCGGGCGATTGTCCCTGCGCCCGACCCGTTCGACCAAAGTATCGATATCGCAATCGAGCCATACGGCGATCGCGCGGTCGAGGATCAGCGCGCGGGTCTGTTCGTTGACGAAGGCACCGCCGCCGGTCGCAATCACTTTGCGCTCGCCGTCCATCAGTCGCGCGATCACGCGGCGCTCGCCGTCGCGAAAATAATCTTCGCCGTAGTTCGCGAAGATCTCGGCGACGGACATTTGCGCAGCGGCTTCGATCTCGTCGTCGGCATCGACGAACGGCAGGTGCATCAGCGAGGCGAGTTTGCGCCCAATGCTCGACTTGCCCACACCCATCATCCCGACCAGCACCACCGGCCGGTCGATCCGCCGCACGATCGCCTCGATCTCGCCGCTCGAAAGGGTGGGTTCATCGACTTCCATTGCGGCCCCGCCTATAGTTGCGATAGAGGCCAGCGCAAGCATGGGGAAAGGTCGCGGGTGACGATACGGATGCGCAGGAATTGGCTGTTGGTTGGGCTCGCGCTGGCTGTCACGCTGCTGCTGGCCTATGCGTGGACCGACGCCGGGCTTGAGCCGATGCGGCAGATTTCGCAAACGGTGGTTCTGCCCGGAGCCGCACGATGAAGCGCGTCCACATTCTGCTTGGAGCCACGCTGGCGCTGACTTCGGCGTGGGCCGTCGCGCAGGATGCCCCTGAATCGCTGCTTCCGCCGGGGTTCGACAAGCCAAGTCGGCCGGCGCGATCCACGCCGGCACCCGCGCCGAAATCGGGCGAGTCTGCGCCCGCTGCGACCTCCTCGGTAGTGCAGGCGATTCCCGGCGTCTCGACATCATCCGCACCGCGCACAGCCGTGACGCTTCCCGCCAACATCCCGAGCCTGCGCGAACTTGAGGCGATGTCGCCCGACGAGCTCGACCAGCTGCTCGGGCTGCGACCCAAATACGATATCCCGCCCGGTGCACGCCGTTCGCTCAAGCAGATCGGGATCCTGTCCCAAGGCGAGGGCGGTTTTCCGGCGGGCTCGATGAGCGGGCAGAACCCCGGGCTGGTGCGTGCGATGCTGACCGGCAACAATGGCCAGATGGTCTCGCGCTGGGGCCACATCCTGCTGCGCCGCGCGCTGGCCTCGCGGATGGACGCGCCCGCAGGCATGAACCCGGCGGATTTCGCGGGGATGCGCGCAGCGCTGCTGGTGCGGATGGGCGAGGGCGACGCGGCGCGCGCGCTGGTCCAGGATGTCGATGCGGCCAATTATTCACCGCTGCTGACCCAGGCGGCGCTGGATGCGTTTGTCGCCACGGGCGACATTACTGGGATATGCCCGGCGGTCGCCCTCCAGGGTGGCGTGCGCAAGGACGCCGACTGGACAATCGCGCGCGCGATCTGCGCCTCATTCGGCGGCGAGGGCGCGGCGGGCATGACCCAGCTCGACCGCGCGCTGAGCCAGCAAATCTGGCCCAAGATCGACGTGCTGCTCGCGCAGAAATACGCCGGTGCGGCGGGCAAGGCACGCCGCGCGGTGACGGTCGAGTGGGATGGGGTCGAGGGCATGAACCCGTGGCGCTATGCGCTGACCATCGCCACCGGGCTTGAGCCGCCCGCGGCGCTGATGCGCGATGCCGCGCCGCGCTATGATTATGTCACCGCGACCGCGCCGATGGTGGGCCTGCCCGCGCGTGCGGCGGCGGCCGACCGCGCTGCGGCGGCGGGTGTGCTGTCAGGGCAGGCGATGGTCGATCTCTACGGCCAGATTTACGCCCAGGACGATATCTCAGACGAATGGTCGGCGCGCGCCGAAGCGCTGCGCGCTGCCTATGCCGGGGACGGGGCGGATGCCCAGCTCGCCGCGATCCGTCAATTGTGGGACGGCGCGACCGATCCGCAGCGGCGCTATGGCCGGCAGGTGCTGACCGCCTACGCGGCCGCGCGGCTCCCGGTGAACGGAGGCATGGCGAACGACGCGCCCGAACTCATCGCGTCGATGCTCACCGCCGGGCTCGATCGCAATGCGCTGCGCTGGGCTCCGGTGGCGGACAGTGGCAGCCAGGCGTGGGCCTTGCTCACGCTGGTCGCGCCCGCCCGCAGCGGCGTGAGTGCCAGCGCGGTTGAGAACTTTTACGGCGACGACAACAGCGACGAGTATCGCAAGTCGCGCTTCCTGCTGGCCGGGCTCGCGGGCCTCGGCCGGATCGACGCTGCGACGACTCAAAGTCTCGCCAGCAAGATGGACGTCGATCTGATCGCGCCGACCAGCTGGACCCGGGCGATCGATGGCGCGGCCGAGGTCAACAACGCGGCGCTGGTCGCGATGCTCGCCGGGCTCGGCATGCAGGGCGAGGGCTGGGACAAGATGACCCCGCGCTACCTTTATCACATCGTTTCGGCGCTCAACCGGGTCGGGCTGGGTGCAGAAGCCCGGATGATCGCCGCCGAAGCGGTCGCGCGGGGTTAGGCGATCCCGACGCAGATCGACGCCTTCCTCGTTATGCTCGCAGCCGAACGCGGGGCCGCTGCCAACACGCTGGCGGCTTATCGCGGCGATCTGGAAGGCGCGGAGGCGGCGATCGGCAATCTCCTGCAGGCTGATGCGGCAGCGCTGGCCTCGCTCGGCGCGGCGTGGGCTGCACTCGCGCCATCGAGCCTTGCCCGCAAATGCTCGGCGCTGCGCCAGTTCTTCGGCTTTCTGGTCGATGAAGGATTGCGTCAGGACGATCCTTCGCCCGCTCTTCCGCGACCGCGCACGCGCCGGCCCTTGCCGCGTCTGTTGGGTCATGCGGAAGTCGAGGCGCTGTTTGCTCGCGCCGAGGAGGAAGCCGCCGGGGATCGCCCCGCTGCGGTGCGGATGCTGGCGCTGCTCGAACTGCTCTATGGCTCGGGCCTGCGCGCAACCGAGCTGGTCTCGCTCCCGCTGGCGGCGGTGCCGCGCGACGCGCCGTTCCTGACGGTGACCGGCAAGGGCGGGCAGCAGCGGATGGTCCCGGTAAGCACGCGTGCGACGCAGGCGCTGTCACGCTGGGTCGCGTTGCGTCCGCAAGGCTCCAAGCAGCTGTTTCCCTCGAACGGAGCACAAGGTCATCTGACGCGCATCCGGCTGTTCCAGTTGCTCAGGGCACTTGCAGTGCGCTCCGGGATCGCACCCGAAAAGGTCAGCCCGCACGTGCTGCGCCATGCCTTTGCCACACATTTGCTTGAGGGCGGCGCGGATTTGCGCGTGTTGCAAACCTTGCTGGGCCATGCCGACATCGCCACCACACAGATCTACACGCATGTCGACAGCGCGCGGCTGGTGGCGCTGGTCAACGCGCGACACCCCCTTGCGCATCCCCTTGCGGCAAAGCCTCCACAGGGCTAGCGCCGCGCGATGATTTCCTATCTCGAATTCGAAAAGCCCATCGCCGCGCTCGAAGCCCGGATTGCCGAATTGCGGAATGCGGCGGCGGGAGACGATGTCGACATCTCGGCCGAAATCCGTCGCCTCGAAACCAAGAGCGCCGATTTGCTGGCTAGCACCTATGCGGCGCTGACCCCGTGGCAGAAGACCCAGGTCGCGCGCCATCCGATGCGGCCGCATTTCCGCGACTATATCGCGCAGGCCTTCACCGACTTCGTGCCGCTGGGCGGAGATCGCCTTTATGGCGAGGACGAGGCCATCGTTGGCGGCTTGGCACGGCTTGGCGGACGCCGGGTGGTCGTGATCGGACATGAAAAAGGCCACGATACGCAAAGCCGCATCCGCCACAATTTCGGGATGGGCAAGCCGGAGGGCTATCGCAAGGCGATCCGCCTGATGGAACTGGCCGGACGGTTCGGGCTGCCGGTGGTCACGCTGGTCGATACGTCGGGTGCATTTCCCGGGGTCGAAGCCGAAGAGCGCGGCCAGGCGGAAGCGATCGCCCGTTCTACCGAGGCGTGCCTCGCGCTGCCGGTGCCGATGGTCGCCGCCATCGTCGGCGAGGGCGGTTCGGGCGGCGCAGTGGCGCTGGCCAGCGCCGAACGCGTGCTGATGTTCGAACATGCGATCTATTCGGTGATCTCGCCCGAAGGCTGCGCCTCGATCCTGTGGCGCACCGCCGACAAGGCACCGGAGGCGGCCGAGGCGATGAAAGTCACCGCGCAGGATCTGCTTGCGCTCAAAGTGATCGACCGGATCATCAAGGAACCGGTCGGCGGCGCTCAGCGCGATCCAGTTAGCGCCGCACAGGCGCTGGGTGCGGCGCTGGGCGAAGAACTCGACGCGCTGGCAGGTCTGTCTCCAGCCAAGCTGCGCGCACGGCGTGAGGAGCGTTTCTTGCGGATCGGCGAAAGCTGAACATTCGCGCGCGGGAACCATTCGAACGGAACCGGGGTTTTCAGTGCGAAGTCCACCGCCTCGCTCCGCAATGGATAGGCCGCCGAGAGGAACCCCAACAATGCCGCGTAACCTCAAGTTTGCACTGGTCGGCGTAGCCGTCACCACTTTGGCCCTGCCAGCGGGCAGCGGCATCGCACAGACGCGTGTGGCAACCCAGCAAGTCCAGTCGATCTCCGCCAAAGACCGCCAGGAGGGTGCACAAGCGCATCCGCAACTGATCGCTGAATTTGGTGGAGCCGAAACCGGCCCGCAAGCGACCTATGTCGAGGGGATCGGCAAAAATATCGCGATCCAGTCCGGGCTGGGCAACGCGCGCAGCGATTTCACCGTGACGCTGCTCAATTCGCCGGTCGACAACGCCTTCGCGGTCCCCGGCGGCTATATCTATGTCACCCGCCAACTCGTCGCACTGATGAACAATGAAGCCGAACTGGCCGGGGTTCTCGGTCACGAAATCGGCCATGTCGCCGCTCGCCATGCTGCCAAGCGGCAGAGCGCCGCGACGCGCAATTCGATCCTTGGCGTCCTTGGCCAGGTTCTCGCCGGTGCCGTCCTGGGCAACAGCGCTGCGGGCCAGATCGGGCAAAAGCTGTTCGGCCAGGGCTCGCAATTGCTGACGCTCAAGTTTTCGCGCGCGCAGGAAACCGAGGCGGACAATCTGGGCGTTTCCTATCTCCAGCGCGCCGGATACGATCCGCGCGCGATGTCGACCGTGCTGCAGAGCCTGGCCAACCAGAATGTTCTCGACGCGCGGTTGATGGGCAGCGCCAACCAGGTGCCCGAATGGGCCTCAACGCACCCCGATCCTGCCTCGCGAGTGCGCGCGGCATTGGTCAGGGCCGGGGCGAATGCCACCGGCATAACCAATCGCGACACATTCCTGAGCAGGATCGACGGCCTTCGGTACGGTGACGATCCCAGGCAGGGTGTGGTCGAGGGGCGCAAGTTCACCCACCCCGAATACCGCATGACGTTTGACGCCCCCAACGGATTCTTCCTGATGAATGGCACGCGCGCGGTTTCAATCAGCGGCCAGTCGGGCAAAGGCCAGTTCAGCACAGCTGCCTATTCGGGAAGCCTTGAGAGCTACATCCGCTCTGTTTTTGCGGGCCTGACCGAGCAGGGTCAGGCGCAGATTTCACCCGACACGATCCAGCGCACCACTGTCAACGGCATCCCGGCCGCCTATGGCACCGCCCGGGTTACCAGCAACGGCAGCCAGGTCGATGTGGTTGTCTTTGCCTATGAGTGGTCGAGTGACCAGGCGTTCCACTTCCTGACGATCAGCCAGGCGGGCAGCGCTAGCACCTTCAACTCGATGTTTTCGTCGATGCGGAGGATTTCGGTGGCGGAGGCTGCGGCGGTCAAACCGCGCAAGCTGGTGGTGGTGACGGCGCGGCGCGGTGACACGGTGCAGTCGCTGGCCTCCCGGATGGCCTATGCCGATGCGCCGCTCGATCGGTTCCGCGTGCTCAACGGGCTGGGCGCTAACAGCACGATCGTGGTGGGGCAAAAGGTCAAGCTCGTCACCTATTGAGCGACCCCCATAGCAAAGGGGCGGCAGGTTGCCCTGCCGCCCCTCGCTGTTCAGGTTACCCCCGCGGCTTAGCCGGCGGCGGTGTTACCTTCGCTCATCTTCGACGAGGTCGTGTTGAAGGTCGTGGTCAGTTCGTTGCCCAGACCCTGCATCGCGGTGATGGCAGCGACGGCGATAAGCGCGGCGATAAGGCCGTATTCGATCGCGGTGGCACCAGCTTCGTCACGGATCAGCTTGTTGATGAACTTCATGGTCAGTCTCCTGTTGCAGTCTTCGTACCCGGCCCTTTCCAGTAAACCCGGATCAAGCGTTGACCGGGCTAACGGGAAAGTCTTGCCAATTGTTTAACCGCCGTTGGCCTTCGAAATGGCTTCGTTGGTCTTGCTTGAGAACACCGCCCAAATTCCGTTGTTCTCATCGGCGACACCTTTCAGCGCGGTGAGCATGGCAAGCACGATCATCGCGCAGATCAGCCCGTATTCTATGGCAGAGGTGCCACGCTGGTCGGAAACCAGGCGTGTCAGGATGGCTTTCATTGTCATCTCGCTCCTGCGAATACAGTTCCGACACTGGCGTTTTGCCAAACCATCCCTAATAAAAAGTTGAGATAGGCGAGTGAGTTGAAAAAAATTCCGACATTCGTGCCCGTGGTCGCGGTCGCACT
This sequence comes from Novosphingobium sp., assembly GCA_035543295.1. GTDB lineage: Bacteria > Pseudomonadota > Alphaproteobacteria > Sphingomonadales > Sphingomonadaceae > Novosphingobium. The sequence continues at coordinate 232,090 of DASZZS010000016.1, forward strand.
GATCCGGTATGATGGGAAAATCCTGCTGCAGCAGCGACGGCTGGACGGGGCGCACGGCGGGTTGTGGGAGTTTCCCGGCGGCAAGATCGAACCCGATGAGAGCGCGGAAAGCGCGCTTATCCGCGAAATCCGGGAGGAACTTGGCTGCGAAATCGCGCTTGACGCTCTAACCCCGTTGACCTTCGCCAGCGATACGCGGCTGCCGCCCGCGCTGCGTGAGCCCTATGTCATCCTGCTTTACACTTGCCGCGATTGGCAGGGCGAGCCGCAATGCCTCGATGGCGAAGCGATCGGCTGGTTCGCCGCGGACGAGTTGGCCGGGCTGTCGATGCCGCCGCTTGACCGACCCTTGTCGGAAGCGCTCATCAAGGCGATTTAGCTGCTTGCCAAGCATGTGCGACCTGCCTATGTGCCCCTTTCCCGCGCCCGTAGCTCAGCTGGATAGAGCATCAGACTACGAATCTGAGGGTCGGACGTTCGAATCGTTCCGGGCGCACCATTTCCCCAAATCGCCGCCGATCTAGCACATAGCGTATGGCGAAATGCGCATGGACACGCCCCGTGTGTTCGCGCAGTTTGCGGTTTGTCCGACGGCCTGTCGGCGCCGGGAGCAAGGCAATGACCGTACGGGGTTCGGTGGCGATAGTCGGCGCAGGCGAGCACATCGGCAGTGCGATTGTCCGGAAATTTTCCGAACAAGGCTTCGCGGTCCACGCGGGCCGCCGCAATGGTGACAAGCTGGCTTCGCTGCTTGGTGCGGGAATTACCGGGCGATCGCTCGATGCACGCGAACCTGGCGATGTCGCCGCCTTTCTGGCCGAAACCGAGGCGATCGCACCGCTTGCGCTGACCGTATTCAATGTTGGCGCAAACGTGACCTTCCCATTGCTCGACACCACCGACCGGGTGTTTCGCAAGGTCTGGGAGATGGCCTGCTTCGCGGGCTTCGTCACCGTGCGCGAAGCGGCGCGGATCATGATCCCGCGCGGGCGCGGCGCAATCTTTGTGACCGGGGCGACCGCCGGGATGCGCGGCAATCCCGGGTTTTCCGCCTTTGCGGCGGCCAAATCGGGTTTGCGCGCGATGGCGCAATCGGCGGCGCGCGAGTTGTGGCCGCAGGGCTTGCACGTCGCGCATCTGGTGATCGATGCGGGAGTCGACACCGAATGGGTGCGGGCGCGGATTGCCGAACGCGAGGGGGCGGAGGTGCTCGCCAACCTCGATCCCGACCGACTGATGCCGCCGGCCGCAGTCGCCGAGGCCTATTGGGCGCTGTTCAGCCAGCCCCGCAGTGCCTGGACGTTTGAGCAGGAAATCCGGCCGTTTGGGGAGACATGGTGATGGTTGTTACGGCGGAATTCCTGTTCGATTTCGGCAGTCCCAATGCCTACCTTGTTCACCGCGCGATCCCGACGGCCGAAGCGCGGGGGCAGGTGCGGTTCGATTATGTCCCGGTGCTGCTGGGCGGCATCTTCAAGGCGATCGGCAACCAGTCGCCGATGACCGCCTATGGCCATATCACGGCCAAGCGCGACTACGACCGGCTCGAGATGCACCGCTTCATGACACGACATGACATCAATGGGTTCAGGATGAACCCGCATTTCCCGGTCAACACCCTGCTGGCGATGCGCGGCGCGATCGCAGCGCAGCAGCTTGGCGTGGCCGAGGACTATATCGAAGCCATGTTCGCCGCGATGTGGGAACTTGGCCTCAAGCTCGATGAGCCCGATGTGTGGCACCGAACTCTGGTGGAGGCGGGCTTGCCTGCCGATGCGTTGACCCAAGGCGCTGCCGACCCCGCCCACAAGGCCATGCTGGTCAACAACACCGAGCAAGCGGTGGCGCGGGGTGCATTCGGTTCGCCCACATTCTTCATTGGTGAGGAAATGTGGTTCGGCAAAGACCGGTTACGCGATGTCGAGGAGGCGGCGGCGGCAACCGCTGCTTGACTTGACGCGGGAACGGGGGCGAAGAGCGCGCCACCCTACCTCCCTCGAGTTTCCAGATTTTCCATGACCGAACTTGCCGACCTGATGTTTCCGGGCGAAACCGCCTCCCGCGCGCACTGGGAGGCGCTTTATCCGCCGCGCGAGTTGCCTGCGGGCGCGTGGGTCACGCGCTTTGCGCCGAGCCCGACCGGCTATCTGCATATCGGCGGGGTCTATGCTGCGGTGATCGCGCAGGATCTCGCGCATAATTCGGGCGGGACCTATTTCATCCGGGTCGAGAATACCGATGCCGCGCGCGAGGATCCCAGCGCGCGCGCGCAGTTCGCCTCGGCCTTCCGTTATTTCGGGATCGAGAGCGACGAACGGACCGATGCCCCTTGGGGCCCCTACGAACAGGGCCAGCGCGCGGAGATCTACGCCAGCTTTGCCAAGGCATTGGTCGAAGAAGGCAAAGCCTATCCGTGTTTCTGCACCTCGGAAGACCTGGAGGCGCTGACCGCGCAGCAGAAGGCTGCCAAGGTCATGCCGGGTTATTATGGCTCCTGGGCGACCTGCCGCCATCTCTCGGCCGAGGAGCACGTTGAAAGGGTGACGGCTGGCACGCCGTTCGTGGTCCGCTTCCGCGCGCCCGAGGGCTCGGCGCTGCGCGTCACGCATGAGGATCTGATCCGCGGCCCGATCGCGCAGAACGACAACCGCAACGACGCGGTGATCCTGAAAAGCAGCACCACATCGCCGCGTCTGCCGACGTATCACTTCGCGCATGTGGTCGACGATCATCTGATGCGCGTGAATTTGGTGACGCGCGGCGAGGAGTGGATTCCGTCGCTCCCGCTGCACATCCAGCTGTTCGAGGCGCTGGGCCTGCCGCTGCCCGGCTACGCGCATATCGCGCCGCTGATGAAGGTCGAAGGCAGCAGCAAGCGCAAGCTGTCGAAGCGCAAAGACCCCGAAGCCAACGTCGAATACTATATCACGACCGGCTATCCGGCGGCGGCGCTGCGGATCTATTTGCGCGGGCTGGCCAATGGCAATCTGGCCGATATCGACTTTGCCGAAGCGCTTGCCACACCATTGCAGATGGACCGGATGGGCGTTGCCGGCCCGGTGTTCGACGAGGCCAAGCTGCAGTCGATTTCGCGCAACTATATCGCAGAACTGCCGCCTGCGGACCGGCTCGCCGCGCTGGAAGCCTGGACGAGTGAGCACGACCGCGATCTCGCCGTGCTGTTGGCGAGTGAGCACGGCAACGCCATTCGCGCGCTCGAGCTGGAAAAGCAGCTCGACAAGAACCCGCGCAAGGATGTCGCCAACTGGCAGGACTTCCTGCCCAATTACCGCGTCTTCCTGCCCAGCGCCTACACCCCGGTGACCGACGCCGCGCATCCCGATTTTGCGCCAACCTCGGTTGAAGTGGTCCGCGCCATGATCGCCGATTATTCGGCGCGCTATACCCAGATCGATGATCGCGATGCGTGGTTCGATCACTTGCGTGAAGTCGCCAAGGACCACGGATTTGCGCCAACGACGGGTGACTACAAGCGCAACCCAGAGGCCTTCACGGGCTCGATCGCCGAGGCGAGCAATGTGATCCGCATCGCGCTCACCGGGCAACGCCGCAGCGCCGATTTGTTCCTCGTCTGCCAGGTGATCGGCGAGGCGGAAGTGCAAAAACGGCTGCGCGCGGTGCTCGGCTAGGCCAGCTTGCGGAACAATACCGTATTGTCGGTCACGCCGAGCAACCGCTGGTTGTCCGGCCCATAGAGCAGATCGCGCGGGCGATGGTCGGTCATCCGCAGCGGATCGCAGGCATAACCGGCTGAGGTCGGCGTATCGCTGAAGCGAAAGTGCGAATTATAGAGCGCCAGCCAGCCACCGGGCTCAAGGCTGGTATCGAGCAGTGCCACCCCTTCGGCAAACCGCGCGAATGGTAGCACTGCCGAGCACTCCACCGGCTGTTCGGCTTCGAGCACGCCGTGGCGGAACACCGCCATTGCCAGCACCGCGTCGAACCGGTCGCCCGGTAGCGGCGCTCCAGCGAGGCGGTAGTACGACAGAGGATCGGTGTCGTTCTTTCGCGCAATCGCCAGCGAGCGGGGATTGAGATCGATCCCGGTGATCCGGGCATTGGGCAGCCGAGCCCGCAGCGCGCGAACTTCCTCCCCGGTTGAGCAACCGAACGAGAGGATGCGCGGGGCGGGAAGGTGCGCCAGCCGCTGCGCCAATGCATCGAACAGCTGCGGATAGCGATCCTCTGCGGTGGTCGCGTAGGGCTGGAACAGCGCACCGGAATGCTCGCGCCGAAGTCTCTCCAGCGCGCGCAATTCCGGGCTGAGCTGGCGGCGCAACCAGCGCCCGGCCGCAATGCCGCCCGGAACCGCGCGCGCAATCCGGCGGAGGGGTTCAAGACGGTCACGGCGGCGGCGCATCGCGGCCCGCATGTCACACGCCGCCAAAACAGGGAAGCGCCTATTCCGCGAGTGACGGCACCCGGCCAGCCGGATAGGGTGATGGCATGGAGCCGGACGAACAGCAGGAATTGACGACACCGCCCGGCCGGTCGGTCTGGCGGTTCGAGCGGGCCAGCCGCGCGCATGTCGTGATCGACGCCGCCGCCTATTTCGCGCTGATGCAGCGAGCGATGCTCGCGGCGAAGCAGCGCATTCATTTGATCGGGTGGGATTTCGATACGCGAGTCAGGCTGGGTCCGGGTCGGCGCTGGTGGAACCGGCCGAGCCGCAAGACCCATCCTGCGCGGCTGGGGGCGTTCGTCGTGTGGCTGTGCAATCACACTCCGGGGCTGCAAGTTCGGGTGCTCAAGTGGAACTTCGGCGCGCTCAAATTCGTGTTCCGGGGATCGATGATCCTCGATCTGGTCCGCTGGTACCGGCATCCCTGCATCGATTTCAAATTCGATTCGGCGCATCCGCTGGGCTGCAGCCACCACCAGAAAATCGTGGTGATCGACGATCGCTTCGCGGTCTGCGGCGGGATCGACATGACCACTGCGCGGTGGGACACACCGGAGCATGTCGAATCCGATCCGCGGCGCGAGGGGCCGCGGGGAAAACCTTACGGTCCGTGGCACGATTTGTCGATGATGGTCGAAGGTGATGCGGCGCGGGCGCTTGGCGATCTGGGACGCGAGCGCTGGCAGCAGGCGGGCGGCGAGCCGCTGGAACCTTGCGCGCCACAAGAAAAGAGCGCCTGGCCCGCGCAATTGTCTGCCGAATTCCGCGATGTCGAGATCGGGATCGCACGGACCCGTACGGCATGGCGCGACATTACCGAGGTCCATGAGATCGAGGCGCTGTTCGTCGAGCATATCCGCCGGGCCAAGCGCTTCATCTACGCCGAAAGCCAGTATTTCGCCTCGCGCGCGATTGCCGAGGCAATTGCCGAGAAGATGGCGCAGCCCGATCCGCCCGAGGTGGTGCTGGTCAATCCCGCCACCGCCGAGGGCTGGCTCGAGCAGACAGCAATGGACGGTGCGCGGGTCCAGCTGTGCCACGCGATCGGCGCGCGCGACCGCAACAACCGGTTCCGCATCTTCATTCCCTATACCAGCGGCGGGACGCCGATCTATGTCCACGCCAAGGTGATGATCGTCGACGACGAGGTCGTGCGGATCGGCTCGGCCAACATGAACAACCGCTCGCTAGGGCTCGATAGCGAGTGCGATGTGTTCATCGACGCGGCGCGGCCGGGTAACGACCATGCCAGGCCCGCGATCGAACGCCTGCGCTATTCGCTGCTCGCCGAACATTGCGGGGTCACGCGTGAGCGGGTGATCGAGCAACTCCAGCGGCACGGCTCGATGATAGCGATGATCGAAAACATCGCCCAGCCGGGCAAGCACCTTTCGCCTTTCATCTTGCGCGAACTGACCGATACGGAGAAAGCGGTGGCCGACAATGCGCTGCTCGATCCCGAGCGGCCCGAAGAATTGTTCGAGCCGATCCACCGGCGGCGCGGATTGTTCCGGCGCGGCGGCTTGTTGCGCCGCCCGGTATGAGGGAGAGTTCGATGAGCAGCATCGTGGGTCCGGATGAGGACCAGCCAATCGGCAAGCCCGCCATCCCGGACGAAGTGCAGGACGCGGTCCGCACTTTGCTGCGCTGGGCGGGCGACGACCCGGCGCGCGAAGGCCTGCTCGATACGCCCTCGCGCGTGGCGCGGGCATGGCAGGAATACTGTCAGGGCTACAGCGAGGACCCCGCGGTCCACCTCAACCGGACTTTCGACGAGGTCGGCGGCTACGACGAGCTGGTGCTGCTCAAGGACATCCCGTTCCAGTCGCATTGCGAGCACCATATGGCCCCGATCATCGGCAAGGCGGCGATCGCTTACATGCCGCAGAACCGGGTGGTGGGGATCTCCAAGCTCGCCCGCGTGCTCAACGGCTATGCGCGGCGCCTGCAAATCCAGGAGCGGCTCACCGCCGAGGTTGCGCAGTGCATCTGGGACAATCTCAAGCCGCAGGGCGTCGCGGTGGTGATCGAGGCGAGTCACGCCTGCATGACCGCGCGCGGCGTGCGCACGCCCGGCGTGGGCATGATCACCAGCCGGTTGCTCGGCTGCTTCCTCGACGATTCGCGCAGCCGCAAGGAAGTTCTGAGCCTGATGGGCTATTGAGGGCGGCGGGCAGGGCCCTTGTGCAAAGCGCGGAGTCTGAAAAAAATAAGCGGCGAGGACGTTGCAGGACAAGCCGCACGGGCGCTTTTGCCCACTGCGTATATTCACGGGATTTTTCCGAATTTGGGTGTTGCCGATAATCGATAAGTGACATATCGTTTGTCAATATCAACTATCGGAGATCTTCGGTGAAACATTCGTCTGCGTTGCCGGTCGCTTGGGTGACCTTGCGCATCCTGAACGTGCTCAACTGGCTGTCCGGTGGAGCGATCCTCACGCTGCTGATCGCGACGATTGTCGCCGAGCAATGGACGTTCACCGCGCTCGGTATCACCCCGTCCTCCGGGATCCCCTCGATGATCATGGGATTGCGCGCGATTGCCGCGCTCGGCGTGGTCGCCGTCCCGCTTAACTACGCCGTTCTCAAGCGGCTGGTTGCGATGGTCGAGACGGTCCGCCGGGGCGATCCGTTCATCGCGGCAAACGCTTATCGTCTGAACGCCATTGCCTGGGCGCTGCTCGCGCTCCAACTCGTCGGCCTGGTCATCGGCGGCATCGGCGAGGCGATTTCGACCCCCGCCAACCCGGTTAACCTTGATGCCGGCTTTTCGACAAGCGGCTGGCTGGCCGTTCTGCTGACCTTCGTCCTCGCGCGCGTGTTCGCCGAAGGCACGTTGATGCGCGAAGACCTCGAAGGGACGGTGTGACATGGGAATCGCCGTCAAGCTCGACGAACTGCTGCACCAGCGGCGGATGACCCTGACCGAACTCGCCGAGCGGATCGACATCACGCTCGCCAACCTCTCGATCCTCAAGACCGGCAAGGCGCGCGCGATCCGCTTCTCGACGCTCGAGGCGATCTGCGCGGCGCTCGCTTGCCAGCCCGGCGAGCTGCTCGCGTTCCACCCCGATTCCGGCGCAGATGAACAATCGCGCGCCGCTTGAGAAGGAGATTTGACCTGGCTTCCACTGCACCTTCAGCTTCGCCGGGCATCTGGAAAAGGGGCGATCAGGAAGTTTCGCTGGTGCGCATGTACGTCATTCGCGCGGCCTGCCTTGTGTTCTTCATCGCTCTCGGGTCGAGCGCCGTGCCCGACCTGATCTGGCCCGATCCGATGGCCCGTGGAATGATTTCGGGCATATTGGGCGGCCTGTGGGTGATGCTGGCAATCGGGATCCGCTACCCGCTCAAGATGATGCCGATCTTCCTGTTCGAATTCGTCTGGAAGATGATCTGGCTGCTCGCCTTCGGGCGGCCGCAGTGGCTGGCCGGGACAGGGTCGCCACGATTGAGCGAAGATCTCATCGGCATCGGACTCTTCCCTTTCGTGGGTCGGGCTGGTCATCCCCTGGGGCTATGTCTGGCGTCACTATGTCGTGGAGCCGTCGGAGCGTTGGCGCTGATGACCCCCTGGACCCTATTGTTGCTGGCTTGCGCCGGCAGCAAATCGGCCTTCGAGAAGTGTTCCTGAATGAAGTCGAGGGGCGCATTCGCATGCCTCCGGCGGCGAAGCCCCTCGCAGCATACTCGCGATCCTATTTTCCGATTGAAGGACGAGCCAAGATTATGGGCATTTTCTCCTTGATCGACGCGCCGGGTCGTCGGTGGGTGGCTCAAAACCCCGGACCTTTCGTTGCGGACGGCGGCTGCGCAATAGTGACGGTGGTGATCGATGCCGCCAGCGGCTCGATCGAGAAGGCGGAATGCAACGGCGTTGGGTGAAAACCGGACGCAGCCTGCTTAGCCCGGCCAGCCCCACCGCTTGCCGAGCCACACCATAGCCAGATACCCAGCCAAGCCGACTGCCACGAAGGCGAGCATCCCAAGCGGTATCGCCACGCCGCGGCGCAGCAGCAGCGCCAGCGCCACGAACGCGGGAATCGAGGCGAGGACATAAGCGCTCGATGACAACGCCAAATCTGCTATCCTCGCCGCATCGCCGGTATCGCGCCACAGCCATAGCATCGCCAGCAACGAGACCAGCGGCAGCGAGGCAACCAGCCCGCCCCAACCGGGGCTGCGGCGCGCCAGTTCGGAGGCAGCGGCGACCAGCACGCCCGAGACGAGCGCCTTGATTGCCAGCTGCCCCCACAGCATGGTCAAAGTTGCTCGAGCATGTGCTCGGCGCTGCTCACCTTGAAGTCGCCCGGGGCTTCGACGTGGAGCTGTTCGACCACGCCATCGTTGACCACCATCGAGAAGCGCTGGCCGCGCGTGCCGAGGCCGTAAGCAGAGCCGTCCATGGTCAGGCCCACCGCATGCGCGAAATCGCCGTTGCCGTCGGCCAGCATGGTCACGTCGTCCGACCCGCCAGCCTTGTTCCACGCGCCGAGCACGAAGGGATCGTTGACCGCGGTGCAGGCGATCTCGTCGATGCCCTTGGCCTTGAGCGCGTCGGCCTTGTCGACAAAGCCGGGCAGGTGCTTGGCCGAGCAGGTCGGGGTGAAGGCGCCCGGGACCGAGAACAGCGCGACGCGCTTGCCCTTGAAATAGTCGCCCGACTGGACCGCTTCTGGGCCCTGGTCGGTCGCCTTGACCAGTTTTACGTCGGGCAGTCTGTCGCCAACAGCAATCGTCATGTCTCTTCTCCAGATGCGCGGGGATGCGTCTGCCCGCCGATATAGGCCGCTGTGGCGCTTCGGCAACGGCGGGACAGGGTTAATTTCGCTTTACCGCCCCCATTTAATTCCCGGTAAACGCGCTGGCGCAGCCTCACTCTCACGGGATTTGTCCCGCGGGGAGACTGCTCATGAAGAAACTACAGGGGGTTGCCGCTGCGCTTGCGGCCATGTCGATGCTCGCATCGGTTCCAGCCAGCGCCGAGGGCGTCAATTCCGCCGAAAAGCTGCGTCGGCTTGATATCATGCTGATGGTCACCGGGCTGCGCTGCCGAACAACGGTGGACAATTTCCAGGCCGATTACGGCAGCTTCACCACCAACCATCTGACCGAGCTCAACGCTGCCAGCGACGCGCTCAAAGCGGACTTCGCGGCGCGTTATGGCGCGGCGGGGGCCAACCGCGCGCTCGACCGGATGAGCACGACGATGGCCAATGCCTATGGCGGCGGACACCCGTGGCTGAGTTGCAGCGAACTCAAGATGATCGCGCAGGGCCTGGCCAACGCGCAAGGAACCGCGCCGCTCGAGGCCGCAGCGGACCAGCTGCTGGGTGAGCAGGGCACGGCACAGCTGGCGCTGGCTCGATTCTAAGCCGTCGTCCCCGGCTTGACCGGGGACTGCTGGCCTCATCGACGCGAGACCCGTTCGATGCGGCCTGCGGTCCCCGCTTTCGCGGGAATGACGAACAGATATAAAGACATCTTTATATCTCTATTGAAACTCGCTAAGGGCGGCTCCAGCAATGGCGTCGCCCTTCGCTTTTCTACGCGGCACCCAACCGATCAATCGTACCCAGGAGTTTCCCGTGGCCACCGTCCTCGACGCCCAGAAAACCGCAACCCAAGACTATGTCATCGCCGATATCGGCCTCGCCGACTATGGCCGTGCGGAAATCGCGATCGCCGAAACCGAAATGCCTGGGCTGATGGCGCTGCGCGAGGAATTCGGCACCACCAAGCCGCTCAAGGGCGCGCGGATCACCGGCTCGCTGCACATGACGATCCAGACCGCGGTGCTGATCGAAACGCTGGTCCAACTCGGTGCCGAAGTGCGCTGGGCGACCTGCAACATCTTCTCGACCCAGGACCACGCCGCCGCGGCGATCGCCGCAGCAGGCATCCCGGTGTTCGCGATCAAGGGTGAGAGCCTCGCCGATTATTGGGACTATGTCGGACGGATCTTCGATTGGGGCGACGATCAGACCGCCAACATCATCCTCGACGATGGCGGCGATGCCACGATGTTCGCACTATGGGGCGCAAGGCTCGAAGCCGGCGACACCGTGGGCGAACCCACCAACGCCGAGGAAATCGAATTCCAGCGGGCGCTCAAAGCCTATATCAAGGCCAAGCCGGGCTACCTCACCATGTCGGTCGCGCATATCAAGGGTGTCTCCGAAGAGACGACCACCGGGGTCCACCGGCTCTACCAGATCGCCAAGGACGGCAAGCTGCCGTTCCCCGCGATAAACGTCAACGACAGCGTCACCAAGTCGAAGTTCGACAATCTCTATGGTTGCAAGGAGTCGCTGGTCGACGCGATCCGGCGCGCCACCGATGTGATGCTCGCCGGCAAAGTCGCCTGCGTCGCCGGCTTCGGCGACGTCGGCAAGGGCAGTGCCGCGTCGCTGCGCCAGGGCGGCGCGCGGGTGATGATCACCGAGATCGATCCGATCTGCGCGCTGCAGGCGGCGATGGAAGGCTATGAAGTTGTGACGATGGAAGAGGCGGTGACCCGCTGCGACATCTTTGTCAGCGCCACCGGCAACGAGGACGTGATCACCGCCGAGCACATGAAGGCGATGAAGAACATGGCGATCGTCTGCAACATCGGACACTTCGACAGCGAAATCCAGATCGCCGCGCTCGACAACTACAACTGGAAAGAGATCAAGCCGGGCACCGATCTGGTCACCTTTCCCGACGGCAAGCAGATCCTGATCCTCGCCAAGGGCCGCCTCGTCAATCTGGGCTGCGGCACCGGCCACCCCAGCTTCGTGATGTCGGCGAGCTTCACCAATCAGGTGCTGGCGCAGATCGAGCTGTTCACCAAAGCCGAGCAGTACAAGAACGAAGTCTATGTCCTGCCCAAGCACCTCGATGAGAAGGTCGCCGCGCTGCACCTCGACAAGCTCGGCGTGAAGCTGACGACACTTAGCAAGAAGCAGGCCGATTATATCGGCGTGCCGCAGACCGGGCCGTTCAAGCCGGATCATTATCGGTACTAGGCGTCAGCTCCTTCGAGACAGGCCTCCGCCAAGCTCAGTCCCTCCTCAGGATAAGCGGCCCTATTCAACCTTCCGCTCATCCTGAGGAGCCGCGCAGCGGCGTCTCGAAGGACGCGCAGCGCTTGCGTTAGAACCCGCCCCCGCATAGCGAAGGCGCGATGCTCCTTTCCCAGACTGCCCTTGTTTTGACCGGCCTGCTGGCGGCGGCGTGGACCATTGCTGCCGGTTGGGCGATCCTGGCCGCACGCGCTACCGCACGCCGGGCCGAGGCGGGCCAACGCCACTCGCGCCGGCTCTCGCGGATGGTCGACGAGAGCCCCGCGCTCCCGCTGCTGGTCCGCGCCGACGGGCGGATCGAAGCCCCGCCCAAGCTGGCCGGGTGGCTGGGACTGGAGGCGGTCCCGCAATTCCTCACCGAACTCGACGCCGGCGATAAGGGCCTGACCGGCGAGCAACTCGCCGAACTGGGCGAAGCTGTCCGCCGCACCCAGCGCACCGCCACCCCGTTCCGCATGGTCGTGACCCCGCGCGGGTCGAAGCGCAGCCTCGCGCTGCGCGGTCACCTCGCCGATCCGCAAGTCTCGCCGGGCGGAGCCGCGCTGGTCTGGCTGTTCGATTTCAGCGACAGCGAGAGCGAGCTGGTCGCGCTGCGCAATGAGGCGGCGCATGCGCGCGCCGATTTCTCCGCGCTGGTGGGCCTGATCGAGGCCGCACCGATGCCGATGTGGTTTCGCGGACCCGACGGCACCATGCGACTGGTCAACAGCGCCTATGTTCGCGCGGTGGGCGGCGAGAGTGCGACAAGCGTCGTCGCCGCCGGGACCGAGCTGGTCGAAGCGGTCGATGGGCTCACCGCCGCGCAAATCGCCGGACAGGCCGCCGCCAAGCGGCTGCCGATCGAGCGGATGGTCGCGGCGACGATCGGCGGTCAGCGCCGTGCGCTGCGCATCAGCGACTTGCCGCTCGGCACCGAAGGTGTTGCGGGCTACGCGATCGATGTCGAGGACATGGAAGAGCTGGCACGCGGGTTCAAGGCGTTCCGCGATGCGCAGCGCTCGATGCTCGACCAGCTTTCGGCCGGCGTCGCGCAGTTCGATGCCAAGCGTCAGCTGACCTTCGCCAACCAACCGTTCCAGCGGATTTTCGCGCTGACCCCGGGGGTGATGCTCAACCCGCCGCCGTTCGAGCGGCTGCTCGACATCGCGCGCGATGCCGGGCGCATCCCCGAAGCGCGCGATTTCCCCTCGTGGCGGCGCGAGCGCGCGGCGTGGTTTACCGCGAGCGAGGCGCAGGAAGAAGCCTGGACGCTGGCCGATGGCACGCATTTGCGTCTCGTCGCGCAGCCGATGCCCGATGGCGGGCTGCTGCTGATCGCTGAAGACCGCACCGAGCAACTCCGGCTTTCCGCAACGCGCGACACATTGCTGCGGACGCGGACTGCGACGTTCGACAGCCTGTTCGAATCGGTTGCGGTGTTCGGCCCCGACGGCGCGATGCAGCTGTGGAACCGGCGCTTCGCGGCGGATTGGGGGCTCGACGACACTTTCCTCGATACCCATCCGCACGCCGACGCCCTGCTCGAACGGATCGCCGCGCGCTTGCAGAAACCGGCACAAGCCAAAGCGGTGGGCGACGTTGTCCGCGCCGCGACGCTCGATCGGCGCCAGACCGGCGGCCGGGTCGCGCTGGCCGATGGCCGCACGCTCGAGTTTGGGGGCGTCCCACTGCCCGATGGCAACGGACTGCTCACCGTGCTCGACATCACAGACTCGCAAAAGGCCGAGGATGCCTTGCGCGAACGCAACGCCGCGCTGGTCGAGGCGGACGCGGTCAAGACCCGCTTCCTCGCCAATATGAGCTATGAATTCCGCACGCCGCTGACGTCGATCGGCGGGTTTGCCGAGCTGCTTGAAGCGGGACTGGGCGGCGAGCTGAGCGAGCCGGGGCGCGAATATGTCGCAGCGATCCTGACCTCGGTCGGGCGGCTTGGCGAGCAGATCGAAACCGTGCTCGATTTGTCGCAAAGCGAGGCCGGGATGCTGCCGCTGGCCGACGAGGAGATCGAACTGCTGCCGTTCGTCACCAAGCTGGTCGAAGAGCGCGGGACGCGGATTCGCGAGGCGGGGCTGACGCTCGATTTGCGCGGTGACAAGGGCGCGGGTCGAATCAGGGGCGATCGGCGGCGGCTGGCCCGCGCGATCGGTCATGTGGTCGACAATGCCATCGCCGCCACGCCCGGCGGTGGGCGGATATTGGTCGAACTTTCGCGAGCCAAGAAGCGCGCGCAGATCGTGGTTTCGGACAATGGCCCCGGGATGGACGCGCCAACGCTGGCGCGGGCGCTCGACGGGTTCAAGGTCAGCGCCGACGGCAAGGCAGTTGAACGCCGCCAGGGCCTCGGCCTCCCGCTCGCGCGCCAACTCGTCGAAGCGCATGGCGGCAAGCTGACCCTGATGTCCGAGCCGGGCGAGGGCACCGCCGCGATCATCGAACTGCCTTGAACCGCCCGAATGACCGTTGATCTGCCCGACCTTGCCGCGATGGAGCACTTCGGCATACGTATCGCCGCAGTCATGCGTTCACGCGATGTTATTGCCCTCTCCGGTACCCTCGGCACCGGAAAGACTACGCTGGCGCGTGCGATCATTGCCGCGCTGGGCCATGCGGGCGAAGTGCCATCGCCCAGCTTTGCGATCATCGAACTGTACGAACCGCCGACGGTTCGCTTGCCCGTCGTCCATGCCGATTTCTACCGTCTCAACCGGCCCGGGGAAGCCCGCGAGATCGGACTTGACGACTATCGCGACGGTGCGGCGTTGGTCGCCGAATGGCCAGACAACGCGGGCGGTTTCGCGCATGAGCCGGGCTGTTTGGCGATTACGCTGGAAACTGTTGGCGCGGGGCGGATCGCCATTGCCGAGGCGGGGGCGGATTGGTTAGGGCGGGAGCCATGGAACTGACCTTGCCCGCTGGCGTCGATGCCTTCCTTGCCGGTGCCGGATGGAGCGGTGCGTCGATCGAACCACTGGTCGCGGACGCTTCGTTCCGCCGCTATTTCCGCGTCCGGCGCGGCGAGAAATTGGCGATGTTGATGGATGCACCGCCGCCCAATGAGGATACAGCCCCGTTCCTGCGCGCCGCGAAATGGCTCGATGCCAACGGCATGCGCGCGCCGCATATCTTTGCCGAAGACGCCGCGCGCGGGCTGGTACTGCTCGAGGACTTTGGCGAAGTGCGGATGCGCGACTACCTCGACCAGTGGCCCGGCGACGAGCGCGAGGTTTACGAGACCGCGGTGGATGCGCTGGTCGAATTGCACCGGCTCCCGGCGGGACCGTTCCTCGATTACAGCATGATCGAATACCAGCGCGAAGCGCGGCTGTTTGCCGATTGGTATTGTCCAGCCCAGAACCTCACCGTCGATCGTCCCGGCTTCACGCATGCGTGGGAGCAGAGCTTCGGCGACGTGCTGATCCGCCAGCGGCAAGGCGTGACCGTGCTGCGCGATTACCATTCCGAGAATCTCATGCTGCTCGGTTCGCTGCAGAAGCAGGGTTTGCTCGATTTTCAGGACGCGCTGGTTGGCCATACGGCCTACGATTTGGTCTCATTGCTGCAGGATGCGCGGCGCGACGTTTCGCCCGAGTTGGAAGCGGAAATGCTCGCGCGTTACGTCGCTGCTACTCGCGCAAACGAGGAGTTTGCCGCCGACTACGCGCGGCTCGGCGCGCAGCGGAATGCCAAGATCGTCGGCATTTTCGTCCGGCTGTGGAAGCGCGACAGCAAGCCGCGCTATCTGGCAATGATCCCGCGGGTCTGGCGGCTGCTCGAGCGCGATCTGGCGCATCCCGCGCTTGAACCCGTCGCGCGGTGGTTCGATGCCAACATCCCGGCCGAACTGCGCAGCGCTGACGGCGGCGAATGGCCCGAATGACCGGCCTGCCCAACACCGCGATGATCATGGCGGCGGGGCTCGGCACGCGGATGCTGCCGCTCACCGCGAGTAAACCCAAGCCGCTGGTCGAGGTCGCTGGAACGACGTTGCTCGATCACGTGCTGGACAATTTGCGACACGCCGGGGTCGGGCGGATCGTGGTCAACGTCCACTATTTGGCCGAGCGGGTCGAGGCGCATCTCGCCGTCCATGCCGGCGATTTCGACGTGACGATTTCGGACGAGCGGGAATTGCTGCGCGACACCGGGGGCGGGCTGGTCCAGGCGCTCCACCTGATCCCCGACGATCCGTTCTTCTGCGTCAATGCCGACAACTGGTGGACCGAGGACGGCACGCCCGCGCTGGTGCGCATGGCCGAAGCATGGGACGAGGCGAGCATGGACGTGCTGATGCTGGTCGTGCCATTCGCCCGGGCTGGCAATACGTTGGGGCAGGGGGATTTCGATCTCGACGCCGCTGGCCGCCTCTCGCGCGAAGGCGGGCACCGCCCGCGCGGCTATGTCTGGACCGGGGTGCAGATGCTGGCCAAGCGGGTGATCGCCGATCCGCCAGGGCAAGTGTTCTCGACCAATTTGTTCTGGGACCGCGCAATTGCGATGGGGCGCTGCCACGGGATCGTCCATCACGGCGACTGGTTCGATGTCGGCTACCCCGCCGCGATCGCACTGACCGAAGCGCGGATCGCCGGTGGCTGAGCGACCCCGCCCAAGCGTCTATTCCATCGCCGCGCATCGCGGGTTTGCCGACGCGCTGGTTGCCGGACTAATCCCGCGTTACGCCGACCCCGAACTGGGTCTGGCGCGGCTCACTCTGCTGTTGCCCAGCCAGCGCACCGCGCGGACCGTGATCGAGGCGTTTGTCAGGCTGTCGAGTGGCGGCCTGCTGCTGCCACGGATGGTCGTGGTCGGCGATCTCGACCTTGACGAGACGCTTGGGCCGTTGCTCGATCCTCTGGGTGCGGGACTGATCATCCCTCCGGCAGCCGATCCGACCCGGCGCTGGCTGCGGCTTGCCGATTTGCTGCGCGAGGTGCTGCAGGACCAGGCCCCGCGAGGCGCAGCATTGCTGCGCCAGGCGTTCGAACTTGGGCGCACGATGGACCGCCTGCTGGTCGAGGGCGTCGCCCCCGATGATTTGCTTGACGAAGCAGTGATCGGTGTGGTGGGCGAACAAGCCGAGCATTGGGTCGCCAGCACGCGCAATTTCGCGCAAGTGCAGGCGCATTGGCTGGCGGATTTAGTCGCGCGCGGCGAAGTCGATCCGCCAACCCGCCGCAATCTGCTGTTCGCCTATGCTGCGCGCCGCTGGCAAGAGGTGCCGCCGCAGCATCCGGTGGTCGCGGCGGGGGTGACCAGCGCTTCTCCCTCATTGGCGAATTTGCTGCGGGTGGTATCCGAAAGTCCCCGTGGGGCGGTGATCCTGCCCGATCTCGATCTCGCGCTCGATCTCGACGTATGGGATGCGCTCGGCACCGCAGGGATGCCTGCAGGTCCCGACGATCCGCCCTTCGGCAGCGATGACGCCAGCACCCATCCGCAATACCACCTCAAGCTGCTGCTTAACCGGATGGGGATCGCGCGCGACGAAGTGCAGCCGTGGCACCGCGCCGGAATCGCCGCCGCGCCGCCCGAGCGCAGCCGCGCGATCTCCAATTTGTTCCTGCCGCCCGCCGCGAGTGCGAGCTGGATCGACCTTCCCGCCGAGCGCCGCCGTCTGTCGGGCGTGCGACTGATGGAATGTGCGCACCCCGGCGAGGAGGCGCAGGCGATCGCGGTGCTGATCCGCCAAGCGCTGGAAGTTCCCGAAAAGCGGGTTGCGCTGGTCACGCCGGATCGCGGACTGGCTGGGCGCGTGGTGGCGCAGCTGCGGCGCTGGGGGATTGTCGCGGACGATAGCGCGGGGCTGCCGCTGCCGCAGACCGCAGCAGGGCGAGTCCTGCTGCTGCTTGCCGAGGTGGCCGCACAACAGGCCGCGCCGGTCCCGTTGTTGGCGCTGTTGGAGCATCCGCTGGTGCAGGCCGGGGAAGGCCGCCCTGCGTGGCTGGAGAACGCCCGCAAGTTCGACCTCGCGCTGCGTGGGCCGCGCCCCGCGCCCGGATTGGAGCCATTGCGCAAACTCATCGCGGAATTGGCCAAGACTGACAACAAGCTGACTGAGTGGTGGGCGGGGATCGAGACGATTCTTACCCCGCTGATGGCTTTGGACAACACGACCGAACTGGCCGACGCACTCGACTTGCTCGCCGCCGTCGCCGAAAGCCTGTGCGGCGATGCGGTGTGGTCCGGACCCGATGGCCGCGCCTTGTCCGCTTTTGTCGAGCAATTGCGCGATGCGGCGCGCGAAATTGGCACCTTTGTCGAGCCCGATGACTTGCCCCGCATCCTGCGCGATGCGATGGACCGCGTCGCGGTGCGGCCGCCGTGGGGCGGGCATCCGCGTGTCGCGATCTACGGTCTGCTCGAAGCGCGGATGAGCCGCGCCGACCTCGTGATTTGCGGCGCGCTGCATGAAGGGAGCTGGCCCGGCCGCGCCGCTCCCGATGCCTTGCTTCCGCCCGCCGTATTGCGCGCGCTGGGCGTGCCGGGCGGCGAGTTCCGCATCGGCCTTGCCGCGCACGATCTCGCCTCTGCGCTCGGCGCGCCCGAAGTGGTGCTGAGCTATGCCAACCGCGACGCCGCCGGGCCGGTGATTCCTTCGCGCTTCGTGCTGCGGGTCAAGGCGTTGCTGGGCGAACTGGCGAGGGACCATGCCGAGACCGGGGCGGTCAGGCTGGCCCGCGCGATCGACGATGCGCCGCCTGACGATGTCTATCCGCGTCCCGAGCCCAATCCATCATCGGCCCAGCGCGACGTGCCGATCGCCGTGACCGCGCTCGACCGGCTGCGCGGCGATCCCTACCAGTTTTATGCCAGCGCGATCATGCAGCTGCGCAGCCTCGATCCGCTCGATGCCGAGCCCAGTGCGGCATGGAAGGGCACCGCGGTCCACCGCATCCTGGAGCATTGGCATGCAGCGGGCGGACAGGCCGGTGAACTGTTGAGGATCGCCGAACAGGAACTCGACGCGATGAGCGCGCACCCGTTGATGCGCGGGCTGTGGCGACCGCGTCTGCTCAAGGGGCTGGAATGGATCGATGGCGAGATCGCGCGGCTGCGCGACCTGGACGGCCGTGCCGTACTCAAGAGCGAGATCAAGGGCAGCATCGTGGTCGACGGCGTCAAGATCCACGGGCGTGCCGACCGGATCGACAACCTTGAAGGCGAGCGACTGGCGGTGGTCGATTACAAGACCGGCGCTGCGCCGTCGAACCGCATGGTGCAGGATGGCTTTGCACTGCAGCTCGGGCTGATCGGGATGATCGCGCAAAACGGCGGGTTCGAGGGCGTGACCGGCGAACCGACCCAATTCGAATACTGGTCGCTGGCCAAGAACGACAAGAGCCCGACCGGGTTCGGGTCGTGCAAGGAGCCTGTCGAAACCACGCGCAGCAAGGGCCTGCCGCGCGACCAGTTTATCGAGAAGACCGAGCAATTCCTGCGCGAGGCGATTGCCCGCTGGATCAAGGGGCGCGAGCCATTCACCGCGCGGCTCAATCCCGATATCGGCGGGTTCAACGATTACGACCAGCTGATGCGGCTCGACGAGTGGCAGGCGCGCGCCTTGCGCGATGAGGAGGCAGCATGAGCGGCGGGGACGGCAAAGTGTGGCCGCTCGCAGGCAATCAGCGCCCGGCGGTCGATCCGCAGGAAACCGTGTGGCTTTCGGCCTCGGCGGGGACGGGCAAGACCCAAGTGCTCTCGGCGCGGGTGCTGCGGCTGCTGCTCCAGCCCGGGGTCACGCCTTCGCAAATTCTGTGCCTGACTTTCACCAAGGCCGGCGCGACCGAGATGGCGGCGCGGATCAACGATGTGCTGGCGCGCTGGGTGCGGCTGAAACCCGATGCGCTGGGCAAGGACTTGCTGGCGATCGGTGCGGACGTCTCGCCCGAGGCGCAGGCGCGCGCGCGCACGCTGTTTGCGGCGGTGCTCGATTGCCCCAGCGGCGGGCTCCGGATCGATACGATCCATGCCTTTGCGCAGTGGCTGCTCGCGGCGTTTCCGCATGAGGCGGGGCTGCATCCCGGCGTGCGCGCGATGGAAGACCGCGACCGCGCGCTGCTGCTGCGGCAGGTGTTGTCCGAACTGCTGCTCGATGCCGAAAAGCGCGGCGATCATGCGACGCTCGATGCGCTGGCGGCGCTCAGCGTCAAGCTCGGTCCCGACGAGGTCGAACGCTATTTGCTGCGCTGCGCCGAGGCGCGCGAGGCCTGGTTCGGTCCGGGCAGCTGGCAGCCGCCGATGGGTGCCAACGTCCGCCGGCTGATCGGGCTGGCGAGCGATGCAAACGAAGCCGATCTGGCGCGGCTGTGCGGTGATGACGCATTCGATGTCGAGGCGCTGCGGCTGTGCCACTCGGCCTATCGCGCGTGGTCGGCGGCGACCGGGCAAGCCGGCAGTGCGGCGGTCGCCGCTTGGCTTGCCGCCGACCCTGCCGGGCGGCTCGAAGCGCTGCCCGAACTGTGCAAAGTTCTCTTCACCCAGCAGGACACCGTCAAGAATCTCAAATCGCTCGAAAAGCTCGAAGGCGACGTGGCCTTTGCTGCCGAAAACGTTCTCCAGTGTGTTGTCGCAATCCGCGAATTGCGCGCATTGCTCGATCTGGTGGAATGGCTGGCACCCGCGCTCGAACTGGGCCGCAGTTTCGCGCTGGCATGGGCGGAGGCCAAGCAGCGCGAGGGGCTGATCGATTTCGACGACCAGATCCGCGCGGCGGCCGAATTGCTCAACCAGTCCGAACTCTCCGAATGGATCCGCTACAAGCTCGACCGGCGCTTCGATCACATCCTGATCGACGAGGCGCAGGACACCAATGCTGCGCAGTGGCGGATCATCGACGCGCTGACCGGCGATTTCTTCGCGGGCGAAGGCGCACACGGCGACAGTCTGCGCACGCTGTTCGTGGTCGGCGATTACAAGCAGGCGATCTTCCGCTTCCAGGGAACCAGCCCAAAGAATTTCGAGGACGCGCGGCAACGGGTCAGAGCACTGATGCTAGGCGCGGCGGACAACGCTGCTTCATTTCGAGGCAACACTCACGTCCGGACGCTGCAGGAATGGGGTCTCGGCCAGTCGTTCCGCACCGCGCAATCGGTGCTCGATTTCGTTGACCGCGCGATCGGGCAGATCGGCCATGCCGGGTTCGGGCTGGGCGAAGTGCCCGAGCCGCACACTGGCGAAGATCGCCCCGGCTATGTTTCGCTGTGGCGTCCGGTTGGGGTGCTGCCCGACGAACAGGACGATCCCGGCGAGGCAAGCGAGGCCAACGATCAGGGCACCGAAGGCTGGCTCTCGCGTCCCGACCGCCAGCTCGCCGACAAAATTGCACGGCAAGTGCGACGCTGGATGGATCAGGGCTTCCCGCTGGTCAAAGGGGGTGCGCGGCGCGCCGGGCCGGGCGATGTCATGGTGCTGGTGCGCAAGCGCAAGGATTTGGCGGGGCTGATCGTCGCGCGGCTGCATGCCAATGGCGTGCCGGTGGCGGGGGTGGACCGGCTGCGGCTGGGCGCGCCGCTCGCGGTGCGCGATCTCAACGCCGCGCTGCGCTTTGCCGCCCAGCCGCTCGACGATCTCAACCTTGCCTCGCTGTTGGTCTCGCCGCTGCTGGGCTGGACGCAGGAGCAATTGCTCGAACACGGCTACCGGCCCGAACAGGTCAAGCTATGGGAACATTTGCGGCGCACCAGCCACCCGGTGGTAGCGGCTGCGATGGCGCAGCTTAATGCGTTATTGGCGCTGGCCGATTACGACCCGCCGCAAGCCCTGCTGCACTGGCTGCTGGTCGGGCCGTGGCAGGGCCGCCGCAGACTGGTCGCGCGGCTCGGGCGCGAGGCCAACGATCCGATCGACGAGCTGCTCAATGCCGCGCACGCCTATGCCAGCGCCGACACGCCCAGCCTGCACGGCTTCCTCCACTGGTTCGACGCGGGCGAGGGTGAGCTCAAGCGCGAGGCAGGCAAGCGCGAAGATCTGGTCCGCGTAATGACGGTCCACGGAGCGAAGGGCTTGCAGGCACCGATCGTCATTTTGGCGGACGCGGTTGACAACCCCAACCCTCCGGGTCGCAGAATCCAGCTGGATATCGAAGACCTTGGGCAACAGGGGCGGGAAGAGCGACGGCTGATCCCGCTGCCGAAGCTTTCTGCCGAAGAGAGAGTCGGATCCTTAGCCACCGCTGAAGCGAAAGTAAGGCTAGAGGAAATGCAGGAGCACTGGCGCCTGCTCTATGTGGCGATGACGCGCGCCGAGGAAGCGCTGTTCATCACCGGCTCGCTCGGCGCACGCGAGAAAGCACCCGCGCCGGACAGCTGGTATGCGCGGCTTGAGACGCTGTTCGAGCCCCAGCACTGGGTTGAAGACGATCTGTGGGGTGCGCGCTCCGATCATGGCGAAGTACCTTCGGTTGTTCCGAGCGAGGCGGATGTGCCGCCGCAATTGGATCAGACAGCGCTGCCGGAATGGCTCACCACCCCACTGGTGGCCGAACCGCGTCCGCCGCGCCCGCTTGCGCCATCCTCGCTGGGTGAGGATGTGTCGACCGAGCCGCCCTATCCGTCCGGAACCGGCAGCGCGGCGGCGCGGCGCGGGGTGCTGATCCACCGCTTGCTGGAGCGCCTGCCCGATGTTCCGCTTGCCGAGCGACGGGTGGCCGCGACCAACTGGCTGGAACGCAGCGCCGCCGAACTGTCTCCTGCCGCCCGCGATGAGCTAGTCGTCAATGCCTTGTCGGTGCTCGACCATCCCGAGTGGCAAGAGCTGTTCTCCCCCGCCGGTCTTGCCGAAGTGCCGATTGGCGCGCTGGTCGGCGAACGCGTGATTGCCGGGACGATCGACCGGCTTCTGGTGCTGCCGACCCGGGTGCTGCTCGTCGATTTCAAAACTGCGCGCCGCCCGCCGACGTCACTGACCGAAGTGCCGGTGGCGATCCTGCGCCAGATGGCGGCCTATGCCGCGGCGCTGGAGGTGACCTATCCCGGCCGCGCGATCGAAGCCGCGCTGCTCTACACTCAGAAGCCTTTGTTGATCGCGATTCCGCCCGAGGTTCTCGCCGCCCACAAGCCAGCATTGTCCGCGCCCGAGGAAAGCTTTTCACGCTGAACATTGCTATCGCGTGGCTGCACCCTAGATTGCCCTCACGCCCCAAAGGAGTTCCCTGCATGTCCACCATCGCCGTCACCGACGCCAGCTTCGCCGCCGACGTCCTCCAGTCCGACAAGCCCGTGCTCGTCGATTTCTGGGCCGACTGGTGCGGGCCCTGCAAGATGATCGGGCCGAGCCTTGAGGAAATCAGCGAGGAGCTGGCCGGACAGGTGACCATCGCCAAGCTGGACATCATGGAAAGCACCGACACCGCCGCCCAGTTCGGCGTCCAGTCGATCCCGCTGATGATCCTGTTCAAGGACGGCAAGCCGGTCGCGCAGAAACTCGGTGCCGCGCCCAAGAGCCAGCTCAAGGGTTGGCTGGAGAGCGTGCTCTAAAGCCCCGCCAATCGTTCGGCCAGCTCGTCGAACAACGCCGGGCTCGCTGCCCCGATCAGCCCCGGCAAATGCGCCTCGTCCACCCGGTAGGCCCGCCCATCGGGCCGCGCGGCCTTGCCGCCGGCTTCATTGAGCAACAGCACCCCCGCGGCATGATCCCAAGCCAGTGTTCGTTCGAAAATCGAGACATCGTTGGTGCCCAGCGCGATGCGCGGATACTGCTCGGCGGCGCAGCGCGGGATGTCGACCACGTCATAGCGAGGCGAGACTGCTTGCTTGACCGCAGCTCGCTTGAACGGGTCCATATAGACCAGTGAAATCGCCGCGATCGGCCGCGTCAGCCCGGTGCCCCGCGCTGTGATGCGTTTCCCGTCGATCCACGCGCCTTGCCCGCGCGCGGCATTACAGAACCGGCCAGAAAGCGGATCAAAGATCCATCCGGCAATCGTCTCGCCCGCTTCCGCCAGCGCGACCATCACCCCGAACGGCGGTTTGCCCGCAGCGAAATTGTTGGTCCCGTCGAGCGGATCGACAATCCAGCACAATGCATCGCCCAGCCGATCGAGGAGCGCGGGATCGGCGTGCGCCGCTTCCTCGCCGACGATTGCGGCTTCGGGCAACAGCCGCGCGAGTCCTTCCGCCAGGATCGCTTCGGCCTCGCCGTCGGCGATTGTCACGACGTCATCGGCCGCCTTGCTGACGATCTCGCCCGCCGCCAGCCGGCGATAGCGCGGCAGGATCGCTCGCTCCGCCGCCTCGCGCATCAGGGCGTGAACCGCCGCGTCGAGCGCGTGGCTCAAGAGCGGTAATCCGCGTTGATCGAGATGTAGCCGTGGGTCAGGTCGCAGGTCCACACGGTGGCGCGGCCTTCGCCGAGCCCGAGGTCGACCGCGATGTCGATCTCCTGCCCCTTGAGGTGCGCGGCGACCGGGACCTCGTCGTAATCGGCGAGCGGTTGCCCGTCGCGCGCCGCCCAAGTGCCGCCGAAACCGATCGAGAGCCTGTCGCGGTCGGCGGGCTCGCCCGCCTTGCCCACCGCCATGACAACGCGGCCCCAGTTGGCGTCCTCGCCGGCGATGGCGGTCTTGACCAGCGGCGAATTGGCCACGGCCAGACCGATCCGCCGCGCGCTGTCGTCGCTCACCGCGCCGGATACGCTCACCGCGATGAACTTCTGCGCGCCTTCGCCGTCGCGGACCACCAGATGGGCAAGCTGCATGCTGACGTCATGCAGCGCTGCGGCGAAGGCGTCGGCCCCGGGGCTGTCGAACGAGGCGAGGGGGGCATTGCCCGCCTTGCCCGTAGCGAAGGTCAGCACGGTGTCGCTGGTCGAGGTGTCGCTATCGACCGTGATGCAATTGAAGCTCCGCGCATTGGCGGCGGAGAGCAGTTGCTGGAGGAACGCGGGTTCGACCGCCGCATCGGTGAAGATATAGCCCAGCATCGTGGCCATATCGGGCGCGATCATCCCGCTGCCCTTGATGATTCCCGCGATCTCAATGCGCTTGCCATCGACCATCGCAGAGGCCATCGCGCCTTTGGAGAAAGTGTCTGTAGTCCCGATGGTTGCAGCGGCTTCTTCCCACGAACAGGGAGCTGCACAGAGTGCGGCAGCGACACCTGCGCGCGCCTTGTCCTGGGGCAACGGCACGCCGATCACCCCGGTCGAGGAGACGAAGACCTCGTCCGGCGCGCAACCAAGATACGCGGAGACCTGCGCCATGATCGCCGCGACCGCCTCGCGCCCGCGATAGCCGGTGAAGGCGTTGGCATTGCCCGCATTGACCACCAGCGCCCGCGCGCTCCCCGCCTTGATCTGTTCGCGCCCCAGCTCGACTTCGGACGAGCAGCAGACATTGCGCGTGAACACACCCGCCACCGCCGTGCCTTCGGCCAGCTCGACATAAGTCAGGTCGCAGCGCCCCCAGTCCTTGTACCCCGCCCGCGCGACGCGCAGCGTCACCCCCGCGATGGGCGGCATGGCCGGAAAGGGGCGGGCGAGGGGGGAAACGGCGGTGGACATGGCGGCGGCATTATTTGCGGGAGAGGGAAGGGGCAAGCACTTGTCGCGCAATTCAGGTCTGCTAGCGGTGCCGCGAAACTAAGGAAGACTGTCCATGTCGTAGGCATATCTGGCGCTACTTGCAATTTTGGGTCCTGTTTCGGCGTCGCCGATGCTGATGGCCGCACCTCCTCCCCCGGCGAATGTTGCGGTTCCGGCTCCTCTGGCAAGTCGTGCAAATCCGGCACCGGCAACGCCGCTCGGCAATCCGGGCAACTGGGTTGGCAACGACGACTATCCGGCCAGCTCTTTGCGAGCGAGCAGGGTACAGTCGGATTCCATTTGTCGATAGATAAATCGGGCACGGTCACGGGTTGCGTGGTCACCAGAAGTAGTGGTTCAGCAACGCTGGATGAAGCGACATGTCTGCTGGTCAGTCGCCGTGCGCGGTTCCGGGCGGCAACCGACCGACGCGGGCGCGAGATTACCGGCACATATGACAACCGAGTGCGTTGGGTGGTTCCCGAATCGGCGCGTCCGCCTAAGGGAGGAGGTGCAGTGCGATCATATGTGGTCGAGGTTGACGGCACAGTCACGAATTGTCGGATTGACCAATTGATAGGAAAGGCGTCAGAGGGGACGAAAGTCGGGCCGACTTTCTGCCCCCAACGAGTGTTCGCCAACCCTTATCGTGATGCGAACGGTATCCCCGTTCGCAAGCAGGTAAGGATGACCTGGAATGTCCAGGTATTGGATTTGCCGCCACCCCAGAAATGATGGGCAGTGCCCAGAGCTTCGGAAACCCCGCGAAGGCATGCGCTTCACAGGCTATGGACGGTTAAGACTTCACCTCTTATATCCACTACACCGATGAACCGTTTCATCCTCGCTCTCCTTGCCCTGCTGACGGGCCTTGCTGCGCAGGTTTCGCCTGCGCAGGCGCGGATGTGCGGTGTTAGCGAGGCCGAAGTCGGTTCGATTGAATGCACGCGCAGTTCGCCGCGCGCGACGTCCTCTCAGGGCACTTCTACCGAAGCTACCGCCCGGCAGGATCGCCCCAGCCGCGAGCAACCGCGAATTCGGCCCTCGGCCCCGCGCGTGTTCATCCCCTCGGTCCAGTTCGGTGCCGACCGCGCATTCGAATAGCGCGCCTGTT
The DNA here is from genome assembly GCA_035543295.1 of Novosphingobium sp. Classification (GTDB taxonomy): domain Bacteria; phylum Pseudomonadota; class Alphaproteobacteria; order Sphingomonadales; family Sphingomonadaceae; genus Novosphingobium. The sequence continues at coordinate 258,211 of DASZZS010000016.1, forward strand.
GCAGTCCAGCTGTTGAGCCGCGCCGCCGCCTGAGCGGTCGCGCGCGGCATTCCCATAATATCCAAATTCAGTCAGGAAATCCGCTATGTTAGGCGCCCTCGCCAAGGCCGTGTTCGGCTCGTCCAACGATCGCTATGTCAAGTCGCTCGACAAGATCGTCCGCCAGATTGCCGCTTATGAGTTCACGCTCGAAGCGCTCACTGACGAGGAATTGCGCGCGCAGACCGCCAAGTTCCGCAGCCAGCTTGAGGGCGGCAAGGCGCTCGATGATATCCTCCCCGAAGCTTTCGCCACAGTGCGCGAAGCATCGAAGCGCGTGCTCGGGATGCGGCATTTCGATGTGCAGATGGTCGGCGGCATCGTCCTCCACCGCGGCGAGATTGCCGAGATGCGCACCGGTGAGGGCAAGACGCTGGTGGCGACGCTGGCGGTCTATCTCAACGCGATCGAGGGCAAAGGCGTCCACGTCGTCACGGTCAACGATTACCTCGCCCGCCGCGACGCCGAATGGATGGGGCAGATCTACAAATTCCTCGGCCTGAGCGTCGGGGTGATCGTTCCTAATCTGGCCGAGCCCGAACGCCGCGAGGCCTACGAATCGGACATCACTTACGCCACCAACAACGAGCTCGGCTTCGACTATCTGCGCGACAACATGAAGCACGAGCGCAGCCAGATGGTCCACCGCCCGTTCAACTACGGGATCGTCGACGAGGTCGATTCGATCCTGATCGACGAGGCGCGCACCCCGCTGATTATCTCGGGCCCGACCGACGACAAATCCGACCTTTACATGTCGGTCGATGCGATCGTGAAGCAGATCGTCCCCGATGATTACGAGGCGGACGAGAAGACCAAGAACATCACGCTGACCGAAGACGGGGTCGAGCGGGTCGAGCGGATGCTCGAGGATGCTGGCATGTTGGTCGGCTCGAACCTCTACGATGTCGAGAACACGCAGGTGGTCCACCACCTCGACCAGAGCCTCAAGGCCAATGTCATGTTCAAGCGCGACATCGATTACATCGTCAAGGACGACAAGATTATCATCATCGACGAGTTCACCGGGCGGATGATGGAGGGGCGGCGCTGGTCGAACGGGCTGCATCAGGCGGTCGAGGCCAAGGAAGCCGTGCAGATCGAACCCGAGAACCAGACCATGGCCTCGATCACGTTCCAGAACTATTTCCGGATGTATCCCAAGCTCTCCGGCATGACCGGCACCGCCGCGACCGAGGCTTCGGAATTCTACGATATCTACAAGATGAATGTCGTTTCAATCCCGACCAATGTCGCGGTGCTGCGCGTCGACGAGGAAGACGAGTTCTACAAGAATACCGCCGACAAGTTCCAGGCGATCGCCAAGCTGATCCGCGAGAAATACGACAGCGGCCAGCCGGTGCTGGTCGGCACGGTGTCGATCGAAAAATCGGAACTGCTGTCCGAATATCTCAACCAGGAAGGCGTCAAGCACAGCGTGCTCAACGCCCGGTTCCACGAGATGGAAGCGCATATCGTGGCGCAGGCCGGGCGGCTTGGCGCGGTGACCATCGCCACCAACATGGCCGGCCGCGGCACCGACATCCAGCTCGGCGGCAACCTCGAGTTCCGCACCGAGGACGAATTGCGCGAGCTGCTCGAAGGCCCCGAACGCGAGACGGGGCTGGCGAAGATCAAGGCCGAAGTCGCCGAAGAGCGCGACAAGGTCCTCGCCGCCGGCGGGCTGTGCGTGATCGGCACCGAGCGCCACGAAAGCCGCCGCATCGACAACCAGCTGCGCGGCCGTTCGGGCCGCCAGGGCGATCCCGGGCTGTCGAAGTTCTACCTCTGCCTCGAGGACGATCTGCTGCGCATCTTCGGGCCGGACACGCTGTTCTCGAAAATGATGAATTCCAACCTGGCGGACGGCGAGGCGATCGGTTCGCGCTGGCTCTCGAAGGCGATCGAGACCGCGCAAAAGAAGGTCGAAGCGCGCAACTACGACATCCGCAAGCAGGTGGTCGAATACGACGACGTGATGAACGACCAGCGCAAGGTGATCTACGAGCAGCGCGCCGACATCATGGATGCCGAAACCGTCGACGATGTGGTGGTCGACATGCGCCAGGATACGGTCAACGCGCTGGTCGGCGATGCCTGCCCGCCGGGATCCTATCCCGAGCAGTGGGATATCGACATGCTCAAGACGCGCAGCCGCGACGTGCTCGGTTTCGATGCGCCGTTCGACGATTGGCTTGCCGAGGACGGGATCGAACCCGATTTGATCGAGGAGCACCTCGCCACGCTGACCGACCGGCACATGGCCGACAAGATGGCGGCCAGCGATCCGTCGATGTGGCGTCAGGTCGAAAAGAGCGTGCTGCTCGAACGGCTCGACCATTACTGGAAAGAGCACCTCGCCACGCTCGACGCATTGCGCCAGGTCGTGCATTTGCGCGCCTATGCGCAGAAGACCCCGATCAACGAATACAAACAGGAAGCCTTCGGCCTGTTCGAGAAGATGCTCGAGACGATCCGCGAGGACGTGACGCGTATCCTTTCGACCAGCGAGTTGCGCATCCAGAACCCGATGGACTTCCAGCTGCCCGAGCTGCCCGATTTCCTGACCAGTCACATCGATCCGTTCTCCGGGGAGAACGAGAGCGGAAGTCGGATGGCCGGGGCGGAAGCGATGCTGGCGGGGCTGGGCAGCGGCACTGCTTTGCTGGAAGCGACCGCCGACCCCTATGCCGATCAGGGCCTGTCGCGCAACGCGCCGTGCCCGTGCGGATCGGGCCAGAAATACAAGCATTGCCACGGGGCGGCGGGCTGATAGGGCTCCCACCCACACGCGGGAGGGAGAATTATGATTTGGCTGCCACTGGGCTTCTTCGCGACTGCGCTGCTTTACGCCTCGGTCGGCTTCGGTGGTGGATCGACCTATAGCGCGCTGCTGGCGCTGGTCGGGTTCGACTTTCGCCTGTTGCCGATCCTATCGCTGGCCTGCAATATCCTCGTGGTAACCGGTAGCTGCATCCGCTTCGCGCGTGCCGGGACGATGCCGTGGCGCGGAGCGCTGACCGTGTCGCTGATCGCCGCGCCGCTGGCGTTCCTTGGCGGGTTGACCCCGATCAAGGAAGCGCATTTTCTGCTGTTGCTGGGGATCAGCCTGGTCCTCGCGGGCCTCGCGTTGCTGCTGCCGCGCGCGCCCGAGCGTGACGGCGCGCCGACCTCGATCGCGCGATACATGCCGGTCGCTGCGGCGCCGCTGGGCTACCTCGCGGGCCTCGTCGGCATCGGCGGCGGAATTTTCCTGGCCCCTCTGCTCCATCTCACCCGATGGAACGAAGCCCGGCGGATTGCCGCGACGACCAGCCTGTTCATCCTGATCAATTCGATTGCCGGGCTGATCGGCCAACTGGCGAAGAACGGCGCGGCACGGTTCGGTGAGGCGCTGTCGGGCGGGTTGCCGCTATTGATCGCAGTGGTGATCGGCGGCCAGCTTGGAAGCCTGCTGGCGCTGCGGATCCTGCCCGAGTGGGCGATCCGCTGGCTGACCGCTGCCCTGACGATCTGGGCGGGGTCACGGTTGCTTCTGGGATAGTCTCACAACGCGCCCGAGTTAGCGCATCTAAACCATTGTGGTGTTTGAAAAATGGCTCCCCGAGTTGGATTCGAACCAACGACCAAGTGATTAACAGTCACCTACTCTACCGCTGAGCTATCGGGGAGCGGCCCTCTCGGGCAGGAGTGCGCCTATATGCAGCCGCTCCGGCCTTGGCAAGAGGGCTAAACCTGGAACTGCTCGGCAAAGATGCGTTCTTCCAGCGTCCGGCCCGGATCGAACAGCAGGGTCAATTGCTGCTCGCGATCGATCGCGATCTTGACCGCGATGATGTCGCGCAACTCTTTCTGATCAGCCACTGCGGCAACCGGGCGTTTGTCCGGATCGAGGACACGGAACTCGATCTCGTAATGGTCGGGCAGGATCGCACCGCGCCAGCGGCGCGGGCGGAACGGGCTGATCGGGGTCAGCGCCAGCATGTTCGAGCCCAGCGGCAGGATCGGCCCCTGTGCCGAAAGGTTGTAGGCGGTGGAGCCCGCCGGGGTCGCCACCAGCACGCCGTCGCAAGCCAGCACGGGAATGCGCACCTTGCCGTTGACCGAGACTTCGAGCGCGGCGGTCTGGCGGGTTTCGCGTAGCAGCGAGACTTCGTTGATCGCATTGAAGGTCTGCTGCTTGCCGCTGCCGGTGGTCGCGGTCATCGCCAGCGGTGCCACCGCGACATGGCGCGCACGCGCGACGCGTTCGGCAATCGTCCGACTGCTCTTGTGCTTGTTCATCAGGAACCCGACCGTGCCGAGGTTGACCCCGTAGGCGGGCAGGACCTGCCCGTTGTCGAGCATCTGGTGCAGCGTCTGGAGCATGAAGCCGTCGCCGCCGATCACCACCACCGCCTCCGCTTCCTCAAGCGGCACCCACGCATGCGACTGTTCCAGCGCTTCGGCCGCGTCCTGGGCGCGGTCGGTCGGCGAGGCGAGTAGCGCCAGGCGCACCGGTTTGGTCATCGTCGCAGGCCTCTCGCGCAGTTCCACGCGTCATTATGGCCGCGTGGGCAGTTTGGCAACGAATCCACAAGGCCTTGGCGTTATGAGTGGCCCGATGAATGCATCCACCTCGATCGAGCGCGATTTCGCGCGCGACGCGGTAACCGGCCTGCCGGGCCGCGATGCCGTGCGCGCGCGTCTCGATACCTGGCTGGCCGAGGGCACCGGGCCTACCATTCACGCAGCCCTGATCGGCCTCAAGCGCTTCGATACAATCAACCTTGCCTATGGGGCAGCGGCAGGCGATGCCGCGTTGGCGGAAATCGCTATGCGGCTCAAGCAATTCGCGGCGGCTGAACTTGACGGTAGCTGGCTGGTCGGAAGAGGCGGTGGCGGACAGTTCCTGCTCGTCTCGAACGAACCAAACAGTCGCGAGCGCTGGCAGTTCCTTGCCGGGCAGCTGGCCGATTGCATCGCCAAGCCGATTGCCGGGCCGGGCGGGGCATTACGCCTGTCGCCACGCGTCGCGCTGGTGCGCGGGCTTGAGAGCGAAGTGCCGGATTCGATGCTCGACCGGCTGGCGCACACGCTTGCCACGCTCGAAGGCCAGCAGGGGCGACGGATTGCCTGGGCCGATGGCGAGGCGACGCGGGCAGGGCGGAGCGCGGCGCAGCTCGAGGCCGATCTGCTGCGGGCAATCGACGGCGACGAGATCGAAATTCTCTACCAGCCGCAGTTTTCAGCCGGCCCTGACACACTGACCGGCGCCGAAGCGCTGGCCCGGTGGAACCACCCGACGCTGGGCCGGATCGGGGCCGGCGCGCTGTTCGCGATTGCCGAGCGCGCGGACCATGTTGTGCCACTCTCGCGCCATATTGCGCGCCGTGCGCTGGCCGGGGCGGCCAATTGGCCGAAGCATCTACGGCTGTCGCTCAATGTGACTCCAAACGATCTGGCGCTCGGCAATTATGCGGAGGAGCTGGCGGAGGTTGTCGCGGCGAGCGGCTTTCCGGCACGCCGCCTGACGCTCGAAGTGACCGAACAGGCGCTGGTCGGCGAGATTCAGCACGCTGCGCTGGCGCTGGCCGATCTGGCAGCGCGCGGCTTGCGCATCGCGCTCGACGATTTCGGCGCAGGGTTTTGCAACTTCCGTTACCTGAAATTGCTGCCGCTGCATTATCTCAAGCTCGACCGCAGCATGGTCGACGGGATCGCCACCGATCCGCGCGACCTTGCGGTGTTTCGCGCCATCGTCGCGATGGCCGGCGCACTCAATCTGGAGGTCATCGCCGAGGGAATCGAGAGCGAAGCCCAACGCGTCGCAATCGCGGCGGAAGGCTGCGCGTTCTACCAGGGCTTCCTGCGTGCCCACCCGATGAGCGCGGCGGAATTCGGCGAACTGGCGTCGTCCCCGGCTTAACCGGGGACGACGTCTAGCGCGCCGCCTTCCTGACAATCGCACTCAACCCCTTGGTCAGCTGGAACAGTCCGTTGAGCCGCGCCGTGGGATCATTCCAGCTGCGGGTTACGACCAGTCTGTGATCGGGCCGGAGCTTGGCGATGCCTTGCAGTCGCTCGGTATAGGCGATCAGGCCCAGCGGATCGGGGAAATCGTCGTTGTGGAAGCTGACCAGCGCGCCTTTCGCGCCGACGTCGATTTTCGAAATGTTCGCCTCGATCGCCTGGCGCTTGATTTCGATCAGCTTGACGAGGTTGGCGGTGGCTTCGGGGAGCGGACCGAAGCGGTCGATCATTTCGGCGGCGAGGCTTTCGATCCCGGCCTGGTCCTCACTATCGTTGAGGCGGCGGTAGAGCGCCATCCGCACCGCGAGATCGGGGACGTAATCCTCGGGGATCATGATCGGGGCATCGACAGTGATCTGCGGGCTCAGCGCCTGCCGCTCGCGGGCCAGCCCGATCTCGCCCGCCTTGGCCTCGAGAATCGCGTCCTCGAGCATCGACTGGTAGAGTTCGAAGCCCACCTCGCGGATATGGCCGGATTGCTCGTCGCCCAGCAAATTGCCCGCGCCGCGAATGTCGAGATCGTGGCTGGCGAGCTGGAAGCCCGCGCCAAGGCTGTCGAGATCGCCCAGCACCTTGAGCCGCTTTTCGGCGACTTCGGACAGCTGCGTGTCGGTAGGTGTCGTTAGATAAGCGTAAGCGCGCAGCTTCGAGCGTCCGACGCGCCCGCGCAGCTGGTAGAGTTGGGCCAGCCCGAAGCGGTCGGCGCGATGGATGATGATCGTGTTGGCGCTGGGGATATCGAGTCCGCTTTCGACGATCGTGGTCGAAACCAGAACATCGTATTTGCGCTCGTAGAACGCGCTCATATGCTCCTCGACCTCGGTCGGGGTCATCTGGCCATGCGCGGAGACCGAGCTGATCTCGGGCACGGTCTTGCGCAGCCATTCCTCGACTTGCGCCATGTCGGCGATGCGCGGCACGACGATGAAACACTGCCCGCCGCGATGATGCTCGCGCAGCAGGGCCTCGCGCATCACCATGTCGTCCCATTCCATCACATAGGTGCGCACCGCGAGCCGATCGACCGGGGGGGTCTGGATCGTCGAGAGTTCGCGCAGGCCCGACATCGCCATCTGCAGCGTGCGCGGGATCGGCGTGGCGGTGAGCGTGAGCACATGGACATCGGCGCGCAGCTGCTTGAGCTTTTCCTTGTGGGTGACGCCGAAGCGCTGCTCCTCGTCGACGATCACCAGGCCGAGCTCCTTGAAGCTGACCTGTTTTGAGAGGATCGCATGCGTGCCAATCACCACGTCCATCGTACCATCAGCCAGCCTGTCGCGCGTTTCGCTCGCTTCCTTGGCGGGGACGAGGCGCGAGAGGCGACCGACGTTCAGCGGGAAACCCGCGAACCGCTCGGTGAAATTGCTGAAGTGCTGGCGCGCGAGCAGCGTTGTCGGCGCGACCACCGCAACCTGCTGCCCGGCCATCGCGGAGACGAAGGCGGCGCGCAAAGCGACCTCGGTCTTGCCGAAGCCGACATCGCCGCAGACCAGCCGGTCCATCGGCCGCCCGGCGGCGAGGTCTTGCAGCACGTCCTCGATCGCGCGCTCCTGATCGTCGGTCTCTTCCCACGGGAAGCGGTCGACGAACGGCGCGAAGCTGGCGTCGGGGAGCAGCGCGGGGGCCTGCCGCAGCGCACGCAGCGCCGCGGTCTTGAGCAATTCATGCGCGATCGCGCGGATGCGTTCCTTGAGGCGGCTCTTGCGCTTCTGCCATGCCTCGCCGCCCAGCCGGTCGAGCCCAACCAGTTCGCTGTCGCTGCCATAGCGGCTGAGCACGTCGATGTTCTCGACCGGCACGTAGAGCTTGTCGCCGCCCGCATAGGTCAGCATCACGCAATCGTGCGGGCTCTTGCCGACGGGGATCGACCGGAGGCCCTCGTAACGGCCGATGCCGTGATCCATATGGACCACGAGGTCGCCCGGATTGAGCGCGGATAGCTCGGCGAGGAACGCATCGGCGCTTTTCTTGCGCTTCTTGCGGCGCACCAGCCGGTCGCCGAGGATATCCTGCTCGGTAACCAGCTCGAGCTCGTCGTTGGCGAAGCCGGTTTCGAGCGGCAGCACCACCGCGACCGGCGCGCCTTTGGCGGCAAGACCCAGCGCCTCCTGCCAACTGTCGGCCATCACCGGGACGGGCTTGACCGCCTCGCCCAGAATCGCGGCAATGCGCGCGCGACTGCCGGTGGTGTAGGCGGCGATCACGGTTTTCTTGCCGCGCTTGGCCGCGCCGGTGAGGTAGGTTGCGGCGGCTTCGTAAATATTGTCGCCACGCGCACGCTCGGGCGCAAAATCGCGGCCTGAGCTAAACCCGAAATCGACCACCGTCGCGCCATCGGGCTTGGCGAAGGGGTCGGCGCGGTGGACCGGCCAGCCGACCATCGTCGCATCGAATTCGTCGCGGGCGAGGTAGAGTTCGCGCGGTTCGAGCGGGCGGTAGCTGCCTTGCGCCTTGGCAGAGCTGTCCTTCCGGGCCGCATAGTAATCGGCGATGTCGGTCAGCCGCTCGTCCGCTGCGCCCAAAGCGCCGGTGTCGATGACCATCAAATCATCCTTCGCCAGATGGTCGAACAGCGTGACCAGCCGGTCCTCGAACAGCGGCAGCCAGTGCTCCATCCCCGCCAGCCGCCGTCCGTCGCTGACTGCGGCATAGAGCGGGTCGGAGGTGGCATTGGCCCCGAACATCTCGCGGTAGCGGCTCCGGAAGCGTTTGACGGTTTCGTCATCGAGCAGCGCCTCGCTGGCGGGCAGCAGCAAGTGCTCGCCCACCGTCCCGGTCGAGCGCTGGCTATTGGGATCGAACAGCCGCAGCGTCTCCAGCTCGTCGCCGAAAAAGTCGAGCCGCAGGCCCTGATCGAGCCCTGAGGGATAGACGTCGAAGATCGAGCCGCGCCCCGCATATTCGCCCGCATCGACCACCGTGTCGCTGCGCGAATAGCCCTGACGCTGGAGCAGCCCGATCAGCGCTTCACGGCCGATCTCCATGCCCGGCTTGAGCAGTCGCACCGATTCGCGGATGCGGAACGGGGTCTGCACCCGCTGGAGCACCGCGTTGATCGTGGTGAGCAGCAGCTGGGGACCCTTAGGTACCGTTTGCAACCGGTGCAGCGCGGACAGGCGCCGCGCGCTGGCTGACAGCGCGGGGCTGGACCGATCGTATGGCAGGCAGTCCCACGCGGGGAATTCGATCACTTCAAGCTCGGGCGCAAAGAACGCGGCGCCTTCGCTGATGCTGCGCATCGCGGCTTCGTCGGGCGCGATGAACACCGCGCGGCACTTGGCCGCCCGCGCCAGATCGGCCAGCACCAGCGGCTGCGCCCCGCGCGCGATTGTGGCGAGGGTCAGCGGTGATTTGGCAGAGAAAATCTTCGAGAGGTCAGGCATCAAACACGCATGGGCAGACGCCCCGCGCGGCCTTCGACAAGCTCAGGCTGAGCGGGGTGTGGGGATTGGATTGGTCCCTTAGCCGTTCGCGGTGAGCCTGTCGAACGACGCGCGGGCCACCCGCTCAGTGGGGAACGTCGACGTAATCGAGGCGCTGCATCGCTTCCATCAGCGCCCCGGCGTATTTGGGCGGGATCGCCTGCGTGCCCAGCGCCCAAGCCATCACGTCGCCGTCTTCCTCATCGAGCAGCCGTTCGAACCAGTCGAGCGCGGCTGCATCCCATTCGGTTTGGAAGCGGTCGAAGTAACAGCCGATCATATAATCCGCCTCGCGCGTGCCGCGATGCCAGGCGCGGAAGCGGAGTTTCTTGCGGCGATCGCTGTCGGACATGGCGGCGCGGGTATGCGAGCCAGGGCTTGGAAGCAAGCCGCATCCGTCGCTATAGCCCGTGCATGCGCCCCGATCGCCTCAATCCCCTGTTCGTCGCTGCCGACAGCCTGAAGGGCGTGGGGCCGGGGCTGGCGCGCCCGCTGGAGAAGCTGGGGCTGACGCGGGTGCGCGATTTCATCTATCATCTGCCCGATCGTTTCGTGCAGCGCCGCGCTGTCGCCAACCTCGATGAGGCGAGCACCGGCGAGCAGATCGTGGTGCAGCTGACCCCCACCGAATACCGCAGCTCGGCCGGGCGCGGGCCGTTCCGCATCCTCGCGGCGGATGCGGTGGGCAACATCTGCTCGCTGACCTATTTCGGGCGCAACGGCGGCTGGGCCAAGAAGCAGCTGCCGCTGGGCGAGCCACGCTGGATCGCGGGGCGGCTCGACCAGTTCGGGCAGATGCTGCAGATCGTCCATCCCGATCATGTCGCCGAAGCGAGCGGCGCGGCGCTCGGAACTCTGGTCGAGCCGGTCTATCCGCTGTCCGAAGGACTGACCCAAAGCCGAACGGCAACGCTGGTGGCGCAGGCGCTGGATTCGGTCCCCGATCTGCCCGAATGGATCGAGCCGGGGCTGATGGACAAGCTTCAGTGGCCCAATTGGCGCGATGCGCTCGCGCTGGCGCATAAGGGCGAGCACGAGCCCGCGCGCGACCGGCTCGCTTATGACGAATTGCTCGCCAACAGTCTTGCGCTGATGCTGGTGCGCAACGCCAACAAGGCGCGCAGCGGGACGCCGCTGCAGGGCGACGAGCACCTGCGTGCGAAGCTGACGCTACCGTTCGGGCTGACCGGCGCGCAGCAGCGCTCGATTGGCGAGATCGCGGGGGACATGGCGCAGGGCGCGCCGATGCTGCGGCTGCTGCAGGGCGATGTCGGCTCGGGCAAGACCGTGGTCGCGCTCGAAGCGATGCTGATCGCGGTCGAAGCAGGCGCGCAAGCGGCGCTGCTCGCGCCCACCGAAATCCTTGCACGCCAGCACTATGAAACGCTCACCCGGCTCGCGGCAGGCACCGGGGTGACGATTGCGATCCTCACCGGCCGCGACAAGGGCCGTCCGCGCGAATCGATCCTGATGGGGCTGCTCGATGGCAGCATCGATATCCTCATCGGCACCCACGCGATCTTCCAGGATGCGGTCGCCTACAAGCACCTCGCGCTGGTGGTGATCGACGAGCAGCACCGCTTCGGGGTCGGGCAACGGCTAATGCTCACCCAAAAGGGTAAGCGCACCCCGCATTGCCTGGCGATGACCGCCACCCCGATCCCGCGCACGCTGACCTTGGCCCAATATGGTGAGATGGACATGAGCCGACTCGACGAGATGCCGCCGGGCCGACAGGCTATCGACACGCGCGTGGTGGCGATCGAGCGGATCGGCGATGTCACCGGCGCGGTGGCGCGGCATGTTGAGAGCGGCGGGCAAGCCTATTGGGTCTGCCCGATGGTCCGCGAACACGAGACCGAGGACATCGCCGCTGCCGAGGCGCGCTATGCAGTGCTCAAGGAGCGGTTCGGCGACACTGTCGTGCTGATCCACGGCCAGCTGCGGCCCGAGCTCAAGGACGCCGCGATGGAACGGTTTGCGCGCGGCGAGGCGCAGCTGCTGGTGGCGACCACGGTGATCGAAGTCGGGGTCGATGTGCCGGGCGCGACGCTGATGGTGATCGAGCAGGCCGAGCGCTTCGGCCTCGCCCAATTGCATCAGCTGCGCGGGCGGGTCGGGCGCGGCGAGGGCAAGTCGGTCTGCCTCTTGCTGCGCGGTGAAGCACTGAGCGAGACCGCGCGCGAGCGGCTCGCTTTAATGCGCGAAACTCAGGACGGCTTCCTGCTCGCCGAAGAGGACTTGCGGCTGCGCGGCGGGGGTGAGTTGCTCGGCACGCGCCAGTCGGGCGATACGCCGTTCCGTGTCGCCAGCCTCGAGCAGATCACGCGACTTTTGCCTATCGCGCACGACGATGCGCGACTTCTGATCGAACGCGACGGCGGGCTGGCGAGTCCGCGCGGCGAAGCGGCGCGGCTGCTGCTCTATTTGTTCGAGCGCGATTGGGGCGTGCAATTGCTGCGCGGCGGTTAGACTGCCTGCACCGTGATGAGCTCAGCGGGCGGAAGCCCTTCGCTGTCCGCCTTCGCAGTCAATTCATCCTTGCGAGCCAACATCGGCTGCAGCAACGCGACCAGATCGACATCGGTATCCCGCGCCTGCGCGAACATGCCTTCCTTGGGCATTTCTTCTTCCTTGACGTGATGTTCGATTTCCTCGGACAGCACCTTGACCTTGGCGTCGTAGAACTCGTCGTCGGGTCCGCCGGCCATGATATCATTGATCAGCACCTTGGCACCGTCGTGCTCGACATAGGCTTCGCTCAGCAGATCCTCGTCGATCTTGCCATCGAGCGCCGGGTAGAAAATTTCTTCCTCGATCGTGGCGTGAATTTTGAGTTCGGTGCAAATCTGCTCGGCGATTTTCTGCTTCGATCCGTCGCCGGCGCTTTCGAACTTCGCGAACAGCCCTTCGACCTTGCGGTGGTCGGCCTTCAGCAGGGCGATTGCGTCGGTGTAGGTTTCGTCGGCCATGATGATATGCTCCTGTCGCTGCCGCCCTGCGGCGATATTGACAGTAAAAGCACAAGGCCCGCGATGGTTTCCAGAAATCCCGCGTTGGGAGCGATTTGGTCGGGGAAAGAGGATTCGAACCTCCGGCCCCTGCCTCCCGAAGACAGTGCTCTACCAGGCTGAGCTATTCCCCGACCGATCGTTCACCCTTCCGGGGAAGGGCGAGGCAGGAGCGGGCCTATAGGGGGCGTTGTCCGGGGTGGCAAGCGGGTTTAGGGTCCGATCATGGCCACTGCTCCGACCCTTTCCGATTCTCCCGCGCAGCCGCATTGGGAGTGGCAATACCTTGATCTGATGCGCCGCATCTGGGAGCAAGGGGACGAGCGGATCGACCGCACCGGCATCGGCACCCGCTCGGTATTCGGGGCGGAATTGCGCTTCGATCTCTCCGACGGGCAGATGCCGCTGCTGACCACCAAGCGGGTCTATTGGAAGACCGCAACGCGCGAATTCTTGTGGTTCCTGACCGGCGATACCAATATCCGCTCGCTCTGCGCTCAGGGGGTGCAGATCTGGACCGACTGGCCGCTTGAGCGCTACCGCAAGGAGAACGGCGAGGAGATCACCCGTGAGGCGTTCTCGCACCGGATTGTCGAGGACGCGAATTTTGCCGAGCGCTGGGGCGATCTCGGCCCGGTCTATGGCAAGCAGTGGGTCGATTGGCCGGTTTATGAGCCCGCGGGCGAGGGCCTGTTCCGCCAACGCGAGCAGGGTGTGAACCAGATCGCCGGGCTGGTTGAAAGCCTGACCACAAATCCCGGCAGTCGCCGCCATATTGTCGAGGGCTGGAACGTTGCCGAGCTTTCGCAGATGGCGTTGCCACCGTGCCACAAGACCTACCAGTTCCACGTCTCGGACGGAAAGCTGTCGGGCCTGCTCTACCAGCGCAGTTGCGATCTCGGGCTGGGGTTTGCTTTCAATGCGTGGAGCGCGGCGCTGTTTATCCGGATGCTGGCGCAGCAATGCGGGCTGGAGCCGGGCGAGCTGGTGTGGATGGGGGGCGACGTTCACCTCTATCTCAATCATGCCCCGCTGGTCGAGGAACAACTCAGCCGGACCCCTGCTGGGCAGGCGCGGATGGAAATCCTGCGCCAGCCTGCTTCGATCTTCGATTACCGGATCGAGGACTTCGCGGTTGGCGATTACGCGCCTCAGGCACCTATCGCGGCGGCCGTCGCGGTGTAGTTGACGATGCAGCGCGATTGAAATATTATATCGCCCGTGTAGAATAATGCTTCCCAGCCAGCGGAAGCGGGAGAGCGCGAAAATGGCCGAGCGGCCTGCAACTACCAAGGCCAAGCGCGGCAATCTGCCGCCTCTGTCGCTGCACGTGCCCGAGCCGAAATACCGTCCCGGGGATGTGGTGGATTACTCGGACCTCCAGATTTCCGCTGCTGGCGAACAGCCACGCCCGGATGAGAATTGTCCGGCTGTTGAGACCAATCCGCTGTGCACCGACCTGGTCCGCGTGCTCGATGACCAGCATAACGCGGTCGGGCCATGGAACCCGCGGCTCGATCCCGAAACACTGCGCCGGTTGCTGCGCGTGATGGCGCTGACCCGCGCGTTCGACGACCGGATGTATCGCGGCCAGCGCCAGGGCAAGACCAGCTTCTACATGAAGTGCACTGGCGAGGAGGCGACCTCGGTCGCATCGGCCTTCGCGCTGGCGGCCGATGATATGGTGTTCCCCAGCTATCGCCAGCAGGGCATCCTGATCGCCCGCGGTTATCCGCTGGTCGAGATGGTCAACCAGATCTACTCGAATCGCGCGGACAAGCTCAAGGGCCGTCAGCTGCCGATCATGTATTCGAGCCGCGAGCACAGCTTCTTCACGATCAGCGGCAATCTGGCCACGCAATACCCGCAGGCGGTGGGCTGGGCGATGGCCAGCGCGATCAAAGGCAACACGCGGATCGCGGCGAGCTGGATCGGCGAGGGATCGAGCGCGGAGAGCGACTTCCACGCCGCCGCGACCTTCGCTACGGTCTACAATGCGCCGGTGATCCTCAACGTGGTCAACAACCAGTGGGCGATCTCGAGCTTTTCGGGTTTTGCCGGGGCCGAGCGCGCGACCTTCGCCAGCCGCGCAGTCGGCTACGGCATGGCAGGCATAAGGGTCGACGGGAACGATGCGCTGGCGGTTTATGCTGCGGTGCGCTGGGCGGCCAACCGTGCACGCGCGAATGGCGGGCCGACCATGATCGAGCATTTCACCTACCGTGCCGAGGGCCATTCGACCTCCGACGATCCGGGCCAGTATCGCTCGGCGCAGGAGCGCGAGGAATGGCCGTTGGGCGATCCGATCAACCGCCTGATGTGTCACCTGATTGCGCTGGGCGAATGGTCGGACGAGCAGCACGCGGCGATGGACCTCGAGCTGGCGAACGAGGTCAAGGCGGCGACCAAGGCCGCCGAAGCCAACGGTATCCTCGGCCACGGTCTGCACCATCCGTTCCACACCATGTTCGAAGACGTCTACGAGGAACTGCCATGGCACCTCGAAGAGCAGGCCGAGCAGGCAATCCGCGAGCGCGAAACCAAGTGGCCGGGGTGGATCGAGTCGTGAGCAAGACCGGGACCACGACCCGCCGGATCAACATGATCGAGGCGATCAACGATGCGCTCGCCGTCATGCTGGAGCGCGACCCCGATGTTGTGATCTTCGGCGAGGATGTCGGCTATTTCGGCGGAGTGTTCCGCGCCACCGGCGGCCTCCAGAAGAAGTTTGGCAAGAACCGCGTGTTCGATACGCCGATCAACGAATGCGGGATCATCGGCGCGGCCGTGGGGATGGGGGCTTACGGCCTGCGCCCGGTTCCCGAAATCCAGTTTGCCGATTACATCTATCCCGGAATGGACCAGTTGATCTCCGAGGCAGCGCGGTTGCGCTATCGTTCGGCGGGCGAGTTCATCGCGCCGCTGACGGTACGCTCGCCGTTTGGCGGGGGGATCTTCGGCGGGCAAACGCACAGCCAGTCGCCCGAGGCGCTGTTCACGCATGTCGCGGGGCTCAAGACCGTCATTCCCTCAACTCCGCACGATGCCAAGGGCTTGCTGATTGCCGCGATCGAAGATGACGATCCGGTGATCTTCCTCGAACCCAAGCGGATCTACAACGGCCCGTTCGACGGCTATTACGACAAACCGGTCGAGCCGTGGAGCAAGCACCCCGACAGCGAAGTTCCCGAGGGCTATTTTACCGTCCCGCTAGGCAAGGCACGGATCGTGCGCGCGGGCGAGGCGCTGACCGTGCTGGCCTATGGCACGATGGTCCATGTCGCCGAGGCGGTGCTGCGCGAAAAGGGTGTCGATGCCGAAATCATCGATCTGCGCACGCTGGTTCCGCTCGACATCCAGGCCATTGAAAAGTCTGTCGAGAAAACCGGAAAATGCCTGATCGTGCATGAAGCGACGCGCACTTCCGGGTTCGGTGCGGAGCTCTCCGCGCTGGTCCAGGAACGCTGCTTCTACCACCTCGAAGCCCCGATCGAACGCGTTACCGGCTTCGATACCCCCTATCCGCACAGCCTTGAATGGGCATATTTCCCCGGTCCGGTCCGCATCGGTGAAGCAATCGACCGGCTATTGAGAGCGTAAGACGATGGGCAAATACACCTTCAACCTCCCCGATATCGGCGAAGGCATCGCCGAAGCGGAGATAGTCGCATGGCACGTCAAGGTCGGCGAACGGATCGAGGAAGACGGCCGCGTCGCCGATATGATGACCGACAAGGCCACGGTCGAGATGGAAAGCCCGGTGACCGGCACTGTGATTGAGGTCGCGGGCGAAGTCGGCGATGTGATCGCGATCGGCTCGGCGCTGGTGGTGATCGAGACCGAGGGTGAGGGAAATGAGGCGGCGACTCCGGGGTCCAAGGCTGCGGTCGAAGCGCGGATCGACGCGGAGAATCCCGATGCGGGGGATGTGGCAAGTCTTCAGGCTCAACCTGCCTCCAAACCCATTCATGCTGAGCCTGTCGAGCCGAAGGCGGTCGAAGGCCAATCACCTGCGCTTCCATCCGCCCAGCGAGGCAAAGTCCTCGCCAGCCCAGCAGTCCGCGCTCGCGCCAAGGAACTCGGGATCGACCTGGCCCAAGTGAAACCCGCCGAAGATGGCCGTCTGCGCCATGCCGATCTCGACGCGTTCCTGTCCTACAACGGTACCCACCGTGCACCCGGCGGCAAGCGCGCGGACGAGGTGATCAAGATTATCGGCCTGCGTCGTCGGATCGCGGAAAACATGGCGGCCGCCAAGCGTAACATCCCGCACTTCTCCTATGTCGAGGAATGCGACGTTACCGCGCTGGAGGAACTGCGCGCGCAGCTCAATACAGCGCGCGGGGATCGCCCCAAATTGACCATGCTGCCGCTGCTGATCAGCGCGATCTGCCGCACAGTGCCCGACTTTCCGATGATCAACGCACGCTACGACGACAAAGCCAATATCGTCTCACGCCACGGTTCCGTTCATCTCGGCATGGCGACCCAGACCGACGGCGGGCTGATGGTCCCGATAATCCGCGATGCGCAGGACAAGAATTTGTGGCAGCTGGCGCGCGAGATCGTGCGTTTGGCCAATGCTGCCCGCGATGGCAGTGCCAAATCGGACGAATTGTCCGGCTCGACACTGACGATCACCTCGCTCGGACCGTTGGGCGGTGTGGCCACCACCCCGGTGATCAACCGGCCCGAAGTGGCGATCATCGGCCCCAACCGGATTGTCGAGCGCCCGATGTTCGTGCCCGACGGGATGGGCGGCGAGCGGATCGCCAAGCGCAAGCTGATGAACATCTCGATCAGCTGCGATCACCGCGTGGTTGACGGATGGGACGCGGCAAGCTTCATTCAGGCGGTGAGGAAGCTGATCGAAACGCCGGTGCTGCTGCTGGCGGATTGACCCGAGGAGGGGAAGCGATGGCACAAGACCCGCGCATCGATGCCTATATCGCCAAGGCCGCACCCTTTGCCCGGCCGATCATGACGCATGTTCGGTCGGTGGTCCACGCGACGATCCCGGACCTCGACGAGACGCTCAAATGGAGCATGCCGCACTTCGTCTACAGGGGTAAGAACCTTGCCGGGTTCGCGGCGTTCAAGGCGCATATGGCGGTGATGATCCACGGCGATGGCCGCCAGGGTGACGCGATGGGCCAATATGGCAAGATCACCCAGATGTCCGAGCTGCCCGCCGACGCCGATCTTGCCGCCAAGCTGCTCGACGCCAAGGCCCGGGTCGACCTGGAAGGCACCGCGCTCAAGCCCAAATCCGCGCCGCGCGCGCCCAAGGCGGAGATCGCCATGCCGGATGATTTCGCGGCTGCGCTCGACGTGGCAGCGGCGCGGGCGAATTTCGATGGCTTCTCACCCTCGGCGCAGCGCGAATATCTTGAGTGGGTGACCGAGGCCAAACGGGTGAAAACCCGCGCCAGTCGCATCGCGCAGGGGACCGAATGGATCGCCGAGGGCAAAAAGCGCAACTGGAAGTATGAAAACTGCTAGCGCACCACCGCGCTATAGGCGATCCGGCCCGAACCACTCGCCGCGCGTGAGGCGGCAACCCGCCAGCGCACATGGGTTACGTCGTCGGGAGCGGCCAAGCGACCCGCGATGCGCAGCGCGCCAAGGCGACCCCAGCTTTTGCCGCCATCGACCGAGACTTCCTCGTCATCGTTGGCGCTGCCCTGATAGGCGACGCTGCGGGGCAGGGGGTTGGTGACGGTGAACCCGCCCTGGCCGCCGAACTTGTACCAGGTGACGATGTAAACCACCCGATCACCGCGGGCGAGACGGTCGACAGGCTCAAGGCTGCGGCCTGTTTCACTGGGGCGTTCGACGTAGACCGCGCTGTCGAGCGAGACGGCGGGCTGGGCCCATGCGGCTCCCGGCAAAGCGAGCGCGGCAAGGCAAATGCCAAGTCCGGCGAAGCGGCGAAGTGTCACTTGATGGCCCCTGTTCCGGCAGTTGCGGAATTCCAGCCGTCCTTTTCGCAGAGACAGGCAAAAGAATGGTTAACCACCGTTTGCAGAGGGACCAAATTTGGCTCCGCGCGCGTTGGAAAACGGGCGGTTCGGTAGTTTCAGGGCGTTTGCCCGCAGCGCCGGGATGTCCGGTTGACAGCCTAGGCGCACTGCCTTAGTGGCGCGGCTCCCCAAGGGGTGCGCGCTCAAGATACGCGGGTGTAGCTCAGTTGGTTAGAGCGTCGGCCTGTCACGCCGAAGGTCGCGGGTTCAAGTCCCGTCACTCGCGCCACTTGGGGATTTACTCACTGAACCTGGCTGAAGCTGAGGTCTTTCCCGTTTGCGGTAAGGCTGACCAGCAGTCCGTCGCGCCCTAGCGCCAGCGGCCGGTTTCCATCCAGATCATGAAGCGCCGCAGGGGTAGTAGCCAGACGAGCCCGAGCACGAGATAGACTGGCACCTGCACCAGCACGGGCCAGGTGTTCAGCAATGGCGCGGCGACGACCGCGACCAGCAGCGCATAGAGCAGCAGTACTGCCACCAGCAGCAATAGCCCCACCGGGATGCGCCAGGTAGGTTCGGTGCGCATCAGGCTGCGCCCTCATAAAGCTGCGTCTGTGTAACCACCGCCGCCAGCGGTCGGTCATGCGGCTCGACCGGCAGCTCATCGACCTGCTGGCAATCCCAACCCAGCCCTATCGAGCGAACGCCCGGGTGCTCGCCCACCCAGCGGTCATAATGGCCACCACCCTGGCCCAGCCGGTGGCCCTCGGCGGTAAAACCCACCAACGGGACGAATGCGGCGGCGGGCACGACTTCCTCGGCATCGGCAGCGGGCTGCAACGCGCCATAGGGCCCGACAACCAGCGTATCGTCGTCGAACGGATTGTCCCAGCTGCGAAAAATCATCGGGCTGCCGCGTTCAGCAAACCAGGGCAGGGCGAGGTTTCGGCCATTCTCGAAGAACCACCTCGCATAGGCTGCGGTCGGCGCTTCGAATTCGGTCGCGTGATACAGCCCGACCAGCGTGCCTTCGGGCATCAGCGTCGCGAGCGATGCGGGCGGCCGGTGGAACACCAGCCCGCGCATCGCTTCGGGCAGCGCGAAGACATATTCGCGCCGGATCGTTCGCAATTTCGCGCGCAACTCCTGTTTCTCGGTCACGCGGGCCTCTTGCAAAATCGGTGACGGGACCACCATGGGTCGTTGCCGGGGAAATCCACCGACGCGTTCACGTCAGGTGGGAACCGTGTGTGCCGGACCAGGGTCCAACCAGGGACAGCCCCCATAGGATTGCTTATAGCCTCAGGGATATCTGTCGGTTCGTACCGGGCAGTACCCGTCGTGCCCTATCTAGGCGCTATAGTCTCAGCCCTCAAGGGCGGAGGCACAACTTTCGAGCCGGGCGGCGATGCGCTCAAGCGCGTCGGCATGATCCGGAGCCGGGCCGGATGCCGGAGCGAAGGCGGGCGCGGCTCCGCTTTTCAGCTCATGAAGCTCATCCGCCAGCAACAGCGCGGCAAACAGCAAGGTGCGCGTTTCGCCCTGCGTGGTGGTCCCGCCCATCGCCTCGAGCTTGCTGTCGATCATCGCGCCCAGCCGCGTAACATGCGCTTCCTCGCCCTCGGCGCAGGCCACCGCATAGTCGCGGCCGGCGATGGTCAGCGTGACATTGCTCATGCCCCGCCTCCCGCGATCAGCTCATCAAGCTGGCGCAGCGAGTGTGCGACTGCCTGCTTCAGCTTGGCATGGCGCGCAGCGACGTTGGAATCTGCGTCGGTTTGGCTGGCAGGACGACGCGCCGCGCTTTCGATCCGCGCCAGTGCGGCGTCGATCCGCGCCCATGCGCGTGTCGTGCGGTCCCCATCCATGACGCATGGCTAGCGCAAAAGCGGCGACGCGCAAAGCCTTGGCTGCCGAACTTCCCACAGTGTGGCGGATAGCTGCTGGCCAACCCTGACGGACCCGCGCTTGACGGGGGGCGGCGGGTCCGCAAAGGAAGCCGCGTCGAATCGACCGCCCCATCGACCGCCCTTCCGGGAGCCCGCATAAATGAGCCTTGATCCCTCGCGTCTGGTGCCGATGGCGAACGCAATCCGGGCGCTATCGATGGACGCGGTCCAAGCGGCCAACAGCGGGCACCCCGGCATGCCGATGGGCATGGCCGATGTCGCCACCGTGCTCTATTCGAAGTTCCTCAAATTCGATCCCGCCGCACCAAAATGGCCCGATCGCGATCGCTTCGTGCTCTCGGCCGGGCATGGCTCGATGCTGATCTACTCGCTGCTGCACCTGACTGGCTATGCCGCGCCGACGATGGATGACATCCGCAACTTCCGCCAATTGCACAGCCCCTGCGCGGGCCACCCCGAGAACTTCGAGATCGAAGGGGTGGAATGCACCACCGGCCCGCTGGGGCAGGGGCTGGCGATGGCAGTGGGCATGGCGCTCGCCGAGCGTCACCTCAACGCCGAGTTCGGCGATGCGCTGGTCGATCACCGCACCTGGGTTGTCGCGGGCGATGGCTGCCTGATGGAAGGTATCAGCCACGAGGCGATCGGGCTTACCGGGCATCTCAAGCTCGGTCGCCTGATCGTGCTGTGGGACAACAACAAGATCACCATTGACGGTTCGACCGCGCTTTCAACCGACGAAGATGTCGCCGCGCGCTTCAAGGCCGCCGGGTGGCATGTCGAAGACTGCGACGGGCACGATTTTGCCGATGTCGAGCGCGCACTGGCAGCGGCGGCGGCCGATGGCCGCCCCTCGCTGGTTTCGTGCCGGACGATCATCGGCAAGGGCGCGCCCAACAAGCAGGGCGGCTCGGGCGTGCATGGGGCCGCGCTGGGCGCGGACGAAGTTGCTGCCGCGCGGATCGAGCTGGGCTGGACCGCCGCGCCGTTCGAAATTCCCGCCGATATCCTCGCCGATTGGCACTCGCTTGGGGCTTCCGGCGTGGCGGCGCACAAGGATTGGACCGCGCGCAGCGCAGCCGATCCGCGCGGCACCGAATTTGCCGCGCGCATGGCCGGGACTTTGCCGGCGCTGACCGGCTGGGCCGAATACAAAGCCGGTCTCGCCGCCGACAAGCCCAAGCTCGCCACCCGCAAGTCGAGCGAGAATGCACTGGGCGTGCTGACCGCCGCTGTCCCGGCGATGATCGGCGGATCGGCCGATTTGACCGGTTCGAACAACACCAAGACCCCCTCAACCCCGCCGCTGACAGCCGCCGATTACGGCGGGCGCTACATTTACTACGGGATTCGCGAGTTCGGCATGGCCGCGGTGATGAACGGGATGGCGCTGCACGGCGGGATCGCACCCTATGGCGGCACGTTCCTGGTGTTTTCCGACTATTGCCGCAACGCGATCCGGCTTTCGGCCTTGCAGAAGGCGCATGTCGTCTATGTGCTGACCCATGACAGCATCGGGCTGGGCGAGGACGGCCCGACCCACCAGCCGATCGAGCATGTCGCTTCGCTCCGCGCGATTCCCGATCTGTGGGTGATGCGCCCCGCCGATGCGCTGGAAACCGCCGAATGCTGGGAACTGGCGCTTGGGCGCAGCGATGGCCCCAGCGTGCTGGCGCTCACCCGCCAGAACCTGCCCGGCTTGCGCGATTCGGCGGCGGCGAATCTCTCGGCCAAGGGTGCGTACCGCCTCGTTGCAGCCGATGCGCCGCGTCAGGTGGTCCTGCTGGCCACGGGTTCTGAGGTGCAGCTCGCGGTGGCGACGGCACAGGCGCTGGAGAGCGAGGGCATCGGCGCGGACGTCGTCTCGATGCCGTGCTGGGAACTGTTCGAAGCGCAGGACCGCGCTTGGCGCGACGATGTAATCCCCCACAATGTGTCGACGGTTTCGATCGAGGCTGGCACCACGATGGGCTGGCACAAATATGTCGGTCGCGACGGGCTGACGATCGGGATCGACCGCTTCGGTCTGTCCGCGCCGGATAGTGATTTGTTCCCCTATTTCGGCTTCACTGTCGAAGCAATAATTCCACAAATCAAAGCCAAATTAGGCGTTTAGCAGGAGTTTTTTACATGGCGACGAAAGTAGCGATCAACGGGTTCGGGCGGATCGGTCGCAATGTAGCCCGGGCTATCCTGTCGCGGACCGACCACGATCTCGAGCTGGTCTCGATCAACGACCTTGCCGACGCCAAGGCCAACGCGCTGCTGTTCAAGCGTGACAGCGTCCACGGCGCTTTCAGTGGCACGGTCGAAGTCGATGGCAACGATTTGATCATCAACGGCAAGCGCATCCACGTCACTGCAGAACGCGATCCGGCGAACCTGCCGCACAAGGCCAATGGCGTCGACATCGCGCTGGAATGCACCGGCTTCTTCACCGACCGCGCATCTTGCGAAAAGCACCTGGCCGCCGGGGCCAAACGCGTGCTGATTTCCGCGCCGGGCAAGAATGTCGATCTGACCGTGGTTTACGGCGTGAACCATGACACGCTCACCGCCGAACACACGGTGGTTTCCAACGCGTCCTGCACCACCAACTGCCTCGCGCCGTTCGCCAAGGTGCTCAACGATGAAATCGGCATCGAACGCGGGCTGATGACCACGATTCACGCCTATACCAACGACCAGAAAATCCTCGATCAGATCCACGAAGATCCGCGCCGCGCGCGCGCCGCGGGAATGTCGATGATCCCGACCACCACCGGCGCGGCCCGCGCGGTGGGCGAGGTATTGCCCGAACTGAAAGGCAAGCTCGACGGTTCGGCGATCCGCGTGCCGACGCCGAACGTCTCGGTCGTCGACCTGACCTTCACCCCGAAGCGCGATACCACCAAGGAAGAAGTCAACGCGCTGCTTAAAGCCGCCTCCGAAGGCGCGCTGAAGGGTGTCCTGGCCTATTCGGACGAACCGCTGGTGTCGATTGACTACAACGGTTGCGCTGCCAGTTCGACCATCGACAGCCTTGAAACCGGGGTGATTGACGGCAAGCTGGTGCGGGTACTCAGCTGGTACGATAACGAATGGGGCTTCTCGAACCGCATGGTCGACACTGCCGGGGTGATGGGCGGACTGCTCTGAATGACCAAATTCCGCACGCTTGACGATCTTGGCGATGTGACCGGTAAGGTCGCGCTGGTCCGGGTCGACCTCAACCTGCCGATGCAGGAAATGGCGGTCACCGACGACACGCGGGTGCGCGCCGCGCTGCCGACGATCCTCGAGCTAGCGGATGCGGGGGCGAAAGTGCTGCTGCTGTCGCATTTCGGACGGCCCAAGGGCGAACGCTCGTCGGTCCTGTCGCTGTCGATGGTGGTCGATTGCCTCCAGTCGGTGCTGGGCCGCGAAGTGATGTTCGTGCCCGAGATCGCCGGACCGGTGGTCGCGCAGACCGTCGGCATCCTGCGTCCGGGCGATATCGCAGTGCTGGAAAACACGCGGTTCTGGCCAGGCGAGGAAGCCAACGATCCGGAGCTGGTCAAGGCGATCGCCGCCAACGCGGATTTCTACGTCAACGACGCCTTCTCCGCCGCGCACCGGGCCCATGCCACCACCGAAGGTCTGGCGCATGTCCTGCCCGCTTTTGCCGGGCGTTCGATGCAGGCCGAGCTCGAAGCGCTGGAAAAGGCGCTGGGCCAGCCCGAAAAGCCCGTCGCGGCGGTGGTGGGCGGAGCCAAGGTCTCGTCCAAGCTCGATGTGCTGACGCATCTGGTGACCAAGGTCGATCACCTCATCATCGGCGGCGGGATGGCCAACACCTTCCTTGCGGCGCGCGGTGTGAATGTCGGCAAGTCGCTGTGCGAACATGATCTGGCCGCGACCTGCGATGGCATTCTCGACGCTGCCGACAAGGCCGACTGCACCGTGCATCTGCCCTATGACGTCGTGGTCGCGAAGGAATTCGCCGCTAATCCGCCAAGCTTGCGCATTTGCAACGTCCACGAAGTCGCTGCCGACGAGATGGTCCTCGATATCGGCCCCGCCGCGGTCGAGGCGCTCGCCGATGTCCTCAAGACCTGCCGTACGCTGGTGTGGAACGGGCCGCTTGGCGCGTTCGAGACCCCGCCGTTCGATGCCGCCACGGTCGCGCTGGCACGCACTGCGGCCGCGCTGACCCGCGAAGGCTCACTGGTGTCGGTGGCGGGCGGCGGCGATACCGTCGCCGCGCTCAATCTGGCAGGAGCGGCGGGCGATTTCACCCATGTCTCGACCGCGGGCGGTGCCTTCCTCGAATGGATGGAAGGCAAGGCGCTGCCGGGAGTGGTCGCCCTCCAACGCTGAGCTGCAGTTGCGGCCATGCCGGTGGCTCGCTATGGGCCGCCCAACATACGTATAAAGTATCACGGAGCACCCATGAACATCGCCGAAATGACCGCCAAGATCGCCGCCGGGAACGGGTTCATCGCCGCGCTGGACCAGTCGGGCGGATCGACCCCCAAGGCGCTCGCAGGCTATGGCATCGAGGACGGCGCGTGGGATGGCGACGAGGCGATGTTCGGCCTAATCCACGACATGCGCGCCCGCATCATCACTTCGCCCTGCTTCACCGGCGAGAAGGTGATCGGCGCGATCCTGTTCGAGCGGACGATGGACGGCCAGGTCGATGGCAAGCCGACCCCCGCCGCGCTGATCGAGCGCGGGGTGGTGCCGTTCCTTAAGATCGACAAGGGACTTGAGGCCGAGGCGGACGGGGTCCAGCTGATGAGGCCGATCCCCGATCTGGCCACGCTGTTGCCGCGCGCCAAGGCGCTTGGGGTGTTCGGGACCAAGGAACGCTCGGTAATCAACCATGCCAATCCGGCGGGAATTGCGGCGATCGTGCGCCAGCAGTTCGAAGTCGCTGCCGAAGTACTGGGCTACGGGATGATGCCGATGCTCGAACCCGAAGTGAACATCAAGAGCGAAACGCGCGCCGAATGCGATCTGATTTTGCGCGACGAGTTGCTCGCAGTGCTCGATGATGAACACAACGGAGCGCAGGTCATGCTCAAGCTCAGCCTGCCGGTGGTGCCCGGCACCTTCGATGTGCTGGTCGATCACCCGCGCGTGCTCAAGGTGGTGGCGCTTTCGGGTGGCTATGCGCGGGCCGAGGCTTGCGCCGAACTAACGAAAAACCGGGGGATTATCGCCAGCTTCAGCCGCGCGCTGCTGGAAGACTTGCGCCATCCGATGAGCGCGGATGAATTCGACGGGGCGCTAGGCGAAGCGATCGACGCGATCTACGCCGGATCGATCAGCGGCTAAAGCCCGCCTGCAAACTTGAACCCGAAGCGGTAGTCTTCGGGGTAGATCGGCAGGCCCGCCTTCCTTTCGGGCATCACCTCGACCAGTTCGAGCGTGCCATCGGCCACGCGCTCGGGCTTGCCCGAGGTCAGGTCACGAGTCTGGCTGCCCGAGCCAAGGTCGATCCGTACCGTCAGCCGCACTTGCCCAGCCCAGACGCATTGCACGCCGGTCGGGCAGCGACTGTCCTCAAGCACCGTGAGCGGGGTTACTCGCGGCCCATCGACCACCACCGTTTCGCCCAGATGCGCGCGGGTGATCCCGTCGGACTGGGTGTGATAGGTGATGCAGCCAGAAAGAACGAACGGCAGGGCGAGCAGGATCAGGCGTTTCATGCACCCACAATGACCGATTTGCGTGAACGGTTCCAGAATGCTTGGCGAACCCTGGCGGGCGCGATAGGGACGCGGCCATGTCCGCCAAGAAACAGGCACTCTGCCAGCTTTATTTGATCTCGCCGCTCGATGTCGGCGGGGCCTTTCCCGACCGACTCGCCCGCGCGCTCGATGCGGGCGAAGTCGCCGCCTTCCAGTTTCGCGTCAAGGATATCGACGAGCACGAAGCCGCCCGGCTCGCCGAGCCATTGCAGGCGATCTGCGCCGAGCGCAAAGTTGCATTCATCGTCAATGATTCGATCAGCCTTGCCAAACGGCTCGGCGCGGACGGGGTGCATCTTGGTCAGTCGGACGGCATTGTTGCCGATGCGCGCGCGAGGCTGGGTCGCGAAGCCCAAGTGGGCGTCACGTGCCACGCCAGCGGCCATCTCGCGATGGAAGCGGGCGAGGCGGGGGCGGATTATGTCGCGTTCGGCGCGTTCTTTCCGAGCGACACCAAACACACCGAACACCGCGCCGAGCTTGAACTGCTGACTTGGTGGCAATCGATCTTCGAACTGCCCTGCGTCGCCATCGGCGGCATCACCCCGGCCAATTGCGGTCCGCTGGTCGAGGCCGGTGCCGATTTCCTTGCGGTCTCGGGCGCGGTGTGGACCGGCGATGAAGCTGAAGCGGTGCGCGCGTTCCACGAGGCAATCGACAAGGCAGGCCGCGACCCGGATATTTCCTGGGGCTGAGACGTTCTGCTTCCACACGACGCATCCAGCGTCCGGGGAGCCGAGATGCGCGCGATACTTTTGACTTTGCCGATTGTCCTGCTGGCCGCCTGCGACGCGGGAACGGGAGGGGGGCAGGCCCAACCCTCGCAGGCACCCACCCAGCAGGCTGCCGCAGCAACTCCTGACCCGCTCGCCGCGCATGACCCGGCCAGCGGCGCGGCGATGAGCGAGGATATCGTCGACCCGGTCGCCCGTCCGGTGATGCAGGCGCAGGTCGTGCTCGACCGGCTTGGTTTCACCCCCGGCGTCGTCGATGGCAAGGAAGGACTATCGACCCGCAACGCGGTCTCCGGCTTCCAGGAAGCGAACAGTCTGGCAGTCACCGGCAAACTCGATCAGCCGACCAATGATGCGCTTAAGGCGTGGACCAATATTCCGGCAACGCGCGTGGTCACCATTCCCGCAGACTTTGCGGCGGGACCATTCTATGCGGTGCCCAAGGATCCGCAGGACCAAGCCAAAATGTCCGCGCTGGGATACGCCTCGCTCGATGAGAAACTGGCCGAACGGTTCCACACCACCATCGCGGTGCTCAAGGAACTCAATCCGGAGGGTAAGCCAGCGGGGATGGCTGCTGCGCCCGCCAACGCCGTGCCGACCCCAAGCGCTTCGCCAACCGCGACGCCGAGTGCTTCGGGCGAAGCATTCACCCCGGAGCCCGGGCCTTGGTCGATTTTTCAGGGAGGTCAGCAAATCCGCGTTCCCAACGTGGGCGGCGATGCGATCGATCCGGCGTCGGTGACCGATGCAGATTGGCGCGCAACGCTTGCCATGCTGGGCGTCGGCTCGACCCAGCCGAGCGCGGCGCGGATCGTGGTCAGCAAGGCCAAGGGCACGATGAAAGTTTTCGATACGGCAGACAAGCTCGTTGCGGTCTATACTGCGACGATGGGATCGCGCTACGATCCGCTGCCGCTGGGCGACTGGAAAATCCTCGGTACCGCGCACAATCCGCCGTTCCATTACAACCCCGACCTGTTCTGGGATGCCAAGGCGAGCGCCGAAAAGGCCAAGCTGCCGCCGGGCCCCAATGGGCCGGTCGGCGTGGTGTGGATCGATCTCAGCAAGGAGCATTACGGCATCCACGGCACGCCCAATCCCGAAACCATCGGGCGTGCGGAAAGCCACGGCTGCGTGCGGTTGACCAACTGGGATGCGGCGCGGCTTGCGCAGATGGTCTCGGCGAAGACCCAAGTGCGGTTTGAGGCGTAGTCCATGCTGAGCTGGCATGCACGATTGCGAATTCTGGGGGTGCTGGCGATCCTTGCGGCGGTAGTTTGGGTCGCGCTGATGATGCGTGGGGTGCCGGGCGCCGCGCCGGTCAGACTGGGCCAGCTCGCCAAGCCTTCGGACGCCGCCGCCTCGCAGCTCGACCTCGGTCCATATTCGCCGGATCGCGGCTTGATCATCCCGGTGCAGGGCGTCCGTGCCGACCAGCTAACCGATACCTTCACGCAGGCCCGCGCAAACGGCGCGCGCGTGCATGATGCAATCGACATCATGGCCCCGCTCGGCACTCCGGTGCTCGCCGCCGCGCCGGGCACCGTCGAAAAACTGTTTGTGTCGAAAGCGGGCGGCTTGACGATCTATCAGCGCTCGTTGGATCGGCGAACGATCTACTATTACGCGCATCTTGACCGCTATGCCCCGGGTTTGGTCGAGGGCCAGCCGGTCGGACGCGGACAAATGATCGGCGCGGTCGGCTTCACCGGCAATGCCAATCCGCTGGCCCCGCATCTGCACTTCGCGATCCTGCAGACCAGCCCGCAGGCGAGATGGTACCAGCCTGCCGTGGTGATCAATCCCTATCCTTTGCTCACTGCGCGCTAGCCCCCATCTTTCCTACGCCGCACTACTGTGCCACACTCAGTCCATGGTGGTGATCCGGGGCGGTTTTTCTTTTCCTGGACCCTGTCGACTTTGTGAACTTCCGCGAGCCTAGCCGCGTGAACCCGAACGAAAAAGGCGGACGCGATGCCCGAACTTTCCCGCCGTGAACTGACGCTGCGCTCGATCGTGGTCGGCGGGTTGCTGACCTTCCTGTTCACCGCGGCCAACGTCTATTTCGGGCTGCGGGTCGGGCTGACCTTCTCGACCGCGATTCCCGCCGCGGTGATTTCGATGGCGGTGCTGCGCACGCTGGGCGGATCGACAATCGTCGAAAACAACATCGTCCAGACCATCGGCAGCGCGGCGGGCGCTGTGGCGACAATGGTGTTCGTGCTGCCCGGCTTTGTGATCGTCGGCTGGTGGACCAGCATTCCCTATTGGGAAACGATGCTGGTCTGTGCCACCGGCGGGGTGCTTGGCGTCATGCTGTCGGTGCCGATGCGCCGTGCGCTGGTGGTGGATAGCGACTTGCCCTATCCCGAAGGCGTCGCCGGAGCGGAAATCCTGCGCGTCGGCATGGCCGATGCCGAAGGCGCGCGCGAAAACCGGGCGGGGCTGGCGACGATCGTGCTGGGCGCTGTGGCCGGTGCCGGGTTCGGCCTGTTGACCGCGCTGCGCGTCGCGGCGGGCGAAGTCGCCAAGGTGTTCAAGCTGGGCTCGGGGGTGGGCACGCTCGGGGGTTCCTTGTCGCTCGGATTGCTCGCCATCGGCCATTTGATCGGGCTGGCGACAGGCATGGCGATGCTGACCGGGCTGGTGATCGGCAAGCTGATCCTGTTGCCGGTGCTGAGCGCCGGATTGCCCGGCCCGGCCGAGGAAGTCGCGGCGACGATCCTGGGCGAGCAGGTCCGTTTCGTCGGGGCCGGGGCAATGGCGGTTGCGGCGCTGTGGGCGCTGCTGCGCATCGCGGGGTCGATCATGCGCGGCCTGGCGGGTATCGCTGCGACCGCCCGGGCGCGCAAGGCTGGCGAGGCAATCGAGCTTACCGAGCGCGACCTGCCCGCCGGATGGGTCTTGGGGGTCAGCGCGGCGATGTTCGGGCCGATCCTGTGGCTGATTTGGGATTTCGTGCAGGGCGGCCCGCTGGCCGGTTCGATCCCGGCGGTATTTGCGCTGTCGGTAGTGTTTATCGTGGTCGTGGGAATCTTCACCGCTGTAGTCACCGGCTACATGGCGGGGCTGGTCGGCACCTCGAACAGCCCGGTCTCAGGGGTCGGTATCCTCTCGATCCTGGTTGCCTCGGTGCTGATCGCGGGATTGTTCGGCGGCTCGGTCGGACCGGAAAACCGTGCCCCGCTGATCGCTTTTGCGCTGTTCCTCGTGTCCTTCGTGTTCGGCATCGCGATTGTCGCCAATGACAATCTGCAAGACCTCAAGACCGGGCAGCTGGTCGGCTCGACCCCGTGGAAGCAGCAGGTCGCGCTGATCATCGGTGTCATCGCGGGATCGCTGGTGCTGCCGCCAGTGCTGCAACTGCTCGCTACCAGCTTCGGGTTTGCCGGAGCGCCGGGGGCTGGGCCGAACGCGCTGGCCGCGCCGCAAGCCTCGCTGTTTGCGGCGATCGCGCAGGGGGTTCTGGGCGGCTCGATGCGCTGGGACCTGGTCGGCATCGGCGCGGGGATCGGCGTCGCGGTGGTCGCGCTCGACGAGACCATGCGCGCCATGGGCAAGCCCCGGGTGCCGCCGCTGGCGGTGGCGATGGGGATCTACCTGCCGGTCACGCTGGTGCTGCCGACCGTGATCGGCACGGTGATCGGCCACGTCTGGAACCGGATGGCCACCACGACCGCACGGCCCGAATTCACCGTCCGGCTCGGGGTGCTGCTCGCCACCGGGCTGGTAGTGGGCGACAGCCTGTTCGGGCTGGCTTTTGCCGGAGCGGTCGGGGCAGTCGGCGATCCGGCGCGGCTGGCGATCGTGGGCGAAGGCTTCGCGCCGGCTGCCGCGTGGATCGGCATCATCGTAGCGGTCGGACTGCTGGTGTTGACCTATGTGCGGACCAAGCAGCGCGCGCTGGAAGAAGCCTAACGGTTGTTGCTGACCTGCCGCACGCAGCGCAACTCGCTGTCGCTGCCGCTTTCCTGCACCAGCCGCAGGAAGGCGGCGCTCACACGGTGGAAGCGCTGGCCTTTCTTGGGGCCGCTGGTCATCACCACCTGATCGCCGGTCAGCAAATAGCTGCCGCGGCCGGTGGGATTGGCGTAGCTTGAGGCATTGACCACCGTGAAGTCTTGCCCTTGCACTCGGTGTCCCGCAACACCGCCAGCATCACCGGGTAGCTCGCAGACATAGTCACCCAGCTGGAGTGTTGCGATCGGTCCGCCGGGCGCGCCCAGCGAGGGGCTTGCCGCCAGCGCGGCGAGCAGGGTCAGTGCGGGGGTCATCCTGAGCCTCATGTCGATACGGCACTTAGCAGGCGATGAACGCATCCGCCAGTTGCACAGCTTGCCGCATCGCGCGCACCGCGCTAAGGGCGCGCCTTCCCGCGAATTCGCTCTTTCCCAGCTAAGGCATCCCCCATGAAGATCAGCGGCGTGGACATTCGTCCCGGCAACATCCTCGAATACGAAAAGGGCATCTGGAAAGTTGCCAAGATCCAGCACACGCAGCCGGGCAAGGGCGGGGCCTTCATGCAGGTCGAGATGAAGAATCTGATCGACGGGCGCAAGACCAACGTCCGCTTCCGCAGTCAGGACACGATCGAGCGCGTCCGGCTCGACACCAAGGATTTCCAGTTCCTCTACGTCGATGGCGACGCCCTCGTGTTCATGGACCAGGAAAACTACGAGCAGATCACACTGCCCGCCGATCTCATCGGCGATGCCGCGGCGTTCCTGCAGGACGGCATGGAAGTGACGCTCGAAATGTACGACGAACGCCCGATCTCGGTCGCGCTGCCCGAGCAGGTCGAAGCGACTATCGTCGAGGCCGACGCGGTGGTGAAGGGCCAGACCGCCTCGTCCAGCTTCAAGCCGGCGATCCTCGACAACGGGGTGCGCGTCATGGTTCCGCCGCACATCGGCAGCGGCACACGGATCATCGTCGACGTTTACGAGCGCACCTACGTCGGCAAGGCGGGCTGAACCCACCATGTCAACGCTTTCCGGCATTATCCGCGTCATGGAGAAAGCCGCCCGCAAGGCCGGGCAGCGCTTGCGCCGCGATTTCGGCGAGGTCGAGCACCTCCAAGTCAGCCGCAAGGGGCCTTCGGACTTCGTGTCCAAGGCGGACCAGATGTCCGAACGGACCATCTGGGACGAGCTGCGCGCGGCCCGGCCCGACTGGGGCTTCGTGATGGAAGAAGGCGGCACGATCGAGGGTGATCCGGCCAAGCCGCGCTTCATCGTCGATCCGCTCGATGGGACGTCGAACTTCCTCCACGGCTTGCCCCACTTCGCGATCTCGATCGCCGCGCAGGAACCCAAGCCGGGCGGCGGGGGCTGGGGCGACGTCTTCGCCGGGATCGTCTACCAGCCGATCACCGACGAAAGCTATTGGGCCGAAAAGACGCGCGGGGCGTGGTTGCAGGATCGGCGGTTGCGGGTGTCGGCGCGCCGTCACCTTGATGAGAGCCTGATCGCAACGGGTGTGCCCTATGGCGGTCATGGCGATTTTGGCGAGTGGTCCAAAATCCTCAATGCGGTCGGCCCGCAGGTTGCGGGGATCCGCCGCTTCGGTGCCGCTTCGCTCGACCTCGCGTGGGTTGCAGCGGGGCGGTTCGACGCATTTTGGGAGGCGGATCTCGCGCCGTGGGATACTGCGGCAGGCTGCCTGTTGGTGCGCGAGGCGGGCGGCTTTGTAACCGACTGGCGCGGCCGCTCGCAGCCGATCTGCGACGAGCGAGTGCTGGCCGGGAACGACGCGATCCACTCGCGGATGCACAAGCTCATCGCCGAGGCGTTGAAGTAAGCGCGCGCAGCCGCTAAGGCCCGCGCGCAGCCAGTTGCTGGCAGTCACGGTTTAGCCCCTGTGGCGGAATGGTAGACGCGCTCGACTCAAAATCGAGTTTCGCAAGAAGTGCCCGTTCAAGTCGGGCCAGGGGCACCACCGCCGAGGTCTTTTTGACACTCTAGTCGTTACCCGAATTTCCCGAGCGTGCGCGCGATGCCGCCAGCATGGCTTCCATTTGCGCGGCGGTCGGTCTGGCGACGGGTGGGGCGCGGCGCGCCTGCCGTTGCGCGAGTTCCACTTTCTCGCGTTCTGCGGCCGATACACCAGGCGGCAACACCGGAGGCAGGTCGGCCAGCGTCGACGGGCCGCCAATGCCGGGCCCGTAGCCCGGTGCGCCGATGTTCTGCGGTCCGGCAATCGAATCGTCGCCGTCGTCGAAGTTGACCGTCCCATCGTGGTTGCGGACATCGCTGCCCTCATCGGGCGCAAACGCCAGATAGCTGCGCTTTTCGTCGCGCAGGTGCAATTTGCCCGCGCTGACATGCCGCGCGCCCAGTTTGCCTGCTTCGGCCGTCAGCAAATCATTGCGTGACTGGCGCGCCTTGATCTGCGCCTGCAGTCCCTCGGTGCCCTCGCCATCGGCAAACAGGCCGATACATGCGGTTATCGCGATCGTGATCACGGCGAAGTGCCGGTACATTTTTGGTGAAACAGCGCTGGTGGGGGCGATGCGGCTCATCGCGGGGGGCATAGCGCGTGGAGGTTAATTGCCCTCCAGCCAGCATGGTTAAGGAATTAGCGGCCGCCGGAGCAAAAGGGGTGCTCCGACGACCGCCGTTTCTCCTCCCCAAGAGCGTGTTCAGGCGTTCCTACGCCGCAAACTGATTCCCTGCGGCGCGTTCCTACGCCGCAAACTGATTCATCGTGTTGTGCGTGCCGCCCGCCTTGAGCGCGGCTTCGCCAGCGAAATATTCCTTGTGATCGTCGCCGACATCGCTTCCGCTCATGTTCTGGTGCTTCACGCAGGCAATGCCCTGGCGGATTTCCTCGCGCTGCACGCCCTTGACGTAGCCCAGCATCGCCGCGTCGCCGAAATACTCGCGCGCGAGATTGTCGGTCGAAAGCGCTGCGGTGTGATAGGTCGGCAGCGTGATGAGATGGTGAAAAATGCCCGCGCGCGCCGCAGCATCGCGCTGGAAGGTGCGGATCTTCTCGTCTGCCTCGATCCCCAGCTCGGTCGTGTCATAGTCGGCGCTCATCAACCGCGCGCGGTCATAGGCCGACACATCCTGTCCAGCCTCGACCCACAGGTCATGGACCTGCTGGCGGAAGTTGAGCGTCCAATTGAAAGAGGGCGAGTTGTTGTAGACCAGCTTGGCAGTGGGTACGACTTCGCGGATCCGGTCGACCATCGCGGCGATCTGCTCGATGTTCGGTTTCTCGGTTTCGATCCACAGCAGGTCGGCGCCGTTCTGCAGAGACGTGATGCAATCGAGCACGCAGCGGTCCTCCCCGGTGCCCTCGCGGAACTGGAACAAATTGGAGGGCAAGCGCTTGGGCCGCAGCAGCTTGCCGTTGCGGTTGAGGATCACGTCGCCGTTTTGCGCGGTTGAGGGATCGATTTCCTCGCAATCGAGGAATGAATTGTACTGGTCGCCCAGGTCACCCGGCTGCTTGCTGACCGCGATCTGCTTGGTCAGGCCAGCGCCAAGCGAGTCGGTGCGGGTGACGATGATTCCGTCGTCCACCCCGAGCTCGAGGAAGGCGTAGCGGCACGCACGAACCTTGGCGAGGAAGTCCTCATGCGGCACGGTGACCTTGCCGTCCTGGTGGCCGCACTGCTTTTCGTCGCTGACCTGGTTTTCGATCTGCAGCGCGCAGGCGCCCGCCTCGATCATCTTCTTGGCGAGCAGATAGGTCGCCTCGGCATTGCCGAAGCCCGCATCGATATCGGCGATGATCGGCACGACGTGTGTTTCGTAATTGTCGATCTCGTTCTGGAGCTTGGCGGCGCGGATCGCGTCGCCCGCATCGCGTGCCGCATCGAGATCGCGGAACATCATGCCCAGCTCGCGCGCGTCGGCCTGCTTGAGGAAGGTGTAGAGTTCCCCGATCAGCGCCGGAACGCTGGTCTTCTCGTGCATCGACTGGTCGGGCAGGGGGCCGAACTCGCTGCGCAGCGCGGCGATCATCCAGCCCGAGAGGTAGAGGTAGCGCCCTTTGGTGGTGCCAAAGTGCTTTTTGATCGAGATCATCTTCTGCTGCGCGATGAAACCGTGCCAGCAGCCGAGCGACTGGGTGTAGCTGGCCGGATCGGTATCGTAAGCGGCCATGTCCGCGCGCATGATCTTGGCGGTGTAGCGCGCGATGTCGAGCCCGGTGCGGAAGCGGTTCTGCTCGCGCATCCGCGCAACCGATTCGGCGTTGATGCCGTCCCATGTGCCGTAGCTTTTGATTAGCTGGTTGGTCTGCGCGATATTTTCGGAATAGGTCACTGGAAACCCCCATGGGAATTTGATGCCCCAAGATACCGCTGCGATGCGCCTACTGGTAACACTAATTACAAACAAATATGTCTCGCCGGCCCACTTCTCAGCCAGAAGCTTGTCATGTTGTCATGTTTGTGACAAACATGGGTCATGAGCGACACCACTCTGATTGCCGGTCCGGCGGTCCGCCGCCTGCGCCGCCGCGAGGGCTTGACCCAATCGGCGATGGCCGCGCGGCTCGGCGTGTCTCCCAGCTATCTCAACCTTATCGAGCGCAACCAGCGGCCCGTCTCGGCGCGTCTGCTGCTGCAACTGGCCGATACTTTCGACTTCGATCCGCGCTCGCTGCGCCAGGACGAGGCCGTGGGCGGGATCGAAGGGCTGCGCCGCCGACTGGCCGATGAACGCTTTGCCGATCTCGGCATCGACCGCGACGAGATCGCCGAATGGCTCACCGCCGCCCCGCAAGCCGCGCTGGCCTTCGCGCGGCTGTTCGACAGTGTCGGCGCGGCAGGGGACAAGCCAGGGTCGGACCCGATGGATTTGGTCCGGCGCGAAATCGAACGCTGGCGCAACCACTTCGCCGACCTCGATGTCGCAGCCGAAGCGCTGTCGGACGAGCTGCGACTGTCCAATGCCGATATCGGCGCTGCGCTGGCGGAACGGCTGCGGACCAAACACCAGCTCGCGCTGCGCATCCTGCCAGTCGATGTCATGCCCGACACCTTGCGGCGGCTCGATCTGCATGCCCGGCAGCTACAACTGTCCGAGCTGCTCGATCCCGCCTCGCGCAATTTCCAGATCGCGGTGCAAATCGCGCTACTCGAACAGCGTGACGAGATTGCGGGAATCGCCAATGGCGCGCAGTTTACCGATCGCGCGGCATGGCGGCTGTTCCGGCGCCATCTGGCCGGATATTTCGCCGCGGCATTGCTGATGCCCTATGGCCGGTTCATCCGCGCCTGCGAGGCGACCGGCTACGACCTCGCTATCCTCCAGCGCCGCTTTGGAGTCGGGTTCGAGCAGCTGGCACATCGGCTGACTACGCTGCAGCGCGTCGGCCAGCGCGGCCTGCCGTTTTTCATGGCACGGATCGATCGCGCGGGACAGTTCTCCAAGCGCTATGCCGGGGCCAGCGGGACGCTGATGCTGGAAAGCGAGACAAGCTGTCCGCTGTGGGCGGCGCATGGCGCTTTCGAGCGCGCTGGGCGGATATGCAGCCAGACAGTGCTGCTTGAAGAAGGCAATGGTGCGCAAAGCCCGTGGTTCACGCTGGCGCGCACGGTCGAGGGTAGCGGTGCGCTGGGCGCGCAATCCGCGCAATTTGTGGTCGTGCTGGGACTCGACGCCAAGCTTGCCGCGCAACTTGCGCTGGCGCGCGGGGTCTCGCTCGAGAACAGCGACGCGACGCGGATCGGCCTTGGCTGCGCGCGCTGCCACCGCACCGATTGCCTGCAGCGCTCGTTGCCACCGCGCGGGGCCGCGCTGCAATTCGACGAGAGAACGCGCGGGCTGACGCCGTTCGATTTCGGCGGTTAACCAACGACGGGGGAACTCCGCGCGGTCTGGCGGTTTGTCTGGTCACACGTCCACAATCGCGAAGGAACCAGCCATGAGCGAAGAGCATATCACAACTACCGAAACGCCGACCGGCGAAGCCCATACCACGCACACCACGGTCATCAGCGACGGTGCGCGCAGCGGCGGCGGCTCGGGCTGGCTGATCGGCATTGTCCTGCTGATCGCGGTGATTGCCGGAATCTGGTATTTTTCGAGCGTGTCGGGCAGCCAGACCGCGAAGGACAATGCCATCGCCGGAGCAGCCAACAACGTCGGCGATGCCGCCCAACAGGTCGGCAACGCGGCCGAGGACGCCGCCGACAGCGTCAAAAAGCAGTAATCTCTGTAAAAACCAGCGACAATCAATCGTCGCCGAGCGGCGGAATCGCGCAGAACAGCGTGAATCCGCCGCTTTTGCATGAGTGTCAGATTTACCGACATTTTACGCCTTGGGCCTAACACTGCCGGGACCATGATCCGGCTGTTCAAACATTACATTCCGCACGCGGTGCTGCTGCTTGGCCTGTTCGACATAGCCCTGCTGTTGCTGGCGGGCGAACTGGGCTGGCGGCTGCGCGCGGACCAGATCGGGATGGGGCTGGCCGGGCTCGACGCGCGCGCCGGACAATTGGCCGGTTATGCCGCAATGATGTTGACCGCGATGATCTCGGTCGGGGTCTATGGCGCGGACTCGCTGCGTTCGATGAGGTTTGCCACCGCGCGTATCCTGGTGGCGATTTCGCTCGGCATCATTGCCCTGTCGTTTGTCGATTTCATGCTCGGCGGGCACAATTTCTGGCGCTCGACGCTGGCCTATACGATGGCGCTGTCGGTCGTGCTGCTGGTGTTCAACCGCCTGGTTGTCGGCGGTATCCTTGGCGCCTCCGCCTTTCGCCGCCGGGTGCTGGTGCTGGGCGCAGGACCGCGCGCGCAGCGGTTGCGCGAGTTGGGCGAGCGTCCCGAGAGCGGGTTCGTCATCGTCGGTTATGTCGGGATGAGCGAAGGAGCGCCGCTGGTCGAGGAAGCAATCAACCGCGGTGCGATCCACAATTTGACGCGCTACGTCGAAAATCTGGGCGTCAGCGAAGTGGTGCTCGCGCTCGAGGAACGGCGCAACGCGCTACCGCTCAAGGATTTGCTGCGGATCAAGACCGCCGGAGTCCACGTCAACGACTTCTCGAGCTTCATCGAACGCGAGACCGGGCGGGTCGATCTCGACACGGTCAACCCGAGCTGGCTGATCTTTTCCGACGGTTTCTCGTCGGGGCGCGCGGTGTCGAGCGTGGCCAAGCGGATCTTCGACGTGCTCGCCAGCGCGCTGCTGCTCGCGCTGACGGGTCCGCTGATAGTCATTTTCGCGATACTGGTGAAGCTCGACAGCAAGGGCCCGGCGTTCTTCCGCCAGACCCGCGTCGGGCTGTTCGGCCAGAACTTCGCGGTGCTCAAGCTGCGCTCGATGCGCACCGACGCCGAGGCGGGCGGCGCACAATGGGCGACCCACGACGACCCGCGCGTGACCCGGCTTGGCAAGTTCATCCGCAAGGTCCGGATCGACGAATTGCCGCAGGCGTGGAGCGTGCTCAAGGGCGAGATGAGCTTTGTCGGCCCACGCCCCGAACGGCCCGAATTCGTCGCCGACCTTGAGGACCAGCTGCCCTACTACGCCGAGCGTCACATGGTGAAGCCGGGCATCACCGGCTGGGCGCAAGTGAACTATCCCTACGGGGCTTCGGTCGAGGATTCGCGCCACAAACTCGAATACGATCTCTACTATGCCAAGAATTACACGCCGTTCCTCGACCTGCTGATCCTGTTGCAGACCTTGCGGGTCGTCCTCTGGCACGAGGGCGCGCGATGATTTTCGACATCACCAGCCTGGCCGGATTGACGGCGCTGGGACACGGCGCTGCGGTAACGACCTGCACGGTGGTTAGCGCGTGGCTGCTCGCCCGGCGCGACCGCTACGGGAAGGCCGGGCTGGCGGTCGTTGCTGGTCTGTTTTTCACTGCGCTCTGGTCGATCGTTGCACTGCTTTCCGGGTCCGCATCGCTGGCGGCCTCCTTTGCGGAATCACTCCGCAATTTGAGCTGGCTGTTCGCCGCCTACCGGCTGTTCGCCTCGGATGGCCGCCATGAAAGCGTGCGGCCGATCCGCCCGGTGGTCATGGCGCTGGCGTTCGTCGAGCTGCTCCATCCGGCGATGCTGCTAGTTCTGGCCGCACGCTCGGGTGTGACTGAGACGCCCACGCTGCTGCTCCAGTTGACCGCCCTGTTCCGCCTGATGGTGGCGGTGGGCGGGCTTGTGCTGGTGCACAATCTCTACGTCGGAGCGTCCCCTCCGGCGCGCCTCGCGCTGCGCTGGCCGGCCAGCGCGCTGGCAGCGCTGTGGGTGTTCGATCTCAACTATTACACCGTGGCATATCTGGCTGGGTCAATCCCGCTCGCGCTCGCCGGATTGCGCGGAGTGGTGGCGGTGGTGGTCGGTGCGTTGATCGCCATTGGCGCGAAGGACGGCAGCGAGGAGCTGCGCTTCAGCCCATCGCGGGCGGTCACCTTCCAGTCGGTCTCACTGATGCTGATCGGTGCCTATCTGGTGACGATGGTCGGGTTTGCGCAGTGGCTGTCCTACGCGGGAGGCGATTTCGCCGCGCTGATGCAGCTGTGCTTCGTTGCCGCGGCGTCGGCACTGGCACTGGTCGTGCTGCCTTCGCGCAAATTGCGGGGCTGGGTGCGGGTGACGATTGCCAAGCACTTGTTCCAGCACCGCTATGACTATCGTGCCGAATGGCTCCGCTTCACCCGCACGATCGGGCGCGGCGGCGAGGGTGCGACGCCGTTGCAGGAGCGTGTGGTGCAGGCTTTGGCCGACATCACCGAGAGCCCGGCCGGACTGCTGCTGACGCCCGGCGACGATGGCTTGCTGCTGCTCTCCGCGCGGTGGCTGTGGCCGACCGCCGATGTGCCCGCTCCGGCCATGCCTTCATCCGCCAGCACGTTCTTCGAACGCGAAAGCTTCATCGTCGATCTCGACGATCTTCGCGGGGGAACAGAATACCGTGGCGAGGGGGCAATCGTGCCCGAATGGCTCCATACCGAACCCCGCGCATGGGCTCTTGTGCCATTGCTCCACTACGAGCGCCTGGTCGGCGTGGTGGCGCTGGCGCGCCCGCCGCATGCCCGCAAGCTCGACTGGGAAGACTTCGATTTGCTGCGCGTCGTCGGGCAGCAACTGGCCAGCTACCTTGCCGAGCACGGCGGGCAGGAAGCGCTGGCCGAGGCGTCGCGGTTCGACGACTTCAACCGCCGCATCGCTTTCGTGATGCACGACATCAAGAACCTCGCGAGCCAGATGAGCCTGCTCGCGCGCAACGCCGAACTCCATGCCGAGAACCCCGAATTCCGCGCCGACATGCTGGTGACGCTGCGCAATTCTGCCGACAAGCTCAACAGCCTGCTCGCCCGGCTCTCGCGCTATGGTGCCAGCGCGAGCGATGAACTGGCCGAATTCAAGCTGGGCCGTGTCGCGCGTACGGTGGTGGGCCGCTACAATGGTGCGCATCGGGTCGTGCTGACGCAGTGCGAAGATTGCACGGTCGCGGGCAACCTCGAAGCCTTCGAACAGGCCTTGGTGCACCTCGTCCAGAACGCGGTCGACGCCAGCCCCGCCGATTCCCCGGTGTTCCTGCGGGTCGACAGCGATGGCATCTATGGCTGTGTCGAGGTGGTCGATTCGGGCATGGGCATGAGCGCGGAATTTATCCGCAGCCGCCTGTTCAAACCGTTCGATTCGTCCAAGCAAGGCGGCTTCGGGATCGGCGCCTATGAGGCGCGCGAACTGGTCCGCGCGATGCGCGGGCGGCTCGACGTCGAATCGCGCGAAGGGCTTGGCACCCGCTTCATCGTCCGGCTGCCGCTCGCCGCCGCGACTGCGCTGCTCGATACCTACAACCGCACCAACGCGAAGGTCGCCTGATGTCCGACACCAAACCCAAACTCCTGATCGTCGAAGACGATGCCGGACTGCAGGCCCAGCTCAAATGGGCCTATCCCGATTTTGACGTGGTCATCGCCGGGGACCAGGCGAGCGCGCTTGCCGCGCTGCGCGCCGACGAGCCGGCGGTTGTCACGCTCGACCTTGGCCTGCCGCCCGATCCGGACGGCACCAGCGAAGGCTTCGCGGTGCTCGATGCGGTCATGGCGCTCAAGCCCGATACCAAAGTGATCGTCGCTTCGGGCCACGGCGCGCGCGAATCCGCGCTATCCGCCATCGCGCGCGGGGCTTACGATTTCTACCAGAAGCCGGTCGATATCGAAGCGCTGGGGCTGATCGTCCGCCGCGCGTTCCAGCTCCACAAGATCGAAGCCGAGAACCGCGTCCTCGCTTCGCGCAGCGGCCGCGAGAACCGCGTGCTGGGCCGCCTCATCACCGGCGCGCCCGAAATGGTTCGTGTCGCCCGCACGATCGAGCGGGTCGCCAACACCAATGTATCGGTCATGCTGCTGGGAGCCAGCGGCACCGGCAAGGAACTGCTGGCGCGAGGCCTCCACGAAGCAAGCGACCGGCGCAGCGGTGCGTTCGTTGCGATCAACTGCGCTGCGATCCCTGAAAACCTCCTCGAAAGCGAACTG
Organism: Novosphingobium sp.; assembly: GCA_035543295.1. Classification (GTDB taxonomy): domain Bacteria; phylum Pseudomonadota; class Alphaproteobacteria; order Sphingomonadales; family Sphingomonadaceae; genus Novosphingobium. Next base: position 299,480 of record DASZZS010000016.1, read on the forward strand.
TTCGGACACGAGAAGGGGGCCTTCACCGGCGCGGTCAAGACCACCATGGGCAAGATCGAACAGGCGGGCGGCGGGACACTGTTCCTTGACGAAGTGGGCGACATTCCCTTTCAGCTGCAGGTCAAGTTGCTCCGCTTCCTGCAGGAGCGCGTGATCGAGCGGGTCGGTTCGCGCGCCTCGATCGCGGTCGACACGCGAATCGTCTGCGCCACACACCAAGACCTCGAGGCGATGATCGCCGATGGGCGGTTCCGCGAAGACCTGTTCTATCGCCTCGCCGAGATCGTCGTCAAAATCCCCAGCCTAGCCGAACGTCCCGGCGATGCGGCTTTGCTCGCCAAGGCCTTCATGGCGAAGTTCGCCAAAGAGATGAACCCGCAAGTCAAAGGCTTCGCCTCCGATGCGCTGGCGGCAATCGATGCCTGGCACTGGCCCGGCAATGTCCGCGAGCTGGAAAACCGCGTGAAGCGCGCGGTAATCATGGCCGAGGGCAAGTTGGTCGGCGCCGGCGATCTCGATCTTTCCGAACCCGACGAGGAACGGGCGCTGGCGCTCAACCTCAAATCCGCCCGTGAGTACTCCGACCGCAAGGTTATCCGCCACGCACTGGCGCGCAGCGAGGGCAATATTTCGAGCACCGCCAAGCTGCTCGGGATCAGTCGGCCGACGCTCTACGATCTGCTCAAGCACTATGACATGCATGCCTGACCGACCTGGCAACCGGCATTTGTGCTGGCTTGCTGCGATTGCGTTGGCGGCGCTGGTGCCGGCTGCGGTCGTGGCCGGTCCGCCGGCAGCGGAGCGATTGATTGGGCAGGCCCAGGGTGCGCTCAACCGCGGCGAAGGTGTGGCGGCGGAAATGCGGCTGCGTGATGCGCTGGCGGCGGGAGCAGGGCGGGCCGAAGTCGCGGCCGCGATGGGCGATGCCTATATCCAGCAGGGCAATCTCGCCAAGGCGCGCGAATGGCTGGGTCCGGGCGAGTTTGTGGTCGAACAACAGGCCTACGGGTTCCGCACGCTCGGCCTGCTCGAACGCTTCGAACGCAATCTTCCCGCAGCCGGCAAGGCCTATGATCGGGCCTTGAAGCTCGAGCCGAACAACAGCATGCTGTGGGTCGATATCGCCCGGCTGCGCTATCTCGGCGGCGAGCATCTCGGAGCCATCGGTGCCGCAGAGCGCGCGCTCGAGCTCGATCCGGGCAATGTCCGCGCGCTCGAATTTCGCGGCCAGCTGGTGCTCGACCAGTTCGGTCTCGCAGCGGCGCTGCCATGGTTCGAAGCAGCGCTGGTCCGCGCGCCGGACGACAGTGCAATTCTCGCTGAATATGCTGCAATGCTCGGCGAACTGGGCCGCGCGCACGAGATGCTGGTCGTCACGCGGCGGATACTGGAGCGCGATCCGCGCAATCCGCATGCGTTCTTCCTCCAGGCCACGCTGGCGGCGCGCGCCGGCAAGAGCGAGCTTGCCCGCTCACTGCTCAAACGCACAGGGAGCCGGCTCGACGGCGTACCGGCGGCGCTATTGCTGGGTGGGGTGCTCGAACTCGAAGTCGGCAACACGGCGACCGCCCGCGACCTGTTCGAACGCCTGCTGCGGCAGCAACCGGCCAATCCCCGCGCCGCGCTGCTGGTTGCGCGCACGCTTTATTCCTCGCACGCCTTCGACGAGCTGATCGATCGGTTCGCGCCGCTGGCGGCGCGGCCCGATGCCTCACCCTATCTGCTCACCTTGGTCGCTCGTGCCTATGAAGAGCGCGAGCAGCGCGACCTTGCCGCATCGCTGCTGGATCGCGCGGCGGCGGCAGTCGATCCCCCGGTGCAGCCGATCCCTGAAGCTGCCGGTATCGGTTTCCTGGCGCCGCGCTGGGCCGACGCGCCTTACGACCGAGCACTGGCGGTCCCGTACGTCCGCGCGCTGCTCGGCGCGGGACAATATGCCCAAGCCGAAGCGGTCGCCGAGCGGATGCGCGCGGCAAAGCCGGGTTCGGGCGACATCGAGGGGCTGGCGGGCGATGTGCAGCTTGCGTTGCGTCGTGGTCCCGCAGCGGTCGAACGCTATCGCGCTGCCGCCACAGTGCGTCTGACGGACGACTTGCTGCTGCGGATGTTTTCGGCCTTCGTCCTGGCCGGACAGGGGCAAGCGATCGGACCCATGGCGAACAACTACCTCGCGATGAACCCGCAGAACCGTCTGGCGGCGCGTGTGGTGGCCAGCGGTGCGGCAGCGACGGGCGATTGGTCGCGCAGTCGACTGATGTTGGAGAATTTGCGGGCGCGATCGGGGGGCAGCGATGTCCGGCTGTTATCCGACCTTGCGCTGGCGAAGCTACGCGAGGGCGACAAGGCAGGCGCTTTCGCCACTGCGCAATCGGCCTACCGGCTGCAGCGCGCCAGCCCGGTCGCCGCCCAAGCTTATGCGATGGCACTGATTGCCAATGGACGGCGTGACGATTCGGTTCGTCGCCTGCTCGACAAAGCGCAAGCCAGCATGGGCAGCAATCCATTGCTGGTCGAAGCCCGGCGCAAGCTAGTCGGCAAGTGACAGAAAAGGGCGGCGCGACGGCCACCCTTTTCGCCCCTTCCCGGAGGATTGCCACCACCATGGCGAGCATCCGGGCAGCCAACAATTGAAACCGGCATCGCTTGGCCGCTTCGGTGAACCGAGTTGCCTATCCGCCACAGATATTGTCCCTCGACAAGCCATGCGGCGCTCGGCATGCGAGTCGGCAAATAGCAATGAGGATGGGCAATGGCAGGCGTTCTGGATGGGGTAACTGTGATCGAGCTCGCGGGCATCGGGCCGGGGCCGTTCGCAGGGATGATGCTCGCCGATCATGGCGCGCGGGTGATCCGGGTCGAACGACCGGGCAATGCCGGCCGGTTCGGCGACGGCGGCAACCGGGACATCCTCAACCGCAACCGCGAGCGGATCGAACTCGATCTCAAGGATCCTGCCGCCATTTCTACGCTCAAGGAACTCGTCTGCGGTGCCGATGCGCTGATCGAGGGCTACCGGCCCGGTGTGCTCGAACGGCTCGGGCTTGGTCCCGATGTACTGCTGGACGAAAACCCCAAGCTGGTGATCGGCCGGATGACCGGATGGGGGCAGGACGGGCCGATGGCACCGTTGGCGGGGCACGACATCAACTATATCGCGCTGTCAGGCGCGCTGCACAGCTATGGCCGCAAAGGCGAGAAGCCGAGCTTCCCGGTCAATGCGGTGGGCGATTTTGGCGGCGGCGGGATGATGATGGCATTCGGCATCGTCGCAGCGATCCTCAGCGCACGCACCACCGGACAGGGACAGGTGGTCGATTGTGCGATGGTTGACGGTGCGGCGATCCTCTCGGCGATGACCTATACCTTCCTCGGCAACGGCCAGTGGCGCGACGAGCGCGGGGTTAATCTGCTCGATGGCGGTGCGCATTTCTACGACACCTATGAGACTGCCGACGGCAAATGGATCTCGCTTGGCTCGATCGAACCGCAGTTCTACGCGCTCCTGCTCGAGAAGACCGGCCTCGCCGCCGATCCCGAATTCGCGCAGCAGATGAACACGGCGAAGTGGGGCACGCTCAAAGGACGCATGACCGCGCTGATCCTGACCAAGACCCGCGACGCGTGGTGCGCGATCATGGACGGCACCGATATCTGCTTTGCCCCGGTGCTCAGCCTCAAAGAAGCGCCGCAGCATCCGCACAATGCCGCGCGCAGCACCTTTGTCGAGGTTGAAGGGATGATACAGCCCGCGCCCGCGCCGCGCTTCTCGGCGACGCCAGCGCCGCCGGTGAACTTGACGGGGCGGTAGGCGATTGAGCCGGGTCGATCCGCTGGTGCGGTTGCTGCTGGCGGCAATCGTGCTGGCAATCGTGCTGCCGGTGTCGGGCGCAGCGCGCGATACGGCCCAATTCGCCAGCAATGCGGCGGTGTTCCTGCTGTTCCTGCTCAACGGGCTGCGCTTGCCGCGCGACGAGGTGGTGGCCGGGCTAGGCAATCATCGCTTGCTGCTTCCGCTGGTCGGGTGGGTGTTCGGCGCGATGGCGGCGGCGGGCTGGCTGCTGTGGCAGGCGGGTGCTGGCTGGATGCCGGGCCTCATCGCGCTGGGCTTCCTCTATCTTGGCTGCCTGCCTTCGACCGTGCAATCGGCAACCGCTTACAGTTCGATTGCCGGTGGCAACGTCGCGAGCTCGGTGGTCGCCGCGGCGCTGCTCAATGTGCTTGGCGTGTTCGTCACTGCGCCGCTGTTCTCGGCGCTGGCCGGAAGTGGCGCGGCGGGGTTTCATGGCGACGGGCTAGTCAAGGTCGTCACCATCCTTCTGGTCCCGTTCGTGATCGGCCAGGCACTGCAAGGCTGGCTGGGCCATTGGGTCAAGGATCATCGCAAGCTGGTTAGCTGGATGGATCGCAGCTCGATCGCAATCGCGGTCTATGTCGCGTTTTCGGGCGCGGTGGCGCAGCAGTTCTGGAGGCAGGTCGACGGTGCGGGCTGGATCGCGCTGGCGCTGGGCTGCGCACTGCTGCTGGCGTTCGGCCATGCCGGGCCGTGGCTGCTGGGCAAGGCGCTCGGGCTATCGCGGCCCGACCGCATCACCATGCTGTTCGCCGGCTCGCAAAAGAGCATCGCGATGGGCGCGCCGCTCGCCACCGTGCTGTTTCCGCCCGCCGCTGCGGGGGTCATCCTGCTGCCAATCCTGCTCTATCATCTCGCGCAGTTGGTGATCGCCGCGCCGCTCGCTGCCCGGCTCAGTCGGCCCTGACCGCGTCCGCCAGCTCGGCATCGGGATAGCGGCGCTTGTGGCGGATCGACCACCACAGCGACGCGCCGATCAGCACTGCGCCAATCAGTCCTGTAATCGACTCAGGCACCTCGTAGCGCGCTGAAATCAGCATGATTGCGCCCAGCGCGATGATCGCCCAGAACGCGCCGTGTTCGAGATAGCGGTACTCCGCCAGCGTCCCCTTGCGCACCAGCATCAGCGTCATCGAACGCACGAACATCGCGCCGATCGACAAGCCCAGCGCTATCACCACCATGTTGTTGGACAGCGCAAACGCGCCGATCACCGCGTCGAAACTGAACGACGCGTCGAGCACATTGAGGTAAATGAACCCGCCCAGCCCGGAGCGCACCACGGCCCCCGACAGCTTCATCCGCTCCTCACGCATTTCGAGCGCCTTGCCCAGCGCATCGACCGCGATGAAGGCGACAATGCCGAGAATGCCGGCAACGAGGAAGGTCAGGCTTTCGGCGCTCGGCAGCAGCGTCGAAATGCCCCACAATACTAAAAGCAATAGGCCGATCTCGACCGCGGGAAGGCCCGAGAACTTGGCAAAAAACTCTTCGATCGCGTCGATCCAGTGGATCTCTTTCTCGTCGTCGAAAAAGAACTTGAGGCCAACGAGCGAAAGGAAAGCACCCCCGAACCCGGCGATGCCGACATGCGCGGACGAGACGATCTGCTCGTATTGGACCGGATCATTGAGCGACAGCTTGATCGCCTCGATTGGGCCGATCCCGGCCGCAACCGCGACGATGGCCAGCGGAAACACGATGTACATCCCGTAAACCGCGAAAACCATGCCCCAAGTCAGGAAGCGCTTTCGCCAAACCTCGTCCATGCCCTCCAACACGGTGGCGTTGACCACCGCGTTGTCGAAGCTGAGCGACACTTCGAGCACGGTCAGTACTACGACGATCCACAGCACGCGAAACAGGCCGGCTATCGTTCCGTCCTGGGCAAAGCCATACCAGGCCCCCAGCGCGAGGCAGATGGCTGCAAAAATCAGGGAACCGCGAAAGTGGCGAAGCAAGGTGTGGTCCTTAGTCTATTCGAGAGCGTCGCTAGGGGACGTTGTGGACCAACGCAACGCCAGCCTCACTTGGGTTGGCCAGCCTCACTTGGGTTGGTAAGTCTGCTCGATCCCCGGAAAGCTGCGCGCGCGCACTTCGCTGGCGTAGCGTTCGGCCGCGCCGGCAATCGTCTCGGCAATCTCTTCGTAGCGCTTCACGAACCGCGGCACGCGTTCGAACATCCCCAGCATGTCTTCGGTCACCAGCACTTGCCCGTCGCATTGCGCCGAGGCACCGATCCCGATGGTCGGGATTTGCAGCGTTTGCGTCAGCGCAATTGCGATGGGCTCGACCACGCCCTCGATCACTACGGCGAAGGCACCGGCCGATTCCACGGCCTGGCCATCCGCGATAATCTTCTCGTGCTCCTGTTGCGTGCGGCCGCGAGCATTGTAACCGCCGAGCACATTGACCGCCTGCGGCGTGAGCCCGATATGCGCCATCACCGGAATGCCCCGCGCGGCAAGGAATGCTATGGTTTCCGCCATCGCCACGCCGCCTTCGAGCTTCACCGCAGCGCAGCCGGTCTCGGCCATGATCCGGCTCGCGGCGGCAAACGCCTGTTGCGGTGAGGCTTCATAAGCGCCGAACGGCATATCGACCACCACGACACTGTGATAACTCCCCCGGACCACCGCAGCGCCATGCGCGCACATCATGTCGAGCGTAACCTGGAGCGACGAAGGCAGGCCATAAATGACCTGGCCGAGCGAATCCCCCACCAGCAGCAGGTCGCAATGCGCATCGAGCAGCTGGGCCTGCCGCGCGGTATAGGCGGTGAGCATGACCAGCGGCTGTTCGGTCTTCCCCTCGAACTTTCGGCGCTGGATGGCGGGCACGGTCAGCCGCTTCATCGGCGCGGGGGTGGGATGGGCGCGACTGGTCGCGGTGTCGATCTGGAAGGTCGTGGACATTTGCCCTGCATAGACGCTGGACGAAAACTGGGGAAGAGCCGCTAGTTAGCGCTTGCCAATGTGACAGCCGCCGCTAGCTTTCGCGGCAGTGCAAGCTTGCCGGCGGGCGTCGAACGATCCGCCGCACAAAAGAGATTAGGGGAACCGCATGTTCGGTCGCGTCAAGTCGCTCGACGCCATTCTGGCGACAGCAGAAAAGAAATCGCTCCATCGCTCGCTCGGAGCTTTCCAGCTGACCATGCTGGGGGTTGGTGCCGTCATCGGCACCGGTATTTTCGTACTGACCGCAGAAGCGGCGCAGAAGGCCGGGCCGGGGATGCTGTGGAGCTTCGTGATCGCTGGCTTTGTTTGTGCGGTTGCGGCGCTTTGCTATTCCGAACTTGCCGCGATGGTCCCGGTCTCGGGTTCGGCATACACCTATACCTATGCGGTTATGGGTGAGTTGCTGGCCTGGATGGTCGGCTGGGCACTGATCCTGGAATACGCGGTTGCTGCCAGTGCAGTTTCGGTCGGCTGGTCCGGCTATTTCGTTGGTCTGATGCGAGATTACGTGGGCGTGACGATCCCGGCTTCGCTTGCTTCGGGGCCCTATGCCGGCGGGATCGTGAACCTTCCGGCATTCTTCATCGCCCTGCTGGTTACCGTTCTGTTGATGCTCGGCACCAAGGAGAGCGCGCGTTTCAACGCAGTGCTGGTGGTGATCAAGGTGACCGCGTTGACGCTGTTCATCGTTGCGACGATCGGGATCATTAACGCCGACAACTTCACCCCGCTCACTCCCAATGGCTGGGGTACGATCGGGGTTGGCGGTGCCGCTGCATCGATCTTCTTCGCCTATGTCGGGTTCGACGCGGTTTCCACCGCGGCAGAGGAAACCAAAAACCCGCAACGCAATGTGCCGATCGGCCTGATCGGCAGCCTGCTGATCTGCACCATATTCTACCTGCTGGTTGCTGCCGGAGCGATCGGAGCGATCGGTGCGCAGCCTGTTACCGGCCTCCATGGAGAGGTGCTGTCGCCCGGTTCCGTCGATCTGGCGCAGCGCTGCGCTTCAATCGTTTCGTCCGGGGTAACCGAGCCGCTGGCCTGTTCCAAGGAAGCGTTGGCGCATGTCCTCAAGACCATCGGCTGGACCAAGCTGGGCGCGGTGATAGGCTTGGCTGCAGGTTTGGCCCTGCCATCGGTGGTGCTGATGATGTTGTTCGGCCAGACCCGCATTTTCTTCGTCATGGCGCGCGATGGACTGCTCCCCGCGAAGCTCGCCGAAGTGCATCCCAAGTGGCGGACGCCCTATATCGTTACCGCGATAACGGGCGTGATTGTGGCCATCGGCGCGGCCTTCTTTCCGGTTGGCAAGCTGGCTGACATCTCCAATTCGGGCACGTTGTTTGCCTTCATGATGGTGGCGATTGCCGTGCTGGTCCTGCGCCGGACCAATCCCGATCGCCACCGGCCGTTCCGTACGCCGCTGATTTGGTTGGTGGCGCCGCTGGCGATTGTCGGGACCGTGGCATTGTATTTGCTGCTTCCGTTCGATGCGATGATGGTCTTGCCGGGTTGGGGGGTCGTCGGGCTGATTGTTTATTTCGCCTACAGCCGCAGCCGCAGTCACGTCGGTCGCGGGATTGTCGAAGTGCATGAGGACGATCCGGACGCGCCGCCGCAGCCGGTCCCGCCCGTTCCGCATCTCTGAGTGGACATACGAACAAGAAGGGCCGCCCCCGCGAGGGAGCGGCCCTTTTCGGTGGAGCTGCGCGGTTTGGGCGCGTCTGCGGTCAGAGCATCGGCATCACCAGCGTCTCGCGGGTCAGCTCGTCGCGCACCAATTGCGGCATCGCGGGCTCTTGCCCGGTGAGGAAGGCCAGAAAATCGCGTGTCAGCCGGTCGGTCTGGGTGGCGAACACGCCATGCGGTTCGCCATCGTATTCGATCAGCTGCGCGTGTGGCACCGCCTTGGCCACCGCGCGCGCCGTCGCGTCGATCGGCACGGTCTTGTCCGCCGTCCCGTGGATCAGCAGCGTCGGCATCGTAAAGCTAGCCAGATCGGGGCGGAAATCGGTGGTTGCGAAGGCCTTGGCGGCGGCGAGCGTGGGGTGCAGACCCGATTGCATCGCGGTAATCCACGATAGATGGAGCAGCTCGTCGCTGACCGGGCTCGAGAGCATGCCGACCCCGTAAAAGTCCTTGAAGAAGCCGGTGAAGAACGCCGCGCGGTCCTTGCGCATGCCTTCGGTCATTTGGTCGAACGTCGCCTGCGGCACCCCGTGGGGATTATCCGGGGTCTGGAGCATGTAGGGCACTACAGAACTGACCAACGCGACCCGGTCGATCCCGCTACTGCCGTGACGCGAAAGATAGCGCGCGATCTCGCCGCCGCCCATCGAAAAGCCGATCAGCGCGGCGTCCTGCGTCGCATCTTGCGCTTTCATGACATCGGAAAGATCGTCCGCGAAAGTGTCGTAATCATAGCCCTTGTAGGGCTGCTCCGACCGCCCAAAACCGCGCCGGTCATAGGCGATGGCGCGGAAGCCGTTTTCGGAAAGCGCCAGCGCAACAGGGTCCCAGCTATCGGCGGAGAGCGGCCAGCCGTGGATCAGGATGACGGGGCGACCTTCGCCCCAGCTCTTGGCATAGAGGTGTGTGCCGTCGCGCGTTTCGATCATGTGCATCGGGAAACTCCGTCGTCTCCCCGTCCACCCTGCCAACCGCGCGGCGCACTCGCGGTTCCGCGAATTGTCGAGCCGCGTTCTGGACCTGCGACGATTGGAGAGATGCGCAGCGACGGCAAGCAAGCTTGGCCGCTACACCGCTTCCAGCGCGTAACCCGCAGATCGCACCGTGCGCACCGGGTCGGCCGCGTTCGCGATCTCGATACTCTTGCGCAGCCGACGGATGTGGACGTCGACGGTGCGCAGTTCGATGTCGCTGTCGGTGCCCCACACCGCGTCGAGCAGCTGGCCGCGCGAAAAGACGCGGCCGGGATGCTCCATGAAGAATTTGAGCAAGCGGAACTCGGTCGGACCGAGCGCTAGCGCTTGTCCGCCGCGCACCACCCGGTGCGCGGTGACATCGAGCGAGAGATCGCCCACGGTCAGCGTCTCCCCCGCCAATGCGGGCCGGATACGGCGCATGATTGCGGCGACCCGCGCCAGAAGTTCGCGCGGGCTAAACGGCTTGGTGAGGTAATCGTCGGCCCCGGTCTCAAGGCCGCGGATCCGGTCGTCCTCGGCTTCGCGCGCGGTGAGCATGATGATCGGGACATGCGCGGTGGCCTTGTCGCGGCGCAGGCGGCGGCAGACCTCGATCCCGCTGGTGCCCTCGATCATCCAGTCGAGCACCACGAGGTCGGGGGCTTCCTCGGCAGCGAGCAGCAAAGCTTCGTCGCCATCGGGCGTAACCTGGACGGCATAGCCTTCCGCCTTGAAGCGGAAGGCGAGCAATTCGGCGAGCGCGGGGTCGTCTTCGACCAGCAACAGGCGCGGGGGCAGCATTGGGGTTACCTCTCGGTCAGATAGTCGCCCGTTGCGGCGTAATAGACCATCTCGGCCACGTTGGTGGCGTGGTCGCCGATCCGCTCGATATTGCGCGCGACGAACAGCAATTGCGCGGCGCTGCTGATCGTCGCGGGGTTTTCGACCATGTAGCTGACGAGGTTGCGGAAGATGCTCTCGTAGAAGGCATCGACCTTGTCATCGCGCGCCACCACTTCGGCCGCCAGCGCGGCGTCGCGCGCGGCATAGGCGGTGAGCACGTCGTGGACCATGCTCCCCGCCATCTCGGCCATCGCCGGGATCAGGGTCAACGGCTCGAACTTCTTGCGGCCTTCGATCCGCCCGGCCGCCTTGGCGATGTTCTTGGAATAATCGCCGATCCGCTCGATCACCCCGGCGATCTTGAGCGCTGCGATCACCTCGCGCAAATCGACCGCCATCGGCGCACGCAGCGCAATGATGCGGATCGCAAGGCGGTCGACCTCGGCCTCGAGCGCGTCGATCCGCTTGTCGCGGTCGATCACGCCCTGGGCGAGTTCGGGCGCGCCTTTGACCAGCGCTTCCATGCTTTCCGCCAGCGCCACTTCGGCCAGACCGCCCATCTCCGCGATCAGCCCGCGCAGCCGGGTGATGTCCTCGTCGAATGCCTTGACGGTGTGTTCATGTGCCATCAGCCGTAGCGTCCCGTGATGTAATCCTTGGTCTTTTCTTCACGCGGGTTGGTGAAGATGTCCGAGGTCTTGCCGTATTCGACCATCCGGCCGAGGTGGAAAAACGCGGTGCGCTGCGAAACGCGCGCTGCCTGCTGCATCGAGTGCGTGACGATGACGATCGCGTAGCGGCCGCGAAGTTCATCGATCAGCTCCTCGATCCGCGCGGTGGCAATCGGGTCGAGCGACGAGCAGGGTTCGTCCATCAGGATGACTTCGGGATCGACCGCGATGGCCCGCGCGATGCACAAGCGCTGCTGCTGGCCGCCCGACAGCGTTGTGCCGCTGTCGGTCAGCCGGTCCTTGACTTCGTCCCACAAGCCGGCGCGGCGCAGCGCGCGCTCGACAATCTCGTCGAGCTCCGACCTGCTGCCCGACAACCCGTGAATCCGCGGGCCATAGGCGACATTCTCGTAGATCGACTTGGGGAAGGGGTTGGGCTTCTGGAACACCATGCCCACGCGGGCGCGCAGCTGCACGACATCCATGCCCGAACGATAGATATCCTGCCCGTCGAGGCTGATCTCGCCTTCGACCCGCGCAGAGGCGATGGTGTCGTTCATCCGGTTGAGCGTGCGCAAAAAGGTCGATTTGCCGCAGCCCGATGGGCCGATGAACGCGGTCACATATTGGGTCGCGATATCGATCGAAACGTCGTCGATCGCCTTCTTGTCACCGTAGAACACGGAGACATTGCGCGCGCTGATCTTGGCGTCGATGGGATCACGGTCGTGGAGCGTTGTCACCATGTTTTCTCGAAACGGTTGCGGAGATAGATGGCGAGGCCATTCATCGCGAGCAGGAACAGCAATAACACGATAATCGCGGCAGAGGTGCGCTCGACAAAGCCGCGGTTGATTTCGTCGGACCACAGGAAGATCTGCACCGGCAGCACGCTCGACGGCGAGGTGAAGCCATCGGGCGGGGCGGCGACGAAGGCGCGCATCCCGATCATCAGCAGCGGCGCGGTCTCACCCAGCGCGCGAGCCATGCCGATGATCGTGCCGGTCATGATACCGGGCAGGGCGAGCGGGAGGACATGATGGAACACGGTCTGCACGCGGCTCGCACCGATCGCCAGCGCGGCATCGCGGATCGAGGGCGGAACCGCCTTGATCGCATTGCGCCCGGAAATGACGATCACCGGCATGGTCATCAGCGCGAGCGTCATCCCGCCGATCAGCGGGGCGGAGCGGAAGTTGGGGAAGATCCATAGGAACACCGCAAGGCCCAGCAGCCCAAAGATGATCGAGGGCACCGCCGCCAGATTGTTAATCGAGACCTCGATGATGTCGGTCCAGCGGTTTCGCGGGGCGTATTCCTCAAGATAGACCGCCGCGAGCACGCCGACCGGGAAGGCCAGCGCGAGGGTGACCAGCATCGTCAGCATCGAACCCTTGAGCGCCCCCCAGATGCCAACCGCCTGCGGATCGGTAGCGTCCGAGCGCGTCAGGAAGCCTGGATCGAAGGCGCGGACCAGCTGGCCATCGGCCTTGAGCTTGGTCGCGAGTGCTTGGAGCGCCGCTGATCCTTCGCCGCGCCAGGCCGAGGCGAGATCGTCACTGACCGGCAAGGAAGTATCGAGCTTGCCGCGCAGCAACGCCGGATTGGTGATCAGCCGCTTGCCCACTTCGCGCCACGCGCCGTCCGCCAGTTCGGTCCCGGCGACGTCACCTGCGGCCTTGGCGGCGGCGAATGCGACGACATCTGGCAGCCCGGCACCTTGAAGCGCCTGCATCGCGTTCGGGCCTTCCAGCTGCGATGGGTCGATGGTTAGCAGTCCGGTGGAGAAATCGATCGGGAAACGCAGTTCGGTACGCTTGAATCCGCCCACCGCGTTGGAGGTCATGGTGACCAGCAGGAAGGCTAGCACCAGAACCGAGAAGGCCACTGCAAAAAAGCCCAGCGCGCGGAAGCGGCGCTCGGCCGCATAGCGCTGCTTAATGCGCGAGGCGATGCGCTGTTGGTGAAGATCGGCGGCGTCAGTCATAGGCTTCGCGGAACCGTTTGACGACGCGCAGCGCGATGAAATTGAGCGTCAGGGTGACAAGGAACAGCACCATGCCCAGCGCAAACGCAGACAATGTTGCCGGGTGATCGAAACTGCCTTCGCCGGTCAGCATCGCGACGATCTGGAAGGTAACCGTGGTCATGCTCTCGAACGGATTGGCGGTCAGCCGCGCGGTTGCCCCGGCGGCCATGACCACGATCATCGTCTCGCCGATCGCGCGGCTGACCGCGAGCATGATCCCCGCGACGATGCCGGGAAGCGCGGCGGGGATCAGCACCCGGCGGATCGTCTCCGAAGTGGTCGCGCCCATCGCCAGGCTGCCATCGCGCATCGCCTGCGGCACTGCGGCGATGCTGTCGTCGGCCATCGAGGAGACGAATGGGATGATCATGATGCCCATCACCAGCCCGGCCGCCATCGCGCTTTCGCTCGAAGCAGAGGCGATGCCCATCGCTTGTGCTGCATCGCGCACCACCGGGGCAACGGTCAGCGCCGCGAAGTAACCATAAACCACCGTCGGCACGCCCGCGAGAATCTCCAGCGCGGGTTTCATCCAGCGCCGTACCGTCGGTGTCGCATACTGGGTCAGGAAAATCGCGCTCATCAGGCCGAGCGGAACCGCAACCGCCATTGCGATGATAGCGCCGATGAAAATCGTGCCCCAGAACAAGGGAATAGCGCCATAGTTCTGCCCCATCCCGGCGCTCGGCGAGGCCATCGGATCGGGACTCCAATGGGTTCCCAGCAGGAAGTCCACCGGGCTGACGAAGCCGAAGAACCTCACCGTCTCGAACATCAGCGAGGCGACGATCCCGAAGGTTGTGAGGATTGCGACCAGCGAGGCCAGCAGCAAGGCACCCATCACGGCGCGCTCAACCCGGGTCCGTGCGGTGAAGCCGGGCCGCAGGCGCAGGAACGCGACAGCTCCGCCGGCAAAGCCGAGCAGGACAGTAACCGCCACGCCAATCACGCCGAAATAGTTCATCGCGGCGCGAAACGGCTCGGCCAGGCCAACCGATAGCGGATTGAAAGCGGCGGCGGTCTGCCCGCCCGCCAGCGCTTGCGCCTCGGCCAGGATCGCGTCGCGATCGATGCCGAAGGCGGGCAGCTTGGCGGCGGCCGGATCGGTCAGCACTTGCGCAATCACCAGCCCGGGGCTGATTGCGTTCCAAACCAGGGCAAACAGGATAGCTGGAACAATCGCCCACAGCGCAACATACCAGCCATGGTAATTGGGCAGCGAATGCAGGCTGGTCGCGCCGCCGGTCTTGCGGAACGCCCAGGCGCGCGACCGTGCCGCCAGCCACCCAACCAGCCCCAGCCCAAGCGCGAGCAGGATCGGGATGGCGGGCGACACGATTTCCGCGGCCTAGTGCTTACTTGAGCGTCGCGGGATCGAGCAGCGTCATCTCGCTGGCGATCCTGGCGTTGGCGGCCTGCACATCGTCGGGCGAAACCACCATGCCCTGCTTGGCCAACACGCCGTCACGGCCCCAACTCTTGGCCCACTCGGCGACGAATTCCTTGAGGCCCTTGATCGCGGTCAGATGCGCTGCCTTGACGTAAATGTAGAGCGGGCGCGCGCCGGGGTAGCTGAAATCGGCGATCGAGGCATAGGTCGGGGCAACTCCGCCCATGGTCAGGCCGTTGAGCTTGTCGGCATTCTCTTCGAGATAAGAGAAGCCGAAGATCCCGATCGCCTTGGGATTGGCCTCGAGCTTCTGGACGATCAGATTGTCGTTCTCACCCGAATCGACATAGGCGCCATCGCTGCGGACTTCGCCGCAAATTTTGTCGTGCTGTTCCTTGTCGGTGTCCTTGAGCGCTTTCATCGCCGAATCGGTATCGCAGCCCTTCATCAGGATCAGTTCCTTGAGCGCATCGCGCGTGCCCGAGGTTGAGGGCGGGCCGTAGACGAGGATCGGTTCGGCCGGGAACGCCGGGTTGACGTCCTGCCAGGTCCTGGCGGTGTTGGGCTTGCCGAACGGATTGGCCGCCAGCGCCTTGTAGACGTCAAGCTGGGTCAGCGCGAAGCCGGGGCCATTCCTGGCTTCGGCGAAGGCGATGCCATCGAGGCCGACCTGGATTTCGACGATCTTGTCGACGCCGTTCTTGGCGCATTCCTCGAACTCGGACTTCTTGATCCGGCGCGAGGCATTCTCGATGTCGGGGTGCTGCACCCCGACACCGGCGCAGAACAGCTTCATGCCGGCACCCGTGCCGGTCGATTCGATGATCGGAGCCTTGATCGCGGCGTTCGACTGGCCCAGCGCGTTCACCACCGCCTTGGCGAAGGGATAAACGGTCGAGGAGCCGACCGCGCGAATCTGGTCCCGCGCGGAATTCTGCGCCCCGCCGCATCCGGCTAGCAGGGCAGTGGCGGCGGAAACGGCGGCGAGCAACAGGACCGACTTTTTCATTTCGTACACTCCGATGGTGAACCTTCAAAGCGCGCTCTGCGCAAGTTCCATGACAGCTTTATGACAGGACTGCGGTGATGGGGGCTGCTGCGTCCGGGAATGTGACGCTGACCGAGGTGCCTTCGCCCAGCGTGCTGGCGATGTCGAGCTGCGCGCGGTGGCGCTCGACGATATGCTTGACGATGGCGAGACCAAGACCCGTACCGCCGGCCGCCCGGCTCCGGCCGGGATCGGTGCGATAGAATCTGCGAGTCAAATGGGGGAGATGTTCGGAGGCAATTCCGGCGCCATGATCGGTCACCGTCAGGCAAACCGCGCCATCGGCCGACCGGACTGCCATGACTTCCACCGCTTCCGCCGGATCGCCGTATTTGAGCGCGTTATCGATCAAATTGCGCAGCAATTGTTCGAGCTGGCCAGCATCGCCCGCGATCTCCAGTTCACCGCTACCCTCGCGCAGCACGACGCGCTCCTTGCCGCGGATCGATCCGACTTCGGCGACCACGCGCGCAGCAAGTCCCGTGAGGTCGAGGCGCTCGGTCGGGATGTCGTGCTTCTCCGCCTCGACATGCGACAGCGCCATGAGGTCCTCAACCAGCGAAGACATCCGCTTCGCTTCGCGCTGGACGATCCCGAGGAAGCGCTGGGTCGTGGGTGGATCGACCGGCGCATCCTCGTCGGCGAGCGTTTCGACATAGCCGATGATTGCGGCCAGCGGGGTCCGCAACTCGTGGCTGGCGTTGGCGACGAAATCGGTATGCGCCCGGCTGACGTCGGCCTCGGCGGTGCGGTCGCTGAGCTCGATCAACCAGCGCTGCGGATCGATTCGCCGCCGGGTCAGTTGCCACAAGCTGCGTCCGCCGGTGAATCCGGGAATCGCGACAGTCGCACCATCGTCCATCTCGAGCAGTCGCATCGCCTCAGGATGGCGCAGCGCGATCCGCGCGTCCTGCCCGACGATATGCGAGCCAAGCGCTTCGCGCGCAGCCTGGTTGGCCAACACGATGCGGGATCCGTTCACGATCAGCAGCGGCAGGCCCAGTGGCTCGATGGTCTCGCGCATCGCGTCGCGCGAGGCTTGCGCGACGTTGACCCGCGCGGGCTCGACGGTCGGCTCGGGCAGGGCCAGCCACAGCGAGCCGAGCCAGATCACCGTCATCCCCGCAACCAGCCAGCCGTCCGCACCCGCAACCAGCATTCCGGCCGCGGTCGCGAGGGTGAGAGCCATTCCGGCCCAGGGAAGTTTGCGGGATGCGGTCATCAGGCGGGCGTCTCTTATCGCCCAGTCGCGACTCTCGCTAGCGAGAACTGGTGACCCCTACGGGATTCGAACCCGTGTTTCAGCCGTGAGAGGGCCGCGTCCTAACCACTGGACGAAGGGGCCTAAGCCAATGCGCGAACCGGCAGCGGCAAGGATGGTGACCCCTACGGGATTCGAACCCGTGTTTCAGCCGTGAAAGGGCCGCGTCCTAACCACTGGACGAAGGGGCCATCGGGCTTGTGCCGCTGGCGTCCGATCCGGCTTACGCCGGGTGCAGGGCCGCGCGTTTAGGGACAGGTGGCGGATGGGTCAAGCCCGATTGGCGCGGGTTCAGCCGTGCGCGGAATGGCACACCGCCTGGAGCTTGTTGCCATCGGGGTCGCGGACATAGGCACCGTAGTAATTGGGGTGATAGTGTGGCCGCAGCCCGGGCGCACCCTCGTCCGAACCACCATTGGCCAGGGCCGCCGCATGGAAAGCGTCGACCTGGTCGCGCGTGCCGACAAGGTAAGCGATGTGGACGCCGTTCCCGGGCCGCGCGGCCTCTCCATCGAACGCCGGACCGATGAAAGTCTTGGGACCAACCGGCAATCCAAAGGCAATGCCGGTCTCGCGTTCGAACATCACCGGATGACCGAGCACTTCCATCACCGCAATCCAGAACGGCCTGGCGCGCCGCCAGTCGTTGGTCCCCAGCGTTACATGGCTGAACATGGTCCTTCTCCTTCAATCTGCCCAGGCCGCGTCCTCGACGTGCAATTCGGCCTGCACCCGGCTCGACCAATCATCGATCTTGGCGCGCCCCGCGAGCCACAGGCGGCGGTCGCGGCTGCCGTGGAGCAGTGCCTGGCCCATGTCGGTTTGCGCCGCGCGGAAAGCGATGGCCTTGAAGCTCCCGCCATCCTCACCGCGGACAATCAGCCGCACGTGGTCGGTCCCAACAATGTCCGCTTTGACCAACCGCACTGGACCCACCGCGATGCGCGGGCCGGGCCAGCCCATGCCATAGGGACCGGCGCTCTCGAGCGTTTCAACCAGTTCGGGCGTAAGTCCGCCGGGCGCGAGCGACAAGTCGAGCAGCATCGCCTGATTGCCCATCGCCGCGGCCACTGCGCCGCCGAGATGCGCATCGAGCCAGTCGGACAGGGCGCCCAGTTGCGCGGGTTCGATGGTCAGCCCCGCCGCCATCGCGTGGCCTCCGCCAGCGACTAGCAGTCCGGCTTCCCGCGCGGCGATGATCGCTGCGCCAAGGTCCACTCCGGAAATCGAGCGGCCCGAGCCTTTTCCATTGCCGGCCTCATCGGCATCGAGCGCGATCACCAGCGTGGGCTTGCCGGTCTTTTCCTTGATCCGCCCCGCGACGATCCCGATCACCCCGGGATGCCAGCCGCTTCCGGCCAGTACGATGACCGCACGATTGTGCTGGCTGACAAGCTGGGCTTCGGCAGCTTCCTGGACCGCGGCCTCGATCGCGCGGCGTTCCTCGTTGAGCAATGAAAGCTGCGAGGCGATCCGGATTGCTTCATCGGGATCCTCGGCAATCAGTAGCCGCACGCCCAGCGTCGCTTCGCCCACGCGCCCGCCAGCGTTGATCCGCGGGCCGAGCGCGAAGCCGAGGTCGCTGCAGGTTGGGGCGCGGCTCAGACGGCTTGCATCGATCAGCGCCGCCATCCCGACATTCTCGCGCCGCGCCATGACCTTGAGGCCTTGTGCGACGAAAGCGCGGTTGAGCCCGTGGAGTGCGGCGACGTCAGCCACGGTGCCCAATGCGACCAGATCGAGCAGCGCGAAGAGGTCGGGCTCGGCGCGGCCCTTGAAAAAGTCGCGAGTGCGAAGGCAGCGCACAGTCGCGATTGCCAGCAGGAAGGCCACGCCCACTGCCGCGAGGTGGCCATGCGCCGTGCCAATTTCTTCCTCGTCGAGCCGGTTCGGATTGACCAGCGCGGCGGCGCGCGGCAGCTCCGCCGAGCATTTGTGGTGATCGACCACGATCACGTCGACCCCGACATCATGCGCCATTTCGAGCGCCTCATGCGCCATCGCGCCGCAATCGACCGTGACGATCAGGCTGCTGCCTTGTTCGGCGAGGCGGACCAGCGCGGTGCCCGAGGGGCCGTAGCCCTCGAGCAGGCGATCCGGGATGTAATAGCGCGCATCGTGACCAAGCCCGCGCAGCAGGCGGATCAAGAGTGCTGCACTGGTCGCGCCATCGACGTCGTAGTCGCCGTAAACCGTCACTGTTTCGTGGGTGAGAACGGCTTGCGCTAGCCGCTCCGCCGCGACGTCCATGTCGCGGAACGCCGAAGGGTCGGGCAGGAAGCTGCGCAGCGAGGGGTTGCGGTGACGATCGAGATCCTCGCGCGCCACCCCGCGCGACAGCAGCAACTGGGTGACGATATCGTCCTCCAGCCCGAACGGACTTTCGTCGAGGTCCATGGTCCCGCCGCGCCAGCGCCACGCGCGTCCTCCGAGCGAGGCGCTGACAGTGGCAATCGAGCGGGCACTTGCGGTCATGGGCTTGCGCTAGCCCATTGCAGGCGGGGCGCAAAGGGCTAGCGGCTTCTCGGCAATTGACATCCGCGCGCGGGGCGGGTTGCTGTGACTGGGATGGGACCGAGATCATGACGGCAAGGCTCGCAATCCTCTGGCACAGCCGGACCGGGGCCGCGCGGCAGATGGCCGAGGCGGCGTTTGCGGCTAGCGCCGGAAGCGCAATGCTCATCCCGGCCGATGAAGCCGATGCATCGCGATTGCAGACCTGCGGCGGCTATTTGTTCACCTGCCCTGAAAACCTCGGCACGATGTCCGGCGCGATGAAAGAAATGTTCGATCGCCTCTATTACCCGCTGCTGGGCGCGATCGAGGGGCGTCCCTATGCTACCGCGATTGCGGCGGGCTCGGACGGGCGCGGGGCTGAGGCGCAGATCGACCGGATCGTCACCGGCTGGCGATTGCGCCGGGTGAGCGAATCGCTGATCGTCAATCTTGGCGCGCAGACGCCCGAACAGATCCTTGCGCCAAAGCAGGTGGCGACCGATGAATTGCGCCGCTGCGCGGACCTCGGTGCGGCTTTGGCCGAGGGCCTCGCGGCAGGAATCTTCTGAACAGCACTTCGATCATTGCGACCATTACGGTTTCATCCGCCGCCGCAGGACTCGACGGCGTATGGTGAATCGTGAAAGAACCAAGCCAATCGAAGCGGGTAGGGGGGCGAGCCATCGCCAGTAGGAGCGACACTGCGGGACATCCGGTTGCGGGCGGCATGTCGCTGCTGTTCGCCGCAGGAACGCGCCCCCGCGCCGACGACCTTGAGCGGCTCGCCGCGACGCAGCTGGGTGACGGCATTTCCTTCACGATCAGCCACCGGCCCGAGCCCGGCGCAGGCTGGCTGGAACTGCTTGCGCAAGGGCTGACCTTCGACTGCACCGGGCTGATCCCCGCCGATCCCGCGCCGATGCCCCCCGCAGAACAGTTTTATGGAATCGACCCCGCACTGGCGGAGCAGGAATTGGGCGTGATCGCGCTTGGCCCGGGTCCGCATTTGGCAGCAGGCGCGCGCCTGGTTCCGCTGGTCAGGACGATAGTCGGGCTGGGCGCACGGCTCACCGCGCTGCCGGGCATCACCGCGATTTGCTGGCATCCGGCGCGAAGCTGGATCGAGCCTGCCTACTTCGCTCGCACCGTGGGCGAATGGTTGCGCGGCGGCGCGTTCCCCGCGCTTGGCCTCACCGCGCTCAAGCGATCCGCCGACGGCACGTTGAGCTCGACGGGGCTTGGCTTCCTGATCGGCCAGGAGATCGAACTGACCGTGCCCGGCGATGCGTCTTCGGCTGACGCGGCAAGGTTGGCAGTCCGGATCATCCATGATTTGGTGGCCGGCGGGCCGCTGACCGTGCCCGACCGCTTGACCGGTCCGGCCGGTGAAGTCCTTGATGCGGTGCCGGGCCGGGACCTCAGCGTCCTGCGCATCGCATGGCGTCGCTGACGTGATCGCGTTCGCATCGCCCCGTGCGCGGCTGTCATTCCGCGCGGTCAACCGCTGCGGTACCCCAGCTTATGATCCCGGATTGCAGCGGCATCACTTGCTGCCCCGCGAACTCCTTTCCAAGCGCTGCTTCGGAAGGTTGTTCGCAGCAGTCGGAGCCGAATCGGTCGGGTTTGACGATTTCCGCCGCAACGGCCTGCTGCTGCCAGCCAGCGACGCTGCGGCGCAGCGGATCGGGCTGCCGCTCCACCGCGGGCCGCATCGCAGTTACAACGCGCTGGTTATCGAGCGGGTCGGGCAGATCGAGGCGGGCTGGGCGACGACCACTGCCCGCGCGCGCGATCTCGCGCTGCACGAAGCTTACATGCGGCTTGCCTTGCTCCAGCAGGCGCTTCGGCGACGACTGCTCGCGGTCGAACGGCGGCCGTTTGCATTGAACCGCAAGGACCCGCTGGGCGCGGGTGTCGATTTTGCCGAGCTCGACGCGATGGCCGGGGCGCTGTGGCCCGCGACCGAGCTCTCAGCCTAGTGTCATCCCCGCCTTGGCGGCGAGTTCGGCGCGCGCGGCGTTGTATTCCGCCTCAAGCCGATCGACCCGCGTGGCGACGGTTTCGATGGCTTTGACCGCGCCGATGCCCTGGCCCGAGCCCCAGATATCCTTCCACGCCTTCTTGGCCTCGTTGCCGCCAGAACCGAAGTTCATCTTGCTCGGATCGCTCTCGGGCAGATTGTCCGGATCGAGTCCGGCGGCGATGATCGACGGGCGGAGGTAGTTGCCGTGAATCCCGGTAAAGAGGTTGGTGTAGGTGATGTCATCGGCTCGGCTCGCGACGATCGAATCCTTGTAGCTCGCGTCGGCATTGGCTTCGACCGTGGCGATCCACGGCGATCCGATGTAGCCGAAATCGGCCCCCATCGCCTGGGCCGCGAGCACCGAGCGACCGCAGGCGATCGAACCGGACAGCGCGACCAGCCCGCTGAACCACTCGCGGATTTCCTGCATTAGCGCGAAGGGCGACAGCGACCCGGCATGGCCGCCCGCGCCCGTCGCAACCGGAATCAATCCGTCCGCGCCCTTCTCGACTGCCTTGCGCGCGAAGCGGTCGTTGATGACGTCGTGCATGACGATCCCGCCCCAGCGGTGCACCGCGGCGTTGAGATCCTCGCGCGCGCCGAGCGAGGTGATGACCATCGGCACTTGCCACTTGGCGCAGACATCCATGTCCTCGTCGAGCCGATTGTTGCTCTTGTGGACGATCTGGTTGACCGCGAAGGGCGCGGCGGGCCGGTCGGGATTGTCGCGGTTGTGCGCGGCGAGTTCCTCGGTGATCCGGTGCAGCCATTCGTCGAGCACGCCCGATGGCCGTGCATTGAGTGCGGGGAACGCGCCGATGATCCCCGCCTTGCACTGCGCGATCACCAGTTCTGGCCCCGAGACGATAAACAACGGCGAACCAATCACTGGCAGGCGCAAGCGGTCGAATGGCGCGGGCAGGGTCATGCGGCAAGGCTCCGTTTAAGCGATCGGTTAAGCGGGGGAATAGGGACGGGAATCGGGCCTGTCGAGACCGTTTTCTTGGACATTCGGCCAGCGCCGATTAGATCGCTGCAATGGCCGCCCATGTCATTGCCCTAGCCAGCGATCCGCAACACCGGTTGTCCAAGCAGCCGCGCACTTCGCTTGAACTCATCGAAGGGCTGGGGGTGGCGGGCGACGCGCATGCCGGGGTGACGGTCAAGCACCGCTCACGCGTCGCGCGCGATCCGGCTGCGCCAAACTTGCGACAAGTTCACTTGATCCACGCCGAATTGCTCGACGAACTGGGGGCGCACGGCTTTGCTATTGCGCCGGGCGCGATGGGCGAGAACATCACCACGCGCGGGCTTGATTTGCTCGGCCTGTCACAAGGCACCTGGCTGCGGCTGGGTTCGACGGCGGTGATCGAGGTCACAGGGCTCAGGAATCCATGCGACCAGCTGAACACCCTGCATCCCGGTCTCATGCAGGCGGTGCTCGATAGTGCGGACGACGGCAGCCTGATCCGCAAATGCGGGGTGATGGCGGTGGTGGTGCTGGGCGGAACCGTCAGCGTCAAGGATCGTGTTCAGGTGGAATATTGTCCCGTTCAACACATTTCGCTGACTCCGGTGTGAGTGACCGGCATTCTACTGGATAAGAGGGGTCGAAGGCATTGCTGGCGGGAGCGAATCTGTTAGCTTTACAACGCGATAAATTGGCGGGCGGGGGGGCCTCTAGTGCGGACAAAATTGACTATTGCCGGATTGGTGCTGTTCGGCGCGCTCGGATCATTACACCTAAGCACCAAAGCGCAGGCCCAGTCCGCTGCTAGCAGCCTGCCCGCATCCCCTGCTCCGGCCGTGCCTTCGCCGACACCGCCGGTCGAGGCTTTTGCCAGAATACCGTTTGTCGAGGACGCTGAAATCTCGCCCAATGGCGGGCGACTGGCGGGGTTGTTCGGGATTGGCGGCGAACAGAAGATCGGGGTGCTCAGCCTGTTCGCCGGGTCGGAAATACCGGTGATGCTGCGAGTACCCGAGGGGACCCAAGCCGCTTGGGTCCGCTGGGTCAACGACGATAATATCATCATAGGTTTGCGCACGCTGCTGCCGATTGACGTCGGCGAACGCTGGTACGTTTCCCAGGCGATCGCAATCAATCGGGTTAGCGGCAAGATCACCAAGTTGATGTGGGATCTTAACGGCCAAAATACGGATTTGGTGTGGGTTGCCAGCAATGGCAGCCCCGAGGTGCTGATGGCTGTCCAGAATTCGATCTATATCGGAGACGAATTCTGGCCCGCCGTCTACCGGGTCAATGTTGAAACCGGTTCCAAGCGGCGGGTAGTCGATGGAAGGACCAATGTTTCCGACTGGGCTGCGGACGGTCAGGGCAATGTCCGCACCGGCGTCGGCTATCGCGATGATTCCCGCACTTTTTCGCTGCTTTACCGTTCGGCTGGTGGCGGGCAATTCCGGACGATCGACCGCGCCAACTCGCGCAAGCGGGAAGCCTTGTTCAATCCGGTCCTGTTCCTGCCCGGCACCGAACACGCGCTGGCGATCCACGATGACGAGCAAGGTCGCGCGGGCGTGTTCGAGGTCGATCTGCCGACGCAAGCCGATGTCCGCGCGGTATTCACAGCTCCGGCCGGAGCTGACATTGGCCGGTTGGTGGTCTCCGACGATGGCACAACCCTGCTCGGACTGACGACGACGGCGGCGACCGACAATGTCCATTGGTTCGATCCGGCGCTCGGCGAATTGCAGGCGAGTTTCAACAAGGCAATAGGCGATCGCAGCGCCAGAATAGTCAGTCTCAGCCGCGATCGGCAGCGCATGCTGGTAGTCCTCGGCCGTCCCGACACACCCGGAGCCTTCTACTATTATGACACGGCCGGCGGAAAGCTCCACCGCGTCGCCATAATGAACGAAGCGCTTGGCACGCGTCCGCTCGCCCCGGTCAAAATGATCCATTACACCGCGCGCGACGGCACCGGGATCGACGCAGTGCTGACCCTGCCCAACGACCGCGAGGCGAAGGCACTACCGATCGTGAT
Organism: Novosphingobium sp.; assembly: GCA_035543295.1. Taxonomy (GTDB): domain Bacteria; phylum Pseudomonadota; class Alphaproteobacteria; order Sphingomonadales; family Sphingomonadaceae; genus Novosphingobium. Next base: position 323,701 of record DASZZS010000016.1, read on the forward strand.
GCTGCCGCATGGCGGTCCTTGGGCGCAGGACACAGCAAGCTACGATTATTGGGCGCAATTCATCGCGAGTCGCGGTTATGCGGTGCTGCAACCCAATTTCCGCGGCTCGACCGGCTATAGCGAGGAATTCTTGCGCAAGGGCGAGGGTCAGATGGGCCTGGCGATGCAGGATGACATCACCGATGGCCTGAACTGGGCGGTATCGCAGGGGATCGCCGATCCCAAGCGCGCCTGCATCGTTGGCGCATCCTACGGCGGTTATGCCGCGATGTGGGGCGTCGCCAAAGACCCCGAGCTTTACCGCTGCGCGATTTCCATCGCCGGCGTGGCGAGCATCCGCGCCGAGGTTAACGACTTCGGTCAGAATGTGATGGCGGGCAAATTCCGCGATGATTGGAAGCGCATGACGCCTGACTTCGCCGCAGTATCACCGATCAATGCGGTCGCGCGGATCACGGCACCGTTGTTGCTGATCCACGGCAAACGCGACGTCACGGTCGATCACGATCAATCGAGCAAGATGTATGGCCGGATGCGCGAAGCGGGAAAGCAGGTCGAATTCTTGTCGCTTCCGCTGGCCGACCATTATTTCACCCGGCAGGAGGATCGCCTGCAACTGCTAAGCGCGATCGAGAGTTTCCTTGCGAGGCACAATCCGGCGGGGGCACCGCCGGTGGCTCAGGCCAGCAACTCCTCCAACCCGTAAACCCGTGCCGCCGTTCCCGCGTAGAGCGCGCGTTTTTCATCCGCGCTTGCGCCGCTGGTTAGGCGTTTGAACGCGTTCCACAGCGTCGCGTAGCTCGCCCCCCATTTGTCGACCGGATAATTGCTTTCGAACATCGCACGGTCCGGCCCAAAGGTTTCGATGCAGGTCTCGATATAGGGCCGCCACATTGCCGCTAGTGTTTCCGACGAAAGCCCCGCCGCCGGGCCGTGATCGGGCATTCCGGCGAAGTACATGGCGAGACCGCCAAGCTTGACCGAGACATTGGGGCAGGTTGCCAGCTCGCGGATCGCGCTGCGCCACGCCTCGAAGCGTTCGTGCAGCCGCCCGTGATAGCTCGCGATGTTGAGCGGGGTGCCGCAGTGGTCGAGCACGATGGGCTGTTCGGGGAACGCGCGGGCGAGGTCGATCACATCGCCCAGCTGCGGTTCGAGCACCCACGCGTCGAAGCTCAGCCCCAATTCGCCAAGGTGCCGGAAGCCGGCGCGGAAATTGGCATCACGATAGAGCTCGGGAGGGTTATTGAATGGCGGGCCAAGCACGTCGGGATCGGCGTCCCACGAACCCGAGTGGCGGATGCCTTTGAAGCGCGGGGTCACGCCTTTCAGCGCTTCCAGCACGGGCCGCACGCCGTCACCCAGCGTCAAATCGGCATGCCCGACGATCGCTGCGCAAAGCCGCGCTGAACCGTAGACCCCACTCGCACTCTGCGCGGCGACGCCGTTGACGTATTCGACCTCGCCGACGACTTTGAGCGCGTCGCTCGCCCCGGCACGGTAGAACGCGCCGCATTCCATGAACACCGTGCCGACCACATTATGGCCGCTCGCCACATCCGCATGCAGCTCGTTGAAGGTGTAGTAGGGCGAGAGGGCGACCGCCGCGATGAACGGATGCAGCGGTTCGGGGAAGGCCCCCATCAGCGGGCGAAGATCCCACAGATGGTGGTGCGGATCGATGATCGGCAGGTTGGGTTCGAGGATCTCTTCGCGCATTTCGGCTCCTGCTCCTGTCGCCGCTGGCGGGCGGGCTATTCGCTGATCCCGTTCGCTGCGCTCAGCACCGCGCGGACGCTAGCGGTCGCCACATCCTCGTCAATACCCACGCCCCACACCGTGCGTCCATCGGAGCCCACGCATTCGACATAGGCTGCCGCGCGCGCGTCCGATCCGGCACCCATCGCATGCTCGGTGTAATCCTTGACCTCAAGGTTGAGGTCGAAGCTGTCGGCGATGGTCGCCACCACCGAAGAAATCAGCCCGTTGCCACGCCCCGAGACCGACTGCTCCTTGCCATCGACTCCGATTTTCCCTGCGAAGATCCGTGTGCCGTCGCTGCCCTTGGTTTCCTCATAGTCGACCAGCTGGAAATGCTGCGGCGTATTGAGGTGGTAGGTGCGCTGGAATACCTCCCAGATATCCTCGGCAAACAGCTCGCGCGCCGCCGAATCGGCCAGTTCCTGCACGTGGGTGGAGAAATGCGCCTGCATTTTCTTGGGCAGCTTGAGCCCCTGGTCCTGCTCAAGCACCCAGGCGAAGCCGCCTTTGCCCGATTGCGAATTGACCCGGATTACCGCTTCGTAGCTGCGCCCCAGATCGGCCGGGTCGATCGGCAGATAAGGCATTTCCCAGTGCTCATCGTTCTGCTGCGCGCGCGCCGCAAAGCCCTTCTTGATGGCGTCCTGATGGCTGCCCGAGAAGGAGGTATAGACCAGCTCGCCGACATAGGGATGGCGCGGGTGGATCGGCAGCTGGTTGCAATATTCGACCGTGCTGGCGATCGCGTCGATGTCCGAGAAATCCAGCCCCGGATCAACGCCTTGGGTGTACATATTGAGTGCAATTGTGACGAGATCGCAGTTGCCGGTGCGCTCGCCATTGCCGAACAGGCAGCCCTCGACTCGATCCGCGCCCGCCATCAGCCCCAGCTCGGCCGCCGCGATCCCGGTGCCGCGATCGTTGTGGGTGTGGAGCGAGATCACCACCGCGTCGCGGTTCGGGATCATCCGGCCGAACAGCTCGATCTGGTCGGCATAGATATTGGGCGTCGCGCATTCGACGGTGGCGGGCAGGTTGAAGATGATCGGGTGCTCGGGGGTGGGTGCGAGCACCTCCATCACCGCCGCGCAGACCTCGACCGAGAATTCGACCTCGGCGGTCGAGAAGGTCTCGGGCGAATATTCGAAGTGCCAGTCGGTGTCCGGGTATTTCGCGGCTTGGTCTCGCAGCACTTTCGCACCGTCCACCGCAATCTGCTTCACCTCGGCCTGGCTCATCCCGAAGACGATCCGGCGCCATGCGGGCGAGACTGCGTTGTAGACGTGGACGATAGCCTGTTCCGCGCCTTCAAGGCTGGCGAATGTCGTCTCGATCAGATCGCGGCGCGATTGGGTGAGCACCTGCGGCATGACGTCCGCAGGAATACGGCCCGAGCGGACGAGGTTCGAGATGAAGTCGAAATCGGTCGCGCCCGAAGCGGGGAAGCCGACCTCGATCTCCTTGATCCCGATTTTGAGCAGCAGGTCGAAGAATCGGGTCTTTTTCTCCGCGCCCATCGGATCGATCAGCGCCTGGTTGCCATCGCGCAGATCGGTCGAAAGCCAGCGCGGCGCGGCATCGATGGCGCGGGTGGGCCACTGCCGATCGGGCAGCGCGATGGTCGGGAAGGGTCGGTACTTGGCCGAAGGGGATCTGAGCATGGACATGGGTGTGTCTCGAAACTTGGTGGTCTGCGATTGGTTGGCGGCAGTTCCCCCGGGCGGCGCGCGCAGCCCAAGGCGGGCGCGTCAGCTCACGCCCGAGGGCGGATAAGTCGCAGGGTAAGGCCAAGCAGCGAGTTCATAGGGGAGAGCCTATGCTGGCTTGGGCGGGGGTTGTAAAGGGGGCAGCCATAGCGATTGTTGCGTAAGCCCGCCCGTTGAAGTTGCTTTGTTATTGTCCGCAGGCGATAGTAGCAGGCAACAAACCGCGAGCAGGATGGAAAGCGACATGATGCACAGCCCCCGGAACTTGGGCCGATTCGATGCGCAGCGCCTGGCGCGGATCGATGCCTTCCTCAAAGAACGCTATATCGATTCGGGCAAGCTTCCCAACACCCAGATCCTCATCGCGCAGGAGGGCGAAATTGCGCATTTCTCCTCGCAAGGCGCGGCGCGCGAGGGCGGCAAGTCGATCGACGAGGGCTCGTTGTTTCGCATCGCCAGCATGACCAAGCCGGTCACCTCGATCGCATTCATGATGCTGGTCGAGGAGGGCAAAGTCGCGGTCGATACGCCGGTCCACCACGTGTTGCCCGAGTTCAAGGGGCTGGGCGTCTACAATGGCGGCGGGGGCGGGGTGCCGTTCCAGACCAAGCCGACCGCGCAGCCGATGCGGATGGTCGATTTGCTGCGCCACACCTCGGGGCTGACCTACGGCTTCCAGAACCGCACCAACATCGACGCTGCCTATCGCGAGGGCAAGCTCGAGAACTGGCACGGCAACCTCGATCTCGATGGGCTCGTTGCGGCGCTCGGCCAGCTGCCGCTTGAGTTTTCGCCCGGCGAGGCGTGGAACTATTCGGTCTCGACCGACGTGCTCGGTGCGGTGGTGCAGCGTGTCTCGGGCCAGTCGCTGCCCGATTTCTTCCGAACAAGGATTTTCGCGCCGCTCAAGATGGAGGACACCTTTTTCCAAGTGCCCGCGAGCAAGGTCGAACGACTGACCGATTGCTACACTTTCGTGCCCGGCAAAGGCCGGGTGATGTACGATCGCGGTGCGGAAAGCGCGTGGAGCCGCGCGCCAAAGCTGGTGTCGGGCGGGGGCGGGCTGGTCTCGACCGCGCTCGACTATCACCGCTTTTGCTCGATGCTGCTGGGCGGCGGCCAGCTTGACGGGGCGCGGATCGTCGGGCGCAAGACGCTTGAGCTGATGACGATGAACCACCTTCCCGGCGGGTCGGACCTTGCCGCGATGTCGCGTTCGCTGTTCAGCGAAGCGGCAAACGCGGGGACCGGCTTCGGACTCGGCTTCGCTGTCAACATCGATGTCGCGCGCTCGATGATCCCTGGTTCGGTGGGCGAGTACTATTGGGGCGGGATGTTCTCGACCGCCTTCTTCGTCGATCCGGTCGAGCAGATTTCGATGGTGTTCATGACCCAGATGTCGCCGTCGAACGTCTATCCGATCCGGCGCGAGCTCAAGACCCAGATCTATTCGGCGCTGAGTTGAAGTAAGTCAGCCGCAACTCAGCTTGGTGATCCGCCCGCCCTCGTCGAGTTCGACGTTGAGCCGCTGCGGGCTGTAATCCATCGTCAGCGCATCGCCGATTGTATAAATGCGCACGCGTCCCGCGCCTGCAGTAGCGGCAATGTGTGCGCGCACTGCCGGGGTGGCGGACTTGCCGATCAGATCGGCCAGTTTGCCAGCGCCACACTCGTCGTCGGCTCCGGAGTTGCCAGCGACCGGACTCGACATGGCACGCGTCGACGGTTGGGCGAGCGAAGGGGCGGGCGCTGTCACACCGCTTTCTGCGGGATAGGCGGGGACGGTAGCCTCGGCCGGCAGTCCGGCCTCGACGGCGTCCGACGGGGTCGGGGCTTGGGCTTCGTCGCAGCCCGCCAAAGCGAGCGCGACAAGGGGGATGAGCAAGGAACAGTGGCGCACGGCGTCAGCTCCGCAAGGAGGACTCTGCGCAGCCAACCGCCGTGCGCCCGTGCGGTTCCCGCCGCCGGGTCAATTCTTGCTCTGATCGACCAACTTGTTGGCTCCGATCCACGGCATCATCGCCCGCAGCTGCGCTCCGGTCTGCTCGATCGGATGCGCGGCGGCAGCCTTGCGCGCGGCTTTGAGTTCGGGCTGGCCGGCGCGGTTGTCGAGCACGAAGTTCTTGACGAAGCGCCCCGAGGTAATGTCGGCGAGCACGCGCTTCATCTCGGCCTTGGTCTCGGCGGTGATGATCCGCGGGCCGCTGGTGATGTCGCCGTATTCGGCGGTGTTGGAGATCGAATAGCGCATGTTGGCGATGCCGCCTTCATAGAGCAGGTCGACGATCAACTTGGTTTCGTGGAGGCATTCGAAATAGGCCATTTCGGGGGCGTAACCGGCCTCGACCAGCGTCTCGAACCCGGCTTGGATCAGGTGGGTGATCCCGCCGCACAGCACCGCCTGCTCACCGAACAGATCGGTCTCGCATTCTTCCTTGAAGTTGGTCTCGATGATTCCCGAGCGGCCACCGCCAACGCCCGAGGCATAGGCCAGCGCGACGTCATGCGCATTTCCGGTCGCGTCCTGATGGACTGCGATCAGGCAGGGCACGCCGCCGCCACGCGCGTATTCTGAGCGCACGGTGTGCCCCGGGCCCTTGGGCGCGATCATGATCACATCGATGTCCTTGGGAGGCTCGATCAGCCCGAAATGGACGTTGAGGCCATGCGCAAAGGCGAGCGCGCTACCGGGGCGGAGGTTACCCTTGATGTCGTCCTCCCAGATCGCGGCCTGGTGCTCGTCGGGGGCGAGGATCATCAGGATGTCCGCCCACTGCGCCGCTTCCTTGTTGGACATGACCTTGAAGCCCGCAGCCTCGGCCTTCTTGGCGGTGACCGAGCCACCGCGCAGCGCAATTGCGACGTCCTTGATCCCGCTGTCGCGCAGGTTCTGCGCATGGGCGTGGCCCTGGCTGCCATAGCCGACAATGGCGATCTTCTTGCCGGTAACCAGGTTCAGGTCGGCATCGGCGTCGTAATAAACCTTCACGTGCTTTCTCCATATTCGCGATCGGTGCGAGGGGCGCCGGGCAATTCGCGGTCGAGCGCCTCTCGGAATTTCACACATCCGCGCAGGAACTGCGGCCATTCGGGCACAGACACTTGCGGCGAAACCTTCTCCGGCAGCAACCCCCATAGCTGTGGATGATACCAGCACAAATCCATGCCGGACCTGTCGCGATGCTCGCGGATGCCGGCGCGTAGTCGCTTGACCTCGGCCAGCAACGCCACGCGGTCCATGTCCTGCAGGTCTTGGTCAAGTTTTTCGGTCATGTCCCCTCGGCCCCGCGTATCATGCCGACGATCCCGGTACGGCCGACTTCGACCAGCCCCAGCTCGCGCATCAGGGTGACGAAGCTGTCGATCTTTTCGGGCGTGCCGGTCAGCTCGAAGATGAAGCTGGAGGTGGTGGTGTCAACCACCTTGGCGCGGAACACATCGGCAAGCCGCAATGCCTCAACCCGCGCGTCGCCGGCGCCCGCAACCTTGACCAGCGCCAGTTCGCGCTCGACGTAGGGGCCGACCTCGGTGAGGTCGACGACCTTGTGCACCGGCACCAGCCGCTCAAGCTGCGCGCGGATCTGGTCGATCACCGCGGGCGGGCCGTGAGTAACGATGGTAATCCGGCTGATCGCGTGGTTGTCCGAGATATCGGCCACGGTCAGGCTGTCGATATTGTAGCCGCGCGCGGTGAACAGCCCGGCGATCTTGGCAAGGATCCCGGCCTCGTTATCGACCGTGACGGTGAGGACGTGGCGCTCGGCCTCAAGCTGTTTGATCTTCATCATGGCTAAACCAGCGCCTTCGCTTCGTCGTCCATCGTCCCGGCTACCGTATCGCCATAAAGGATCATGTCGGTGTGCGCCGCGCCGCTGGGGATCATCGGATAGCAGTTGGCGTCCTTCGAGACGAGGCAATCGACCATCACCGGGCCATCATGCGCCAGCATCGCGGCGATTCCGGCGTCCAATTGGTCCTCGCTTTCGATGCGGATGCCTTTCCAGCCATAGGCTTCGGCAAGGTGGACAAAATCGGGCAGGCTGTCCGAGTAGCTGTTCGAATAGCGGCTTTCATAGGTCAGTTCCTGCCACTGACGGACCATCCCCATATATTGGTTGTTGAGGATGAACACCTTGACCGGCAAACGGTACTGGCTGGCGGTGCCAAGCTCCTGGATGTTCATCTGGATCGAGGCTTCGCCCGCGATGTCGATCACCAGCGCATCGGGATTGCCCAGTTGCGCGCCGATCGCCGCGGGCAGGCCGTAGCCCATGGTGCCGAGGCCGCCGCTGGTCAGCCATTTGTTGGGGCCGAAGAAACGGAAATACTGCGCCGCCCACATCTGGTGCTGGCCGACCTCGGTGGTGATGATCGGGTCGCGGTCGCGGGTAGCGGCATAGAGCCGTTCGACCGCGAGTTGCGGCATCAGCGCGGTTTTCGAGGCAGGATAGGCGAGGCTGTCGCGCGCTTTCCATCCCGCGATCCGCGCTTTCCATTCGGTCAGATCGGCGGGTTTGCGGTTGCCCCAAGCAGTTACCAGCTGACCCAGCACCTGGGCACAGTCGCCGACGATCGGCAGGTCGACCGACACGGTTTTGTTGATCGAGGCGCGATCGATATCGATATGGATCTTGGTCGAATGGGGCGAAAAGGCATCGAGCCGCCCGGTCACCCGGTCATCGAAGCGCGCGCCGATGCAGACCAGCAGATCGGCCTTGTTCATCGCCAGATTGGCTTCGTAGGTGCCGTGCATCCCCAGCATGCCGAGCCAGTCGGGATGATCGGCGGGGAATGCCCCAAGACCCATCAGCGTCGAGGTGACCGGCGCGCCGGTTAGCGCCTGCAGTTGGCGCAGCAATTCGCTGGCGCGCGGGCCGGAATTGATCACCCCGCCGCCGGTGTAGAGCACCGGGGCCTTGGCCTTGGCGATCAGTTCGACTGCCTGTGCGATCTCATCGGCGCTGCCCTGCAACTGCGGGGTGTAGCGATTGCGGCGCTGCGAGGCGGCATCGCTCCACGGCGCGGCGGCGACTTGCACATCCTTGGGGATATCGACCACCACCGGGCCGGGGCGGCCCTGGGTGGCGATCTGGAACGCCTCGTCGATGATCGAAGCGAGTTCGGACGGATCCTTGACCAGATAGTTGTGCTTGCAGCAGTGACGGGTGATGCCGATCGTGTCGGCTTCCTGAAACGCGTCCGAGCCGATCAGATTGGTCGCGACTTGGCCGGTGATGACCACCATCGGGATCGAATCCATGAAAGCGTCGGCGATCCCGGTAATCGCATTGGTCGCGCCGGGGCCGGAGGTCACCAGCACCACACCGGGCTTGCCGGTCGAGCGGGCATAGCCTTCGGCGGCATGCGCCGCACCGGCTTCGTGGCGGACGAGGATGTGGCGGATGCGCTGTTCGGCAAACAAAGCGTCATAGATCGGCAGCACCGCGCCGCCGGGATAGCCGAACACGAATTCGACCCCCTGGCGGACCAGGCTTTCGATCAGGATATTGGCGCCGCTGCGCTCCTCGCTCACGTCTTGGTCCCTCAATTCGCCGCGCTCCGGAAAGAATGACCCGGCACAGACGGGCTGTGCCGGGCCTTCCTCTCCAACTCGCGCAATCCCGCCATAGCAGGATGTCGGAGCGCGCCCTAGGCGACACGAAATATCGTGTCAATAGCTAATTACGCAATAATGATGCGAATATGCCGTCCACGACGTAATCCTTTTCCACCCGCGGCCAGTGGTCGGGAGGTTGGCGGCGGAACCAGGTATATTGCCGCTTGGCATAGCTGCGAGTCGCCTGCGCCCCGCGCAGGCGAGCCTCGTCGAGCGACCACTCGCCCGACAAATAGCCTGCGATCTCCGGCACGCCGATGGCCCGCATCACTGGCAAGGCCGGATCGAGCTTGCGGGCCAGCAGCGCGCGCACTTCCTCGATCGCGCCATTTTCCAGCATGGCCGCAAAGCGGGCGTCGCATTTTGCATAGAGTGTTTCCCGATCGGGCAGCAGGACCAGCGGGTGCAGCTGGACCGCACCGCCAATCCGGCCAATTTTCTCGCGCTGCCATTCCGTCAGCGTGCGCCCGGTCGAACGGACCACTTCGAGTGCACGGGAAATCCGCGCACTGTCGGCAGGCGCTAGCAGCGCGGCGCGGTCGGGGTCTTCGCGCAGGAGCACTGCAAAGGCCTCGGCAAGCGGAAGTGAGCGGACATTCTCGCGCACCGCCGGATCGATCGCGGGCACCGGCGCGATCCCGTCGAGCAGCGTCCGCAAATAGAGCCCGGTGCCGCCGACCAGGATCGGCACACCAACGGCGGCGTGAACCTCGGCAATCACTTCGCGCGCCCGCGCCGCCCAATCTGCTGCCGAGCACGCCACCGCCCCGTCCCATTCCCCGAACATCCGGTGTACAATCCCGCCCATCTCGGCCTCACTCGGACGCGCACTCAGCACCGCGAGATCGGCATAGACTTGCGCGCTGTCCGCGTTGATCACCACCGCGCGGCGCCCCTTTGCTTCGAGTGCTTGCGCCAGCCCGACCGCCAGATCGCTCTTGCCGCTCGCGGTCGGCCCTGCAATGAGCGCCAGCGGCGGCAGACTAAGGGAATTCTCGGTGCTCATTGCCCGGCTGATAGCAGATGCGAACGGCCTGTCCGCAAATCTCGAACGCGCCAGCGCTGCGATCGAAGGGCAGGGGATGCGTCTCGCGCAAGCCACCATGCTCGATTTCTGCAGCGACGTGCTCGAGCTGGAATTGCTCGAAGGCGATCCCGCAGTGCTGCGCCAGATTCTCGACGCCCATTTTGCGCCGTCGGACCTGCTGGTTACGACCGACGTTATTCAAGTCCCGCATCTGTTCGTCTCGGACATGGATTCGACCATGATCGGGCAGGAATGCATCGACGAGCTGGCCGACTTCGCCGGTCTCAAACCGCAGATCGCCGGGATTACTGAGCGGGCAATGCAGGGCGAGCTCGACTTTGCGCAGGCGCTGACTGAACGCGTCGCACTGCTCAAGGGGCTGGGCGAGGACACCATTGCACAGTGCCTTGCCGAGCGCATCGTGCCGATGCCCGGTGCGCGGACCCTCGTGGCGACGCTCAAGTCGCGCGGATGCCACACCGTGCTGGTGACCGGCGGGTTCCACCAGTTCGCCGATCCGGTGGCCGAGCAACTGGGGTTCGAGCAGGTGTTCGCCAATCGCCTCGCCATAGATGGTGGCAAGCTCACCGGCGGGCTGGTCGGCGGGATTACCGACAGCGCGGTCAAGCGCCGGGTGGTGGTGGATGCAATGGCGCGGCTGGGGGAGGGCGCGGTCAGCCTCGCGACCGGCGACGGTGCCAACGACATCCCGATGATCGAGGCAGCGACCTATGGCCTCGCCTATCACGCCAAGCCCAAGGCACGCGCTGCCGCCGATGGCTGGATCGATCGCGGCGATCTGACAAGCGTGCTCAAGCTGCTCGGTATTCCCGAGAGCGATTGGGTGGCCGGTTAGGCGAGTTGCGTCCGGCGACCGCGCTTGGCGCGCGCCGCGAGCCGCAGTGCAAGTGCGCCCAGCCCAAGGCTGACGCCGATGATCCCGGTCAACCGGCTCTCGGGCGTGGCAATCCGCCCCGCATAGGCCAGCGTGAAGATCAGCCAGATGTAGTGAATTCCGATCCGGTGCAGCAGCTTCCAGTTGTGGCCCAAGGCGCGCATCGACGCCTGATTGGAGGTCGCTGCCATCGTCAGGATCATGACATAGGCCAGTCCGCCCGGGATGAATGAAACCAGCGTGCGCGGCTCGCCGCTGATCCGCAGGTAAGTGACCAGCGCAACGAGGTGCACGGTGTGGCTCGCGGCGAAGCCCAAGCCCCACCAGCGACGGTCGCAGTGCAGTGCGCGGGTCAGCGGCCCGGGCGAGAGCTTGGCCAGCGATGAGGCGAGGTATGCGAGCAGGAACACCGGGAAGCCGACCCGTGCGGTCCAGCGCGCAGCGAGGTGCCAATCCTCAACCCGGTCACCGCCCACCCTGAACCCTGCGTAAATCGCCAGCAGCGACAACGTCAGCCCGATCATTAACGGCCATCGCCGTGCGGTCATCCTGCAATCCCCCTGCGCCCGGGACGGAGGCTAACCGCATATTCGCCGTTGCGCCAGTAAGTCGATGGCCGCCACTAGCTATTGACATTGATGTAAGCAGTGGCTAAACGAAACCCATGGACAGCATCGCCACTTCCGCCGCTTCCGCCGCTTTCGTCGTCGACGAGTTCGACCCGGTCGCGCCGCCCGCCGATTTGCCGATTTACGACGAGCGGCGCCCCGAACTGAAGCGCGACATTCCCAAGGCTTGGCGCCACTTCCGCGAACTGGTCAAAGACAAGGAAAACACTCGCGAGGTGTTCCACATTTTTGAGGCCCTGCCGTGGACCGGTCTGCGCGCCGCCGCCGAAGAGTTCCTCGGTTCCGAGCGAGGCCAGGCGTTGCGCGCTGCCGAGCCCGCGTTGCAGCCGATCCTCGACGACCACGCCGCGCTGCGCCGGTTGCCGGCCGGTTCGGTCGCGCACGCCTATTGCGATTTCATGGAACGCGAGGGACTGAGCGCGCAGGGGCTGATTGACGAGTTCGAACAGTTCGCCGCCGGACGCGAGCGGTTCCACGACCAGCTGGAGTGGTATTACAACCGCATGCGCGACACGCATGATCTGCTCCACATCCTCACCGGCTACGGCCGCGACGCGCTGGGTGAACAATGCGTGCTCGCCTTCACCTACAGCCAGCAGCCGAGCCCGGCGCATCTGTTCCTGGGCTATGCTGGCGGGATCGAGATCAAGAAGCGGATCAAGAGCAAAGCGCCGGTGCTGCGCGCGGTGCGCGAGGGTCAGAAACTGGGCAAAGCTTGCCCCCGGCTGGTCGAAAGTTCGATCCGCGAACTGCTGGCGACGCCGCTCGACGAGGCGCGAGCGAAGCTCAACATCACGCCGACGCGCTTCTACACTCAGGCTCACGCCGACTGGAGTGCGATCGGGATCGATCCCTACGATCTGCTGTCGGAGAAGCAGGCGGCTTGAGTTTCGGCTAGCGCAGCTCCTTGCGAATCATCAGCTTGAGACCGGACCAAACCGTATCCACCGCGCAGACTTTCACATCGACCCAGCCCATCGGCAGGCACACCGCCCGGATCGTGTCCTCGGTGATGTCGGTCGGGACTTTCGAGGCCTGGTTGGGCCAGCTGACCCAGACGAACCCGGTAGACGCGATAGTATGGCGCAGCTCGCCCAGCAGCCGCGCCATTTCCGCGCGGGTGGTGACGAAGATATGCGCGGCGTCGAGGCCTTGGATGGGTGAGGGCAGCTCCTCCAGCCCGATATCCCCGATCTCGGCCCGCACAGAGTCGGGCATGGCATCGAACCAGGCGGCCAGTCCGGGTCGCAGCGAAAGCTTCTTCGCCAGCGGCGTCCCCGAATAACCCGCGATCATAGCGCTATACGTGCGATCAGCGCCTGCGCGGCGGCGGGATTGCGCCGTTTCTCGCCCGAGATGAAGAACACATAGGTCTCGCGGTCGTTCGTCGCCCATTGCCTTGCGCGGTCCGCCCAGCCGTCGAGCGCTGCCGCATCATAGCCGGTTTCGATATCGGTGCTGCGCTGGAGGCGGGCATAGGCGAAATCCGCCGTCGGTTGGTCGATCTCGGGAAACTTGTCGCTGTCGGCAAAGACGATGGCCATGTTGCGGGCCCGGGCGAGATCGTAAAAGGCCGGATCGCGGAAGCTCTCGTGGCGGATTTCGAGGACGTGCTGCAATTTTGCGCCGTCCTGCGTTTCGGGCAAAAGGTCAAGGAACCGAGCAAAATCCTCGCGCTCGAAACGCTTGGTCGCCATGAATTGCCACAGCAGTGGCCCCAACCGGTCGCCGAGCTCAGTGAACCCCTGCGTCAGGAATTTCCCGATCGAATCCGCGCCCTCGGCCAGCACCTTCCGATTGGTCGCATAGCGCGAGGCCTTGACGCTGAACTTGAACCCGTCGGGCACCGCCTTGGCCCAATTGGCGAAACTCTCGGGCTTCTGGCGGCCGTAGTAAGTGGCGTTGATCTCGATCGCGGTGACTTGGCTCGCGGCGTATTCAAGCTCCCGCCTCTGCGGAAGCCCCGGCGGATAAAACACCCCGCGCCACGGCGCGAAGCTCCACCCGCCGATCCCGATGCGGATAGGGCCGATAGTCACCCCTCCATCCAGTCGCGGAAGAAACTGTCGCTGGCTTCGCGGAGGGCGGTTAGGGGGACCTTGGTCTTAGTCCAGTCAGTGAAACTGATCTCATTTCTACAGACTTGACCAAGGTGGCACATGGGAAAGTCGAGGTCGCGAACGAAGTTGGGGAACGCGTCGGACTCGAACGCAGATGTAACGATATAGAGGCCCTGATTCTCGCTGAAGAGACGACGAATGACTTGCTGATGACCCGCCGATGAATCTTCCCAAGTGGCGAAATTATCGGCGTTGTAGATATCGGCCCCAAGATTTCCGGCGAGCGCCATCTCGGCAATCGCGACGAGGATTCCGCCATCAGATACGTCATGCACCGCGTTGACAAGTCCTGCCGAAATGAAGTTTCGGATTAGCTCGCCCATTCGCCGCTCATGCGAGAGATCAACGCGCGGCGGCGGCCCGTCCTCTCGTCCGTGAATCTCACGAAGCCAGAGCGATTGTCCAATTTCGGCTATGAAACGATCTGTTGCACCGATCAACCATATCGGATCCCCATCGCCCTTGAACCCAATCGTCGCCATCTTCTCATGGTCGGCCATCAGCCCGACACCGCCAATCGCGGGTGTCGGCAATATCGCACTCCCACCCCCCGTCGCCTTGCTCTCGTTATACAGCGACACATTCCCGCTCACGATGGGGAAGTCCAAGGCCCGGCAGGCGTCGCCCATGCCCTCCAGACAGCCGACGATCTGGGCCATGATTTCGGGGCGCTGAGGGTTGGCGAAGTTGAGGCAATTGGTGATTGCCAACGGTGTCGCGCCGACTGCCGATAAATTGCGATAGCATTCGGCGACCGCCTGCTTTCCGCCCTCATAGGGATCGGCGTAGCAATAGCGCGGAGTGCAGTCGGTGCTCATCGCCAGCGCCTTTTTGGTGCCGTGAATCCGCACCACCGCCGCATCGCCGCCGCTCTTCTGCAGCGTGTCCGCACCGACCTGGCTGTCGTACTGCTCCCAGATCCAGCGGCGCGAGGCGAGATCGGGGCAGGCCATCAGCTTGAGCAGATCAGCGCCGATGTCCGTGCTTTCGGGAATGTCGCCGAGCGGTTTGACCGCAGCCCAGACCTTGTACTCCTCGCGGCTGAGATAGGGGCGGTCATAGAGCGGCGCATCGTCGGCGAGCGGATCGAGCGGGATATCGCAAACCACTTCGCCGTCGAATTCCAGCACCATGTGCCCAGTGTCGGTGACTTCACCGATCACCGCGAAGTCCAGCTCCCACTTCTTGAAGATCGCCGCGGCCATCGGCTCCTTGCCGGGCTTGAGCACCATGAGCATCCGCTCCTGGCTTTCCGAGAGCATCATTTCGTAGGGTGTCATGCCTTCTTCTCGGCACGGCACCATGTTCATGTTGAGCCTTATGCCCGCGCCGCCCTTGCTCGCCATCTCAACGCTCGACGAGGTCAGCCCCGCCGCGCCCATGTCCTGAATTGCGACAATCGCGTCGGTCGCCATCAGTTCGAGGCAAGCCTCGATCAGCAGCTTTTCCGTAAAGGGATCCCCGACCTGCACCGTCGGGCGCTTGGCATCGGCGTCCTCGGAAAAATCCGCGCTGGCCATGGTTGCGCCGTGAATCCCGTCGCGCCCGGTTTTGGAGCCGACATAGACGATCGGATTGCCCAGTCCGGTGGCAGCCGAATAGAAAATCTTGTCCTGATCGGCGACCCCCACGGTCATCGCGTTGACGAGGATGTTGCCGTCATAGGCCTTGTGGAAATTGGTCTCACCGCCGACCGTCGGCACGCCCACGCAGTTGCCGTAGCCGCCGATCCCCGCGACCACCCCTTGCACCAGATGCTTCATCTTGGGGTGGTTGGGATCGCCGAAGCGCAATGCGTTGAGATTGGCGATCGGCCGCGCGCCCATCGTGAAGACATCGCGAAGGATGCCGCCAACCCCGGTCGCCGCGCCTTGGTACGGCTCGATGTAGCTCGGATGGTTGTGGCTCTCCATCTTGAAGATGCAGGCTTGGTTATCTTCGATATCGATCACGCCCGCGTTTTCGCCGGGACCGCAGATCACCCACGGGGCTTCGACGGGGAGTTTTTTCAAATGGATGCGGCTCGATTTGTAGGAGCAATGCTCCGACCACATCACCGAGAAAATGCCGAGCTCGACCATGTTCGGTTCACGCCCCAGCGCATGAAGCACGCGGGCGTATTCTTCTACGGAAAGCCCGTGGGCAGCGACAACTTCCGGGGTGATCGGGCTAGCGGCATTTGGCATGCGCCGCGCCTTAGCGATGCGGCGCGCGCTTCGCTACCCCGTGCGCGCCGGATTCGCCTCGCTTTTCCCCACCCACCAGGCGGCCAGCGTTGCCAATCCATAGGCGAGGAAGGCCATCAGGCTGGTCGCGGTGGTAACTGCGGTATCGACCGGGCCGAACCAGTTGACCAGCTGCAGCGCCAGCAGGATCACTGCCAGCACCACAAGCCGCAGTTTTGCCGGCTTGCGCGTGCGCGCATAAAGCCACAGCGCGCCGAAGGTGATGCCCAGTTCCAGCGGCATTTCGGTCGCTGGATGGTTCCACAGTCCGAGGCCCAGCTTGGGTGGACTCCCGGCAATGGTCAGGTCGGGCACATGGACAGCCAAATCAAGGAACCAGTGTGACAGCACCACCGCTCCGCCGATCAGCGCCGTGATTCGGTCTTTGGTCACCAGCCACAGCAGCACCGCAAACCCCGCCGCAAAGGCCATGCTGCCCAGCAGGCTGTGCGTGAACGGCATATGGTAAAGGTCCATCGGGTTCATCACGCTGATCCCCGGGGTGAAGCGCATTTGTTCCGCGCCAGTCAGCAGCAGCGCGAAAAACGCCCAGTCGACCAGCTGCGCGGCGACGAACAGTGTGCCCAATCTGGGCGCTTTTGGATGCACCGCGGCGGCAAGCGCAGGAGCCCAGTGTCCGATGAACACGGCTCAGGCCAGTTTCAGCACGGCATAGGCCGCGACCCCGCTGGCCAGCGCGGTGGCGGCAGCACCCCAGGCGATGTCGATCAGCGTGATAGAGGTCGACCAGGTTTTCATGGTCGCCTGGTTGGTCAAATTATAGGTCGCGTAAGCGATACCGCCCAGCAGCGCGCCGTTGAACACCGCATAAGGCACGCCCAGCGCCATGCCCGGACGAACCGCAAACCACACTATTGCGGCGACATAAAGCAGGTAGAACAGGATAGCCGGGATCGCCCGGAAGCTCGGTGCCAGCAGATCGCCCAGCGCCGGACGGTAGAGGTTGGGCCCCGCCCAGCGCAGCCACAGCGCGTCGAGCAACCCGAACGAAACCCCGGCGGCGGCGTAGGCGGTAATCCATTTCATGCGAAATCCCCTTTGATGCCAGCTTGACCGCTTGGCCTGGCCCGGTCAATGCTCCAGCCCATGAGCGAAGCTGCAGTCGATCTTGCCGGAATGACCTTCGAGGATGCGCTGCGTGCACTCGAAGACGTGGTGCGCAAGCTGGAAGGCGGGGAAGTCCCGCTCGACGATTCGATCACGCTTTACGAACGCGGCGAAGCGCTGCGCAAACATTGCCAAGCGCGGCTCGATGCGGCGCAGGCGCGGATCGAGAAGATCGTCGCCGGGCCGGATGGCAAAGCAACCGGCACCACGCCGTTCGATGCCGCTTAAGATGGCGCTCGCGGTCGTCGCCGATGTCCGTCTGGCCGATGCGTTGACGCGGATCGCACAGGACGTCGACGCCGGGTTCGGCGCGCTGCTCCCGGTGCCGCAGGATCCGCGCGCACGGTTGATCGAGGCGATGCGCTATGCCGCGATCGGCGGGGGCAAGCGGATCCGCCCGCTGCTGCTGACCGCGACCGCGGAGATGCATGGGGTCGATCGCCACCTTGCGGTGCGCGCCAGCCTCGCCATCGAAGCGATCCATGTCTATTCGCTGATCCACGACGATTTGCCCTGCATGGACAATGACGATCTGCGCCACGGCAAGCCGACGCTGCATCGCCAATACGACGAATCGACCGCGGTGCTGGCGGGCGACGCGTTGCATGCTTTCGCATTCGAAGTGCTGTCGGACCCGGCGATCTTCGGCGATCCGTTCACGCGGGCCGAACTGGTCGCGACGCTGGCCGGGGCGAGCGGGGCGGGCGGCATGGCCGGCGGGCAGATGATGGATATCGTCGCCGAAGGTTCCGACTTCGATCTCCAGACGATCACCCGGCTGCAGCAGCTCAAGACCGGCGCGCTGCTCGCGGCGGCGGTCGAGATGGGCGCAATCCTCGCCAAGGTCCCCGCCGAAGGCCGCACGCATTTGCGCGGCTATGCCCGCGACATTGGCCTTGCCTTCCAGATTGCCGACGATTTGATCGATCATGCCGGCGATGCGGCGGCGGCCGGCAAGGCGGTGGGCAAGGATGCGGGTGCGGGCAAGCAGACCTTCGTCTCGCTGCTCGGCCCCGACCGGGCGCGCGAACAGGCACGGATGCTGGTCGAGCAGGCGGTTACGCAACTCGGCCAGCACGGCGAGGAAGCCGCGCTGCTGCGCGAACTGGCAAAATACATCGTGGAGAGGGACCGCTAGATGGCGACAAGAATCGGGGTCTATCCCGGGACATTCGACCCGATCACGCTGGGCCATGCCGACATAATCCGGCGCGGCTCCAAGCTGGTCGACCAGCTGATCCTGGGGGTTACCACCAACCCGTCGAAGGATCCGATGTTCAGCCCGGAAGAGCGCATGGCGATGGTCACGCGCGAAGTCGCACTGATGGGGATCACCAATGTTTCGGTGGTCGGCTTCAACGCGCTGCTGATGCGCTTTGCCGAAAAGCAGGGTGCGAATGTCATCATCCGCGGACTGCGCGCGGTCGCTGATTTCGAATACGAATACCAGATGGCGGGGATGAACCAGCAGATCAACGCCGGGATCGAGACGGTCTTTCTGATGGCCGACGTCAGCCTGCAGCCGATCGCCTCCAAGCTGGTCAAGGAGATCGCGCTGTTCGGCGGTGACATCTCGCCGTTCGTCAGCCCGACCGTGCGCGATGAGGTTGTGGCGCGAATTGCCAAGACCGGGACGCTGGGGGACTACTGAAAATTCCGTTCATTGCCACGACAGTGTCGCGGCGCTATCCCGCCTGCAGCCTATCCGACACACCGATTGTGGAATCCAACTCGTATGAACCGACTGCTCGCCGCCGCCACTCTCGGCCTGTCGCTATTCGCCGCTCCGGCGTTTGCCAAGGAGGCCAAGCCGGCCCCGGCTCCCGCACCTGTCTATGTCAGTCCGGTGACCGACCTGGATGTAAGCCACGAGCCGGACAATGTGCTGTATCTCGATTTGTCGAACGGAGGCCGCGTCGCGATCCGTCTGATGCCGAGCTGGGCGCCTGGTCATGTCGAGCGGATCAAGACGCTGACGCGCCAAGGCTTCTACAACGGGGTGGTCTTTCACCGCGTAATCGACGGCTTCATGGCGCAGACCGGCGATCCCACCGGGACCGGCTCAAGCGGCTCGTCGTTGCCCGACCTCAAGGCTGAATTCAACGGTATCCCGCATATGCGCGGGACCGTGTCGATGGCGCGCACCGATGCGCCCGACAGCGCCAACAGCCAGTTCTTCATTGTGTTCTATCCGCGCCTCTCGCTCGATCACAAATATACCAATTTCGGCCGGGTGATCGCGGGCATGGATACGGTCGACGCGATCGTCCGGGGCGAACCGCCACAGAACCCGACCAAGGTTGTCCAAGCTTCGATCGCCAGCGACAACAAACCGCGTCCGGCAGTCGCCACGGTTGCGCCTGCGGCAATCACCTCCGACCAGCTCAGCAATTCGGCGACGAACTGAGGCTGGGTCAGCGCGAGGCCTTCGACAGGCTCAGGCTGAGCGGACTTTTCTTGAATAACTAACCCAGACCCGCTCATGCTGAGCTTGTCGAAGCACGCGCGCTGCCCTAGCCGCCGTTTCCATGCGCGTTGACCTCTTCGATTTCGACCTTCCCACCGAACGGATCGCGCTGCGCCCCGCCCGGCCACGCGATGCGGCGCGGATGCTGGTGGTCGATGGTGACAAGCCGTTTGCAGACCGAAACGTCAGCGAGCTGCCGTCGTTGCTGCGTTCCGGCGATGCGCTGTTGTTCAACGACACCCGCGTCATCCCTGCCCAGCTCGAAGGCACGCGCGGGGCGGCGCGGATCGGTGCGACTTTGCACAAGCGGATCGATTTGCGCCGCTGGCTGGCCTTCATACGCAACGCCAAGCGGCTACGCGAAGGCGATGTGATTGCCTTCCCCGCCGAAGTCTCCGCAAGTGCCGAACAGCGCCACGACGACGGCAGCTGGACGCTGGCGTTTCATGGCGACGAGCCGGTCGAAGTCCTGCTCGAGCGCGCCGGGCGGATGCCGCTGCCGCCCTATATCGCGGGCAAGCGCCCGACCGACGACGCCGACAAGGCCGATTACCAGACGATGTTTGCGGACAAGGATGGTGCGGTGGCCGCACCGACAGCGGCATTGCATTTCACACCTGGGCTAATGGCATCACTGGGGGAGGCGGGGATCGCCAACGAAACGCTCACGCTCCATGTCGGTGCGGGCACCTTCCTGCCGGTCAAGGCCACTGACACCGCCGATCACGCGATGCACGCCGAATGGGGCAGTATCGACACCGCGACCGCCGACCGGCTCAACGCGGTGCGGGCGAGGGGCGGGCGGCTGATCGCGGTAGGCACCACCAGCCTGCGCCTGCTCGAAAGCGCGACTGGCGATGACGGGGTGATCCATCCGTTTGCCGGGGACACCGCGATCTTCATCACCCCGGGCTATCGCTTCAAGGCAATCGACGGGCTGATGACCAATTTCCATTTGCCCAAATCGACATTGTTCATGCTGGTAGCCGCGCTGATGGGGCTGGAGCGGATGCAGGCGGTTTATGCCCATGCAATTGCCCACGAGTACCGCTTCTACAGCTACGGGGATGCGTCGCTGCTGCTACCCTCGCGCTGAATCGGAAACAGTGTCTTGGTATCGAGCACCCGGTCGATCAGCGCATCTTCGTGTGGGAGCCGTCCGTCGAGCATCAGCATGGCAAGGCCATGCGCTACTGCCCAAGCCTGCAAGGTCAGCCGCTCGGCATCCGCGCCGCCGAACTGCGCGGAATAGCTGCGCAGCATCCGCGAGGCTTCATCGCTGCTCTGCGTCGGGGCACCGGCGTGCTCGCCATGGGTGAAGGCAAGGCGGAACAGGGCAGGGTGCGCCAGCGCGAAGCGGACATAGGCGCGACCCGTGGCGGCAAAGCCTGCCGCGCCGCCCCCCGCTGCATCCGAAGCGATTCGCTGGGCTTCGCCAAGCCGGGCCACCCCGGCATCGGCCAACGCGCTGAGCAGCGCTTTCTTGTCGGGGAAATGGCGATAGACTGCAGTTGCCGATACGCCGGCATCGCGGGCCAGCTGGCGCAGCGAAAGCGCATCCGAATCAGCGCCTTGAAGCGAGGTCAGCCCGGCCTCGATCAGGGCCGAACGCAAATCGCCGTGGTGGTAGTTGCGAGACGTGGATTCCGATGTTGACACTGTTATCATTCCGGCTATGTTTACAGCATAAACATTAAGCGGAGAACCAGTCCATGGCAAGCGCAGTCGAAACAATCATCCGCAGCGTGGTCGGCAAGGGCATAGAAACGATCGCCACGATCAACCGCAGCCGCCAGGACGACGCTAAGGAGCATCCGTTCCTCACCGGCATCCACACGCCGCTGCACGACGAGCTGACGATCGAGGATCTCAAGGTCACCGGCACCATCCCGGCCGAACTCTCGGGCCGCTACGTCCGCATTGGGCCCAACCCTTATCGGCCCGATCCGCGCGGCTACCACTGGTTCACCGGCGACGGCATGGTCCACGGGGTTCGTCTGCATGGGGGCAAGGCGGAATGGTATCGCAACCGTTACATCCGCAGCCAGACACTTGAAGCGGTCGGCGGTCCCTCGGCAGCGCCAGGTCCCCGGCGCAGCCCGCGCGACGGGGTCAACACCAATGTCATCCAGGTCGCGGGCAAGACCATGGCGCTGGTCGAGGCGGGTTCCTACCCGGTCGAGCTGACCGACGAGCTGGAAAGCCGCGCCTACAGCAATTTCGGCGGCGGGCTCAAAGGCCCGTTCACCGCGCACCCCCACCATGACCCCAAGACCGGCGAATTCCACGCGATCACCTATGACGCGACCAATCCGGGCGAGGTCTATCACGTGGCGCTCGACGCCACGGGCAAGGTGCTGCGCGAGATCATCATCCCGGTGCAGCATGGCCCCTCGATCCACGATTGCGCGATCACGGAGAACCATGTGCTGATCTTCGATCTGCCGGTGACCTTCTCGATGAAGGCGCTGCTCGCCGGGCAGAATTTCCCCTATCGATGGAACCCCGAACACACCGCGCGCGTCGGGCTGCTGCCACGCAATGGTGGTGCGGGAGATGTGATCTGGTGCGAGGTTGATCCCTGTTACGTCTTCCACGTCGCCAACAGCTTCGAGCGGGCCGATGGCACGGTGGTGGTCGATTGCGCGGTCTATGAGACGATGTTCGATGGCGGCCCCGAAGGCCCCAACGGCATGTCGCTCGGGTTCGAGCGCTGGACGATCGATCCGGTCGCCAAGCGCGTGACGCGCACCACCATCGACGCCACCCCGCAGGAGTTCCCGCGCCCCGACGAGCGCTTCTTCGGGCAGGACTATCGCTACGCCTGGTCGATCGGTCTCCCGGCCGACGAGAATTTGCAGTTCCTCGGCTCGATGCCGCTCTATCGCTACGATGTGACTACTGGCGAACGGGTCCAACACGATTTCGACCCCGGCTGCGTTCCGGGCGAGTTCGTCTTCGTCCCCCGCAGCGCCGATGCACCCGAAGGCGAGGGCTGGGTGATGGGCTATGTCATCGACCGCGAGGCCGAGACCACCGATCTGGTGATCCTCGACGCCGCCAATATCGCCGCGCCGCCGGTCGCCAGCGTCCATATCCCGCACCGTATCCCACCAGGGTTCCACGGCAACTGGCTGCCTGACCTCGACTAGACGGCCTGTGATGGCTAGGGGCGGGCACACCATGTCCGCCCCACGCTTCGCTTTCTCTATCTCCGCCACCGACGGCAAGGCGCGCACCGGCGCGATCCGGATGCAACGCGGCGAGATCCGCACCCCGGCCTTCATGCCGGTCGGCACCGCCGCGACGGTCAAGGCGATGAAACCCGAGAGCGTGCGCGCGACCGGCGCGGACATCATTCTGGGCAACACCTACCATCTGATGCTGCGCCCCGGTGCGGAACGCGTTGCGCGGCTTGGGGGCCTGCACAAATTCATGAACTGGGACTGCCCGATCCTGACCGACAGCGGCGGCTACCAGGTGATGAGCCTGTCCGATCTGCGCAAGATCAGCGAGGAGGGGGTGACCTTCTCCAGCCATCGCGATGGTTCGAAGCATTTGATCTCGCCTGAGCGCTCGATGGAAATCCAGCGGCTGCTCGGATCCGACATTGTCATGGCCTTCGACGAATGTCCGCGCGCGGACGCGGACCGCGAGGTCATCGCGAAATCGATGCGGCTGAGCATGCGCTGGGCCAAACGCAGCCGCGATGCGTTCGATGCGGGCGGCGATCATGCTGCCAGCTCGGCGTTGTTTGGCATCCAGCAGGGCGCACTCGACCAGGCATTGCGCAAGGAAAGCGCCGAGGCACTGACCGCGATCGGCTTCGACGGTTACGCGATCGGGGGGCTCGCGGTGGGCGAGGGGCAGGCGGCGATGTTCGCCACGCTCGATTTCGCGCCCGGCCAGCTCCCCGCCGAAGCCCCGCGCTATCTGATGGGGGTGGGCAAGCCCGACGATCTGGTCGGCGCGGTCGAGCGCGGCATCGACATGTTCGACTGCGTGCTGCCGAGCCGTTCGGGCCGCAACGGGCAGGGGTTCACGTGGACCGGCCCGGTCAATCTGCGCAACGCGAAACATGCCGAAGATTCCGCCCCGCTCGATCCGCGCTGCGCCTGCTCGGCCTGCACCAGCTACACCCGTGCGTACCTGCACCATCTGGTGAAATCGGGCGAAATCCTCGGCGCGATGCTGCTGACCGAGCACAATCTGACGTTCTACCAGTCGCTAATGCACGCCATGCGCGATTCGATCGCGGGTGGAAGCTTCACCGCCTTCGCCGCAGAATTTCGGGCTCAATACTTGAACAGATGACTGGCGTCGGCGGAATGGCGTCCGATTTTTGAGCGCAACTCATTGGCGAATATCGTTTTTTAGCTTGATTGAATTTCTGTTTGAGCCACTATCCCCAATTGCTTGAGGGATTGTCCAATGGGTCGCAAATTTCTTTCCGTTGCCGCGCTGTTGCTCGCCGGTGCCGCGCCGGTTGCTGCATGGGCACAGGACGCGGCGACGCTCGCGGCCAAATTCGGCGCGGTTGAATCGGTCCAGCAGATCAGCCTGTCGCCCGATGGCAACAAGGTTGCGCTGATCGGTCCAAGGCCGGGTGGCGGACAGATTCTTTATGTCGCGGACTTCACCACCGGTGGCCCGCCCAAGCCCATCCTCAACGCGAGCCGCGCGGGCGAGCATTTGCGCTGGTGCAACTGGTCAAGCGACTCGCGGCTGGTTTGCGGCGTGAGCATCGCCGTCAACGATGCGGGGCAACAGGTCGGCTTTTCCCGCCTGATCGCGCTGGATGCCGTCGGCGGCAATCTAATCCTGCTCAGCTCCGAGGTCAGCAGCCGCTCGCTGGGGTACATGCAGTATGGCGGCGGCGTGATCGACTGGGACGTTGCGGGCAAGCCGGGCACGGTGCTGATGACCCGTCAGTTCGTGCCCGAAACGACACGGGGTACCAACATTTCGAGTTCGAAGGAGGGACTCGGAGTGGAGGAAGTCGATACGACAAACCTCAAGCGCCGCGTGGCCGAACAGCCCCGCCGCGCGACCGATGAATATATCAGCGACGGCCACGGCGTGGTGCGGATTATGGGCGGCCAGGAAACCGCGTCCGACGGCACGCTCAGGCCGGAGCGCAATTACCAGTACCGAATGGCGGAATCGCGCGACTGGAAGCCGCTCGGGACGGTCTCGACGGTCGGGGTGGGCACCGGCTTCGATCCCTATGCGGTCGATAGCGCGAAAAATCTGGCCTATGGCTTCGAATACGCCAACGGCTTCCGCAGCCTGTACAGCGTGGCGCTCGACGGGACTGGAACCAAGCAACTCGTCCTGTCGCGCAACGATGTCGATATCGACGGGCTCGTCCGGATCGGCCGCGACGACCGCGTGGTCGGCGCGACCTATGCGACCGAGCGGCGCTCGACCGACTATTTCGATCCCGAGCTCAAGCGGCTGAGCGTGGCATTGGGCCGTGCGCTGCCCGGGCAACCCGGGATTTCGATCATCGACGCGAACGCCGGCGAGACCAAGCTGCTCATGCTCGCCTCAAGTGACACCAATCCAGGCATGTTCTATCTCTACGACAAGGCGACGCGGCAGTTGGAGGAAGTCCTCCCGGTGCGCAACGAACTTGTCGGCGTGGCGATGGGTACGATGAAGCCGATCAGCTTTCCCGCCGCCGACGGAACGCAGATCCCGGCCTATCTTACGCTCCCACCGGGCAGCGATGGCAAGGGGCTGCCGACCATCGTGATGCCGCACGGCGGACCGGGTGCTCGCGACGAATGGGGTTTCGACTGGCTCGTGCAGTTCTACGCCGCGCGCGGATTTGCTGTACTCCAGCCCAACTTTCGCGGCTCGACCGGCTACGGTTCGGCCTGGTACCAGAAGAACGGGTTCCAATCGTGGCGCACTGCGATCGGCGACGTCAACGATGCCGGCCGCTGGCTCACCGCGCAGGGCATCGCCGCGCCGGGCAAACTGGCGATCGTCGGTTGGTCCTACGGCGGCTATGCCGCACTGCAATCGTCGGTGCTCGATCCCGACCTGTACAAGGCGATCGTCGCAATCGCGCCGGTAACCGATCTCGAGCGGCTGCGCCAGGAATCCGTGGGCTTTACCAGTTCGGCGCTGGTCGATCGCTTCATCGGCCATGGCCCGCATGTCAGGGAAGGATCGCCGGCGCAGAACGCCGAGCGGATCAAGGCACCGGTCCTGCTGTTCCACGGCGACAAGGACCAGAACGTGGGAATCGGCGAGTCGCGACTGATGGCCAGCAAGCTGCGCGAGGCCGGCAAGACGGTGGAGCTTGTCGAGTTTCCGGGTCTTGATCACCAACTTCCCAGCAGTACAGCGCGCGCGCGGCTGCTGACCGACAGCGACGCCTTCCTGCGGCGGTCTCTCGGCCTGCCTGCCAACTGATGTGAGGTTGAGCGGCAGCGGTTACCGAAACATGGAATGTGCAATTTTGGAGGTGCCGCCGGATCGCCCCGCTTGAGGCGGGCAGGGATGGACTGCGAAAGTCCGATCGCACGGCATTGGAAGGCGCGCCCGGGGCGGATTCATGTTTAGCGCAGAAATGACTCCTTTTCTACGTCCTCCTAATCGAACCCCACGAACACAGCCGCCTCATCCACGGCCTTGCGCTCCGAGACCACCGCGTTCGCCGGGAAATCTTCGTCCGGCCAGCCCAGCGCGATGCTTTTCATGATGACCTGATCGTCGGGGATGTCCGCATGTTCGCGCACCACGGGGCTTTGCATGATGCCCTGGCTGTTGATCACGCAGCCGAGCCCGCGCGACCACGCGGCGTTGACCAGCGCGGTGGCGACCGCACCGCAATCGAACGGGGTGTCGTCGCTGCCGGACAGATCCTTGTCGTAGGTGATGATCACGCAGACCGGGGCATCGAACTGGCGGAAGCCGCGCAGCACCCAGTCCTGCCGGGCGGGGGCATCGTCGCGGGCGATGCCCATCGCGGTGAACAGCTGCTTGGCGACGCCGATCTGGCGCTCGCGGTGGACGCCGGCGAAGGGTTTGCCCTTGCGGAACTCGCGGCTGTCGGGCTCGCCGGCCAGGATGCGCTCGGTATTGCCCGCGCGGATCCGGGCGAGCGGCTCCCCGGAAATCACATGAAAGTGCCACGGCTGGGTGTTCATCGACGAAGGTGCGCGCATCGCGAGTGCGAGCACTTCCTCGATCAGCGCACGGGGCACCGGGTCGGGCTTGTATCCGCGGATCGAGCGGCGGCCGAGGATGACGTCGTCGAACTGCATGCAATGCCCCCGGCAGATTTGCTCGCGGCGTGGGTAACGGACCCATGCCGCAGTTGAAAGCGGCGACGCGCCGATACCA
Organism: Novosphingobium sp.; assembly: GCA_035543295.1. GTDB lineage: Bacteria > Pseudomonadota > Alphaproteobacteria > Sphingomonadales > Sphingomonadaceae > Novosphingobium. The sequence goes on from DASZZS010000016.1 coordinate 350,635, forward strand.
ACTGAAAAGGGCGGCCCCGCGGGACCGCCCTTTCGAATTTCGAACCGGACCGAGATTTAGCGCGAGTAGAACTCGACCACCAGATTCGGTTCCATCTTCACCGGGTAAGGAACTTCGTCGAGCGTCGGCACGCGGACGTAGGTGATCTTGTCGGTGCCGTCGGGCGCGACGTAGTCGGGAATGTCCCGCTCGGCGAGCGACTGCGCTTCGATGATCAGCGCCATTTCCTTGGCCTTGGTGCCAAGGCTGACGATGTCACCGGGAAGAACCCGGCGGCTGGCGATGTTGCACTTCACGCCGTTGACCCGAATGTGGCCGTGCGAAACGACCTGGCGTGCCGAGAAGATCGTCGGCGCGAACTTGGCGCGATAGACCACCATGTCGAGCCGCTGCTCGAGCAGGCCGACCAAATTCTGGCCGGTATCGCCCTTCATTCGGCTGGCTTCGGCGTAAGTGCGCTTGAACTGCTTTTCGGTGACGTCGCCGTAATAGCCCTTGAGCTTCTGCTTGGCGCGGAGCTGGATGCCGAAATCCGAGACTTTGCTCTTGCGGCGCTGGCCGTGCTGGCCGGGGCCATAGCTGCGGCGGTTGACCGCGCTTTTGGGGCGGCCCCAGATGTTCTCGCCCATGCGGCGATCGAGTTTATACTTCGATGTCTTGCGCTTCGACATGCGCTATCCTTCAATTTGCATACAGGGCGCGAGTGCCCCGCTTTCAGTCCGGAACCGCACCATCCTGCCTGTTGCAGGATGCGGCCACCGCTTCACCGGAGTGCGGAGCCAATTGCGAAGGCGCGCGCTTAGCTGCGAGGGGGTGGAAGGTCAACCCTCATCGGGTTCGCGGCGTGTCGTGCGGCGCGGGGTGTCGCCGGGTTTGCTGCCCGGCAAGCGCTCCATGGCCGAGAGAACACCGCGCATGGTGCGCACTTCAAGATGACTCCAGCCGGGCTTGGTGAGCATTGAGCGCAGCGTCAGGCGCGTTGGCACCGCGCGAGCCGGAGGATTGAAGTAACCCCTCGGCTCAAGCAGCGCCTCATAATGCGCGATCATGGCATCAAGCTCGCCCTGCGGGGCAGGGGGCAGCAGTTCCTCGACCGGCGGCTGGGCAAGTGCGACATGCTTTGACCATTCGTAAGCGCAGAGGACCACCGCCTGCGCGAGGTTGAGCGAGGCAAACTCCGGATTGATCGGCACGGTGACAATCGCGCGGCAAAGCGCGACGTCTTCGGTCTCGAGCCCGGAGCGTTCCGGCCCGAACACGAAGGCCGAACGGCCAGGCAGGCTGTGCACGGCACGCGCTGCCTCCTCGGGCGTGAGCACCGGCTTGGTCACCCCGCGCTTGCGCACGGTGGTGGCATAGACATGCGCACAATCGGCCACCGCATCGGCGAGGCTGTCGAACACTTCGGCCCGTTGTAGCACCACATCGGCGCCCGCAGCGGCAGGTCCGGCGCTCGGGTTGGGCCAGCCATCGCGCGGGGTCACCAGGCGCAGCTCGGTCAGCCCAAAATTGAGCATCGCCCGCGCCGCCTTGCCAATATTCTCACCCAGCTGCGGACGGACAAGTACGATGATTGGGGTGAAAAACTGCAAGGTCATCCCGGTCCTTCGAGACACGAGAAAGCCTTCGACAAGCTCAGTCTTTGCCGTTCCTCAGGATGAGCGGAGGTGGGGAAGTCACTTGCCCCCGGCATCGCGCACCGTGCTGGCAATTTGCTCGAAATCGCGCGCCTCGCCGAAGTCGCGATAGACGCTGGCGAAGCGGATGTAGGCGACGCTGTCGAGCTGGTGCAGACCCTGCATCACCATCTCGCCGATGGCTTTCGCCTGGACCTCGTTTTCGCCGAGCGTCTCGATCTGGCGCTGGATGCCCGAGACCAGCTGGTCGAGCCGTTCCTGCGCGATCCCGCGCTTGCGGCAGGCGAGCGCGACCGATTGCTCGATCTTGGCGCGGTCGAACGGCTCACGCTTGTCCCCGCTCTTGAGCACGGTGATGTCGCGCAGCTGGACACGCTCAAAGGTGGTGAAGCGCGCGCCGCAGCTTTCGCACTGGCGGCGGCGGCGGATCGACGTGTTGTCCTCGGTGGGACGACTGTCCTTCACCTGGCTGTCATCATGCGCGCAGAACGGACAGCGCATCAGTTACGCCATAAGCTTCATGGACGCAGCCGCTTGTAGAACATGAAGCCCGCGCCGATCATCAAACCGACCGGGATCGACAGAACCGGGAGCATCAGCCCCGCCACCGCGCCAACCGCTGCGCCGGTCAGCACCGGCTTGGTCGAGGGGTGGTGCATGCCCTGCTTGGCCATGCCGACTATTTGCTCGCGCGCGTCGTCAATCAGGTCGTTTTCATTGTTGGGATCGGTCATCGCTCAAAGCTCCGGATAGATCGGGAAACGGCTGCACAATTCCTCGACGCGGGCGCGGACCCGTTGTTCGACTTGCGCATCGCCATCATCGCCGTTGTGCGACAGGCCGTCCACCACTTGCGCGATCAGCGCGCCGATGGTGCGGAATTCCGCCTCGCCGAACCCGCGCGTGGTCCCCGCCGGGGTGCCGAGCCGCACGCCCGAGGTGACGAACGGCGAGCGCGTGTCGAACGGGATGCCATTCTTGTTGCAAGTCAGCCATGCACGGTCGAGACCTTTTTCGGCGGATTTGCCGGTCACCGATTTGGCGGTGAGATCGACCAGCATCAAATGGTTGTCGGTCCCGCCCGAAACGATCCGCAGCCCATTGTCGGCAAGGCTGGCGGCGAGCGCGCGGGCGTTGGCGACGATCTGCGCGGCATAGGCCCTGAATTCGGGCTGCAACGCTTCCTTGAAGGCCACCGCCTTGGCCGCAATCACATGCATCAGCGGCCCGCCCTGCATCCCCGGGAACACTGCGCTGTTGAGTTTCTTGGCCAGCGCCTCGTCATTGGTCAGGATCACGCCCGAACGCGGCCCGCGCATGCTCTTGTGCGTGGTGGTGGTGACGACATGGGCGTGCGGGAACGGGCTGGGATGCGCGCCGCCCGCGACCAGACCCGCGAAGTGCGACATATCGACCAGCAGCCACGCGCCGATGTCGTCGGCAATCGCGCGAAACGCGGCGAAGTCCCACACCCGCGAATAGGCGGTGCCGCCCGCGATGATCAGCTTGGGGCGGTGTTCGCGCGCGATCCGCGCCACTTCGTCCATATCGAGCAACTCGTCTTCGCGCCGCACGCCATAGGGGATCGGCTTGAACCATTTGCCGCTCATATTGACCGGCGAGCCGTGGGTGAGGTGGCCCCCGGCGTTGAGATCGAGCCCCATGAAGCTGTCGCCGGGATTGAGCAGCGCTAGGAACACCGCCTGGTTCATCTGGCTGCCCGAATTGGGCTGCACATTGGCGAAGTCGCAGCCGAACAGCGCCTTGGCGCGCTCGATCGCCAGCGTCTCGACCACATCGGCATATTCGCAGCCGCCGTAATAGCGCTTGCCCGGATACCCTTCGGCATATTTGTTGGTGAACACCGAGCCGGTCGCCTCGAGCACCGCGCGGCTGGCGATGTTCTCGCTCGCGATCAGCTCGATCTTGGTCTGCTGGCGGTGCAACTCGCCGCGGATCGCCGCATAGACTTCGGGATCGGCACTTTCGAGCCGCTGGGTGAAGAAACCGGCCGAGCGCACTTCCGGTTTGGCCTCAAGTGTCGTGGTCACACGGAAACTCCCTCAAACGGCGGATTGGATAGCTTGTCGATGCGGCGCGTGTGGCGCTCGCCCGCGAATTCGCCCGCAAGAAACGCCTCGACACAGGCCTTGGCCATGTCGAGCCCCACCAGCCGCGCTCCCAGTGCGATCACGTTGGCGTCGTTGTGCTGACGGGCGAGGGATGCGGACAGCGGCTCCGACACCCGCGCGCACCGCACTTTGGGGTGACGGTTGACCGCGATCGAAATGCCGATCCCCGAACCGCACAGCGCAACGCCGAACTCGGCAAGCCCAGCGGCAAGATGTTCAGCCAGTCTGTAGCCGTAATCGGGATAGTCGACGCTCGCATCGCTGATCGGCCCAAGATCGGTCACATCGTGGTTTTGCTGCGTGAGCCACGCCCCCAACTCGCCCTTCAGCGCAAATGCGGCATGATCGGAAGCGATGGCGATACGCATGGGCGGCCTCGTGAATCGGATTGAGCGCCCCATAAGCGGGACTCGCACATATTGCCAGTCGCGGAAGGCAGTCCTTCAAACGAGTAAGCCCCGCTACATCGCTGCAGCGGGGCTCCCTCGGATCGTTTTCGTGAGAAGAACGACCCAATGATCGCATAACGTGGAACCCGACTGGCGGTTCCCGGACCACAGAAATTTATTGATCGAGGAAGCTTCGCATCTTGCGTGACCTGCTCGGGTGCTTGAGCTTGCGCAGCGCCTTGGCTTCGATCTGGCGGATGCGTTCGCGCGTCACCGAGAACTGCTGGCCGACTTCCTCAAGCGTGTGATCGGTGTTCATCCCGATGCCGAAGCGCATCCGCAGCACGCGCTCTTCGCGCGGGGTCAGGCTGGCGAGGACGCGGGTGACGGTTTCCTTGAGGTTGGCCTGGATCGCGGCATCGACCGGGATCACCGCGTTCTTGTCCTCGATGAAATCGCCGAGGTGTGAGTCTTCCTCGTCGCCGATCGGGGTTTCGAGGCTGATCGGCTCCTTGGCGATCTTCATCACCTTGCGGACCTTTTCGAGCGGCATCGACAGCCGCTCGGCCATTTCCTCAGGCGTGGGTTCGCGGCCCTGCTCGTGGAGGAACTGGCGGCTGGTACGGACCAGCTTGTTGATCGTTTCGATCATGTGCACCGGGATGCGGATCGTGCGCGCCTGGTCGGCGATCGAGCGGGTAATCGCCTGGCGGATCCACCAAGTGGCATAGGTGCTGAATTTGTAGCCGCGGCGATACTCGAATTTGTCGACCGCCTTCATCAGCCCGATGTTGCCTTCCTGAATCAGATCAAGGAATTGCAGGCCCCTGTTGGTATACTTTTTAGCAATCGAGATCACTAGGCGCAGATTGGCTTCGACCATTTCCTTCTTGGCGATGCGCGCTTCGCGTTCGCCCTTCTGGACCATGTTGACGATCCGGCGGAATTCACCCAGCGACATACCGGTGGCCGCCGCGATGTCGGAGATTTCTGCGCGAATCCGCTCGACTGCTTCGGCTTCGACGTCAGCGAAGGCGGCCCACTTCTTGTCCTTGCCGGCCTGCTCGGCGAGCCAAGCTTCGTCAAGCTCGTGCCCGACGTAGCTGTCGAGGAAGTCCTTGCGCGGCACTTTGTGGCGTTCGGCGAGGCGCAGCATCTGGCCGCCCAGCGCGGTCAGCCGGCGGTTGAAGGCGTAGAGGTTGTCGACCAGATATTCGATCTTGGTGGCGTGGAACTGCACGCTCTCGACCTGTGCGGTGAGGTCCTCGCGCAGCGCCTGATACTGCTTTTCCTTGTTCGCCGGGAATGATCCGCCCGAGCCAAGCGTTTCAAGCCGGTTGCCCTGAATCTTCTCGAACTTCTTGAACATCTGCGTGATCAGCGCGAATTTCTCGAGCGCTTCGGGCTTCAGCTGCGCTTCCATCTGCGCGAGCGAAAGCGTGTTGTCCTCTTCCTCTTCCTCGACCGGACGGCGGGCGCGGCGCTCGATGCCGTCCTCTTCCTCATCGTCGGCGGGGGCGGGCTCTTCCTCGACGTCTTCCTCTTCCTTGTAGGACGGGCCGGCGACCGATTCGCTGATTTCGCCATCGGCTGGCTCTTCGGCGCCTTCGGCCATCGCCTCGGGGGCGGGTTCCTTCGAGAGCATCGCATCGAGATCGAGAATCTCGCGCAGCTGCATTTCCTCATTGTTGAGCGCCTGGCTCCACTGGATGATCGCGTGGAAAGTGATCGGGCTTTCGCACAGCCCCAAGATCATCGTGTCGCGTCCGGCTTCGATCCGCTTGGCGATGGCGATTTCGCCCTCGCGGCTGAGCAGTTCGACCGCGCCCATTTCGCGCAGATACATCCGCACCGGATCATCGGTGCGCTCGATGGTTTCCTTCTTCTTGACCAAGTCCGGCCGCTCACCGACGCCGTCGGTGTCTTCGGCTTCGTCCTCGTTCTTGTCTTCGGGATCGACCGCGTCCTCGTCGCTTTCGACGATGTTGACGCCCATTTCCGAAATCGCGGACATGATGTCCTCGATCTGATCGGCCGACATCTGATCCTGCGGCAGCGCTTCGTTGAGCTCATCGACCGTGATCACGCCGCGCCGCTTGGCGCGCGCGATCAGCTTCTTGATCGAGGCATCGTTGAGGTCGATCAGCGGCGCATCGCCGCCTTCGTTACCACCGCCGTTGAGTTCTTCGTCCATTAGTCCGCCATGATAAGTTAGGTCGCCTCGGAGGAGGCGGCTGCGCGCGCGCTGGCCATTTGGCGCAGACGCGCGTCAAATTCCAGCTTTCTCTTCAGCAAACGTTGCTGTTCGGCATAAGCTCCCTCCGACAGATCGCGTTCGAACCGCGCCGTGGCCTCGGCCAACGCCGCTTCGAGCGCCGGTCGCTCGACCAGCAGACCGATCGCCTGGGCCAGTTCGGCGGACGCCTGGGCAGCGTCAACCTCTCCGGTCAGGATGCCCAATGGCAGTGCCGAGTAATCGTCGGGAGTGGGAGCCATGAGGCCCCGCTGCGCGAATATGGTGAGTATTTGCGCGGTTTCAAGCCGCCCGTGGTCGAGCGCGTCGAGCAGCAATTCGAAGCGCGGATCGAGTGCAGGGGTTTGCGCCAGCGCTTCGGCATGGCGCGTGATCTGGTCGGGCCGCTTGAGCAGCGCGGCGAGGACCGCGGCGACCAGCGCATCGCGCGCGCCGCCGGTGGAAGCATGACGCAACCGGCCGACGCTCTCGGGCGAAGTGCGCAGCGCAGCGGCGGGTTTGCCCTTGCGCCACTCGCGCTGTTCGCGCGGCGGATAGGCGAAGGCGGAGAATCGCTCGAGCAATTCGCGGCGGTAGAGCCCCTGGATATCGCGGTCGGCAATCGTCTCGACATGCGCCATCAGCCGCGCCTTGAGCCCCGCCTTGTCCTCGGGCGTGGCGAGCGGTAGCGCGTCGCGCTCGTGGCTCCACAGCAGGTCGAGCAGGCTCTGCGCGCCGTCGAGGACGCGCTCCATCGCCTTGGCACCATCGCGCCTGATCAGATCGTCGGGGTCCATCCCCGGCGGCAGCCGGACGATCCGCAGCGAATGCGCAGGCCGCAGCAGCGGCAGCGCACGCGTCACCGCGCGCATCGCCGCGCGCTGGCCGGCGGCATCGCCATCGAAGCACAGCACCGGGGTTTCTACGAGCCGCCACAGCAGCTCGATCTGCCGCTCGGTCAGCGCGGTGCCGAGCGGCGCGACCGCATCGGCGATCCCCACCGCAGCGAGCGCGATCACGTCCATATAGCCTTCGACCACCACCAGCCGCCCGGTCTGGCGCGAGGCTGGTCCGGCGCGGTGGAGATTGTAGAGCGTCCGCCCCTTGTCGAACAACGGCGTGTCGGGCGAGTTGAGATATTTTGGCGCATCGGTCTTGCCCGCGTCGAGAATCCGGCCCCCGAACGCAATCACCCGTCCGCGCGCATCCTCGATCGGCAGCATCAGGCGGCTGCGGAAGCGGTCGTAGGGTTCCTTGTCCTCCACCGAAATGCGCAGGCCGGCCTCGACCAGTTGCGCCTCGTCGAACTGGGACAGCGCCGCTTTCAGCGCCTGTCGCCCGTCGGGTGCGAGGCCAAACCCGAACCGCGCGCAAGTATGCGCATCGAACCCGCGCGTCGCGAGATAGGCGCGGGCGCGCTCACCCTCGGGCGCGGCCAGCCGCTCGACAAACCACGCCTGCGCCGCCGCCATCGCATCGTGCAAAGAATTGCGCTGCTCGGCTTGCTGGGCCGCGCGCGGATCGGGGGCGGGGACTTCCATCCCTGCCTCACCCGCGAGTTCCTTGACCGCATCCATGAACCCCAGCCCGCGCTGATCGGTCAGCCAGCGGATTGCATCGCCGTGGGCCCCACAGCCGAAACAATGATAAAAGCCCTTCTGGTCGTTGACCGTGAAGCTGGGCGATTTCTCGTTATGGAACGGACAGCACGCCTTGAACTCATGCCCCGCCTTGGTCAGCCGCGTGGTCCGCCCGATCACGCTGGACAGCGTGACGCGCGAGCGGAGTTCGTCGAGCCATTGAGGGGAAAGGGACACACGCCAACCCTAGCGGTCCCGATGCCCGGGCTCAACCGGCAGCGGCAGCTAACGGTTGATAGGGCGCGGAGCGTGAGCCCCGCGCCCCGTTAGGCTATTTGCGGAACACCATCCCGGCGACCGCATTGACGATATCGCCGCCGACCTTTCCGGCGGCAAGCGAGACGACCGCTACCCCCGCCAGACCGCCGATCAGCTCATTGCCGACAAGCGCCTGGACGGTAAGCACGGCGATGATAGCGCCGGCAAATTTGGTCAGCACCCCGCACATTGGACAGTTCGGTGGCCACGGATTATCGGGATCGAACCCGCCACCGCCACCCGACGGGATCGGGAATCGCCACGGCCAACCGGTGCCGCACCAACCGATGATTGCAGGAATAAGCCAGTCCATAGACATTCCCCTCTGGTTGTGGGGTCAAATGCGTCCTGGATTGCAATTCATTTCGTACAATTGCGACCGCATCTTTTGTTGTATCGGGACGCTTACCCCGCAGCCACTTACTGCTCGAGCAGCCTCGCGGTCAAATTTTGTTGGTTCAACTCAATGAAGTTTTCACCAGAAAGCTTGCCTTGCTCATATCGAGCTGGCTGCCGTGGCGCGTTTTGAGTTCGGCCATAACCTTGCCCATGTCCTTGATGCTGCTCGCGCCGAGTTCGGTTTTGATCGCCTCGATCGCCGCGGTGGTCTCGTCCTCACCCATTTGCGCAGGCATGAAGTCTTCGATCACTGCGATTTCCGCTTTCTCCGCGTCGGCGAGTTCCTGGCGGCCGCCCTGCTCGAACATCGTGATCGATTCGCGGCGCTGCTTGGCCATCTTCTGCAGCACTTCGACCACCATCGTGTCGTCCTCGGGCTGGACGCTGGCGGTGCGCAGTTCGATATCGCGGTCCTTGAGCTTGGCGAGGATCAGGCGGACCGCACCCAGCCGCGGCTTGTCGCCCGCTTTCATCGCGGCAATTTGCGCAGACTTGATCGAATCGCGGAGCATTTGGCGAAAATCCTGTGAAACGGTGGAAAGGCGCAGTCCTAGCGGGATTAATCGCATCTTCCTAGGTTGACGCTGGGGGCTATGCTCTCTAGCGCCCACGACTTAGCACCATCGCCAGACCCCGCCAACGGAGCGCCTTTGATATGGCCGACGCCGCCCCTCCGCACGCGCCTCAACCAGCAGGGGCAACCGGCGTACTGGTATTGGCCGATGGCACCGTGCTGTGGGGCAGGGGCTTTGGCGCAGGCGGCACCGCGGTGGGCGAAGTCTGCTTCAACACCGCGATGACCGGCTATCAGGAGGTGATGACCGATCCCTCCTACGCCGCGCAGATCGTGACTTTCACTTTCCCGCATATCGGCAATGTCGGCACCAATGATGAGGATGTCGAAGCTTTGGTCGACGGCGCGGTCGGCTGCGTGGTGCGCGAGGATGTCACCGCGCCCTCCAACTTCCGCTCACGCGGCAGCTTCGGCGAATGGCTGGCCTCGCGCGGCAAGATCGGGCTGGCGGGGATCGACACCCGCGCGCTGACCCGCCGTATCCGGCTTTCGGGGGCGCCCAATGCGGTGATTGCGCATGATTCCGAGGGCAAGTTCGATATTCCCGCGCTCCTGCAACGCGCGCAGGATTGGCCGGGGCTGGAGGGCATGGACCTTGCCCGGGTAGTATCGCGCAGCGCAAATGAGAATTGGCAGGGCGGGGTGTGGTCGCTGGGCAAAGGCTATGCTCGCTCTTCCTGGAATTCCGCTCATCCTGAGGAGGGATCGAGCGAAGCGAGAGCCCGTCTCGAAGGACCCCATGTCGTGGCGATTGATTACGGCGCGAAGGACAATATCTTCCGCAATCTGGTCAAGGCCGGGGCGCGGGTGACGGTGGTCCCCGCGCAGACATCGCTCGACGATGTGCTGGCGCTGGCCCCCGACGGGGTGTTCCTCTCCAACGGCCCCGGCGATCCGGCGGCGACCGGGGCTTACGCGGTGCCAGTGATCCGGGGACTACTCGCGCGCGACATGCCGCTGTTCGGGATCTGCCTCGGCCACCAGATGCTGGGCCTCGCGGCGGGGGCCTCCACCACCAAAATGAACCAGGGCCACCGCGGTGCGAACCACCCGGTAAAGCGCCTCGCCGATGGTGTGGTCGAGATTACCAGCATGAACCACGGCTTCGCGGTGGATAATGCGACGCTGCCCGACGGCGTCGAGGAAACCCACGTCAGCCTGTTCGACGGCTCGAACTGCGGGATTGCGGTGAAAGGGAAGAACGCGTTCGGGGTGCAGTATCACCCCGAGGCGAGCCCAGGGCCGCAGGACAGCTTCTACCTGTTCCAGCGGTTTGTGGGGATGTTGGGGTGATTGACGTTCCACCTATCCTGCCACCTGCTAGCGCTGAGCAGATCGTGGAATCGCTTGTAGGTTGCGGTCTGTCCAAGACCGGTATCACCATCACCTATGACGATACCCTGCAAGGCCATGTGATCAACATCTCTGCCTACGCTGGAGCGCGGCCGGAAAATCTTGAGTGCATCTGGCGCGCAACTCACTTCGAGTTTGTTGAGTTTGCTGAATCGCGATTCAATGAAGCGTTCGGCAAGCTCACGGAAAACCATTATCTGCCTCTGGCTATGGAGTCCGCCCGAAAGGCGCTGGCTGAAAAGGGATTGCTGGACAAACTTCCGCGCCGAACGGATTTCGCCAGCGATGCCGAATTTGTTCACGCATTGGAGGTTCACTGCGGCTTTCGAGCCGGAAGCGTTCTGGAATTAAGGACAGGCACGTTCACAATTCGGCCCAGCGCTTTCCAAGTTCCCTTCGGTTCTGAGGAGTTCGCCAAGCTCTCGGGACTGATGTCCGCCATGATGGTCGCCGCGCCAGAAAATGGCACTTTCAAATTTGGCTTCGTCGGGAACGAAGCTTACTCTGAACCTGAAGCGAAATGATGCCCAAACGCACTGACATCTCCTCGATCCTCGTCATTGGTGCCGGGCCGATCATCATCGGCCAGGCCTGCGAGTTCGATTATTCGGGCACGCAGGCGATCAAGGCGCTGAAGGAGGAGGGCTACCGCGTGGTCCTCGTCAATTCGAACCCGGCGACGATCATGACCGATCCCGAATTCGCCGACGCCACCTATATCGAGCCGATCACGCCTGAAGTGGTCGCGCGGATCATCGAGAAGGAGCGGCCGGACGCCGTCCTACCGACGATGGGCGGCCAGACTGCGCTCAACACGGCGCTGGCGCTGGCGCAGGACGGCACGCTCGCCAAATACGGCTGCATCATGATCGGCGCCGATGCCGAGGCGATCGACAAGGCCGAGGACCGGATGAAATTCCGCGACGCGATGGACCGGATCGGGCTCGAAAGCGCGCGGTCGGGCATCGCGCATAACGTCGACGAGGCCTTCGCGGTGCTTGAGCGTACCGGGCTGCCTTCGATCATTCGCCCCAGCTTTACGCTGGGCGGCACCGGCGGCGGCGTGGCGTACAACAAGGCCGAGTTCGAGGCGATTGTTCGTTCGGGGCTCGATGCCTCGCCCACCTCCGAAGTGCTGATCGAGGAATCGCTGCTGGGCTGGAAGGAATTCGAGATGGAAGTCGTGCGCGACCGCGCCGACAACGCCATCATCATCTGTTCGATCGAGAACGTCGATCCGATGGGGGTCCACACTGGCGATTCGATCACCGTTGCCCCCGCGCTGACGCTGACCGACAAGGAATACCAGATCATGCGCAATGCATCGATCGCGGTATTGCGGGAAATCGGTGTAGAAACAGGCGGTTCGAACGTGCAGTTCGCAGTCAATCCCAAAGATGGCCGACTGATCGTGATCGAGATGAACCCGCGCGTCTCGCGCAGTTCGGCGCTGGCGTCGAAGGCGACCGGCTTCCCGATCGCCCGCGTCGCCGCCAAGCTCGCGGTCGGCTACACGCTCGACGAGCTGACCAACGAGATCACCGGCGCGACCCCGGCTAGCTTCGAGCCAAGCATCGATTACGTCGTCACCAAAATCCCCCGCTTTGCCTTCGAAAAGTTCAAGGGCGCCGAGCCGCTGCTCTCGACCGCGATGAAATCGGTCGGCGAGGTCATGGCAATCGGCCGCAACTTCAAGGAATCGCTCCAGAAAGCGTTGCGCGGGCTGGAAACCGGGCTCGACGGCTTCAACCGCGTGCAATCGCTCGAAGGCGCGGGGCGGGATGCGATCAACGCTGCGCTCAGCCGCCAGACCCCCGACCGGCTGCTCCACGTCGGGCAGGCCTTCCGCGAGGGCTTCTCGGTCGAGGATATCCATGCGGTCACCCATTACGACCCGTGGTTCCTGCGCCAGATCGAGGAGATCATAGCCGAGGAAGCGGCGATCATGGCCGATGGCCTGCCCAACGACGCCCCCGGGCTGCGGCGACTCAAAGCGATGGGCTTCTCGGACAAGCGCCTCGCCACTTTGGCGGTGCGCGGGATCGGGGTTGCGGGCGGCATGGGCGAGACGCAGGCGCGCCGCTCCGGGCTGCTCCACGATGCGCTGCGCGCGATGGCCGGCGCGACCAGCGAGGCCGAAGTCTGCCAACTGCGCCACCGCCTCGGCGTCCACCCGGTGTTCAAACGGATCGACAGCTGCGCCGCCGAATTCGAGGCGGTGACGCCCTATATGTACTCGACCTACGAGGCTCCGTCGTTTGGCGAGCCCGAGAACGAAGCGCAGCCGTCGGACCGCAAGAAGATCGTCATCCTCGGCGGCGGGCCCAACCGGATCGGGCAGGGGATCGAGTTCGATTACTGCTGCGTCCACGCCTGCTTCGCGCTCAGCGAGGCGGGCTATGAGACGATCATGGTCAACTGCAACCCCGAGACGGTGAGCACCGACTATGACACTTCCGACCGGCTCTATTTCGAGCCGCTGACCGGCGAGGACGTGCTCGAAATCCTCCGCGTCGAGCAACAGAACGGCGAGCTGGTGGGCGTGATCGTCCAGTTCGGCGGGCAGACCCCGCTCAAGCTGGCGCAAGCGCTGGAGGATGCAGGGATCCCGATCCTCGGCACCTCGCCCGACGCGATCGATCTGGCCGAAGACCGCGAGCGCTTCGCCAAGCTGGTCAACGACCTTGGCCTGAAACAGCCTGAAAACGGCATCGCCCGCAGCCGCGACGAGGCGGTGGCGGTAGCCAACCGGATCGGCTTCCCCGTGCTGATGCGGCCGAGCTACGTGCTGGGCGGCCGGGCAATGGAGATCATCGACAGCATTGCCCAGCTCGACGACTACATCGCGACCGCGGTGCAAGTTTCGGGGGATTCGCCAGTGCTGATCGACCAGTATCTGCGCGATGCGATCGAATGCGATGTCGATGCGTTGTGCGATGGCGAAGTCGTCGCGATCGCGGGCGTCATGCAGCATATCGAGGAAGCGGGGATCCATTCGGGCGACAGCGCCTGCACCCTGCCGCCTTACAGCCTTCCCGCCGAGATTATTGCCGAAATGGAACGTCAGACTGAATTGCTCGCCAAGGCGCTGGGCGTGGTCGGACTTATGAACATCCAGTTCGCGATCAAGGGCAGCGATGTCTATCTGATCGAGGTCAACCCGCGCGCCTCGCGCACGGTGCCGTTCGTCGCCAAGACGATCGGGCAGCCGGTCGCCAAGATCGCCGCGCGGGTCATGGCGGGGGAGAAGCTCTCGGCCTTTCCGCCGTTCAAGCGCAAGCTCGATTACATGGCGGTCAAGGAAGCGGTGTTCCCCTTCGCGCGCTTCCCCGGGGTAGATCCGGTGCTCAGCCCCGAGATGAAGTCGACCGGCGAAGTCATGGGCCTCGACCGCACCTTCGCCATGGCCTTCGCCAAGGCGCAGTTGGGGGCGGGAATGAGCCTGCCCGAGCGCGGCGTGGCATTCGTCTCGGTCAAGGACAGCGACAAGCCGGTGATCCTGCCCGCGGTGCAAAGATTGGTCGAGCAGGGGTTCAGCGTCATCGCGACCGGCGGCACGCAGAAATACCTCGCCGATGCCGGGCTCCCGGTCGAGCGGGTCAACAAGGTGGCGGAAGGCCGCCCGCATATCGTCGACCGGATCATCGATGGCGGTGTGGCATTGATTTTCAACACCACCGAAGGCTGGCAAAGCCTCAAGGATTCGCAATCGATCCGCGGTTCGGCGCTCACCGGCAAGGTGCCATATTTCACCACTGCGGCGGCTTCGGTCGCGGCGGCGGAGGGAATCGCGGCCTTGCGCGGGGCCAAACTTGAAGTGCGCTCGTTGCAGGACTATTATAGCTAGGCGATCCTCCCGATTTCGCGCGTGACCTGACCTTCCCCATGGTGGGGCGGGACGGGTCTCTAGTTGCAAGTCTGCAGGGGGACCGGGGTCGAAAAGGAAGGTTCTTAATGGCGAGTGTCGAAAAGCTGCCGATGCTGGCGGAAGGCTACGAAAAGCTGCACGGCGAGCTGAAGGCGCTGCGCGAAGAGCGGCCGCTGATCGTCGAGGCGATCGAGGAAGCGCGCGCGCATGGCGATTTGTCCGAAAACGCCGAATATCACGCCGCCAAGGAACGCCAGGGCCAGGTCGAAGCCACGATCGGCGATCTGGAAGACCGGATCAGCCGCGCGCAGATCATCGATCCGACTACGCTTTCGGGCGATCGCATCGTATTCGGAGCGACCGTTTCGCTGCTCGACGATGACGACAAGCCGGTGCGCTACCAGATTGTCGGCCCGACCGAGGCGGACGCCAAGGTCGGCCGGATCAGCTACAATTCCCCGCTCGGCCGCGCGCTGATCGGGCGCAAGGCGGGCGAAGAGATCGAAGTGACCGTGCCCGCGGGGGACAAGTGCTACGCGGTCAAGAAGATACAATTTATTTGATCAGTCCGGCCGCTTGAGCTGGTCCGGCTCGAGCAACCGGTGCAGATGCACCACGACATAGCGAATTTCGGCATCGTCCACCGTGCGCTGCGCCTTGTCGCGCCACGCTTCTTCCGCCTCTGCATAGGTGCCATAGACCCCGACCAGGTCGAGCGCGGAAAGATCGGTGAAATCAAGACCTTGCGGGTCGCTGACGCGCCCGCCCATTACCAAATGGAGTTTCTGCATGGATCTCGCCAGTCCGGGGGAAGCAATGGCGCGCCCATAGCGGTCCTGCGCTGCGACGCAAGGGATTAGGCCCGGCGGCGTGCCCTTGCGGCGAGACGTACCGCACTGCGAGCGAGCGTCAGCCCGGCGCTGCGCGCATTGCCCGCTGCATTGCCGACCATGCGCGCCGCGCGCTGGCGGGTCTCGGCGGTGTTGTCGTCGATCACCTCGCCCAGTTCGCCGATCTTCTCGCGGGCTTCGCGCCCGGCTTCGCTGGCAGCGTCGATTGCCTGCTTGCCGTAGAGCGCGCCAAGCTCGCTGGCGATGGTTGCGACTGCGGCTGCGCGGCGGCCAAGCTTGCGGCCGATCGACCGGGGCAACAGTGCCGCGATCACAACGCCGACCGCAATCCCGCCGGCCATGGCCAGCAACGGATATTCGCGGGCCAGTGCCGAAAACTTTTCGGGCGGCGAGGCATCGGACTGGGGCGTGCGCTTGCGCGGTGCCGTGGCTTCGCCGTCACGCGTGAGGCGCGCTTGCGACGCGGCAATTTTGGTCTTGATGCGGCTGCGCTTGGCGTCGGTATCGCTCACTGCTTGGCTCCTTGATCTGTGGTGCGCAAACGCAAGGCGGGCACCGTAAGTTCCCGTCTAATCGGTGAAGCGGTCTTTCATCGCGGACGCGGCGCGCTGCAGCGGCTTGCGCGCGAACCACAACACCAGCGCCGCCAGCGTCCCGGCAACGATGCCGCGATGCTGATCGGCCACTTCCAGGGCGTGAACCGCAGATTCTTTGACCTCGGCAGTCGCCTTGTCGACAATGCGGCCACCAACGCCACGCGCATCGAAATCGGCGCGAACTTGCGCCAAATTTGCGTCGAACGTGCCTTTCGCCGCGTTGCGCAGTGCGCGGTCTTCGCGCAATTCCTCAAGCCGCTTCATCGCTGCTTCCCGAAATCGCGCTGGTCATGGCCGACCAGCGCCGCTTGGCGACCAAGGCGGAGAGTGCCGCCGCCAGTAGCAGCCCAACGGTAACAACCGCAGTGGCACCCCACGCGGTGAGCCAGGGCGTCAACGCGATCAGCAAGCCGATGGTGAGCGCGACCAGCGCGAACAGCACCAGTGCGATTGCCAGTCCGCCGTAGGCAGCTGCACCCTTGACGCCGTCGCCCGCGACCGCCGCGCGCGATTTCTGGTAGGCGTACTCGGCCTCCGCCAACGTGCGCCCGTCATCGATAAGCTGGCGCACATCGTCGACCAGCGAACGCTCGGCCGCGTCATTGGTGTTTACAAGCGGGACAGGTTCATCATCCATGCCCGCAGGTCAGACCGTCCCGAAGCCCCAGTGTCAACCGCCAGCGTTCAGCTGTCTTTGCCGCCGCGGAACAGGCGGGCGAACATGAAGCCGATCACTGCGGCAATACCGATGGCAATGCCGGGGCTCTTGCGCACCATCTGGCGCGCATCCTCGCCCAGCTCGTCAAAATCCCTGGATTCGATCTTGGCGGCGGTTTCCTGCATGGTGCGTGCCGCGGTGCGGGCATAGTCGCCATAGCGCGTGCCCAACTTCTCATCGATCGCCCCGGCGTTGTCGGCGACAACCTTGCCCAGCCCCGAGATCGCGTCGCTGGCGCGGCTCTTGCCGTCCTTGGCGAGCGCAGTGGCGCGTTCCTTGGCTTGGTCGCCCATCACCTTGGCTTCTTCGATCCAGTCGTTGCTCGCGCTACTCAGCTTCTCGCGATAGGCACCCGACTTGTCCTGAACATCCCTCGCGAGCGCCTGCGCGCCCGACCGGGCTTCATCGATCGCCTTGCTGAAGCGGGCCTTTGCTTCGCTTCCGTTGGCGACGGCCTTCTTGGGCGCGGCGGCGCGCTTGGGCGCGGTGTTTGCCTTGGGGGTGGGCTTCTTGGCGGGGGCCTTCTTAGGGGTGGTGGATTCAGCCATTGTTCTCACTCTCACTATGCCCAACGGGGCCATACGAATTCAGATGGTGCGCGGCGACACCGACTGCAAGTGGGATTGCAAGCGGGATACCAATATGCCGTAACGAATCTTGCCAGCCAAGGTTCCGCTGCTAATGCGGCGGCGAATTTATATCTGTTCATTCCGGGAGCCGAGCTGACATGACCGCCATCATCGACCTTCACGCCCGCGAAATCCTCGACAGCCGGGGCAATCCAACGGTCGAAGTCGATGTGCTGCTCGAAGATGGCAGCTTCGGGCGGGCCGCGGTTCCCTCGGGCGCATCGACGGGCGCGCATGAGGCGGTCGAACTGCGCGATGGCGACAAAGCGCGCTATATGGGCAAGGGTGTGCTCAATGCGGTCAAGGCCGTAAACCGCGAGATCAGCGACACGCTGCTCGGCCTTGATGCCGAGGACCAGCGCGATGTCGATCTCGCCATGATCGCGCTCGACGGGACCGAGAACAAGAGCCGCCTGGGTGCCAACGCAATTCTCGGGGTGAGCCTTGCAGTCGCCAAGGCGGCGGCCAATGCCCGTGGATTGCCGCTCTATTCCTATATTGGCGGGGTTTCGGCGCATGTCCTGCCGGTGCCGATGATGAACATCATCAACGGCGGCGAACATGCCGACAACCCGATCGACTTCCAGGAATTCATGGTCATGCCGGTCGGCGCGCCGACGCTGGCCGAAGCCGTGCGCTGGGGTTCGGAGATATTCCACACGCTCAAGCGGGGCCTGCACGACAAGGGACTGGCGACCGCGGTGGGCGATGAAGGCGGCTTCGCCCCGAACCTCGCCAGCACGCGCGCTGCGCTCGATTTCATCATGGCCTCGATCGAGCAGGCCGGGTTCAAGCCGGGAGTCGATGTGACGCTGGCGCTCGATTGCGCGGCGACCGAATTCTTCAAGGCCGGCAAATACGAGATCAGCGGCGAGGGGCTGTCGCTCTCGCCGGTGCAAATGGCCGATTACCTCGCTGATCTTACCAAGGCCTACCCGATCCGCTCGATCGAGGACGGCATGGGCGAGGACGATTTCGAGGGCTGGGCCGCGATCACCGCGCAGATCGGCGACAAGGTGCAACTGGTCGGGGACGACCTGTTCGTTACCAATCCCAAGCGCCTGACGATGGGCATCGGCAAGGGACTGGCCAACTCGCTGCTGGTCAAGGTCAACCAGATCGGCACGCTGACCGAAACGCTCGAAGCGGTGAGCATCGCCCAGCGCAATGGCTACACGGCGGTGATGAGCCACCGCTCGGGCGAGACCGAGGATTCGACCATCGCCGACCTCGCGGTCGCCACCAATTGCGGACAGATCAAGACCGGCAGCCTGGCGCGGTCGGACCGTCTCGCCAAATACAACCAGCTCATCCGCATCGAGGAGGAGCTGGGCGACGCGGCGCATTATGCCGGCGCAGCCGCGTTCGGGCGTTTGTCGGCATAATCCAGGCAAAGCGCAGATTCGGTCCGATCAACGGCAATTGCCGCCGTGCCGCCGCGCGCCTATGCTCTGCGCTTTCTCTCTCGCGCAAGGATTTGAACTACGATGCGCCATCGCACCCTGATCGCCGCCCTGCTGCTTGGCACGGCCACCGCCACGCTCGGCCCCGTTGCCTGCAGTATGCCCGGCAGTGAAGTAACCGCCGCCAAGGGCACCGGGCTTGGCATCGTCACCGCTTCGATGGACAAGGCCGCCAAGCCCGGCGACGATTTCTACGCCTATGCCAACGGCACCTGGAACAAGACCACCGAAATTCCGGCGGACCGCGCCAGTATCGGCGGGTTTTTCATCGCCAGCGAGGCGACCGACAAGCAGCTGGGCGAGCTGATTGCGGACATCACCAAGTCCAACGCCTCTGCCGACACCGACCAGGGCAAGATCAGGGCGTTTTACAACGCCTATATGGACACCGCCAAGATCGACGCTGCGGGCCTCGCTCCCGTGAAGTCCGATCTCGATCGCTTCGCCGCAGTTACGGACGTCAAAAGCCTGAGCCGGGTGCTGGGCGAGCAGGTCCGCGCCGATGTCGATCCGCTCAACGCGACCAATTTCCAGACCGAAAACCTGTTCGGGCTGTTCGTGACGCAGGCGCTCGCCGGGGGCGAGGTCATGCCATACGTGCTGCAAGGCGGTCTTGGCATGCCCGAGCGCGAATATTACCTCTCGCCCGATCCCAAGATGGCCGATCTGCGCACCAAGTACAAAGCCTACATCGCCCAGCTGCTGACCGACGCCGGGATGAGCGATGCGCAAGCCAAGGCGCAGCGGATCTTCGATATCGAGACCGCGATCGCCAAGGCTCACGTCACCCGCGAGGAAAGCGAAGACTTCCAGCATTCGGCCGCCGAATGGACCAAGGCGGACTTCGCCGCCAAGGCACCCGGGATCGATTGGGATGCGTTCTTCGGCGCGGCCCAGCTGGGCAGCCAGCAGAAGTTCGCCGCCTATCACGCCGCCGCAATTCCGCGCCTGTCTGCACTCGTCGCCTCGCAGCCGCTCGATGCGTGGAAGGACTGGCTCGCGTTCCACCAGATCAGCAGCAATGCCGATGTGCTGGGCAGCAAGCTCGATGCCGACCGTTTCGGCTTCTACGGCACCGCGCTGACCGGCACGTCCGAACAGCGCCCGCGCGACAAGCGCGCGCTGGCTGCGGTCAACCGCTCGATGGGCGATGCGCTGGGCAAGCTCTATGTCGAGAAGTTCTTCCCCGCGTCGGCCAAGGCCGAAGTCCAGGGCATGGTCGACAATATCAAGACCGCGTTCGGCAAACGGGTTGAGGCCAACGCCTTCCTCGCGGCCGATACCAAGAAGGAGGCGCTCGAGAAGGTCAAAACGATCGAAGTCGGCGTCGGTTATCCTGACAAGTGGCTCGATTATTCGGCGCTCACCGCCGTGCCGGACAATGCCTATGCCAACAAGCAGGCCGCCGCGAGGGTCGCCTATACCCAGCAGCTCGGCAAGATCGGGCAACCGCTCGACAAGCGCGAATGGTGGATGACCGCGCAGCTGGTCAACGCGGTCAATTTGCCGGTGCAGAACGCGCTCAACTTCCCCGCCGCGATCCTGCAAAAGCCGTTCTTCGATCCCACCGCCGATCCGGCGTTCAACTATGGCGCGATCGGCGCGGTGATCGGTCACGAGATCAGCCACAGCTTCGACAACAATGGCGCAGCGTTCGATTCGACCGGCAAGATGCGCAACTGGTGGACTGCGGCCGATCTCGCCAAGTTCGACGAGGCGGGCAAGGCGCTGGCCGACCAGTACGACACCTACGAGCCGTTCCCCGGCCTCCACGTCAACGGCAAGCTGACTTTGGGTGAAAACATCGCCGATGTCGCCGGGCTTTCAGCAGCCTATGACGCCTACCACGCCTCGCTCGGCGGCAAGGAAGCGCCGGTGATCGACGGCTTCACCGGCGATCAGCGCTTCTTCATCGCCTATGCGCAGACCTGGGCGACCAAGATGCGCGACGAAGCGCTGCGCGGCCGCATTGCCACCGACGGCCATGCTCCCGGGATGTACCGCGGGCTCACCGTGCGCAACCTCGATGCCTGGTACAAGGCGTTCGACGTCCAGCCCGGCGACAAGCTCTACCTGCCGCCCGAGCAGCGCGTGAGGGTTTGGTGATCGCGTCGTCCCCGGCTTGACCGGAGACCGCTGGCCTCTTGGATGTGATCCCGGATCGACGAGGCCAGCGGCCCCGCGTTCGCGGGGATGACGATCAGCCGACCTCGGCCTCGGACTCTTCGGACAGCTCTTCCTGCTTGTCGAGTTCGCGCTTTTTCTTCGGGTTGAGCAGGTATTGCCACACGCCCCAGCCATTGATGGCCAGCAGGATGCCGTTCTGCACTACCAGCGGCATCGTGCTGTTGATCGCGCCTGACGCAATCCACACCAGCGACACCACCACGAACAACACGAACCCCCACCCGGTCCAGCGCCGCCCGAGATCGAACGCGATCAGCGCGGCGGCGATGATGGCGCCCATCGCGCCAATCCATTCGAGCGGTCCGTTCATGCTTGACTAGTCCCTCTTAATCGTTCGATTAAACAAGCCGGGAAGGGCGCAAAGGTTCCCCCTGCATCGAAGAGGTGGAACATGGGTGAATTTCCCGCGCATCCCGACAATGTCGAGCCCGAGTGGCTGGCCGGGAAATTGCGCGACGCGGGCGTGTTGTCCGACGCGGCGATTACCAGCTTGCGGTGGGAGCCGATCGGCACAGGGCAGGTCGGCGACAGTGTGCGCTATCATGTCGAATACGATCGGTCCGACGCCGGCCCCGCGACCATAGCGGGAAAATTCCCTGCTGCCGATCCGACCAGTCGCAGCACTGCGGCGGCTTTTTCGCTCTATCGCAAGGAAGTCGGCTTCTATCGCGAGCTGCATCCTTCGCTGGAAATCCGCGTTCCACGCCCGCTGGCGGCGGAACTGGCCGAGAACGGAGTCGATTTCATTCTGCTGTTCGAAGATCTGGGTCCGGCGCGCGGTGGGAATCAGTTGGCAGGTTGCACAATCGAGGATGCCCGCGTGGCAATCGTGCAGGCCGCAGAGCTCCATGCGCCGAGCTGGGGCAATGCCGCGCTCACCGGGCTTGGGTGGCTCCATTCCGGCCCAGAAGTAACCTCTCAAATCAAAGCGCTTTACCCGCAAGCCCAAGCGTCCTTTCGCGAGCGATACGACGGGTTGCTCGCGCCCGAACTGATGCAAACATGCGCGGACCTCGCCGCCGCGAGCGACCTGTGGTTCGGGCGCGAAACCAAAGTGCCCTGCCTGGTCCACGGCGACTTCCGGCTCGACAATATGCTGTTCGACATCAAGGGCGGCGCCGAGCCGATCGCGGTGCTCGACTGGCAGACCATCCAGACCGGCAGCGGTCTCACCGATATCGGCTACTTCCTCGGCTGCGGGATCGGCAGCAGTTTGCGCCGCGCGCATGAGGACGAGTTGCTCGCGCTCTATATCGAAGAGATGGGGCGGCGGGGCGTCGCGCTGACCCGCACAGGAATCTGGGACCTATACCGGATCGGCGCATTGCATGGCCTGTCGACCGCCGTGTTCAGCGCGGCATTCGTTGAGCGCACCGTGCGCGGTGACGAAAATTTCCTCTCGATGGCGCGCGGCGCGGCGCAACTCGCGCTCGATCACGACAGCCTCGACGCTTTGAAGGGCTCCTGACATGCTCACCAAAGGCGACGATTTTCCGCTGCACCAGACCCCCGAACCGGTCGCCTATGCGGGAACCGACCGCAATTTCTACGACCGCTATTTCTTCAACGGCTACGCGCCCGATGGCTCGGGCTTCTTCGCACTCGCGTTCGGGATATATCCGCATCTCAACGTCGCCGATGCGCATTTCTCGATCACGCGGGACGGGGTGCAGCACACGCTCCACGCCTCGCGCGAGCTGGGGATGGAGCGATTCGACCTCACTTGCGGGCCGATCCGCATCGAGATCGTCGAGCCGCTCCAGATATTGCGCGTGACGGTTTCGGGCGAGGGCATCTCCGCCGAGCTGACCTTCACCGGCCGCGCTTTCCCGATCGAGGAGCCGCGCTTCACCCACCGGATCGGCCCGCGCACCTTCATGGATTATACGAGGCTGACCCAGAACGGCCGCTACACCGGCTGGATCGAGGTCGACGGCCAGCGTGACGCCCTCCATCCCGCAACCGTCGGCACCCGCGACCGCAGCTGGGGGGTGCGCCCGGTCGGCGCGCGCGACGAGCAGCCGCATGGCGCGGACGTGGTTCCGGGCTTCTTCTGGCAATGGACCCCGCTTAATTTTGCCGAGCGCAGCGTGTTCTTCCACATCAATGCCGATGCGCGAGGGGAGGCCTGGAACACCCGCGCGGTGATCGCCCCCGATGGCGGCGGAGTAGGCAGTCAGTTCGAGACTACCGATGCCTCGATGACAGCAGCGCTCAACAGCGGCACCCGCTGGCCCGGCGAGGGGCTGATCGAGCTCGACACACCCGAAGGCACCGACCGCATCCGGTTAGAACCCGTCGGGCGCTTCCAGATGCGCGGGATCGGCTATACCTCGCCCACATGGGGTCACGGACTGTGGCACGGGCCGCTGGCGGTCGAGCGCGAGGCTATCGTGCTGGCCGAGTGCGATCCGGCACGGATGGACAATTATCACGTCCAGCTGCCGTGCCGCGCCTTCAGCGAGCGCTACGGCGAGGGCTTCGGCGTATTCGAGCAGCTGATCCTCGGCCCCTATGCGCCGCTGGGTTTGAAGGAGTTTCTCGATCTTGGGTGATGGGCATCATTTAGTGATGACGAGTCGATAGCCGCAGTCGCATTCATCGCGGTCGAGGAGATCGGCATGGCGCTGAGCCCAGTCGCTGCTATCGATATCCCTCGCGAGCCTGCTTAGCGGCTCCGATACGTCGCCCATCGCCCAGAACGACGAGATGGCAGCCCGAATCCGGGGATCGAGATAGGCCTCGGGCCGCCGCCAATAGGCGCACAGGAAGCCATCTGCACAATCGTGCGGAATGGGAACCGGCAGAATCTCTACCGGCCCGAGCCACTTCTCATATTCCGCCATGCCCGGCATTTGCGCTTCATCGAGTGTCACCAGTTGCGGAATGTAGTCCGCCAGCCAGAACCCGCGAAATGCCGGGTCGTAGGTAAGGATGACAATCGGGCCTCGCGTCACCCGGCGCAGTTCGCTGAAGCCTTGTGCCTTGTCGGACCAATGGTGGACCGTCAGGACCGCCATCGACGCATCGAAGCTGTTGTCGTCGAATGGCAATTCTTCGGCATATCCCTGGATGACGGTAGCGGTCGACGCCACGCGCTGCCGGATCATTTCCAATGATGGTTCGACGGCGGTGACCTGCCTGTCGGCAGGTTCGTATGATCCCGCGCCGGCCCCGACGTTCAGGACGGTTTTCGCCGATCCCAAGGCGTTCCGGATCATCGCCGCGATCCGGGGGTCGGGCTTCCTCAGATTGGAATAATTTATCCCGATGGTATCATAGGACTTGCCCATGGAGCGTTGCCAATCACCCCGCCGCCGACAGCCGGGCAAGCTGATCGGGACTGAGTTCGAGGTTCGCCGACGCGCACAGCTCCTCGACTTGCCGGACGCTGGTGGCGCTGGCGATCGGTGCACCGATGCCGGGCTGCGCGTTGAGCCAGGCGAGCGCGATCTGGGCGAGGGTGGCGCCGGTTTCCGTTGCGATCTCATCCATCGTTGCGAGCATTGTCGCGCCGCTTTCGAGCAGCGGGGCGATGCGCGGACCGCGCATCGATTTGTTGAGGTCGGCGGTGCTGCGATACTTGCCGGTCAGGAACCCGTTGGCCAGCCCGTAGAACGGCAGCATCGTGATGCCATGCGCGGCGCAAAGGCTTTGCAAGTCGTGTCCAAAATCGGATCGGGCGACCAGATTATATTGGTTCTGCAACACGGTGAAGGGCGCCGCGCCCAGCGTCCGCGCCGCGTCGAGCGCGGCTGCCAGTCGTTCGGCGCCGAACTTGGACGCGCCGAGCTCGCGTATCTTGCCGGTCTGCATCGCCCCGTCGAACGCCGTGACGATGTCCGAAACCGGCAGGTCTTCGTAATCGATGTGGGCATAGTAAAGGTCGACATAGTCGGTCTGTAACCGCGCGAGCGACGCATCGAGCGAGCGCAGCACGCGCTCGGGCACGTATTGCTCCTTGCCGCCAAGCATCCCGGTCTTGGTATGGATCAGCATTTCGCCGCGCACCCCGCGCGCGGCGAGCCAATTGCCGATCAGCGTCTCGGATTCGCCGCCGCTGTGACCCGGAACCCATGCCGAATAGACGTCCGCCGTATCGATCATGCGCCCACCGGCCGCGTAGAACGCGTCGAGCACGGCAAACCCGTCCTCGCTCTTCACGTTCCAGCCGAACACGTTACCGCCCAGCACCAGCGGGATCCCGCCGATCGAGGGCATCATGCGAACTTCTCGCGCAGCGCGAGCAGCGCCAGCGCGGCTCTGGCCGCTTCGCCGCCCTTGTCCTTCTGCGCCGGATCGGCACGGACCAAGGCCTGCTGCTCGTTCTCGACCGTCAGGATGCCATTGCCGATAGCGAGGCCGTCCATGGTCAGCGCCATGACCCCGCGCGCGCTCTCGCCTGCGACAATCTCGAAGTGATAGGTCTCGCCGCGGATCACCACGCCGATCGCGACGTAGCCATCATAAAGCTGGCTCTGGTCGGCGAGTGAAATCGCTCCGGGGATCTCGAGCGCGCCGGGGACAGTCAGTACATCGACCTTGTGCCCCGCTGCCTTGAGCGCCTTGCGCGCCCCCTCGACCAGCATATCGTTGAGATGGTCGTAGAAGCGGGCTTCGACGATCAGGAACTTGGCCATTTCTCAGTCTCCCGGGATCGGTCGTTCGCCGACGATGTTGATGCCATAGCCCTCGATACCGACGACATTACGATGCGAATTGGTCAGCAGGATCATTTCGTGGATGCCCAGATCGGCAAGGATTTGTGCGCCGATCCCGTATGCGCGAAAGTCCGGGTCCGGGCCTTGTCCGGTCGCTGCGCCGACTTCGCGGGTGAGAACGCCGGGGTTGCCCGGCATCAGGACCACGATCACGCCCGACCCGGCCTTGCCGACCTCGGCCATGGCGCGCTGCAGCACGCGCTTGCGTGGGCCCGGCGCACCCAGCACGTCGGAATAGATGGAAATCGCATGCATCCGCACCAGAGTTGGCTCTTCCGGAACGACCTGGCCCTTTTGCAGCACGATGTTGACCGAGCCGTCGATCTTGTTGCGATAGGTCTTGGCGGTCCAGTTGCCGCCATAGTCCGAGGTGAACGGAGCTTCGGAGACGCATTCGACCAGATGATCGTTCTTGCGGCGGTATTCGATCAGGTCGCGGATCGTCCCCATCTTCAGTCCGTGACGCCGCGCGAAGGGCACCAGATCGTCCATTCGCGCCATGGTGCCGTCCTCGTTCATGATCTCGCAGATCACGCCCGATGGATTGAGGCCCGCAAGCCGGGATATATCGACCGAGGCTTCGGTATGGCCCGCGCGGACCAGCACCCCGCCATCGCGCGCGATCAGCGGGAAAACGTGGCCAGGGGTGACGATATCGTCGCGGGTCTTGCCGCCGTCGATCGCCACCGCCACCGTCCGCGCGCGGTCCCCGGCCGAAATGCCGGTGGTCACCCCTTCGCGCGCCTCGATCGAGACAGTGAAGGCGGTTTCGTGGCGGGTGCCGTTGGCGCGGCTCATCAGTTCCAGGCCGAGCGCTTCGATGCGCTGCCTGGTCAGCGTCAGGCAGATCAGCCCGCGGCCGTGGGTGGCCATGAAATTGACCGCATCGGGGGTCGCCATCTGCGCGGGGATGACCAGATCGCCCTCGTTCTCGCGGTCTTCGTCGTCGACCAGGATGAACATTCGGCCGTTGCGTGCCTCGTCGATGATCTCCTCGATCGGGACCAGCACCGGCTCGTCGCCGCTGTCCGACAGCACGCATTCGAGCTTGCGCAGCGTTTCGGCGGTGGGGTTCCAGCCATCCTCGGTGCAATCGCGCAAGGTGTTGGCATGAAGGCCGGCAGCACGGGCCAGACCCGCGCGCGACATGCCGCCCTCGGTGACGAGATGGCGGATTCGATCGATGAGATTCGTGGACATGGCTCGGCGGTATCACATCACAATGTGATACATCAACCAAAATCACATCAATGTGATTTAGTCGCCCTGGAATACCGGCTTGCGCTTCTCGAGGAAGGCGTCGATCGCCTCGGCATTGTCGCGGGTGGTATGCGCGACCGCCTGCATTGCTGCCGACATTTCGAGCACGCTGGCGAGGTCATTGCGCCGCGCGTCCCACAGCAGCCGCTTGGCCATCCGCACCGCGTGGCGCGGATTGCAGGCGATCCGCGCCGCCAGCGCATGCGTGGCGGTGAGCAGTTCGGCATCGGGCACGACTTGCGATACCAGACCGCAGGCCAGCGCTTCTGCTGCGCCGATGGTGTCGCCAGTCAGAGTGAGTTCGGCAGCTTTGGACCAACCGATAATCCGCTGGAGCAGCCACGCGCCACCGTCGCCCGGGATAATCCCCAGCTTGACGAAGCTTTCGGCAAATTTCGCGGTCTCGCCCGCGATGCGCAGGTCGCACATGCAGGCGAGGTCCAGTCCCGCACCGATCGCCGGGCCGTTGACTGCTGCGATCACCGGCACTTCGAGCGCGGCAAAGGCCAGCGGCAGCCGCTGGATCCCGCGTTTGTAGTTGATCCGCGTTTCGGTCGGCGTCTTGCCGTTGAGCCCGCCGCTGCCCGGCTTCATCGCCTTGAGGTTGCCGCCGGCCGAAAACGCGCTGCCCGCGCCGGTCAGGATCGCGACGCGCGCGCTGCTGTCACCCTCGAGCCGGTCGAGCGCGGCGAGCAGCCCTTCGACCACGTCGATGTCGGAGATCGGATTGCGCATCTCGGGGCGGTTGAGCGTCAGCGTGACAATGCCGCTGCTGTCGGCTGCGTAGAGTACCGGGCTGTCCAAGATAATGCTCCTCAAGCTTGCGGGGCGGCCATGCGTCGGGCGGGACGATTTGTCCACCACACGATCAGCGCGGTGAGTGCAAAGGCGAGGGGCGCCGCGGTGCGCACCCCATAGCCAAGTTCGCGCGCCGCTTCGAGGATCGGCAGATGGACCGCGAACAGCGGGAACGACATCGCGGCGGAGAGCCAGCCGATCCGCGTTGCCCGGCGCAGGCCCAGCGCGCCCAGGATTGTCAGTGGGCAAACGGCCAGCACGAAGGCCAGGTCGAAGCTCCAGTGGCGCCAGCCCACCGCCCAGCTGGCGAGGATCGCAGCGGGCAGAGCGGTCATCGCCAGCCAGCCCGGGATGAACGACAGCGCCGTATCCCCCCGGGTCCGCCACAGCAGAATGCCGATCAGATAGGCGAGAAAAATGCGCGGGAATCCGCCGAGGAATGTGGCAGGCCGGGCACCGACATCGAGCGAGCCAAACCGCATCGCGACGTAAATGGTGAGAGCAAGCGCAATCAGCGCGAGCACCGCAATCGTTCGCGTCCTGACACGGTGGAGCGCCAGCACATGCACCGCATTGGCCACCAGTTCGAAGAAGATCGTCCACACCGGGATGTTGAGCGCGAACAGCAAGTTCGCGACCGGCCAGGGCAGCAGCAGGAAGTTGGCGATGAGCGCAGGCAGGAACGGATCCCACGCTCCTCCGGCGCGCACCCAGAGGTACGGGATTCCGATCACCGAGCCCAGCGCCACGATCGGCCAGAAGCGGCGATAGCGGCCCTGCATGAAGCGGAGCGGGTCGAGGCCCGCCGCGAGCCGGGGCTCGGTCACCCGCGCCATCATGAAGCCGCTCAGCATCAGGAAGAAATCGACGGCGAGGTAGCCCTTGGCGAAATAGGGGAACCCGCCGAACACCGCACCCGTATGCAGGCCGACCACGCACAGCGCCGCGATCCCGCGCAGCGCATCGAGTCCGTGGAGGCGGTCCGCTGCGGCCATCAACCCACCAACCGCTGGATGAACCAGAAGCTCGCCACGCTGCCGATTGCATAGCTGGCGACCAGCGTAGTCGGGCGGAGCAACCGAGGCTGGAGGCGGCTAAGCAGGGCAATTGTCCCAAGGCACGCGGCGATAATCACCAGCTGCCCCAGTTCGACCCCAACATTGAAGGTGAGCAACGCCATCGGCACATCGCCGCCCGGCAGACCGATTTCGCGCAAGGCGCCAGCGAAGCCGAACCCGTGGAGCAGCCCGAACAGGAAGGCGACGACCCAGGGAATCCGCTCGGACAAGCGGGGCTGCGCGGGGTCGAGCTTGACGATCTCGACCGCGACAAACACGATCGACAATGCAATCAACGCCTCGACCGGGGCTTGTGCCAGCCCGATGAAGCCCAGCGTCGTCCCCGCCAGCGTCAGCGAATGCGCGACGGTAAAGGCGGTCGCGGCGCGGACCACCACCCACCCGCGCATCAGCAGCAACACCAGCGCGACCACAAGCAGCAAGTGATCGTAGCCGGTCAGGATGTGCTCGAAACCGAGCAGCAAATAGGTCCGCGCGACCTGCCCGCGGTCCGGCACGGTGAGCACGGTGGCGACCGGCCGGTCCTGAGTCAGCCGCTCGGCCTGGATCGGACGGCCGAGCGGCTGGATGCGCAGCAATGCATCGGTGAAGCTCGCCTCGATCCCGCTCAGCCCCACCTCGGCGCCGTTAAGCGCCTTTGTGCAATGCAGCTCACCCTGCGCGACAACCGCCGCGCCGCTCAGCTCGGCGGCACCGAGTTCGAGGCTGCAGAACGGCGGAAAGGCGGGTCGCGCGCGCGTTGCCAGCCCGCCCAGAACGGGCGCCTTCCAGACCAAATGCCAGTCTTGCGCCGAGCGTTGGGTGAGTTCGAGATAGCCGGGCCGCAACTCGTCGGCGCGGGCCGGGGTCGTCATCGTGGTGCACGCCAGCACCAGCAGCACCAGCTGCCAAAGGCGCATCATCGCGGCTGCTCGATCACGACATCGTAGCCGTCGAGGAGCTTGCGATAGCCCTCGTCATCGGCCTTGCGGATCGTGGCGGAGCGCCAGTCGTTCTCCACCCGCTGGCGCACCGCGGCGAGTTTCGGTGCTGCTGGCGCTGCTACGCGCTCGACTTTCACGAGGTGCAGACCGAGCCCCGATGCAACCGGGCCGTTCCATTGCCCGACCGGCACGCCGCGCAAGCCTGCTGCGAACTCATCGCCAAACAGTTCGGCGACATCACTTGCCGAATTGTCGCGCAAACTGCCCGGCAGCGCGATGGGCTGGCCGACTGCGGTGGGGGCAGCACCGCTGCGCAACCGCGCCAAAACGTGCCCCGCTGCTACCCGCGACGCAGCGGTGTCCGCACCAAGGTAGATCTGTTGAAAATCATAACGCGGATCGGTGGTGTAGCGCGCTGGATCGCGATCGAGCAGCGCCTGCAATTCCGCGTCGCTCGGCTCTCGCGCTTCGGCATCGGCGGTGCCCACCGACTCCAGCTTGCTGCGCATCCGCCGCTTGACCACCTCGTCGTCGCGGTCGAGCCCGAGCCGCAGCGCTTCGCGGTAATAGACCTCGCTCTTGACGTAATCGCGGATCAGCCCGTCGAGCTCATCGGCTGAAGGAGGTCGCCGGTAAGTCTCGGTCCAGCCGGTCGCGAGGCGCGTGACGAGGGTTTCGCTCACCACGATCCGCCGTTCGCCGGGATCGGCCGGACGACCGGATAGAGCCACGAACACCAGCGCGCCCGCGATCATGAAATGCACCAGCGGCTCGCGCAGCCAAGTGGCCATGCGCGTTCGCATTGTCATGCTTTCGCTCCGGTCAGGTGGCAGGATTGTACCAGATCGGCGAGGTATAGGCGCGCTCCTGCTGCTTCACCCGGACATCGGGGGTCAGCGTCAAATGATAGCGCAAGGCATCGTAGGCGGGCCAGCTCGGCGTCGGGATTTCGATCACGCGGACGTAATAGAACGCCTTTTGCGCAGGATCGAATTCGGGATCGGTCCACACCGTCGCCAGCGAGGGCGCGCCGATAGTGTTGGTGTAGCTGGCCTTGGCGACATCGACCGTGTCGCCCACGCTGGGGACCTTGTCGCCGCGCAGCACCCGCGTGTCGGCATCGCTCCAGATTACGTCGAACACGCGTTCATGCGTTGTCCCAGCCTTGTCGACCCAGCCCTTGATGACCTGGACGCGATCGAGATTGGCCCCGATCGGATCCTTGAGCGCCGAGAGGATGAAGCTGGGACTGCCGCCCCGGCGAGCGGCGAGTTCACCGCCCATCGGCACGCCACGGGTGTAGCCGGCCTTGACCCAATCGCCCTTGAGATCGTCGGCTGTGAAGTCCCATCCGGCGAAGACGCGCACAGTCATGCGCGGGCCGGTGGTGCCATAAACCTCGCGCCGCAT
This sequence comes from Novosphingobium sp., assembly GCA_035543295.1. Taxonomy (GTDB): domain Bacteria; phylum Pseudomonadota; class Alphaproteobacteria; order Sphingomonadales; family Sphingomonadaceae; genus Novosphingobium. The sequence continues at coordinate 381,753 of DASZZS010000016.1, forward strand.
CATCGCATCGAAGATCGCTTCGCGGGTATTGGCCCTGGCCCACACCCCGGCATAGCCACCCGCGAGGAAGTGCCATCCGAAGCGCCCGACCCCGGTGCCCAAATTTTGCGGGCTCATCGCGCGCGTCGCACTGGGCTCATTCCCGCTGTGCTTGCCGAAGAAATTGTTCTCGTCGCCGGTCGACAGCGCGGTGTGGCTGTCGGTCGAGCCGATCAGGCCGAACTTGTAGGGATTGACCCCGGTGCGCTGCTCGATCGCGAGCCCGCGCTTGAGCGCCTCGCGCACGTAATTGCCCGCGAACATGTCCGAAGTGGTGGGTTGGGTGAACAGCAGATTGTTGATGTCCCAGCCATCCTTGCCGAACGACGCGAATTCGTCGTTGGGCGAGAGGAACGGATGCGCCTCGCTGTCGCCCTTGATCTGGGTCACCTCGACCAGCGGCTCGTGCGCCTGCCGGCGCCGGGCATAGGCCGCGCTCATCGGCCCGCCGCCGGGTTCGGTCAGCTCGAACATCAGCCCGTTGGAGACATTGGAATTGTGCGGGATCGCCAGCACCTTACCGCCGGTCGCTTTCTCATAGGCATCCATATAGTCCCACAGCGCATGCGGCGTGGTCTGGGCGCTCGGGTCGATCGGCACGACGGTCTTGACGCGGTCGAGCCCATCGCGGAATATTACGTTGCGGTGCAGATTGTTACCGCCTTGCATTAAAGTATATTCGAAGCCCATGAACGCGGTGAACTTGCCCGGCTCGTTGTAGCGATCGACCGTCTCGATGCTGTCATCCCACACCGATTTGGTCCGCTTCGCCGCATCGGCCGGATCGGTCAACGCGGCGGGCAACGTGCCATGCGCCCGCGCGTCGAGCATTTCGGCGGTCGCGCGCTGAGAGCCCGCAGCGCCTTCATGCATCAAATCGTACCAGCGCAGCAGCGTCGCATCGCGGATCAGGATGCGCGGTGCGTCGTACAGCGCCTTGGTCGCGCCGAGTCCTTCGGCGTGGTCGGTGATGACGAGGAAATCGAGCGGGCTGGCCAGCTTAGCCTTGACCCCGGTGCTTGAGGTGATTTCCTCACCGCGCGCAAACCGCAGCGCGTCTTCGGGCCCAAGCCGAACCCCGAAGGCAAAGGCATCGACCGAATTCGAGGTGTGAAGATGCGTGTCGCCCCAATAGACGCGTTCGGGATAGGCAGCCTCGACCACCTTGACCGCACTCGCGCCGCCGCCCGCCATCTGCTTGACCTTGTCGCACCCGGCAAGCAGCCCTGTCGCGACTACCGCCGGGCCGAGCATCAACACGCTCATCAGAGCCTTGCGCCGCATATTCCATCCCCTCCTTCGCCTGCCCGGTTACCGGTTGCAGTTACGAACCCATCGCGAGATGCCACGGCCGGGCGGTGGGCAGCAAGCTTATTTGAATACCACCGTGCGGTTGCCGTTGAGCATTACCCGGTGCTCCAGGTGCAGCTTGACCGCGCGGGCCAGCACGCGGCTTTCGATGTCCTGCCCCTGCGCGATCAGGGCTTCGACGGTATCGGCGTGATCGACGATTGAAACGTCCTGTGTGATGATCGGGCCTTCATCGAGGGCGGGGGTCACATAATGCGCGGTTGCGCCGACCATCTTGACCCCGCGTTCGTAAGCACGGTGATAGGGCCGGGCACCTTTGAACCCCGGCAGGAAGCTGTGGTGGATGTTGATCGCACGCCCGCCCAGCTGGCGGCACAGCGGATCGGACAGGACTTGCATGTAGCGGGCCAGAACGATCAGATCGACGCCCTGCTGCTCCACAAGTTCCATCAGCGCGGCTTCCTGTGCCGCCTTGGTTTCGGGCGTGATCGGCAAATGGTGGAAGAGGATGCCTTCGTGTTCGACCCGCCGCTGCCAAATGGTGTGGTTGGACACCACGCTCGTGATCGTCATCGGCAGTCGCCCGGTCGCGCTGCGGTAGAGCAAATCGTTGAGACAATGGCCGCCCTGGCTGACCATGACCAGCGCGCGTTGCTTGCGCGCAAGATCATGCAGCCGCCAGTCCAGCGCGAACTTCTCGGCAACGGGCGCAAGGGCTGCGGCGAAGCTGACCGGGGTCATGCCTGCCGCCCCGGCCAGCGCAATCCGCATGAAAAACCGCCCGCTGTGCGGATCGCTGAATTGCGCGCTCTCGACGATGTTGGCGTCCTGCGCGAAAATGGCTCCCGCGACTGCGGCGACGATGCCCTTGCAATCGACGCAACTGATCTGCAGCACAAAGTCGGCAGTGGTCATGTCGATAGGCCCCCCCCACGTCGGCTCCAGCGCTCGACCGCCATGATCGTGCCGATGCAGATCATGTTGGTGAGCATCGACGAGCCGCCGTGGCTCATCCACGGCAACGGGATGCCAACGACCGGGGCGAGGCCCATCACCATCATCAGATTGATCGCCATGTAGAAGAATATCGTGGTAGTCATGCCCGTCGCGAGCAGCATCGAGAAGCGGTCGGGCGCGCGCCGCGCCACCGTCAGCCCCCAGCGGAAGACCAGCATGAACACGATGAGCACGAACAACCCGCCGATCAGGCCCCATTCCTCGGCCATCGTCGCGAACACAAAGTCGGTGTGCGATTCGGGCAAATAATCGAGGTGGCTCTGCGAGCCATTGCCGAAGCCTTTGCCGAAAATCCCGCCCGAGCCGATCGCAATCTTCGACTGTGTGATATGGTAGCCGGTGCCGAGCGGATCGCCCTCCGGGTTCATGAACACTGTGATGCGGTTGCGCTGGTAATCGTGGAGCAGCGTAAAGAACGCGATTGGTGCCGCGATTGCCGTGGCTGCCGCGGCGCCGACGAACCAGCGCAGCGGTAACCCTGCAAGGAACACGACCACCACGCCGCCGAACGTGATTGCCAGCGCCGTTCCGAGATCGGGCTGGAGCATCACCAGCGCGGCGGGCGCGCCGATCAGCGCGCCGGCTGGCAGCAACGACCGCCAGCTCTGCGTCATCGCCGGGGGCAGCGCATCGTAGAACCGGGCGAGTACCAACACGATGCCGGGTTTCATCAGTTCGGACGGCTGGAGCGTCATGAAGCCCAGATTGAGCCAGCGCTGGCTGCCGCCGCCAACGAAGCCCAGCGCTTCGACCAGGAGCAGCAGCACGATCAGCGCGTCGTAGAGCGGGAACGCGATCCATTTGAACAGGTCGCGCGGCACCCGGGCGATGACCAGCGCCATTCCCAAAAATACGAAGTAGCGCAGCGCATGCGTCGCCGCCCATGGCCGCAAACTGCCGCCCGCTGCGGAATAGAGCACGGTCGAGCCGAACAGCACCATCGCGGTCAGCGGCAAGATGACGCGCCACGGCAGCCGCGCGATCGGCTCGGGGACGATGCTGCGGCTCATGGCGTGGCACTCGGAGCAGGGACGGGAGCCGTAACCTCGGCCGGAACTCTGGATTCGGTCGCGATTGGTTCCGGCGGCGGGGAAGCAGCGGCGGTCGCCACTGCCTCGCTCGGCGTTCCGGCAGCGTCCGCCCGGGCCTGCGCCGCTTCGACCCCGGCATCGTCGGCCGGCTTGGGCGCGTGGATTCCGTATTTCGACTCATAGGCTCGGAACCGCGTGGCCATACGCTGCTGCGGGGTGCCGCCCCACCCGGCTTCCATCCCGGTCAGCACATCCATCGCTTTGCCCGGATCGAACAGATAGGTCATCACGTCGCGCGCAATCGGATAGGCCGCGCCCGAGCCGCCCCCGTGCTGGACCACCACCGCGCAGGCATAGCGGGGCTGGTCGAACGGGGCGAAACAGATGAAATGACCGTGGTCGCGGTGCTTCCACTGGCCGCCCTTGCCATTGCCGATATTGAGCCCAACGACCTGCGCAGTCCCGGTCTTGCCCGACAGTTGCACGCCCTCGATCGGCAGCTTGGCGCGGCCTGCGGTTCCCCGCCCGTTGACCACCTCGTTCATCGCGCTGTGGACCAGATCGAGATGCTCCTTCGAAATGCCGAGCGACTTCACCGCGGGCGCGCGCAGATCGAACAGCAACCGCGGCATGAGCGCATTGCCGCTCGCAATCCGCGCCGCCATGACCGCCTGTTGCAGCGGATTGACCAGCATGTAGCCCTGGCCGATCGTCGCGTTGACGGTGTCGAATACCGCCCAGTCCTGGCCATACTTGCGCTTCTTCCACGCAGGGTCGGGCACGGTGCCATAGGATTGGCCGGCGACCGGGAGCGGGAATTCCTGGCCCAGCCCAAGTCGCCGCGCCATCGCCGCGATCTTGTCCATCCCGATCCGCTGCGCGAAATGATAAAAATAGACGTCGCAGCTCTGGTAGATGCCCTTGGCCATGTCGACAGTGCCGTGGCCGCCATGGTTCCAGCAGTGGAACACCCGGTTGCCGACGCGCAGACCGCCGCTGCAGTTGACGGTCTCGTGCGGATCGAGCCCGGCCTCGAGGAATGCCAGCGCAACCATCGGCTTGACCGTTGAGCCGGGCGGAAACAGCCCGCGCAGCACCTTGTTGCGCAAGGGCACATGGTCGTCGTCGGACAGCATCTTCCATTCGATCCGGCCGATCCCGTCGGAGAAGCTGTTGGGATCGAAGCTCGGCATCGATACCATCGTCAGCAGGTCGCCGGTGAGGCAGTCCATGACGACCACCGCACCCGATTCGATCCCGATCCGCCGCGCGGCATAGTCCTGTAGCGGGCCATTGATGGTCAGCTTGATCGGATGACCGGGTACATCCTCACGCATGTCGAGATCGCGCACGACCTTGCCGCCTGCGGTCACCTCGACCCGCCGCGCACCTGGAACGCCGCGCAGGGTCGTGTCGTACTGCTTTTCCAGGCCGTCCTTGCCGATCTTGAAACCGGGCGTGATCAGCAGCGGGTTGCGCTCGCGCTCGTATTCCTCGGCCGAGGCTGCGCCGACATAGCCGATCAAATGGCCGACCGAAGGCCCGGTCGGGTAAAAGCGCGAAAACCCGCGCTGCGGCACCACACCGGGCAAATCCGGCAGGCGCACGCTGACAGCGGCATAGCGCTCGTCATCGAGCCCGGTCGCGACTTCGACCGGCTGGAATCCGCTCGCCTTGTCGAGCTTATCTTTGAGGTCGCGCAGTTCGATTGCGGTGAGCTGGAGCAACTGGCCGAGCGTGGCAATCGTCCGGTCGGCATCGACCAAGCGATCGGGGATAAGATCGACACGGAAGTCGGCGCGGTTCGAGGCAAGCGGCGCGCCGTTACGATCGAGCACCCATCCGCGCCGCGGCGGGATCAGCGTCAAATTGACCCGGTTGCTCTCGGCCAGCGTCTTGTAACGGTCGTTCTCGAACACCGAGAGGTAGGTCATGCGCACCGCCAGCAGCATGCCGACCCCGCCCTGGACCGCGCCGAGCATGGCACTGCGGCGGTCGAAACTGTTTTGCAGCGTGCCCGAACTGACGTGCTTCGCCGGTCCCGACACTAGCCGATGTCCCGCAGCGGCAAGAGGCGGAACCGGTCGAACAGCGCGGCTACGCGGCCGATGAAGGGAAATGCCAGCACCGCCAGGGCAATTTGCGGGACGATCGTCGCCAGGACCGCAGGATGGCTGCCGCTGCTCGCAACCGCCGCAGCCATGACGAGGTAGGACGCTACGAGGCCCGAGCTGACCGCCCAGTCCTGCCAGTACATGCGCCAGGGAAAGCGGAACTCCTGCAATTCGAGCAGCAGCACCGTGACCGACCACAACAGCGCGGCCGAGCCGAACGGCTGCCCGCTGAACAAATCATCGAACAGGCCCAGCGGAAACCCCGCCCAAGCCGGAAAGATGCCCGGGCGCAATTGCAGCCAGGCAATCAGGAACATGAGGCCCAGCGGCGGGATGAGCGGTGCCGAGGTAATCAGTGGCCAAGTGGGCGTGAGGCTGCCCAGCATGACCAGCAGCCATGGCACGGTCAGCGCCAGCACGGGCGAGGGCGCACGGTTGATGCGCTTGCGCGTCGCCGCGCGCAACTGGCGCGGGATTGGCAGCGGCGGCCGCATCAGGGCGTGACGGCGCGTGCGGGCGCAACCCCAACCGGGTTCCACTCACGCTCGACCACGACAAACTCGGTCGCGCCGGGATCGCTCAATGGACGCGCGATCGCGCCATCGGGCAGCAGCCGGGTAACCACCGCAATCGCGATGCCCGGCGGATAGAGGCCGCCGGACCCTGAAGTGACGATGGCATCCCCGCGCCTGAGCGGATTGATCCCGAGGCTGTTGAGCCGGAGCTGTATGGTGCCGTCGGCGCGGCCTTGCGCAAAGGCAGGAACCCCATCGCTCGCGCGGCGCACGGGCACCACGCTTTCGGGATCGGTAATCAGCAGGACGCGGGCTGTGCTGCCGCCGACTTCGAGCACGCGGCCGACCAGGCCGAGCGGCGAGCGTACCGGCATCCCGACCGAGACGCCCTGCCGGCTGCCGGCACCGAGTGTCGCAAAGCGCCGCGTGCTCGACGAACTCGAGCCGATCAGCCGCGTCGCGACAACCGGCTTCGGATTGCCGTCCATCAAGCCCGCCAGCGCTTTGAGGCGGCGGTTTTCCTCCGCCACGGCCGCACTTTCCGCCAGACGTACGCGGGCCAGCGCAACTTCGCGCTTGAGCTGCGCGTTCTCGCTGCCGGAGGTGAAATACCCCGCGAGAATGTTCCACAGCGATTGGGAATCCGTCCGGCCTTCGGCGGCAACGCGCGCAACCGGAGCAGTCGCGTCGGTCGCGGCGGTGCGAGCGCCAGCGAACACGGTGCTGTCATGCGTCGAGACCAGCACCAGCAGCCCGGCCACAATCACCCCGGCCACCGCGATGAGGTAACCGGCAAACGTCGAATATTGCGCCCTGCGGGAAAAACCGGAGCGCCGATTGCCCGGCGGCGCCATGACTGGCTACTCCTCCAAAAGAACGAGCAGGACCGCCATCAGGCAGTCATCAACACGCCGCGATATATCGGGTCTTCCATCGCCCGGCCAGTGCCCAGCGCGACGCAGGACAACGGATCCTCGGCGATGCTGACCGGCAGCCCGGTTTCTTCGCGAAGGTATTCGTCCAGCCCCTGAATCAGCGCGCCGCCGCCGGTCAGGACAATGCCCTGATCGACGATATCGGCGGCGAGTTCGGGCGCGGTATTCTCCAGCGCAATCCGCACGCCTTCGATGATCGCCCCGATCGGTTCGGACAGCGCCTCGGCGATGTTGGCCTGGGTGATGGTGATTTCCTTGGGCACGCCATTGACCAGGTCGCGGCCCTTGATCTGGATCGATTCGCCGATGCCGTCGGCGGGAACCATGGCGATCCCGTAATCCTTCTTGATCCGCTCGGCGGTGGCTTCGCCGATCAGCAGATTGTGATGGCGGCGCACATAGCTGACGATCGCTTCGTCCATCTTGTCGCCGCCGACCCGGACCGAGGTGGTGTAAGCGAGGCCGCGCAGCGACAGCACCGCGACTTCGGTAGTGCCGCCGCCAATGTCGACGACCATCGAGCCGACCGGCTCGGTAACCGGCATGTTGGCACCGATTGCGGCGGCCATCGGCTCGAGGATCAGGAATACCTGGCTGGCGCCAGCATTGGAGGCGGCATCGCGGATCGCGCGCCTTTCGACGGAGGTGGAACCTGAGGGCACGCAGATGACGATCTCGGGGTAGCGCAGCAGGCTTTTCTTGCCGTGGACCTTCTGGATGAAATATTTGATCATCGCTTCGGCCACTTCGATGTCGGCGATGACGCCGTCGCGCAATGGCCTGATCGCCTCGATGCTGTCAGGCGTCTTGCCCATCATCATCTTAGCGTCGTCGCCGACCGCCTTGACCCGCTTGATCCCGTTGATCGTTTCAATCGCGACGACCGAGGGCTCGTTGAGCACAATGCCGCGATCCTGAACATAGACCAGCGTGTTGGCCGTGCCGAGGTCGATCGCCATATTCTGCGACCCGAATTTCAAGAATCGCGAGAAGAAGTTGGCCATCCAAAAATCCATAAGTAATCCAGCCACTTGCCGCTCAAAAGGCGGCAGCGTCAAGCCGGCGTGTTAGCGTGGGTGGCGCGTCCTTAACCCAACCCCCCGGTAAAGGCCAAAAATTTGTCGCAAAAGCCACCGTTTACTGCTCCCCCTATCTCGAATTTCCGGCATTTCGTCGCTAGGGTATTCCGATGCCCGCCATCCGCAGACTTCCCGAGGCGCTCGTCAACCGCATTGCGGCTGGCGAAGTGGTCGAGCGCCCCGCCGCCGCGCTCAAAGAACTGGTCGAAAACGCGATCGATGCCGGGGCCGGTTCGATTGCGGTGAAGCTGGTGCAGGGTGGGCTCGATTGCATCGAGGTGACCGACGACGGTTGCGGGATGGACCCGGCGGAAATCGCACTTGCGCTGGAACGCCACGCGACCTCGAAGCTCCCCGATGAGAATATCGAACTCGTAGCCACCCTCGGCTTTCGCGGCGAGGCCTTGCCCTCGATCGCGAGTGTTGCGCGGCTGACGATTGAGAGCCGCCCGCGCAGCTCGACCGAAGGCTGGCGGCGCGTGGTGGATCATGGCGAACTGGTTGGCGATGGCCCCGCGGCGCTGCCGCCGGGCACGCGCATCCGGGTCGAGGAACTGTTCGCCAAGGTGCCCGCGCGGCGCAAATTCCTCCGCTCGGCGCGCAGCGAATATGCCGCTTGCCTCGATGTCGTGCGCCGCCTCGCGATGGCGCGGCCCGAAGTGGGCTTCACGCTCGAGCACGATGGCCGCCGCACGCTCTCGGTCCAGCCCGGCGAGGAACTGGCGCAGCGGGTGGCGCGGATCGTCGCGCGCGAACTGGCCGACGATGGTGTGCTGATCGAGCTGCAACGCGGCGAGGCGCGGCTCACCGGCGTCGCAGGGCTGCCGACCTTCAATCGCGGGGTCGCCAACCATCAATATTTGTTCGTCAACGGCCGCCCGGTGAAGGACCGCCTGCTGATCGGCGCGGTTCGGGGGGCCTATTCGGACATGCTGGCGCGCGATCGCCACGCGGTGCTCGCGCTGTTCCTTGAGCTTCCGCCCGAAGAAGTGGATGTCAACGTCCATCCCGCCAAGACCGAGGTCCGGTTCCGCGATCCGGCATTCGTTCGCGGCTTCATCGTCAGCGGGCTGCGCCATGCGCTCGAAGGCGCGGGGCAGCGCAGCGCGCAAGCCCCGGCCGCTTCGGCGATGGACAATTGGCAGGTGGAGCCGATTGCGGCCGCGCCGCTGACCAGCATGTTCGCCAGCTTCGACGCCGCGCCGACACGGCTGGGCGAACCAACCGCAGTCTGGCACGGCTACGACCAATCTGGGATCGCGCCGCCGTCCGGGCGCGCCGAAGTCGCCGAAGCGGTTTCCGGGCAGTTCCCGTTGGGTATTGCGCGCGGACAAGTCGCCGAGACTTACATCGTCGCCGAGGCGGCGGACGGGCTGGTGATCGTCGACCAGCATGCCGCGCATGAGCGACTGGTGATGGAGCGGCTCAAGGCGGCGGGGGCAGGGGACGCGCTCGCCACCTCGCAAGCGCTGTTGCTGCCCGAAGTGGTCGAGCTCGATGAACCGCAGTGCGACCGGCTGGAGGAACGCGCCGGGCAGCTGGCGGGATACGGGCTGGCGCTCGAGCGTTTCGGCCCCACAGCCATGCTGGTGCGCGCAGTGCCGGCGGTGTTGGGGAAGGGTGACGTCCATGCGTTGGTCCGCGACATTGCCGACGACCTCGACCAGAACGACGATGCGCTGCTGTTGGGTGAGCGGCTCGACCATGTCCTCGCGACCATGGCCTGCCACGGCTCGGTGCGCGCGGGGCGCGTGCTCTCGGTGGCCGAGATGAACGCGTTGCTGCGCGAGATGGAGCGCACCCCGCGCTCAGGCCAGTGCAACCATGGCCGCCCGACCTGGGTCAAGCTGGCGCACGGTGACATCGAAAAGCTGTTCGGGAGGCGATGATGCGCGCAGTCTGGCCTGTCGCGGCGTTGGTCGTTCTCGCGGCGTGCAAGCAGGACGTCTCGCCCGCCGAACGGGCACGGCAGGACGAGCGGGACATTGCCCAGGTCGAAGCGGCGCAGAAAGCCAAGCCGCCGCCGCAAGCAATCACACCCGAACCGATCAGCGAAGGCGATATCGCCGCCAACGACCTTTATGGCGCGAGCTGCGCGGTGGTGCTGGCGGATGCGACCGACCGGATGCCGATCCTGATTACCAACAGCCGCCGTGCCGTTCTCAAGCTGGAGGGCCGGATGGTGAGCCTGGCCTCGGATTCGGGCAGCGCGGCGTTCCCACTTGGCAGCCGGGCACATTATCTCGGCAAGCGCTATTCGCTGAATCTCGAAAAAGCGGTGGGTGAGGGCGAAACCATCGGCGATGAACTGACTCGCTGGCGGGGCCGCGTGACGGTGCGCGATGCGTGGGACCAGATCGTATTCCGCCGCGACGGCGCGCTGGAGTGCGGCTCCTAGTCGCCGCGCACGCGGATCAGCCCGATCGAAATCGAACTCATCACCAGTTCGTGGTGCTGGTTGTAGACGCGCAACTTTGAGCGGAAGCTGCCCATTTCGGGCTTCGACCGGCTGCGGTTCTTTTCGATGAGCTCGGTTTCGCAGCGCAGCGTGTCGCCCGGATAGACCGGCTTGTGCCAGCGCAACTCGTCGACCCCGGGCGAGCCGAGCCCGGCCTGCTGGCGTTGGGACATATTGGCCACCAGCATATGCATGGTCATCGCGCAGGTGTGCCACCCGCTCGCCGAAAGCCGGCCGAAATGCGTCTGCGCCGCAGCCTCGTCCGACATGTGAAACGGCTGCGGATCGTAGCGCGAGGCAAACTCGAGCACTTCCTCGCGCGTCACCGCATAGCTGCCGAAGCTGGCCATGGTACCAATCTCGATGTCTTCGAAATACTGCAATGCCGTTCCCCCGCGATGTCGAATCAGTGCCCCAGCGATAGCTTGGCGAACAGCGTGTAGCCCATCGGGTTCGACCCATAATAGGGGTCAAGCGCGGTCGGCTTGGCAAAAGCGGCGGCCGATCCGCCCAGCGCCAGCTCGAACGGCCCCAGCGGCAGGCGGCGCGCATAGCCGAGCTGGAACTTGCTCACCCGGAATATCTGGTCGTGGAGAGGATGCGCGTGGTCGGAAAACAGCTCGTCATTGGCGACATTCTCGACCCGTCCGAACAGCGTGTTGTGCGTGTCGAGGTTCCAGTTCACTTCGCCGAGCCACGCGGTGAGCGTTTCGCCCGGGACGCGGGCCTTGGCGCTGAAGGCGGCCATCGCCGAGAGGCCGGAGCCGTTGTTGAAGTGCGCCGCGGCGGTGAAGCGATGCTCGTCTTCGCCCGGATGCTGTTCTTCCGGCTCCTTCAATTCGCCGTAACTCACCTGAAACGCCAGCTGGTCGGTCGGCATCACCGTAGCGCGCACGCTCCAGCTATCGAGCTTGGGCGTCTCGATATTCCAGCGAAACTCGTCGGGCTCGCGCCCGCGGAATGCGCTGGCCTCAAGCTGGAAGCGCTTGGCCGAGAAGCCCGCGGTGATCACGCCATAGGTAATATGCGTCGAATCGAACCAGTGGTGGGTGATCGGTGCCTCGGGATTGTAGATTGCCGAGGCGCGATGCATGAACGCGCTGGGACCAAGCGCAGGCTCGCCCACCGGCCCGCCATAGACAAACAGGCTGGTGCCTTGGGCAATGTCGATATCGACGCGCGTGGCGAGTTCCATGAAAAGATCGTGCGGATGCTGGCGGTCGACCAGCGGCTGGCCGTAAGCGACTTCGCCCGTGGCAAACAAATTGGGGTAGCCATCGTGGCGCATCGCGGGTTCAAGGCTCATCATGGCGCGGGCCATGAACCGCCCGCCGGTAAATTCGCGGCGATAATCGGCCATCGCCATCGACTGGACATAAAGCTTGTTGTCGCCACGCGGTCCGGTCTGGTCGGTATATACGCCCCACGCATAACCGTGGAGCATCAGGCTGCCCGACGCGCCGACCGGCAGATGCAGCCCGTGCATCGCCTCGTTCGCGGGAAGCCGCGCGGTGCCCGACCCTTCGCCCGCCATCATCGCCATGCCATCCATCGCACCGTGGTTCATACCCGGCATCGCGGAATGATCGACCTGTGCAGCGGGCTCGGCCGGAACGTGGTCCATCGTGGAATGGTCCATCGGCACAACTAGCGTCGTTGCCTGATCCACCGGCGCTGCGGGCATTGTCGAATGGTCCATCGTCGCATGATCCATCGGCATAGCGGTCGGAACCGATGCAGCGGTCGGTGGCGGTGCCGGTATTGCTGCCGGACGGGCAGGGGAAGCCGGACGGCGCATAGCCGTCCGCCGTGCCGGAGCGGTCGATCTGGCCGCCGGGCGAGTCGCGCGCCGCACTGCCGGGGCGCGTTGCGGGGCTGGCTTTGCCGCCGGCTTCGGGCTCGGCTTGGCCGCTGGCATGGTCATACCGGGATGGTGCTGCATTTGCGCGTCGGCCGGAGCCGGTAGCGCCACTGCCAGCGCGCCAATCGCCACGCCCGTCATCAGAATTTTCACGCGGACACTCCTTGGTATCACATCGGTCGGGCGAGCATCCAGCCCGCCATCGCCAGCATGGCGAGGTTCTCGGTCAACGAGACAAAACCGAGCGGCACTCGGCTGCTACCGCCCACGCAGGCGCATTTGATATCGCGCTTCTGGACATAGACCGCGTAGATTACCGAAACTGCCCCAATGGAACCGATGAACGCCGCGACCGGGATCGACAGCCAATCGAGCCAATGCGCCGCCATCAAGGCGCCCGCGCCCCATTCGAGGAACGGATAGGCGTAGGCATAGGGCAGCCAGCGTTGCGCCAGCAGATCGTAACCAAGGAACATCGTCGCGAATTTCTCGAGATCCTGCAGCTTGAGCATCGCGAGGATCATCATCGCGAAGGCGATGAACCACTCGCCCGCGCGGATGGTGAAGGGCGTCCCAAGCGCGGCATAGCTCGCCGCCAGTGCCAGCGCGGCAGCGGTGGCAAACACCGCCAGCACCGGCACATAGCTGACCGCATCGGGATCGGGCAGCTTCATCCCGAAATGCTTGCGCAGATCGTCGTAACCGCCGATCCGCTGGCCAGCGATGAAGGTTTGCGGCGTGGTTTTAACGCCGTGCTCCGCCTTGAACGCATCGGTTTCCTCGCTGGTAGTCAGCCAGCGATCGTCGATCGCGAAGCCCTTTTGCCGCAGCAGGTGCAGCGCCTTCAGCCCATAGGGGCAGACGTGCTTGTCCATCACCATGCGGTAGATCGTGGCGACAGGTTTCTGGGCTTGGTCGGTCATCATGATTCGGCCTATAGCTTCCGTACTGCGGTACGGAGTCAAGCGGATGGCAATGTCGATCTCGGAACTGGCGCGCGGCGGCGGGGTGGGAGTGGAGACGGTCCGCTACTACCAACGCCGTGGCTTGCTGTTCGATCCACAGCCCTCGCTGACGCGTCCGACGGGCCGGAGGCACTACGGGCCCGATGAATTGCGCCGCTTGCGGTTCATCCGCGGCGCGCAGCGCGCCGGATTTTCGCTCGACGAGATTGCCGAACTGTTGGCGCTCGACTCCACATCGGAACGTGCCCGGGCCCGCGAACTGGCGCGCGCGCGCATCGCCGAACTCGATACCAAGATCGCCGAGATGCAGCAGGCCCGGCGTTCTCTCGAAAAGCTCGCCCGCGAATGTGCCAGCGGCTCTGCCGGACCGTGCCCGATCATCACTGCGTTCGAGCAAGCCTGAACGGGCGCGCGCCGCCAACCTCTTCCGTCACCCTGAACTCGTTTCAGGGCCCATTTCTCCCCACCTCCTGCATTCTCCGCAGGCGCGATGGATATGTGGAAAGCGGTCCCTTTATCCCAGATCGGGGACGCTACACGTTGAACTTGAAGTGCATCACGTCGCCGTCCTGCACCTGGTATTCCTTGCCTTCCTGGCGCAATTTCCCGGCTTCCTTGGCACCCGCCTCGCCGTTCAGCGCAATATAGTCGTCATAGGCAATCGTCTCGGCGCGGATGAAGCCGCGTTGCATGTCGGAGTGGATTTCGCCCGCCGCATCGGGGGCCTTGGCCCCGGTGTGGACTGTCCAGGCGCGCGCTTCCTTGGGGCCGACGGTGAAGAAGGTCAGCAAATGCAGCAGATCGTAGCCCGAGCGGATGATCCGGGTCAGGCCGGTCTCGTGGAGACCCAGCTCTTCGAGGAACACCATCCGCTCGTCGGGCTCCATCTCGACCAGCTCGCTTTCGATCGCGGCCGAGACGATCACCGCGTTGGCCCCGTCGGCCTTGGCCTTGGCGAAGACGCGTCTGGAGAAGTCATTGCCCTCGGCCGCAGCCTCTTCCTCGACATTGCAGACATAGAGCACCGGCTTGGCGGTGAGCAGTTGCGCCTGCGCGAACAGCCGCGCTTCCTCTTCGTCCTTGGGCCTGGTCAGCCGCGCGGGCTTGCCCTCGCGCAGCAGCGCAAGCGCCCGGCCGAGCACGGCAGCGGCGGCCCTGGCTTCCTTGTCGCCCTGCTGGCCCTTCTTGGCGAGATTGGGCACGCGCTTTTCAAGGCTGTCGAGATCGGCGAGCATCAGTTCGGTCTCGACCGTCTCGGCATCCGAAATTGGATCGATCTTGTTGTCGACGTGCTGGATGTCGTCGTTCTCGAAGCAGCGCAGCACATGGATCACCGCATCGACCTCGCGGATGTTGCCGAGGAATTGGTTGCCCAGCCCTTCGCCCTTCGACGCGCCGCGCACCAGACCGGCAATATCGACGAAGCCGAGCTGGGTCGGGATGATCTTGGCGCTGCCCGCGATGCGCGCCAGCTGGTCAAGCCGCGGATCGGGCACCCCAACCTGGCCGACATTGGGCTCGATCGTACAAAACGGATAATTCGCCGCCTGCGCCGCCTGCGTCTCCGTCAGCGCATTGAACAGGGTGGATTTGCCGACATTGGGCAGCCCCACGATACCGCAACGAAATCCCATGAAACGCTCCTTGTTGGGTCCGCGCCCATAAGTGGTTAAATCCGGCTTGGCGAGACGCTATCGGGAGGCAGTGCGCCCAGCCAGCTTGCCGCAGCCTCCTGAGTGGCAAAGCGGTGCACGGCGCCCTTGAATTGGGTGAGCAGTGCTTCATTTCTCCAGCGCTTGTTCTGCCGAAACCTTGCCACATAAAGCAGGAAGGAGGGATCCAGTCGTTCCGGGCAGTCCGCAGCCATGTCGGGCCGGCTTATCCCGCGATGCGTCCACCAGCGCTTGATGATCCGCGACAAGCAGAGCCAGGTTGGATAATCCAGAACTACAATCGTGTCGGGCGCAGCAATCCGTTGTGGCAGGCTGCCACCATAATTGCCGTCCATTACCCAGCGATCGGCGGCGATGATCTCAGCGAGCCGCGCTTCCCACGCGTCCTTCGGCGTCTCGACCCACCCCGGATTCCAGTATTCTGCGTCGAGATGCACCAATGGCAAGCCGCTGCGCTGCGCCAGTGCTTTGGCAAAAGTGGACTTTCCCGCTCCGGGCGAACCAATGACCAATACGCGGGACATTTGCGTCAGTCCTGTAGCCGCTGCGCCACATCGTTCATGAAGCGCACGTCATCGCCCTTGGCGAGCCACTCGGCTTCGGCGGACACTGCGCCCAACATATCGGCCAAATCATCGACCTCGTCCTTGGCGTAATTGCCCAGCACATAGCCGGTGACCCGGTCCTTGTGCCCGGGATGACCGATGCCGAGCCGCACCCGCCGGAAATCCGCCCCAAGGTGCTGGTCGATCGAGCGCAGTCCGTTGTGCCCGGCGGTGCCGCCGCCTTGCTTGACCTTGACCTTGAAGGGGGCGAGGTCGAGCTCGTCGTGGAACACGGTCAGCGCTTCGGTGCCGAGCTTGTAGAAGCGCAGCGCCTCGCCCACTGCGCGGCCGCTTTCATTCATGAAGGTGGCGGGCTTGAGCAGGATGATCCGCTCCCCGCCGATGCGCCCGTCCTGGATCCAGCCGAGGAATTTCTTCTGCACCGGGCCGAAGCCGTGGATGTCGGCCAGCACGTCCGCCGCCATGAAGCCGACGTTGTGCCGGTGCATCGCATATTGCGGACCGGGATTGCCGAGGCCGACCCAGATTTGCATGATCAACCTCCGTCATCCCCGCGAACGCGGGGATCGCTGGCCGCACTACGCGAACTTGCGTCAGGCGGCCAGCGGTCCCCGGTCAAACCGGGGACGACACCGACTACTCGCTCGCCGCTGGAGCCGCCTCGACTTCGGTCTCGGCTTCGGTATCGCCGGTTTCGCTCTTCAGCGCCGACGGAGCCACGATCGTCGCGATGGTGTAGTCGCGGTCGGTGATGGCCGAGGCCGAACCGGCTGGCAGCATGATCTGGCTGATGTGGATCGAATCGCCGATATCGAGCCCGGTGACGTCGATATGAATCTCGTCGGGGATCTTGTCCGCGTCGCATACCAGTTCGAGCGTGTGGCGCACCACGTTGAGCACACCGCCCTTCTTAAGACCGGGCGAGGCGTCTTCGTTTTCGAACACCACCGGAATTTCGACGGTGACCGTCGCGTCCTTCGCCAGGCGCAGAAAATCGACGTGGAGCGGGCGATCGGTGACGGGATGGAAAGCGACGTCCTTGGGCAGCGTCCGCACTTGCTTGCCGCCGACATCGATCATCACGATCGAGTTCGAGAAGTGGCCGGTGCCGAGCTGGCGACGCAGTTCCTTCTCCTCAACATGGATGCTGAGGGGCTCTTCTTTGCCGCCATAAATGACGGCGGGGACGCGGCCTTCGCGACGCAGCATACGGGAGGCTCCCTTGCCAGCCCGTTCGCGCGTCTCGGCCGGCAGGGTGAGGGCTTCGCTCATCTCATCTACCTTTTCAAAAACACTGGTTGAACCACTTCGCCCGCCACGCCTCCAGGGATGACCATAACGGGGAAGCGCGCGCCCCTATCGGCAATGGGGCGGAAATGCAAGGTCTCGTCGTCCCCGGCTCGACCGGGGACCGCTGGCCGCCGGGTCGTGCCAAGCCGCCAGCGATCCCCGCTTGCGCGAGGATAACGCTATTGGACGCGGGTGACCTTGTAGCCTTGCGCGGCGAGCAGCGCGGGCACGCCGTCCGGTCCCGCCATATGCGCCGCCCCGGCTGCGACGAAGGGACGCTCGCCTTGCGCCAGCAGCGCGACGATCCGCCCGGTCCAAGCCTTGTTGCGGTTCACCAGCAAGGCTTGCCGCAGTTCGGGATCGGCGAGCATGCCGCGCTGTGTCTCGCGTTCGATCATCGCCACATCGCCCCGGCCCCACGCTGAGGCGAGCTGGCCCGCAGCAACGGGATCGTCATCCGCGCCGGAGATAACCGCGCCCAGCAAATCGCGCTGCTCGTCCTCGGGCAGGGCATCGAACACGCCGAGCTGCGTCTCCGCGCCTTCCAGCTCACCGAGTGCCTTGCCCGGCGCTGCGTTAAGCAGCGCGCGGTCGATCCCGTAACCGCTGTTGTTGGCACCCTGCAGCTTTTGAGCGAGGGTGAGCGCCGCCGCCCAGGTTTCGGTCGCGGCGAATTCGGTTTCGAACAGATGCGTGCGGCGCAGGACCGCAGCCAGCGCCGGACGCAATGCGGGCGCGATCCGCTCGCTCAACAGGGGCTGGCCGGGAGTGCGGGAGAGCTTTGCGAAAGTCGCCGCAGTCGCCGCCTCGTCATCGAGCCGCGCAATTTCGAGCACCAGGCTGTCCGATCCGGCCAGTGCGGCATCGAGCTTGGCCGAGCGCCAGTCGACCTCCTTGGGCAGCGCGTGGATTGTCCCGAACAGATAGCCGCGCTCGCCGTGCGGGCCATCGACTTGCCACAACGCCGGGGTGACTTTCTCGGGCGCTGGCTTGGCGCAGGCTGCCAGCAGTGCGGCCAGCGCAACGACACTCCAATCCCGCATCACTGCACGCGCGTGGTGGCGATGCCTTGCGCGGAAAGCTGGTCCTGCACGCTGCCGCGGCCCGCCAGATGCCCCGCGCCGACCGCCATGAACACCACGCCCGGTTGGCCCATCCGCGCCTTGATCCAGCGCGCCCAGTTGCGGTTGCGGTTGGTCAGCAGAGCATCGAGCATCGCTGGATCGTCTTCCTCGGCATTCATCAGCTCGGCGAGCTTTTCGGCGTTGCCCTGGCCCCATTCGGTGACGATGATGCCCAGTTCCTCGCGCAATGTCGG
This sequence comes from Novosphingobium sp., assembly GCA_035543295.1. GTDB lineage: Bacteria > Pseudomonadota > Alphaproteobacteria > Sphingomonadales > Sphingomonadaceae > Novosphingobium. The sequence goes on from DASZZS010000016.1 coordinate 399,925, forward strand.
CAGCGCCTCGACCACCTCGTTGAGGTAGGTGACCTGCGTCGCCTGCGGCAGCGCATCGAACAGCCCGAGCTGATATTCGATCGTCTCCAGCCCTGTGTGACTACGCCCCAGCGCCTTGGCGCGCTCGTCCAGCGCGGCCTCGACGCCGTTCTCGGTGGCGAAGCCATCGCGCAGCAGCGGCAATGCGGAAAGCGCAACCGCAGCGTACCACGGCTTGTAGCGGTCGAACGCCTCGACCGGCAGGCTGTAGCGGATCATCGCCGCTTCAAAGGCGATCTTTTGCTCGGGGCTAAGCAGCGCGCGAAGTGATTGACCCTGCGGAAGCACCGCCAGCTGCATCACCCCCGACTGGAGCTGCGTTGCGTCCATCGAGGGAATTTCTGTCACCAGTTCGCCCGAGGACTCGAGCGCATTGGCGATCGTACCGTCGAACCACTCGACATCCTTGGGCAGCGCGTGGATCGTCCCGAACAGATAGATCGTGGTATCCGCATCCGAGACCTTCCACAGCGCCGGGCGAAGCACGGGTGTTGCCGCGACCGCCTCGACCGCAATAGGCGTGGGATGGCGTTGCTGCGCCGGGCTGGCCAGCGCCAGGCTGCCAAGCAGCGCGGCAATCAGGGCTACAAGCTGGCGCAAATGGATCATGCGCCCGGCTATAGCGGGCTTGGCCTGACAGTCGATGAACGAAATCGCGCGGGCGACGCCCCATTGACCCATACCGGGGCATCCGCCAAAGCCCCAGACGATGCCCAACGCCATGTCTGAACCGGTCCCGACGCTCAGCTTTCAGGACATGATCCTGCGCCTCCACGCGTTCTGGAGCGCGCAGGGCTGCCTGATCCTCCAGCCCTATGACATGCGGATGGGCGCGGGCACGTTCCACACCGCCACAACACTTCGCGCGCTGGGTCCCGAGCCGTGGAACGCCGCATTCGTCCAGCCCTGCCGCCGGCCCACGGATGGCCGTTATGGCGAGAACCCCAATAGGCTGCAGCACTATTACCAGTACCAGGTGATCCTCAAACCCAGCCCGGCGAATTTGCAGGAACTCTATCTCGCCAGCCTCACTGAAATCGGGATCGACCCGCTGCTCCACGACATCCGCTTTGTCGAGGACGACTGGGAAAGCCCGACGCTGGGCGCGTGGGGGCTGGGCTGGGAAGTGTGGTGCGACGGGATGGAAGTCACCCAGTTCACCTATTTCCAGCAGATGGGCGGGTTCGATTGCAAGCCGGTGGCGGGCGAGCTGACCTACGGGCTCGAGCGGCTGGCGATGTATATCCAGGGCGTCGACAGCGTTTACGATCTCAAGTTCAACGACGCCGGGGTTACTTATGGCGACGTCTTCCTCGAAAACGAGAAGCAGATGTCGAAGTGGAACTTCGAGGTGGCCGACACCGAAACCCTGTTCGACGCCTTCCGCAAGTCGGTCGCCGAATGCGAGAACTGCCTCAATAGCGGCCTGCCAATCCCCGCCTATGAACAGGCGATCGAGGCCAGCCATGTGTTCAATTTGCTCCAGGCACGTGGCGTGATTTCTGTGCAGGAACGGGCGAGCTACATGGGCCGAGTGCGCGACCTCGCCAAAGGCAGCTGCCACGCGTGGATCGAGCAGCAAACCCCCGCGTGGGAAGCGAAGTTTCCGGGGTGGACGGTATGACCGACTTCCTCCTCGAACTGCGCTGCGAGGAAATTCCCGCGCGGATGCAGGCGGGTGCGCGCGCCGATCTGGCCAAGCTGTTCACCAAGGGAATGGCCGCTGCGGGCGTTTCGCTCGGCGCACTCACCGTCTGGTCCACCCCGCGCCGTCTTGCGCTTATTGCGCGCGACCTGCCGCTGGCGACCGCCGCGGTGAGCGAGGAACTCAAAGGCCCACGCGTTGGTGCTCCCCCGCAGGCGCTTGAGGGCTTCCTGCGCAAGACCGGGCTCACCGGAAACCAGCTGACCGAGCGGGGCGGCATTCTCTACGCCGTCACCGAAAAGCCCGGCCGGGCGACCAAGGACGTGCTCGCCGAAGCGATCCCCGCGCTGATCCGCGCTTTCCCCTGGCCCAAGTCGCAGCGCTGGGGCGCGGCCTCGCTCAGCACCGAGAGCCTGCGCTGGGTGCGACCGCTGTCGGGCATCGTCGCGCTGTTTGGCGATGAACTGGTCGAATGCGAGATCGGTGGAGTCTCATCGGGCTGCGCCACGCTCGGGCATCGCTTCCACCATTCGGGCATCGTGACGATCGGCGGGGCCAGCGACTATTCGGACAAAATGCGCGCCTGCCATGTCATCGTCGACCATGCCGAGCGCGAGGGCCTGATCCGAGAAATGTCCCGCGCCGCCGCCTTGGCCGCAGGGCTCGAACTGGTCGAGGACGAAGGGCTGGTGATCGAAAATGCCGGACTCACCGAATGGCCGGTGCCGCTACTCGGCCGGTTCGACGCGGCGTTCCTCGAAGTCCCGCCCGAAGTGATCCAGCTCACCGCGCGGACCAACCAGAAGTACTTTGTGTGCGAGGAGTCTGGCGGTTCTGGGGCGGGCAAGCTTGTCAACGCCTTCGTCTGCACCGCCAATATCGCCGCGCATGACGGCGGCGCGGCGATCATCGACGGCAACCGCAAGGTGCTCGCCGCGCGGCTGAGCGATGCACGCTTCTTCTGGGAGCAGGACCGCAAGAAGACGCTGGCGCAGCACGCGGAAAAGCTGGCCAACATCGTCTTCCACGAGAAGCTGGGCACGGTTGCCGACAAGGTCGAGCGGGTCGCAAAGCTGGCCGAATGGCTAGCCACCAAGGGCATCGTTCCGAACTGCGATCCGGCGCTCGCGCGGCAAGCTGCAGAACTGTGCAAGGCCGATCTGGTCACCGAAATGGTCGGCGAATTCCCCGAACTGCAAGGCCTGATGGGCGGCTACTACGCCCGCGCCGAAGGACTCGATCCGCAAGTCGCCGACGCGATCCGCGATCACTACAAGCCGGTCGGGCAGGGCGATGATGTGCCCACCGCACCGGTGACGGTGGCGGTGAGTCTGGCGGATAAGCTGGATACGCTGGTAAGCTTCTTCTCGATCAACGAGGTGCCTACCGGCTCGAAGGATCCATTCGCTCTTCGCCGAGCAGCAATTAGCGCGATCTCAATTCTCAAATCCAATCAGATCAGGATGGATATTGTGCTTGTTTGCTTCCATGCAGCCTTGCGTGGCGCTGTTGATTGGAAAAAGCCTGACCCAAACACGAAAAAGCTGGAGGCATTGGCAACCGTTGTTGATGCTTTTGACGGTCAGAAACTCAGTGAAATTGCAGCCGTTATATTAAAGTCTATTTTCCCTCTTGAAGCGAAAAAGCCAAAATTTGAAGAGGTCGAACCGCCACTCATGGTTGCCGTAGCGCTGCGAAACTTTTTCTTGGACCGCCTTGAGGTAGCTGAAAAGACAGCGGGGATCAGAAGTGACATCATTCGCGCTTCGCGTATCATCGACGGTGCTCGTGGAATAGATGGCGATCTCGTCCGCCTGCTCGCCCGCGTGCATGCGCTCCAGGCTTTCGTCGGGACCGACGACGGCGCGAACCTGCTCGCGGGCTACAAGCGCGCCGCCAATATCCTCAAGAAGGAAGACTGGCACGCCGAGCCCACCGCGATTCCGCGCGATGGTGAGGAGGATCCCTTCGCGATGGTCGACGATCCCGACATGGCGGAGATTTTCGCCGAGCGGATCAAGCAGAAGAACACGCTTTCCTACACTCCAGAACCGGCGGAAAAGGCGCTGATCGACGCGCTCGACCTTGCCGCGCCGCGCGCTGCCGCGGCGGTCGAGGCCGAGGACTTCGCGGGCGCGATGGCCGCGCTCGCCAGCCTGCGCGCGCCGATCGACGCGTTTTTCGAAGGTGTGACCGTGAACGATGCCAATCCGGATATCAGGGCGGCAAGACTTTCTCTCTTGGCAAGCTTCCGCGACGCGGTGCATCGGGTCGCCGATTTCTCGAAGATCGAGGGATGAGTTCGAGAATCGTAAGTTGTTGAAATATATAGATGTTGGAAATTTGCGCTGGGTGACGCCTTGGAGTCACCTTTTGTAACCTTTGACCTCCGAACCAACGGGAAACTGCGGATCTATGAGTGCCAATGTCTACACCTTCGGCGGCGGTGTCACCCACGACGATCCGCGCACCCGCGACAAGACGATTGTCGGGGGGAAGGGCGCTAACCTGTCCGAAATGGCGGGGATCGGCCTGCCGGTGCCGCCGGGGTTCTCGATCACCACCGAAATCTGCGTCAAATACCTCGCCGACGGAGCCCAGTTCTCCGATGCACTCCGCGCCGAAGTCAGCGCGGCGCTGGTTCACATCGAGGCGGCGGTCGGCAAGAAGTTCGGCGACCCCGCCGATCCGCTGCTGGTCTCGGTCCGCTCGGGCGCGCGTGTGTCGATGCCGGGGATGATGGATACCGTGCTCAACCTCGGTCTCAACGACGCCACGGTCGCGGGACTCGCCGCCACTTCGGGCGACGCGCGCTTTGCGTGGGACAGCTATCGCCGCTTCATCCAGATGTATTCGGACGTGGTGCTGGGGCTCGACCACCATGCGTTCGAGGATGCATTAGAAATAATCAAGGAAGACAACGGTTTCTACACCGATGTCGAGATGCAGGCTGAACACTGGCAGAAACTCGTCGGTGAGTACAAGGCGATCGTCGCGGCCGAACTCGGAAAACCCTTCCCGCAGGATGTACATCATCAACTTTGGGGCGCGATCGCCGCTGTATTTGACAGCTGGGACAGCGACCGCGCCAAGGTCTATCGCCGCCTCAACGACATTCCGGGCGACTGGGGCACCGCAGTCAACGTCCAGGCGATGGTCTTCGGCAACATGGGCGATAGTTCGGCCACCGGGGTCGCCTTCACCCGCGACCCGGCGACCGGCGAGCGCATCTATTACGGCGAGTGGCTGGTCAATGCGCAGGGCGAGGATGTGGTCGCAGGGATCCGCACCCCGCAATACCTCACCAAAGCCGCGCGCGAACTAGCAGGGGCCAAGCCGCTCAGCATGGAAGAGGCGATGCCTGCCGCCTATGGCGAACTCGCGGCGGTGTTCGACCTGCTCGAGCGGCACTACCGCGACATGCAGGACATCGAGTTTACCGTCGAGCGCGGGCATCTGTGGATGCTCCAGACCCGCGCGGGCAAGCGCACCGCCAAGGCCGCGCTGCGGATGGCGGTCGAGATGGTCGGCGAGGGGCTGATCGACGAGCGCACTGCGATCCTGCGGGTCGATCCGATGGCGCTCGACCAGTTGCTCCACCCGACGCTCGATCCCGATGCCCCGCGCGATATTCTCACCAAAGGCCTGCCAGCCTCACCGGGCGCGGCCTCGGGCGCGATCGTGCTCGATGCCGACACCGCCGAAAAACGCGCCGAGCGCGGCGAAGCGGTGATCCTGGTGCGGGTCGAGACTTCGCCCGAGGACATCCACGGCATGCACGCCGCCAAAGGCATCCTCACCGCGCGCGGGGGCATGACCAGCCACGCCGCTGTGGTCGCGCGCGGGATGGGGCGGCCTTGCGTCTCGGGCGCGTCGGGGGTTTCGATCGACCTCGCCAAGCGCACGCTGCGGATTGGCGACCGCGAATTGCGCGAAGGCGATTTGATCACGCTCGACGGAGCCAGGGGTGACGTCATGGCGGGACTGGTGCCGACGATCGAGCCCGAACTCGTGGGCGATTTCGGGGTGTTGATGGGCTGGGCCGACCAGCATCGCCGGATGAAAGTGCGCAGCAACGCCGAAACCCCGGCCGACTGCCGCATCGCGCGCCAGTTCGGTGCCGAGGGCATTGGCCTGTGCCGCACCGAGCATATGTTCTTCGACGCAGGGCGGATTTCCGCCGTGCGCCAGATGATCCTTGCCGAGGACGAAGCCGGCCGCCGCGCCGCGCTCGCCAAGCTGCTCCCCGAGCAGCGCACCGATTTCCACGGCATCTTCGTCGAGATGGCCGGGCTGCCGGTGACGATCCGCCTGCTCGATCCGCCGCTGCACGAATTCCTGCCGCAGGGCGATGCGGAATTTGCCGAGCTCAGCGACACCATCGGGATCGGCGTCGAAACGCTAAAGCGCCGCGCCGACGAATTGCATGAATTCAACCCGATGCTCGGCCACCGTGGTTGCCGTTTGGGGATCACTTTCCCCGAAATCTATGAGATGCAGGCCCGCGCGATTTTCGAGGCGGCGTGTGACGTCGCGGCGGCGTCCGGGGACGCGCCGGTGCCCGAAGTGATGATCCCGCTGGTCGCCACCAAGCGCGAGGTCCAGATTCTCAAGGCGCTGGTCGACCGCGTCGCGCTGCAAGTCTTTGCCGAGAAGGGCCGCACGCTCGAATATCTCGTCGGGACGATGATCGAGCTGCCCCGCGCCGCGCTGATGGCGGGCGAGATCGCCGAGGAAGCGACGTTCTTCTCGTTCGGAACTAATGATTTGACGCAAACAACTCTCGGCGTTTCGAGAGACGATGCCGCGCGCTTCCTTGGGCCATACGTGGAGCAGGGCATCTACGCCCGCGATCCCTTCGTCAGCCTCGACATCGACGGCGTCGGCCAGCTGGTCAGCCTCGCCGCCGAACGGGGCAGGGCAACCCGGCCCGATATCAAGCTCGGCATCTGCGGCGAGCATGGCGGCGATCCGGCCAGCATTGCCTTCTGCGAAGCGGTCGGGCTCGATTACGTCAGCGCCTCACCCTACCGCGTGCCGATTGCCAGGCTGGCGGCAGCGCAGGCAGCATTAGGTTAGCGTTTCCAACCGTTTAACGTCAAAATCTCGAACCGTTCGACTGTTCCGATCCCAAATTCGGCGCGAGCCGTGTCCAGCGCAGCGCGGCTCAGCGGTGGTCCGGCCCGAGCCAGAACATTGCCCAGCCCCTGCGCCCGCAAATCGGCGACGAGCCGGTCCAAGTCCCGGAACCGCACGTCGAGCGAGCGGCTGTCCACCACCGGATCGGCCCATCCGGCGCGTTGCAGCAGCTGTCCGCCGGCGCGGACATCGACCATTGGATGCAGCCGCGGAGCCGGGCGCTCCCCATCCGCCGCCAGCATCGCGGCGCGCAGTTCGGGCAGCGATCCCGCGCCCATAAAGCTGGCGATCGCCAGCCCGCCGGGAGCCAGCGCATTGCGGATATGAACCAGTGCGCCGGGCAAGTCGTTGACCGTATCGAGCGTGCCAAGGCTGGCGATGAAGTCGAAACCGGTGACGGGATAGGGCTGCTCGGCGTCGGGCTCATCCACGCTCATCGCAGCGCCCTGACGCACCAACTCGGCAGCAAGTCCGCCCGTCCAGTCGCCCATCACCAAAGCACGGGCGGGGCGGTGGCGGAGGAAGGCGAGCCGCTCGAGCACATCCTCGACCATGTCCGCCATGATGTAGCGCGGGGCATCCGGTCCGCCCTGCAACTGCGCCATCTGCCGCCGCGTCGCCGCACGGCGGGTAGCCGAGAAGATACTGGGCGGGGGCGGCGCTACGCTCATGCCGACGCCCTGCCGTGCCGGACGAACCAGCGCAAGCGCTTGCCGTGGCATGCGGGCAGGTTACAACCGGGCGCGTGTCGCTCGCGCAAACCTTCGCCCCGGTCGTCGATCTCGTCTTCCCGCCGCGCTGCCCCTTGTGCGGCGAGGGGCTCGCAGTGCAGACCGGCCTGTGCGGCGCCTGCTGGAACGAGCTGGTCATTCCCGGGGAGCCTGCTTGCGCTTCATGCCAGCGCCCGTTCGGCGATGGCGCGGCAGCGGGGACGATCTGCGCGCCGTGCCTCGCCAACCCGCCCAAGCACGACGGTATCGCCGCCGGAACGCTCTACACCGATCCCTCGCGCCGTCTGGTGCTGGCGTTCAAGCGCGGCAACCGCATTGCGTTGGCACCGCTGTTGGCCCGCCTGATTGCGGCGCGCCTGCCAATGGTGGATGAGACTTGGCTGATAGTCCCCGTGCCGCTCCATCGCTGGCGGATCTGGCGGCGCGGGTTCAACCAGTCGGCGCTGCTCGGCCGCGAGATTGCCCGGGCCAAGCATGCGCAAATGGCGGTCGATGCGTTGGTCCGGCGCAAAGCCACCCCGACGCTTGGCGGATTGGGCAGGGCGGCCCGCGCCCGGGCATTGTCGGGCGCGATCGCGCTCAACCCGCGTCAGGCCGGACGAATCAAGGGTGCTAAAATCGTGCTGGTCGATGACGTCTTGACGAGCGGCGCGACCAGCGACGCCTGTGTTAGTGTCCTCAAACGGGCTGGCGCTCAAACGGTGATGATCGCCTGTTTTGCCAGGGTCCTCGATGAAGCGCTGCCACACAGCTGAGCACAAACGAAAACGCCCGAGACTGTAGTCCCGGGCGTCCTCGTGACGAAACTCAATGAACGCTGCTTGCGCAGTTCGACAGTCACCCCTTTCGACTATCTCGTCCGATCCCTCATGAACTGGTCATCCGATCACTCGGTCGACCGTCGATCCCTGAACCATGGCCCTGGCCGCTGACGCTCTTTGTCGTCGCTGAACAGCAGGGCGGTTCGACACCGCGGTGCCTGTTTCTCGCGAATCGAGGTGATTGGAAAGAACCAAGCCCCGCAGCGATAGATTTTGCTGCCTGCATGTGGTTATCGTGCAACAAGGAAACATGACCGAAAATCCCGATCCTCTCAGCCGCGAGCAGGGCTCCGCCTTTCTGCCCCGCTTTGACGCCGCGGGCCTCCTCACCGCTGTGGTAGTCGATACCGATACGCGTGACGTCTTGATGGTCGCGTTCATGGATTCCGAGGCGTTGGCCAAGACTCGGGCGAGCGGACTGGCGCACTTCCATTCGCGCTCACGCCAGCAGTTGTGGCTGAAAGGCGAAACCTCGGGCAATACACTGCGGGTTGAGCAAATCTTGGTCGATTGTGACCAGGATGCGCTGGTCCTGCTGACCAAACCCGCTGGTCCGACTTGCCACACCGGTGCGACCAGCTGTTTCTATCGCGCGCTGGATGGCGACGCCCTGATACGCACCACCGATTGACGTTTACGTAAAGGGCATCTACCAAGTGCGGCATGGACCACGCGGGCAGTGCAGCATCGATTCACGACGGCGCGCATCTTGAGCGACCCGATGCGCTGCACCGCGAGGCTTACACGATTTCCGACCTGACCGCCGAGTTCGACGTCACCGCGCGCGCGCTGCGCTTTTACGAGGACGAAGGGCTGATCACGCCCGCGCGATCGGGTCTCACGCGCATCTACAGCAAGCATGACCGCGCCCGACTAGCCTGGATCATGCGTGCCAAGAATGTCGGCTTCAGTCTGGGCGAGATCAAGGAGATGATCGATCTCTACGATCTCGGCGACGGCCGGGTCGAACAGCGCCGCGTCACCATCGAACGGTGCCGCGAACGGGTCAACCAAATGAGCCAGCAGCGTGCCGATATCGATTCGGCAATCAGCGAACTCACCAGCTTCATTTCCCTGCTCGAAAATCTGGAAGCCACACCCGTCAAAGCGTGAGCTTCCCCTCCACAGGACCGATTGAATGCCCAGCTACACGGCGCCCGTGCGCGATACGCGATTTGTCATCAACGAACTGCTCAAGCTCGAAAGCTATGGCAACCTTCCGGGCTTCGAGAATGTCAGCGCCGAGCTCATCGACACGGTAATCGAGGAGTGTGGCAAGTTCACCGCCGAAGTGTTCGCCCCGCTCAACCAGTCGGGAGATGCCGAGGGCTGCACTCGCAATCCCGATGGCAGCGTCACCACACCGAGCGGCTTCAAGCAGGCGATGACGCAGTTTCGCGATGCGGGCTGGGGCACGCTCGGGATGCCCGAGGAATTCGGCGGGCAGGGCATGCCGCATGTGTTGGCGTTCATGGCCGAGGAATTCATGTCCGCCTCGAACCAAGCGCTGTCGATGTACCCCGGGCTGACCAACGGCGCGGTCTCTGCGATTCTCGCCAAGGGCTCGCCAGAACAGCAAGCCAAGTTCCTGCCCAAGATGATCGCAAGCGAATGGCTCGGGACGATGAACCTGACCGAACCGCAGTGCGGCACCGACCTCGGCCTGATCCGTACTCGCGCGGTGCCGCAAGCAGACGGCAGCTATGCGATCACCGGGACCAAGATCTTCATCTCGGCGGGCGAACATGATCTGGCCGACAACATCATCCACCTCGTGCTGGCCAAAACGCCCGATGCCCCGGATTCGACCAAGGGCATCTCGCTGTTCATCGTCCCCAAAATGATGGTGGGCGACGACGGCTCGCTGGGCGCGCGCAACGCGGTCTCATGCGGCTCGATCGAGCACAAGATGGGCATCCACGGCAATTCGACCTGCGTGATGAACTACGATGGCGCGACCGGCTATCTGGTTGGCGAGGAAAACAAGGGCCTCGCCGCGATGTTCATCATGATGAACGCCGCGCGACTTGGCGTCGGCATCCAGGGTCTCGCGCAGGCCGATGTCGCTTACCAGAACGCGGTGCTTTATGCGCAGGAGCGGCGTCAGGGCCGCGCGCTGACCGGCCCGGCCGAGCCCGGCGAGAAGGCGGACATGCTGTTCGTCCACCCCGACATTCGCCGCATGCTGATGGACGCCAAGGCGCTCACCGAGGGGATGCGCGCGTTGTGCCTGTGGGGAGCGCTGCAAGTCGACCTTACGCACAAGGCAGCGGACGAGGCCGAACGCCAGATGGCCGACGATCTGATCAGCCTGCTGACCCCGGTGATCAAGGGCTACGGCACCGACAAGGGCTATGACGTCGCCACCAATATGCAGCAGGTGCTCGGCGGGCACGGCTACATAGTCGAATCGGGGATGGAACAATTCGTCCGCGATGCCCGGATCGCGATGATCTACGAAGGCGCGAACGGCGTGCAGGCGATGGATCTGGTCGGCCGCAAGCTCGCCCAGAACGGCGGCCGCGCGATCCAGGCGTTCTTCGCACTGGTCGACAAGGAATGTGCCGATGCCGCGAGCAACCCCGCGCTGGCAGACTATGCCGCGCGGCTTGGCAAGGCGAATGGCGAGCTCAAGGCGGCGACCCTGTGGTTCATGCAGAACGGCATGGCCAATCCCAACAATGTCGGCGCGGGTGCACACCACTACATGCATATGTTGGGGATCGTTGCGACCGGGCTGATGTGGCTGCGGATGGCGGTGGTCGCGGGCGAGGCCTTGGCAGCCGACGCTACGGGCCAGGCGTTCTATGCGGCCAAGCAGGTCACCGCGCGCTATTATGGCGAGCGCTTCCTCCCCGACGCGGGCGCGTTGCGCCGCAAGATCGAAGCGGGCTGCGAAGCGATGATGGCACTGCCGGTCGAGGCCTTCGCTACGGCTTGACCATAGCGGGACCGAACCCCTAGGTCGCTGCGATGCAAGCCAGTCCAACCGCTGCGCCCGACTTCCGGGAGCGCCACCACCGCGCGATCTGGTTGCTGCTGTGGCCAGTCCGTGCGTGGTTCATGCATTTCCCGGTGCATCGCGGGAAGGGGCTGCTCTATCGCCACGTCATCCTGCCCGCACTGCCACCCAAGCCGGCCAGCTTCGCCTATCACTTGCGCTCGGGGGAAACGCTGCACCTGTTCTATCGCGAAGACCTTGGCACCAAGGTTCTGTTCGATGGTCCGTATGAGGATCGCGAAATCGCCGCACTTTGCGAACAGGTGGTGCCGGGCAGCACTGTGTTCGATGTCGGGGCGAACATCGGCCTGTCGGCGCTGGAGTTCGCCCGCGCGACGGGATCATCGGGCAAAGTCATCGCCTTTGAACCGCATCCCGATACGGCCACGAGGCTGGCGGTCAATTTGCGCGAAAACGGGGTGGACAACGTAGAGATCGTCCAGTCGGCAGTCGGTGCCGCGCCGGGCTCGGTCACCTTCCATGAAAGCGCGCAGCCGACGCTGAGTTCGGCCTCGGTAATCCCGCCGGACTTTGTCCGGTCGTTCGAAGTGCCGGTCACCACCGTTGACCTGGCCTGGGCCCAAGCCGGGTGTCCGCAGGTCTCGGCCTTCAAGATCGACGTCGAAGGCGGTGAACTTGCTGTGCTGCACGGCGCAGCCGAACTGCTGGCGCAGCAATCGCCCGCCATCCTGCTGGAGGCTTGGGGCCCGGCGCAACTGGAGCCGATCGACGCGCTGCTAGTCGCTGCCGGCTATGCGCGTTACCAGCCCGAGGGCTTCGAGCCGCGCAATTACCTGTTCCTCAAATCCTGAGCTTGATCGAACCGCTCGCTCATTCGGGCAGGAAATCCGGCACCGAAAGGTAGCGCTCTCCGGTATCGTAGTTGAAGCCCATGATGCGGCTCCCCGCAGGCAGCTCGGGTAGCTTCTGGGCAATAGCGGCCAGCGTCGCCCCCGAACTGATGCCCACCAGCATGCCTTCCTCGCGCGCGCAGCGACGTGCCATTTCCTTGGCCTCGCCCGCATCGACCGCGATCGCACCGTCGATTGCCTGGGTGTGGAGATTGCCCGGGATAAAGCCCGCGCCGATACCCTGGATCGGATGCGGCGCAGGTTGCCCGCCCGAGATTACTGGCGACAGTGAAGGTTCGACCGCATAGGCTTTGAGCCCCACCCAATGGCGCTTCAACTCCTCGGCACAGCCGGTCAGATGGCCGCCGGTGCCGACGCCGGTTATCAGCACGTCGATCGGGCAGTCGGCAAAGTCGGTGAGAATTTCCTGCGCGGTGGTGCTGACGTGCACCGCGATATTGGCCGGATTCTCGAACTGCTGCGGCATCCACGAATTGGGCGTTTCCCGGACGAGCTGGTGCGCGCGTTCCAGCGCGCCTTTCATGCCCTTTTCGCGCGGCGTCAGGTCGAATGTCGCGCCATAGGCCAGCATCAACCGCCGCCGCTCGATCGACATCGACTCGGGCATGACCAGCACCAGCCTGTAGCCCTTGACCGCAGCCACCATCGCCAGCCCGATGCCGGTGTTGCCCGAGGTCGGCTCGATGATCGTGCCACCCGGCTTCAGGCTGCCATCGAACTCGGCCGCTTCGATCATCGCAAGGCCAATGCGATCCTTGATCGATCCGCCGGGATTGGCCCGCTCGCTCTTCATCCAGACTTCATGGTCGGGGAACATTCGCGAGAGACGGATGTGCGGGGTATTGCCGATGGTGGCGAGGATGCTGTCGGCCTTCATTGGACGGACTCCTTCTGACGGAATTGGGGCGCAAATGTGCGAGCGTTGCGCAGTTCGGGGAACAGCCAGGCGCACAATGCGGTCACGAATATCGCACCCACGCCGCCGAATACAACCGCGCCGGTTGCTCCGAGCAGCGCGGCGGCGACGCCCGATTGCATTTCGCCGAGTTCGTTCGACGCAGAAATCGCAAGGCCCGAGGTAGCCGAGACGCGGCCGCGCATATCATCGGGGGTGTTGAGCTGGACCAGGCTGCCCCGGATGAACACCGAAACCATGTCGGCCGCGCCCAAGAGCGCGAGCAAGCCGAGCGAGAGCGCGAAATTGCGCGAGACGCCGAACAGCACCGTCGTAAGTCCGAACACCACCACGGCCCACAGCATCTTGGCACCGACATTGTGCTCCAACGGGCGAAACGACAGCCACAACGCGACCAATGCCGCACCGGCTGCTGGCGCTGCGCGCATCTGACCAAGCCCTTCGGGTCCGACATGCAGGATGTCACGCGCGAATACGGGGAGTAGCGCAGTAGCGCCTCCAAGCAGCACTGCGAAGAGGTCCAGTGTGATGCAGCCGAGCAGGAACCGCTCGTTCCAGACGTAACTCAAACCCTCGCCGATCTGGCGCAGCGGGTGGAGGTCGCGATTGATGACGGGCAGCGCCATGCGCTTGATTGCGAGCACGCTCACCCCCGCCAGCACCAGCAGCGCCGCGCCCGACCAATAGGGCAAAGCAGGATGTCCCGCATAAAGCAGCCCGCCCATCGCCGGTCCGGCAACCGAGGCGGACTGCCAGGCGATAGAATTGAGCGCGATGGCACGCGGAAGCAGCGCGGCAGGAACGATATTGGGTGCGATTGCGCTCATTGCCGGGCCGGTAAACACGCGCGCAGAACCATGCAGCGCGGCCAATCCGAACAGCAGCGGCAGGGTCAGGCTGTCGCTTGCCGTCGCAATACCCAGCGCCAGCGCCACCAGCATATCCAGCCCAGCAGCAAGCGCGGCCAATTTGCGGCGGTCGAAGCGGTCGGCGGCAAGCCCGGCAACCGGGGTCAGCAGAAATAACGGCACGAACTGGACGAGACCGAGGATACCCAGTTGGAACGCCGCAGCCGACCGGCTCATGCCATAGTCGCTGCGCGCGACGTCATAGACCTGCCAGCCAATCACCACGACCATCCCGGTGGTCGCCAGCACCGCAAAAAAGCGAGCCATCCAGAACAGCCGGTAGTCCCTGATTTGCAGTGGGGAGGTGGGTTCGATCACGCAACGCGAATGGCAGGGCGGCGCGGCCTTGCCAAGCGGGGAGTTGGTTGCGGCGCTAAAACGTCAGCTTTGCGTTACGTCTAGTGGCGACCGCGCAGTTTCGAGTTCGGCTGGATCGTGTCGATCATAGCGACGAAGTCTTCGAAGCGGATGATGCGCTCGAACTGGAAGCCGGCCCGTTCGGGCGTTGCCCAGATCAAATGCGCCTCGATCCGTCCGACGCGGGGGAGTCGGATGATCACCCGCTCACCGCGGCCCAGCTCAAGCTCGCCCTCGACCATGAAGCCGTGCGCAGATAGATTGGTGATGTGCAGATGAACGTCGCCGAGGCGGCGATGTTCGGCGATGACCGGATAATCGACCGGATGCCGCGCCGCCTGGCGCAGTTCGGTTACCGTCAGTTGTGCTCCTGCACCCATACTCGCGGCAACTCCCTCTGTGCCAATCAATCCGCATGATGCACGGGATTGCCGAACAAACGGTAAATTGCCGGAGATTAGTTCGTTGGGCGGAGAACTCCGTGCTTCTTCTTGCCAGCGGAAATACGTAGCTCTCCCGCCGTGGCAGCGATGTGATGCGCTTCGTCGGCAATCGACCGTCCGTCGATCTTGGCCCCACCGCCCGCAATCAGCCGTTTGGCTTCACCACGACTGGCAGCAAAACCGATCCCGACCAGCGCGTCGATCAATGACATGCCCTCGGACGGCAAGGCGAACACCGGCAAGTCGCTGCCGACCCCACCCGCCCCGAAGGTCGCCGCCGCAGTTTCTTCCGCCGTCCGTGCGGCTTCATCGCTGCGACAGAGACGCGTTACTTCATTGGCCAGCACGATCTTGGCAGCGTTGATCTCGTTTCCGTCCAGCGCTTCGAGCCGGACGATCTCACCCAGCGGCAGATCGGTGAACAGCCGCAGGAAGCGGCCGACATCGCGGTCGTCGCAATTGCGCCAATATTGCCAGAAATCGTAAGCGGGCAGGGCATCCTCGTTGAGCCACACCGCGCCCGCCGCAGTCTTGCCCATCTTGGCGCCGTCAGCGGTGGTCAGCAGCGGAGTGGTCAGCCCGAACACCTCGCGGCCCTCCATGCGCCGGGTCAATTCGATCCCGTTGACGATATTGCCCCACTGGTCCGATCCGCCCATCTGCAACCGGCACTCATGGCGCAGCGCCAGTTCACGGAAATCGTAGGCTTGGAGGATCATGTAATTGAATTCGAGGAAAGTCAGCGGCTGCTCGCGCTCGAGCCGCAGCTTGACCGAATCGAAAGTCAGCATCCGGTTGATGGTGAAATGCGGCCCGACATCGCGGAGCAGATCGACATAGCCGAGCTGGCTCAGCCATTCGTCGTTATCGACCATGATCGCATCGCTCGGACCGTCACCAAAGGTCAGCAGTTTCTCGAACACCGTGCGGATCGAGGCGATATTGGCCTTGATATCGTCGCCCGAGAGCATCTTGCGGCCCTCATCCTTGCCCGAGGGATCGCCCACCTTGGTGGTCCCGCCACCCATCAGCACGATCGGCTTGTGCCCGGCCTGCTGGAGGCGGCGCAGCATCATGATCTGGACCAGGCTGCCGACATGGAGCGATGGCGCGGTGGCATCGAAGCCGATATAGCCGGGCACGACCTGCTTGGCCGCAAGCGCATCGAGGCCCGCCGCGTCGGTCGCCTGGTGGATGTAGCCACGCTCGTCGAGCAGGCGGAGCAGGGTTGAGGTGTAAGTGGTCATGGCGCGGCGGCGGTTAGCATGGGGAAGCGCACTTGGGAACGCACAGGCTGGTTTGTCATCCGGATACGCCCGCGCGGACAATCGAATCGATAATTGTCGAAAGCGAGATAACGGGAAATCGGTTGTGGCTGCGCTTTCATGCTGAGCTGGAACTGGAGGCCCTCATGCTGCCCGATCCGGCCGACCCGGTGCGGACCGATGGTCTGTGGCAAACCACGTGCTTCGAAGCATTCACGCGCGCGGAGGGAAAAGACAGCTATCTCGAATTCAATTTTTCTCCCTCATCTGCATGGGCCGCATATCGTTTTAGCAGCTATCGCGAAGCGATGACCGAACAACAGCTCGAAACACACCCGCCCATACACCTCGATGCCAGCGAGGGGCATTTTGCTCTCGAAACCGAAATCCCGCTGGAAGGTGGGCAGATCGAGTTGGCCCTCTCCGCCGTGATCGAAGAAACCGACGGCACCAATTCCTACTGGGCGCTCGCCCACCCCCCGGGCAAGCCCGACTTCCACCATCCTACTTGCTTCGCCGCGACGCTTCCGGCACCGGAAGCTTCATGAAATTTGGTATCGATCGCCTGCTGGCTGACCCCGAACTGCGCAGGCCGTTGGCCGGCAAGCGGATCGCGCTGGTGGCGCATCCGGCCTCGGTCACCGCCGACCTGACCCATTCGCTCGATGCGCTGATGGCCTGCCCGGATTTGCGCGTAACCTCGGCGTTCGGCCCGCAACACGGGCTGAAAGGCGACAAGCAGGACAATATGGTCGAAACCGCGGACGAAACCGATCCGCGCTACGGCATCCCGATATTCAGCCTCTATGGCGAAGTGCGCAGCCCGAGCGGGCAGATGATGTCCACCGCCGATGTCTTCCTGTTCGACCTGCAGGACCTCGGCTGCCGAATCTACACCTTCGTGACAACGCTGCTCTACATGCTCCAAGCCGCCGCCGAGCAAGGCAAGGCGGTGTGGGTGCTCGACCGACCCAATCCGGCGGGACGGCCGGTCGAGGGCACGCTGCTGCGGCCGGGCCGGGAAAGCTTCGTCGGGGCGGGCCCGATGCCGATGCGCCACGGGATGACGTTGGGCGAGATGGGGCACTGGTTCATCGATCACTTCAAGCTCGACGTCGAATACCGCGTGATTGTGATGGAAGGCTGGCAGCCCGATAGCGCGCCCGGATTCGGCTGGCCGCAGGATCGCCTTTGGATCAACCCCAGCCCCAACGCCGCCAACCTCAACATGGCGCGCGCCTATGCCGGGACGGTGATGCTCGAAGGCGCGACGCTGAGCGAGGGGCGGGGCACAACCCGCCCGCTCGAGGTGCTGTTCGGGGCGCCCGATGTCGATGCCAAAGCGGTATTGGCCGAGATGCATCGGTTTGCACCGGAGTGGATTGCGGGCTGCGCACTGCGCGAAGTGTGGTTCGAGCCGACCTTCCACAAGCACGCCAAGAGACTGTGCAACGGCCTGATGATCCACGCCGAAGGAAGCTTTTATGACCACAACGCCTTCAAGCCGTGGCGGCTGCAAGCGCTGGCGTTCAAGGCGATCCGCCAGCTCTATCCCGATTACCCTCTGTGGCGCGATTTCCCCTATGAGTACGAATTAGAGCGGCTTGCGATCGATGTGATCAATGGCGGTCCAGGCTTGCGCGAGTGGGTTGACGAGGCTGAGGCCGAACCGGGCGAGCTCGACGGGCTCGCTGCCGCCGACGAAGTTCTCTGGCGGGAGCGCATTGCACCGCTGTTGCTCTACTGACATGGCGATAGACCAGCCCAATCCGGCGATGTCCGAGATCGCTGCCGACGCACGGATTGCTGCCGACAAGCGCGATATCGGCGCAACGATTGCCAAGGCTGACCATCGGATGCTGGCCCAGGACTGGCGCGCGGCAGGTGCATGGTATGGCGCAGTCGGCCGGCTCGCTGGCCAAGGCGTTGCGATTATACAAGGCGAACTTCTGCGCGCACGCGATGCGGCGCTGTGGCTCGACGCACGGTATGCCAACATGCTGCTCGAAGGCCTTAACCGCGTCGGGCTGACGCGAGATGAACGCCACCCGCGTTTCCAGCAATCGCTCGAAATTATGCTTGGCCGCCGCACGCGCGAACCGAATTATGAGCGCTTTCCGCAGCTGCCGCAGACCTACTACTATCCGGGTACACACTATTGTCAGTTTGCCGATGCCGCAGATTTCGCCTGGCGCGAAGGGTTGCAAGACGAAGCACCCGCAATCCTTGCCGAGGCCGAAGCGCTGCTGGCTGATCATGCGACCTTCACTCCCTATGTGGATCACACCGCCGAGCGACCGCAGGGCGACGTCCACGGTCTGCTCGGCAATCGCGATTGGAGCACTTGGGAGCTGACCGACCGCGGGCAGCCCGTTCCCGAACGCGTCGCCCGCGCTCCCCGAGCCCATGCTGCGCTAACCGCTCAGATGCCGCTGTGCCGCATCTCTAGCCGCGCTCCTTCGCTGATGTTCTCACTGCTGCGCCCCAAATCGCGCATTCCCGCGCATACCGGCATGATCAACACCCGCCTGATCTGTCACCTGCCATTGATTGTCCCGCCGGGTTGCGGATTTCGCGTCGGTAGTGAAACGAGACATTGGGAGGTGGGCAAACTGATGGTGTTCGATGATACTGTCGAGCACGAAGCTTGGAACGATAGCACACACGACCGGTTGGTGCTCATCTTCGATGTTTGGCGGCCCGAAATCTCTGAAGTCGAGCGCGAGCAGATCGCCATGCTGTTTCGGGTGGTCGATCAAGGCTGATCGCGCGGCGCTTGACCGTAGCGATGCACCCGCCGAAGCTGTGCCAATGGCGACGGATACGATCGCCGCCAGTCTGAGAGGAATGACCATGCTAGCAGACGCTCAGCCTGGCGGCGCGAGCGGCGCTGCCGCGCGATCGACCCGGGTCATGCTCTGGCTGCTGCTGGTCGTCTATATCTTCAACTTCATCGACCGCCAGATCGTCAACATCCTCGCCGAGCCGATCAGCCGGGAACTGGGGCTGAGCGACACCCAGATCGGGCTGATGACCGGCATCGCCTTCGCATTGTTCTACACGCTGCTGGGTCTACCGATCGCGCGTTTTTCGGACAAGGTCACCACCCATCGCGGCAGACTGATCGCGGCTGCACTGGTCATCTGGTCGGCGATGACCGCCGTCTGCGGGCTGGCGCAAAATTTCGTCCAGCTGCTGCTGGCGCGGATGGGCGTGGGCGTGGGCGAGGCGGGCTGCACCCCGGCAGCACATTCTCTGATTGCCGACCGGGTTCCGGCCGAACGGCGCGCCTCCGCGCTCGCCTTCTATGCGCTGGGCATCCCTATCGGATCGCTGCTAGGACTGATGGTCGGCGGGTTCCTTGCCGACACGCTGGGGTGGCGCAAGGCGTTCATGGTGGTCGGCTTGCCGGGCATCCTGCTCGCCGTGGTCGTGCTGTTTGTACTCAAGGACGGCGACCGCAAGGTCCAGATCGCGGCGTCGCCCGGTGCCGGACCCGACTCGCTGTGGCAATCGCTCGCCGCCGTGATGCGCTCGCGCGCCTATGTGCTACTGCTGGTGGCGGGCTCCTCTGCCTCGTTCCTGAGCTATGGCAAGGGGACCTGGACCACGATCTTCTTCCAGCGCACCCATGGCCTGAGCCCCGGCGAAGTCGGCTACTATTTCGGCCTGTGGGGCGGCATCGCCGGGATCGCTGGGACCTGGCTCGGCGGGTGGCTGGCGGATCGCTATGGCAGGACCAACCGGCAGCACGTGATGACCGCGCCTGCGACCGGCATGGCGATTGCGCCACCGCTGGCATTCGCCGCCTATTTCGCCACCGATTGGCGTGTCGCGCTGCTGATTCTGATGATTCCGACCGTGCTCAACTCGCTCTATTACGGGCCAACCTATTCGAGCGTGCAGGGGCTGGTTCCGCTCAGGACCCGCGCCATCGCCAGCGCGGTTCTGCTGTTCGGCCAGAATCTGATCGGGCTGGGGCTTGGCCCATTGTTCTTCGGGATGGTCTCGGATCTGCTCAAGCCAGCCTATGGCGAGGATTCGGTGCGCTATGTGCTGTATGGCGCGGCGTGGCTGGGGCTGATCCCCGCCTACTTCTTCTGGCGCACCAGCCTGCGGCTCAATACCGAGCTCGATCGTCACACATAATTGACGATCCAGGCGATGGCATAAGCGGAGGGGACGAACAACGCCTGCGCCAATATGGTGCCCGCCAGTCGGCTGAACGATATCCACACGATGGTTCGGCGGAACAGCGCCTCGCTGACCCGGCCTTCGACCACGTCGTCGGTCATCACCGAAAGCTGCGGATCGATCAGCGCGAACAGCAGGATCGTGGCGAAGCCATTGATCACCGCGGAGAGCTGCGAGGCGGTGACCCGGAATTCCGGGTTGAGATATCCGGCATAAAGCGAAGCCAGCACGCCAACAGTAATCAGCGCTTGGGCAAGGCAATTGGCCAGCAGCACCCCCCAGCCAACCCCGCGCTCTTTCACCAGTTCGCGCAGCTGGGCGACGGTTGGCGGCGCAATTGCGTCGCGAATGGTCCGCAGACCCGCAGGCGAAGCCGAGCGCAGGAGCATCTTGCCGGTCGAGCGATGCTGCTGGAAATAGCCGATTGCTCGCGCAAAGATGCGCTGCGCAGTGGGCACGAGCACGATGCCCGACGCCACTGCCACGGAGGCCGAGAGCAGCACCATGCGGAAATCGCCCAGCAAGGCATCGCCGCCGCCACTTGTCAGGCGCGTTTCGATCCGCTTGGCGAGGAACGGGCCGAGGAAACTGTTCGACGTTCGCGAAACGAGGACGAGAACATTGAACAGTGCAAAACTCATCGCGATCCGCCGCGTCCGGACCCCGGCAATCCGGGCGGCATAGGCGAGCGTGCCGATGAGGTTGATGCCGGCGGTGAGCAGGCAGATGATTAGCAGCTGGGTATCCATCGGCGGGCTTTAACCGGCGTCCCGCAGCGAAGCCAGCGCCCGCTTGCCTCTGTCCCCAATGGGCGTAATCTCCCGCCCGGCGTGCGAGTCCCGGGTCGCAACCCGCGCGCCTGCAACAGGAGGGACTACTCATGAAACCATACGCTTTTGTCGTTGCCGGCGCGGTTCTTGCCGCAACCTCGGCCTGCACGCCTGCGGCTAACACCGCTGCGCCCGAAGCTGCCATGATTACCGAAGCCGAAGCCCAGGCCGCGATCGATGCCGCACATGCCGCCTGGGTGTCGATGGACACCGCCAAGATCGAAGCGGTCTATGCCAAGGGCATCGTCGGGTTCGATTTCGCCGACCCCGCGCTATCGACCACTTTTGAAAACTGGCACCGGCTGCAGGTTGGCTTCGCGAGCATGAAGCTCGATCACATCGACGTGACCGATCGCAAGGTCCAGATCCTCGATGGCGAGGATTTCATCGAGTCGGGCACCGCCACTTTCACCAGCAAGGACGGGCCGATGAAGACCGCGACGATGCGATTTACCGATGTTTATCGCAAGCAGGCAGACGGCAAGTTCCTGATCGTGAACGAACACGTTTCCGCAGTGCCGACCGCGCCCGCGGGCTGATCAGTCAGGCGATACGTGCAGCAGCGCGGTATCGCCTACCAGCACCGAAGTCATCGACAGCGCGCCGTCCAGCGTGTCGTTGAACAGCGCAGCTTCATCATCCGGCAAGCGCGCGCCAATGGCGTAGAGCAGTGGCAGATAGTGCTCGGCGCTGTTGATCGCGTTGGTGGCAGCAAGGTCGTCGGGGGCAAACCCGGTCAGCGCGGCGCGGTCGTCGGCGAGGATCGCGGTATTGGTGCGCTGGCGGAATTCGACCGCCCAATCCGGTTGCGTCCCCGCCACTTGCCGCCACAGCGCCAGATTATGGATGATATTGCCGCTCGCCACGATCAGCACGCCTTCGTCGCGCAGTGGCGCAAGGCGCGAGCCCAACGCAACATGCTGCTCGGGCGATAGCGCACGATCGAGGCTCATCTCGACCATCGGGATCGTCGCATCGGGGAACATCGGCTGGACCACGCCCCACGCGCCGTGATCGAAACCCCAGCTCGTATCACGCGCCAGCTTCTCCTCTCCGAGCAGTTCGGCGATCCGCTCGACCAGTTCGGCCGAACCGGGCGCGGCATATTGGATCGCATAAAGCTCGGGCGGAAAGCCGCGGAAATCGTGAATGGTCCGGGGCTGGGCGCCGGCGGTGACATGCGTGCGGCCTTGCGTTTCCCAATGCGCGCTGATCACCAGGATCGCGCGCGGACGGGGCAGGGCACGCCCCAGCGCCTGCCAGGCGCGGCGTTCGGGGACATCGGTGATCGCGGTCATCGGCGAACCGTGGCCGAGGAACAGGACGGGGAGGCGATTGGTCATGGTCCCAATCTGGCCCTCATGACCGCCAGATCAAGCCAAGCTTTTCTTCACCCCATCAATGCTTCTTGCGGGTCAGTTCGCGCATCGCATCGTCGAGCCCGCCGAGCGTCAGCGGATACATCGAATCGCCCACCAGCTCGCGGATCATCTTGGTCGATTGCGAATAGCCCCACTGCTTTTCGGGGACAGGGTTGAGCCACACCGTGGCGGGATAGACGTGCGCCACGCGGTTCAGCCAGTTGGCGCCCGATTCCTCGTTGAAATGTTCCACCGAGCCGCCCGGATGCGTGATCTCGTAGGGGCTCATCGCCGCGTCGCCGACGAACACCACCTTGTAGTCGTGGCCGTATTTGTGAAGGATGTCCCATGTGTTGGTCCGCTCGGACCAGCGCCGCCGGTTGTCCTTCCACACCCCTTCGTAAAGGCAGTTGTGGAAGTAGAAGAACTCGAGGTTCTTGAACTCGGTGGTCGCCGCGCTGAACAGCTCTTCGACCAGCTTGATGAACGGGTCCATCGAGCCGCCGACATCGAGGAACAGCAGCAGCTTGACCGCATTGCGCCGCTCCGCGCGCATCCTGATATCGAGCCAGCCCTGCCGCGCGGTGCCGTCGATCGTGGCATCGAGATCGAGCTCGTCGGGCGAGCCTTCGCGCGCGAACCGGCGCAGGCGGCGCAGCGCGATCTTGATATTGCGGGTGCCCAGCTCGCGCGTGTTGTCGAGGTTCTGGAACTCGCGCTTTTCCCACACTTTGAGCGCGCGCTTGTGCTTGCTCTCCCCGCCGATCCGCACACCTTCGGGATTGTAACCATCGTTGCCGAAGGGCGAGGTGCCGCCGGTGCCGATCCACTTGCTTCCGCCTTCATGGCGCTTCTGCTGCTCCTCGAGCCGCTTCTTGAGCGTCTCCATGATCTCGTCCCACGAGCCGAGCGACTTGATCGCTTCCATCTCTTCGGGGGTGAGGAACTGCTCGGCGACCGCTTTCAGCCAGTCCTCCGGAATATCGATCGGTTTTTGGCCATAGTCGGTCAGCAGCCCCTTGAAGACCTTGTTGAAGACTTGGTCGAACCGGTCGAGCAGGCCCTCGTCCTTCACGAAGGTGGCGCGGCTGAGGTAGTAGAATGCTTCGGGCGTCTGGTCGATGACGTCCTTGTCGAGCGCCTCGAGCAGAGTGAGGTGCTCCTTGAAGGAGGCTTGGATGCCCGCCGCGCGCAGCTCGTCGATGAAGTTGAAGAACATGTCAGGCCTTTTCGCGTCGGTCCATCGCCTGCGGCTTGTGTACCGCCGCGACGAGAATGAACGAGATATACATCAGCAAATACCACGCGCCCAGCTTGGCCGGGTGCACCAAATGCCATCCCGCCTTCTGGCTTGGATAGATCCACGCGCGCGAGAAGGTGGCGAGGTTCTCGGCAAACCAGATGAACAGCGCGACCAGCCCGAAGCCGAGTAGCAGCGGCATCCAGCGGTCCACGCGCCATACCCGGAACCACAAGCGGGTGCGCCAGA
The DNA here is from genome assembly GCA_035543295.1 of Novosphingobium sp. Taxonomy (GTDB): domain Bacteria; phylum Pseudomonadota; class Alphaproteobacteria; order Sphingomonadales; family Sphingomonadaceae; genus Novosphingobium. The sequence goes on from DASZZS010000016.1 coordinate 423,936, forward strand.
ACAACAGCGCCATTGCCGCGAACAACACGATGCGGATATCGGGCAGCATGTGGTGCGCGAAGAAATTCACGTAGATGGCGAGGCCGAGCAGCATCGTTGCGGCGCGGCCCGGATAGTGGCTGAAGCGGAACTCGAATATCCGCCAGGTCCGGGCGATATAGCTGCCGACCGCCGCATACATGAAGCCCGAAAACAGCGGCACTCCGCCGATCCGAAGCAGATTGGCTTCGGGATAGACCCACGATCCGTAGTGCGTCTTGAACAGCTCCATCACCGTGCCCACAACATGGAAGGCGAGGATGACCTTGGCCTCGTCGAGCGTTTCGAGCCGCAGCGCGAGCATCCCAAGCTGGATCGCCAGTGCGGCCAGCGTCAGGAAATCGTAGCGGGCGAGCGCGGCACCCGCCGGATAGGACAGATGCGTGCCTAGCAGCAGCGCCAGCATCAGCGCCCCGAACAGGCAGGCCCAGCCTTGCTTGAACCCGAACAGCAGGAATTCGTAAGTCCACGCACGCCAGCCCGGCGTCGGCTCGAACGCCTCAAGCCGCGCGCGGATCGCCGCGAAGCGGGTATGGCGCAGCTCGGTCGCGGCCAAGGTCAACTCTGAACGGGCGGCGCGGGCGGGGCCTTGGGATAGTGCGGGAGCGCGGGGTCGATGGCTGCCCATTTCGGCGCGCTATCGACCCAGATCACGGCTTGCGGCGCAAACAGATTGCTATCGTCCAAAATGCTCACTCGCACCCCGCACATATCGGGCCGGCCTGAGCCCTTGGTGAAGATCGGCGACCCGCATTTCGGGCAAAAGCCCCGGCTGGTTCGGTTGCCACTATCGGCCACCGAATCGTACCAACTGACTTCGCCTTCACAATGGATGGCATCGACCGGGAAGAAGGCATTGGTCGTGCCATTGCCGCCGCCGAATTTCTGGCAATCGCGGCACCAGCAGGTCCGCGCGCCGATTGGGTCGGCATCGAGCGACAGTTTCACCGCTCCGCACAGGCATTGGCCGGTATGCATGTCCACCTACCCCTGCCGCCGCGCCATAAAGGCGAGCTTTTCGAACAGCATCACGTCCTGCTCGTTCTTGAGCAGCGCCCCGTGCAGCGGTGGGATCGCCTTGGTCGGATCGCGGTTCTGGAGGACGTCGAGCGGCATGTCCTCGTTGAGCAGCAGCTTGAGCCAGTCGAGCAGCTCGCTGGTCGAGGGCTTTTTCTTGAGCCCTGGCACTTCGCGGACGTCGTAGAATATCTCCATCGCCTTGCTGACCAGCATCTTCTGGATGCCCGGAAAATGGACGTCGATGATTGCCTGCATCGTCTCGCGGTCGGGGAATTTGATGTAGTGGAAGAAGCAGCGGCGCAGGAACGCGTCGGGCAGCTCCTTTTCATTGTTCGAGGTGATGACCACGATCGGGCGTTCGACCGCGGTGATGGTTTCATGGGTTTCGTAAACGTCGAAGCTCATCCGGTCGAGTTCCTGCAACAGATCGTTGGGGAACTCGATGTCCGCCTTGTCGATCTCGTCGATCAGCAGCACCGGCAGCTGCGGAGCGGTGAAGGCGTCCCACAGCTTACCGCGCTTGATGTAATTCGAGATGTCGTGGACCCGCTCGTCGCCCAGCTGGCCATCGCGCAGCCGCGCGACCGCGTCGTATTCGTAGAGTCCCTGCTGCGCCTTGGTGGTCGATTTGACGTTCCATTCGATCAGTGGCGCGCCAATCGCCTTGGCGATCTCGTACGCGAGCACGGTCTTGCCTGTGCCGGGCTCACCCTTGACCAGCAAGGGACGGCGCAGGAGCACCGCCGCGTTGACCGCCACTTTGAGATCGTCGGTCGCGACGTAGTTGCTGGTGCCTTCGAAGCGCTGCATGAAGTTTGTCCTGTCCGTTTAACCGCTCGGTTAAGCGATAGGTGGCGAGTCAAAACGTGGCAAGTGTTTTGCTGATGGTCGAACCTTCACGCTTGAAGTTCAAAAACCTGCCAGGTTCCGAGGGAAGAAAACCCGGCTTCAATCCGCCGCAGCGACGATGATGGCAGCAAGACGCGACGCAGGAAGGCTCGGCCGGGCGGCGCGGCATGGGCGCTTTGCATTTGTTCGTCGAACGCCGCAGGATCGTGGACAGCCCAAGCGAGAGGAACCAGTATGATCATCATTACCGGCGGGATCGCCATGAAACCGGAAAGCCGCGACCAAGCGATTGCGCTGGGCTGCCAGCACAGTGCCCGGTCACGCGCCGAACCGGGCTGCATCGCGCATAATTGCCACGTCGATTGCGAGGACGAGGCGCGGCTGGTGTTCGTCGAACTGTGGCAGGACCTGGATGCGGTGAAGCTGCACTTCGCAGTGCCGGAATCGGGTCAGTTCGTGCGAGAACTTGCTGTCTTGGCCGATGGCATGCCGGAGATCAGGCTGTTTACCGCCGATGAGCTCCCTGCGCCGCAAGTGTAGCACCAACATGCCCGCTCCCCCGATCGACAGCTGGCTGACCGAGCCCTTGCCCGAGGCGGTCGCCGCCACGCGCGGCTACCTGATCTGCGCCACCCCGCGCAGCGGCTCCTATTACCTCTGTGACCTGCTGCGTTCGACCGGCGTGCTCGGGCGGCCGCACGAGTATTTCGGCGATGCCGCGTTGCGTGCCCTCGGCAGGGCGAGCCATTCGGCCGGGTTCGGCGACCGGCTGGGAATGGCCCGCACCTGGGGTTGCACCGCCAACGGCGTGTTCGGTGCCAAGCTGTTCCCGCTTCAGCTCGCTGCCACGCCGCCGGGTGCGATCGTTGCGGGAATGGGCCACCCGCAGCTGATCCAGCTTGAGCGTGCCGATCAGCTCGGCCAGGCGATCTCGCTGACCCGCGCGGCGATTTCGAATTCGTTCTTCGCGCAACAGCAATCCACTAATGAGCCGCAATTCGATGCGCCGCTGATTCGCGATTACCTCGAGCTGGTGATACGCTGGAACGCCGCCTGGCAACTGTGGTTCGCGCGCCACGGCGTGGTCCCGCTGCGGGTGCTCTACGAAGATCTCGTGTCCGATCCGCAAGGCAATATCGATCGGGTCGCCGCAGCCCTTGGAGTCACCGCAGTAGCGCGGATCGATCCGGCCAAACTGACCATGGTGATCCAGCGCGACGCGCTCAGCGAGGAATGGCGCGAGCGCTTCCTCGCCGGGCAGCCGCAGGACCGACCGTTTGAGCTACCACGCCCCGCCGCGATGGTAAGGCTGAACCGCCGCGTCCGCCGTTTGCTCAGAATGATCGGCCTACGCCGCGATTGAGCGGCTCAAGCCCCCTCGCGGTGCAGCCGCGCGAGAAACGAGTCGGGTGGGGCAGGATCGTTCTTGCGATCGCGGATCATCTGGTTGAACAGGTGGACGGCCAACGTTTCCGGAGCGATCCGGTCTTCAAGCCGTTCGCCTCCACGCATCACCCAGTCCGCTTCTTCCCAGTTCCACGGCGAGAAAACCGTCTGGGGTCGAGCTCGGTTGAACAGGCCATGCTTGCGCAGCAACGCGGTCAGAGCATTGGGGCCAAGGTGGCCCCAAGGCATGGTCTCGATCCGGTAGGTTCCGCGCAGCGCTCGCTGCAGCGCGTAACGCAGGCGCCAGCGCAGCGGCAGCCACGGCGGGATGAGCCGCGCATCGAAATAGGCAACAAGTTGGCTCAGGACCGGGCTGTCCGGGGGCAAGCCGAACACCCCCATTGCAACCACGCCGTCGTGCCCGAACCCGTACAAATGGTCGTCGCCCCCCGGGACCGGCTTGAGCAGATAAGTGTCGCTGTCGAACCATAATCCCGCGCCGAGCTGGAGCAGGCGGTACCGGAACAGGTTGGAGAACAACGACCAGCTGCCGGTCGGTACGTGCCGGAAGAGCCGCGCACGCGGCACCACCGCGTCGCCGAGGCGCAGTTCGACCCCCTCTGGCACACCCTCAAGCGGCGCGTAGTGCCACAACACCAGCCGGTGTCCCTGCGCCAGGACCGAACGCATGCAAGCCCGCTCGATCAGGCCGAGGCGGCCCTCGACCCAGAGCATGTTGGCGACTGGTAGGGGCTCCCCACTACCGTCAAGCATCGATCATCTCCGGGTCCAGTTCCCCCGCGCGGTTCTGGATGAACATGAAGCGCTGTGCCGGGTCGCGGCCCATTAGTCGGTCCACCAAATCCTTCACTGCGGCGCGGCCTTCGTATTCGGGGGGGAGCGTGATGCGGATCAGGCCGCGCGTTGCGGGGGCCATGGTCGTTTCGCGCAGCTGCTGCGGGTTCATTTCGCCTAACCCCTTGAACCGCGCAACCTCGACCTTCTTGCCCTTGAACTGGCCCGCCTCCAACTCCGCCCGGTGGGCTTCGTCCTTGGCGTAGGCGCTCTCCTTGCCGCAGGTGAGGCGGTAGAGCGGGGGTTGCGCCAGATACAAATGCCCGCGCCGCACCAGCTCGGGCATTTCCTGGAAAAAGAAGGTCATCAGCAGGGTGGCGATATGCGCGCCGTCGACATCGGCGTCGGTCATGATGATCACGCGGTCGTAGCGCAGATTGTCGGGATTGCAGTCCTTGCGCATTCCGCAGCCGAGCGCGAGCGCTAGGTCGGCGATTTCGGAATTGGCGCGTATTTTGTCCATTGTCGCGCTTGCGACGTTGAGGATCTTGCCGCGGATCGGCAGGATCGCCTGGGTCTTGCGGTCGCGCGCCTGCTTGGCCGAGCCGCCGGCGCTATCGCCTTCGACGATGAACAGTTCGGTATCGGCGTCGGTCTCGCCCGAACAGTCGGTGAGCTTGCCGGGCAAGCGCAGCTTACGCGCGTTGGTCGCGGTCTTGCGCTTGACCTCGCGCTCGGCCTTGCGCCGCAGCCGCTCGTCCATCCGCTCAAGCACATGCGCCAGCAGCGCCTTGCCGCGTTCCATATTGTCCGAGAGGAAATGGTCGAAGTGATCGCGCACCGCGTTCTCGACCATCCGCGCCGCCTCGGGGCTGGTCAGCCGGTCCTTGGTCTGGCTCTGGAACTGCGGTTCGCGGATGAACACCGAAAGCATGATCTCGCTGCCGGTGATCACGTCCTCGGGCGCGATGTCCTTGGCCTTCTTCTGCCCAACCAGATCGGCGAAAGCGCGAATACCCTTGGTCAGCGCCGCGCGCAGGCCCTGCTCATGGGTGCCGCCATCGGGGGTCGGGATGGTGTTGCAATACCAGCTATAGGCTCCGTCCGACCACAGCGGCCAGGCGACGGCCCATTCGACCCGGCCTTGGCTCTCGCCCGGAAAATCCTGCGATCCGGCAAAGAATTTGGTGGTAACACATTCGCGCTCGCCGACTTGTTCGGTGAGGTGATCGGCGAGCCCGCCGGGGAACTGAAACACGGCCTCGGCAGGGACATCGTCGCTGACCAGCGCGGCAGCGCATTTCCAGCGGATTTCGACCCCGGCGAACAGATAGGCCTTCGAGCGCGCCAGCTTGAACAGCCGCGCGGGCTTGAACTTGGCTTCCTCGCCGAAGATTTCGGCATCGGGAACGAAGCTGACCGTCGTGCCGCGGCGGTTGGGCGTACCGCCCAGTCGCTGCAATCCGCCACTCGGCAAGCCGCGCGAGAATTCCTGCGCATAGAGTTCCTTGTTGCGCGCCACTTCGACGCGGGTGAAGCTGGACAAAGCGTTGACCACCGAGACGCCGACCCCGTGGAGCCCGCCGCTGGTGGCATAGGCTTTCCCTGAGAACTTGCCGCCCGAGTGGAGCGTGGTGAGGATCACCTCAAGCGCGGACTTTCCCGGGTATTTGGGATGCTCGTCGACCGGGATACCGCGACCGTTATCGCTGATCGTCAGGCGGTTGCCCTCTTCGAGCACGACCTCGATCCGGTTGGCGTGCCCGGCGACGGCCTCGTCCATCGCATTGTCGAGTACTTCGGCGGCGAGGTGGTGCAGCGCGCGCTCGTCGATCCCGCCGACATACATGCCCGGGCGGCGGCGCACCGGCTCGAGCCCTTCGAGCACTTCGATTGCGCTGCCATCGTAACCTTCGCCGCTGCTGGCGGGTAATTTATCGAACAGATCATCGGCCATGGAGGCGGCTATAGGAGCGCGCGAGTCAGCGGTGCAAGCGGGTCTGGGGGGTTATCGTCAGGCTGGCCCTTCGAGACGGGCCTTCGACTACGCCCTGCGGGCTGCGCTCAGTCCCTCCTCAGGATGAGCGAAATTGCGCAATACCCGCTCATCCTGAGGAGGGCCACTTGGCCCGTCTCGAAGGACATACGCGAAGTCAGTCTTCGAACCGCGCAGGGGCTGGGCTGGCGACGGTGACCCCTCCAGACCGGACCTCGCGCACTTCGAGCGCGCGTTCTACGACGCCATTGGGCATAAAGCGGAACGGGCCGTCGAGCCCGAGGAAGCCGCCGCTGTCGGCGAGCTTGCTTGGCGGGAAATTGCTTCCCGGTCGCCAGTCGCGCGCGACGCGAATGCTCAGCAGCACGCTGTCATAGCCGAGCGTGGCGATGCGGTGCGGGCGGGCACCGAAGCGGGTCTGGTAGCTGTCGGCGAACTGGCGGAAGCGCGTGTCGGACACTGCGGCGAACCAGGCGCCGCGCAGCGCCGGTGTCGCGCCGATCGCGCTTTCGCCGCTCCACAGTTCGGTGCCCAGAATGCGCGGCACGACTGCTCCGGCCGCCTTGAGGTTGGGGGCGACCTGCGCGGCAAAGCGCGGACCATCGGCAATCAGCACCGCATCGTAGCCACCCTTGGCACGCAACCGCCGCGCGGCGCTGACCACCGAGGTGTTGCTGCGATCGTAGCTTTCGCTCGCGGCGAGCGTGCCACCTGCCGCCCTAACCGCTTCGGCATAGGCCGCTTGGGCGCGGCGACCGTAATCACCCGCCGGGATCAGCGCGCCAAAGCGGGTCAAGCCACGACTGCGCGCGAAGCGGACGGTCCGTTCGATCGAATTGCCCGACACGGTGCCAAGGATGAACGCGTCGCGCGCCGCGACCGAAGCGTCGTTGGAATAAGAGATGACCGGCACTCGCGCCGGACGCGCGATGGTGATCACCGCCGCCATGTCCTCCGCCTGCAATGGTCCAAGGATCAGCTTGTTGCCATCGGCGATCGCGCGGGCCGCGGCATCGCCCGAACTCGTCGCGGTGTCGTAGGTCGTGATCCGCAAATTCTGCGCATTGGTATCGAGCAGCGCCATGGTGGTGGCATTGGCGATCGATTGGCCGACCGCGGCGTTGGCCCCGCTCATCGGCACCAGCAGCGCGACGCGGTGGCGCTGACCGTCGGTGGGCAGGACATCGCTCGGCACGGCTTCGGGCGGCGTGGTATCGGGCACGCCCTTGGGGATGACCTTGCACCCCGCGAGCAGCACCAATGCGCCGAGCGCCAGCACCTTGCGCCGATTGACGCCCCGATTCACTGCACACTCGATCATTGCTTGCCGCTCCCGGTGTGGCTGGTCCAAGGGGTGAACCGATGGATCGTGTTCTTGCTCCCGGACTTTACATTGTCGCGACGCCGATTGGCAATCTCGGCGATATCACGCTCCGCGCCGTCGAGACGTTGCGGGGCGTGGCTGCGGTGGCCTGTGAAGATACCCGCGTCACCGGCAAATTGCTGAACCTTCTTGGCATCAAGCAGCGAATGATCCGCTATGACGATCATGCCAGCGACGAAACCCGCGCGCATTTGCTCGGACTGGCGGTGGAGAGTGCAATCGCGCTGGTCAGCGACGCGGGGACCCCGCTGATTTCGGATCCCGGCTACCGGCTGGTGCGCGACGCGCGCGCGGCGGGGATCATGGTCACCAGCCTGCCCGGTGCGAGCGCCGCCATCGTCGCGCTGACATTGGCCGGGCTGCCCAACGACCGGTTTCTGTTCGCCGGGTTCTTGCCCAACAAGGACAAGGCGCGGCGCGATATGTTGACGGAACTGAGCGCAGTTCCGGCAACGCTGGCGTTCTATGAGACTGCACCACGGTTGGGTGACGCGCTCGCCGCAATCGATGCGGTCATGCCAGGCCGCGAAGTGGCGGTGGCACGCGAGCTGACCAAGCGGTTCGAAGAATGCCGGACCGGCTCTCCGGACGAGCTGGCCGCGCATTACGCGGCGCACCCGCCCAAAGGCGAGATCGTGCTGCTGATCGGCCCGCCGGTTGCCGTCGAGCTTGGCGATGTCGATGTCGACGCGCTGCTGCTGGCCGAACTGGCCTATGCCAAAGCCTCGCAAGCAGCGGGCGCGGTGGCGAAGGCGACCGGGCTCGATCGCAAGGTGCTTTACGCTCGTGCGCTTGAGCTCAAGTGAACGACCGCCGCGTCCGCGAGCAGCAGGGTCGGCGCGGTGAAGCGCTGGCCGCGTGGTTCCTGCGGCTCAAGGGCTGGCGGATCATGGCGCAGCGGATCAAGACCCCGCGCGGCGAAATCGACTTGGTCGCGCACCGCGGCAGAACCGTCGCCTTCATCGAGGTAAAATGGCGCGCAACCGTCGCCGAGCGCGACCTGTCGATCGATGCCTACCGGCTAAAGCGCGTGGCGGCGGCGGCAGAAGCAGTGGCTTCACGCTTCGCAAAACCGGGCGACGATATAAGGATCGATGTGCTCCTCCTTGCGCCGCGCCGCTGGCCGCGCCACATCGTCAACGCCTGGCAACCCTGAGTAGCGGACCCGAACCACCATGAATTTACGCGTTGCCGTCCAGATGGACCCGTTGGAAAGCATTAACATCGCGGGCGATTCAAGCTTCGCGCTGATGCTCGCGGCGCAGCAGCGCGGGCACGATGTGTGGCATTACGATGTCTGCACACTGGCGTGGGACCAGGGGAATATTACCGCTTGGGCTGCGCCGGTGACCGTCCAGCGCGTCGCGGGCGATCACTTCAAGTGCGGCGACCATGCGCGGATCGACCTCGCCCGCGACATCGATGTGGTGTTGATGCGGCAGGATCCGCCCTTCGACCTCGGCTATATCAGCGGCGCGCATATCCTCGAAAAGCTCAAGGGCACCACGCTGGTGGTCAATGACCCTGAAAGCGTGCGCAACGCGCCCGAAAAGGTTTTCGTACTCGACTATGCGCAGTTCATGCCGCCAACCTTGGTCGCGCGCAGGATCGAGGATGTGAAGGCGTTCCAGGCGCGGCATGGCGGCGATATCGTGGTCAAGCCGCTCCACGGCAACGGCGGCAAAGCGGTGTTCCGGGTACCCGCCGATGGCAGTAACCTTGGCGCACTGGTCGAGCTGTTCGGTCAGGTCTGGCCCGAACCCTTCATGGTTCAGACCTTCCTCCCCGAAGTGGCCGAGGGCGACAAGCGCATCGTGCTGGTCGATGGGGAGTTTGCCGGGGCGATCAACCGCAAGCCGGGCGTCGGCGAGTTCCGCTCGAACCTCGCGGTCGGCGGCTATGCCGAGGCCACCACGCTGACCGCGCGCGAGGAAGAGATTTGCGCGGTGCTCGGACCCGAACTCAAGCGGCGCGGGCTGGTGTTCGTCGGCATCGATGTCATCGGCGGCCAATGGCTGACCGAGATCAACGTGACCTCGCCCACCGGGATCGTGGCGATCGACAAATTCAACGGCACCGATACCCCGGCGCGCATCTGGGATGCCATCGAAGCGCGCCACGCCGCGCTCTGATGGACAGCTGGATCATCCGGCTGATCGAGCAAGGCGGCTATTGGGGCATTGCCGTGCTGATGGCGATCGAGAACGTCTTCCCGCCGATCCCCTCCGAGGTGATCATGGGGGTGGGCGGCATCGCGGTGGCGCGCGGGACGATGGAGTTCTGGCCACTGCTGGCGGCAGGCACGATCGGCTCGACTGTTGGCAACTACGCGTGGTTCCTTGCGGGCGACCGGCTCGGTTACCAGCGCTTGCAGCCGCTCGTGACACGCTGGGGCCGCTGGCTGACGATGGAGTGGCAGGACGTGGAGAACGCCACGCGGTTCTTCCAGCGCCACGGCCAGTGGATTGTCTTCGCACTGCGGATGTCGCCGTTCCTGCGGACCATGATCTCGCTGCCTGCAGGCCTGAGCCATATGAAGCACTGGAAGTTCCTCGCCTTTACTTTCGCCGGGGCCGGACTGTGGAACGCGGCGCTGATCCTGGGCGGACAATGGCTGGCGGATTATCTGGCCGAGATGCAGCACTGGCTGGGGCCGGTGATCCTCGGCATCGTGGTGCTGGCGGTACTTGGCTACATCTGGCGCGTGGTGACGTGGAAGCCGCGCGGCTAGCTGCGCGGGTGCGCGTTGCGGTAGACATCGAGCAGTACCGCCGCATCGACCTTGGTGTAGATTTGCGTCGAACCCAAACTCGCGTGACCCAACAGTTCCTGAAGCGAACGCAGATCCGCTCCGGCGCCCAGCAAATGCGTGGCAAAGCTGTGGCGCAGCGCGTGCGGCGTGGCGCTGGCGGGCAGGCCGAGCATGGTCCGCGCGCGCGCCATCGCCTTTTGCACCATGCCTTGCGACAAGGTGCCGCCCTTAGCCCCGCGAAACACCGGATCGGCGCGTTCTGTGGGGTAGGGCGTCTTGGCGAGGTAATCCGCCACCGCATCGCGAACGATCGGCAACAGCGGCACCGCGCGCTGCTTGCCGCCCTTGCCGGTGACGGTCAGCACTTCGCCCAAGGGCAAATCCACGCCGGTCAGCGACAGCGCCTCGGCAATGCGCAGGCCCGCGCCATATAGCAGCAACAGCACCGCCCGGTCGCGCGCGCCGATCCATTCCTCGGCGGCATCCTCGGCAACCGCGACCGCGAGGTTGACCGCCTCGTCGGGCGTCACCGGGCGCGGCAGGCCCTTCTTGATCCGCGGCCCGCGCATCCTTGGGGGGGAGGGATCCGACTGCCCGGATTGTTCGCGGGCAAAGGCGATGAAGCCCTTGAGCGCCGAGAGCTCGCGCGCGGCGGAGGCATTGCTCAGGCCCCCAGCCCGGCGCCGCGCGAGTTGGGTGCGCAAAGCTCCAGAAGCGAGCTTTGCGACGGACGGCCAGCCATCGAGTTGGGTTGCATCGAGCAGCCGCGCAGCAGTCGCGACATAGGCGCGGACGGTGTGCGGTGAGCGGCGGCGCGATAGGGCCAGATAATCGTGCCAAGCCTCAAGTAGGTCAGCCCTGCTCACGGCGCAACCAACTCGCCCGGGACGAGTTCACCCAGTAGCGCATCGAGCAGCGGCATCCCGGCATCGGTCACTCCGATCCGCGAACCGTCACAGTGGACCAGTCCAAGCCGCCGATAGAATTCGAGCTTATCGGGAATGCAAAGCTCGGTCTCGGCCACTCCGAAGCGTGCCGAAAGCGAGGCCAGGTCAATGCCTTCGCGCAGGCGCAGGCCCATCAACATCGCTTCGGCGGCTTGCTCACGCGGTCCAAGCTGGTGCGCTTCAGCGATCCCGTCGCGCTGTTTCTGGATCGCACTCAGCCAGTTCTCGGGCTTTTTGTGGCGCACGGTGGCCACCCCGCCGCGCCGTCCATGCGCTCCAGGTCCGATCCCGCAGTAATCCTGATAGCGCCAATAGGTCAGGTTGTGGCGGCTCTCCTCGCCGGGCCGGGCATGATTGCTGATCTCATAAGCGGGCAGGCCTGCCGCAGCGGTCATCTGGCGGGTCAGTGCGAATAGATCGGCAGCCGGATCGTCATCGAGCGGGATGAACGCGTGCTCGCGCACCAGCGTGGCAAAGCGCGTGCCGGGTTCGATGGTGAGCTGGTAGAGCGAGAGGTGACCCGTGCCGAACGCCAGTGCGCGCCCCAGTTCCATTTCCCATTCAGCAGTCGATTGTCCCGGGCGGGCATAGATAAGATCGAAGCTCACCCGTCCAAAATGCCGCTGCGCCACTTCCAGCGCGGCAATCCCCTCAGCTGCGTCATGGAGACGGCCGAGGAACTTCAAGGCCGTATCGTCGAGCGATTGCAGACCGAGCGACACCCGGTTAATCCCGGCACTCGCCAGCGCCGCAAAGTTCGCCGCTTCGACCGAGGACGGATTGGCCTCCAGCGTGATCTCGATTCCGCTCGCAAAGCCCCAGCGCCGATCGGCTTCGGCTAGTAGTCGCCCAACCAGCGCGGGCGGCATCAGCGACGGGGTGCCGCCGCCGAAGAAGATCGAATCGAGCGGTTCACCGCCGGCGAGCTCTGCCTCGCGCGCCATGTCGGCGAGCAGCGAGCGCTCCCACAATTCATGGTCGACACTATCGCGGACATGGCTGTTGAAGTCGCAATAGGGACATTTGGCGAGGCAGAACGGCCAGTGAATGTAGAGCGCGCGAGCCATCGCGCTTCCTAACCGCCAAACTGTTCGGCGACCAGCTTTGCGAAGGCATCGGCGCGGTGACTGATGCGGTGCTTTTCGCCCGGATCGATCTCGGCGAAGGTGAGCGCCCCGCCGCTCGGCACGAACACCGGATCATAGCCGAACCCCATCGTCCCGCGCGGCGGCCAGGTCAGGCTGCCATTGGCACGACCTTCGTAGAGCGCGTGTTCGCCATCGGGCCAGGCGATCGCCAGCACGCAGGCGAACCAGCAGTTGCGATCCACGTCCGCGCCGAGCGCCTGCAACCGGCCCTCGACCTTGCCCATCGCCATATACCAGTCGCGCCCCGGCGAACCTTCGAACCATTGCCGCTCGGCCCAATCGGCGGTGTAGACCCCGGGCATATCGTCAAGCGCCGCTACGCAAAGCCCGCTGTCATCGGCGAGCGCGGGCAATCCCGAAGCCTCCGCCGCCGCGCGCGCCTTGATCAGCGCGTTGGCGACGAAGGTCTGGCCGGTCTCGGGCGGTTCGGGCAGCCCGAGCGAGCCGGCGGAAATGCAAGCGACCCCATGCGGCGCGAGCAGGGCGGAGATTTCCTTGAGCTTGCCCGCATTATGCGTGGCAATCACCAGGGTTTCGCTGCCCAGCCTTCGCATCACGCCACCGCCACGGCCTGCGCGGCGAAAATCCGGTCGGTGCCGAGCCGGGCGAGGCGGAGCAGGCGCAGCAGCGCTTCCTCGTCATAGGTCGCGCCTTCGGCGGTGGCCTGGACCTCGGCGATCTTGCCGCCTTCGATCAGCACGAAATTGGCATCGGCATCGGCCGCGCTGTCTTCGAGATAGTCGAGGTCGAGCACCGGGTTGCCCTTGTAGATCCCGCAGCTCACCGCCGCGACCTTCTCGGTCAGCGGGTCCTCGGCAATTGCGCCCGCCGCGATCAGCTTTTGCACTGCAAGCCGCAACGCAACCCATGCGCCCGAGATCGCCGCCGTCCGCGTGCCGCCGTCGGCCTGGATCACATCGCAATCGAGCGTGATCTGGCGTTCGCCCAGCTTCCTGAGGTCGGTCACCGCGCGCAAAGAACGCCCGATCAGCCGCTGGATTTCCTGCGTGCGGCCCGATTGCTTGCCCTTGGCCGCCTCGCGCGTGCCCCGGGTGTGCGTGGCGCGCGGCAGCATCGAATATTCGGCGGTCACCCAGCCTTCGCCCTTGCCGCGCAGCCACGGCGGCAGGCGCTCCTCAACGCTGGCGGTGACCAGCACGCGCGTATCGCCGAACGAGACGAGGCACGAACCCTCGGCATGTTTGGTGAAACCGGTTTCGAATGAGAGCGCGCGCATTTCGTCTGGCGCACGGCCGGAAGGTCGCATGAAGAATCCTTTGTAATGGTCGCTGCGCGTTAGGCGCAATAAGCTTGAGGCCGCAAGCCCAGCCTCTACAGAGAAGCCATGCCAGCACCCCCGATCACCGAACTGACCACTCGTGCGCGCGAAATCTTCCGGTTGGTGGTGGAAGGCTACCTCACCTCTGGCCATCCAGTCGGGTCGAAGACGCTGGCGGGGGGAGGGGCGGTCAACCTCTCGCCCGCCTCGATCCGCTCGGTGCTGCACGAGCTTGAGCATCTCGGCTTGCTCGCGGCGCCGCATACCAGCGCGGGGCGGATGCCGACCGACACCGGCCTCAGGCTGTTTGTCGATGGCATGATGCAAGTCGCGGAGCCGACGCTGGAGGAGCGCACTGCGATCGAACGGCGGCTGCACGAGCCGGGGCCGATCGAAGCGGCGCTGGCGGCGACCTCCGCGATATTGTCCGACCTGTCGGCCTGCGCCGGCATCGTCATGGTCCCGCGCCGCGAGCCCCGGCTGCAGCAGCTGACCCTGCTGCCGCTCTCCCCCGGCCGGGCGTTGGCGGTGCTGGTGAGCGAGGATGGCGGGGTCGAAAACCGCGTGCTCGAACTGCCGCTCGGCGTCCCACCGGGTGCGTTGGAACAGGCATCGAACTACATCACCGCGCACCTCGGCCACCGCACTTTGGCCGAGGCCGCGCGAGCGATGCGCGCCCAGATTGCCTCGGGCCGCAGCGCGCTCGATAGCGCGAGCAGCGAGCTGGTCGAGCGCGGGCTGGCGGTGTGGAGCGAGGATGCCTCGCGCCGCCCGGTGCTGATCGTGCGGGGGCAAGCCAATTTGCTCGATGAAACCGCGTTGGGCGATATCGAGCGAGTCCGCTCGCTGCTCGACGATCTGGAAAACAAGCAATCGGTCGCCGAGCTGCTCGATTCGGCGCGCGAGGCCGAAGCGACGCGGATATTCATCGGTTCGGAGAACCGGCTGTTCGCGCTTTCGGGCTCGTCGGTGATCGCTTCGCCCTACCGCGACCGCGAGGGAAGAGTGGTCGGCGTGGTTGGCGTAATCGGCCCGACCCGGTTGAATTATGCGCGGGTAGTGCCCATGGTTGATTTCACCGCCCAAAGTCTGGGCAAGCTCATCGGATAGCTGGAAATAATACGACATGATGGACGACAAGACGCAGCCGCAAGATCCGGCTGTTGCCGCAGAGTTGGAAGGCGTTCCTGAGGAATTGCTTGAGAAGAATGGCGACCGTGTGGCCGAGCTGCAAGAGCAGCTTGAGGCCGCCAAACAGGACGTGCTCTATGCCAAGGCCGAGACGCAGAACGTCCGCCGCCGCCTCGAAAAGGACATCGCCGATAGCCGCGCCTATGCCGCGACCGGCTTTGCCCGTGATATCCTCTCCGTATCGGACAACCTCGCCCGCGCGCTCGAAGCGATCCCTGCCGATTTGCGCGAGGATGAGAAGCTCAAGAACCTCGTCGCCGGGCTCGAAGCCACCGGCCGTGAGATCGACAAGGTGTTCACCGCGCATGGCATCACCCGCATCGCCGCGGTCGGCCTGCCGCTCGACCCCAACCAGCACCAGGCAATGATCGAAGTTCCCTCTGCGGATATGGAACCGGGGACGATCGTGCAGGAACTCCAGGCCGGCTACATGATCAAGGATCGCCTGCTCCGCCCGGCGATGGTGGCGGTGGCGAAGAAGGGCGACTAGGCAGGTGCGCGCGGCCAATGCCAACCTTACTGCCGATCGCCCCACCTTCGTCACCCACCTCGAATGTTCGCTGACGGGCGACCGCTATGAGGCGGATCGGCTGCATGGCCTATCCGCAACGGGTCGGCCGCTGCTGGTGCGCTATGATCTGGACGGCGTCGGCGCGGAGCTTTCGCGCGACGCGCTCGAAGCGCGCGAGACCGATATGTGGCGCTGGCGCGAGCTGTTGCCGGTGCGCCATGCCCGCAACATCGTCAGCCTGGGCGAAATCGAAACCCCGCTGGTGCCGATTCCATTGTCGGGCGGCCCCGGTGTGCTGGTCAAGGACGAGGGCCGCCTGCCGACCGGCTCGTTCAAGGCGCGCGGGCTGGTCATGGCGGTGACGATGGCCCGGGAACTGGGCGTCACGCGCATCGCGATGCCGACCAATGGCAACGCCGGGGCGGCGCTGGCGGCCTATGCCAGTCGCTGCGGGATCGAGACCATCGTGTTCTGCCCCGACGACACGCCCGAGATCAACGTCCGCGAGATCGCGGCACAGGGCGCCCGGGTCTACCGGGTCAACGGATTGATCGACGAATGCGGCGCGATCGTCGGTAAGGGCGCCACCGAGGGCCGCTGGTTCGATTTCTCGACGCTCAAGGAACCCTACCGGATCGAGGGCAAGAAGACGATGGGGCTGGAGCTTGCCGCGCAGTTCGGTTGGAACCTGCCCGACGCGATTTTCTATCCCACCGGGGGCGGCACCGGGCTGATCGGCATGTGGAAAGCGTTCGACGAGCTCGAGCAGCTGGGGTGGATCGGTTCCGAACGCCCGCGCATGTATGCGGTGCAGGCCAGCGGCTGCGCACCAATCGTCAAGGCGTTCGAGGACGGTGTCGAGCACGCGACACGCTGGGAGAACGCGCAAACTATCGCGGCGGGCATCCGTGTACCCAAAGCGGTCGGCGATTTCCTGATCCTGCGCGCGGTGCGTGCAAGCGGCGGCAAGGCGCTGGCGGTCAACGATGCCGACACGCTCCGCGCGGTCGAGGATTGCGCGAAACATGATGGATTGCTGCTCTGTCCCGAAGGCGGGGCAACGCTTGCCGCCTACCGCACTGCGCTGGCCGACGGGCTCGTCACCGCGGGTGAGCGCGCCGTGCTGTTCAACTGCGCGACGGGCCTCAAATACCCGATGCCCGCGGCGGACGATTGGCTCGACAAGGACGGGCCGATCGATTTTTCCAGCCTGTAATCAATCCCCAAAGCGGACGATTTGTTCATAAACCGCGAGGGGCGGGGCGCCTCTGATCTCGGCCTTGTGGCGCAGCAGGAACAGGTGGCGGACAATCTCGGCCTGCTGCTCGAGCCCGTATTGCGACAATTTCCAGCCCGGCTTGATGGTGTAGTCGTAACGCGTCCAAGGTCGGCGTTTGAGCAGCAGGAAGAACCGCCCGCGCTTCTGGACCTGCCAGACATGAGCCATCTCATGGATGAAATGGCCCTGGAGCCCCAGCGAGCCGGCGCTGAAATCGTCGCAGTAGTTGGCCGATAGCGGATGAAAATGCAGGTGGCCCATCGGGGCCATCGTCACCCGGCGCGGCTGAAAGGGAAACCACCGCCGCCGCCTGATCCGCACCGGCGCGGGATCGACGGCATCGCCGAACACACTGCGGACCAGCGCAACCTCGCCCACCGTCAGCGGCCGCTCGCCGCCGGCCGGGCAGGCCATCGGGGCCTCCGCTGCGCTCAGGGCATGTCCCCGTGGTCCATCGTCGCGCCGGCCTTCTCGACCGTGAGCGGCGCCGAGAGCTTGTCGCCGTCGGCAAATGTAAGCGTCATGGTCACGCTCGCGCCGGACGCCAGCTTGGGATCGAGGCCGAACACCATCACATGCTTGCCGCCGGGCGCAAATTCGTCGGTTTTGCCTGCTGGCAACTCAAGCGTGGCGAGCGGGGCCATCGATCCGCCCGAGGTCTGGTGCATTTCCGCCTTGTCAGCGCCATCGACATAGACCGCTCCCAGCACGACTGACGTCGCGCCACTATTCGCAAGGGTGAAATAGGCCGCACCGGGGTTGCCCGTGACGGTCGGCAAGACCAGTCGGCCCTTGCTCGCACTCAGTCCGGGTTTGGCCTCTACCTCGCTCGATGCCGCTTCATCGGCCGTTTGCTCCGCAGCAGGCTTGCAGGCCACCAGCGCCAGCGCAATCAGGGGAACGAGACGGATCGCGGGCATTGGGTGGCACCTTTCAGGACGGGTGGAATTGCGCGCATCGCTAGTGTCCGCAAACTCTTGTGCCAAGCAAAACCGCACCTATATCCGCCCCATCTTCGAGCCGCCGAGCCGCTTCGCCACCTTAGGGAAGCTACCAGCGCGGTGTCACACTTGTCCAAGGATGGGGTAATAATGGCTAAAGTTATCGGTATCGATCTCGGCACCACCAACAGCTGCGTGGCAGTGATGGATGGCGGCAAGCCCAAGGTCATCGAAAATTCGGAAGGCGCGCGCACCACGCCTTCGATCGTCGCCTTCACCAAGGATGGTGAGCGGCTGATCGGTCAGCCGGCCAAGCGCCAGGCAGTGACCAATGGCGACAACACGATTTTCGCGGTGAAGCGCCTTATCGGCCGCCGCTTCGACGACCCGGTGACCAAGAAGGACACCGAGCTGGTCCCCTATCCGATCGTCAAGGGCAAGAATGGCGATGCCTGGGTCAAGGCCGGGGGTGAAGACTATTCGCCCAGCCAGATCAGCGCGTTCATCCTGCAGAAGATGAAGGAAACCGCCGAATCGTACCTTGGTGAAACCGTCACCCAGGCGGTCATCACGGTTCCGGCCTACTTCAACGACGCGCAGCGCCAGGCGACCAAGGATGCCGGCCTGATCGCGGGGCTTGAAGTGCTGCGCATCATCAACGAGCCGACTGCAGCCGCGCTGGCCTATGGCCTCGACAAGAACGACGGCAAAACCATCGCGGTCTATGATCTTGGCGGCGGCACCTTCGACGTCTCGATCCTCGAGATCGGCGACGGCGTGTTCGAAGTGAAGTCGACCAATGGCGATACCTTCCTGGGCGGCGAGGACTTCGACAGCAAGCTGGTCGAATATCTCGCGGACCAGTTCAAGAAGAAGGAGAACATGGATCTCCGCACCGACAAGCTCGCGCTGCAGCGACTCAAGGAAGCCGCCGAGAAGGCCAAGATCGAGCTATCGAGCACCGCGACCACCGAGATCAACCTGCCCTTCATCACCGCGCGCATGGAAGGCGGTGCCACCACGCCACTGCATCTGGTCGAAACGATCACCCGCGCCGACCTTGAAAAGATGGTCGCAGGCCTGATCGAGCGGACCAAGGAACCGATGAAGAAAGCGCTGGCTGACGCGGGCCTCAAGGCTGCCGACATCGACGACGTCGTGCTGGTCGGGGGCATGACCCGCATGCCGCGCGTGCGCGAAGTGGTGAAGGAGTTCTTCGGCAAGGAACCGCACACCGGGGTCAATCCCGATGAAGTCGTCGCCATGGGCGCGGCGATCCAGGCCGGCGTGCTGCAGGGCGACGTCAAGGACGTGCTGCTGCTCGACGTCACTCCGCTGTCGCTCGGCATCGAGACGCTGGGCGGGGTGTTCACCCGGATGATCGATCGCAACACCACGATCCCGACCAAGAAGAGCCAGATCTATTCGACCGCCGATGACAACCAGCAGGCGGTGACGATCCGCGTGTTCCAGGGCGAGCGCGAGATGGCCGCCGACAACAAGATTCTCGGCCAGTTCGACCTGCTCGGCATTCCGCCCGCCCGGCGCGGCGTGCCGCAGATCGAGGTGACCTTCGACATCGACGCCAACGGTATCGTCAACGTCAGCGCCAAGGACAAGGGCACCGGCAAGGAACAGCAGATCAAGATCCAGGCGTCGGGCGGGCTGTCCGATTCCGACATCGACCAGATGGTCAAGGATGCCGAGGCCTTCGCCGAGGAAGACAAGAAGCGCCGTGCCGATGCCGAGGCGAAGAACAACGCCGACAGCCTGGTCCACGCGACCGAACGCCAGCTTGAAGAGAACGGCGACAAGATCGACGCTGAACTCAAGGGCCAGATCGAAGCCGCCATCGCCGAAGCCAAGACCGCGATCGAAAGCGGCGACGCCGAGGCGATGAACGCCAAGACCCAGGCGCTGACCGAAGTGGCCATGAAAATGGGCCAGGCAATTTACGAGAAGGAACAGGCGGCTGCCGCATCTCCGGATGCAGAAGCTCCTGCGGCGGAAAATGAAGACGTGGTCGACGCCGAATTCTCCGAAGTCGACGACAACAAGGGCTGATCACAGCGTGATGCGTCATCCCGCCTTGGCACAATCGTGCGGGGCGGGGTAGGCGCCGGGGGTCCACGATGCCGACAGCCGAAACCGATTTCTACGAACTGCTCGAGGTCGAGCGCGGCGCGGACGATGCGGCGATTAAATCGTCGTACCGTCGGCTCGCGATGAAATGCCACCCCGACAAGAACCCGGGCTGCGGCGATTCCGAGGCCAGGTTCAAAGCCATCAGCACGGCCTATGCCTGCCTGAGCGATCCGCAAAAGCGCGCGGCCTATGATCGCTTTGGCCACGCTGCGTTCGAGAACGGCGGGATGGGCGGTGCCACTGGTGGAGGCGGCTTTTCCGACCTTGGCGACATTTTTGAGACGATCTTCGGCAGCGCGTTTGGCGGCAGCGGCCGCCAGCAGGCGCGGCGCGGTGCCGATTTGCGCTATGACCTCGAAATCTCCCTCGACGAAGCCTTCCATGGCAAGACCGCGCAGATCGAACTCGAAGTCTCCACCCCTTGCGAACCCTGCGGCGGCAAGGGTGCCGAACCCGGCACCGACACGCGCCGCTGCAATTTGTGCGGCGGCCACGGCAAAGTGCGCGCGCAGCAAGGTTTCTTCATGGTCGAGAAGACCTGTCCGACCTGCCAGGGCCGCGGCGAGGTGATCGAAAAGCCCTGCCGTTCGTGCGGCGGCGAGGGTCGAGTCGACAAGGCGCAGACGCTCGACGTCAATATTCCGCCCGGGGTCGACACCGGAACACGCATCCGCCTCGCCGAAAAAGGCGAAGCCGGACCGTTCGGCGCGCCGCCGGGCGATCTCTACATCTTCATTCACATCCGCCGCCACGCGGTGTTCGAGCGCGACGGCACCACGCTGATCACCCGCGCGCCGATTACTTTCACCACCGCCGCATTGGGCGGAGAGATCGAAATCCCCGGGCTCGACGGCGCGCGCCATGCGATCCCGATCCCGGCCGGCATTCAGTCGGGCAAGCAGCTGCGCAAGCGCGGCGCAGGGATGCCGGTGTTGCAAGGCCGCGGGCATGGCGACATGGTGGTCGAGATCATGGTCGAAACGCCGAGCAAGCTTTCGGCCCGCCAGAAGGAACTCCTCAAGGAGCTGCAGGCAACCGAAACCGGCGATGAATGCCCGCAATCGAAAGGCTTTTTCGACCGGCTCAAGGAAGCGTGGAAGGCCTGACCGATTAGCTGCGGCATCGCGCCGGTCTGCCGTAAATTTGGTTTCGTTCTTTCGGCGGGGTGCTAACGTCTCGTCCGGGTCGCTCACTGCTCATCGAGCAGCATGAGGAGATGCGACATGGCTCAGGCACTCGACGAAGCCAAATTTCACGCCTTTGTCGGCAAGATGCTCGGCGATATCGGCGGTGCGATGAGCGTACCGACGGTCCGGATCGGGATCAGGCTTGGACTGTTCGATGCATTGGCGACCGGTCCGGCCACCGCGGCGGAACTCGCTGCTCGTGCGGGCGGGCTGCATCAGCGCTATGTCCGCGAGTGGGCGCTGGCGCAGAGCGCCAATGGCTATATCGATTACAACCCGCAGGCCGACAGCTTCAACATTTCCCCCGAGCAGGCGATGGTTTTCGTCAACAAGGACAGCCCGGTCTATCTGGCCGGCGCATTCGAGCTGGTCGCGGCGATGATCGAATCCGAAGCCAAGGTCGAAGAATGCTTTCGCCACGGCACCGGGGTGCGCTGGGGCGATCATGCCGGATGCCTGTTCTGCGCAACCGATGCGTTCTTCCGGCCCGGCTACGTCAACAACATCGTCCAGGGCTGGATTCCCGCGCTCGATGGCATGGAAGCGAGGCTGCACAGCGGCGCAAAGGTGGCCGATGTCGGTTGCGGGGTTGGGTTCTCGACCCTGCTGATGGCCGAGGCCTACCCCGGCAGTCAGTTCACCGGTTACGATTTCCACGAGCCCTCGATCGAGGAAGCGCGGCGGCACGCGGCAACGCATGGGCTGGGCGAGCGGGTAAAGTTCGAAGTGGCTGCGGCGAAGGACATCGCAGAAACCGGCTACGACCTCGTCACGATGTACGATTGCCTCCACGACATGGGCGATCCGCGCGGCTGCGCGGCGCATATGCGCCGGATCCTCGCGCCGGGCGGCAGCTGGATGATTGTCGAGCCAATTGCCGGCGATGCGCCCGAGCAGAACTTCAACCCGGTTGGACGGCTCTATTACAACGCCTCGACGATGATTTGCGTGCCGACCTCGCTCGACCAGGAAGTGGGCGAGGGGCTGGGGGCGCAAGCCGGGGAGGCGCGGCTGACGCAGATCGTCAAGGAGGGCGGCTTCGCATCGGTTCGCCGGGCAACCGAGGGACCCTTCAACATGGTGCTTGAGGCCCGGTAGTTGGGAATGCAGCAAATATGAACCGTCATGCCGGCGAAGGCCGGGATCCTGCCCAAACATAGAAAAGGCGACGCTTCGCGGAATCGTTCGATTGGTACTGGATCCCGGCCTTCGCCAGGATGACGTGCTCAAGCGATCGCCGCAATCTCCTCCCTGATCCCGGGGACCAGCCCCGGATCGGTGAGCAGCCGCGATTCCTCTTCGTCGAGGATCGCGGCGAAGGCGTCGTGCTTGAAACGGCGCAATTCGCGTTCTTCGATAATCGACCCGGCGGGCAGCGTCGAGGCGACCAGATCGATCATTCGTTCGGCCCCGTGCAGCCGTCCCCACAAATAATCGTTCTCGCGGTAGGCGCGACTGAAGAAGGCCCCAAAATTGTAGAATTCTACCCCGCGCAGTGTCGCGCGCGAGCCGCCGGTACGTATCGAAGTCGCATCGTCGGGCGAAATCCGGTCGACCTTGGCGGGGTCGAACTCGGTCAGCCCCTCACCGCGCAGCAGCGGCAGCGTGACCGTGTCGTAATAGGGAAACCCGAGGTAGCCGAGCAGCAGCCGACGGCGCAGTGCAGGTTCCATCGCGGCCATCGCCTCGACCAGCAGCGCATCGACCACATGATCGGTCGCGGGCAATTGGCGGCGCTGCGCAATCGCAGCCAGCACCGCGCCCGGATCGGCGAAAACCTGCGCCGCGATATCGGGAAAATCGCTGCCCAGCGAGGCAATCGGCTCGCGCGCGAAATAGAGCGCAAGCGCGCGGAACACCGCATCGCGTGCCTGATCGCGCGCTTCGGCGGTCACTCCGTCGACTTCGTCCCAGTCGCGCGACAGGCGCCGGGCGAGCAAGCGCAAACGGCGAATGCGGTAGCTGAGATCATGCTCGCGCAGGAAATTGATCGCGGCGGGCGTCGCCCCGCCGCGCGACATGGCGAGGTGATCGAGCCCGTGGCTGGCGAGCCATGCCGAGAGATGCCGCGCAATCGGGTCGCGCGTCGCCAGCGCCAGCCCCGGTGCGGCGGCATGGACCAGCTCGGCCAGTTCGTCGACGATCTCGGCGAACTTGACCTGTGCGTAGCCCTGAAAGGCATAACCGGCCTCCTCCGCTGCGGCCTGATGCGCCTTGTTGCGCCATGCCGCGAGCCGTTTGGTGGTCGGCCGGTTGAGGAACAGCGTGCGCCCAAACAGTTTCCCCACCGCATCGTCAACATCGGGCCGCAACGCATCGACGATCGCGCGGAGCCGCCCCAGTTCGCGAGAACGCTGTGCGATCTGCTCAAGGTTGTCGCGCACCGGCTGCTCGCGCGGGATCGCCGAGAGCGAACCGAGAATGACCGAGAAAAATCCCGGCGGGCGCGGGTCGGCGCGCTCCTCCAGGCTGACCGGATCGGGGTGTGGATCGATATAGACGAACCGGCGGTCGACCTCGCGTTGCGCGGGGCGATCGCGCAGCACGCCCATTGCCTCGGCGAACGGGGCATTGACCAGCACCGAGCCGTCAATCAGCGCAACGCCGTCGACATCGCCGCGGCGAGTGTGTTCGGGCATGATCCGTGCGACGAATTCGCCGCGGCTGTGCCAGTCGAGCCCGCGCTCGGCGGCGAGCGTATCGATCTCGGCGATCAGCAGCGGCGGGAAGGCCCCGGGGAAGCTGGCGGTGGCGCGCGCCGCAAAGATCAGCTCAGCGGCGTGAGCCAACGGCTGTCCCGGTTCGCGCGGGGTTTCGGCACGGAACCCGATCGAGAGGCGATGTTCGCTCTCCAGCACCAGCGCGGGGCTGTTGAGGTGCAGCGCCTCCATATGGCCCTTGAAATCGGTGGTGGTGACGAACACGTCGAGCGGGTGTTCGTGCGGCAGCAGCGGGGCCTCGGGCTCACTCGCCGCCATCGCCGCCAGCGCATCGGCGAGCAGCTTGGAAAAGCCGAGCCCCCCGAACGGCGGCGCAAACCAGCGCGAGCGGATCAGGCGCGAGAGCTTGGCGCGGACCTCGCTGCGCGTCTCCCGCGCGACGCTGGCCGAGACGACGTTGCCCGGACGGGTCAGCACCCACCAAACCAGCGGCGTCGCCCAGAACTTGGCGAGCCGCGACAGTGGCCGCGCTTCGGGATCGAGCAGCACGTCGATGTCGGCCCGCTCCAGCCACAGCTGGGTCAGCGGCTCGATCGACTGGCCCGAATGGATCGCCTGGGCAAGGAACACCCCGTTGATCCCGCCCGCGCTGGCCCCGGCGACGATGTCGGGTAACACCCGCAGCCGCAGCGCGTGGCCCTGCTCGATGCTTTCGAGCAGGCGGCGATAGACCAGGCTTGTCCCGCCTTTCGGATCAGCGCCAGCGATGAAATCGCGGCTGGCGCGCGCCAAATGCCACAGCTCCTTGGTGACCCCGTGCATATAGACCGCCAGACTGACGCCGCCGTAGCAAATCAACGCAATGCGGAGTTCCTTCTGGCGCATGGGCGATGCTAAGCGCATTTGCGGGTCGAAGGCAATTGCGTTCCCTATCCGTTCCGTTTAGAGCCGCGTCATGGCCAAACCCAAACGCCGCTATTCCTGCGCCGCCTGCGGCAGCGTGACGCACCGCTGGCAGGGGCAATGCGCCGATTGCGGGGAGTGGAATACGTTGGGCGAGGAAGCGCCGGAAACGGTGTTCTCGATGAAGCACGATTTGTCCTCGGGCGGGCGGGCTTTCGAATTCGAGCCGCTCGACGCGCCGGGTGAGGCGTTGCAGCGGCGACCGACCGGGCTCACCGAATTCGACCGTGCGCTGGGCGGGGGGCTGGTCCCGGGCTCGGCGATCCTGATGGGCGGCGATCCGGGGATCGGCAAATCCACGCTGCTGCTGCAAAGCGCCGCGCGCGTGGCGCAGGCGGGCGGAGCCGCGATCTACATCAGTGGTGAGGAAGCCGCAGGGCAGGTGCGACTGCGCGCCGAGCGGATGGGGCTGGCCTCCGCGCCGGTCATGTTTGCCGCTGCGACCTCGGTGCGCGATATCCTCACCACACTTGGCGGCATGACCCCACCCGCACTGCTGGTGATCGATTCGATCCAGACGATGCATTCGGACCAGATCGAGGGCGCGCCCGGTACGGTCAGCCAGGTTCGCGGCTGTGCGTTCGAGCTGATCCGCTACGCCAAGGAGAACGGCGTGGCGCTGGTGCTGGTCGGCCATGTCACCAAGGACGGCAGCATCGCAGGGCCGCGCGTGCTCGAACACATGGTCGATGTGGTGATGAGCTTCGAGGGCGAGCGCAGCCACCAGTACCGGATCCTGCGCGGCCTCAAAAACCGGTTCGGCCCGGTCGATGAAATCGGGGTCTTCGCGATGGCAGGGCAGGGGCTCGAAGAAGTCGCCAACCCCTCGCTGCTGTTCCTCTCGGGCCGCGAACAGCCGGTGGCGGGGAGCGCGGTGTTCCCGGCGATCGAGGGAACGCGGCCGGTGCTGGTCGAAATCCAGGCGCTGATCGTTCGCCTCGCCAGCGGCGCGACCCCGCGCCGAGCGGTGGTCGGGTGGGACAGCGGGCGGCTGGCGATGCTGCTCGCGGTGCTCGAGGCGCGCTGCGGGCTCAACTTCTCCTCGGCCGAAGTCTATCTCAACGTCGCAGGGGGATATAGGCTGTCCGATCCGGCCGCCGACCTCGCGGTCGCCGCCGCGCTGGTCTCCGCGCTGGCCGACAGACCGCTGCCGGCGCACTCGACCTGGTTCGGCGAAGTATCGCTCGCCGGGGAGATTCGCCCGGTGGCGCATGCCGGTATCCGGGTGCGCGAAGCGGGCAAGCTGGGGTTCAAAGCCGCCTTCGGCCCGCCCGATGCGGGACCAGCGGTGCCGGGCGTGCGCTTCGCCGAATTGTCGCTGCTGCCAAATCTCGTTGACCGCATCATGGCGAACACCTAATTTCGCTTCACATGACGGGTTTTGACATTGCGGTGCTGCTCCTGGTGGGGCTGGGGGCCATTACCGGCTTCATGCGCGGGTTCGTGCAGGAAGTGCTCGCGCTCACCGCATGGGTGCTGTCGCTGTTTGCGATCCATTACATGCATACGCCGCTCACCGCAGCGCTGATCCCGTATATCGGGACACCTTCGGGTGCCGCGGTGCTGGCCTTCGCGCTGTTGCTGCTAGTGCCTTACGCAATTGTCAAATTGCTCGGCAACCGGCTCGGCGCGGCGAGCCGCAACTCGGTGCTTGGCCCGATCGACCGCCTGCTCGGCTTCGGGTTCGGCGCGCTCAAGGGCGTGATCATCGCCGTGCTGGCGTTCTCGGTGCTGGTGCTCGGTTACGATACGGTGTGGGGTGCAGGCGGTCGGCCCGACTGGATCACCCAGTCGCGCAGCTATCCGTTCGTCAATGCGAGCAGCGACGCGCTGGTCAAGATGATCGGCGAACGCCGCCGCGCCGCGGCCGAATCGGAAACCAAGAAGCTCAAACAGTAAGATGGCCAGCGTCGCGACGCTGTATACGCCCGAGGTCCTCGGGCTGGCGACCAGTCTCGCGCAATATCCTCTCGATGATCGGCTCGACCTACACGGCGAGGCGCGTTCGCCAACTTGTGGCAGTGCGGTGGTGCTCGGACTCGGACTGGACTTGGCCGGGCGTATTGCGCGGGTGGGAATTCGCGCCCATGCCTGCGCCATCGGCCAGGCTGCTGCGGCAATCTTTGCCCGGGAGGCGATCGGCGCAGACCGCGTTGGACTGGTTCTGGCAGAAGCCGCAATCGCGCGCTGGCTGGCGGGGCGGGGTGCGCTTCCGGCCTGGCCCGGGCTCGACGCGATTGCGCGCGCTGCCGACTATCCCGCACGGCACCCCGCGATCCTGCTGTCTTGGCGCGCCGCGCTGGCCGCGCTTCCCTCGGCCTGAAACGCTCGCTAGAGCGGCTGCAATAATTTCCGGGGGACGACGATGGCCGAGGCCGCAGCACACCATACACCAAGCGCGGCCGATATGCGGCTGGTGATTGCGGCGTCCTCGGCGGGCACGATCTTCGAATGGTACGATTTCTTCATCTACGGCACGCTTGGCGCGATCCTGTCGAAGACCTTTTTCCCGACGGGCAATGCGGCGCTCGAGATGCTGTTGTTCTGGCTGGTCTTCGCGGTCGGCTTCGGGTTCCGCCCGCTCGGCGCGGTGCTGTTCGGCTATCTGGGCGACCGGCTGGGACGTAAATACACCTTCCTCATCACGGTGACGTTGATGGGGATTGCGACTGCAGGCGTCGGCTTGACGCCATCGGCCGCAAACATCGGGATGGCAGCACCGGCCATCGTCATCGGCTTGCGCATCCTCCAGGGGCTGGCACTCGGCGGCGAATATGGCGGCGCGGCGATCTATGTCGCGGAACATTCCCCGCCCGGCCGACGCGGCTTTTTCACCAGTTTCATCCAGGCCAGCGTGGTCGGCGGGTTTGTGCTCAGCTTGATCGTGGTGTTGGGCTGCAAACTGGCGATGAGCGACGCGACCTGGAACGAGTGGGGCTGGCGCGTGCCATTCCTGCTCAGCATCATCTTGCTGGCAATCTCGCTGTGGATGCGAATCAAGCTGTCCGAAAGCCCGGTGTTCGTGGCGATGAAGGCAGAGGGCGAACTGGCCAAGAACCCGCTCAAGGAAGCCTTCACCTATCCCGGCAATCCCAAGCGCATTTTCGTCGCGCTGTTCGGGGTCGGCGCGGGGCTGACCGTGATCTGGTACACCGCGATGTTTTCCGGCCTGTCGTTCCTCAAATCGGCGATGCATATCGAGGATACCACGGCCGAGATCATCGTCGGCATCGCCGCGCTGATCGGCATGTCGTTCTATGTCTGGTTCGGCCATCTATCCGACCGGATCGGGCGCAAGAAGCCGATCGTGATCGGCTATGCGCTGACCCTGCTGCTGCTGTTCCCGGCGTTCTGGCTGATGGGCTCGGCCACCCAGGCCAGCGGCAGTGGGGTAGCCGAGTGGACGATCACCGGACCGGACTGTTCCTACAGCCCGTTCGAAAAAGTCCAGAAAACCGATTGCGGCAAGCTGATGGGCGATTTTGCCGGCGCGGGTATTGCCTATGAACTGCACAGCGGCCCAGTGCTCGCGCTCGAACGCTACGGGATTGCGATACCCACCAGCGGACTCGACTGGAGCGATGCCAAGACGCGCAAGGCGCAGATCGAAGAAGGC
The DNA here is from genome assembly GCA_035543295.1 of Novosphingobium sp. Classification (GTDB taxonomy): domain Bacteria; phylum Pseudomonadota; class Alphaproteobacteria; order Sphingomonadales; family Sphingomonadaceae; genus Novosphingobium. The sequence continues at coordinate 452,024 of DASZZS010000016.1, forward strand.
GCCGCGACGACGGTTTTCACCGCTCCCAAGGTTACACCGACATTGGTTCAGACACTGACCATCATCGCAGGACTGCTGATCCTCATGGGGCTGTCGGCGGCAACCTATGGTTCGGTGGCGGCGCTGCTGGCGGAAATGTTTCCGCCGAAGGTGCGCTACAGTTCGATGTCGATCCCCTACCATATCGGCACCGGCTATTTCGGCGGGTTTCTGCCCTTCATTGCCAGCTTCATTGTCGCCAAGACTGGCAATCCATTTTCGGGGCTGTGGTACACTTGGGTCGTGGTGCTCGTGGCACTGATCGTCGCCTGGTGGGGCCTACCCGATGGGCCTCCGCGCGATTTCTCCGATGATCCCGCCTGAGCCGCCGCCAGCGGCGCTGCGGCTGGGGATCGACCGCGAGGCGCTGACTGCCAACTGGTGCGCGCTGGCCAAGATGTCCGGTGCGGCGCGAGCCGGGGCGGCGGTCAAGGCCGATGGCTATGGGCTGGGTGCAAGGCAAGTCGTGCCGATCCTGCGCGATGCAGGCTGCGCCGATTTCTTTGTCGCGCACTGGAGTGAGGTGGCCGATCTGCTCGGCCTCGTCCCGCCGCAGTCGATCGCGGTGCTGCATGGTCCGCTAACCGCCGCCGACGCCGCCTATGCCAAGGCCACCGGGGTCAAGCCGGTGATCAATTCGCTCCACCAAGCGCAGCTGTGGCTGGGTGCTGGAGGAGGACGCTGCGACTTGATGGTCGATACCGGGATCAACCGGCTCGGCCTGCCGCTGGCGGCGCTGGGCGACGAGGCCATCGCTGCGCTCGAGATCGACACGCTCCACTCGCACCTCGCCTCGGCGGACGAGGATGTTCCGCTCAACGCGCTCCAGCAGGGCCGCTGGCTGGCAGCGCGGCAGCAGGTCCGCCATCACCGCGCCGCGCTGGCCAACAGCGCGGGGATTGCGCTGGGATGCGATTATCACGGCGATCTCACGCGGCCCGGGCTTGCGCTCTACGGCGGTGTCCAACGCCCCGAGCTTGCGAATGCCATCCGCCAGGTCGCCCGCCCCGAAGTCGCGCTGATGCAAATGCGCGAACTCACTGCTGGCGAAAGCGTGGGATACAACGCAACCTTCACCGCGCCCCATGCGATGCGCGTCGGCGTGGTCGCGCTCGGCTATGCCGACGGGTACTTGCGCTGCTGGTCGGGCAAGGGCGTGCTGCGCGCGGGCGAGGCGGCATTGCCCGTGCTTGGCCGCGTCTCGATGGACATGAGCGTCATCGATCTTACCGCCGCGCCGCAGCTGCAGGAGGGCGATTGGGTCTCGGTCGATTACGCGCTGCCCGAAGCATCGGCGGCCAGCGGATTGTCCCAATATGAGCTGCTCACGCTGCTCGGCCTCAGGTTTGCGCGTTAGATATTGCTGCGCAGCATTGTGCATGTTGCAATGCAGTTGTTGCAGGTGCTAACGCTAGGGCTTCCACGGGCAGGAAAGCGAAACGATGAGCAAAGAGGCCAACGGCGATACGGTCGTCATCAAGAAATACGCCAACCGGCGGCTCTACAACACCCAGTCGTCGAGCTACATCACGCTGGACCATCTCGCCAAGATGACGCGCGAGGGGACCGACTTCAAAGTGCTCGACGCCAAGACCGGGGCGGACATCACCCATTCGATCCTCACCCAGATCATCATGGACGAGGAATCGAGCGGCGAGCAGATGCTGCCGGTCAATTTCCTGCGCCAGCTGATCGGCATGTACGGCAATTCGATGCAAAGCCTGGTGCCGCATTACCTCGAAGCCTCGATGGACAACTTTCGCACCAACCAGGCCAAGCTGCGCCAGGCATTCGAGGACAGCATGGGCAATAATCCGCTGGCCAAGCTCGCCCAGCAGAACCTCGCGATGTTCAAGGCCGCCGCCTCGGCTTTCATCCCCGGCGGCACCGATGCCAAGGCGGAAGCAGGCAGCGCCCAGAAGGACGAAATCGCCTCGCTCCGCGCGCAAATGGCCGAGATGCAGAAAAAGCTCGACGCGCTGGGCAAGTAAGCGCCAAGCGCCGGTCCCTGCCTACGTCCGAATTACGAAAGCCATAACCCGTGTCCGCAATCCGTCATGCCCTGTCCGTCACGCGCGAAGCCGATTTCGCGGCCTGGTACCAGGAGGTCATCTCAGAGGCCGAGCTGGCCGAAGAATCCGGGGTGCGCGGCTGCATGGTGATCCGTCCGTGGGGCTATGGCATGTGGGAACGCATCCAGGCGCTGATGGACGCGCGGATCAAGGCCGCGGGGGTCGAGAACTGCTATTTCCCGCTGTTCATCCCCCTCAGCTTCTTTGCCAAGGAAGCCGAGCACGTCGAGGGCTTCGCCAAGGAAATGGCGGTGGTCACGCATCACCGCCTGATCGCCGACGGCAAGGGCGGGCTGATCCCCGATCCCGAGGCCAAGCTCGAAGAGCCGCTGATCGTCCGGCCGACCTCCGAAACCGTGATCGGCGCGGCGATGAGCCGCTGGGTGCAGAGCTGGCGCGATCTGCCGCTGCTCACCAACCAATGGGCCAATGTGGTGCGCTGGGAAATGCGCACCCGGATGTTCCTGCGCACCAGCGAATTCTTGTGGCAGGAAGGCCATACCGCGCACGCCGATCGCGCCGAGGCGATGGAAGAGACGCTGCGGGCGCTCGAAATGTACCGCGCTTTCGCCGAGGAATCGTTGGCGATGCCGGTGATCGCGGGCGAGAAGCCCGAGAACGAACGCTTCCCCGGTGCGGTCGCGACCTACAGCATCGAAGCGATGATGCAGGACGGCAAGGCGCTGCAGGCGGGCACTTCGCATTACCTTGGCACTGGCTTCGCCGAGGCTTCGGACATCCGCTACCAGGACAGGGAAGGCGGGCAGCAGCTGTGCCACACCACCAGCTGGGGGGTTTCGACCCGGCTGATCGGCGGGGTGATCATGACCCACGGCGACGACGACGGGCTGCGCGTGCCGCCCGCGATCGCGCCGCAGCAGATCGTGATCCTGCCGATGCTGCGCGATGACGAGGGCGACGAAGCGCTGCTGGCCTATTGCGAGGAGATCCGCCGCAAGCTGCTGGTCCAGTCCGCGTTGGGCGAGCCGGTCCGCGTGCTGCTCGACAAGCGCGCGGGCAAGGCCACGCAAAAGCGCTGGGCCTGGGTCAAGAAGGGCGTCCCGCTGATCCTCGAGATCGGCGGGCGCGATGCCGCCGCGGGCCAGGTCAGCGTGCTGCGCCGTCACCGCCTGTGGCGCGCGGACGGCAAGCCCGACTTCCACGCGATGGAACGCGACCAGTTCCTCTCCGCCGCCGCGACCGAACTCGAATGCATCCAGCGCGAACTCCACGCCGAAGCGACTGCGCGCCGCGATGCCAATATCCATCGCGGGATCGACAGCTTTGCCGCGCTAGAGGCGTTCTACAACGCCCACCAGCGCTATCCCGGCTGGGTCGAACTTGTTTGGTCGAAGCCAAGCGGCGCGGCGCTTGAGGCCGTGACGGCGCGTCTCAAGGCGCTCAAGCTGACGATCCGCAACACACCCCTGGACGATGCGCCGGTCAGCGGCACCTGCATCTTCACCGGCGAACCGGCGGTCGAGCGGATTTACGTCGCGCGGGCTTACTGAGCACAACCAAGGGGGAACAGCGATGTTGGGGGCAATCAAATACGGTCTGCGCAATCTGCTCAACTTCACCGGTCGCGATGCGCGCCAGACGTTCTGGTATTTCGTGCTGGCGGTCTACATCGTTTTCACCGTGCTCTCGATGGTGACGATGGTGCCATTGATGATGCAGATATTCGCCCAAGCTTTCGCCGCCGCGCAATCGGGCGCGAGCGAAGTGGAAACCGATGCTGCGATCATGGGCCAGATGGGCGGGATGTTCAATTCGATCGGGTGGATGGGAATCGTCACCGGCGTCGGCATGATGCTGCTGCTCGCCGCGAGCTTCGTTCGCCGCCTCCACGATAGCGATTTGTCGGGCTGGTGGGCTGCCATTCCGGGGGCGATCTACGCCTATTCGCTTTCGCAAATGCCCGCGCAAATGGAAGCGATGAGCGCGGTGCTCGCCGATCCGGGGGCCGGGACACCGCAAAACCCCTTCACCATGATGCAGGCACAGGGCTCTATGGCATTTCTCGGGTGGCTTCCGATGCTGATCGTAATTGTCCTGGGCGTGCGCAAGTCCTCGCCCGCCTCGAACCGCTACGGCACGGAACCGGTTTCGTTTTGACGCGCTTGGCGTCCATGATCCGCAAACTTGCCTTGCCGCTCGCGCTGCTGGCGACCGCCCCGGCCATCGCCGCCCCGGACGCGGCAGTGTCCGAAGCGCGGATGCGCGCCGATATCGACACGCTTGTCGGCTTCGGGACGCGCCATACACTGTCATCGCAGACCGACCGCAAGCGCGGGATCGGCGCCGCGCGGCGCTGGGCCGAGGCGGAATTGCGCAAAACCTCGCGCGCCTGCGGCAATTGCCTCGAGATCACGCTGCCCGAGCGGATGGTCAGCGGCGACCGGATCAAGGTGCCGGTGCGGCTGGTCGATGTCGTGGCGATCCAGCGCGGGAGCGAGCGGCCCAACGAGGTCGTCATTGTCCAAGGCCATATCGACAGCCGCGTCACCGATGTGATGAACGCCACCGCCGATGCGCCGGGTGCGAACGACGATGGCTCGGGGGTCGCGCTGGTGCTCGAAGCCGCGCAGGTGCTCTCCAGGCAGCGCTTCCCCACCACCATCGTCTATGCGGTGCTCTCGGGCGAGGAGCAGGGGCTGTTCGGCGGCAAACTTCTTGCCGACTACGCCAAGGCGCAGGGCTGGACGGTCAAGGCGGTACTCAACAACGATATCGTCGGCAATTCGCGCGGCTCGGACGGGCTGGTCGACGATAGCCACGTGCGCGTGTTCTCCGAAGGGCCGCGCGGCGATTCGACCGATGCGGTGCGCGCTGCCGCACGGCGCTACGGCGGCGAGAACGATAGCCCCAGCCGGAACCTGTCGCGGTTCATCGCGGGCCTTTCCGGGCAGCTGCTCGTGCGGCAGGTCTGGCGCGCCGACCGGATGGGACGCGGCGGCGATCATCTGCCATTCCAGGAGCTCGGCTATCCGGCGGTGCGCTTCTCGGTCGCGGTGGAGAATTACGATCACCAGCACCAGGATCTGCGGGTCGAGAACGGGGTGACCTATGGCGATACCGCCGACCAGATTGACTTCCCCTATCTCGCCAAAGTGACGCGCCTCAACGTCGCGGCGCTGGCGGCGCTGGCACGCGCGCCGATGCCGCCCAAGGCAACGGCGGAAGCAGCCGTGCAGACCTTCACCGATGTCAAATGGGCGACTGTCCCGGGCGCAGTGGGCTACGCGGTGTGGCGTCGCCGTACCGACGCACGCGACTGGGAAGCGCCGCTGATCGCCGATGCCGCGGCAACCAGCGCGCGGCTCCAAGGCGTGCGCGGCGATGACTGGATCTTCGGGGTCAGCGCGCGTGCCGCCGATGGCAGCGAAAGCCCGATCTCCTCGGCGGTTCCGGGTGGAGACTTCGCACCGCTGGCCAAGCCATAGATGGCGCGACCACCCAAACCTAACCCCGGCTTGCCCACATCCAAGCAGGTCCTCGATTTCATCGGCAGCTCGCCCACCCCGGCGGGCAAGCGCGAGATTGCCAAGGCCTTCGGGCTGCACGGGCAGGAGAAGATCGCGCTCAAGGCGCTGCTGCGCGACATGGCCGACGAAGGGCTGATCGACGGCGAGAAGCGCGCGTTCCACCGGATGGGCGGGGTGCCCAAAGTCACCGTGCTGCGCGTGGTCGAGATCGAAGATGGCGAAGCGATTGCGGTGCCCGATAGCTGGTCGCCCGATGACGCGAGCTTGCCGCCGCGCATCCGGATCGTCGATCGCAAAGGCCATGTCGCGCTGCGCAAGGGCGACCGGGTGCTGGCGCGCACCGAAGAGGCTGGACAGGGCTGGCGCGCGCATCCGATGAAGAAGCTGCCCACCCGGGGCGATCAGCTGCTCGGCGTGGTGGAGATCGACGGGGCGGGGAAGGGTTGGCTTGCCCCGGTCGACAAGCGCGAACGCCACGCTTCGCCAATTGCCGACCTCGGCGGCGCGGAAGCCGGCAATCTGGTCATGGCCGAACCCGCCGGGCGCAGCCCGCGCTCGGGGGTCAAAATCACCGAAGTGCTGGGCGATCCGCTCGCACCGCGCGCCTTCAGCCTGATCGCGATCCACAAGCACGGCATTCCCAATGCGTTTACCGAGGAAACGTTGGCCGAAGCCGAATTGGCCGCCAAACTGCCGCTCAGCACCGAGAAGCGCGAGGATTTGCGTCACCTGCCCATCGTCGCAATCGATCCTTCCGACGCGCGCGACCATGACGATGCGATTTGGGCCGAGCCGGACGGCGCGGGCGGCTTCCGCGCGCTGGTCGCGATTGCCGACGTCAGCTTCTATGTGCGCCCCGGTGGCGAGGTCGACCGCGAGGCCCGCCAGCGCGGCAACTCGGTCTATTTCCCCGACCGGGTGGTGCCGATGCTCCCCGAAGTGCTCAGCGCCGACGTCTGTAGCTTGCGCGCTGGCGAGGATCGCGCGGCGATGGCCTGCCATCTTGCAATAGACGCGCAGGGCAAGGTGACGTCATGGCGCTTCAACCGCGCAGTGGTGCGAATTCATGAGGTTATTGCCTATGAAGATGCGCAAATGCGGATCGATTCGGGTGAAGCGGGCACGGGACTGGACAATCTGTGGGCTTGCTGGCGCGCACTGGCCAAGGCGCGAAGCGAGCGCGATCCGCTCGATCTCGACCTGCCCGAACGCCGGGTGATGCTCGACGACAAGGGCCGGATCACCGAAATCCGGCTGCGCGAGCGGATCGACGCGCACCGGGTGGTCGAGGATTTCATGATTTCCGCCAATGTCGCGGCGGCCAAAGCGCTCGAAAGCAAGGTCGCCCCGGTGGTTTACCGTGTCCACGAGGTCCCGAGCCGAGAAAAGCTGGTAGCGCTCAAGGACTACCTCGCCACCTTCGACAAGAAGCTGGCACTGGGACAGGTGATCACCCCCGGTCTATTCAACCGCCTCCTCAAAGACGTGTCGGACAACACTGAAAAGGCGTTGATAATGGAGGCGGTGCTGCGCAGCCAGACCCAGGCCTATTACGGTCCGCGCAACATGGGGCATTTCGGACTGTCACTGGCCAGCTATGCGCATTTCACCTCGCCGATCCGCCGCTATGCCGATTTGCTGGTCCACCGCGCGCTGGTCGATGGGTTCGGGCTTGAGCAGCCCGCGCCGCAAGGCAAGCTACCCGCGAAATCCGGGCTGTCGGACCGCGACCGCGACGATCTCGGCAAAGTCAGCGAGGCGATCAGCGCCGCCGAGCGCCGCGCGATGGCGGCAGAGCGCGAGACCATCGACCGCTACGTCGCCGCCTGGCTATCGAACCGGGTCGGCGAGACATTCGAATGCCGGATTACCGGGGTCCAGCGCTTTGGCCTGTTCGCGACGATCATCGGGCTGGGCGGCGACGGGCTGGTCCCGGTTTCGACCCTGGGGCGTGAGCGCTTCGCCTATGACGAAAAGTCGCAAGTCATGCGCGGCGAAAGCACCGGGATGAGTTTCGCGATGGGCGATATCCTGACGCTGAAATTGGCCGAAGCCAATCCGCTGACCGGCGCGCTCAAGTTCGAACCTGCGGAGTTTAGCGGCGGCGCGGCGATCGAGCGGCGCGGGAGCAAGCCTCCGGTCAAGGGCAAGCCTACGGCCGGAAAACGCGGGCGTCCGGGCAATATCAAGCACCAGGGCAAGCGACGTTAGGCCAGCCGGTCCAGATCCGCGTCGCTGATTGTCCCGGGAACAATGTAGAGCGGGCAGGGCAGCTGCCCGGTCTGTCCCGCGAAATGCGTCACCAGCGGGCCCGGCCCACCATCCGCCGCCGCGCCCAGCACCAGCGCCGATACCTCGGGATGCTCCGTCAAATATTCGCGGATCACCTTTTCGCCTTCGCCCTGCCGCACCGAGATCACCGGCATCCGCCCGCTTTCGCTGGCGAGGTTGCCCGCCGCGCTGGTCACCAGCACTTCGGCGCGGGCCAGCGCCTCGGCCTCGATGGTCGCCTGGACGCCCCCGAACGCAACGAATTCCTGCCGCGGGATCAGCGCGAGGATATGCACCGCGCCGCCGGTTTTCTCGGCCCGGCGCGCGGCGAAGCGCAGCGCGATCGCGGCCTCGTCGGTCTCGTCCATGATTACCAGATAGACCCGCATGCCCCGCTCCCCGGCGCCACGATATCCGCCACAATCGCATTGCGCGCAAGAACCTTGCTCCGCGCCGCCATTTTGGCCAATGACGAGTGCGGAAAGACCTGTGCCCGAGAGGACCGGAAGCGACCCATGCCGATCGAGATCAAAATGCCCGCGCTGTCCCCGACGATGGAGGAGGGCACGCTTGCCAAATGGCTGGTCAAGGTGGGCGACAGAGTGGCGTCGGGCGACATCATGGCGGAGATCGAGACCGACAAGGCGACGATGGAA
>DASZZS010000017.1:0-14512 GCA_035543295.1 Novosphingobium sp.
TACGCCACCCCGGCGGCCTTCGCCGCCGAACTCGAAAAGCAACGGGCGGGTTTAAACCCGCCCGTTGCTTCAACCGCGCTCATGCGCGACAACACCGGTCGGTCTCTGGTTGCCGCTGGATGAAAAGTGGGGGTCACGTCAAACCATAGCGACCAGTTCTTGCAACCCTCACAGCCGCTTACCGACGAATTCAAATCCGATTGTCTGGGGTGGATGCTTTTCGCGGGCAAGAATCTCTCCGCCGGAGCCGATGGGCTGCGCTGGAACGAGCGCGACTGGTCGCTGGTCAACCATTTCATCCCCTTTACCGAGACCGAGGTCGGCGCGAAGGGCCGGTTCGAAAGCGACTTCATGGTCCGGCACATGGCGGGCATGGTGTTCTCGTCAGAGGCGCAGGCGGTGCTCGATGAAGGCCGCAAGCTGTGGCGGCGCTATCATGCCACCCAGTTCCCGCGCAAAATCCGCGAAGAGTTCAAGCTCACCCGGCCCGATGCTGGCTGGTACCAGATTCGCCGCGCGCTCGAAGCCTATGGCGATAGCGAACTGACCGATTTCGATCCGTTCAAGGGGGCCTACGCGGCGCTGGGGGCCAAGCTGCGGCCGATGGTCTACGAACTTGGGTTTTTGCCGAGCTAGTCGATCGCCTCCCACCCCCCACGTTCCCTTTGACATCCACCGCCCAACAGTGCTGAATTAACCGCACAGTTAATCGGCCACCAATCGGGAGACTCGCCGTGGACATCGAATTCAGCCCTGGGGATCTGGCGTTCCAGGCCGAGGCGCGCAGCTTCATTGCCGAAAACTATCCCAAAGTGCTGCGCGGCAAGCAGGACGAGGGCGACGAGCTGGCCAAGGAGGACTTCCTCTCGTGGCACCGCGTGCTCGCCAAAAAGGGCTGGATCGCGCCGGCCTGGCCGGTCGAATATGGCGGCACCGGCTGGACCCCGACCCAGCGGTTCATCTGGTCCGAGGAGATCGCCCGCGCCGATGCGATCCGCATCCTGCCGTTCGGGATCGCGATGGTCGGCCCGGTGATCTACACTTTCGGCACCCCCGAGCAGAAGGCGCGGTTCCTGCCGGGCATCCTCTCGGGCGACGACTGGTGGTGCCAGGGCTATTCCGAACCGGGGGCGGGTTCCGATCTTGCCTCGCTCCGCACCAAGGCGGTCCGTGACGGCGACGATTATATCGTCAACGGCCAGAAGACCTGGACGACGATGGCGCAGCATGCCGACTGGGGCTTTTTCCTGGTGCGCACCAATCCCGATGCGAAGCAGCAGGAGGGCATCAGCTTCCTGCTGATCGACATGAAATCGCCCGGCATCACCGTGCGCCCGATCATCACTTTGGGCGGCGAGCACGAGGTCAACGAAGTGTGGCTCGAGGATGTCCGCGTCCCCATCGCCAACCGGATTTACGAGGAGGACAAGGGCTGGACCTGCGCCAAGTTCCTGCTGGCGCATGAGCGCAGCGGGATTGCCGGGGTGGCTTCGTCCAAGCGCGGGATCGAGCGGGTCAAGAAGATCGCGACGACCGAAATGGACGGCGACAAGCCGCTGCTCGCCAACCCGTTCTTCCGCCGCAAGGTGGCCGAGCTCGAGATGGATTTGACCGCGCTCGAATATACCGAGCTGCGCACTTTGGCGGGCGAGGCTTCGGGCAAGGGGCCCGGGCCCGAATCGAGCCTGCTCAAGATCAAGGGCAGCGAAATCCAGCAGCGCCTGACCGAGCTGACGCTGGAAGCCGCGGGCCATTATGGCGCGCCCTATTTCCGCGGGTTCGGGGAGGGGGACAACGAGCATCCGATCGGCCCCGACTATGCCAACCGCGCCGCGCCGACCTATTTCAACGCGCGCAAGACCACGATCTATGGCGGCTCGAACGAGATCCAGCGCAACATCATCGCCAAGATGGTGCTGGGGCTCTAATTTATTTCGGGGACACTATACTAATTAGGCTGCGCGGAGGCGGCGCGCATTGGCCAGTCATCGGGGGCTAATTAGTATAGTGTCCCCGAATTGAGGGGAATACGACGAGATGGATTTCAGCTATACCGAAACGCAGGACATGCTGCGCGATACGCTCGCGCGCTTCCTCGCCGATACCTACGGGTTCGAGGCCCGCCACAAGATGATCGAGCGCCCCGAGGGCCGCGATCCGGGCATCTGGCAAGCGCTGGCGAGCGAGCTGGGGCTGCTCTCCGCGCCCTTCGCGGAAGCGCATGGCGGGATGGACGGCGGCGCGCTCGAAAATATGATCATGATGGAAGAGCTGGGCAAAGTGATCGCGATCGAGCCCTATCTGCCCACCGTGGTGATCGGCGGCGGCGCGCTCAAGGCGGTGGGCGGGGCGATGGCTGATGCGGTGATCCCCGAGATTATCGCGGGCAACGCGATCATCGCCTTCGCCTATGCCGAACCGCAGGGCCGGTTCGACCTCGCCAATCTGCGCACCAGCGCCAAGGCGGATGGCGGCGGCTATGTGCTCAATGGCCACAAGGGCGTGGTCTATGCCGCGCAATGGGCGAGCCACTACCTCGTCACCGCGCGCACCGGCGGTGGGCAGCGCGAGCGCGAGGGCGTCGAGCTGTTCCTGATCGACGCCACTTTGCCCGGCATCACCCGCCGCGATTATCCCACGGTCGATGGCAGCCGCGCTTCGGAAGTCTATTTCGAGAACGTCGCGATCCCCGGCGACGCACTGCTCCCCGGCGGGATCGAACTGATCGAGCGGGTGGTCGACGAAGCGACCATGGCGGTCTGCGCCGAAGCCTGCGGCGTGACGCGCAAACTGCACGAGGGCACGCTCGATTACAGCCGCCAGCGCAAGCAGTTCGGCCAGCCGATCGGCAAGTTCCAGGTGCTCCAGCACCGGATGGCCGACATGTTCGGCGAGGTCGAGCAGATCGTCTCGATGACGCTGATGGGCACGCTCAAGCTCGATTTACCCGCCGACCAGCGCAAGGCCGCGGTCAGCCTCGCCAAGGCGAAAGTCTCGCGCTCGGCCAAATTCGTCGGCCAGAACGCGATCCAGACCCACGGCGGGATCGGCATCACGCAGGAACTGGCGATCGGCCACTACTTCAAGCGCGCAACGATGATCGAGCACGAGTTCGGCTCGGCCGACTACCACCTCGATCGCTATGAGCGGCTGACCCTGCCGATGTAACTACACCGTCTGGCGAAGCACGCCGTCTTCCAACGAATAGGTGACTTCGCAACATTCGAGCAGCGCCGGGCGGTGCGTGACCACGACGATGGTCAGGTCGTGCGGCAGGGCGGCAATCGCCTCGATCACCGCGCGTTCGCTTTCGCCGTCGAGCTGCCCGGTGGCTTCGTCGAGCAGCAGCAGATCGCAGGCGCGGTACAGCGCGTGGGCCAACGCCAGCCGCTGGCGTTGACCGCCCGACAGCGTCGCCAGCGCCTCGCCGACTTCGGTGTCCAGTCCGGCGGCAAAGTTCCCGGCCATGGCCGCCACACCCGATCCCGTGACCGCCGCGGCGAAGCGTGCCTGGTCGATCTCCCCGGCGTGCTGGGGATAGGTCACCGCTTCGCGCAGCGTGCTCCCAAGCAGCGCGGAATTCTGCGAGACCACACCGATGCGGTCGCGCCAGGCGGTGCTGCCGGCCGGATCGAGCGCGACCCCGTCGATCAGCACCGCGCCGCCGTCGGGCTGGAGCGCGCCGCAGATGACGTCGAGCAGGGTCGATTTGCCCGATCCGCTGGCTCCGACAATGCCGATCCGCGCGCCGCGCGGGACGGTCAGGTCCAGGCAGCGCAAGGTATCGGGTCGCCCGGCGCGGCGCACGGTAATCCCGTCGAGACGAATTTCGCGATCGAGGCGCGGCACGGCGCCCGCGGCTGCGGCCCGGCGCGGTTTGCGTTCGAGCAGCGCGAGCACGTCGCCGGTGACGTCGCCGTGCTGGCCGATCTGGTGGAGCGAGGAGCGCAGCGTTGCCAGCGATGGCAGCATTCTGAGCGCGGCGAGCGCCAGCACCCCCAACGCGGGGAGGTACCATAAGTCCGCCACTTGCGCCGGGGACGCGCTGAGCGCCAAGATCAGGGCAGCCCCCAGCACGGCGATCTCGAACCCGTGGCGCGACGATTGCGCCGCGAGGATCGCCTGGGACTGGCGCTGCCGAAAGGCGTGTTCCAGACCGGCGAAGTCTTCGCACATCCGCTGCTGTGCATTGATCATGAAAATGTCCCGGAACGCGTGGCGCGCCTCGAACAGCAGGCGCGCGCGCGCGCGCGCCAAGGTGGAAAGGCCCGCCACCTGTCCGGTCTTTCCCCGGCGCAATAGCACGATCGCCAGCACGGGGATCGCCATGGCAACCAGCGGGGCCGATCCGGGATAGAGGACCACCAGGGTCGCCAGCAATGCCACGACCGTGAGCAGCGCGGCTGTGCCGGCGATCAGCGGTGCCAGGGCGTTGAAGCTGACGATCTGCAACCGGTCGAAGGTGGCAAAGCCTTCCGATGCGCCGTTGGCCACATATTCGGCATAGTCCTGGTTCTGCAGATTGGTGAAGGCGGCTACGGCCAGCGCCTCGGTCAAGGCGTATTGCGCGATCACCGTGCGCCGCTGGGCCCAGAACCGCAGCATCGACCCGGTCAGCGCGGCAGCCAGGAAAGCGACCAACAGTGTCGGGCCCACGGTTTGGCGTCCGCCGCCGAGCAGGCCCGTAGCGGCGCGTTGCAGGAGCACCAGCGACGCGATGTCGGCGCTCGTCGCCAGCGCCGTGGCGACAATCGCGGCGATCAGATGCTTGGGACCATCGCCCTTGGCATGGCGGAGCAGCCGCAGCAGTTCGCGGACGCCGGTCAGCAATCCGACGCGCGGCGGTCCTTCCGACAAGCCGGCCGAATTGCGAACTGGCGGCATGGTTGCGCTCCACTCTTGTGCCGCCGCGCTGCCTGTCCGGCGCTCGCACGGCGCGATGCGGCAGGCAACCGAGCGAGGCTCTGGCTAGGCCGCTGCAACCGAACGACCCGTAATGACGGAGAGCCGGGCGGCAATCCGTGACGATTCCGTCGCACGCTCAATGACAAGGCCGCCCCCGCGCGGGGCGGGAGCGGCCTTAACGGTATGGGCGCTTGCGATCAGCCCTTCGGGACGATCGTCGGCGCGTCGCCGGCGTCGAGCACATTGTCGCCGCTGGATCTGATCACGCCGCCGGTAACGATATCAAGCGACTTGGTCGAGCGGACGATTTGGTTGCCCGAAATGTCGGCCGAGTTGATCGCGTTGGTGACGCGAACGCCCGCGTTGGTGTTGTCGATGATGGCCGAATTGTGGACGCGGGCCCTGCCGGTGCCGGCGGTATTCAGCACATTGACGCCAACGTTGTTGTCGGACACGAACGAATCGTTCACCGACAGGCTGACCGGAGTCGTCGAGGCGATCAGGATGCCGTTGCCCGTGCCGCCGTTCAGGAAGCCATGGATGATGGTGTTGCGGATCGCCACAACGCGGGCCGAGAGGACCCGGATGCCGTTAAGCCCGGTTCCGGCGCCGAAAATATCGAGCCCGTCGATGATAATCTTGTCGGTCGCGGCGGCATTGATGATGATGCCGCTGCTGCCCAGTGTTGCGAGCACACCCGCTTCGTTGCTATCGGAACGCAGCGTGATCGACTTGGTAATCGTCACCGCTCCATAGGCACCATCGTCAAGCGTATTGATCTCGCCGCCGGCGGCGGTCTTGGAAATCGCCCCCGCAAAGGTCTTGCACGGCGCGGTGCGCGAGCAAGGATTGACGTCGTCGCCCACGCCCGAAACCCACGTGCGGGTGGCCTGCGCCATCGCCGGGGTCGCCGCCACGGTAAATACAGCGGCGATCGCAATCGCCAGTTTCGCCCAGATAATACGCATGATTTTCTCCATGTTGGGTTCCGCTGGGCGACCCTTTTCAGGCCAACGAAAGTCTTGCTCAAGCTACCGGACCGCGGGAGCTGCCTCTGCTGTTTTGCCCCCAAGTCCCTGATTTCGACTCGCCCTGAGTGGGCGGGCGCGGCGGGAAGCTAACACGCTGTTGCCTATGGTCAAACGACCATTAGCTAACGGCCATTGACTATCGTCTGCGTGCCGCCCGAGCGTTCAATCCACCACCATGATCTGCGCGATCTCGCGCTTGCCGCCGGTGCGGGTGAGCTGGACGATGATATCGAGGCTGCGGCGGACGTATTTGACCACGTCGTCCCATGCCATGCGCGTGCCGGTTTGCAGCACCAGCAGCGCCAGCTGGTCGATCGCGCGCAGCGGGCTATCGGCGTGGATCGTGCTGAGCGAGCCGGGATGCCCGGTGTTGACCGCGCGCAGGAAGGTCACCGCCTCGGAGCCGCGAATTTCACCGAGGATGATCCGGTCGGGCCGCATCCTGAGCGAGGCGATCAGCAAATCCTCGGCCGAGACTTCGGCCTCGCCCAGCGAGCCGCGCGCGGCGACCAGCCCGACCGCGTTATCGTGCACCAGCTGGAGTTCGGGGGTATCCTCGATCAGCAGCAGCCGCTCCTCGCGCGGAATCTCACGCAGCAGCGCGTTGAGGAAGGTGGTCTTGCCCGATGAGGTGCCGCCCGAAATGAGGATGTTGCGGCGCTGGCGAACCGCCTCGCGCAGCAGCACGACCGGATCCTTGCTGGCATCGAGCGGGGCTGCTGTGGCTTCGGCCTCGCTCGCGGTGGTCATCGCGGTTGCCTTGAGTGCGCCGCTGCGCTGGTAGTCTTCGAGCGCGAGGCCGGCGACCACATGCTTGCGCAGCGCCAGCGCGATCTCGCCGCGGGTCGCGGGCGGGATGACGACCTGGACGCGCTCGCCACTGGGCAGGCTGGCGGCGAGCAGCGGATGCTCGCGGTTGATGCCCTGTGCGCTCACTGCGGCGATTTGCCGCACCAGCCGGGCAAGGACGCTATTGGTCAGTTCGGGCGCATCGAGCCGTTCGGGCGCATTGCCGAGCGTTTCCAGCCACAACTCGCCTGGACGATTGACGTAGATGTCGGTGACTTCGGGCCGCGCCAGATAGGGCGCGAGCGGGGCGAGGTAACTCTCGAGATAGATGTTCTGCGGCGGGGCGTTCATTGCTCAACCGAAGTGAAGTCGAGGTCGCGCGCAACGAACACCGAAACGCTGGTCCCTTGGGGAACCTTGAGCGTGGGACGCACACTTTCCGAATTGGGCTGGACCAGCTGCTGGGTGCTGCCGGGCAGGCCGAGGATGACCGTGCCATTGGTGGCCTGGCTGGTGGCGAGGCCCACGCCGATATCGAGCGTCGATTGCAAGATCGCGGCACCGAAGCGGGCGAGGAAATGGCTGTTGACGCTGCCCTTCACCCCCGCCCGCCCGAGCGGATCGGCGGCGGGCGAGTCAATTGCGATCTGGACCCCGTCAGGCCGGGTCAGGCGCTGCCATTGAATGAATGCGCGGTTCTGGCCCTGGCCGAGGTCGGATTTGTATTCGCCGAACAAGCGGCTGCCGCGCGGGATCAGCACATGGCTGCCATCGAAGCTGCGGACATCGCGGCTGACGATCGCGCGGGCAAAGCCGGGGCGGTTGGAATCGAGCGCGGTTTCGAGCACTGCCTGGATTACCGCGCCCTGCGGCACGGTGGTCGCCGGGTTGGCGAAGCGTCCAGCCCGGGCCCGCCCGCCCGCCAGCGAGTTGGCGGGCAGTGCATCGAGATCGGGCGGGGTCGGGCCGGTGGCCACCGGCGGGCGATAGTTCACCGAATCGGGATCATTGCCGACAAAGACCGGCGGACGAACAATCGGCGGACCCGGTATATAGCCCGGCTGAAACGCGCGCGGCGCGGTCGGGACGCCGGGCAGCGTGTAAGGGATGGCATTGCGCGGTGGAATCATCGTAGCGAATGCCGGCACCGAGGGGTCGAGTTCGGCATATCCGCCCGGGATGGCCAATGCGGGCGGCGGGGCGATCACCCCGGGGCCGTAGTCGAGCGCGGGCGCGGTGGCCGGGCTCACGACGCCGCTGCGGCGCGCTTCGAGCGTCGAAAACAGTCCGATCGCGGCAATGGCGAGCACGCCGCCGAAAATCCACGCGGCGCGGTTGTTGACCGGACGGGCAACCAGCGGGCGGACATCGTCCTGGGGGGCGGGCGTGGCAGGGTCCATGTGCGTCGCTTCCTAGTTGCGGAGCCGTTCGGCCTTGGCCGTCTTCTTGCCGATGCGGAACACCAGCACCGGGTTGATGCGGTCGATGGTGAAAATGCCGTCGCGCATATAGCCGTCGACCATCTCCTCCTCGCCGAGCGAGTTGAGCGCGAAGACCGCAGGCAGCGCCTGCTCCTCGCTCCATTCGAGGTAGGTGTGCACGCCGTCGTCGCTGATCCGGGCCGGACGCAAGACCAGGGTGCCGGAAAGCTTGTAGCTGCCCACCATCGCGCCCGCAGTGGTCGGCGCGGGGCGGGTAGTCGGCGTCTCCGGACCATAGGTAAACCGCACCGTATAGGCCGCTTCGTTGGCTGGCCCGACCTTCACGTCGAAACTGTACTGCCGCAGGTTGGTGCGCACGGTCAGCGCCGGATTGGCAGGCGCGCGCAGCGTCCGCACGACCAGGCTGTCGGTGGTGCCCGACAGCGCCACCTCGATCGCCTCCGGATCGCCGACTTCGACGCCCAGGATGCGTTCACCCGGTGCGAAGATAATCGCCAAGCTGTTGCCCGCTGCGGTACGCAATGGAACCACGCTGCCTGCGGCATAAGCCACCGTCGCGACGCGCGCATCGCTTTCGATCATTTGCGCAGCAGCAGCGCCGGTTGGCGTGGCGAACATCAGCATCAAGGCAAGCGCGCGCTTCATTGCGGTGGCTGGGCTGGCTGGAGCCTGACCGGCTGGCTCGGCAATGCCACCGGCGCTGTTTCGGCCAGCACTTCGGCGTCGCGGCGATAACGCACGACCTGGAAGCCCAGCGGGTTGATCATCCGGTCGGCCGCGCTCATCGCCGCGCCGCTGAAGCGGTATTTGATGACTGCGGCCCACAATTGAGGGACCTGCGCCTGTGCGCCCGGATCGGTGCGGATCGTGCTGAAGCGCACCATCGCGGTGTCGGCGCTGAGCGAGGACACGCTGCGCACCTGCACCTCGACCAGCGCGCGGCGCGGCAATGTGGCCAGCGCGCTGGTGGGATTGCTGGCCTGGGTATTGGCGACATAGCGCGCGCGCGCATCGCCCGCCGACCACAGCGCGACCTTGGTGTAGGTATCCTTGAGCGAGTCGATGTCGAAGCTCTCGCGGGCGATGACATATTGCACCAGGAACGAGCGGACCAGCGCGGTGTCGGGAGCGATCGTCTCACGCTCGAGCGGCTTGACCGCTTGGACATAGCCGGTCTGGCGGTCGACCAGCAGCGTATAGGGTACAACGGTTTTGAGCGGGGTCAGCAGCACGAGCGCGATCGCCTCGAGCAGCGCGATAGCCGCCGCGACGCCCGCGACGATCCAGGCGAGCCGGCGCGACGCGGCGATTTCGTGCGCGCGGTCGTCCGACCAGCTCGCCGCATCGCGATAGTAGTCGGCCAGATCGTCGTCGCGCATTTCGGTCATGTCTTGTCATCCCTCCGCCCGGCCGAAGCCGAGCTGCGGCGATAGCGCCGTGCCTCGCTGCTGCGATAGCTGCTGCCCAGCGCTTCCTGCGGGCTGGTCGTAGCACTTGCCGCCGCGGACTGCGCCATCGAACCGCGCGTCAGGCTGGTCTGTTCGATCAGGCGCGTGCGATCCGAAGTGCGGTCCTCGCGGCGCAAAGTTTGCGCCACGGCTTCGGCGACGACGAACGCGCGCGACGGCGGCTCCTGGTTGCCCGCAAACGCCAGTTGCCGCGATTGAGGCAAGGGTGACGCTTCGCGTCCTCCACCATTCGGGAAGGCGAATTTCGGCAGACGCATCCCCCCAAAGAAGGCGATTTTGGCAATCAGCGCCAGCATCCCGAAGCTGGTCAGCGCAAAGGCCAGCGTGATGACCACCAGCTCGGTCGGCGCCGATGGGGTCAGCACCATAGCGCTGCGCTGGCTCAGCGCGTCGTTGAGCCACGGCTCGAGCACCGCCAGTTCGACGCCGTAGACCAGCGCCAGCGCGAGCGAGGCCAGTGCCGCCGCGCCCAGTCCGCGCAGCCAGCCGAAGAACAGGTCGCGCGTCCCCGCGAACAGCAGCAATCCGGCCATCAGCGGGGCGATTGCAAGCAGGAAACCCGCGCCCAGGCGCACAATCGCCAAGGGGCCGATCAACCCGGCGAGGAACACGATCCGGCCATTCGCCAACCCCTCCTGGTCGGCCAGAGCGATCCCGCGAAAGCTGTCGCCGATGGCGTCGCTGCGGTTGGTCCCGCCGGTGTTGCGCCCGGTGCCATAGATGGTCAGCGCGACGATCCCGTCGTCGGCATTCTGCATCCGTCCGACCATGTCGCGGTTGGTGCCGGCGAGCCCCGAGGCAGCGCCAACCGTCGCCGCGACTTCGACCGGCCCTTGCATCACCAAATCATAGCCGAGCGTCCGCCATGCCGGCCAGCTGGTCGCCAGGGTCAGCACGATGCCGAGCTTGAGCACATCGCCGATCACGTCGCGCCCGCTCATCGGCTCGCCGGTGAGCAGCCGGAACCCGAACAGCGCGACGAAAATGGTGAGCAAGCCGGTCAGCGCGATCGAGGCGACCGAGGTGGAGTTGGCCAGCGCGCCATAGCCGTAGGCCCCGACGCTCTGCGCCTGGCAATCGATATGCATCAGCGTTTCGGCGACGAACCGCTGCCCGGTAAAGACCGCACCGCACGCCACTATGCCCGCTCCAGCAGCGGAGCCATCCAGTCGCCCGGATCGATCCCGGTCCGCTCGACCAGTTCGTCGAACAGCCGCACCGTCGCCTCGCGGCCCGAAAGGATTGTCAGCAAGTCCTTCTCGCCGGTCAAATTGAGCCGCGCGACCACGCTTTCGTTGCCATGCTTGATCAGGAAGCAATGCGAATTGTCGGGCAGGGTGCGGACCAGCTCGAACTCGTGCGGGGTCAGCCCGAAGCCGTCGATGTAATCCTCGGATCGCGCCTTGGGATTGATCATGAAGATCTGCGTCGCGGCCTGCTCGATGATCGCGCTGGCGATCTTGCTTTCGAGCGCATCCTGCGCGCTTTGCGTCGCGAAACCGACGATCCCGTTGCGCTTGCGGATGGTCTTTTCCCAATCCTTGATCCGCCGCACGAAGATTTCGTCGTCGAGCGCCTTCCAGCCTTCGTCGACCACGATGATCGCCGGGGTCCCATCGAGCCGTTCTTCGACCCGGTGGAAGAAATAGAGCAGCGCCGGGGTCCGCACCACCGGATCGTCGAGGATGGCGGTCATGTCGAAGCCGACCGTCGCGGCGGTCAAATCGGTCAGATCCTCCGCGTTGTCGAACAGCCAGGCGCGTTCACCCTCGCCCCACCACGGGCGCATCCGGGCATAGAGATCGCCCGCGCGCGGGCGCTGGCTCCCGCGGAACAGTTCGACCAGATGGCGCAAGCGGCGGCGGGGGCGGGCCTGGGCGAAATTGGCGTCGATCGCGTCTTTCAGCGTTTCGGTCTCCGCCACATCCACCCCGCCGGCGAGCAGCGCCAGCCATTCGCTCAGGAACTGGCGATTGGCCGGAGTATCCTCGATCTGCAGCGGGTTGAGCCCCGATGCGGCACCCGGATGCAGCCGGTCGTACTGGCCGCCGATCGCCCGGATAAACAGCTCCGCGCCGCGGTCCTTGTCGAAGAACACGATGCGCGGCGCGAATTTGCGCGCCTGCGCGAGCAGGAAGTTGAGCACCACGGTCTTGCCCGAGCCCGAGGGGCCGATGATCGTGAAGTTGCCCAGATCGTATTGGTGGAAGCTGAAGAAATAGGGCCCCGCCGCAGTGGTCTCGAACAGCGTGACCGCATCGCCCCAATGATTGCCGCGCGGACGCCCGACCGGGAAATTGTGGAGGCTCGCCAGCCCGGCGAAATTGGTGGTCGAAACCAGCCCCTTGCGCGCGGCATATTTGAAATTGCCGGGGAATTGCGCCCAGAACGCGGGTTCGAGCGCGATATCCTCGCGCACCGCGACGATCCCGAGATCGGCGAGCGCGGCGGTAACCTCGGCCACTTGTGTGTCGAGCGTGTCGAGCGACGCAGCATAAAGCGCGATCGTGGTGTGATGCTCGCCAAATCCGGCGCGCCCCGCAGCGACATCGTCCTTGGCCTGCGCCAGTTCGCCGCGCAGCGACAGCGCCTCATCCTCGGTCGAGCGCATCCGTCGCAGCGCCAAATTCATCCGCCCCAAAGCCTCGCCGCGCTCGACGAAGGCGAAGGACTGGCTGACCGTCATCTCGAACGGCATGCGGTACAACTCGTCGAACATCCCCGGCAGGGTCTGCGCCGGGTAGTCCTTGATCGAGACCACCGCGCCGAATGCGCGCGGCACCGCGCCCGCCGGGCCAAGCTCGAAGGCGTCCTGCCCGAAGCTGGCGCGGCGGAACGGCAGATGATGGCCGATATCGCCATGCGGCAATCCAACGGGCCGCATCTCGGCGTTGTAGAGGTAGGACAAGAATTCGAGCGGCTCGGAGCGGTGCCCGTCGTCGCTTTCGTAAACACTGAGCAGCCGCGGCGAGTAGCTGCCGAGCGAGGCGATCAGCGCCTCGCTGCCCGCATCGAGCGCGCGTTTTTCCGCAGCCTGCGCCGCAGCCCGATCGGTGGTGGTGCGCGAGGCCAGATTACGCAGCCGGTCGAGCACGCCCACGCGGCCCTGCATCGGTCGCCGCACCAAAGTCAGGAACAGCTCGTTGACGTACATTTCGCGCGCGGCGAGCCGCGTGCGCCATTTGGCATCGAGCTGGCGCGAGAATTCATCGGGGAACCGCGCTTCGAGCGCAGCCTCGGCTTTGCGCCGCACGACGTGGTGGTAAATCGCAAAGCGCGATGAGCCCACCGCCTGCAGCATCGCATCGCGCAGCTCGGCGCGGTAGTTGAGCTCTTCGGTATCGGCGGTTTCGAACAGCAGCCCGCCCAGCCGGATCGTTTGCATAAGGAGGCCGTCGCGGGTCTCCAGCGTGACGTCGTCGACGTGCCGCGCATAGGGCAAATGCGTGCCCGCCGACTTCTCACGCGCCTGAACGCGAGGGTCACGGGTTACGGACGGTAGGAGTTGCATCCCCACACCGAATAATTCTTCACCCGCGGGCATTTGCTGACCTTGGAAATCCACAGATCGAAGAAGCGCGGTTCGCGCAGACACAGCACCACGCCGACCAGATGCACCACCAGCGCCACCGCCAGCGCCCAGAACGACTTGAAAATCAGGAAGAACTCCGCCGCGACAATCGCGTTGGCGACGAAATAGCTATAGGTCACCCCCGCAAACATCTGCGGACGGGTGAGCGCCACGAACACCGTATCGCGTTTGAGGCCTCCGGCCACGCTGGCGAACTCAGCCGCCCGCCGCGGCGGCGCGGATGCCCGCGACGATGCTCGCCGCGCCGAACAGGATGAAGCAGCCCAGGATCACCACCGCGCCGTGGCGCCAGTTGATCCGCCCGGTCAGCATCATGAACCCGACCGCCGCGACCGCGATCACCGCCGCGACCGTCGCGACGGTACCCAGCAGCGTCCCCTGCAACCAGTTGACCGCACCGATGATCACGCCCGAGCCCTGCGGATCGGCGGGAATGGCAGCAAGCGCCGGTGCGGCGAAATTTCCGGCAATCATGGCGGCAACCAGCAAGACAAATCTGCGCAGCACGGTGATTCCCTCTAAACCTCTAAATCGACGGGAGAGATTGGCACAGCCGGGGTCCGCGCGCCATAGCCATTGTCGATTCCCCCGGTGTGCCAAGCCGATACGGGTTTGGGGTTTGCAAAGCGCGTGCGCTCTGCTAGCGGGCCGCTTCCCAACGGAACGGACGCATAGCTCAGTTGGTAGAGCAGCTGACTCTTAATCAGCGGGTCCTAGGTTCGAGCCCTAGTGCGTCCACCATATTTTCAATGACTTAGCAGCCGCTTCCGGAATCTAGCGAGTTTCAGGTAGCAAATAGGTATCAGTGCATCGGGCCTGACCCGAAGGGTAACACCCTTTCCCCGACGTTCGCGCGTCGTAAATCTCGATGATGCCCCAGCTGGTTCAAATATATTTTTCAGCTTTTGGGCTAATCTGCGCGTACATGGCGGACGGATTTCAATAAGTCGCGTAGTCTTCACTGAGCGAACCGGCATAGACCGACTTGGCACTAGCCGCACTAGTGATCGCCACGCGCACACCGGACTTTGTAAGGTCCAAGATGCGATACTGGCCATCCACCTCTGCAACCGCTTCGACCCTTCGGAACAGAGAGGCGTTCGCCTCAGCATAGGCCGCCAAGCCTCTCAGCTTGGGAAGCGAGTCGGCAAGGTGCCAGCCGTGCGGATCGACAATGTCGGCAACAACCGTGCCGTCACCATCGCGCGCAAAGAAAATGAAGTCGGGCCGGACGATCTTGGCTTCTCCGGCGTCGTCATAGACCACGCCCAGCGAATCCTGGCT
>DASZZS010000018.1:0-53619 GCA_035543295.1 Novosphingobium sp.
ATTCCTTAAATTCCTTGCCTTCGGCGACGACCGTGCCGACCCCGGTCTTGGTGTAGAAGCCGGGGATTCCGGCGCCGCCCGCGCGCATCCGCTCGGCGAGCGTCCCTTGCGGGCAGAATTCGACCTCCAATTCGCCCGCCAGATATTGCCGCTCGCGTCGGCCTTCCACGCCTTGACCAGCGCTAGGTCGGCGAAGATCCCGCGTTCGAGGATGTACTCCTCACCGCCGAAGGTCTTGGCCTCCTTGCCCTCGGCGACCAGCGTGCCGACCCCGGTCTTGGTGTAGAACCCGGGAATCCCCGCGCCGCCCGCGCGCATCCGCTCGGCCAGCGTGCCCTGGGGGGAAAATTCGACTTCGAGCTCGCCGGCAAGGTACTGGCGCTCGAACTCCTTGTTCTCCCCGACGTAGCTCGCGATCATTTTCCTGACCTGACGCGTACGCAGCAGCTTGCCAATGCCCTCGCCGTCGATCCCGGCGTTGTTGCTGGCGAAGGTCAGCCCCGTCACCCCGCTCTCGACCATCGCATCGAGCAGTCGTTCGGGCAGCCCGCACAGCCCGAACCCGCCCGAGGCGATGAGCATGTCGTTGCGCAGCAGGCCGTCGAGCGCCGATTTCGCATCCGGGTAGAGCTTTTTCATGGTGCGGTCGGCCTCCGTAAGGAATATGCTTTGGGCTTATCGCCAGACCCGGCGGGCTGCAAGCCTGTGCCGCATTGCAGCGTAGTCATGAGTGCAGCGCGACACCCACTGCTGCCGACAAGTCGGCCAGCGCCTGCGCCCCGCCGGTTACCTTGATGGCAAGCATGCCGAGCGATGCGGCGGGTTTGCAGTTGATGCCCAGATCGTCGAGGTAGACGCACGCTTGGGGTGCCAACCCCAGCAGTTCACACATCATCAGATAGATGCGCGGGTCGGGCTTGCGGATGCCCGCCTTCGAACTTTCGATGACATGGTCGAACCGCGCGAAGATTGCCGCGTAGCTTGCCGCCTTCGCGCTATCGGCCGCCATCCCTGCGCCGTTCCCGGCGGGGACATTGTTGGTGATGCAGCCTAGCGCGAAGCCCGCGCCTTTGAGCGTGTCGAGCGCCGCCACCATCTCGGGCCGGATGCTTCCGGCCAGCACCGCGAGCACATCGCTCCCGGGCAATTCATGACCCAGCAGCGTGGCTTCCTCGGCGAACTTGCGGTCGAATTCCTCCGCATCGATCTCCGCGCGCTCGAATTTGGCCCAGGCGTTGTGATCGGGGTCGGCCGAATTGACCCGGCGGATGAGGTCATGCGGCAGTCCGCGCTCGGCCTCGAGCCGGTTGAATGCCTCGAAGGGGGACGAAGTGATCACGCCCCCGAAGTCGAATATCACGACGGAATACGGGCGGGTCATGCGGCGACGGTCCTCCTAGCGGCCTGACTAGCGGCATGCGCGGGCGATGCAAGCCGATCGGCCAGCGCTCTCCCGCCGTCTGTTGCGTCGCAGCGAAATGCGAACGATCAGCGGGATTATCTCACGAATCAGGACATATTTTCCGCAATTATTGAGCGCTTTGCAGGAACAGTTGCAAAATATGCAACGGCAAATGACCTTTTCGCACTTGCACAAAAATCGGCTGATCAGCATAGAGACGGTGCCTTTCAGGCATCCTCTCCCAAACTTCCAAGGCCCGGTTGGCAACGACCGGGCCTTTTTTTGTGCCTCGCCCACAGGCTCCTCTACGCTGCCCGGTTTGCAATCGAGGAACCGAGTTCCTAGCTTCGCCATTCCCCACTCGGGGAACAGTCAGCAGGAACGCAGTGATGGCCGATGCAGCCACGAAGATCGATACCAAGACCGTGAAGTTGCAAGTCGCAGCCGCGCGGCAGGAGGAAAGCGGCCACGGAATCGCCCGCCTGCCCAAGTCGGCGCTGGCGGCGCTGGGGATTACCGAGGGCGATGTGGTGGAAATCGCGGGCAAACGCCTGACCGCCGCGCGCGCGGTGCTGGCCTATGCCGAAGACGAAGGGCTGCAGGTTATCCGGCTCGACGGTCTCCAGCGCGCCAACGCCGAAGTTGGCTCGGGCGATCACGTCGAGGTCCGCAAGGCCGAATCTCGCCCCGCACAACGGGTGGTGTTCGCTCCGGCGCAACGCGAGATGCGGCTGCAGGGGCCGGCACAGGCACTCAAGCGCAATTTCTTCGGCCGGTCGCTGGTCGCGGGTGACATCGTCGCCACCGCCGGGCAGCAGCAGGTCCGCGACATGCCCCCCGAAGTTGCGCGGATGTTCAACGCCCCAGCCTATGCGCTCACCCAGATCCGCCTCTCGGTGGTGGCGACCGTGCCCAAGGGCATCGTCCATATCGACGAGACGACCGAAATCGAGCTCAAGCCCGAATTCGAGGAGCCGCGCGATAGCCGCGCCGACGTAAATTACGACGATGTCGGCGGGATGGGCGATACAATCCGCCAACTGCGCGAAATGGTCGAGCTACCGCTGCGCTATCCCGAACTGTTCACCCGGCTGGGCGTCGATCCGCCCAAGGGGGTGCTGCTGCACGGCCCCCCGGGCACCGGCAAGACCCGGCTCGCCCGCGCGGTGGCCAACGAAAGCGACGCCAGTTTCTACACCATCAACGGGCCCGAAATCATGGGCTCCGCCTATGGCGAAAGCGAGCGGCGCTTGCGGGAGGTGTTCGAGGAAGCGGCCAAGGGCGCACCGTCGATTGTCTTCATCGACGAGATCGATTCGATCGCGCCCAAGCGCGATCAGGTCCAGGGCGAAGCCGAAAAGCGCCTCGTCGCGCAGCTGCTGACGCTGATGGACGGGCTGCACACCCACTCCAACATCGTTGTGATCGCCGCGACCAATCGCCCCGATGCGATCGACGAAGCGCTGCGTCGTCCCGGCCGGTTTGACCGAGAAATCGTGATCGGCGTGCCCGACGAAAGCGGGCGGCGCGAGATTATCGGCATCCACACTCGCGGGATGCCGCTGGCGCCCGATGTCGATTTGGGCGAGCTCGCCCGCACCACGCATGGCTTTGTCGGGGCCGACCTTGCTGCGCTGGCCCGCGAAGCCGCGATCGAAGCGGTGCGGCGGATCATGCCCAAGCTCGATTTCGAGGCGCAGACAATCCCGCAGGATGTGCTCGAAGCGCTGTCGGTCACCCGCGACGATTTCCTCGCTGCGCTCAAGCGGGTCCAGCCCAGCGCGATGCGCGAAGTCATGGTGCAGGTTCCCAACGTCGGCTGGGCCGATATCGGCGGGCTGGACGAGGCGCAGCTCAAGCTCAAGGAAGGCGTCGAACTGCCGCTGCGGAGCCCCGAGGCGTTCCATCGGCTCGGCATTCGTCCGGCCAAGGGCTTTTTGCTCTACGGCCCGCCCGGCACCGGCAAGACGCTGCTGGCCAAGGCGGTCGCCAAGGAGGCCGAGGCCAATTTCATCGCGATCAAATCGTCCGATTTGCTCAGCAAATGGTATGGTGAAAGCGAGCAGCAGATCGCCCGGCTGTTCGCGCGCGCGCGCCAGGTTGCGCCTTGCGTGATCTTCATCGACGAGATCGACAGCCTGGTCCCCGCCCGCGGCACTGGCGGAAACGAACCGCAGGTCACCGCGCGCGTGGTCAACACGATCCTGGCTGAAATGGACGGGATGGAGGAACTGCAATCGGTGGTGCTGATCGGCGCAACCAATCGCCCCGCGCTGGTTGATCCCGCGCTGCTTCGGCCGGGCCGGTTCGACGAGCTGGTCTATGTCGGCACGCCCGACGAGCCGGGACGCAAGCACATCCTCAAGATCCACACCGCCAGGATGCCGCTGGCCAAGGATGTCGATCTGGCAAAAATTGCCGCGCAAACCGACCGCTTCACCGGTGCCGACCTCGAAGACGTCGTGCGCCGCGCGGGCCTCGCCGCGATCCGCAAGCACGGCGAAAAGGTCAAGTCGGTCAATGCCGCCGACTTTACCGAAGCGCTGGAGGATTCGCGCGCGACGGTAACCGCCGAGATGGAGGACGAATACGCCAAGATGAAAGGCGAGTTGAAGAAGCGGGCGATGGAAGTCGTGCCGGTCGGCTTCCTCGCGCCGGGAATGGTAGCCTCGACGCGGGACAGAAAGCACGGATGACGCTGCTTGCGTCCTACGGCTTGCGCTGCAGGGTCGCCCAGCGCGCGGCCAGTTCACGCGCATCCTCTCCCGCCTCGGCAATCTCGCGTTCGGAATACTGGTTGGGCAGCGTGAAGGCGTTGAGCGGGTTGTACTCAGGCTGCAGTTGCGCCAGAGCCACTGGGCCGGAGCTGGGCGCGCATTTCGGCGGACTTGTGCTCGATCCGGGGTGGCATCGCGGTTGCTCCAGTTTTAGGGAAGAGAGAACATACCAAAAACGCCCGAAATTGTCAATCAATAGAACCGATATGGTTCAACTTCATGAAACAGGCAACTCGAACATGAGCGCCCGGGCGTATTTGACCGGCGGCGAGCCATGCGCGAGCACCGCGTCGTTGTAGCGTCGCAGCGTGTAGCCGCGGCTCCAGCGCAATTTTGCCTCCTCGCGCAGCGCGCGGTGTTCCTCGTAGCCGGTGAAATAGCTGAGCAGCTGGACCGAGGAGAGATTGGCGCGGGTCCATTTGCCCGCCGCCTCGCGCTCCTGCTGGAAGGCGCCCTTCATCATCAAATCCATCGCCTGGTCGCGGGTCATGTCCTCGGTCTGGATGCCGATGTCGAGCAGTGTGTTGGTGATCGAGCGCAGCCGCATCTTGAGCACGGTCAGCGCAAATAGCTTCTGCGCCTGCGGGTCTTCGGCAAGGTAGCCCTCATCCTTCATCACCCCTTCGGCATAGACCGCCCAGCCTTCGACGAAGGGACCCGATCCCAGCACCGCGCGCAGGGTCGAGGGATCCTTGTTGGCGTGGTCGAGCTGGAGGTAATGGCCCGGCATGGCTTCGTGGATGCCCAGGTCGTGGATCATGAAATCGTTGTATTCGCTGAGGAACGAGGTCGCCTGCGCGTCGCTCCAGTCGTCGGGGATCGGCGACACGGCATAGAAATTCTGCAAATGCTTCTCCAGCGGTCCGGGCGCATCGTCATAAGCGACTGCGTTGCCCTGCTGGAATTTGGGCATGGTGATGATCTTCACCGGCCCGTCGGGCATGCGGACAAAGCCCTTGGCGCGCACGAAGGCGGTGGATTCGGCGAGCGTCTCGCGCGCCCGCTGCTCGAGCCGGTCGCGGCTGGACCGCTGGTTGTAGGACAGTCGCAGCGCGGCCTCGATGACCTGCTGCTGCTGCGCCTCGGTCGGGCGATCGGCCATCGGCATGTCGGCAGTCCTGCCCGAAAGCACTTGGCGCGAGAGCGCGTACATTTCGGCGCGCGTATCCGCCTTGGCTTTGAGCGCGCGCGCTTTCAGCACGGGCCGGGTCATGTCGGACATCAGCGCGAATTTCATTTTCTCGTCATAGCGCGCGGCGCCCAGCCGGAACTCGCCCTTGGCCCGCGGGACCAGCACCGTGTCGAGCCATTTCTGCTGGCCCGCCACCGCCAGCTTGAGCGCGGCCAGCGCGCTGTCGAACCGCGCACGATCTGGGCCGGACAACTCACCGGCGTGCGGCGCGAGCATCCCCTCGGCCACTTCGACAATTCCGGAATTCTGTTTGGCAACGGTCTGCGCGAATACCGCTGGGACGCGGGCGGAGACCAGCTGGCGGCGACTTTCGAGCAGGAAGGCGGGTAGCGCTTCCATCCGCGCACTTGCCGCTTTGAGCCGCTGCGGCCACGGCGCGAAATCGCGCGCGGCAAGTCCGTAGAGCGAACCGGCGGCGGCATCGTTGTAGATCTGCGGGTTCCACGCCCACTCCTGCATCACCTCGCTCGACCACAGTCGGTAGCGCAGTTCGTTCTCAAGCAGCGCGTAATCGACTTGGTTGTCGCGGGTCAGCCGTGTCCGTTCGATCCGGGCCATCGCGCCCAGGATCTCGCGCCATTCGCGCGCTTCGGCGGCGCGGCCCGCAGCGGTGATATCGGGCAGCTGGTCGTCATAGCGATGCTCGCCCAGCACGGTGGCATAGCCGGGCGAGAGGCGTGTCAGTGAAGCGATAAAGCGCTGGCTGAGCGCGGAAAAAGCGACATTGGCGCGCGGTGCGACAGCGGCCGTCACGGGGCGGCGGGACGCGCGCGATTCGGCGGGACCGGCGAGCGCAAGGGTCAGGACTGCGAGCGGCAGTGCGGCAAGATAGGGTTTCATGGTCTCTCCCGGGAATACTCGTGACCGCGAAGCTAGCCGGGCTTTGCCGCTCCGTCGATGGGGGTTGCTGCGGCCGATTCGGGTTCGGCATCCGATCCCCGCGCCAGCACGAGCCCGGTCGCGACCAGCAGCATGCCCAGTCCGTCGAGCGGGGTCAGCATTTCGCCGAACACGAACCATCCGGCCACCACCGACACCGCCGGCTGGGTCAGCAAGGCAAAGCCGATGACCAGTGGGGGAAAGTGCTTGAGCGAATAGACCAGCAGGCCCTGGCCGATCACCTGGCTGGTCAGCGCCAGCACCAGCAAGGGCCACCAGACCTTGGGCAACACCGGCTCACCCAGCAGCAGCGCAATCCCGAGCAGGACGGGCAGCCCCGCGATGCTCGACCAGACCAGCAAGCTCCAGTTGCCCAGCTGCGCCCGCGCGTTCTGCAGCAGCAGGATGTAGAAGGTGTAGAGGAAGCCTGCGAGCATGCACAATAAGTCGCCGATCAGCGTGGCGCGATCGATGCTCAGTGAACGGCCGAGCAGGATCGCGGCACCCGCGATCGCGGCGGCGAAGGCCACGCCCTCGTTGACGCGCGGCAGCCGGCGCAGCGCAATCAGCCCCCAGGCCATCAGGATAACGCTGCCCGAATTGCCGAACAGCGTGGCATTGCCCAGCCGGGTCAGCCCGATCCCGATGTGCCAGCTGGCGAGGTCGAGCGCGAAGAACAGCCCCGCGCCGCCGATCGCCAGCCAGGTCTTGCGCGGAAATCCGCCGAGCCGTTGCCCGTTGGCGCGAGCCAGCAGCGCGAGGAACGGGATGGCGAGCGCAAGCCGCCAGAATCCGGCCGAAACCGGCCCCGAATCGGCGATCCGCACCCACCAAGGTCCCAACGCCAAGGCGACATTGCCGCCGAGCAGGGCGAGCAGGTGCAGGACGTTCCATTCGGCCTTTCGCTGCACGGTCATGGTCGCGGTTCCATTCCGCGCACCAGCAAGCGCGGGGCGAGGCGCGAGATGACGAGCAGCAGCGTTGGCAGCAGCATCGTCAGCAGCAGGTCTTTGACGCTTTCGCCCCATTGCGCGGAGCGGGTCGGCCATATTTCGCCGTAGAGATCGCTCGCTTCGTTGGCCAGTTCGAGCGCCAGCACCACCAACCACGGCCGCCACTGCGCCACCGAGCAGCGCAGCGCTGCGGCAGTCAGCAGCTGCAAGATGACCCCGACAAACGAGTGCAACGCATCGTGGCCAAAGGCGAGACTGTGCTCGAACACGATCTTGGCTTCGAACCAGTCGAGACCAAGGCGCTCGATCATCCGCAATGGAGCGTCAAACCAGCGCATCCTACATTCCCTCCTGGCTGGTTCCCCGCCCTTGCCGTGCCCGGCGAACTTCGCCATGCGGGGGTAAACCGACGGGAGAATTCACTTTGCACGATGCCCTGTTCCAGCCGCTACAGCTAGGCGCAATCGCTGCGCCCAACCGGATAATCATGGCCCCGCTGACCCGCGGGAGGTCCGATCCGGGTTCGGTCCCCAATGCAATGATGGCCGAATATTACCGCCAGCGCGCCGGGTCCGGACTGATCATCAGCGAAGCGACCGGGATCAGTGTCGAAGGGCTCGGCTGGCCCGCCGCGCCGGGGATATGGAGCGCGGCGCAGACCGAGGGCTGGAAGCCCGTCACCCAAGCGGTGCATGAGGCCGAGGGGCGGATTGTCCTCCAGCTGTGGCACATGGGCCGACTGGTCCACCCCGATTTCCTCGGCGGCGCGCTGCCGGTCTCGGCCTCGGCGACGCGCGGGCCGGGGCATGCCCATACCCCGACCGGACGCCAGGACCTGGTGGTCGCCCGCGCCTTGCCGCGTGGCGAGATCGCCCGAGTGGTGGACGATTATGGCCGCGCGGCGGAAAATGCCATGTCCGCCGGGTTCGACGGGGTCCAGTTGCACGGCGCCAATGGCTATCTGATCGACCAGTTCCTGCGCGACAATTCGAATTTGCGCGATGACGATTACGGCGGTTCGCCGCAGAACCGCGCCCGGCTGATGCGCGAAGTGCTCGAGCGGCTGATCGACATCTGGGGCAAGGACCGTGTTTCGATCCGGCTCTCGCCCAATGGCGAATCGCAGGGCGCGGACGACAGCAACCCGCCCGCGATCTTCGGCGAAGCGGCGCGGGTGCTTGAAGAGCTGGGCATCGGTTTCCTCGAACTGCGCGAGCCCGGGCCCGAGGGGACTTTTGGGCAGACCCAGGTGCCCAAGCAGGGCGCGCTGATCCGCTCGCTCTACAGCGGGCCGCTGGTGCTCAACAGCGATTACACCGCGGCTGGGGCCGACGAAGCGATATCCGACGGAGCCTGCGACGCGGTTAGCTTCGGCCGTCCCTATATCTCCAATCCCGACCTCGCCGAGCGTATACGTGTCGGGGCCGGATGGGCGCCCAACGTCGATGTGCCCAGGAGCTGGTACCTGCCCGGTCCGCAGGGCTATATCGATTATCCGGCGATGCAGCCGGTTGACGCGGAGTAGGTGCGATGACGCTGCGATCCTGGCTGTTCGTCCCCGCCGACAGCGAAAAGAAGCTGGGCAAGGCCGCCGCCACCGGGGCCGACGCGATCATCGTCGATCTCGAGGATTCGGTTGCGCCGCAGGGCAAGGAGATGGCGCGCGAGATGGCGCGCGAATGGCTCAGTGCGCACCGCCAGCAGATCGTCGAGCAGCGCCCGGCGGCGCGCTGGGTGCGGATCAATGCGCTCGACAGCCGGTTGTGGCGCGAAGACCTCATCGCGGTGATGGCCGGCGCGCCCGACGGGATCATGCTGCCCAAGGCATCGGGTCCAACCGCGGTCCAGCAGCTCGCCGCCGAACTCTACGAGCTCGAGCAACGCTTCCGCATCCCGACCGGAACCACCAAAATCTTGCCCCTTGTCAGCGAAACCGCGCAGTCGGCGATGACTATCGGGGACTATGTGGGCGATTCGCACCCGCGGCTGGTCGGGCTCACTTGGGGTGCCGAAGACTTGTCCGCCGCGCTCGGCGCGACGCGCAAGCGCAATGCCGACGGGCTGTGGACCGATACCTTCCGCTTCGTTCGCGCGCAGACGCTGCTCGCCGCGCATGCGCGCGGGATTATGGCGATCGACACGCTGCATGCCGATTTCAGCGACCGCGACGGGCTTGAGCGCGCGGCAGAGGCGGCACGCGGCGACGGCTTTACCGGGATGCTGGCGATCCACCCGGCGCAGGTGCCGATCATCAATGCGGCGTTTACCCCCAGCGAGGCCGAACTCGCCGAGGCGCGTGCGATCGTTGCCGCATTCGAAGAAAATCCCGACGCCGGGACGCTGCAGATCGATCGCCGGATGATCGACCAGCCGCATCTCAAGCTGGCGCGCCGCGTACTGGGGATCGAAAGCTAGGCGCTATTCCTCCGGCGTCGGAGCCACCGGAGCCGGGACGGTCGTCGCGCTGTTGGTCGGCTGGGGTCCGGCCGCATCCGCACCCGAATCCGCAGCGCCATCCGAGGCTTTGCCCTTGCCGGGCTTGCTCGCGGCTTCGGTTCGGGGCGCGAGCGGGGGCTGCGAGCGCACCGTGTCGAGCGGCAGCATCGCATCGCTGGTCGATCCGGGCAGGATTTCGCCGCCCGCAGTTTTGCCATTTGCCTTCTGCTCACCCTTGCAGGCGGTGAGGGCGAGCGGGATCGCCGCGAGGATGAGAATGCGCTGGAAACGGGTCATTCGGCGGCCTCCCTGGCGCAGGCTTGTTCCAGCAAGCCCAGGAATTCTTCGCGCCGCGCCAAGAGCGCCGCATCCCACGACGCACTATCGACGGCAATGCCAAGGCGGGCAAGGCTGGTCACCCCGAACGCCTCGATCCCGCAGGGGACGATGCCCGAAAAATGGCTGAGATCGGGCGACAGATTGACCGAGAAGCCGTGCATCGTCACCCAGCGCCGGATGCGCACGCCGATCGCGCCGATCTTGGCCTCGCGCCCGTCGATGTCGCGGGTCCAGATACCGATCCGCCCCTCGGCGCGCCAGCTTTCGACGCCGAAGTCGCCCAGCGTGGCGATCACCCAGCCTTCGAGCGCGTGGACGAAGCCGCGCACATCGCGCGCGCGGCGCTTGAGGTCGAGCAGGACATAGCCGATCCGCTGTCCGGGCCCGTGATAGGTATAGCGCCCGCCGCGCCCGGCTTCGATCACCTCGAATCGCGGGTCGAGCAATTCGGCCGCCGCCGCGCTGGTCCCTGCAGTGTAGACCGGCGGATGTTCGAGCAGCCAGATCAGTTCGCGCGCGCGTCCCTCGGCGATCGCAGCGTTGCGCGACGTCATTTCGCCCAGCGCCCAACGATAGGGAACCGGCTCGCGGTCCCGCCGCAAGTCGATTTCGCTGTGGGGCGGATCGGTCATGCCCGTTGCGTGGCGGCAATCGCTGCGCTTATCAAGAGGCAGCAACCTGGAAGGACGGCAATGGTTTTCGACAGCAACCGGGCATGGAAGGAAGCTTCGGCTGCGATCTTCGCCAATCGCGAAGTCCTGCTAGCGCTGGTGGGAGTCTTTTTCTTCCTGCCGAGCTTTGCAATTATCATGCTGATAAAGCAGCCCCAAATGCAAGCGGGGGCGTCGCCCGAGCAGCTGATGGCGGCACTAAAACCATTCTTCTTCTCGCTCGCTCCGTGGTTTGTCCTTGGCTTTGTCATCCAAGCGCTGGGCCAGCTTACGTTGTTTGAACTGTTGGATCGTGGTCGGAATTCGACCGTCGGCGAAGCATTGCGCAAAGGCGCACTATCGCTTCCTAGCTATCTCGTGGTCCAGCTGACGACGGGTGTCATATTGACGATAGTTATGAGCTTGGCCTTGGTCGCGGGAAGCATCGTTAGCCCAGTGCTTGGGTTTGCGCTGGCACTGTATCTAGTGTGCCAAGCCTACGCGCGCTTTGTTTCCGCAGGCGCAGTGATCGTGCTGGAACGGCAATTGAACCCGTTTAAAGCGCTCGGCCGGGCCGTTTTGCTGACCCGAAACAAAGGTTTCCGTTTAGGCAACTTCTTGTTCTTGCTCTTCGTCGTTTTCTTCGTCGCATACTTCGCTCTAACGATCCTGATTGGCATCTTGGCGGCGCTGAGCGTGGGGCAAGGGCGCATGGCCGAGATCGTTACCGGCTTCTTTTCAAGTGCACTGGCAGCAACAGCGGCGGCCTACTTTTCCGCGATCACGGTGGCGATTTACCGCCAGCTGGCGGGACCCTCGACCGCAGCGGTTAGCGCTACCTTCGAGTAATCAGGACAGTGCAGCGCCATCTTTCCAACCCCAGAACAGCTTGCACGGCAGCACGTTCCACAGCGCGAAGCCGGAGTCGATCCGGGTGAAGTGCCGGGCCATGAAGTCGCGCGCCTTGGCCGAAAACTGATAGACCAGGAACGCTCCGCCCGGGCGCAGCACGCGGTAGGTCGCCGCGGCAATAGCGGGGCCAACCCCGTCGGGCAGGGTCGAAAAAGGCAAACCCGACAGCACGTAATCGGCATGGTCGTGGCCGTGCGCGAGGACGATTTCCTCAACGTCGGCGGCCGAGCCGAGCACCGCGACAAAGCGGCTGTCGGTGATCGTCGCGCGCAAATAGTCGATAAACAGCGGGTTGGTGTCGATAACGATCAGCTGGCCGTCGCGGCGGAGCCGGTCGAGCACCGGGCGGCAAAAGGTGCCAACCCCGGGGCCATATTCGACGAACAGCCTGCATTCAGCCCACTTCACCGGGGCGAGCATCTTGTCGATCGTATAGCGCGACGACGGGATGATCGAGCCGACCATCACCGGATGCTCGATAAATCCTTCGAAAAACACCCCCCACGGACCAAGCATCCGCATTATCCGGCGCGATACCCTTCGCGGCAATGCCTCGCGGGCAAGCTGGGTACTGGTCATGCTGGGGTGCGATCCTGGATTGGCGACAAGCGCTGGGCGTTTGCAAATTTGGGCCGTCATTGCAAGCGGGGAAGCATTGCCAGCGCAGCACGGTGCGACTAGCCGACTAATTCGCCATGTCCGACGCCCCATCGCCTCTAGTGACCACCGCACCGCCCTTCGCCGCCGTGCAGCCGACCTCCAGCCTGCCGCGTGGGCGGCTGGCGTTGTTGTTCACGGTGATGCTGGTGACGGCGGCAGGCAATACCGCGATGCAATCGGTGATGCCCTCGATCGGCACCGCGCTCAAGGTCCACGATGTGTGGATCAGCCTGGCCTATACGTGGTCGGCGCTGTTGTGGATGATTTGCGCGCCGATGTGGGCGCGGCGCTCGGACCAGCGCGGGCGCAAGGCGATGATGGCGATCGGGCTGACCGGGTTCATCGCCAGCTTCTCGCTATGCGGTGCGATTCTGTGGTTCGGGCTCAACGGCTGGCTGTCGAGCCTGGCGACGCTACTGCTGTTCGCCGCGGCGCGCTCGCTCTACGGCGGCTTCGGCTCGGCCGCGCCGCCTGCGGTGCAGGCCTATGTCGCCAGCCGCACCTCTCGCGCCGAGCGGACCCAAGCGCTGTCGCTGGTCTCCTCAAGCTTCGGGCTGGGCACCGTGGTCGGGCCCGCGCTGGCCCCGCTCCTGATCTTGCCTCTGCTGGGGCTGGTCAGTCCGTTCCTCGCCTTTGCGCTGATCGCGGTGATCGTGCTGATTGCGCTGCGCATACGCTTGCCCGATGATTCGCCCGCCTATGCGGGACGCGGCGATGTGCTGGCGGCACCATTCAGCGCCAATTCGAATTCGAGCCCGCGCGCTGAGAGCCAGGATGAGCCGATCGACCCGGCCGGTGTCCCGCGCCTCGCCTGGACCGACCCGCGGATGCGGCCATGGCTGGTGGCGGGGCTGCTCGGCGGGCATGCCCAGGCAGCGGTGATGGGCATCGCCGGGTTCCTGGTGCTCGACCGGCTGGGGCTGCGCGCCGATCCGCAGGCAGGTGCTGGGCCGACCAGTATCGTGCTGATGAGCGGCGCGGTCGCCACCTTGCTGGCGCAATGGGGGCTGATTCCGATGTTTCGACTCGGTCCTCGCGCCTCATGCCTGTCCGGAATGACCGCGGCGCTTGTCGGCGTCGCGCTGCTCGCGGTCGGCCAGAACCTGCACGCCATCGCGCTGGGCTTCTCGCTTGCCTCGCTCGGGTTCGGGCTGTTCCGCCCGGGCTTTACCGCCGGTGCCTCGCTCGCCGTGTCGCGCGCCGAACAAGGTCAGTCGGCGGGGATCGTCGCCTCGGTCAATGGCGCGGCCTATATCGTCGCGCCGGCGATCGGCGTGTGGCTCTATGGCCATTCCGCATGGATCGGCTTCGCCGCGATCGAGGCGCTATGCATCTCGGTCTTGCTGCTGGGAATCAGAGGAATGACGCGCGACGCGGGTTACTAGAGAATCTCGTGCACCACGTCTTGGGGCCGACACAGCCGAACGCCCTTGTCGGTCTCGACCAGCGGACGTTCGATCAGAATCGGCTCGGCCACCATTGCCGCGAGAATCGTGGAATCGACAGCGTCTGGCAGCCCGCGCTCAGCCGCATCGGTGCCGCGCAAGCGCAGCCCTTGCGAGGGGCTGATCCGGGCATCGCGGTAAAGCTGCGCCAGCTTTTTGGCGCTCGGCGGGGCCTTGAGATATTGGACCACCGTTACATCGACGCCCGGCACTTCCTCAAGGATCGCCAGCGTCTTGCGCGATGTCCCGCAGGCCGGGTTGTGCCAGATCGTCGCTTTCATACCGTCTCCTCGACGCGGCCATAGCGCCGCGGCAAATAATTTCCAGACGGACCTTGCTCATGCGAACGATTCGCATTAGCGACTCATTTATTGAGAATGATTTGCAAAAGGGGTTCCGCGTGACGGTTTCGGTTTCCTTCAAGGCGATTTTGCTCGGCGCGGTCACGATGAGCGCGTTTTGCACGCCCGCACAGGCCGGGGAAGCCGATGTCGCCCCGACCATCGTCGTCACCGGCCATCACGATGGCTACGAGGTCGAAGCAATCAGGTCCGGCTACCGGGATTCACCCGGGTCGATGCGGCGCTCTTTTTCGATGTGACCGAAAATTTCGCGGTGCAGTTCAATGTCGAGAACCTGACCGACACCAACTATTTCCCCAGCGCGCATGCCGACAATAACATCGCCACCGGCGAGCCGCTCAACGCCCGGATCACCGCGCGCCTGAAGTTTTGAGCGCAGGCACCGCGCGGGCGGCATCCTCCGGGGTGACCCCCGGCGCGGGGGCGGCGCTGATCGTTTCCAGCCGCCGGGCAACACGCCCGGCGCGCCGGATCGCACGGACGAGGCGCGGATAGACCCCGCAGCGGCACAGATTGGGCACCGCGGCCTTGATCTCCGCTTCGCTGGGATCGGCGTTCTGCGCCAGCAACGCCGCAGCGCTGATCGCGATACCCGGCGTGCAGAACCCGCACTGGATCGCTTGCTCGGCGACCAGCGCCTGCTGCACCGGATGCGTGCGATCGCGCGACAGCCCCTCGATCGTGGTCACGCTGCGCCCCTCGGCCTCGGCGAGGCTGAGCAGGCACGAGCGCACCGCCGCGCCATCGACCAGCACCATACAGGCCCCGCAATCGCCCACCCCGCAGCCATATTTGGTGCCCGTGAGGTTGGCAGCATCGCGCAAGCCCCACAGCAGCGGGGTCTGCGGGTCCATGTCGAATTCGACCGGACGGTCGTTGACGGTCAAGCGGGTCATAGCGTGGCCTTAGCGGCGCATCAGGAGGGGGGAAAGGGATGGTGCCGCTTAGAGGATTCGAACCTCTGACCCCATCATTACGGAGGGGTTAGACGGTTGGCGGGAAAGTCAATAAATTCAACGT
Source organism: Novosphingobium sp. (assembly GCA_035543295.1). Taxonomy (GTDB): domain Bacteria; phylum Pseudomonadota; class Alphaproteobacteria; order Sphingomonadales; family Sphingomonadaceae; genus Novosphingobium. The sequence goes on from DASZZS010000018.1 coordinate 15,028, forward strand.
ATGGTGTGCCGAATAGGGTGTCAGTTTGACGTCCACCCAGACCCTACCCAAACTCGGGTGAGGTCGACGTTGAGCGTTTTCCTAGCTAAAGTGCTTTGGTCCAATGGGATCCGAAATGTTGACCCGGGCTGGGCCCACTGAGCGGCGGTGTCCTCCAGAGGTTGGGAGTCACGTGAAGCTCGCGGAAGCAGCCGTCTACACAACCACTTCAACCAGGAACGCCACCTCGTCGATCGCCAGACCTACAAACTTCGCCGCTCGGCCGCCCTGGCCGAGTGGCAATCGCTCATGAGCTGAGATTCAACCTTTTGGATTTGCCTGCTGAAAGAGTGGTGCCTCCGATTCATTTCTGAGCTTCACATTCGGTCCGAATTTGCGCTTGCCTCGCAAATCTCCAAATCCGTCCAGCGAAAAAAACGCACCGCATTGTTGAAGAAAATGGCTCTCTTCTGCCGCGCGGTCAGGAAGGGCATTGATTGGATTCGGTCGATCGAGAGACTCACCGCGTCGGGCCAAACCATTTGGTCGGAGCCGTACATGATCCGATCACTGTAGCCTGCGTCCACAATCCGTCTCAGATAGCTTTCAAACTCGGGCTTTGGTATCGCCCAGTCGATCACCGCGACATCGACATACAGATTGGGGAACGAATGCAACATTGCGATCAGGTTGTCCGCGAAAGGCCAACCGGCGTGCATGATGTAGACGCGCAGTTTGGGGTGGCGCACCAGAACGTCTTCGAGCAGCAATGGATTACCAAGACGCATTCGCATCGCGGGCGACTCTTGATTAACTGCGGGTGGCCCAAGCCCCATGTGAATTCCGACGGGCAAGTCGAGTTCTTCAGCCAAGGCCCAAAGCGGCCCCATTCGGGGATCATCGGGTCCGACGCCATAGTATTGAGCTCCGACCTCGGCGATCGCAGTCAACTCACCTGTCGCATGCAGCTTGCGAATCTGAGCCAGTACACCCGGGGTCAGTTCGCTTGGATCGATGCCCAGCCGCATTCGGATCGGATCCGCCGCGACACTGCGGCGACCTGAATCACGGTCTGGACCGTGGCCATCGTCATCAACCAGCGCTCTGATTACGCCCCTTCGGCGATATTCGGCGTTTGTCTCGCGCCGTTGCGCTTCCTCGCCCACCGCAGTCAGGGGTATTCCGGTTGCCGGGTTAGGAGTGCGCGCGGCCCATCGAGGGTCCGCTGCATAGGCGTGCGAGTGGACATCTACGATGGGCGCTTTGACGCCCAAGCACTGGGGCGGCAATCCAGATGGACCGAGCGCCAAGATGGCTATAGCCAAAGCAGCGGACATCCCTGTTCCTTTTTTTCAAAACCCGGAGGCGGCATAATAACACAGACCTGCTGAAATCGCGAAGATAGGCTAAATGGGTCTGGAGTGGGTCGGGCTCAGATTCCTGCCCAAAGCGCCCCAAGCAGGACCCAAATGCGGATCCAGCCGGAAGGCCCCTTCCGCTTAACCCTCTCGATTCGCCTGCTGAAAGAGTGGTGCCGCTTAGAGGATTCGAACCTCTGACCCCATCATTACGAAAATCGAACGCTTTAAAGGGCTTTCGGAAGGGTCCGATCCGCGTTCCTAGTGAAAGTTCCTGCACTAGGTAGCGCGACCACATTCACGCCAAGGCACATTCAACCAAGTGATTTCTAAGCAGCAAATCTAAAGATTGTGATCCGAGAAATCCGAAAGCGCTTACGTTCCTGGGCAAAAATTCTCAGGAATCCGAAGGGACGGAACCCGACCTCATCATCAAAAATGATCCGGGCAAGGCCCAAGAGTGCTTACTCACGCCGAAGCAAACGACGGCTCACGGCCCGATAGCTGACGGGCGGCTAACGACCAGAAAGCAGACATTCGATCACCTGCAAAGTCGGTCAGCTAAGCGCTCGAATAGACGTTTTTGCCCGCCCCTCGCTTTCCTGATTGCAGACGCCACGACTGCAAGGGTAAGCTTTGCCAATGCGAACTCTACTGGACGCCCCATTAGATGCCCTCAAACCGCCCGAACATGCGTTCGCCGCGAAAGTGAGGGAGGATGGATTTTTTCGCGCGGAGGTATTCGGCGACGCTATAGGGCCAGGTTTTTCATACAGCACCGGCTTCTGGGTAAGCACGGGGCAACCTGAGATTATCATGTTCAGCAAAAAAGGGGAGATAGCGCACGACGTGTTCTGGGATATGTTCCGGCTCGCCAAGGGAAACACGCCACTTTCTCTCGGAAAGCCGACGAATCAGGTGTTCGCCAATTGGACCGCGTACGTCTTCCCGATAGCCAAAAGGTTCTACCCCGATTATCTTGGTTGGAGCCGCTGGTTCTATGGCGGCGATGATTTTCCGTGCCTCCAGATTGTGTGGCCTGATCGCGAAGGCGTGTTCCCTTGGGAAGGGGGGGTCGACCCGGCCCAATTCGGCGGCCAGCCCGACCTAACCGAACATGGCTGGCAAGCCTCGCTCGCCAACTGACGTCCGTTATCCTTCTCTATGACCAAACAGCATACTGTCGCCTGACGACCCCATTGAGGACGTTGTGCGCGAGTCTCTCGTGAAACGAATTTGGTGCGGTTTATGTTCCGTCTGCTTGCATGAATCCGAGTATGCCGTTCTCGATGAGCTTACGAACCATAAGGATTTTTCCGTCATCATCGAGGCAGTCCGGGAGGTCTCCAACACGTAGGCCATCGGGAATTAGCGCCGCAACGAGCGCAGCTTGAACGCGCGCCGGAAAGAAAACCGAAACGTCGTCGCTCACAACAACGGTCTGATCTCCTTCCAATTTCAACACCGGAGCGAGATCGGGTCGCAACGCCACCAAGCTCGTAACCGACAAGTCAGCCAGCAGGACCAAGTCCATGAACCGACCGGCCATCGTGCGAGTTCTTGGATATAGCACTTGGGGTTGTAGGATTTCTGACATCGAACGACTGCGGACGAAATCATTGACGCGGTCGATCATGCTTATGAGCGCATCGCGATCAGCAAGTTCAGAAGCAGGATTCATGCCATAACCAGGGTAAGGGGCCGCGCGCAATTCGTTCAATTCCAACGCGGCACACGAGACCGTTTCCAGAAGCAATTCCGACCAGCTTTTGGCCATCAGCCCAAACGTAATGTGCACTGACATGCATTCGCTGGTCGACGCTTCATGGTAATAGCCACGGGGGATGTAGAGAACATCGCCTTCGCTTAGTTCAATCTCCGCCGACAGCTGTCCAGGCGTCGCACCAGAAGTATCATGCGGCTGGCCCGCCAACGGTAGGCTTAAAGGCGAGTCATAAAGCTTCCATAGTTTGCTGCCATGAGCCTGGGCAATGAACACATCGTGGGTGTCGTAGTGGACCGGAAACCCCTGACTGACCGCTGGCGTGACGTAGACATTGCACTGCATCTCAGTCTTTAGCTCGTCGGAAATGTCTTGGCAGAACGAAGTGAGCTGAGGAGTGTCCAGATGCAGGTGGTTAAGGATCAGCGTCCCTCCGTCGAGATAGACCTTGATCCCGCGCGAAGGGTCAAAGCTTCCATCCGGCCGGGTGAAGGCCGCTGCCTCCAGGGTGCTGCCCCCGCCCTTCGCCATACGGATGCGCGAGGGGCCGAGCCTGCGTTGGGTCAGAAGCTCGTCAATATGCGTCAGTGGCAACAGCAGAGCAAAGCGCCCTGGGTCAGTAGCCCGAATTAGAAGTGGCCGCTGCTGCCAGTGTTCGGCCATGAAGTCGGACAGCTTAATCGGGCTCAGCAGGCCGCTAAAGTGCGGCCAGTGAGTCTCATCCGGTTTTGACCCAGACTTTCGCCGGACCACTAATCCGAGTCGCTGGAGCGCTTCACGTCTCGGAGGCGGTTTTGGTCACTGTCGACAGCTTTGGAATCGTTGGCGTCGCTGTCGACTGCCTTTAGATCCTTATTTTGAGTCGTGTCGCTGTCGCTGCTCCCCTTGGGAAAGTCATGATGGCCTGCAGCAGCGGCGGCCGCTCCCGCGACAGCAGCAACGCCAACGACTCCCAAACCGGCGATTTTCAGAAAGGAGCGTCGCCCATGATTTGGGGAAACTGAGATCTCATCCTCGCTTAGCGATTTCTGCGGCTGGTCTTCTTTGTCCATGGCACAATTCTCCCGGATTGGATTGGCGACCGCGTTCCTGAATATCACACAAGCGCCACGCCCAACACCAAATTGAATTGTCAGGCAGCGCACCGAATCACTGAGGCTATTCACGGGCAAAGACGCGCCTGGACGCGCTGGTCGCCAAGCTCGCGGCGAAAGAGGAGGAACCGGTTGTTGTCGAACCATGGCGCTTTCACGATCTACGTCGGACCGTCGCAACCGGACTTCAGCGGCTCGGTATTCGGTTCGAGGTCACCGAAGCTATTCTCAATCACGTGAGCGGGTCCAAGTCTGGCGTCGCCGGCATTTACCAGCGACACGATTGGGCCGCAGAAAAGAAGGTCGCGCTGCAAGCGTGGGCCGATCACATCGCGTCCGTGCTAACCGACGCCGACAAAACAAACGTTGTTCAACTCACGTCGGTGCGAGCGTGAGCGGGTGGCGCGGCTAGGTTCCTCCCGGACGGTGGCTCCGCACCGCTGCGTTGCACGTGGTCGCTTCCCTGCGGATGACTGTGGAGGCGGCCTTGATTGAGTATTGGGTTAGGACAAGGGCGCTTTTCAGAGCAGCAAAGGCAATTGGCCTCGAGGACCTTGATCTTGCGGGCCAGCTGCTGCCTTGGCTCCGGAGCGGAGCGCTAAGGGCCCGAGCGTTATCCATCACAAATCGGACGAGTCACAAAATTGTCGCCGCGAGGGAGATCCCGACAACCATTTGGCGAAGAGCGACGCCGGTGGAATTCGCGTTGTGTGCTGACAAGTTGACCCTGCCAGAAAATGGCCCAGGGGCACCTGCATTGGAGGCTGCCGGCTTCTTGTTCGAAAGAGCGGGTCTCATCGGTGTTTTGGACATGAACGAAGATGAAGCAGCTCTTCTAGATGGCGTTCAAGTACATCCGGTCCCCGATGTGATGGCAATTCAATCAGCTTCGGCAGCTAGGCCAAGCCAACCTGGCGTGAAGCTAGATTCTGAGCGGTGGGGCGAATTTGCTGCTGCCCTAGCGTTCGTGGGCAATCTCGACGTTGCGGCCGATCGAAAGTCCCGCGCCGCCCTGTACGGAGCAGTGAGCACGTACCTCGAAATGCGCGGCCGCGCGCCCATGGATGAAAAAACGGTGCGACACGCCCTTGATCTGGCACGGCACTGGATTGAGCAAGGCGAGGATCCGGACAAATGGCTCTAAGCTGATTAGTCCTGTTTAGTCCGTGTTTCTCCGCGCATCTCTCGCCGGAATGCTGATGCTCCACCACAGGCCACGCAAGTCCGCGCGGCCCCATTGGTGGAAGACTAAATGGGCGACCTTCTCGACACAAAAGGTGCCGCACCTCTAATTGGGGTAGCTCCTGGTACACTCGAAAATTGGCGAACCCGCGGCATTGGCCCGAAGTTCATCAAGACTCTAGGGCGGCGGGGAAAGGTACTCTATGATCCCGCCGATATCGAGGTATGGAAAGACGCCAACCGTTTTCAGTCCACAAGCGAAGCTGTGTGAACAATGTCGCGTCAATTGACCGTGTAAGGTGCAGAGGCGCGCCGTGCGGTGGGCCAACGAAGCGTCCTAACAACGCTATGATCGTCACGCACTGCCGACGCCGCAGGGCCCTATCGGGGAGGGGCGCGTAAAATCTGCCCGCGAGCGAATCGCCCACGATACCGCACACCACTCGACCAGTAAAAGTCCTTTGAAGCGCGCGAGGCTGACGGTCGCGTCGCGCTCATGAACCGCTGGCAACCGACCGATTGAGATGTGTCCTGAACTGAGGCAAGCGACATGGGCCAGACCAAGGCGCAGCTAGGGAAATTCCCCTCCCACGTGCGCATCTATAAACGCCAGATGTGCTCGGCCGCGTGGCGGCATCTGTCGGGCTCGGCCGTTAAGGTGTTGCTGGCGATGGCAGCGTTTGAGCGGGGCGAAAACAACGGCGCGATCTTCTTCAGTGACCGCAAGGGTGCTGAGATCACGGGATTGAGCCGCAACACCGTTGCCCGCGCCATCCACGAGCTTATTGAGAAGGGCTTCATATACTGCACCGAGCGAGGCGGCTTCAATCGAAAGACCCCGCACGCCGCTTGCTATGGCCTCACTTGGGTAGGCGGGCCAAAGGGCAGCAAATGGCGCGCACCTTCACATGCCTATGAAGAATGGTTTGATGGAAACAAGCGGCCCCAAATTCTGACGGAAACTGGCCCAATTCCTGATTCCGAAGTGGAAACAGGCCACTTGATCGGCCCAAAGTCTCAGCCAGACTGGACGAGAAAGCGGGACGTTTCCGCCATTCCTGCCTCGTCAAGATCTGGGCCACAAACTGTATACCAGGGGCTAGGGCGCGAAGGTGACTCAAGTGAGAAACGGAAACAGGGCAACTCAAGCCCGCAGCCCTCGCGGCTGGTTCTCGAGGTTCTCCGCTCCAAACTGATTTCACGGCTCGATCAAGCAGGGCCGGGAGAACAGTCGAGGCTCGCAAGATCGGCAGGCATTCCCGGCGGCACGCTCAGCAAGTTCCGCAATGGTAAGAACCTGCCTGACACTCACGCCGTCACGCTCGCTCGCGAGTTGACGGCAGCTACGGTGAATGCCGACGGGGTCGGCAAACTCTTCCTGGCTCCAGCCGTGCTCGCGGCGCAGGCGGCGCAGATTGGCGGCAAGGCGCTGACGTACATCCACGCCGAGCATGTGCCGTCCATGTCGCCGATCCGACTTTGCCGTGGTCGCCGCAGCCGCACCGATTGCGTTCGGTTGGCGGATTGCCCAACCATCTTTCGGTTTAGGGGCGTTTTGGAGCCACCATGTGATTGTCGTACCAAGGCCGAGGCCCCGCAGATGGTCAGAGATCGGCGGAAAGATCGATCCGCCAAAAGCGCGTCCGAATACCTTCCACCCCGAAGTCGTTGTCATTGACCAGCAGCAGCGTGCGGGGGGAAAGGAGGATCATTCCTTCAAGATCGGCATCGAGTTCCTGCAGATCGTCGGTGCTCATCACGAGCGATTTTTGAAGAACCGGCAAGCGGTTCTCCAGCTCTCCAAGGGAGCTCAACTCTTCAATGGTCGGCGTTGTCGCGATGTCGAGGTGTTCGGCCCCAACGGCACAGGATGGACAGAGCCGAACCGCGTAAAGCTTGCTAGTTGCGGACCCCCTTTCCAGCACGAGCAAGCGGTCTGGTCCGATCATGGCCAGTTCGCTGACCTTGACGTCCGCGCGGGTGAATTCGCCACGCTCCGTGTCCCGACGGAAGCTTGATGGTGGATCCAGGGGATAGAGGTACTGGGCCGTCACTTCCCCATTTGCTGTATCGAGTTGCCAAAGTCGCACGTGCTCCGCCTTACGATGGGCGCTTTCGTCCGGGTGTGCCAGCGGGCTCTGGAAGGCGAGGTACAGCGACCGGGCGTCAGGAGACAAAACCAGCCCTTCGAAACCCCGGTTCAGACGTCGCAGGGACGCGATTGCCGGCAATACCCCCACCACCGGGTAGTCGGCCCGGGCGAAGAGCGGCTCGAGCCCGGCAGGCACCCACCGCACCAGCACGCGGCCCTGCGCGTCAATGTGAAGCAGCGAAGGGCCGTATTCGTCGCCAACGAAGAAAGTGCCGTCGGGGCAAGCAGCTATGCCCTCGGTGTCCGCCCCCGAAGGATCACCTGGGATGCGACTGCCATCCAGTCCAAATGCGGGTTCGGCAAGCGCAACGGCGCTTCCGGGCGTTGGCAGACCCGACAATGGCCTGCCGTTCTGGTCGCGTAGCGGAAAGGATCGTACGAGCACGACCTTGTCGCCGTCGAGACGCAGCTGCGAAATGGCCGGCCCGATGTCGGGGCACAGCATGATCTTTGATCCGCCGAGGTCGGCATGCTGAGCGAGATGCTTGAGTCCGAGGTTGTCAACGGCGATCTTGACCTTGAGATTGGGCCCTCGGTCCCCAACCGCCCAAAATATTCCCTCCGGGTCGTCGATTCGCCTGGTCAACCCCGAACCCACGCCCCGCAGGACCAACAATTGACCGCCGGGAAGATCAAGCTTGGCGAGAAGTTCGTCTACGTATTGCAGGGCCGTCCCAACCGCCGCAGATGACAGTGTGTGGCTCATGGCGGTTCCTGCTCCGGTCCAGATGCCCGGGAATCGCGGGCCCATCTCGGCTTGGCTCTGCACATTTGATTGGATTACACATTCGGGTCGAGACGCGAAACTTCCGGGGGCAGAGAGCGCACATGGTTGATCGCGAAGACGATGGCGCATTATTGGCTGCAACGCTCTTACACGCTTTCGAAGGCACGAGGCCTTCCGTTTGTCCGTACTGGTCGTCACTGCGGCTGCTACGCTCTCATCAATGCCCTGTATAAAACACCGTTGCGGAACCTCCTTAGTCGCAAGCAAACTTACCATCGCATGCGCACGACAACGGACGTCAGCTACAACAATGGATATCACCATTGACTTGGGTAAGTTGGCGTTTCGGGTGAGGGCTGTTTATCTAGTGCATGGCCATGCCAAACTCCCAGTCGAACAAGCGTCCAGTGCATGCCAAGCGCAGCGGCAGAAAGCCTAGCGCGCGCAAGAAGCTGATTGTCGCCGCCTACACCGTAATGGGCGCGAAGGGCTTGGATGGATGCTCGATCGTCGACATCATCGAACAGGCGGGCGTCGGCGTCGGATCGTTCTATAACCATTTCTCCTCCAAGGAGGATCTAGCCAAGGCCGTGTTCGCCGAGCGCGCGGAAGAACTGGGTGCGACGTTGGAACGGGTCGCGCTGATGTCCGACAATATCGCTGCCGCCACATGCTATGCGTTCCGCCGGCTCATCGAAGAGGTGGAATTGGACGCCCTTTGGGCATCCTTCATCGTCCAACTCGAACCGTCGATGCAGATGCTGGATGGCTTGTTGCGTGACCATGCACGGATTGGGCTGCGGTCCGGCGTTACAAGCGGAATGCTGAGCATAAGTGATGTCGAGACCGGCATAACCGCCTTTCATGCTGTGATGGTCGCAGTCGCCAAAGCGATGCTTGCCGGCCAAATCAGCTCCGGCCAGGCGCACCGCGCCTCGCTCTTCGGCCTGCGCATGTTTGGCGTGCAGGAAGCCGAAGCAGTGCGGCTTTCCAGCCTTTCCATGTCAGAACTGCGTCAGACGCTGAAGGTGCGGTCACTCGGCTGAAGCCGCAGCAGCTGGTCCACACCTGCTTGCTCGATACGTAGCGGGTATCGACCAACTGAATTCTAAATCGTCCCATGACACAGTTTTTGAGCGATTATTCAGAAATGAAGCGATCACCAAAACGTGACGCTCCCAGAAAGATGAAGCCTGTCAGGGAGTTACGGGTATGTTCAGGACTTTTCACGCCGTTAGCTCGCTTGCCCTTGCTGCGGCTTCGCTCATCACCTCCGCTAGTGCATTCGCGCAAGACGCCGGTACCGCTGAGACTGCACAGCCAGAGGGCGTCGCCGAAATAATCGTCACTGCGGAGCGCCGGGAACAGAGTGCGCAAAAGGCACCGTTGACAATTCAGGTGGTCGGCGGCGATGCCCTTGTCCGTTCCGGTCTGACCGATGCTGCGGGACTCCAGCGCCTGACCACCGGTGTCGAGATCGGCATGGGCGGCGGCAACACCCAGATATTCATTCGCGGCGTTGGCGGGGCGGCGTTCAGTCCGCTCTCAAGCCCGGGCGTCGCGGTAAACGTGGACGGGGTCTACGTCGGTCGTCCCAACGGGGTGAACGGCAATTTCTACGATGTCGCCCGGGTCGAGATCCTGAAAGGCCCGCAAGGAACGCTATATGGCCGCAATGCCAATGGCGGGTCGATCAACCTGATAACGAACGGACCGCGGCTGGGCGAGCGCAGCATGGACCTTGCGCTAGAGGCCGGGAATTACAGCTTGGCCCGCGCGACCGGCGCAGTGAACCTGCCTTTGGGTGAATCGGCGGCGATTCGCGGTGCGTTCAACATCGTCCATCGCGATGGCTTCCTGTCAAACGGAGCCAATGACGATATCCAGCAATCGGCTCGCCTTCGCCTGAAGTGGGAGCCGTCCTCGGATGTGTCTCTCTTGCTCAACGCCGACTACTCGCATCTTGGCGGGAAGGGCGGCGATTATGTCTACTTGCCGCAGCGACCGGGCTCGGATGCTTATGAGGCGCAGTCGACCAGTGCGAACAACGCCTACATGCATGCGTTCGGCTTCCTTGGCCCGCTTCTCAATGATGTCTTGGACGACAGCCGCCAGGACACCGACCTCTACAATTTTAGCGCCCAGCTCGACTGGAAGATCGCCGGGCTGGGAACGCTGACGATCCTGCCGGCCTATCGTCACACCAGTGCGCGCTTCGTGACTCATTTCGCCGCTCGTTTCATCGCAGACGAGACCACCCGTCAGACGTCGGTCGAGGCGCGGCTCGGCAACAGCACCGGCGGTCTTACCTGGGTTCTGGGCGGGTACTACTTCGACGAAAACTCGCCCAATGCGGTGAACGATGTGTTTGCCAGCAACATCCTCCAGAACTACCACATCACCTATTCGCCTACGACCAAGGCGGCGGCCGTATTCGGGCAAGCGACGGTATCGTTGAACGACAGGCTGCGCCTCATTGCCGGAGGCCGTTATACGCATGAAAGGCGGACCCTGACAGGGTCGATCGTCAATGCCGCCGTGGTGCCCAATGCGCTGCTGGAGGAATTCGGTGGCCGCAAGAATTTCAGCGGATTCACCTATCGCCTTGGCGCAGAATACGACATTTCGTCCGCAAACATGATCTACCTGACCTACAGCACGGGTTTCAAATCGGGCGGGTTTTCGCAGACTGTGGCACCACAGAACGTCTTTGAGCCCGAGCGTCTGAAGTCTTTCGAATTCGGATCGCGCAACCGCTTCCTCGACAACCGCCTGCAGGTCAATTTCAGCGCTTTCCATTGGAAGTATAGCGATCTGCAAGATCAACGGGTGAACTTCGATCCGCTTGGCAATGTCAACTTCATCACGTTTAACTCAGGCGACGCCACGCTTTATGGCGGCACGCTGGACGTGGTGGTGCGCCCGACCAGCGCCGACACGCTGAGCCTTTCGGGTGAATATACCCATTCGGAATACGATCGGTATTTCTTCCAGACGCCCGTGCCGTTCTTCTTCCCCGGCAGCTCGGGCTGCAGGCTTACTGGCCCTTACGCCCCGGGGGCGACGCTCCCCTATTCAGACAAGGGGAGCAATACCAACAATGGCCCGCTGCCGGTCATCGTTGGCGATTGCAGCGGCTTCCAGGTGGCGCGGGTTCCGGAGTTTTCCGCCACCGCCAATTTTTCGCACGTATTCACCTTGGCCGGTGACAATGAGCTCACCTTTGACGGAACTCTGAAATATAACAGCGCTCGGTGGCTGAGTATCGACTTCATCCCTGCCGAGCGTGACGGATCCTACACGACGGTGGACGCCAGCCTGACGTACGGCCCCAAAGACGGAGGCTGGTCTGTCGCGTTGTTCGGCCGTAACCTGACCAAGAGCGTCTATTACACCGGCGGCATCCAGACTGCGTTTATTGGCGGGCTGATCGGTGCGAATATTGCACCGCCGCGCACCTATGGCGTCCGCGCCAGCGTCCGCTTTGGTCACTAGGGAGGCGATCGATGTATCCGCTGGCCGAAGGGCTCTTTGCCGCAAAAAATCAGTGGTATGTCGCCGCCTGGTCGAGCGAGGTGACGCGCCAGCCATTCGAGCGAATGATCCTGGACGAGCCAGTTGCATTCTACCGGAAGCAGGATGGCAGCGCGGTTGCGGTCCATGGCCGTTGCCCGCACCGCAGCTTTCCGCTCGGCAAGGGCCGGGTGGTCGGCGACGATATCCAGTGCGGCTATCATGGGCTGACCTTTCGCCCGGATGGGAGTTGCGCCGCGATCCCAAGCCAGGATCATATTCCCAAGGTTTGCCGGATAGGGGTCTACCCGCTGGCGGAGCGCTGGCAATGGTTGTGGATATGGATGGGGGACCCTGCGCTGGCGGATGAAAGCCTGATTCCCGATCATTTCAAAATCGGTCTGACCGATCCACGATACAAGACAGCAGGCGAAATCTATCATTTTGTCGATGGCCGCTACATGCTGCTGCACGATAATCTCTTCGACCTCACCCATATCGGCTATCTGCACAAAGATACTTTCGGGGAGGGGGCAGAGGCCGATCAAGTGCCGCTCCATGCCAGCGGTGAGGGCTGGATCGAAAGCCGCTTCGAGCAACCGGACATAGCCTGTCCGCCATTTTTTTCGGCGATGGTCGGATATGAAGGGCAAGTAACGCGCCATTTCGGGTTGCGCCTTTATCTGCCATGCCTCCATGTCGGGGGCGACGATGTCTACACAGTCGGTGAGAACGGAGCTCCCGGCCAAGCGCTGGGGTCGTTGCGGGTTTATCATGCCGTCACCCCCGCAACGCGCCACACAACACACTACTTCTGGGCGATGGGTCATGACTGGGAGCATGAGGATCCCGATCATGCGGCAAAGGTAGCCACTGGACTTATCCCAGCGCTCCAGGAGGACGTGTCCGCGGCTGAACTTATTGAGCAGATGATAGGGAAAGTGGGCCCGCGGCCGAGCGAATTGCTGTTGCGCGCGGACAACGTGTGCGTGCTTGGACGACGGGCCTTCGAACAGCTGATCCGGGCCGAGAATGGCATGGAGCGAGTTCAGTGAGCGGCATCCTATTGGCAGGCTACTCTGGCCGCAGCCGCTTGCCGGACTGTCGGATTGCAAGGGCCTTGCCATTGGTTGTTGCCCTGCATGGCGGCACGTACACCTCGGCGTATTTCGACATCCCAGGCTTTTCGCTTCTGGACAGAGCAGAAGCAAACGGCATTCCGATTATCGCGATCGACCGACCCGGCTATGGCCTGACGTCGCCGCTGCCGCCGACCGACGCGACGATCGACGGCCAGGCGGCCCATTTGATCCCGGCGCTGGAGCAACTTTGGGACAGGTTTGGCGCTGACAGTGCAGGCATTGTACTCATCGGCCATTCGATCGGCGGTGCAATCGCGGCGACCATCGCTAGCCATGCAGGCCAATTGCCATTGATTGGCTTGGCGATATCCGGCGTGGGGCTACGCACCCCGAGTGCACACCGCCCAATGTGGGAGGCGCTACCTGATTTGCCTCAGGTCGAAATGCCGCTGGCGATCAAAGACGATGTCATGTTCGGTCCGCCGGGCAGCTTCGACGCGACGTTGATGCCGACCGCCAGCCATATCGCTAATGCGTCGGCACCGAAGGCCGAATTGGTGGCGATCGTCAGCAGTTGGCAGGACACGGTCGAGGCGACGCTCTCCCGCATCGACGTGCCGGTTCATTATCGGCAGGCCGAAAACGATAAACTATGGATCGTCGATGAAGATCAGATCACTGGGTTTGCCGCAGCACTGACGGAATCCCCGCGAGTTGATGCGGAGATGATTTCGTCAACTGGTCATTGCATGGATTTTCACCATATCTCCGCCGCGCTGCAGCTTCAGCAGCTTGGCTTTGCCCTTCAGTGCGCGATAGAGGGCGCACATTTGTGACGGCAATCAGCGGCCTTGGGCGCTCATACTTTCCATCGGGGACCAACAATGGGGACGCCTGATCCCGCGGCAATGATGGCAGCTGTCGAGCAGCGCCGGTCCGAGTTGCTCGCGCGGTGCCCACTCGCTCCGCCGTCCCTAACGAGTGAAGAAGCGGCGGCCGTCCCGATCAACATCATCGAATTAGGCACCAGCGGCCCGAGCGTGCTGATCGTGCACGGCGGCCTCCAGGGAGGGTTGGGTGGGGCACCCGCCACTTTCGACAAGCAGAAAGTGCTCGCGGATCATGGATGGCGGCTGCGCTTCGTCGAACGGCCGGGTTTTGGTCAAAGCGCGTCGCGGGGTGTCGACGACATGGAGGCGGACGCGGAGTGGATTGCCGACATGCTTGGCAATGGCTCACACCTTGTAGGTCACAGTTGGGGTGGCGCCGCGGCGCTCCTGGCGGCAGCGCGGCGGCCCGAGGCGGTGCGATCGCTGACACTGATCGAACCTGCCTTGTTCCCCATCGTAATGACCGATCCGGTGCTCCGCAGCGATCCCGAGATGCAGCTGGTGGGTGGACGATTGGCGCAATTGATGTTGCAGTCACGAACTCCGGCCGAATACGCACTGGGCTTCGCGAGAACCGTTCTCGGTTCACCCGACGACGACGGGACAAAGGCGCTGGTAGCGAAACTCGCAGGCGATGAAAGCACGGCCGCGAGCATGGGCTGCGCTTTGCTGCACAGTAGAATGGCAAGCCCTGCAACAATGCGCGCGGCCGCCCATACAGTCGCCGAGAGGTCGATACCGGTACTTGTCGTGAGTGGCGGCTGGAGTCCATTCTTCGATCGGATCGGCGAAGTTGTTGCGAGCTTCACGGGCGGGCGGTTCGAAGTGGTGCCGGCTTCCAATCACATGGTTCAGTACACCAGCGCCGATACGTTCAACCCGTTGCTGCGGAGCTTCCTTCAAGCCGCTGATGAATGGGGGTCGAATTCCTAACCACTGCGCGCCTCGGTGAAGGACCACGTTGGATCGAAACGGAATTTGTCTGAAAGGTCGAGGGGCGCTGTCAGACTAAACTCGCGCTGGTCGGCGGTCGCTGCTAACGGCTGCGGATGAGTCCATCAGAGACTCACATTCCATTCCGATCCTCAACTCGTCACCGGAGGTGGTCCGCCTCAGTCTGCGCAGAGTCGAGGATCTGCTGTCGGGGAGACCGCTTCGTTGCTCAGGAGACGAGTTGCCGTGAGACTGACAGCAGGAGTCGGAATGGCGGGCGAAGCGTTAGTTGGGGAACAGAAATTCATCGATCGCCGCCGCGCACTCCTCCACCTTGGATGCGATGAACAAATGGCCGTCCTCAAAGATCTGCAGTTGGCTGTTCGGGATGAGCCGGGCCATGACGCGCGCGTTGATCAACGGAACTAGGCGGTCGTCGTTGCCAGCGAGGATTAAGGTTGGATTTTTTAGGAATGGAAGAAAAGGAAGGCTCGTCCATCCGACAAGTGCGAGCTGCTGGTATAGATAGCCTCTGCGACTTGTTGGACGAGATTGTTCGGTAAAGGCGCACCAAAGCTGGCTTGAGGCGTGTGCCGCGCCTCCATAGAGCTTTCCAAAATTGGCCTGCCAATACCCTGGATCATTGTACCGTCGTGGGGTCGCCATGCGAAGCAAGTTCAGCGGATTACCGGGAACCATCAGCGCGCCAGCGGTAGTGGCAGCGAGTATCAGCTTTCGGCACCGACCGGGATACTGCAGCGCGAATTGCTGAGCGAGCGTACCGCCCCAAGAAATACCCATAACGTCAACGCGGTCACGCCCTAGCCTATCGAGCAGGAGCAGCGTCAGCCGCGCCATCTCCCAAAGGGTAAATGGCAGACGTGGCGCTGGGGACTCACCCGCGCCAGGTATGTCAAAAATTATGACTTCTCGATTGGCATCGATTTCGTCGGCCAGCGGGGCGAGCAATTCGAGCCTCGCGCCGATGCCGTTGAATATCAACAGAGGAGTCCGTCCTGACTTACCCGGCCGAATTCCTACGCGTACCTCCTGACGTCCCAGTGCCTGTATGCTGATCCGCAGCGAGCCGACGGTCGCCTGCGCCAGCGCGACTGGGTTCGCAGGAACATTTTCGCCTTGCGCTCGATCTAAGCTCACGCTTGCTGCTGTCACGTTGCTGCTTCAAGCACATATGTACCCGGCGCTGCTCCCAGGGGCGAATAGCGGGCATTGCTAGCAGTCGCGGGCGCGCTCACAAATGGACCCGATCGCTCATGGCACCACGCGACGAAATGCTCCCACCACGTTCCTTCGACCTTTCTCGCCTGTTCGAGCCATTCGGCGGCACTGCCGGTCTTATCCGGATTGAGGAAGTAAGTCGCCTTCGCACTGCCTGGGGGACTTACGATCGTCTGGATGTGGCCGCTGCCACCGAGCACGAACTGGCATCGGTCGCCGAGCATTTGCGCCGAGCGGTACACGGTTGGCCACGGACAGATATGATCGGTTCGCGCCCCGATCACATAGGAGTCCAAGTCGAGGTTCGAAATGTCCGCGATTGGCTCGCCTTTGACAGTCATTGCGCCGGGGGTGACGAGAGGGTTCTTCTCGGAGAAGCTTCGGAAATCGCGATTGAATTGCGCGGTCATGCCCGTACCGTCGGCATTCCACGCGAGGATGTCAAAGGCGGGCGGTTCCTTGCCCATCAGATAATTGTTCACCCAATAGTTCCAGATCAGGTCGTTAGGTCGCAGCATTGCGAACAGAAGGGTGAATTCGTCGGCGGTAATGCGATCGGACTTGGCGGGAAGACGTTCGGCGATTGCGGAAATCTTCGGGTCGTTGAAGTCGCCCAAGCCATCGGTTTCCGCGAGGCCCGCCATATCCAGCGGCGCAACGAAAAGTGTGAGCGAACCGATCTTGCGGTCATTGCGGGCGGCATAAGAACCCGCGAGCGACACCACCAAGGGACCGGAGCCGCAAACCACCCAGAGGTGCGGATCCTCGATTTCGCCGATCTCGCGAACCGCTTCGAGGGCGGTGTCGATCGCATTCATGTAGGCAGCCATACCCCAGTGGTCGTGCTCCTTCTGCGGATTGCGGAACACCATCGTGAACAGCGTAAAGCCTTGCTGGACCAGATATTCGAACAGGCTGCGCCCCGGCGCGAGATCGAAGGCATAGTATTTGTTGATGATCGAGGGCACGACTAGGATCGGCCGTTCGCGGACGCGTTCGGTTTGTGCCTTATATTGCAGCAATTCGAACATTTCGGTTCGCAGCACCACGTTACCCGGCGTCGCCGCCAGGTTTTCGCCGACTTTGAACGGCCGCTTGTCGACTTGGGACGGGACCGGCCGCCGAGCCGCGGCATCACCGACAAAGTTCCGGTAGCCATCGATCAAGCTCTTGCCGCCGCTGTCCCACGCTTCCTTCAGCGCCACCGGATTGCCCGTCAGGAAATTTGTCGGCGCCAACGCATCGCTGACTTGCCCGAGGACGAACTTGGCCCGCCCGGCCGCTTTGCCCTCGAAGCCTGCGGCCGCCGCATAGTTCTGAAGCGATTGCGCCCAAGCCATATAAGCTTGAAGCATCTTGTTATAGTAATCGTTATTTTCCCAAAGGGGATCACTGAACCTCTTGTCGCCGGACCTTGCCTTCCAGGTCCCCTGACCATTGGCAATGGCCGAGAGTTCGCGAAACAGTGATACGCCTTCCTGATAAGCTGCCGAAGGATTGAATATAGTATGCCCGAGCAGAGCAGCCGCGGTTTCCCGCAGCTCGCTCAGACGAAAGTCGCCGAGGATATTGTGGCCAGTGATCGCTTCGCCGGCCAGAGACCTATGCATCGCGTCTGTCCGACCCCTATCGTCTTGTTGGGATACCATATCGCCCCCTCTGGCCTGTTCGACAATCTGTGCGTCTTGGTGACGCCCTAAGTCCAACTGTTGATCGTTACCGCTTGCGGTCTAGCGCGGCTTGGTCGTTGGCAGCTTGGGTCACGTCGTATGATCTGATCGCTTCGCAGCCCGCCAAGCCATCTGTATTCTCAGGCCGACCATTTCTCCGAGCCGCGGGAGGTGACGGCTTTGTTGGGCCGGTCGCTGCTTCATGGCCTCCGTGACAATGACTAAAGCGGCTCTTCACTGTGTCGCTGCAGCTATCCGGCTCTTGAGCGAAGCGACGAATGCCTCAAATCTCTCGGGCGCCGGTGGGATCGGACGTCGAAGACGCTCTCCGACTTCGGTGTCCAGCAGACCCGGCAGGATCTGAGGATAGAGGCTTCCGGAAAGGGAATCGCCTTCCTTTACGCTATGGTTCCAGAGTTCCCGCACCACCCCTTCGATCGGCTTGTAGCGTACGTCGTCACCAGTCCAGCGTGTGGTAATCGCGCGACGATTCTGCGGGGCGCTGTTCGGGCGAGATCCGTGCAGGATCATGGCATTGAACAATAGGGCGTCGCCTGGCTCAAGCTCCCAGCTTAGAATACGATACTGTTCCCGGTGGGCGTCGATATCCGGTAGTGGTTCGACATTGTCCTTGCTGGGCACCGGGCCGCCCACCCCGACGGCCTCGAACTTTTTTCCCCATAAATGCGACCCAGCCACGAATTCCAGCGCCGAACCGGAGGCCGTGACCGGTTCCATCGCGGTCCAGACCGACGCGATTTGTTTACCGTCCAGTGGCCAGAAGGTGTGATCGTGATGCCAGGGCGTTCCCTTCCCACCCAACTTCTCCTTAATGAAGATCTGGTCGTAAAAGAAATTGAGCCGCTCGGTCTTCAGCGCCTGGGCGACGAGCTTTGCAGTAGGGCCGAACAATACAAAATCACGGATGATATCGTTCTGCATCCATTCGTAATACGAACCGTCGACCTTGATGCCGGTGCCAAGAACGCCCCGTTCCCGAATGGTATCAAGCTCCGTCGTCAGGGCGTCGACCCACTCCGGGCAGTACAGTCCCCGCAGGCAAATGACGCCATCCTGTGCGAAGTCCCCAACCTCTTCCTTTGTCAGATCGCGATACGGGGCCTGCACGACTATGGGCTCATATTCATTTGGCATGTTGGTTCCGTTATATTCTATTGTCTAAAACTGGCAGACCCACGCCGTCTAGGACGCGAAGTCCGCAGGAGCAGCCGGACCCCATTGATGGCCCATCATTGTCGGTAGGTCGGCGACGTTAACGGGAGCGTGGGCGTCAAACAGGTCGCCGTCGGTCCAATGCTCGACGCGGTGGCCCCAGGGATCGCGCCAATAATCGAAAACCTGACTACCGAGGATGTGGCGCCCGACACCCCAATCGTGCCGATAGCCTTTTGCTTCAAGATGGTGACCGCCGGCCATCAGGTCGTCGAAGTCCGCGACTTCAAACGCGGCGTGATGGAATTTGGCTGGGACGCCCGGGATCGAGGCGAAATTGAGCGTATGATGATCGACCGGCTCGTCACCCCGGTCGCAGCGGATGAACAGGGCGGCAAGATCTCCGTTCGGCGCGCGAACCTCGTCCGAGACCAGAAGGCCGAAACGGCTCTGCCACCAGTCCCAGGTCTTCGTCATGTCCGTTACGCCCAGCACGACGTGGCCGAGGCGCACGACATGCGCCGGGTTGACCGCGACGCGCTTGGCTTCGCCGTGGCGTTCGCGGCGCGAGGCGATGTTCCAGGCATTGGCCGGCCCGTGGGGAACTGCGGGTACGGCGACTCCACCAAGGTATTGGGCCGGCTGCCGCGTCTCGAGTTCGATGAGGTAGCACACACTCTTTAGCCCAAGGTTATCAACCAGACACGTTGTGAAGGCATCGCTGCGCGGAGGCATTCTGAAATGAACAAGCTCTTCCCAAACGCCAAAGCAGCACTCGACGGCCTGCTGCGCAACGACCTTCTTATCGCCTCGGGTGGGTTCGGCCTGTGCGGGCTACCCGAACATCTGCTGGCCGCGGTTGTCGACAGCGGCGTGACCGGACTGACTTTCGCCAGCAACAACGCCGGAATCGACGGCGAAGGCATTGGCAAGCTGCTCCGAACGCGCCAGGTAAGAAAGATGATCGCCAGCTACGTGGGCGAGAACAAGGAGTTCGAGCGACAGTACCTCGCCGGCGAGCTCGAGGTCGAGTTTTCGCCCCAAGGCACGCTTGCCGAGCGGATGCGCGCAGGCGGGGCCGGCATCCCCGGGTTCTACACGAAGACCGGGGTGGGAACAGTCGTTGCGGAAGGCAAGGACGTTAAGACCTTCGGCGGTCAGGACTACATCCTCGAGCAGGGCATTTTCGCCGACCTCGCGTTGGTGAAGGCGTGGAAAGCTGATGAAACCGGCAACTTGGTGTTTCGCAAAACCGCTCGAAATTTCAATGTACCGGCGGCCACCTGCGGCAAAGTCTGCCTGGTGGAGGTCGAACAAATCGTTCCGGCAGGCAGCCTCGATCCCGACTGCATCCATCTGCCCGGGGTTTATGTGCAGCGCATGATTCTCGGCGCGCCGTATGACAAGAAGATCGAGTTCCGCACCGTGCGTGAGAGGGAGAAAGCCTGATGCCTTGGACCCGCGACGACATGGCAGCGCGCGCGGCGCAGGAACTGCGCGACGGCTATTATGTGAACCTGGGCATCGGCATCCCGACACTGGTCGCCAATCATATCCCCGCGGGCGTCGAGGTCACGCTCCAGTCCGAAAACGGGATGCTCGGGATCGGGCCGTTTCCCTATGACGACGAAGTCGATCCCGACCTGATCAACGCCGGCAAGCAGACCATCAGCGAGCTGCCGCAAACCTCCTATTTTGACAGCGCGGCGAGCTTCGCGATGATCCGCGGCGGGCATATCGACCTGACCGTGCTGGGCGCGATGGAAGTCGCCGAAAACGGCGACATCGCCAACTGGATGGTCCCGGGCAAGATGATCAAGGGAATGGGCGGGGCGATGGATCTGGTCGCCGGGGTCAAGCAAATCATCGTGGTGATGGAGCATTGCGCCAAGGACGGCGGCCCCAAGTTCATCCCCTCCTGCACCCTGCCGCTGACCGGCAGGAACGTGGTCGATATGGTGATCACAGACCTCGCGGTGTTCCACCGCGACGACCATGCCGCGCCGTTCCGGCTGGTCGAATTGGCGCCAGGGGTGAGTGCTGAGGACGTCGCGGCAAAGACGACGGCGCATTATGAGAGCTGAATCGATGCTTGGAGTTGCTATTTCGACGAGCGCTGTGCTCAATCTCGAAGTGTAGGTCTACACCTTCGGCGGCGGCGTCACACATGACGATCCCCGTAGCCAAGGCGGCGCTGCGGATGGCGGTCGAGATGGTCGAGGAAGGCCTGATCGATGAACCGCCGCGATCCGGCGGATCGATCACATGCTGCTCGACCTCACCGCCGCGCGCGCCGAGCACAGCCGCGTCTCGGTCACCTCGCTGTGCATTGCCAGCGGCGTCCCGCCAACCACCGCGCTGCGCTGGATCGGCCAGATGCTTGACGCAGGGCTGCTGGCCCGGGTCGAGGACGAAACCGACCGTCGCCGCGCGTTCATTGCGCTCACCGACAAGGCCGCCGACGCGATGGCACGCTATTTCGCCGAGCTGGGCAAGACCGCAGGGCGGATGGTGTAGTAAGGAAAGGGCTAAGCGCTTCTGCGGGCAACAGAATTACACATGTTGCAGGCCAGCCGCGCGGCATGAGTCCACTTTTGGCGTGGCCGAGCGCGAAGCCGCCCTTCGGCGATCGGCCCCATTTCTGCTGATAAGTTCAGTGGAAAGTAAATCGTCCCTTGGGACGCTGCCTCGTCCGCATTAAGCTTACGCGCATCCACAAAGAGCAAACAGCTGCAGCAATTCACGCGAGCAGTAACGTAGCTTGCGGGGGGACCAAAGCCCCACGTGGTGATAGCTATGTGATTGCTGAATTGTGAGCAGCCTCGCGGTTGCCAACCGCAGGGCCAGTAACGCATTGAAAATATGGTGCCGCTTACAGGACTCGAACCTGTGACCCCATCATTACGAATGATGTGCTCTACCGACTGAGCTAAAGCGGCATTTCCAACCGCCCTGCGGCGGCAAAAACTGGAGGCCCGAGCCGGAATCGAACCGGCGTGCGCGGATTTGCAGTCCGCTACGTAACCACTCCGCCATCGGGCCTCGCCCGCGGCAAGCCGCAGGATGGGCGCAACTAGCCGAGCCTATTCGCCCGCGCAACTGGATTCAGGCCAAAGGTTCAGCGCGCCGAATTCAGGCGACCCGGCTGAACTCGACCCTGCGCTGGATCGGATCGCTGGCGATGAGCTTGACCCGGATCGCGTCGCCGGGAACCACGCCGTGGGCAGTGGTGCGCGCCACCACGGGGACTTCGCACAGCTGGATGCGCGCGCCGGTTTCGCCCAGATCGGTGACGATAGCGGCGAAAACATCGCCCTCACGCCCGCTGAGCAGCGCGGTTTCGGCAAGATCGATCACCGCGCGTTCGATCTGGCTGCCATGCGCCTCGGCCTTGTCCATCACGGCAGGCAGGCGAGCGAAAGCCTCGGTCACCGCAGCCGGGACCGGCTGGCCATTGGCGACCGCGAGCGCGGCGCGGATGACATAGCGATCGGCCAGCCGCCGCAGCGGCGCGGTGGCATGCGCGTAAGTCGCCGCCATCGCCGAATGCCACGGCTGAACGCCGGGGGTGAACGGCACATAGGACGCGCCATCGCCGGCGCGGCGCACCGCGAGCATGAAGGCAGCGTGGCGCGGATCGCGCGGGGTCAGGCCGCGCTCGAAGTCCGGGAGCGGGAGCGCCGCCGGCCAGTCGAGCGCAAAGGCTTTGGCGGTGAGCCGCAGCCGCTTGGTGGCGTGCGCGTCGGGCCCGGCCATCACCCGGAATAGCCCGGTCCCGGCGGCTTGCAGCGCATCGGCCACCGCGAGGTTGGTCGCCAGCGAGAGCGCGGCATTGCGCGTTTCGGACAGCAGCATCGGGCGCAGATGCAGCGCGAACCGCCCGTCTGCGGCCTTGTCCACTTCCTGCTCGGGCGGATCGATCCGCGCCGCGCCGCGCCGATCCTCGGCGGCGGTTATGCGATTGGCGAGCTCGACGAACCCGGTGGGCAACTGGTCGTCGCGCACCCCGTCATAGGCCAGCTTGGCGCGGCTGCGGATCAGCGCGCGTTCGGCACCCTCGAGCTTGCCGGCGCCATCGGGCGCGACCCGGACCGCGAAGACCACCGCCGGGCGCGGCCCATCGGGCAGCAGGCTGGCCGCGCCCTCGGCCAGCACGGCGGGATAGAGCCCCGCCTTGCCGTCCGGCAAATAGGTGGTCATCCCCCGCTGCCACGCCTCGACATCGAGCGAGTCGCCGTCATCCACGAACCACGCGACATCGGCGATGGCATAACGCAGCAGCAGGTCGCTGCCCGCGGCTTCGATCGCAAAGGCCTGGTCGAGGTCGGTCGATGCGGCGGGATCGAGCGTGACAAAAGGAACGTCGGTGCGATCGGTGTGCTGATCGGGCGTCTTTTGTGCGGCCCGATCCGCCGCCGCCAATACTTCGGGCGGGAAGCTGGCGGGAACCTTGAACTGGCCCCGGATCGCGGCGAGGCCTTCGGCGAGCAGCCGGTCGGGATCGTGGACGGTTCGCATTCAAGGCATCGCTACACAGCATTCGGCAATATGCAAAACGGCCGGGCGGAATTAGGGGTGGCGACGCCATTGCACTGACAGGAGAGCCGACCCGATGAAAACCCGCGCCGCCATTGCCTTCGAAGCCAAGCAGCCGCTGGAGATCGTCGAGCTCGACCTTGAAGGACCCAAGACCGGCGAAGTGCTGGTCGAGATCATGGCGACCGGTATTTGTCACACCGATGCCTATACGCTCGACGGGCTCGATTCGGAGGGTATCTTTCCGAGCGTGCTGGGCCACGAAGGCGCGGGGATCGTGCGCGAAATTGGCGTGGGGGTGACCTCGGTCAAGCCGGGCGATCACGTGATCCCGCTCTACACGCCGGAATGCCGCCAGTGTAAGTCGTGCCTCAGCGGCAAGACCAACCTGTGCACCGCGATCCGCGCCACGCAGGGCAAGGGCGTGATGCCCGACGGGACCAGCCGGTTCAGCTTCAAGGGGCAGACGATCTTCCACTACATGGGCTGCTCGACCTTCTCGAACTTCACCGTGCTGCCAGAGATTGCTGTGGCCAAAATCCGCGAGGACGCGCCGTTCCAGACCAGCTGCTACATCGGCTGCGGGGTGACCACCGGGGTCGGCGCGGTGGTGAATACCGCAAAAGTTCGCCCCGGAGACAATGTCATCGTCTTCGGGCTCGGCGGGATCGGGCTCAATGTCCTCCAGGGCGCGCGGATGGCGGGCGCGGGGATGATCGTCGGCGTCGATATCAACCCGGACCGCGAGGAGTGGGGCCGCAAATTCGGGATGACGCATTTCGTCAACCCGAAGGAGGTTTCGGGCGATGTCGTCGCGCATCTGGTCGCGCTGACCGATGGCGGGGCGGATTACACCTTCGATTGCACCGGCAACACCGATGTGATGCGCCAGGCGCTCGAAGCCTGCCACCGCGGCTGGGGCACCTCGATCATCATCGGCGTGGCCGAGGCGGGCAAGGAGATCAGCACCCGCCCGTTCCAGCTGGTCACCGGGCGCAACTGGCGCGGCACTGCGTTCGGCGGGGCCAAGGGCCGCACCGACGTGCCCAAGATCGTCGACTGGTACATGCAGGGCAAGATCCAGATCGATCCGATGATCACCCATGTGCTGACCCTTGACGAGATCAACAAGGGTTTCGAGCTGATGCATGCGGGGGAAAGTATCCGCAGCGTCGTGGTATTTTGATGGAGGTGGTTTCCGCCAACCGGAGCCATGGCGGCACGCAAGGCGTCTACACCCACCATTCGAGTGCGACCGGGACGGAAATGACTTTCTCGGTCTTCATGCCCGATCACGCGCCGGGCGAGAAGTTGCCGGTGCTGTGGTTCCTCTCGGGGCTGACCTGCACGCATGCCAATGTCACCGAGAAGGGCGAATACCGCGTGGCTTGCGCCGAAGCCGGGATCATCTTTGTTGCGCCCGACACCAGCCCGCGCGGGAACGATGTGCCCGACGACGGCGCGTATGATTTTGGCAAGGGCGCGGGGTTCTATGTCGATGCGACGCAGGTGCCTTGGGCGGCATACTTCAAGATGCGGTCCTATATCGAGCACGAACTGCCCGCGTTGATCGGCGCGGAGTTCCCGGCGGATATGGCGCGTCAGGGGATCACCGGGCACAGCATGGGCGGGCACGGCGCGCTGACGATTTCGCTGCGCAATCCGGGGCGGTTCCGCTCGACCAGCGCCTTCGCGCCGATTGCCAGCCCGATGAACTGCCCGTGGGGCGAGAAGGCGCTGGCGGGCTATCTGGGCGATGACCGCGCGGCGTGGCGCGAGTACGATGCCTGCGCTTTGATCGAAGACGGTGCGCGGTTGCCCGAGCTGCTGGTCGATCAGGGCGAGGCCGACAATTTCCTGGCTGAGCAGCTCAAGCATGGGTTGCTGGTCGAGGCTTGCGAAAAGGCCAACATCCCGGCGACGATCCGGATGCAGCCGGGCTACGATCACAGCTACTACTTCATCTCAACCTTCTTGGCCGAGCACGTTGGCTGGCACGCGGAGCGGCTGCAAGGGTGACCGGGTGGAGCGCCCCGAACGGATCATCGCGCTGCATCTGGGCCGCGAAGGAAGCGCCCGTCAGTCTATGTCGATACAGGCGGTTCGAGCAGCGCCAACAACCTGCTCCGAAACACCAGCATGAGCAGAAGTGCCGCGCCAGCCAGACCTCCGGTCAGCAGCCAATACAATGGTGCCCCCAGCGGTTCGTAGAACCGGCCCAGCCAGCCCAGCAGGAAATAGGACAGCATCGCGCTGGCCTTCAGGATCGCCATCATGGTCGCATTGACCGACGGCGGCGAATCGCGCGAGACGATCGCCTGGATCGGCGGCTCCGCCCAGCCGTAGCTGAGGTCGAGGATCAGAAAGAACCCGATCCACAGCAACACCGGCACGAGCGGCAGCAGCGCGATTGCCGCAGCCATCACGAAAGCCGCCGCAATACCTGCGTAACCGATCGCGATCTTGGTGAAGTCATGCGGCTCGCGGCGTCTGGCGGCGAGCGCGATCCAGATCCGATTGGCGACCACCACCCCCAGGATCGTCAGCAACCCATCGACGATCCCGATCCAGGTAACCGGAACCTCCCAGCCAAGCACTGTGCGGTCCACCCCGGTATCCGCCCAGACGAACATGATCCCATAGGCTTGGAGCGCGGCGGCGTTATAGAGCATGTAGGGCACGAGTAGCCCGAGGATCGCCCACGCCCTCCGCCATTCGGAAGGAGTCAGCTTTACTCGCGCGTTACGCTTGGTGATGCGCTCCGGCGGCAGATGGCGTAGCCCGGCAAGGTAAGTGATCAGCCCGATCACCATGCCCCCGCCCGCCACGCCGAAACCGTAATGCCAGCCGACCTTCTCGCCCAGCGTGCCGATTACCAGCGGAGCAACCAGCGCCCCGATGTTGAGCGTAATCAAATAAACCCCGAAAGCACGGGTGCGACGCTGATCGTCCGGGGCGTAGAGCAGGCCGACTTGCGCCGCCATGTTGCCGATAACCCCGCCAGCCCCCAAGATGATCAATGCGAGCGCCACCAGAAAGAAGTGCTCCGACGCCATCGCCAGATGCCCGCACGCCATCAGCAGACAACCCAGCGAGACCGTCCGGGTCTTGCCGAGCACCCGGTCCCCCAACCAAGCGCCCAGCAGCGGCGTGCCATAAAGCAACCCCGAATAGATCCCGAAGGTTTGCGCGGCGAAAGCGAGATCGCTCATTGGCCCGAACGATGTCGCCAGCCCCGACCGGAATGCCGCCAGCCCCAGCACATCGCGGGCATGCTCGGGCAGCAGCAAATACTTGGTCATGTAAAGCATCAGCAGCGCCTGCATCCCGTAGAACGAGAAGCGCTCCCACATCTCGGTGGTTGCCAGCACGGTCAGTCCGCGCGGATGGCCGAACAGCTCACTGGAAGTCTTTTGACTGCCCGCCATCGTTACCCCTTCGATGGGGCCCACGGCCCAGCCGAGCGTAACCCACGCGACGAGGATTACCTAGGGATCGATGAACTCGCCCGGGCGCTTGGCCAGCTGGCTTGTCACCGCTTCGATCTGGTTCCTGGTCGCCATCAGTTTTTGCTGTTCGATGCTTTCGGCCATCAGGATTTCGTCGATCCCGAGGTCGTGATAGCGGTTGAACAGCGATTTGGCAGCGCGCATCGCGGTTGGGCTGCGACTGGCGATTTCGCGCGCGAGTTCGGTGGCGCGCGCCAAGGGATCGGTGTGAACCTCGGTCGCAAACCCGTAGGCCAGCGCCTGTTCGCCGGTGAATTCGCGGTTGGTGTAAGTCAGTTCGCGCAGCACATCGTCGCGCACCGCGCCGCGCCACAGCGCGTAGCCGCCCATGTCGGGGACCAGGCCCCACTTCATTTCCATCACCGCCAGCCGCGCATCGGGGGTGATGATCCGCACGTCGGCCCCGCTGGCGATCTGCAGTCCGCCGCCAAAGCAGACCCCGTGAACCGCCGCGATCACCGGGACCGGCAGCTTGCGCCATTGCATCGCGGCCTGCTGCGGAGCGTTGCTGTTGCCGTGGGTCCGTTCGGTCAGCGGGCGCTCGCGGTGGCGGTCGGGATTGCCCATGCTGCCAAGGTCAAGCCCGGCACAGAATGAGCGACCCTCGCCCGACAGCACGACGCAGCGCAGTCCGGGCATGTCGAACAGGGCTTGCCCAGCATCGATCAGCGCGGCGAACATGTCCGGATCGAGCGCGTTCATCTTGTCGGCGCGGATCAGGCGAACCTGGGCGATACCCGGTTCCGCCATGGTGATCGCGACGCGCTCGTTCGGTTTGAAATCATGCCTCATGCGGGCTGGTCCTGCTCTGCTTTGTCCTGTTCCTCGCCGATAAGGAGGTATGCGTCCAGTGCCAAGTCGCGCGGGTGGTCGGGCGGCCAAGGCGGTATTGGTCCCTGCGCCGCGATCAGCCGATAAGCGCCGCCGGGAGCGGTCTCCACCATTCCGTCGATGCCAGCCAGGCGCAGCTTCGCGCGCAACCGGCTGACATGTACGGCAAGGCTGTTGGTCTCTGGCCGAAACGACAGTTGCCAGACATCGGCCAGCAGGCGGTGCGGCGCGACCGGCGTGCCCGGGCACTCGGCCAGCCGCCACAGCAACGCGAATTCGCGGGGGTGAAGTCCCAGAGCCCGCTCGGCAACCACCGCCTCACGATACAGCAGGTCTAGCCTCAGCGGACCCACCCACCGCGATCGTGGGAGCATGGCGACGCGCTCGGCCACGCGATGCAAGCGCACATCGAGCTCAGCCAGCCGAATGTGCCGGTCGGCGACGTCGCCGAAGCCCAGTCGCAATAGTCGCGCTCGCTCAAGCGGATCGTCGACTCCGAGGAGGAACGTCCGCGCGCGGGTTGGCCGCTCGCTGCTCAGCAAATCCAGCCAGTCACTGG
This sequence comes from Novosphingobium sp., assembly GCA_035543295.1. Classification (GTDB taxonomy): domain Bacteria; phylum Pseudomonadota; class Alphaproteobacteria; order Sphingomonadales; family Sphingomonadaceae; genus Novosphingobium. The sequence continues at coordinate 43,178 of DASZZS010000018.1, forward strand.
CGCCAATCCCGCGCAGCTCGGCCAGCAGCGGGCAAAGTTCTTCATCCGGTCGCGCGTCGGCAGGATCCACCAGCTGCCAGTCGCACCGGCGCAAATCGACCCGTGCCGGCAGTCCGCCAGACGATAGCCACCGAAATTGCCGCGCCATGACCGTTGTTTCCCCATCCCAGCCAACATGGTCTGCGCATCGCGCGCAAGCCTCGTTGGCTCGAGAACCGAGGGAACGACCCGGTCAATAAAACGGTCAGGCAGCCGAACTGTTAACCCCCATCGTAGCGAGGTAGCGGCGGATATTGCGCGCGGCCTGACGCAGCCGCTGCTCGTTCTCGACCAGCGCGATCCGCACATAACCTTCGCCGTCTTCGCCATAGCCGACGCCCGGGGCGACCGCGACTTCGGCATGGATCAGCAACTGCTTGGAGAATTCGAGACTGCCCATTTCCTTGAGCGCGGTCGGCAGCGGCGCCCAAGCGAACATCGAGGCGCGCGGGGGCGGGATGTCCCACCCGGCGCGGCCAAAGCTTTCGACCAGCACGTCGCGGCGCTTGCGGTAAAGTTCGCGGTTCTTCTCGACGATGTCCTGCGGCCCGTTGAGCGCGGCGCAGGCAGCCGCCTGGATCGGAGTGAATGCTCCGTAATCGAGATAAGACTTCACCCGGGTGAGCGCGGCAATGAGGCGTGGGTTTCCGACTGCAAAGCCCACCCGCCAGCCAGCCATGCTGAAGGTCTTGGACATGCTGGTGAATTCCACCGCGACATCCTTGGCCCCCGGGACCTGCAGGATCGAGACCGTCGGGTTGCCGTCGTAATAGAGTTCGGAATAGGCGAGATCGGACAGCACCCAGACCTTGTTCGCCTTGGCCCAAGCGACCAGCCGCTCGTAAAACGCCAGATCGACGGTCTCGGCGGTGGGGTTCGAGGGATAGTTGACGATCAGCACCGACGGGCGCGGCACGGTGAAGGCCATCGCCCGGTCGAGCGCGCGCCAGTAGTTCTCGTCGGGGGTCACCGGAACCGAGCGGATTGTCGCTCCGGCGATGATGAACCCAAAGGTGTGGATCGGGTAGCTCGGGTTGGGGGCCAGCACCACATCGCCCGGCGCGGTCATCGCGGTCGCCATGCTGGCGAGGCCTTCCTTGGAGCCCATCGTCATCACCACTTCGGTGTCGGGATCGAGCTCGACCCCAAACCGGCGGGCGTAATAGTTGGCCTGCGCCTTGCGCACACCGGGGATGCCCTTCGAGGCCGAATAGCCGTGGGCGTCGGGCTTCATCGCCACTTCGCACAGTTTTTGGATGACATGGTCGGGCGGCGGCAAATCGGGATTGCCCATGCCGAGGTCGATGATGTCCTTGCCCGCGGCGCGTGCCGCAGCCCGCATGCCGTTGACTTCGGCGATGACATAGGGCGGCAGGCGCTTCATGCGGTAGAATTCTTCGAACATTGGACCTTTCCGGCATTGGTGGAGTTGGGGGCAGGGTCGGGGTGTAGTGTTTCGCCAATCCCTTATCCGGGATTGTAGCGCCAAGGGCCAGCCCGTTTCAGCAGCGCCGCGCAAATCGCCAGCGGGATCAGCCAGGCGAGCCAGGCGTCGAGCGCGTAAATCAGCTCGAAGTGCTGTTTCGGTGCGAACATCGCCCACAGCGCCAGATAGATCCGGAAGAATATCGCGCCGCTGGTGGCGGAGGCCATCAGCAGCATGCAGGCGCGGTGCTGCGCGATCCGGCGGTGTCGGATGTTCCAGATTCCCGTCGCCAGCAGCGCCAGCCAGGTGACAGCCTGCGCGGCGAACCCGGCCGCAGACCACGCGGTGACCGGGGCAACCAATGCTACGGGAATGGCGGTGATCCCGGCAACCACGACATCGGCGGCGGCGATCCGTCCGGCCAGCCGGTGCCAGCGAGGACGGCGACGGAGCGCGTAAGCCAGCGGGACCAGCAGCAGCGCGAACCCGCCCGCCACCATATGCAGCGGGAAGATCGCCGGCATCAGCTCGACCTTGACCGCGAGGTCTTCGGGGAACGCGTCATTGGCGAAGGCAGCGCGCACCGCCTTGGCCGCAGTCAGCATTACAAATGCCGCGATTGCTGTTAGGATCAGCAGTTGCAGGGTCCGCATCGCCGGACGCCGGGCAGGAACCATCGCGGCGCGGGAGAGCGACATGGCGGCACTATTCCACTCGATTGCGGGCTTGTCGATACGGGTGATCGGCGCGGTCGGCGTGGCCGCTGCGACAACCGTGGCCTTCGCGGGTACGGTTGCGCCGGGCGCGGACCAATCGAGCCCCTATTATGGCCGCTGGACGGTTTCGGAGGATCGTCCGGCCTTCACGCCGCGCGGGCGACTCTACAAGACCATCGACATTGCGCCCTGTGGACGCGACTTCTGCGGGGTCACGGTCAATGATCGCGGTGCCTGCGGCGTCACGCTGTTCCGCTTCCTGGCCAGCCATAAGGATGGTACCACGACTTTGCGCGGTCATGGCCGATGGGGCGCGGAGCGCAAGAATGTGCAGATCGACACTTGGGAAACCGATGACGGACAGGCGATCAACCTCTATCTCGGAGACGGATATGACTTCGGCGAGCGGTCCGAGAACATGCCCAGGTTTCACGGCGAGTATCGCCGCCTTGGTCAGGCGCGGTGCATCGCCGGTTGATCGCGCCCGCTACCAGCCGGCTGGAGGCTTGAATGTCCGACGAGGCTAGCACGCAGAATGACGCGTTCAGCGGAATCGCGGATTTGTTCAAGGTGCCGCAGCAGCTTTTCGCGCAGTTCGCCCCCCAGATCACCGGCAAGGAACCAAGCGCCGCCGATTTATCGCAATGGGCCGAGAATGGCGGCCGGTTGCAGGCGATGTGGCTCGAGTTCCAGCAGGAACAAGCGCTCAAGGCGATGCAGAACCCGCCTGCGCTGCTGACCGACCCGGCTGGGTGGTTGAACCTTGCACAGGGATGGTTCGGGATGCTCCCACTGGCCAATCCCGAAACCCAAAAACGCTTGCTGGAAGACAGCCAGGCGCTGTGGGAAGGCGTGCTCGGTCTCTACGGGCTTGGTCCCAAGGCGGCGGTGGCGGGCGAAGCGCCGCCCGAATTGCCGCGCAAGGATCGGCGTTTCGGCGATCCCAAATGGCGCGAACAACCGCTGTTTGCCGCGATCCACCAGACCTATCTGATGCTGGCCGAACAGATCACTGCGATGGCCGAGGGGATCGAGGGGATCGATCCCGAGAAGAAGGAACAGCTGCGCTTCGCCACGCGCACGCTGGTCGAGGCGCTCAGCCCGGCCAATTTCCCGCTGACCAATCCGCTGGTGCTGCAGAAGACGATCGAATCGCGTGGGCAGAACCTGGTCAAGGGGATGGAGCATCTGCTGGGCGATTTGCGCCGCGGCCAGCTGACCCACACCGATCCCGAAGCCTTCAAGCTGGGCGAGAACATCGCGGTGACCCCCGGCAAGGTGGTCCACGAAACCCCGATGTACCAGCTGATCCAGTATAGCCCGGCCACCGAGAATGTGCTCGAAGTGCCGCTGGTGATCTTCCCGCCGTGGATCAACCGCTTCTACATCCTCGATCTCAACCCGGCCAAGAGCTTCATCCGCTGGGCGGTCGAGCAGGGGGTCACGGTGTTCGTGGTCTCTTGGAAATCGGCCGATGCGGCGATGAGCGAAGTGGTGTGGGACGATTACATCCGCGCGCAGATCGATGCGATCGATACGGTGCGCGCGCGGCTCTGCGTCGAGGCGGTTCACACAATTGGCTATTGTGTCGCCGGCACGACGCTCGCCGCCACACTGGCGATCCTCGCGCGGCGCGGCGCGGCGGACAAGGTCAAAAGCGCGACCTTCTTCACAGCCCAGGTCGATTTCGAGCGGGCGGGCGAGCTCAAGATTTTTATCGATGACCTGCAATTGGACGCCGTCAGCCGGATGGGCGCGGAGAAAGGTTATCTCGACGGGCGGGTGATGGCGGCCACTTTCAATCTGCTGCGCGGCACCGATCTCATCTGGAATTATGTCGTCAACAATTACCTGCTGGGCAACGACTACCCCGCGTTCGACCTGCTGCACTGGAACGGCGACACCACCAATCTGCCCGCCAAATGGCACCGCTCCTATTTGAAGGACCTCTACCGCGAAAACCAGCTGGTGGTGCCCGATGCGATGCAAGCCGATGGTACGCCGATAGATCTCACCCGGATCGAGACCCCGACCTATATCCAGGCCGGGCGCGAGGATCACATCGCGCCTGCCGAAAGCGTGTGGCGGATGACCCGGCATCTGCGCGGACCCTGGACCTTCGTGCTGGCGGGCTCGGGCCATATCGCCGGGGTGGTCAATCCGCCCGCGGCGAACAAGTACCAGTTCTGGACCAACCCCAAAGCCAGCGATTTTGCCGATTTCGTCGCGGGGGCGAGCGAAACTCCGGGGAGCTGGTGGCCGCACTGGATCGAATGGCTTGACGCGCAGGACGGGGCGAAAGTGCCCGCACAAGGCAAGCGTGTGCCCGGCGCGAAGGGCGACAAAACTATCGAAGATGCACCGGGTAGTTACGTTAAAACACGCTAAATCAAACGGTTGCGGTTTTTGCTGCACTGCACAAAAAATTCTTGACTTCGCAGTTGCAATGCCTATTTTGTGCACTGCAACATAAACCGGCTATCCCGATGGCCGACATGCGAAGGAAGATCATCCGATGGCTACCGCCGCCGATACCAAAATGGACAGCGCGATTGCCGATGCAGCCGCTGAAAAGGCTTATGCCGCAGCCGCCGAAAAGGCCGAGCTGAGCACGCCTAAGGCCGAAGCGCCCCAAGCGCCTGCAACGGCTGCCGCCGCTCTCGTTCCTGCTCCCGTCGGCGCCAAGGTCGAGGCCCCCAAGCCCGCGCCTGCCGCGAAGGCGAAGAAAGTTTCCGTCACCAAGACGGTAAAGACCGCAACTGCTCCGGCCAAGAAGTCGGCTCCGGCGGTTGCCAAGAAAGCGGCCGCCAAGCCGGCCAAGAAGATTGCCAAGACCGTAACCAAGGCCGCGCCGAAAAAGTCGGTCGTTGCCACGCTTCCCACATTCTCAAAATTGAAGGACACCATCATGGCCAAGACCCAGACCACCACCGAAGATTTCACCGCCAAGCTCAGCACCGTCGCTGCCGACGTGCAGGAGCGCGCCAAGGCTGCCTATGAAAAGGGCACCGTGGTCGTTGGTGAATACACCGAATTCAGCAAGGGCAACGTCGAAGCCCTCGTCGAAGCCGGCAAGATCTTCGCCGCCGGCGTGCAGGACATGGGCAGCGCCTATGTCGCCGAAGCCAAGTCGGCCTTCGAGACCGTGACTGCGGACGTCAAGGAACTCGCCGCCGTCAAGTCGCCGACCGACTTCTTCAAGCTCCAGGGCGAAATCCTGCGTCGCAACTTCGACGCTGCGGTCGCCGCCGGTTCGAAGAACAGCGAAGCCGTGCTGAAGCTCGCCAACGACGCTTTCGCACCGCTCTCGAGCCGCGTCAGCCTGGCGATCGAAAAGGTCAAGAAGGCCGCCTAATCGCGCGCTGACTGGCTAACGAAAGGGCCGGATTCGCATCGGTGAGTCCGGCCCTTTTCTTGTGCTCAGCTCTCGCCTGCCTCGCGCTTGAGCTGGTAGAGCATGTCGAGCGCCTCGCGCGGGGCCAGCGCATCGACATCGAGCGCGCGCAATGTATCGCGCAGCGTGTCGGCCTGCTCGACCTCGGCCTCCATCGCCGCGGCGAACAGCGGCAGATCGCCCAGTCCCGCTGCCAGCCCGCCGGTTTGGGCGCGGCCTTTCTCGAGCCGGTCGAGCACCGCTTTGGCGCGCGCCACCACAGATGCGGAGACGCCCGCCAGCCGCGCTACCGCCAAACCATAACTCCGGTCCGCCGGTCCCTCGGCCAGCTCGTGGAGCAGGACCAGCTCGCCCTTCCACTCGCGGGCGCGGACGTGGTGGAGCGAGAGGGCATCGCAGCTTTCGGCGAGCCGGGCGAGCTCGTGATAATGGGTGGCGAACAGGCAACGGCAGCGGTTGGTTTCATGCACCGCTTCGACCACCGCCCAAGCCAAAGCCAGCCCGTCGTAAGTCGAAGTCCCGCGCCCGACCTCGTCGAGGATCACGAAGCTTCGCGCCGTCGCTTGGCTCAGGATCGCCGCGGTTTCGACCATCTCGACCATAAAGGTCGAGCGCCCGCGCGCGAGATTGTCCGAAGCCCCGACGCGGCTGAACAGGCGGTCGACCAGTCCAATCGTTGCGCTCGCCGCAGGGACAAAGCCGCCCGCCTGCGCGAGCAGCACGATCAGCGCGTTTTGCCTCAGGAAGGTGGATTTGCCGCCCATGTTTGGGCCCCCGATGAGCCACAGCCGGTCATCGGGCGAAAGGCGACAATCGTTGGCAACAAAGCGCTCACCCCTGACCGCCAGCGCGCTCTCCACCACCGGGTGACGCCCGCCCATGATCGTCAGACTGGCATCAAGGGCAATCTGCGGGCGGCACCATCCACTCTCGGCCGCGCGCTCCGCCTGTCCGGTCGCGACATCGATCCGCGCCAGCGCCGCGGCGGTTTCCGCGATGGCGTGCCGCGCCGCCACCGCCGCTGCGACCAGCTCCTCGAAATGCGCCTCTTCGGCCGCGAGCGCATGTCCGCCCGATTCGGCAATCCGGCTGGCTTCCTCGTGCAGCGCCAGCGCGTTGAAACGCACCGCGCCCGCCATCGTCTGGCGGTGGGTGAAGCCGCTGTCGGGGCGCATCAGCCGGTCGCCGTGTTTGGCCGGGACTTCGATGAAATAGCCCAGCACCCCGTTGTGCCGGATCTTGAGCGCGGCAATCCTCGTCTCGTCGCGGTATTTCGCTTCGAGCGCGGCAATCGCGCGCCGCGCGGTGCCCGAAGTCTGGCGCAGCGCGTCGAGCGCGGCGTCATAGCCCTCGGCGATATAGCCGCCCTGGCTGCGCTCGGTCGGCGGAGCGGGGACTAGCGCGCGGGCATAGAGATCGACCAGCGCACCGTGCCCGCCAAGCTTGGGCGTGAGCGCTTCGAGCAGTGCCGGGCGATCTTCGCGCCGCTGGAAATGATCGCGCACCCGACGGGCTTCGGTCAGCCCGTCGCGCAGCTGGCCAAGATCGCGTGGGCTGCCGCGTCCGGCAACCACCCGGCCCAGCGCGCGGCCGATATCGGGCAATGCGCGCAGCACCGCGCGCAGATCGCCGCGCAGCAGCGGATCGTCGTGGAGCCAGTGGACCAGCGCCAGCCGCGCCTCGATTGCCGCAGCCCCGGTCAATGGCGCGGACAGATCCTCGGCCAGCTGGCGCGCGCCCGCGCCGGTCACGCAGCGGTCGATCGCTTCGATCAGGCTGCCCCGCCTGCCGCCCTGGCTGGAGGCGAGGATCTCGAGGCTGGCGCGCGTCGCCTCGTCCATCGCCAGATGCGCGTCGCCCGAGTGCGCCACCGGAGGCAGCAGCAGCGGCAGCTTGCCGCGGCCGACATGGTCGAGATAGGCGATCAGTCCCCCGGCGGCCGCCAGCATCGCGCGGGTGAAATTGCCGAACCCGTCGAGCGTGGCAACCGAATGGATGGCCTTTAGCCGCAGCTCGCCACTATCGCTGGCAAAGTCGCGCGCGGCGCGCGGGATGGCATCGAGCGGGGCCTCGTCCCAGCCCTCGGCGGCAACAATCTCGCTCGCGCCGACCCGCCCCAATGCCGCGCCAAGGTGGTCTGCGGCGCATTCCTCCAGTTCCATCCGCCCGGTCGAGATGTCGCAAGTCGCGATGCCGACCGCCCCGCGCACTTCGCAGACCGCAGCCAGCACATTGGCGCGGCGCGGTTCGAGCAGCGCTTCCTCGGTCAGCGTGCCCGCGGTGACGAAGCGCACAATATCGCGCGCCACCAGCGTCTTGGAACCGCCACGCCGCCTCGCGGCCTCGGGCGATTCGACTTGCTCGGCAATCGCGACCCGGCACCCCGCCTTGATCAGCCGCGCGAGATAGCCTTCGGCGGCGTGGACGGGGACGCCGCACATCGGGATCGGCAGGCCGAGGTGCTCACCCCGACTGGTCAGCGCGATGTCGAGCGCTTGGGCGGCTATCCGCGCATCGTCGAAGAAAAGCTCGAAGAAGTCGCCCATCCGGTAGAACAGCAGACAATCGCCGGCCTGCGCTTTCAGCGCAAGATATTGCGTCATCATCGGGGTAGCGGGCGCAGACACGGGGGGAGAAGTAGCGGCTCCGCGCGCGATTCGGAAAGCGCGTCGTCCAAGCTTTCCCCTATCCCGTCGCGCCCAGTTTGGTTACGGGTCAGAGGAACGCGGGAGAGTGCAGTGTCCGACGACAGTAATGTGAGATTTACCGAGCGCGAAGCGCTGTTTTACCACAGCACCATCCGCCCAGGTAAGATCGAGATCATTGCCTCCAAGCCGATGGCGACGCAGCGCGACCTTAGCCTCGCCTATTCGCCCGGCGTCGCGGTCCCGGTGCAGGCGATCGCCGACGATCCCGCCACCGCCTATGATTATACCGCCAAGGGCAATCTGGTCGCGGTCATCTCCAACGGCACCGCGATCCTCGGGATGGGCAACCTCGGCGCGCTGGCATCCAAGCCGGTGATGGAAGGCAAGGCGGTGCTGTTCAAGAAATTCGCCGGTATCGACGTGTTCGACATCGAAATCAACGAGCGCGATCCGCAAAAACTGGTCGACATTATCGCGAGTCTCGAGCCTACATTCGGCGGCATCAACCTCGAAGACATCAAGGCGCCCGAATGTTTTGTCGTCGAGCGCAAGCTGCGCGAGCGTTGCCGCATCCCGGTTTTTCATGACGATCAGCATGGCACGGCGATTACGGTCTCAGCCGCGTTCCTCAACGGGCTCAAGGTGGTCGGCAAGGATATTGCCCAGGTCAAGTTGGTGGTGTCAGGCGCGGGCGCGGCAGCGCTTGCGTGCCTGGACCTGCTCGTGAAACTAGGCCTGCCGAAGGACCACATCACTGTCACCGATATCAAAGGCGTCGTCTACCAGGGCCGCAAGGAGGAGATGGATCCGGACAAGGCGCAATATGCAATCGATACCAAGGCGCGCACGCTGGCCGAGGTGATCGCGGGCGCCGACGTATTCCTCGGGCTGTCGGCGGGCGGCGTGCTGAAGCCCGAGATGGTCAGGCAAATGGCTGCCCGCCCGCTGATCTTGGCACTCGCCAATCCCGAGCCCGAAATCCTGCCCGAGCTCGCAAAGCAGGCGAAACCTGACGTAGTAATGGCGACCGGCCGCTCCGACTATCCGAACCAGGTTAACAATGTGTTGTGCTTCCCGTTCGTGTTCCGCGGCGCGCTCGACGTCGGCGCCACCGTCATCAACACCGAAATGGAACTTGCGGCAGTCAGGGCGATTGCCGAGCTCGCGCAGGCCGAGCAATCCGACATTGTGGCAATTGCATATGGCAAACCGCAGCCAAGCTTCGGCGCCGAGTACCTGATTCCGAGCCCGTTCGATCCACGGCTGATCGTCAAGATCGCACCGGCGGTGGCGAAGGCGGCGATGGATAGCGGCGTCGCGACGCGGCCGATCGCCGATTTCGACGCCTACCGTGATTCGCTGCAACAATACGTTTACCACTCCGGCATGATCATGAAACCGCTGTTCTCGGCAGCGAAAGAGGCGTCGCGGCGTCGCATCGTCTACGCCGAAGGCGAGGATGAACGCGTGCTGCGCGCAGCCCAGGTGGTGAGCGACGAAAAGCTCGCGTTTCCGATCCTGATCGGCCGCCCGTCGGTGATCGAGCGCCGCATCGAGCGCTATGGACTGCGGCTCAAACCCGGCAAGGATTGCGAACTGGTTAATCTTGAGTCCGATCCGCGCTATCGTGATTACTGGGAGGAATACTACCGGCTTACCGAGCGCAAGGGAGTGTCGCAAACGGACGCGCAGATCGAAATGCGGCGACGCAATACGCTGATTGGCGCGATGATGATTCACCGCGGCGACGCCGATGGCATGATATGCGGCACCTTCGGCAGCCTCGATTTGCACTTGCATTACATCGACCAGGTGATAGGCCGGCGCCCCGGCGTCAACCACTATTATGCGATGAATGCGCTGATGCTCCCTAAACGCACGGTCTTCATCTGTGATACTTACGTCAACTTCGACCCGAGCGCAGAGCAGATCGCCGAAATGACAGTGCTCGCCGCGGAAGAAATTCGGCGTTTCGGCATAACGCCCAAAACCGCGCTGCTCTCGCATTCCAGCTTCGGCGCCGCCGACACGCCGACTGCGAAGAAAATGCGTGCCGCGCTCGCGCTGCTCTTGAAAATCGCACCTGAACTCGAAATCGAAGGCGAAATGCACGGCGATGCCGCGCTGTCAGAGGAAGTGCGGCGCCAGGCGTTTCCGCATTCACGCCTGAACGGCGATGCCAACCTGTTGATCATGCCGACGCTCGATGCCGCCAATAT
>DASZZS010000019.1:0-63320 GCA_035543295.1 Novosphingobium sp.
CTGCTCTACGATTATTTCAAGCAGAACTTCGCGCAGGTCACCAATCCGCCGATCGATCCGATCCGCGAGGAGCTGGTGATGAGCCTGGTGTCGATGATCGGACCGCGCCCCAATCTGCTCGGCCACGATGCCGGGACGCACAAGCGGCTCGAAGTCGACCAGCCGATCCTCACCAACGAGGATGTCGCCAAGATGCGCTCGGTCGAAGCCGCGCTCGACGGCGCGTTCCGCACCGAGACGATCGACATGACCTGGGACGCGGCGAGCGGCGCGGCGGGGCTTGAAATGGCGCTCAAGGAAATGTGCTGGGCCGCGACCGAGGCGGTGCTTGCCGACAAGAACATCCTGATCCTGTCCGACCGCGCGCAGAGCGAGGAACGGATCGCGATGCCCGCGCTGCTGGCGACCGCGGCGGTCCACCATCACCTCGTCCGCCAGGGCCTGCGGATGCAGACCGGGCTGGTGGTCGAAACCGGCGAAGCGCGCGAAGTGCATCACTTCTGCGTGCTCGCGGGCTTCGGCGCGGAAGCGATCAATCCCTATGTGGCGTTCGAGACGCTTGAGCAGATCCGTCTGCGCAATGCGCTGCCGCTCACCGCCAGCGAGGTGAAGAAGAACTATATCAAGGCGGTCGGCAAGGGCATCCTCAAGGTCATGTCCAAGATGGGCATCTCGACCTACCAATCCTATTGCGGCGCGCAGATCTTCGACGCGATCGGGCTATCGTCGGCCTTCGTCGACAAATATTTCACCGGCACCGCGACCATGATCGAGGGCATTGGCCTCGCGCAAGTGGCCGAGGAAACCGTGCGCCGCCACGCGGCTGCCTACGGCGAGAACCCGATCTACCGTTCGATGCTCGATGTCGGTGGCATCTACCAATACCGCCTGCGCGGCGAGGAACATGCCTGGACCCCCGCCAATGTCGCGCAGCTCCAGCACGCGGTGCGCGGCAACGATCCGAAGAACTACGCCGAATTCGCCGCCTCGATCAACGAGCAGTCGCAGCGGATGCTGACCATCCGCGGGCTGATGGCGCTCAAGCAGGCGGACAAGCCGCTCGACATCTCCGAGGTCGAACCGGCCAGTGAAATAGTCAAGCGCTTCGCAACCGGGGCGATGAGCTTCGGCTCGATCAGCCGCGAGGCGCATACCACGCTGGCGGTGGCGATGAACCGCATCGGCGGCAAGTCCAACACCGGCGAAGGCGGCGAGGAATCCGACCGCTTCAAGCCGCTGGCAAACGGCGATTCAATGCGCTCGGCGATCAAGCAGGTTGCGAGCGGAAGGTTCGGCGTGACCACGGAATACCTCGTCAATGCCGACGATATCCAGATCAAGATGGCGCAGGGGGCCAAGCCCGGCGAAGGCGGGCAACTGCCTGGGCACAAGGTCGACAAGAACATCGCTGCGGTGCGTCACTCGACCCCCGGCGTCGGGCTGATCTCGCCGCCGCCGCACCACGATATCTATTCGATCGAAGACCTTGCCCAGCTGATCCACGATCTCAAGAATGTGAACGGCAAGGCGCGGATATCCGTCAAACTGGTGTCCGAGGTCGGGGTCGGCACGGTCGCTGCGGGGGTTTCCAAGTGCAAGGCGGACCACGTCACCATCGCCGGCTACGAGGGCGGCACCGGTGCCTCGCCGCTGACGTCGCTCACCCATGCCGGCAGCCCGTGGGAAATCGGTCTGGCCGAAACCCAGCAAACCTTACTGCTCAACAATTTGCGCAGCCGGATTGCGGTTCAGGTCGATGGGGGCTTGCGCACAGGCCGCGATGTCGCGATCGGCGCGCTGCTCGGGGCGGACGAGTTCGGCTTCGCCACCGCCCCGCTGATCGCGGCGGGCTGCATCATGATGCGCAAGTGCCACCTCAACACCTGCCCGGTCGGCGTCGCGACGCAGGACCCGGTACTGCGCGCGCGCTTCACCGGCCAGCCCGAGCACGTGATCAACTACATGTTCTTCGTCGCCGAAGAGCTGCGCGCGATCATGGCCGGGATGGGCTTCCGCACCGTCGAAGAGATGGTCGGGAGGGTTGACCGGCTCGACACGAGCCCCGCGATCCAGCACTGGAAAGCCCAAGGCGTCGATCTGTCGCGCCTGCTCCACCGGGTCACGCCGGTGGAGGGTACGACGCTGGGCTGGAGCGGGACGCAGGACCACGGGCTCGGGAACGCGCTCGACAACGAGCTGATTGCGGCCGCGCAAGTCGCGCTCGACAGGCGCGAGACGGTGCGGATCGAACGCAAGGTCAACAACGTCAACCGCACGGTCGGCGCGATGCTCTCGGGCGAAGTGGCACGGCGCTATGGCCACGCCGGGCTGCCCGACAATACCATCAATGTGGCGTTGACCGGGGTGGCCGGGCAGAGCTTCGGCGCGTTTCTCGCGCATGGCGTGACGCTCGACCTCACCGGCGATGCCAACGACTACGTCGGCAAGGGCCTGTCGGGGGGCCGCGTGATCGTGCGCCAGCCGGGGCATGTCGACCGCGATCCAGCCCAGAACATCATCGTCGGCAACACCGTGCTTTACGGCGCGATCGCGGGCGAGGCCTATTTCAACGGCTGCGCGGGCGAGCGCTTTGCGGTGCGCAATTCGGGCGCGGTCGCGGTGGTCGAGGGCACCGGCGATCACGGCTGCGAATATATGACCGGCGGGGTGGTTTGCGTGCTGGGCCAGACCGGGCGCAATTTTGCTGCGGGGATGTCGGGCGGTATCGCCTACGTCTATGATCCCGATGGCGACTTTGCCCCGTTGTGCAACGCATCGATGGTCGATCTGCTGCCCGTCTCGACGATCCGGGATGAGGATGAAGGCGCAGGCCGTCCGCAGCAACGCGCGGGCGGTGTTCACGACGCAGGGATGGGCGACATGCTGCGCCACGATGCGGAGCGCCTGCGCATCCTGCTCGAACGCCACCACCTCCACACCGGCAGCAAGCGCGCCCGCGCGCTGCTTGACGACTTCGCCAATTCGCTCGGAAGGTTCGTAAAGGTGATGCCTAGGGACTACGCGAAGGCGTTGAAGCAACACGAGGCCGAGCGGCTGGAAGCCGCCTCGGTCGCTGCCGAATAAAGGTTATATTACAATGGGTAAGGAAACCGGCTTTCTTGAGCTGGACCGCGAAACACCGCGCTATGCCGACGCGAAGGAGCGGCTGCGCCACTACAAGGAATTCACCATCCCGCAGCCCGATCCGGTGCTGCAGGGGCAGGCTTCGCGCTGCATGGACTGCGGGATTCCCTATTGTCACAGCGGCTGCCCGGTGAACAACATGATCCCGGACTGGAACCACCTCGTCTATGAAGGCGATTGGCGCAGCGCGCTCGACAATCTGCACTCGACCAACAATTTCCCCGAATTCACCGGCCGGATCTGCCCCGCGCCGTGCGAAGCGAGCTGCACGCTCAACATAATCGACCAGCCGGTGACGATCAAATCGATCGAATGCGCGATTGTCGATCGTGGCTGGGACGAAGGCTGGATCGGCCCGCAAATCCCGCACCACCGCACCGGCAAGACCGTCGCGGTGGTCGGCTCGGGGCCCGCCGGGCTCGCCGCCGCGCAGCAACTGGCGCGCGCCGGGCATTCGGTGACCGTGTTCGAGAAGGCCGACCGGGTTGGCGGGCTGCTGCGCTACGGCATTCCCGACTTCAAGATGGAAAAGCCGCCGATCAACCGCCGGGCGGTGCAGATGGAGGCCGAAGGCGTCCAGTTTCGTACTTCTACTGAAGTTGGCGTAACCATATCGGTTGGCTCGCTCAAGGAAAACTTCGACGCGATCGTGCTCTCGGGCGGGGCGGAAGAGCCACGCGGGCTCGATATTCCAGGTGCCGAACTGCCCGGCGTGCGCCTCGCGATGGAATTCCTCACCCAGCAGAACAAGCGCAACGCAGGCGACGATGAATTGCGCGCCGCGCCGCGCGGCTCGCTCACCGCTACGGCCAAGCATGTCATCGTGATCGGCGGGGGCGATACCGGATCGGACTGCGTCGGCACCTCCAACCGTCAGGGCCCGGCCTCGGTGACCCAGCTCGAAATCATGCCGCAGCCACCCGAGAAGGAAGACAAGGCGCTGACCTGGCCCGACTGGCCGCTCAAGCTGCGCACATCGTCGAGCCACGAGGAAGGCGTCGCGCGCGACTGGGCCGTGCTGGCCAAGCGCGTCACCGGCGCGAACGGTCAGGTCGCCGGGCTCGAATGTGTCCGCGTCGAATGGCAGGGCGGCAGCATGGGCGAGATCGAAGGCAGCGAATTCACGCTTCGCGCCGATCTCATCCTGCTCGCGATGGGCTTCACCGGCCCGCGCAAGCAGGGGCTGCTCGATCAGGCCGGGGTCGATCTCGACGCCCGCGGCAATGTCTTCGCCGATACCTTCAGCTATCGCACCAGCGACCCGCAGATCTTCGCCTGCGGCGACATGCGGCGCGGGCAGAGTCTGGTGGTTTGGGCGATTCGCGAGGGCCGCCAGGCCGCGCGCGCAGTCGATGAAATGCTGATGGGCGCGAGCGAACTGCCGCGCTAGGGCGCGGCGATGAAACCACGAATCGCCTTCCTTGCTTGCCCCGATACCCTGCCCGGTTCGCCCACGCGGCGGCCCGATGCTTTCGAGCACGATTTGCAGATCGCCGCGCTGCGGGATGGACTGGCAGGTCGCGCCGAGATCGTCGCGCTCGACTGGCGCGCACCGCTTGGCGAACTGACGCGCTGCAATGTCGCGCTGATCGGTTCGGCTTGGGACTATACCGAAGCCAAGGACGAATTCCTGACCCGGCTCGCGACGCTGGAGGCGGCAGGCGTGGCGGTGTGCAACCCGGCGCAGATGGTGCGTTGGAATGCCGACAAGCTCTACCTGCGCGAACTGGTCGAGCGCGGCGCGACGTCGATCCCGACGCTCTGGCCCGAAGCGCCACGCGAAACCGATATCCGCGCCGCATTCGCCAGCTTCGGGACCGACCGCGTGGTGGTCAAGCGCCGCGTCGGCGCAGGCGCGATCGGGCAAGCGAGCTTCACGGCGGACGATCCCGCGCTCACCGACTGGCGGATGGACCAGCCGGCGATGATCCAGCCCTTCCTTCCCGCGATCCAGCACGAAGGCGAACTGAGCTTTATCTTCATCGGCGGCGCGTTCAGCCACGCGCTGGTCAAGCGCGCGCGGGCGGGCGACTACCGCATCCAGTCGCTTTATGGCGGCAGCGAAGTGGCGCTCGACCCGTCCGCCGCCGACCTTGCTGCGGCGCAGGCGATCATGGCGATGCTGCCTTTTGCCCAGCCCCCGCTTTACGCCCGCATCGACATGGTGCGGGGCTTGGACGGCGAACTCGCGGTGATCGAGGCCGAGCTGATCGAGCCTTACCTCTATCCGCTGCAAGGTCCGCAGTTCGGCCGGATGCTCGCGGAGGCAGTATTGCGGGTCCTCGCGAGCGAACCGACCTGACCGACTGCACCATCAGAACGTGAAGTTCTCCAGGGGACTTGTCCTTCAGAGAATATGGGTTGGTTCAGGCGACGTCGACGAGAACAATTTCGCTGTCCTCCAGCGCGGTCAGTTCGAGAGTTTCGACATCGGTGATTGCGACACCGTCGCGCGCGGCGGCTTCGACTTCGCCGATCCGGACGCGGCCGGTGGCGGGCACCAGGTACAGATGCCGGTCGCGCGCGACGGGATAGGTCACGGTTTCGCCTGCCCTGATGAAGCCGCCGAGCACACGCGCATTGGCGTGGATTGGCAGCGCATCGTCATCGCCGGCGATGCCCGAGGCGAGCGGCACCAGCCGTCCGGCGCGGTCGCCTTGGGGGAACGGGCGCGTGCCCCAGCTGGGGGCGTGACCACGGCTGTCGGGCAAGATCCAGATCTGGAACAGCTGGCAGGGCTCGGCTTCGGCGTTGAATTCTTCATGCCGGATTCCCGTTCCCGCCGACATCACCTGCACATCGCCCGCGACGGTACGGCCCGCGTTGCCGAGGCTGTCGCGATGCGAGATCGCGCCTTTGCGGACATAGGTGATGATTTCCATGTCGCTATGCGGATGCGGCGGAAATCCGGCCCCAGCAGCGATGGTGTCATCGTTCCACACGCGCAGCGGGCCAAAACTGGTGCGCGCCGGATCGTAGTAATCGGCGAAGGAGAAATGGTGGCGAGCATCGAGCCAGCCGTGGTCGGCGGCGCCAAGCGTGGCGAAAGGACGAAGTTCGATCATCGGAGGTCTCGACTATGGAGGGAGGGTATGGGCTCCAAATAGGGTTGCTCCGCGCAATATGAAGGTGCAGCTGCAACCGGCCTGCGATTCCGGCGTTCTGGGTGGACCCGCGGGTGGATCGCGGGCCGAAAGGAATTTCCATGCCCCGCGCCGCTACCCCGACGAAACAGAAAGCTGTCAAGGCGGCGGCGATTGCCAAGGCCAAGGCGGTCGCCCCTGCTGTCGCCGCCAACATTGGCTCAATCCCGGCAACCAAATTCCGGGGCAATCCCGCGATTTTCGGGCGGCTGGTCGAAGATCACGACAAGCACCGCGCGCTGCTGGCAATGATCGAAGCTACCGACCCTGCCTCGCCCGATCGCAAGCGGCTGTTCGAGGAGTTCGTCAGGGACGTCCACGGTCACGCTGCGGCGGAGGAACAGGCGCTGTGGTCCACCGTCATGCGCAATCCCGCCACCACCCCATTCGCGCGCCACGCGGTGGCGGATCACCACAAGCTCGACAAGCTGATGGCCGATCTGGGAGCGCGCGACATGGCCGCCGCGGGCTGGTTGACCCGCTTCGCCGGGCTCAAGGAAGAATACCTCGATCACATTCTCGAGGAAGAAACCGAGCAGTTCCTCGAGGCAGAAAAGACGCTGACCGACAAGGATCAGCGATATATGAAGAAGGTCTTCAATCGCCGCAAAAAGGCCGAAAAGGCAGCGGCAAAGATCGAAAAGAAGATCAGGCTGAAACCGATCGCGTGACAGTCACAATCGCCAGTCGATCGCCCCGCGCCCATGCGCTTCGAGGAAGGCGTTGGCCTGGCTGAAATACTTGCAGCCGAAGAACCCCGAATGTGCCGATAGCGGGCTGGGGTGCGGCGCGGTCAGCACGAGGTGGCGGCCGTGCATCAGCCCCGGCACGCCTTGCGCTTTTTTGCGCGCGTGGCTGCCCCACAGCAGGAACACCGAAGGCTCCGTCCCGGCCGCGACCGCCGCGACCACCGCATCGGTGATCGCTTCCCACCCGCGCCCCTGGTGCGACGCGGGCTGGCCATCCTCGACCGTCAAGGCCGCGTTGAGCAGCAGCACACCCTGCTTCGCCCAGCCGGTCAGATTGCCGAGCGTCGGGCGGGGCAGGCCAAGGTCCGCCTCGAGCTCCTTGTAGATATTAAGCAGCGAGGGCGGCACGCGCACGCCATCCTGCACCGAGAAGGCGAGTCCATGCGCCTGTCCGGCTCCGTGGTAAGGGTCCTGCCCCAGGATCACCACTTTCACACGATCCAGCGGGGTCAGCTCCAGCGCGCGCAAGCGGCTTCCCGGCGGCGGGTAGATGCGCTTGCCCGCTGCCTCCTCGGCACGCAGGAACCCGCCGAGCTGGCGCGACAGCGGCGTTGCCAGCACTGGCTCAAGCGCCGCGCGCCAGCTAGGGGGGATGGCTTCGCTATTGTCCATCGTTGTGCCTGCACCTCGGGTCGCATCGGGGCTTTCCTCCCCGCCGCGAACCGCCTAAGCACTTGCCCAACATGGCTGTCTATCTCCACGACGAAGATCTCCCCGAAGGTGTGCTCGCTCCCGGCCCGGTCGCGGTCGATACCGAGACGATGGGCCTGATCACCCCGCGCGACCGGCTGTGCCTCGTCCAGATTTCCGACGGCGGGGGCGACGAGCACCTCGTCCGCTTCGGTGCGGGCAGCGCCTTTGACGCACCCAACCTCAAGGCGGTGCTGGCCGATCCCGCGCGGATCAAGCTGTATCACTTTGCCCGCTTCGATCTGGCCGCAATCGAACATTACCTCGGCGTCGAAGCCGGGCCGGTGTTCTGCACCAAGATCGCCAGCAAGCTGACGCGCACCTATACCGACCGCCACGGCCTCAAGGATTTGGTGCGCGAGTTGCTTGGCAAGGAAATCTCCAAGCAGCAGCAATCGAGCGACTGGGGCGCGGGCGAACTGTCCGAAGCGCAGCGCGAATATGCCGCTTCCGACGTGCGCCACCTCCACGCGATGCACACGATCCTGGCCGAACGACTTGCCCGCGAAGGCCGCAGTGCCATCGCCCAGGCCTGCTTCGATTTCCTGCCGATGCGCGCCCGGCTCGATCTTGCCGGTTGGGCCGAGCGTGACATTTTCAGCCACGAATAGACGGCCCCTGTGACCCAGGCCGCCGACCTGATCCGCACCCGGCGCCAAGCCTTCGCCGCGCCCGGGGGCTTCCACGACCGGCTGATCCGCGTCCTTTCTGTCGCGCTGCCCGGCGCGGTGGGGGTTATCGTCGCGGTCATGGTGCTCTCCCCGCTCAGCCCGCGCGGCGAAATCAGCTTCCTGCTCGATCGCAACAAGGTCGAGCAAACCGGCGAGAGGATGCGCGTCGATGCCGCGACCTATCGCGGCGAGGATGACAAGGGCCGCGCCTTCTCGGTCAGCGCGGGCAGCGCAGCGCAGGCCACGGCCAAGATCCCGGTGGTCCGGATGGACGATTTGATCGCGCGCATCCTGCTGACCGATGGCCCGGCCGTGCTCACCGCGCACGATGGCGCTTACGACTTTTCGGCGCAGCGGATCGCGGTCAACGGCCCGGTCGAGTTCCGCGCCGCCGATGGCTACCGGATGTCGACCAGCGGCGTCTCGATCGACTTGCGCGGCCGCCGCGTGGTCGGCTCGGGGGGCGTTTCGGGCGCTATTCCGGCCGGGACGTTCAGCGCCGACCGGATAATTGCCGACCTCAGCGCGCGCACCGTGATGCTCGACGGGCATGCCCGCCTCTCGATGGTTCCCGGAAAGCTGCGGCAATGACCGCGCAACGCCTCTTCCCGGCTGCCGCCAAACATCCTAGGAACGACGCTATGACCCGCCTGACGCTCTCCTCGCTTGCCCTGCGCGCTTTTGCCGGTGGACTGACGCTGGGTCTCGCGATGCTGGGAGGGAGCAGCTATTTCGCCTCGGCGCAAGCGATTGCCGGGCACAACAGCGATGCTCCGGTCAATTACGCGGCTGACCGGATCGAACTGCAGGACCGTCAGAACCGCGTGGTGTTATCGGGCAATGTCGATATCGCGCAAGCCGGGCTGCGGTTGCGGGCGGCGCGCACCACGGTCGCCTACAGCGATGCCGGCTCGCTCAAGATCCAGCGGATCGACGCGACCGGCGGCGTATCGGTATCGCGCGGCAACGAAGCCGCGCGCGGCGATGTCGCGATCTACGATTTCAACCGCCGGATCATTACGATGGTGGGCAATGTCGCCCTGCGCCGCGGCGGCGATACGCTCAACGGCGGGCGGCTGGTGATCGATCTTGCCAGCGGCGTGTCGAGCATCGATGGCCGCGCGGGTGGTTCATCGTCGGCGGTCGGCGCGCCGGTTGGTTCGACCAACGGCGGCCGGGTTTCGGGGACGTTCTCGGTCCCGAAGAAGAATTGAACGGCGCCCGGCGCGGCGTCATGGATCGCTGCGCGCTCCAGCACATCCTGCTCGATTTGGTCGGCACCGCGGGTCTTCGACCGCTCGATCAGCCTGGCCAGGCCGCCTGGGCGCAGATCGACGCGATGGCGGTGCAGCACCGGCTCCAGCCGCTGCTCCACGCGCAATGCGGCGATTTGCCCGACCTTCCTCCCGATATCCGCGCAAACTGGCGGAGTGCTTACCGCGTCGCCGCAATTACGGCACTGGCGCAGCGCGCCGAGCTGGTCGAAACGGTCGGGTTGCTCAAGGCTCATGGCATCGAAACCATCGCGCTCAAGGGCGCGTGGCTCGCTCGCCATGCCTATCCCGACCCGGCGCTGCGTCCGTGCCGCGATCTCGATCTGCTGGTCGAAGCAGGCATGGCATCAGCCGCATTCGAGACGCTGACCGGCGCGGGATATGCGCTGGCCGAGCCACCCGAATTGTCGCTCGAGGACACGCTGCGGGTGGACAAGCATTTGCCCCCGCTGGCGAGCCCGCGCGGAACATGCATCGAGCTGCACCACCGGCTGTGGGAGCCCGACGGACGGCTTGACCACGCCTCGCCGCTTGCCGACCTTGCCGGGCTGCGCGCCCGCGCCTGGCGCGACGAAGACGGTATCGCCTATCCTGCGGGCGCGGACATGCTGGGCCATCTCATCGTCCACGCGGTCTATAGCCACCGCTTCGATTGCGGCCCGTTGCTGCTGGCCGATGTAGACTTCCTCTTGCGCCGCGAAGCGATCGACTGGCCCGCCTTCTGGGCGCGCGCCACCGCCGAAGGCTGGCGTTCGGGGGCACGACTGGTGCTCGAACTGGTCGCGCGCTATCGCCCGGAGGCGCCGATTGAGCTTGACGCGGGCCCGGCTGCGCCAGCGCGTCTGCTCGACAATGCGCCCGGGCTGCTGTTGCAAGACCTCGACACCCGCAAAAGCGCAGCGGTGCTGGCAGCGACGCTCAAGGCCGGACCGGTCGGTCTGACCCGCCGCGCCAAAGGCGAGCGCGCCGCTACCGATATCCGCCCGGTCCGGCGCGATATGGCGGGCGAGGGCGGATATCTGGGCTGGGTCTGGTCGCGTCTGGTGCGAACCGTCGGCGATCTGGTCCACGCGGATGTCCGCCGCCAGTCGCGCGACCTGGCGCAGCTCAGCCGCTGGCTCGATAGCTGATGCGCATCCTGATCGTCGGCCTCAACTATACCCCCGAGCCGGTCGGGATCGGCCCCTATACCGCGGGCCTGGCCGAGGCGCTGGTGGAGCGCGGCCACCGCGTCACGGCAATCGCGGGCAAGCCCTATTACCCGCAGTGGCGCGGCGATCCGGCCTTCGCGGGCGGGTGGAAGCACAGCGTGGAGAACGGCGTCGCGCTGACCCGCTGCCCGCACTACATCCCCGCCGCGCCGACCGGGCCGCGGCGCATCCTCCACCTCGCCAGCTTTGCGCTGAGCGCGCTCGGCCCCGCCTTGCGTGGTGCGCTCACCCGCCGACCGGATCGACCCGAACTGGTTATCGCGATCGCCCCGGCGCTGCTCGGCGTCCTGGCCGCCTGGCTCGCCGCAAAGCTCGCCGGGGCGAGATTGTGGGTCCATTTGCAGGACTTCGAAGTCGAGGCGGCGGTGGCGACCGGACTGCTGGGCGACAAGGGCCCAGCGGCGCGATTGGCCTTGTGGGTCGAGGCCCGCATCCTGCTCCTCGCCGACAAGGTTTCGACCATCAGCCCGCAAATGTGTGCGCGACTGCTCGCCAAGGGCGTCGCCGCCGGCCGCGTGATCGAAATCCGCAACTGGTCGGACACCCGGTTCCGCGCCGATGCTACGCTTGAACAGGCGTTACGCGCCCGTTGGGGCCTGCTAGATGCCGCTGTGTGCCTTTATTCGGGCAATATTGCGCGCAAGCAGGGGATCGAAGTGCTGGTCGAAGCGGCGCGCATGCTGGCGGGCCGCAGCGACATCGTCTTCGTCATTTGCGGCGAAGGGCCGAACCGCGCCGCGTTGGAAGCGCTCGCGGCGGGCCTGCCCAATCTCCAGCTCCACGATCTGCAGCCCGCTGAAAACATGGGCGCGATGCTGGCGCTGGCGAGGCTGCACCTGCTCCCCCAGATCGCCGGGGCGGCGGACCTTGTGCTACCCTCCAAGCTCACCAACATGCTCGCTTCGGGCCGTCCGGTGATCGCGACGACCGAGGCCGGAACTGGCCTCGCCAGTGAGATCGAAGGATGCGGGCTGATCACCCCGCCGGGCGATGCCGCCGCACTGGCCGCCGCAATCGTCGCACTGGTCGATGATCCGCCGCGCTGCGCGAAGCTGGGCGAAACAGCGCGCCAGCGCGCGGTGGAAAGATGGGACAAGATGGCGGTTGTCGAACGGTTCGAACAAGCCGCGCTGGCGCTCG
Organism: Novosphingobium sp.; assembly: GCA_035543295.1. Taxonomy (GTDB): domain Bacteria; phylum Pseudomonadota; class Alphaproteobacteria; order Sphingomonadales; family Sphingomonadaceae; genus Novosphingobium. Next base: position 12,023 of record DASZZS010000019.1, read on the forward strand.
TCGCGCCGCCTCAGGGTTGAGCGGGTGCGGGAGCGGAGGGCCGATTGTCGACCAGCACATAGGTATCGGCGATCTCTTGGGTCGGCTGCGGCTTGGGCTGGGCATCTTTTTCTTCATCCGGATCGGCTCCGTCGACCAGCTCCTCTTCGGAGCTGAACCCGTCGCTATCGGCGTCGATCACGAAGCTGTGCCCGCCGTCATCCTTTTGCATCTCGGCCTGCTGCGCGCGCAGCTGAGCGGAGGCGCGATCAACCTTTTCGTGGCCGCCACCTTCGCCGAAGTAGGAACCGATCGAGATCAGCGAGACCACTACCCACATCAGCGCGAGCCAGCGATTGCGGAAGAGCAGCTGCATCATCGCGCGGCGCAGCCTATTGCTTGTCCAGCGCCCAGGGCGACTTGTTCGCCGCTGCGGCCTTGGCCACTTTCTGCACCGATTGCTCGCGCGCTTCGTCGGCTGCCGGGACCGTGCAGTAGGCGGTCAGAAGGATGCCGGCCGACCACATCGCCGCTTTCCAGCGACTGGCGAACACGGTGTTCATCTTGGGGCCGAACGGAATAAACATCGCCGCGAATCTAGCGCCCAGCGGTTAATATTAGTCTACCCGGCTTCGGCTTCGCTCCCGGCCACGCTGCGGGTCAACCCACGGAACACTTCGGTCGGGGTCTTGGTGCCTTGGATGACATCGTAGACGTCGCGGCTGATCGGCATGTTGACGCCGTAGCGCTCGGCCAGTGCGATCACCGTCGGCGCGCTTTTGACGCCTTCGGCGACCATGTGCATCGCGGCGATAATCTCGTCGAGCTTGCCGCCCTTGCCCAGCTCGACCCCGACGTGGCGATTGCGGCTCAAGGGGCTGGTGCAGGTCGCGATTAAATCGCCCATCCCGGTCAGCCCCGCGAAAGTCGCGGGCCGCCCGCCCATCGCCACCCCCAACCGGGTAATTTCGGCGAGCCCGCGCGTTATCAGCGCCGAGCGGGTGTTGTCGCCGGCGCCCAGCCCGTCGCCCATCCCCACCGCGATCGCGATGATGTTCTTGAGCACCCCGCCCAGCTCGCAGCCGGTCAGGTCGGTGTTAGTGTAAACCCGGAACAGCCCCGAGTGGAACAGGCCCTGCAGCCGCCGGACGATAATCTCGTCCTCCATCGAGATCACGCTGGCGGCAGCCTGACCCGCCATGATCTCGCGCGCGAGGTTCGGCCCGGTCAGCACCCCGACCGGGTGGCCGGGCAGACACTCGACGATCAATTCGGACATCCGCTTGCCGCTGGCCAATTCGAGGCCTTTGGTCAGGCTGATCACCGGGACCCACGGGCGGATGTGCTGCGCCACTTCCTCCAGCACGCTGCGAAAACTGTGCGAAGGGACGCCCATGATAATGACATCGGCGTGGCGCACCGTCTCGCCCAGATCGGTGCTCGCGCGCAGCGCCTGGGGCAGGGTGATGCCCGCGAGGTAGCGCGTGTTCTCGCGGCGCTGGTTGATCCCCTCAACGCATTCGGCGTCGCGCGCCCACAGCGTGATCGGTGCGTTGCGCGACACCACCGAGGCGACGGTGGTGCCCCAGCTGCCACCGCCCAGCAATCCGACCTTGAGCGTCATCCTCGCGCCTCTCCCGTTCGGGAGAAACTGGCGCGAAACTCAGTGCTTGGCAAGGAAAGCGAGGTGATGCCGCGCGGTTTCGGCGGGCTGCTCGATCATCGGCACGTGCCCGACATCCTCGAAGATCACCAGTTCGGACCCGGCGATGCCCGCATGCTGCACGGTCGCGCAGCTGTGGTGGATCAGCTGGTCGTGACGGCCCCAGATGATCTGGGTGGGAGTCGATACCTTGCCGAGTTCGCCGTTGAGCGGGTTGGACTGCATTTCTTCGAGCAAGCCGAAGAAGATCTTGTCGAGCAGCGGCTGGTGCGGGGTGATATCGGCCAGCATCAGTCTCTTGAACTGCCCCGGAATGAAGCGCGGTTTGTAAACCACGAAGCGCATCAGCCGGTCGAAATCGGCGGCGTCGCGCGGGACCAGCGGACTCTGACCGTCCGCGACCTGACCCTCAAGGTCGCTGGGCTCGGTTCCGGTCACCCCGGCGTTGTTGAACAGCGTCAGCGAGAGCAGCCGATCCGGGTAGTCGAGCGCAAAACGCAGCGCGATGTAGCCGCCCATGCTGTTGCCGCCCAAATGGCACTTGGCGATGCTCAGCGCGTCGAGCAAATCGCGCACCCCCGCGGCCTGTGCCGCCATCGAGTGATCGCGGTCCAGGCTGCGGTCGTTCTCACCGAAGCCGGGCAGATCGGGGCAGATCAGGCGGTATTGGCCGGTCAGATAGGGCGCGTAGAACGACCAGTTGTCCTTGTCCCCGCCGAACCCGTGAATCAGCACCACCGGCTCGCCCATGGGATTGCCGCCTTCGAGATAGGGCCAAGAAGTGCCGCCGACGTTGATCGCCTTCTGGACCATCCCACCCTTGCGACGCAAGCTGGCGCGAAAGCGGTCGAACAACAGGCGCGGGAAGAACAAATAGAGGATCGCTGCCGCCGCGACCAACGCGACCAGGGCCCATAGTAACAGCTTCACGGCTTTTCTCCCGCCAGATGCGCATCGATCCAGGCGGAGACATCGCCCAGCACTTCGCCCTGTTCGGGCTCGTTGAAAATCTCGTGATAGAGCCCCGGATAGATCGTCAGCGTCCGATCCGCCGATCCAAGGTGCGCGGCAAGGTAGCGCGAGCCGTCGGGCGAAGTCAGCCGGTCCTCGCCGCCGTGGAGCAGCAGCATCGGCAACACGATCGACGGCGCGGCGGCACGGGCGTGGGCCATCGCAGCGAACATTTCCGCCGCCAGCCGCGCGCTGACCTTGCCATTGTAGACCAATGGATCGGCCAGATAGGCCGCGACCACCGCCGGATCGCGGCTGACTCCGGTCGCATCGAGCGCGAGCACCCCCAGCCTGGGCGCAATCCGCGACAGCAACCGGCTGATCCACTGCATCAGCCGCGACGGCGCTTCGCTCGGGATGATCAGCGGGCCGGAGAGCACCGCCCCGGCATAGTGCGACTGGTGCGTCGGCAGATGCAAGGTCGCGATCAGCCCGCCCATGCTGTGGCCAAGCAGGATCAGCGGAAGGTGGGGATGCGCCGCCTCGACTGCGGTGAGCAGTTGCTCCATCCCGTCAGTGAAGGCAGAAAAGCGCGGGACGAAGCCGGGCACGCCGTCCGATTGGCCATGCCCCCAGTGATCGAGCGCGAAGACGGCTAAGCCCAGCGCGGTGAAATGCGCCGCCACATGTTCGTAGCGGCCGAGATGCTCGGCATAGCCATGCGCAATCACCACACCCGCGCGCGGCGGAGCTTCGGGAAGCCACGCCTGCCAATATAGCTTGGCCCCGGCACCCGCCGAGCTGGCCGGTAGCTCCAGCCGCTCCGTCATCAGGCGAATTTGCGCTTCATCGCGCGCTGCGGCTGGTCGTCCGCGTGTTCGAAATCGGCGAGGATACGCGTCAACGTCTGGCTGATCCGCGTTTGGGTGCGGACCATTTCGATCTTGGGCCAGGTCGTGCGCTCGCCCATCTCGATCAAATTGGTGATGTCGTCCTGGCCAAGGTTGCTCAGCATTTTGGCCGGCGACCACAGCATCGCCGGGCGGATGATATTGATATCGCCCGAATAATCCTGATTGATCACCGACATCGACATATTCGCCAGCCGGTGCAGCTGCGGGAACAGCGACAGCGGCGCGTCGAGCAGCTGGACATTGACGTTGAGCCAAGCCTTGAGCGTCGAGACCGAGGCCCGGCGGATCACTGCGAAGGGCGAGGTGCTTTGCGTCACATCGCTGGCGAACGGGGTGATCAGCGGATTGGCCTGGCTGACGATGTGGTGGTTGACCCCGTAAAGCCGCGACAGTCGCTTCGAAGGCAAATCATGCGTCACCGAGCCATCGACCCATGTGCGCCCGGGCAGATATTCGACCCGCTTGCCGCGGTGATCCTTGGCATAGAGCGCGACCGGCTCATAGACCCCCGGAACCGCGCAGGATGCCAGCACCGCATCGCGGATGAACACATTGGGCGAGGCGATAGCGTTGAGTAGCCTCCCGTTCTGATGCTTTTCGGACGGGGCGACCGAGATATTGAGGTGCCGCCCGGTCAGCTCGAAGGCTTGCTGGAAGGTCAGATCGGGAATGATTTCGGCGAGCCGCTGCTTGATCTGGTCCTGGCTCATCCGCTTGGACAGGCTGAGCGGATTGTAGGCCGGCTCGCCGTCCTCGGCGGTATATTCGCGCGCCAGCACCTCTGGATCGAAGAACGGCCCCAGATCCTCGTCGCGGTGGGTGCAGACCAGCGCGCCGATCACCGAACCGCCGCTCGATCCCGAGATGATCCCCGGCAGCAGCCCCTGCGACCACAGCGCCTTGACCACGCCGGCGTGGAAATAGAGGAACGCGCCCGACCCGCTCATCAGCAGCGCCGAGCAGCCGTAGCAGTGCTGCGCACGGCGGAAGAAATCGCGCTTTTCCTCGAACGGGATGTCGCGCACCTTGGGGCTGGCGAGATGCTCCAGCGCGTCGCCGATGGCATTGACGTAGTCGACGATCAGCTGCTTGGTCCCGAAGCGCGCGCGCTGGTAGAGCTGCTCGTTGGCCATCCCGTCCATATTGCCGTGGATGCCCTCGTTGAGCGTAAACAGCAGCCCCTTGTTGTCGCCCGCTTTGCCCAGCGCGGTCAGCCGCTCAAGCCGGAGGCGGATCGAGCGGTAATCGAAGTGCTCGCTGGCATCCTTCTCGCGCCAGGCCAGCTGACCGGTCCGGCGATCGAGCTCCTGCGCGGCGGCCGACCATTGGGCATAGGTCTCCGCGCTTTCGAGGCTGGCCTCGGTGCGGAAATTGGGACTGAGCATCATCGGTGCGACCTTATGGTTTTTCAGCACTAGGCGCGTGGTCTAGCACCGGCTTTTCGCCAGTGGCAATCTGCAACCCGCTGGGGCTGGGGACATCTGAACGTTCAGCCTGAGTCACGGTTTGGAGCCGCATCCGCTCCATCCGGCGGGACAGCGCGCGCAGTTCGGCGAGCAGCGCGCGACGACCAGCGGCGATTTCATCGGTCGTCGCGCCCGCCAGCCCAAGGTGTGCGGCCAGTCTGTAGCCGTTTTCGAACAGGATCTTGCCGATCGACGCCTCACTGGTGATCCGGCGCAGCAGGTAGGCTTGCCGGCCCTCGGTCAGCCCTTTTGCGACGCAGCGCTGCTGGTCGAGCACTTCGCCCGGTCCAAGTCGCACCAACTGGTCGAACACCACGGTGTAAGCTTCGACAAAGGGCAGCAGGGCGGCGTGGCCGACCAGCGGCTGGAATCGCCGGACCAGCGTCTCCAGCCCTTTGGTGCCGCCGTTGAGATGCGCCGACCATTGGCCGTCGGTGCGATCGAGTTCGGCTTCGAGGCCCAGCCGGAACGCCTCGCGCGGCGGATAGAAGAATTCGAACTTGAACAGATCGCGCAGCCGCATCGCTTCGGCCCAGAATGTCGCAGACGGATCGTCCCCCGGCTCCTCTGCGGTACGGAACAGCGCCAGTTCGATGATCGTCTTGTCGAGAAAATGGTGGATGATACTGTTGCGATAATAGCTCGCCATCGGGTGCCGGGCCGACTCGATGGTATAGACGGTGGCGCTGCCCGCTTCGTCGCGGTGGATCAGCCCCGAATTGACCAGCTTGTCCGCAGTCGCGCGGATTTCGGCGCGATCGAGCGAGGCCAGCTCGTCGCTCAGACGGATGCCGCGCGCCTTGGCCCAATCGCTGAGATAGGTCGTGATCTGCGCCAGCTCCTCCGCAGTCGCGCCGCGCGGCGCAGCGCCCAGCAGGATCAGGCACATCACCGAAGTGACCGTCAGCGGGGTCACCCGGTTGGCGCTGACCGAGGCATCGAAGGCGATTTTGGCTAGCGCGAGCTTGTCGTCGGGGTCTGGTGCGCGCGCCACCACCACCGGCGCGCCCAGATCGATCCGCACCCGCCCCATCGGCTCGCGCAGGCTTTTGAGGTAGCCGATGAACCACGCGAAGCTTTCGGGCTTTTTGGCGAGGCCAGCCTGCTCGGCGGCATATTCCTCGACATCGCGGATCAGATCGAAGCTGGTGACGAAGGGGACGATCTGGACGTCCTCGATCCCGCCGTCATGCGCCGCATCGAGCACGTATTTGAGGATGCCGTATTTGGGCGGCATCAGCTTGCCGAGCCGCGAACGAGTGCCTTCGAGCGCCCATGACATCGGGAAGCGCTTGTCGAGCAGATAGGCGATATATTGCCGCAGCACGACCTTGTAGACCGGGTTGTCGGCAAAGCTTCGGCGGATGAAGATCAGCCCCGAGCGGCGGAACAGCGTGCCCACCCCGAAAAAGTCGAGATTGATGCCCCCGAAACTGTGCAGCATCGTCATGTCATTGTCGAAGAACAGCGCGTTGGGGGTGATCCCGTCGAGATAGGTCTTGTGCGTGAACAGCAGCACCGTGGGCTTGGTGCGGATAAGCTCGCGCAGGCGCTCCAGTTCGGCCGGATCGTAGCGGAAGCCCTTGTCGTAGCCCTGCGTCATCATGAAGCGTTCGAGCCGGGCGCGCAGATCGAGGAACAATGCGCTGGGGCGCGAGACCAGCTCTTTCATATAGCGCCGCGCCTCGGGCATCAGCTCGCGTGGGTGTTTGCCGAGCTGCGCCGCCGCCCCCGCGAGTGCGTTCCGGAACCGCGGACTGGCGGCGATGCTGTCGGCGACGAAGCGCGGCACCTTGTAGCGCGTGCCGCGCACCCCGCGCTCTTCGGCTTCGAGCGTGAGCGCGGCCTGGCGCGCGACGAAACCGGCGAAGGCAGTCGTGTCTTCGGGATCGGGCGAGCCGACCTCCTCGGCAAAGCGCGCGCGCAGGGAGCCGATGGTCGCGGGCTGGCCCATCAGGCATTGCGCGCGACGGCGGTCGCGCAGCAGGATCAGCCGCGCGCGCAGGCTTCCCGGCAGGCGCGGATCGCCGAACAGGATGTCGCGCAACCGCAGCATGCGGTCCTTGTCGAACTTGGGGATCCGCCAGGCGACGCGCACCGGGATGACCAGCATCGAATCATCGGCAGCCAGACGCCCCGCTAGTTCCTCAAGCCTCAGCGGCCGGGATTCATCCGACAGCGCCAGCACGGTCCAGTCCGCGTCGGACAGATTGCCCCAGCTGCCGTGCAGCCAGTCGAGCAGATAGCGCCCCTCGACGCCATTGCGGGCATCGACGATGAACAGCTTGGGGCCATTATGGCGGAGTGGATCTCCCTGCCAAGCGCCCTCCTGCGCCATCGCCGTCAGGCCGTCTTCCGCTTCGATTTCGGTTTGGGTTTGGGTTTGGCGGCCTTGAGCTTCGCCACGTTCGATTCGGCCTCGATCAAATCGTCCTCACTCTCATCGACCGACGCCGCCAGCGGATCCTCGGGCTGGCCCAGCACTTTGAGAAACATGTTGCGCACTTGCGTGACGTGACGGTTCATCGTCTTGGCGGTCCAGCCCGAGGTGTCGATCGGCGGCAGCACATCGACCCGCACGGTCGCCGCGCGCATGACGAACTCGTTCTTGGGCGCGACATCGCCCGCGTTGTGGATCACGATCGGGACAATCGGCACCCCCGCCTGCATCGCCAAGTGGAACGCGCCCTTCTTGAACGGTCCCAGCTTGGGCGAAAGCGTGCGGGTGCCTTCGGGCGCGATGCAGATCGACTTGCCGTCCTTGCGGATCGCATCGACCAGCGGCGCCATCGCCAGAATCGCATTGGCCGCGTTCTTGCGGTCGATGAACACCGTTCCGGCCCATTCCATCAGCTTGCCGAGCACCGGGATCTTTTTGATTTCCTGCTTGCCGACCCCGCCCATGTCCTTGCGAATCAGCTTGGCGAGGATCACCACATCGGCCTTGGACTGGTGGTTGAAGACGAACACGCAGGGACGCGCCGCCCACAGGTGCTTCTCGCCATAGGTGTCAAGCTCGAGCCCGACCATCGCCGCCGCGAAATCGCCGAACAGTCCGGTCGAGAAATTGGTCGCCTCGCGCCGCGAGCCGGTCAGCGCCCAGATCGGCAAGCCGGCCCAGAACGCGCCAACCAGCGAGGAGGTCGCGCTGATCGTGCGGGCATAGTCCATCGTCTTGGGCGTGCCGCGACTGCCGAAGTTCTGCACCGGCCAATCGCGTTCGCGCGCGATCACGCGCAGCTTGGTATTGGGGTTGAGCACGCGCGGGCACCCGACCCGCTCAAGCAGTTCGAGATCGTCGCTGCTGTCGGAGTAAAAGAAGCTCTGCGCCAGATCGATATCGTGCTCTTCGGCGAGCTTTTCGGCGGCGATGACCTTGCCCTCGCCGAAGCACAGCGGGCGGATGATCTGACCGGTGAACTCGCCGTCGACCACCTCGTACTGCGAGCACAACACGTGATCGATATCGAGATCGCGCGCGGTGGGCGCAATCTGGTAGATCGTCGCCGAGGAGACGATCGCCACGGTGTGACCCTTGGCCTGGTGGGCGCGGATGATCGCGCGGGTTTCTGGATAGACCTTGCGGGCGATATGCTTCTGATAAAGCTCCTCGCCGAACTGGGTGAAGCTGTCTTCGGTCACGCCTTTCATGAACTTGGCCGCCGCGGTCATCAGCCCGGAAAAGCCCATTCCGCCCATCGAATATTGGCTCATGACATTGGCGGTTTCGACAATCTCGTCGACCGACATTTCGCGGCGCTTGAACTTCTCCTGGAGCAGCGCGGTGGCCGAATAGCCGGCGATGATCGTCCCGTCGAAATCGAACAGCGCCGCGATCTGTGGCCCCGGCTGCGAAGCCGCGACTTCTTCGAGGTAGCGATCGATCCCTGCCACTGCGGCTTCCTCCCCGACTGCTTTTGCCAACAGGTGGCATCTGCCGTCATATCGGGCAAGCGCCGTTTCTGCGCAGGCTGCGGCTCAGGGCAGCGGGTAATTCTCGCCGAAGATGATCTTGGGCGATCCGCAAATCGCGCGGCACGCTTCCATCCCCGACATCACCGCCGCCTCGACGCAGCCATAGTTGAGCCCGGTGAAGGTCCAGTCGCCCGCGATCACCAGATTGCTGTAACCGGTATCGCCCGCGCGCAGCCGGTACATGGTCGAGCCTTTGGTGGTCAGCACATAGCGCTCGGAGGGATCGATATTGGCGCGCCAGAACTGCTTGTCGAAGTGCTGACTGGCCGGGATGATCGGTCCGAGCTGGTCGTAGAGCACCCCGAAATCGAGCGTGTCGGGGAAGCTGTGCGGATAGCCGCTGAACATCGAGCCGGGCAGGATGAACTGCGCGTTGCTGCGCATCCATTCCGAAGCGCGGACATTGGCCGAGAGGCTCTGGATCATCGGGAAGAAAATATCGTTGAGCGGCGGGATCGCCTTGGCCAGTGGCAACGGGCCGCAGAAATAGAAGATCGCGCCGGGCGGATCGAGTTCAGGCCAACTCTCGCGCGGGAGCAAATGCGACATGTCCGAGACGGTGTTGTGCGGCTGCGCGAAGCCGCCATAGATCGGGCGTTCGCTCTCCTCGACCAGCACCTCGCCATCGGGCGCGGTCTGGAGCTTGTTCGAATCGGGGACAGTCCAGATCTGGAACGCTTGCGTGCCGATAATCTCGACATGATCGATCATGTCCTGCCATGGCGCTTTCTGCATCAGGATCTTGGGCGCGATGAACGGGATCGGCCCGATCGAGGTGCCGAGCACCACCTGATCGAAGTGCTGGCCGATCAGCAAGATGTCAGTCGCGACGTCCGCGGGCTGGTTCCAGTGCGATTCAAGGTTCACCCCCGATTGCTGCAAATGTGCGCCTTCGTTGAGTTGGTCGAACAGCGGCTGGTTGGGCCAGCATGGCAATCCCCTGACGTCGTAGAGCGGCTGGTATTCGCCGCCGCCCTTGATCGTCGCCTGCCGTCCGATGGTCAGGCTTTCGATCCTCGCCCCGTCATCCGAGGGGGTAATCTCGCGCAGCGCGCTGAAGAATTCGAACTTCACCCCGCGCGCCTTGAGCACTTCGTAGAACGGTCCGAAAATCGTGTCGCCCATCCCCGCCTGCATCTTCCAGGCGAAGGCTTCCTTGTAGGTGAAGGCCAGCCGCAGCAGTCCGCGCAAGCCCGCGCCAGCCGCAAGATTGGGCTGCGCATAGGAGCCTTGCGAAAAGGCGAAGATGCTCTCGTAGGCGACGCGTAGCGTATCCGAATCGAGCGCGACCGAGCCCGCCCCGTGGCTCGCCAGCCATTCGCGCAGATCGAGGTGATCGAGCTGGGTAAAGCCCTTGCACGCGACATCGTCGATCAAGATGCCCTTGAACATGTAAAAGCCAAGCTCGATCAGCGACAGCAACCGGCGCAGGATCGGGATCGCTTCGATGTCGTTGTCGATCATCCGGTCGATCCGCGCATTGATTGCGCTTCCGGCGCGGCCAAGGAAGCGTTCGAACACCGCGATTGCTTCGTGCAGCAGGTCCTGCGCCGCCGAGGGGTCGGGATGCGCAGCTGCGCGCTGCACCAAATCGCGAACCAGATGCAGCCCCGCAGCCTCGACATCTTCGACCACCCGCTCGGCCAGCAGCCCGATCCTCTCGAGCAAGCGACCCAGCCAGCCGCGCGGTGCGGTGCCAGTGATTTGCGCATGGAGATCGGTGGGCAGACATTCCTTCCCGTGGATGTGCAGCGCATGAAGCAGTCGGTCGACCAGCTCCCAGAACGGGGGGATCGTCCCGTCGCCCGGCACTCCGGGCATGGCGGGCGGCTTCAGATGCCACTCGGACCACTGTGCCTTGTGGAACTGCATCAGGATAAACAGGCTGTGCGGCTTGAAAGCATCGCGCCAGGTCGCCAGCGGCTGGTCGGGGCTGCGCCCCAGCGCGGCATAGACCCGCTGGATCAAATTGAAGGCGTTCTCGTAATAGCCGAACCAGAAATGCAGCCCGTGTTCCTCGATCCGGTCGCTCATCGCCTGGTTGCGTCCGCTCGCGCCCTTGCCGCCAAGCCGCCAGCCCAGCTGGTAGACCGTGATTTCGTAAGTGTCTGACCAGCCGGGCTGCTCGGTCAGCTCATAGGCGGTGGTCATCGCGCCGACCCCGCCGCCGATCACCGCGATGCGGGTCTTGGTGCTCACCGGATCAGCCATTGGTCCCCGCCTCCCAGATCACACTGCCCTCGCCGATGGTGAAGTCGAAGTCGGCAAAGAACGCCATTTCGAGCGGCGCGGCACCCGGAGCAATGCCGAGGTCGCTGGCCAGCGGGTGGCTGGCATAATCGGCCACGGTCGCCTGGAAAGTGCCCGGCAGCACCCCGCCGGTGCGAAATGCAGTGACGAACGAGCCGGCCTCGACCACCGCCTGGTAGCAGGCTTTCGTGCCATCGGCGGCGTCGCGGAACTGCTTGAGGAACACCCCGGGCACTTCCTTGGCGCGGGCCAATGCGAGCAAGTCCTTGGCAAAATTCAGCCCCGGTACGATGAACGCGCCGCCGCTCCCCGAGACGATTCCTACCAACGCGGCAATGGCATCGCCAAGATCGGTCCAGATCGCCTGGGCTTCGGTGCCTTCGGCGGTGCGATCGACCGAGAATAGCGGGGCCACCACACCTTCGTTGTCCGGCCCATAGACCTTCATCACCAGCGTCGAGGCCGCGAAATGGAGCGGCGGCGCGCCCGCTGCAGGCAGCTCGATCGGCCCATAACCCTTGGGAAAGCCGTAAACTTCGCGCCCAGCGGCGAGCGACCAGCTGTTGTCGACGCAGATATAGGCCGGGTACATCACCATCCGCTGCGCAACCGGGATGCCCAGCTCGATCTCCACCGCGACGAGCGGAATCCACAGCGTCAGCGAGTTTTCCGGAACCCAGCCAATCCCGCTGTCGGGCGACAGCGTGCTCGTGCCCTTTCCCGCCAGCGCGTAGGAGACCAGCACCAGATCGCCCAGCACGCGGTAGTCGGTCGCGCCGCCGGTTGGCGCATTGAGGATCGGATCGACCAGCCGGCTTTGCATCGTGCCCGCATCCCCGCGCAGGAAGAAGCCATAGAGCCGGGTGTCGAGGCAGGCATAGGGCTGGAGATGCACCGATTCCGCAGGACGGACGACATAGGCGGGAAGCGTCTGGCGCATGCGCAATTCCTCAGATGTGACCGTCCCAGGGCAGGCCCTGGTCGAAGCGGCGTTGATCGTGCCAGCGGAACGGGGCGAAAATCATCGGCTCGTGCAGCGGCCACAGCTCGCACGGCTCGGCGCTAGAGCCGAACAGCTCGAGCATGCCGTTGACCGCGCGGCGCGCGGCTTCGTTGGCCGCCTCCATGCAAGCGACATCGGTGAAGGTGCGGACATAGTCCGAGGCGAGGAACATGTTGCCGGTCTGGCACACCGCCTCGGGCCGCGATTTCCAGCTGTCGATAAAGTTGACGAACAAAGGCTCGGCATCGGTCAAATGGATCGTGCCGTCGGGATGCTGGACGAGGTCGGGGTCGAGGAAATGGCTGTGAACGTTGCTGTCCTCGAGGATCATTTTGCCCGCGACGTTCACCGATTTCTTGATCTGCGCCCAGACTTCGGCGGCGATCTCCTCGCGGCTGCATTCCAGCGCGGTCTTGCCATAGACGATCCCCGGCGCGGTCCAGCACGAGATGCAGGCCGAAAGGATTCCGCGCACCGTGCCGTCGCCGCACCCCGGCAGATGCTCGTCCGCCCAGAACTGCGCTTCGGAAATCGAAGTCACCGCCCACGGCGAGTCCGAATAGAGCACGTGGCCGTGGGTGATCGGCACATCCTCGAACAGGAAGAACTGGATGCCGTTCATCCAGCGCACATTGGGCGCGACCGCCATGATCCCGGCCATCGCCGGATCTCCCTTGAGCGGATCGCCCGGCCCGCTTGCGCTGCGGGTGATGAGCGTCGCCATCCGCTCGACCGGCAGCGCGAAGACATAGGCATCGCCGGTCACTTCGCTCGCCCCGCCCGCCCCAAAGACCTGCACCGAAGTCACCGCCCCATCGACGATCCCGAACTGCTCGGCCATCTCGCCAAGGTGAAAGGTGACCCCAAGGCCTTCGAGATGAACGCGCCACGGATCGAGCCACACCTTGCTGGTCGGGCCATTGAGCAGCCGGTCGGTCGCTTGTCCCGGCTCGAGCATGCCGAGGATCAGCTGAATGTTGGTGTCGCCCACCGTCCGCACGCTGGCATGGACCGGATCATTGGCCAGCAGCGAGCGCGACAGGCCGTCGACCAGCAAATTGCGATAGGCCTCCGAATGGTCGTCCGCTTCAAGATAGTCCCACCAGGTCATCAATTCGTATTGGGCCAGCCGCCGCGCCTGACAGCTGGTGAGCACTTGCCATAGGCGCTCGGCAAAGAACGTGGCTTCCCCCGGCAGCAGTTCGGTATCGCTGAACATCGCCTCGAAATCGGTGACGAGGTCGGACAGGTCGCGCGGGAAGCGTGAGGAGATCGTGATCGGGCCCTGATCGAACCGGGCAACTTCGAGCCGTTCGGCCACCACGAGGTTGTCGAACACGCTGGCACCGTTGCCAGAGTTTGGGCCATAGGGAATCCGCTGCATCGTGTTGGGCAAATGTTTGTAAAAGCCGGGAAAGAAGCGAAAACCGTGCTCGCCAGGCAGCGGGTCGCGGCCCCCGGTGGCCGAGCCCGGAACCGGGACGCTACGCGCCTTGCCGCCAGTGGTGTGCTCGCGCTTTTCATAGACGTGGATGTCGAAAGCGACCGCATCGCCGCTGCGTTCGATCAGCTCATGCGCCGCGCTCATCCCCGCGACACCGCCGCCCAATATTACGATCTTCCTGGTCGCCACGCCCGTTTCCCCCACGCGGACACCCCGTGACCTGTCACGGAGCCCAGCCCGGCTGTGCGACCACCAGCCCAAGGACCGCCGCAAAGGTCGCGCAATCGCCGCCCCAATGCAAGTATTCCCGCGTAGGTCGCCCGCTTGCCAAAACTCGACGCCGCAAGGCTTTGCGTTTAGTCTCGGCGACGAAGGGATAGTGGGGCGTGCCGGACATCTTCTTGTCCTACAACCGCGAGGACCAGGCGCAGGCGCGCCGGTTCGCCCATGCCTTGATCGCCGAAGGGTTTGACGTCTGGTGGGATGTCGCGCTCAAAGCGGGCGAGGCCTACGACGAGGTTACCGAAAGCGCGCTCAACCAGTCTCCGGCGGTGGTGGTGCTATGGTCGCCGCGCTCGGTCCAGTCGCGCTGGGTGCGCGCCGAAGCGACGGTGGCTCAGCGCAATGGCAGTTTCGTGCCCGTGATGATCGAGCCCTGCACGCGCCCGGTGATGTTCGAGCTGACGCAGAGCGCCGATTTGATCGGCTGGGACGGAGCCACCAGCGACCCAGCCTGGCAGGCGTTCCTGGGCGATGTCCGCGCGCATCTGGCCAAACGGAGCGCCCCGGCCAAACCCGCGCCGCGCGCGCCGTCCCCGCCGCACGCGGGCGAGCGTCGCCAGCTGGCGGTGCTGAGCTGCGCGCTAGGCAGTGAAAGCCACCACAATGAGCTGGATCCCGAAGATTGGGACCACGCGGTCCGCCAGTTCCGCGCCGCAGTGACTGCGCGGCTTGGCACATACGATTGTGCGGTTTCGAGCAATGGCGCGACGGTCACCGCATTGTTCGGGCTGGATGCGGTGGCCGAGGAGGATGCGCTGCGTGCCGTCCGCGCGGCGCTGGCGATCGTGGAGGACGTCGGCGCGATTGCTTTGCCCGGCGGCGTGCTTGCCCAACCCCGGCTAGGGGTGGATTGCGGTCCGGTGGTGACCGGCAGCGCCGACCGCCCGCCCTCCGGTCCGACGCTGGAGAACGCGGCGCAGCTCCAGATGCAGGCTCCGGCCGGTGCGGTACTGGTCAGCACGGCGGTCGCCACTATGGCCGGGGGCTATCTGCGGCTCGAACGGTTCGGCACCCGCGCGTTCGGAGTGCTTGGAGAATCCGAAACCCACACCAGGTTCGAACTGTCGCGGGCTCGGGGCCTCAGCCGCTTCGTCGGCCGCTCGGAGGATTTCGCACAGCTGGCCGAGGCGCTCGAGCGCTCGGCGCAGGGTTCGGGCCAGGTGGTCGGGGTGATGGCCGAGGCTGGCGCGGGCAAGAGCCGCCTGTGCTTCGAGTTCACCGAAGACTGCCGCGCGCAGGGGATCGCGGTCTATGCGGGCAGCGCAACCCAGCAGGGCCGCAACACACCCCTGCTCGCCGCGCTCGGCGTGTTCCGCTCATTCTTCGGGATCGAGACGCAGGACGATGCAGCCACGGCGCGGAGCAAGATCGAGGCGCGCGCGCTGGCGCTTGACCCAAAGCTCGCTTCCGCGCTGCCGATGATGTTCGACTTGGTCGGCTATCCCGACCCCGAGCGCCCCGCGTCCGCACTCGATCCCGAAGCGCGCCAGCGCCAGCTGGTCGCGCTCGCCCGCCACCTGCTGACGCTGGCGAGCGCGACGCGCCCGACCGTGATGCTGGTGGAGGATCTGCACTGGATCGACGATGCCAGCGCCGCTTTCCTCGAAGCGCTGGTCGATGCGCGCGAAGGGCTGCGCAATCTGCTGGTGCTCAACTACCGCCCCGAATTTCGCGCCGCATGGATGCAAAACAGCGCCTGCCGCCAGCTGTCGCTGGCACCGCTAGGGGAGACCGCGGTCGAATCGCTGCTGTCGGACCTGCTCGGGACCGATCCCAGCGTCGCGGTGCTCGCCGCCCCAATCATCGAGCAGACCAAGGGCAACCCCTATTTCGTAGAGGAGATTGTCCAGACGCTGGTCGAGACCGGCAAGATCGCAGGGTCGCGGGGGGACTGCCGCCTGACCGGGCCGTTCACCCGGCTCGAAGTGCCGCCCACCGTCAAGGCGGTGGTCGCCGCGCGCATCGACCGGCTGCCCGAACTTGCCCGGAGGGTGCTGCAAGTCGCCGCGGTGATCGGACCGACCTTTCCCGAGCCTTTGCTGGCGGCGACCGCCAAGGTCTCGCCCGGCGAACTGTCCGATGCGCTGGCTCAGCTCAAGCGCAACGAATTCGTGGTCGAGCAGGCGCTGTTCCCGGTCGCCGAATTCGCTTTCAAGCATCCGCTCACGCTCGAAATGGCACAAGCCAGCTTGATCAAGGCAACCCGGCGCGAGATCCATGCCGACGTCGCCGGCGCGCTCGAAGCGCAGGAAGCCGCGCGGCTCGACGAGTATGCCGCCGAACTGGCGCGCCACTGGGAGGAAGCGGGCGAGGCCATGATCGCCGCGCGCTGGCACCGCCGCGCGGCCGAGCGCGTGGTGCGCACCGATTTCCCCGCCTCGGTGTGGCACTGGGAAAAGGTCCGCGCGCTGGCTCATGCCCACCTGACCACGCCGGACGATTATGCGCTGATTATCCCAGCCTATATCAATCTGCTCAACTTCAACTACCGGGTCGGGACCGATCTCGATGCGGCCAAGGCGGTGCTCGCCGAGGGGCAGGCGCTAGCGACAGCAATCGGCGACGAAGGGCTCAAGCTGACGTTGGCGCTGTGCTATTCGCGCGCGGTCTGCGCGGCGGGCGACGCCGAGGAATATTACCAGTTGACGCTGGCCAATCATCGCACTGCCTTCGCGGCCGATTTCGGCATCCTGCCGTCGCTGGCGACAATCCTGCTCACCGACGGCCAAGCCCACACCGGGCGGCATGTCGATAGCGTGGGAGCCTGCGAGGAAGCACTCGCGATGTGGCCTTCCGAACTCCCGCGCGAGGCCTGGCTGAGCGGCACCAATCCGCACACTTTCTTTTCGTTCATGCGCGGCATCGGGTTGGTCTGGCTGGGTCGGCTGGATGAAGCACAGGCGCAATTGGCCGCTGCCGTCACCTTCGCCGAAGCGGACGGGACGCCGGAAGTGATCGGCTGGTCCTCCTACGCGCTGGCGCAGGCAAGCCACTGGTCGGGCGATGGTGCCGCTGCGCTGGTCCATGCGCAGCGCGTCGCGGAAATCAGTGAGGCGCTGGGCTCACCGTTGCTTGTGCTCTATCGTCATTTCTGTTTCGCGCTGGCGCACCGCACGCTGGGTGAGCCGGGGCAAGCCATCCCCCACGCCCGAGCCGCGATGGACGTGGTCTTGCGCACCGAACGCCACTGGCTGGGTGCGGTCAGGATGCAGCTGGCCTGGGCGCTGCTCGAAGACGGCCAACCCGGCGAAGCTGCCGAAATGGCGCGACTAGCGACGGTCGATTGTGTGAAGGGCGGCACGCGGCATTTTGCAGCGGAGGCTTGGGGCGTGCTGGCAATGGCCCTGCTCGCGCGCGACGGACCCACGGCTCGCAGCGAGATCGAATCGGCGCTGGCCAAGGCAGAAGCCGCCGTTACAGTCGGCGCATCCCCGGTGATTGCGCCATTCCTGCTCGAATGGCGCGCTGCGCTGGCCGATGCGTCAGGGGCAACGGCAGATGCGCGGCGCTTGCAGAACGAAGCGCGGACGGCTCACGCAGCGCAGGGAGCCAAGTTGCGCGCGGGCGCTGCGCCGGCCTGAGCGCTCAGGCCACCATCCCCTCCAGCCGACCGCGCACAATCGCCTCGGCGTCGGCAACGATCCGCGAAATCAGCACTTCGCAGGTCGGGATATCGTGGATCAGGCCCTGGATCATGCCCGCGCTCCAGATGCCGTGTTCGGTGTCACCGCTGGCCAGCCCCTCGCGCCCGCGCACGCCTTTGACCAAATCGGCGACCTCGGCGAACGGCTTGCCCTCGGCCTCGGCCGCGACCACCGCCTGCGAAATCCCGTTCTTCGCGACCCGCGCGGTGTTGCGGTAGGTGCGGAAGATCAAATCGGTCGCGCGCTCGTCATTGTCGACCATCGCCTGCTTGAAACGCCCGTGGATCGGGGCCTCTACCGTCGCGCAGAACCGCGTGCCCATGTTGATGCCGTCGGCCCCCAGCGCCAGCGCCGCCACCAGCCCGCGGCCATCGCCGAACCCGCCCGAGGCGAGGATCGGGATTTTCACTCTGTCCGCCGCCGCCGGGAGCAGGATCAGCCCCGGGATATCGTCCTCGCCCGGATGGCCGGCGCATTCGAACCCGTCGATCGAGATGACATCGACCCCGGCCCGTTCGGCCGAAAGCGCGTGGCGCACCGCGGTGCATTTGTGCAGGATCGTGACCCCGTGCGGCTTCATGATTTCCCAGATCTCGCGCACCGCCGGAGTTCCGGCGGTCTCGACAATTCGGATTCCGCCATCGAGCACCGCCTGCGCATAGGCGTGATAGTCGGGCGGATTGATCGTCGGAAACACCGTGATGTTCACCCCGAAGGGCTTGTCGGTCATGCTGCGGCAACGCGCGATCTCGTCGGCGAGCGCCTGCGGGCTCGGCTGGGTCAGCGCGGTGAGGATGCCGAGACCGCCCGCGTTGGCGACCGCCGAGGCCAGTTCCGCAGTGCCGACCCACTGCATCCCGCCCTGGACGATCGGATGCTCGATCCCGAGCAGTTCGGTAATGCGGGTCTTGAAAGCCATGTTTGCTCCCTTGGATTCAGTAGCTTCTGGGCAGGCCAAGCACATGCTCGGCCAAATAGCTGAGGATCAGATTGGTGCTAATCGGGGCGACCGTATAGAGCCGCGCCTCGCGGAACTTGCGCTCGACGTCGTATTCCTCGGCAAAGCCAAACCCGCCGAAGGTCTGCACGCACATGTCCGCCGCCGCCCAGCTCGCCTCGCTGGCGAGCAGCTTGGCCATATTGGCCTCGGCCCCCGGATTGCCGCCCGCGTCATAGGTGGTGGCGGCATGGTGGACCATCAGCTCGGCCGCGCGCATCTGCGCATAGCAGCGCGCGATCGGGAACTGGACGCCCTGGTTCTGGCCGATCGGGCGCGCGAAGACCTGGCGCTCCTTGGCATAGCCGGTCGCCTTGGCGATGAACCACTTGGCATCGCCGACGCATTCCGCCGCGATCAGGATGCGTTCGGCGTTCATGCCCGAAAGGATGTAGCGAAAGCCCTTGCCCTCTTCGCCAACCAGCGCGCTGGCGGGGATGCGCAGATCGTCGAAGAACACCTCGGTGGTCGAGTGGTTCATCATCGTGCGGATCGGCTTGATTTCCATTCCGCTTCCGACTGCCTTGCGCATATCGACGAGGAAGATCGATAGTCCCTCGGTCTTGCTTTTCACCGCTTCGCGCGGGGTGGTACGCGCGAGCAGCAGCATCAGGTCGGAATATTCGGCGCGGCTGGTCCAGATTTTCTGGCCGTTGATGACATATTCATCGCCGTCCCGCACCGCGACCGTGCGCAGGCTGAGCGTGTCGGTGCCGCTGGCCGGTTCGGATACGCCGAACGCCTGCAATCGCAGTTCGCCGCTGGCGATCCCGGGCAAATATTCGCGCTTCTGCTCTTCGCTGCCGTACCGCAGCAGCGTGTTCATGATGTACATCTGCGCATGCGCTGACGCACCATTGCAGCCCGCCGCCTGGATTTCCTCCATAATCACCGCCGCGGCATCGAGCTTCAACCCCGAACCGCCATAGGCCTCGGGGATCAGCGCCGCGAGGAAGCCGGAGTGGGTCAGCGCATCGACAAACTCACCGGGATAGGCGCGCTCGCGGTCTTTCTCGCGCCAGTATTCGCCCGGAAAATCGGCACACAACGCCTGCACCGCGCGGCGGATTTCATGAATGTCCGCGCTATCGTTCATGCGGGGATCTGGTTGAAAGGAATGCCCTTGTCGGGGCGGTGATCCTGCGGCAGGCCGAGCACCTTTTCGGCGATGGTGTTGAGCAGCACTTCGTCCGAACCGCCCGCAATCCGCCCGGTCGGAGCGTTGAGCCAGCTCGCACCCCAGTCCTCCTTTACGAAGGCATGCGGATCGAACGCGAAGGCAAGATTGCCCTGCAGATCGAGGGCGAGTTCGGACAGTTTCTGGCGGCTGCGCACCGCGACCAGCTTTTGCAAGCTCCCTTCCGGCCCCGGCTGCATCCCGGCTTGCATCATCAGCATCGCCCGGCGCGTGATCGAATCGAGCCCCGAGCGCATCGCGTGGTTGCGCGCGATCGCCGAACGGATCCGTCCGTCCTCGATTCCCGGACGGCCGTTGACCTCTACTTCCTTGGCAAGGCTGACGAATTCATCGAGATGCGGGCCGAACCCGGCGCTGTCGGTGGCGATGTAGCGCTCGATCATCAGCGTGTGCAGCGCCACGCCGAACCCGCCGCCGACCTCGCCCATGCGCTGCTCGTCGGTCAGTTTGACGTCGTCGAAGAACACTTCGTTGACGTGGCTGTCCCCGCCCGCGAGCTTGATCGGGCGAACTTCGACCCCGGGTGCCTTCATATCGACCCAGAAGTAAGTCAGCCCCTTGTGCTTGGCGACCGAAGGGTCCGACCGCGCGACGATCACGCCGTAGTCGCAATATTGCGCCCAGCTGGTCCAGACCTTCTGGCCGTTCATTTTCCAGCCGTTACCGTCGGGCTCGGCGCGGGTCCGCAGCGCCGCAAGGTCCGATCCGCCCGAGGGCTCGGAGAACATCTGGCACCAGATTTCCTCGCCGCGCAGCGCTTTTAGCACGCGCTCCTTCACCCATTCGCGGTTCTGGTCGTAATGCATCAGGATCGGCACCGGCATCCCCAGCGAAATGCCGAAATAGACATTGGGCATGCCGAACTGCATTTCTTCGGCGTCGAAGGCGATCTTCTCAAGATGGCCGAGGCCCTGCCCGCCAATCTCTTTGGGCCAGTTGATCCCAGCATAGCCCGCGTCGTGCTTGATCGCCATGTAACGCCGACCAAGCGCCAGATCGTCCTCGACCGACGAGCCGCGCCGCGCCTCGCGGCCAAAGGTCGGGGCAACGCTTTCCAGCCAGCTACGTGCCGTGGCGCGATAGGCTTCCAGATCGCTCATGCCGCCACTCCCGTCAGTTCTTCGACCAGCAGATCTTCCCAGAACAGCATGTTGCCCTGCTCGATCGCGAGGCTGCGCGCGCGGCGCATGTGGAGGTGAAGCCCTTGCTCCCAGGTCACCCCGATCCCGCCGTGGATCTGCACGCAATCGCGCGCGGCGGTGTCATAGGCCTCGGTCGCCGAGAGCCGGGCGTCGGCCGCGGCGATCAGGAAGTCCGCCTCTCCCTCGCGGCTGGCGGCATGGATGCAGTTGGCGCGCGCGATCTCGACCAGTCCGTAGATCTCGGCGATGCGGTGCTTGACCGACTGGAACGCGCCGATGAATTGGCCGAACGCCTTGCGGGTCACCGCATAGTCGCGCGCAATGTGGAGCAGCGCCTCGGCCCCACCGACCTGCTCATGCGCGGTCACGACCGCCATCCGCGCGAGGATGTCGCGCGCCAGCTCCCAAGCGGCATCGCCCTCCGCCAGCAGGGTCGCCGACGTGTCGGCAAAGGCGAGGTCGGCGAACAGGCGAGTGTTGTCAAAGCTGTCGACCGGATTCCGAGCCACCTTGCCGAGTTCGGCCAGAACGAGCGCTGGATGCCCATCAGACGTCGCCCAGACAATCGCGAAATCCGCCGCCAGTCCGGCGGTGACGCCTTCCTTGGCACCGGAGAGCTTCCCGCCTGCATAGGTTGCACTCGGCTTGGGCGGGAGCGGCGAATTACCCTCGGCAAAGGCGACCGTCCCCTTGGCCTCGCCCGAGGCCAGCTTCGGCAGCCATTTGTCCTGAAGTTCTGCATTGCCGCTGCCGAGCAGCGCCACCGCCGCACCATAGCCTTGGGTCAAAAACGGCGCACCCGCAGTCGCCGCGCCGCTGGCCTGTGCGACCAGCCCCAGCTCGGTCAGGCCGAGGCCAAGCCCGCCATGCTCTTCGGGGATCGCCAGCGCGGTCCAGCCTTGCTCGACGGCGGTGTCCCAGAACGGCGCTTCGAACTGACCGACCTGTTCGAGCAGGCCCAGCAGCCGCTCCTTGCTGACCCGCGCATCGAGCACACGCCGCGATTCGGTCGCGATCGCCTGCTGGCCTTCGTCGTAAAGGATTGACATGCCTGGTTAATCCTGTCGCTGGGGAATGAGAGCCCAATAGCCTCGCGCTATTGCCCGGTCCCGATTTAACCGATTGATTAAACCGGCCGCGAAGCGCCCGCAACCCATTGCGCCATCGGATCACCGATTGATCAGGGCCAACTCGCCTCGATCGCCGCCAGCCGCTCGCGCCAGCGGCTTTGCGGAACCAGTGCCGCGAACTCTTGTCCCAGCCGCGCCACCAGCGCTGCGACCGGCTCAACCGCATCGATCAGCCCGACACTCTGCCCCGCGCTGAAAGTGTCGCGCCACGGCCGCACGCCGTCGGGCATCTCGATCCTACCCCCCGCCAGCTGCGCCGCGTCGAGGCCCACTTCTTCGAGCGAATCGCGGATCCAGTTGGCCGGGACCCCGTTCATCGCCGAGGAAGTGACGATCCGGTCGATCCCGGCGCGCGGGATCATCTGGCGGTGGCCATCGACCGCCCCGCTTTCGGGCGTGGCGATGAAGCGTGTGCCCATGCAGGCGATGTCCCCGCCCAGCGCCAGCGCACCCGCCATCGCGCGCGCATCGGCAATCCCGCCCGCGACGATCAGCAGTCCGTCCCAGATCCGCCGGACCGCGGGCACGAAGGCCAGCGGGGTAATGAAGCCGGTATGCCCGCCCGCGCCCGCGCAGGTCAGCATCAGCCCGTCGACCCCGGCTGCAATCGCCTTTTCCGCATGGCGCATGGTGGTGATATCCTGCACCACGCGGCCACCCCAGCCGTGGACGCGCGCCACCAGCAGGCTGGGATCGCCGAGGCTGGTGAGCACCAGCGGCGCGCGGTATTTCTCAAGCAGCGCCAGCTTGGCCTCGCCGGTCGCCTCGCCCGCGATGCGCGCGGGCAAATTGACGATCGGCGGCGCGCCATCGATTTCGGCGAGCGCGGCGAGGTAGCGCTCGAACTCGTCGAACGCGGTGTAAGTTCCGCCCTGCCACCCGCCAATCGCCCCCGCGCTGCAGCTTGCCACTGCCAGCGGTACCGACGAAGCAAAGCTCATCGGCGCGCACATCAACGGTGCCGCCAGTTTCTCGAACATTGTGCCGATCCCCCAAAGCGGTTGCCGTGAATTGCTGGCAATTGCGGCGGGGTGTCAAGGCTGGCGGTGCTGTCAGTCTAATCGTAACGCGTCCCTGAGCGGCGCGGCTATCGCCCGGATGAACGTCTGCTCCCGAGCGATTGCGATCCGGCCAGTGCGGCCCAACGCCGCGCTCGGCCGGGATCATTCGTGCAGAATGCTCGCGATTGCCCATTGCCAACTGCTCTTGCCGCACTGCACAACGAGCCATGCGCATAGCGATCGTCGATGAAAGCGCCACGCGCGCTGCAGTGATCCAGGAAGGTCTTGCCGCAGTGGCGGATTGCGAGCTGTTCGTGGTGACCGAGCGGCGGGGGCTGGTGGCGCGGATCGGCGAGATCGCGCCGGACATCGTGTTGATGGACCTCGGCAATCCGTCGCGCGATGTGCTCGAGGAATATTTCGCGGTCAGCCGCGCGGTGGCCCGGCCGATCGCGATGTTCGTCGATGAATCGGACGATGAATCGATCGCCGCCTCGATCGAAGCAGGAGTTTCCGCCTATGTGGTCGACGGGCTCGCCGCGCACCGCATCCGCCCACTGCTCGATCTGGCGATCCGCCGTTTCAACGCGTTTTCGCGCCTTCAGGCCGATCTGGCCGACGCGCGCGGGCGCCTTGCCGAGCGCGAGACCATCGATCGGGCCAAGCGAATCCTGATGGACGGCCGCGGTTTGCCCGAGCCGGTGGCCTA
This sequence comes from Novosphingobium sp., assembly GCA_035543295.1. GTDB lineage: Bacteria > Pseudomonadota > Alphaproteobacteria > Sphingomonadales > Sphingomonadaceae > Novosphingobium. The sequence continues at coordinate 35,771 of DASZZS010000019.1, forward strand.
TAAGGAATTGCGCGATGCGGCGATGAAGCAGGGCAAGCGCATCGCCGAAATCGCCGAAGCGGTGGTCACCGCACACAACCTTCTGGGAGGACCCCGATGAGCGCCGAACTTGCCATCGGCTTCCTGCCGCTGGTCGATGCGTGCCTGCCGATCCTCGCGCGCGAGCACGGTTTCGCCGAGACCGAGGGTCTGTCGCTGCGGCTGGTCAAGGACATGAGCTGGGCGACCGTGCTCGATCGCCTGCTTTACGGCCATTCGGACGCCGCGCACATGATCGCCCCGCTCGCCATCGCCACTACGCTCGGGCGCGGCCGCCCTGCGCAGCCGCTGGCGGTGCCGTTTGTGCTCGGTCTCAACGGCAACGCGATCACCATGCGTCCGGAGCTGGCGGCACGGCTCCGCGAGCCTGGCACGCTGGGCGATCCGTTAGCGGTGGGGGCGCGGCTCAAGGCGGTTGTCGCCGATCGGCCGCTCCGGTTCGGCGTGGTCCACCGCTATTCGAGCCACAGCTACATGCTGCGTTACTGGCTCGCGGCCTGCGGTATCCGGCCCGACCATGACGTGAAAATCGCGACGGTTGCACCGCCGTTCTGCGCCGACGCGCTCGACGCCGGAGAGGTCGACGCGATCTGCGTGGGCGAGCCGTGGAACAGCGTGGCGGTTGAACGCGGGGTGGGCGAAATCGTGCTGTTCACCGCGCAGATCTGGCGTCGCGGGGTCGAAAAGGTGCTGGCGCTGCGCGAGCCCGTGCTGGCCGAAAAGCGCGTGGAAATCGAAGCGCTGATCCGCGCGATGCGCCGAGCGGCTGAGCACTTCGTCGATCCCGAACACTGGGAGGCCAACGCCGCGATCCTCGCCCGCGCCGAATACCTCGACGGCGATCCGCGGTTGATCCGGCGGGCGATTTCCGACCGTCTGCTGCTCGCGCGCGGCGGTGCCGAACTGCACTTTCCCGACTTCATGTTCCAGCACCGCGAAGCCGCAAACTTCCCGTGGGTCAGCCAGGCCGAGTGGCTCTATACCCAGATGGCTCGCTGGGACGGCGTCGGATTCGACCCCGTCGACGCCGAAAAAGCGGCCCGAGTCTTTCGCCCGGATGTTTACCGCAGCGCACTAAAAGGCACCGGCGAGCCATTGCCGGGAGCGAGTTCGAAAGTCGAAGGGAGCCTAGGCGGGACTACCATTGTTGGCACCCAGCAAGGCGCGATGATGCTGGAAAGCAACCGTTTCTTCGACGGACGCGAATTCGACCCAGCCGATCTTGAGGGCTATCTCGCGGCGCTGCCCTGAGCTCATTCGTATGCTGCGCTGCAAAAAATACTTTACGCAGATGCAGCGAATCGCTTAACAAGGGTTTGCCGGCGAGCGTGCGGCCCGATGCCGGGCTGCAACCAAAGCGCGCTCAGGCAATGCAACATGCGTGGCAACGGTGCCGCCCGATTGGACCCCGGTCCGGATCGAGGCGGCTTTTTTGCGTGCGCCAAGGATGGAGCGACTCCGTGGCCTCAGCGCCAGAGCAGCGAGACCAGCAACGCCGCCGCGAGCAGCACGCTGAGCGCTTGCCAGAAGCGCAAGGGATCGCGCTCGAGCAAGGGCGCGTCGCGACGCGGGCCACTCGTGATTTTGCCGCCGCTTTCGAGCGCGCGGAGCATCTCCACCGCATCGCCGAAACGCCTCTCGCGCTCGGGCTGGATCGCGGTAAGGATCGCATCGTCGAGCCAGCTCGGGATCTCGGGCCGATGGCGCGAGGGTGGCGCGGGCTTGCCGAAACGCGGCCGCTGAAAGGCCTCCTGCTCGCCGAACGGCCACTTGCCGGTCAACCAGCGGTAGAGCGTGACGCCCAGCGCAAACTGGTCGGTCAGCGCATCGCCGGCATGGCCGCCGAACTGCTCGGGCGGCATGAAACCGGGGGTGCCGGGGATTTCATCGCCGTGGAAGTCTTCGACCCGCGGCAGCCGCGCGACCCCGAGGTCGATCAACTTGAGCCCGCCGTCGGACGTGAGCATGACATTTTCGGGCTTGATGTCGCGGTGCACCACTTCGAGCCGGTGCAGCGCCGCGACCGCGCGGGTCAGCTTGACCGCTTGCTCATGGGCGAGCGCGAGCGAGGGCAGGCCGCGCTTGAGCCGCGCCTCCATCGTCTCCCCCTCGAGCAGCGGCTGCACACCGTAAAGCCCGGTCTGCCGATCGGGCCGGACCGGGTGCGCGGCGGCCACGAACGGACTGGCGACCCGCTGGGCAATCAGCATTTCGCGCGCGAAAGCCAGCCGCATCGCGCGGTCGCTGAGCGCTTCGCGGCGCGGGAATTTGAGCGCGACCCGGCTGCCATCCTCGCCGTCGATGGCGGCCAGCAGAACGGCATACCGTCCTTCGCTGAGAACGCGGTCGATCTTGAATCCGTCGATGCTCTCGCCCGGCTTCGGCGGATCGATTGCGGGCAGCGCGGAGACACCGGCGAGGATGCCATCGTGATCGGGCTCGGGCAGCCGGACAATGTCGATCACCAGCGCGGTCGCATTGTCCTTTCCGCCCGCCGAGAGCGCGGCCTCGGCGAGCGCGTCGGCGGTTGCCTCGGCGCTCGCGTTCTCGCCCAGGATTGCAGCGATTCGCACGCCCGAAAGCACGCCGTGAACCCCGTCGCTGGTCAGCAGCAGCCGGTCGCGCTCGGCGAGCTCGAACACGGCATGGTCGAGCCGCAGCTCGGGCTCGATCCCCAGCGCGCGGATCAGCACGTGCTGCAGGTCTGGCTCGGGCCGGACGTGATCGGTGGTGAGCCGGCTGAGTCGGCCAGCCGAAAAGCGCCACGCACGGCTGTCCCCCACGTGCACCAGATACCCGCGCCGACCTCGCAGCGCGATGGCCGTAAGCGTCGTGGCGCTGTCGGTCATCGTCTCGCCACGACCCTGGGCGTGGAGCCAGCGGTTGAAGGCGGTGAGCGGGAGCATCATCGCCCGCGCCGGACCCAGCGTATCGGGCACCGCATAGAACCCCTCGATCAGCGCGCGCACCGCAAGCTCGGCCGCGACCCGGCCCTGTTTGCCGCCGCTGACCCCATCGGCGACCGCGGCGATGGTGCCATGCCGCGCGCGTTCGAGCGCGGTGCCCAGATGGACCCCGCCGAAATCCTCGTTTTCCGCGCGCGGCCCGATCAGGCTGGCAAAGCCCGCCGCCACCACCAGATCGCCGCCATCGCGCATCGTGTCCGCCGTCCCTCACGCACGGGCAACGCGCCCGCCCGCACGAGGATCGGCACTTCGCCACTGTCGTCAAGCCCAGGGAGCATCGCAGCATGAGTGACACGTCCTTTTGGAAGGCCGGGCACCGCCCGACCCTGTTCGCCGCATTCCTCTATTTCGACGTCGCTTTCATGGTCTGGGTCATGCTCGGGCCATTGGCGCCGATCATTTCCAAGGAGCTCGGGCTCGACCCGGCCCAGAAAGGGCTGATGGTCGCAGTGCCGACGCTCGCCGGCGCGGTGCTGCGGCTCGTGAACGGCCTGCTGGTCGATCGCATCGGACCCAAGCTGACCGGCTCGATCGGACAGGTCATCGTCATCCTCGGGTTGCTCCTGGCCTGGTGGTTCGGGATCGACAGCTACGAAGGCACGCTCGCGGTCGGAGTCATCCTCGGCTTCGCCGGGGCGAGTTTCGCGGTGGCGCTGCCGCTGGCGAGCCGGTGGTATCCGCCCGAACATCAGGGCAAGGCAATGGGCGTCGCCGGGATGGGCAATTCGGGCACCGTGCTGGCCGCGCTGTTCGCTCCGCTGCTGGCCAAGGCATTCGGCTGGAATGCCGTGATGGGCCTCGTCTGCATCCCGCTCGCCGCAGTTTTCGTGTTCTATCTGTTTGCCGCCAAGGACAGCCCCGACCAGCCTGCGCCCAAGCCGATCTCGGCCTACGGCGAACTGCTCAAGGATCAGGACGCCTGGTGGTTCATGCTGTTTTATGGCGTGACCTTTGGCGGCTTCGTCGGCCTCTCCAACTCGCTGTCGATCTGGTTCGTCGACAGCTTCGGCCTCACTCCAGTGACAGCCGGCTACTGCACCGCCGCCTGCGTCTTCACCGGCTCGCTGGTGCGGCCGATGGGCGGGGCGCTGGCCGACCGGTTCGGCGGGATCAAGACGCTGACTTTCGTCTATATCCTCGCGGCGCTGACCCTCACGGTCATCAGCATGGGGCCTGCCACCCTGCCGCTGGCACTGGCGCTGTTCATCGTCGTGATGGGCACGCTGGGGGTCGGCAATGGTGCGGTGTTCCAGCTGGTCCCGCAGCGCTTCCGCAAGGAGATCGGCGTGATGACCGGGCTGGTCGGTTTCGGCGGCGGGGTTGGCGGATTCTATCTCGCCTCGTCGCTCGGCTACGCCAAAAAGCTGACCGGCAGCCCTTCGGCGGGCTTCCTGATCTTCGCCGCGCTGGCGCTGGTCGCGCTGATCGGCCTGACTTCGGTCAAGACCCGCTGGCGGACCACCTGGGGCGCGGCGCTGCAAGGCGCGCGCATCTGATGACGGCGGGGGGGGATTTGCTGCACTGCACAAATAGCCCTTGCCCAAACCTCCGCGAATCGGTTACACTCGTCTCCAACGCGGGTAGTGCCGTCCAACGCAGGACGAACCAGCACTCCCGCTCATTCTGAAATTCGCGTGGCAACGTCGCCGCCCGGTCTGATCCCAAGGGATCGGTTCGTGGCGGCTTTTTTTGCGTTTGCGCGGCTGACGATGGAGACCGATGTGAACGCCCCGATGAGCATCCAGGATCGCGGCAGCCAGCGCGATACGCGCGAACGGCTGGTGGTGATCGGCAACGGCATGGCCGGGTGCCGCGCGGTGGAGGAAGTGCTCGCCCGCGATCCCGCCCGCTACGCCATCATGATTTTCGGTGCCGAGCCACGGGTCAATTACAACCGCATCATGCTCTCACCGGTGCTGGCCGGCGAGAAGACCTTCGACGAAATCGTCATCAACGGGCCGGAGTGGTATGCCGATAATGCAATCACGCTGGTTTCGGGCGATCCGGTGGTGCGGATCGATCGCGCGACGCAGACCGTCATCGCCGGGTCGGGCCGGGTCGAACCCTATGACCTGCTGCTGATCGCCACCGGCTCCGATCCCTTCATCATCCCGGTCCCGGGCAAGGATCTGGCGGGCGTGGTGACGTTCCGCGATCTCGACGATGTCGGCAGGATGCTCGCCGCCGCCGAAACCGGCGGAGCCGCGGTGGTGATCGGCGGCGGGTTGCTCGGGCTGGAGGCCGCGCATGGCCTTTCGCTGCGAGGAATGCAGGTGACCGTCGTCCATCTGATGCCGACGCTGATGGAGCGCCAACTCGACGAGGCGGCGGGCTGGTTGCTCAAGGAAGAGCTCGAGCGGCGCGGGCAGCTGATCCTGACCGGCGCGGACACCGCCGAGATCACCGGCAAGGACGGTCATGTTTTGGGCATCAGGCTGAAGGACGGACGCGAAATTCCGGCGGACATTGTCGTCATGGCGGTCGGGATCAAGCCCTCGGTAGCGCTGGCCAAGGCGGCAGGGCTGGATGTCGAGCGCGGCATCATGGTCGACGATCACATGGTCACCTCCGACCGGGCGATCCTCGCAGTCGGTGAATGCGTGCAGCACCGGGGCGCCTGTTACGGGCTGGTCGCCCCGCTGTGGGATATGTGTCGCGCGCTGGCCGACGCTTTGACGTGGGATCGGGCCACCGGCGCGCCGACCGGGTATGAGGGTTCGGTCACCTCGACCAAGCTCAAAGTCTCGGGCATCGACCTGTTTTCCGCCGGAGATTTCTTGGGCGGCGATGGCGCGGAAGACATCGTGATGCGCGATGCGGCGCGCGGGATTTACAAGCGCGTGGTGGTCAGGGAAGACCGCGTGGTCGGCGCGGTGCTCTATGGCGAGACCGCCGACGGCAACTGGTATTTCGACCTGCTCAAACGCGGCGAGGATATCTCCGGCATTCGGGAGGCACTGATTTTCGGTCAGGCCTTCGCGTCGGGAGGTGCGCAGCTGGACCCTAACGCCGCCGTTGCGGCCCTCTCGGACGATGCCGAGATCTGTGGTTGCAACGGCGTTTCCAAGGGCAAAATCGTCGGTTGCATCCTCGGCGGTGCCAACAGCCTCGATGCGGTGCGCTCGAGCTGCAAGGCCTCGGCCAGCTGCGGTTCGTGCACCAACCTTGTCGAAGGCCTGCTGGCGGTGACTTTGGGCAACGAATTCGCCGGTGAACGTGCGGTCAAGTCAGTGTGCAAATGCACCAGCTTCACCCACGACGATGTCCGCCGCCTGATCATCGAAAGGCAGCTCAAGGCAATCCCGCAGGTCATGCAGGAACTACATTGGATTACGCCCGATGGCTGCGCCTCGTGCCGCCCGGCGCTCAACTATTATTTGCTCTGCGCCTGGCCGGGCGAATATGTCGACGATCAGAAGAGCCGCTTCGTCAACGAGCGGATGCACGCCAATATCCAGAAGGACGGGACCTACTCGGTGGTCCCGCGGATGTGGGGCGGGTTGACCAATCCGCGCGAGCTGCGTGCGATTGCCGATGTGGTCGAGAAATACCACGCGCCGATGGTCAAGGTCACCGGCGGGCAAAGGCTCGACATTTTCGGGATCAAGAAGGAAGACCTGCCCGCCGTCTGGGCCGATCTAAACGCCGCCGGAATGGTCTCGGGCCATGCCTATGGCAAGAGCCTGCGCACGGTGAAGACGTGTGTCGGCAGCGAATGGTGCCGCTTCGGCACGCAGGATTCGACCGGGCTGGGCGTGCAGATCGAGCAATCGACCTGGGGCAGCTGGATGCCGCACAAGTTCAAGATCGCGGTCAGCGGCTGCCCGAGAAACTGCGCCGAGGCGACGATCAAGGACTTCGGGATCATCTGCGTCGATTCTGGCTATGAGCTGCACGTCGGCGGGAATGGCGGAATCAAGGTGCGGGTCACCGATCTGCTGTGCAAAGTGGCGACCGAGGCCGCGGCGATGGAACACTGCGCCGCGTTCATCCAGCTCTACCGCGAACAGGCGCATTACCTGGAGCGCACCGCGCCGTGGATCGAGCGCGTCGGGCTCGATCATGTCAAGGCCGGACTGTTCGACGATCCCGAGGCGGTGGCAAAGCTGGCCGCGCGGTTCCGCTATTCGCAAAGCTTCATGCAGGACGATCCGTGGGCCAAGCGCGCCGCGGGCGAGGATTCAGAACTGCACCAGCATCTTGCCGAAGTGCGTCCGCTGGAGTTGGCACAATGATCGGCGATTGGCTCGATATCGGCCCGGTGGACCAGATTGCGCCCGGCAATGCCCGTACCCTGCCGGTGCGCGGTGGGCAGGAAATCGCGATCTTCCACACGCTCGACAACCAGTTTTACGCGCTGGTCAACAAATGCCCGCACAAACAGGGGCCGCTCAGTCAGGGCATCGTCCACGGCACCATCGTCACCTGCCCGCTGCACAATTGGAACATCTCGCTCAAGAGCGGCGAAGCGCTGGGCGAGGGGCCTGACGAAACTGGGGCATGCGTGCCCACGATCCCGCTGCGGGTCGATGCGGGCCGGATTTATCTGCTGCGTGAGGCGGTGGTCGTGCAGCGGGTGGCGTGAAGCCAGGCGCGACCCCAGTCCTCCCCCTCTGGGGGAGGTGGCCCGCCGCAGGCGGGTCGGAGGGGGACTGTGGCCGGATCATTCCCCCTCCGTCAGCGCTCCGCGCCACCACCTCCCCCAGAGGGGGAGGACTGGGACAATGAAGACGGTCCGCACCACCTGCGCTTATTGCGGGGTCGGCTGCGGCATTGTCGCGGAACCCGGTGCGGAGCGGGCCGTCACGATCAAGGGCGACGCCGACCACCCCGCCAACTTCGGCAAGCTCTGCTCCAAGGGCACCCATCTGGGCGAAACCGTGAGTCTCGAGGGCCGACTGCTTTACCCCGAGATTGGCGGACGACGCGCCAGCTGGGACAAGGCGATCCGCCATGTCGCGCGCAGATTTGTCGATGCGATCGCCCGTCACGGGCCGGACAGCGTCGCCTTCTATGTCTCGGGCCAGCTACTCACCGAGGACTATTACGTCGCCAACAAGTTGATGAAGGGCTTCATCGGCAGTGGCAACATCGACACCAATTCGCGGCTGTGCATGTCGAGCGCGGTCGCGGCGCACAACCGCGCTTTCGGCGAAGACGTGGTGCCTTGCACATACGAGGATCTTGACACCGCCGACCTGATCCTGCTGGTCGGCTCGAACACCGCGTGGTGCCATCCGGTGATTTATCAGCGGATCGTCACCGCCCGCGCGGTGCGGGGCACGAAAGTCGTGGTAATCGACCCGCGCCGGACCGAGACCTGCACCGACGCCGATCTCCACCTGCCGCTCCGCCCGGGCAGCGATGTCGCGCTGTTCAACGGGTTGCTCGCGCATTGCCGCGACACGGACCTGATCGACCGCGCCTGGCTCGATGCGCATGTCGCCGAGCCTCAGGGCTTCTGGGACACGCTCGACGCATGCGGCGTGGCCGAGACCGCCGCCGCCTGCGACCTCGCCGAAAACGACCTTGCCGCCTTCTACTCCCTGTTTGCCGCCAATCCCCGCACGGTCACGCTGTTCAGCCAGGGAATCAACCAGTCGATCAGCGGCACCGATCAGGGCAACGCGATCATCAACGCACACCTCGCCACAGGGCGGATTGGCAAGCCCGGCGCTGGACCGTTCTCGATCACCGGCCAACCCAATGCGATGGGCGGGCGCGAGGTCGGCGGGCTGGCGACCACCCTCGCCGCGCACCGCGATTTCGCACCGGAGAACCGCACCGAAGTGCAGCGCTTCTGGTCCTCGCCGAGCATCGCTACCAAGCCGGGACTCAAGGCGGTCGATCTGTTCCGCTCGGTGCGCGAGGGCCGGATCAAGGCGCTGTGGGTGATGGCGACCAACCCCGCGGTCTCGCTGCCCGACGCCGCGATGGTGCGCGAGGCGCTGGCGACCTGCCCGCTGGTGGTGGTCTCGGACTGCATCGCTGATACCGACACCTCGCGCTTTGCCCATGTGAAGCTTCCCGCAGTTGGCTGGGGCGAGAAGGACGGCACGGTCACCAACAGCGACCGCATGATCAGCCGCCAGCGCGGCTTCCTACCGGCTCCCGGCGAGGCGAAGCCCGATTGGTGGATCGTCGCCCGTGTGGCGCAGGCAATGGGCTGGGCCGACGCGTTCAACTATTCGCATGCCGCCGAGATCTTCCGCGAGCACGCCCGGCTTTCGACCTACGGCAACAAGGGCGCGCGGCTGTTCGACATCGGCAATCTCGCGGCGATCACCAACAGTGGCTATGAGGCGATGACACCGCGGCGCTGGGGCGGCACCCCGTTTGCCGACGGGCGCTTTTCAACCCCCGACGGCCGCGCGCGGCTGGTGCCGGTGGTGCAGCGCAAACTCGACGCGCCGCTCAAACGCTGGCCGCTCACGCTCAACACCGGGCGCTACCGCGATCAGTGGCACACCATGACCCGCACCGGGCTCTCGCCGCGACTTTCGCAGCACCGCCGGGAGCCGAATGTCGAGGTGCATCCGCTCGATATCACGGCGCTCGGTCTTGCCGATGGGGATCTTGCCCGGGTGACCACTCCACAAGGCGAAAGCCTGTTCCGCGTATTCGCCAGCGACGGCCAACGCCGGGGCGAGATTTTCACCCCGATCCACTGGACCGATCGCCAATCGAGCGGCGGGCGCACCGGCCTGCTGCCGCGCGCACTGGTCGATCCGCACTCGGGCCAGCCCGCGTTCAAGCAAACCCCGGCGCGGGTCGAGGCCGTGGCTTGCGACTGGCGCGGGTTCCTCGTCGCGCGTGAAATTCCCGAGAAAATTGGCGCAGCCTATTCGGCGCGCGTGCGCGTGCCGCAGGGCTGGCTGGTCGAACTCGCCGGGAATGGCGATCCGGCGCGGCTCGTAAACGCCCTCCTCCCGCGCGGCGAACGGATCGAAAGCAGTGATACTGCGCGCGGCACACTCCGCGCGGTGGTGCTCGATGGCGACGCGGTGCAGGCGGCGCTCTATCTGACCCGTTCTGGCCCGCTTCCGGCCCGCGAATGGTTGATCGAACAGCTGGCGGCGAACGAGGCCAGCCCGATCGAACTGCTGGCGGGGCGGCCAGCGAAGCCAGCCCGCGATCGCGGGCCGATCATCTGCGCCTGTTTCGATGTGGGGGCGAAGACGATCGCTGCGGCAGCGCAAGCAGGTGCCAGCACCGTCGAAGAAATCGGCCAAGCGACCTGCGCCGGGACCAACTGCGGCTCGTGCCGCCCGGCGATCGCAGGGTTGCTGGAAGAGGCACTCATGCTGGAATCGGAGGCGGCGGAATGAACGACTTTCCCGCAGGCAAAGTCTGGCTGATCGGTGCTGGACCCGGCGATCCCGAACTGCTCACCCGCAAGGCGGAGCGGCTGATCCGGCACGCCTCCGTGGTCTTCCACGATGCGCTGGTCGGCCCTGGCGTACTCGAACTGGCGGCACCCGGCGCGCGGCTGGTCCATGTCGGCAAGCGGTCGGGCCGCCACTCCAAGGATCAGGGCACTATCGACCGGCTGATCGTCGCGGAGGCGCTGGCGGGCGAGCGGGTGGTGCGCCTCAAAGGCGGCGATCCGGCGATCTTCGGACGCGCCACCGAGGAGCTGACCGCCTGCCGCGCCGCCGCAGTTCCGGTCGCGATCTGCCCCGGAGTCACCGCCGCCAGCGCCGCGGCGGCGAGTCTGGGCCTGTCGCTGACCCTGCGCGGTCTCGCCCGCAAGCTGATCTTTGTCACCGCGCATGTTCGCGCGGGTGGGGCGGTTGAGATCGACTGGTCGGGCCTCGCCGACCCGGAGGCCACCTTGGCGATCTACATGGGAAAGGCGGCTGCCGGGGCGGGAGCCGCTGGCTTGATCGCCGCCGGGCTCGCGCCCGATACGCCGGTCGCGCTGGTCGAAAGCGCCTCGCTCGACGGCGAGCGGACGCTGCTCACCCGGCTCGACCTGCTCCCGCTGGCGGCGCGCGCCGGGACGGGCGATGGGCCGGTGGTGATCCTGGTCGGGCGGGCCATCGGCGGAGCGATTTGCCGACCCGCAATCGCCACGCGCAAAACCGTTTGCGCCGCCGACAATTGACCGGGCACATCCAAAATCGCAAGCCTCGGAGTGCTCCTGCCATTTGCAATATGGCCGGTCTTGGCGCTTAGGTTCACCCGTGGAGCAGCGCGAAGATACGGGCGGCCGCCGCGGTGCGATTGTGGCGGCGCATGATCGACGGCATGGCGATCGCCGGGCTGGCGACCGGGGCCGGAAGGGGCTTCGTCTATGTCCGTTCCGAATATCCCCACGCCATCCACAAGCTGGAATCGGGGGGTTGGTTCGCCAGACAGCAGATCGCAACGTGCTCGACAAGCTGATGGGTACGCTGGCGCGAGCGGATTTGACATTCGTGGTCAACGACCCACGCTGCAGCATCGCATGAGGACACTGGGTGTCATCCTCGCAGGTGGGGCCTCGCGCCGGTTCGGGTCGGACAAGGCCCTCGCCATACTCCGCGGCAAACCGTTGATCGGACATGCCATTGCTGCGCTGCTCCCGCATTGCGAGGCGCTGGTGGTTGCCGGACACGAAACGTCGCTGGTGCCCGTCATTGCGGATTATCCGGGTCCGGGACTCGGTCCGCTGGGAGGGCTGGCAGGCGCGTTCGATTATGGCCGAGCCCACGGCTTCACGCAGATCCTGTCCTCATCGGTCGATTGCATCGATTCTGCCCGATGACTTGCGCGCCTTGCTGGAACCCGCAGCGGCCTACATCGCCGCCCAACCGGTGATTGGGCTGTGGCCCGTATCGGTCGCGCAAACGCTGCTGGACATTCTGTCGGGCGACGGTCGCCATTCGATGCTGGCCTTTGCCCATGCCATCGGCGCGCGGCCCGCGGCTTGCGTGGCGCTTACCAATATCAACACGCCGGGCGATCTTGCGGCAGTGGAGCAGACGGTGCCGTCACTCTAGCCGCAACTCGTCTCTGACCGGCGCAGCTATCGCTCGGGACCGCAATGCGACCGAGCGGAATGACGGCGAACAGCGGGCAGAACCGGTTCCACCACATCCGCACCGTCTCGTGGCAAATATCGATCCCGCGTTGGAAACAGCAGGTCCTTGCGCAATGACAGGGGAGTCCCTCGTCAAGCAGCCTGGCGCACGTGATTAAGGAAATCGTCGACTTGGCTGCGCAACGCCACAGACTGGTGTTTTAGCTCGCTTGACGAAGTAAGCACTTGGGCCGCGGCGGCGCCGGTGGCTAGCGAACCCGTGCGAACCTGGCCGATCGAGTTCGAGACGCGCTCGGTGCTGCGGGCGGCAAGATCGATGCTGCGGGCAAGGTCCTGCCCGGCGGCAGACTGCTGGTCGACCGCAGCGGCAATCGACACCGAGGTCACCTCGAGATCGTTGATTTGGCGGGCGATCGCCTTGAGCGACGTCACGCTGGTCCCGGTATCCTCCTGAATCTTCTGGATCTGGATGGCTACGCGTTCGGTGGCCTTCGCGGTCTGGGCCGCCAGTTCCTTGACCTCCGCCGCGACCACGGCGAAGCCGCGCCCAGCCTCACCGCCACGCGCCGCCTCGATCGAGGCGTTGAGCGCCAGCAGGTTGGTGCGCTGCGCGATCGAAGAGATCAATTCGACGATCTGGCCGACCTCGGCCGCTGATTCGGCCAAGGCCCCGATGGTCGTGTCGGCGAGGCGGGTGGATTCTGCTGCCTTGCGGGCCAGTTCCGCCGAACTGGAAGCCTGGCGGCTGATCTCGTTGATTGAAAGCGCGAATTCATCGGTCGCGGCGGCCGCGGCGGTCACCCCGGCGGCGGCGGTGTCCATCGCCTCTGCGACGGTGCCGGACTGGTTGGACGATACTTCCGCGCTTTCGGCCATGGCGGTGGCAGTCGATTCAAGCTGCGAAGAGGCCGCGGCTACACCGTTGACGACTTCGCTGACCTGGCGTTCGAACCGCGCGGCCAATTCCTCAAGCTGCGAGGCATGGAGTTGCTGACGGCTCTGGCCCTGTTCGCGTAGATCCTTGAGCAAAAACGAGGCCTTCTTGCATTTTTCCAGTGCCCGGCACATCTGCCCTATCTCGTCATCGCGCTCGGTGTGTTTCACCTCCAGGTCAAAAATTCCGTCGCCGATCATGTTCATGCCGGCTGTCACATCCTCGAATGGCTCGATCACCTGTTTGGTCACATACCGCGCCATGACATAGGAGAAGGCAACGCTGAACCCCCCCACCAGCAAGGGCATGGCGATGACGCTCCACGGCGCATCAAACGAGATGAGCGTAGCGACGCTTCCGCCCGCCACCGCGAGGGTGCTGAGGCCCGAAGCAAGGGTAAGCCCGCGCAGCTTCGATGCTATGGGCAGGTCCACAAACCAGTTCTTCGAGGCGGAATTGGCAGACATGATGCTTGTCCTTACGAGTTGACGGCTCGTGCCCGTGCGGGCCGAGCCTTGAATGATGGTTTATCGGCGAGCGCGCGGTCATTGGCTTCCACTGCCAACTGCCGCTCGAGTTCCCGGGCGGGTACCGCCTTGGAATATAGCCAGCCCTGCATCTGGTCGCAGCCCGCAGTGCGGGCCAGCGAGGCATGGGCTTCGGTTTCGATGCCCTCGGCCGTCACTTGCATGCCCAGGGCTTTGGCCATGGTTACGCTTGCAGCCATGACCGTGCGGCTGGCCGCATCGCTCACGGCATCGACGATTAGCGATCGATCAAGCTTGAGCTTTTCGAAGCGGAAGCGGCGCAGGAACCCGATCGAGGCATAACCGGTGCCGTAATCGTCAAGCACGATTCCGACGCCAAAATCGCGCAGCATTTCGAGGTTCCGGCCGGCAATCGCTGGATCGCCGACCAGGAACGTCTCGGTCAGTTCAAGCTCCAGCCGATCCGCCGGAAACCCCGTTTCTTCCAGGATTTGGCCGAGTTGCAGTGGAAACTGCGTATTGCGCAGTTGGGCCACCGACACGTTGACCGAAACCTTGATCCCCTCCCAGTCCCGCGTATCGCGGCAGGCGCGGCGCAACACCCACAGGCCGATCGCCTCGATCAGCCCGGTCTCTTCGGCGACGGGTATGAACTGGTCCGGGCCGATGCGCTGGCCATCGGGGCGTTCCCACCGCAGCAATGCCTCTACGCCACAGACCCAGCCTGTCTGGCTGTCGATCAACGGCTGATAGTGAACCCGCAGTTCATCGCGCTCCAGCGCCGCCCGGAGCTCGAGATCCATAATCTGAAGCGCGGCCCGGTCGCGATCGAACTCCTCGCTGAACCAGGTCACCCGACCCTTTCCGCGCGCCTTGGCGACATACATCGCAACGTCAGCCTGGCGCAGCAGGGTGGAAGATGCGTCGGCCTGCCCCGTCTGACCGCGGGCAAGACCGATGCTCGCACTCAGCGTGATGGTGATGTCATCGACCTTGATCGGCTCGACCAGACGCAGCAGCAGCTTGCGGCACAGCCCTTCGAGAATATTCCCCGCAAGCGGACCCGATGCGACGATGGCAAATTCGTCACCGCCCAAGCGGTAGGTTTTCGCGCCGTCGTCGCACACCTCGCGCAGCATCAGGGCGAGTGTGTTGATCGTCCGGTCGCCGACCGAGTGACCATAAAAGTCGTTGACCGACTTGAACCCGTCGAGATCGAGAAGGGCGACCGCCAGTTCTGTGTCCGCCGCTACATCATCGTGAATATCGCGATGCAAAGCGCGCCGATTTGGGAGGCCGCAAAGGCTGTCGCTGAGCGCCAGCTGCTCCAACCGCGAGCGGTCGCGCCGCTCGCGGCGCAGGAAGGCGACCGCCGCAATCGTGTACAGGCACAATCCGATGATTATGATCGGAGTGCGTCCCGTTGCGCCGAGGATCTGGCTCTTCTCGACCGCAAGTATCAGCGCGGCCGCCGCCGCTGGCGCCCCGAAGAGGAACGCAAGCGTCGATAATCTGGCGATGTTGGCGACCTTCGGCAAACCCGTTCCCCCGGAAGTTCGGATGGATAGGCCAGGCACCCTTAAGATGCTGCTAATCGTATCGGTTTCCCAAGGCGGTCTTTGAACGGCCATTCAAGCCGCCAGCGCCTGCGCGGCAACGCGGTACAGTGCGGCATCCTGCGCCGCCGGGACGAACCCGCTCGAGCGGTCAAGCGATCCTTCTCCGCCGCCGAGCAGCAACCGTCCGTCCGGAGCCAGCGAAGCGTGAAGTCGCTCGCACGCCGTTCGCTTGGCTTCGTCATCGAAGTACAGCATCAGGTTGCGGCACAGGATGAGGTCGAACGACGGCCCTTGAGAGGGCCATTCGAGCAGGTTTGCCACCTGGTAGCGGATCGTGCCAAGCACCTGACGCGTGGCCTGCCAGCCTTCCTCGGTCTCGGTGAAATAGCGCAACATCTGGCTAACCCCGAGCCCGCGCTGGATCTCGAAACGGGAGTAGAACCCGGTCCGAGCGAAATCGATCGCTGCGCGCGAGACATCGGTGGCAACGAGATCGACGGACCAGCCGTTGGCGGGTGTGATTCCCTCCTCGATGAGCATGATCGCCAGCGACAACGGTTCCTGCCCGGTGGAGCACCCCGCGGACCAGATCCGCAGCTTGCGGCTCCCGGCTCGTGCCTGGCAAAGTGTCGGCAACACGTTTCGGGCGATCTGGGTAAACACCTGGCGATCGCGGAAAAAATAGGTTTCGTTGTTGAGCAGTGCCTCGATCAGTTCCTGCTCGACTGCGGCACTGTCCGGCTGGGTCAGCAGGGTCAGGATGTCGTGGCTGCCGGAGATGCCCCGTTTGCGCAGCACCACCTCGATCGCGCCGTCGATCCGCCAGCGGCGGTCGGCGCTGATCACTTGACCGGTCCGCTCACGCAGGAGCTTGGCGATCAGGCCGATCGCATGCTGGTGTAGTGCCCGATCCATTGTGGTCAGGATGGGCCGAGGCTGGTCGCGATCCGCGTGGCGAGGTCACGCGGGTGCAGTATGGCGGCGGCTAGCCCGGCTCGGGCGATCGAGCCCGGCATGCCCCAGACCGCCGAGCTGGCCTCGTTCTGGACCAAGATATTGCCGCCGGCCTCGACCACATCGCGGGCACCGTGTGTCCCGTCCCGCCCCATTCCAGTCAGCACGACGCCGAGGACATGGGCGCCGTAGACTTGCGCCAGCGATGCGAACATCGGATCGACCGACGGCATGCAGCCGGTCTCCGAAATCCCGCGATCGAGGCGGATCACCACTTTCTTGCCGGCACGCGCCACGGTCACATGGGCGTCGCCGGGGGCAAGATAGATCCGGTCGGGAATAAGCTCCATGCCTTCGCGGGCAATGACCACATCTCTGCCCGAAACCTCGCCCAGCTGGTTGGCATAGGGACGGCTGAATTCGGTCGGGAGGTGCTGGGTGATGATGATCGGAATGCCGATCACTGAAGGTAGGGCGCCCAGCAGCTGACCGGTCGCATGAATTCCGCCGGTCGACGCGCCGATTGCCAGCACCTCGGCGCGGGCCGGGCTTTGCGCCCGGCGGTAGATCAACGGGTTGGCCCTGCCGGTATCGTCGGCCGCGCGGCGCAGCGGACGGCGACCAAGGCTTCTGATCCGTTCGACTAGTCTGTCGCGGTAGATCTGATCGAATCCGCCCGGACCGGGTTTGAGCAGGGCATCCGCGGCGCCCAGGCCCAGCGCCTCGACCGTGTGCTCGGCGCCTTCGGCGGTCAGGCTGGATACCACCATGACCTTTGCCGATCCCGACCGCTCAATGATCTCGGGCAGGGCCCGCATCCCGCCCATGCCCGGCATTTCCAGATCGAGCAGGATCACGTGAACATGGAGCGAGCCCAATTGGCTTAGCGCGTCCTCGGCAGAAGCGGCGGTTCCAGCTAGCTCAAGCCCCGGTTCGCTATTGACCAGCCGCGAGAAGATTGCGCGGACCACGCTCGAATCGTCGATGATAAAGACACGGATCGCACCTGCGGCAGATCCGGCGCCCTTGCCCGCCGGCAAAGGCGAGGCATGCATGTTCATAGCTCGATTCCGATCAGCTCTAGCTTGAGCAACAGGGTATCGTGATCGAATGGCTTCATCACATATTCGTCCGCTCCCGAGGCGATCGCCTCGCGGATGTGGCCCGCGTCGTACTCGGTTGTGCAGAACACCACCTTCGGGCCGGCACCGTCGGGCCTGGCGCGCAGCGCGCGCAGGAACTCCAGGCCGTTCATCACCGGCATGTTCCAGTCGAGCAGGATCAGGTCCGGCATGGCGGCATCGCAGGCAGCCAGTGCCTGCTGCCCGTCTTCCGCCTCGCGGACGACCATCCCCAGGCTTTCCACGATGTGGCGCGAGATGCGTCTGATCACCCGCGAATCCTCGACGAGAAGGCAAGTCAGGTTGGCAATTCTGGGGCCGCCCGGTTCACCGCTTATCGATCCGGTCATTGCATTCATCGTCAGGCTGCCTTCCGTTGCATTTGGTCACCGACCAACTTGGTCAGATCGACCAGCAGGACCGTGCCGACAGAGGTGTCGATCATCCCGGTCGCGCTGCGCGCCCAGCCAGGAGAGAGCTTGATCTTGACGGGTTGAACCTCGCCGATCGCCGGAATCACATTCTCGACTGCATCGACGGCGAGCGCATATCCGACCCCGTCGAGCTCCACGACCACCGCGAACCGAAGCGGATCGGGCCGACGCGGAAGGCCAAGGGCCAGGGCCACGTCGAGCACGGTGAGTGTGCGGCTGCGCTGGGTGGCGAGGCCAGCGATAATGTCGGGGGCGCAAGGCACCGGCACCACTACTCCAAGCTCGATAACAGACCGGACATCGACTGCCGCCATGGCAATCCGCTCGCCTGCAACGCGCGCGATCAAGAGATCGTGATTCATCAGGCCCTCCGTCCGCTGGCGGCATGAACCGCGGCCATCAGGGCGGCGCGGTCATCGCGGTCGATGGCCGCGACACCCGGTTTTCGGCCCTTGCCCTTGTTACCGATCAGCAGCGTTTCGCCCGCGGCATTGCCTGGCGCCAACGCTCTCTCACCTTCGAGCAGGATTTCCAGATCGACATGCAGCTCTGGATCGTCCAGCACCTGATACCCCGCGCTTTCGACCAGGGGACGAAGCACTTCGCGGCTCCAGCTGTCACCGGCAGGGAGACGGCAGGTCGGACGCGGACCGGCTGCGGTACCTGCGAGGACCGCGAGATCGAGCAGCTCGACCGGCTGTCCTTGCAGCAGGGCCAGCTGGCACCCGGTTTCGGTGGTCACGCTGGCGAGGTCGAGGTCCGAAGTGTCGATCGAACCGGCAGTGGCATAGGCGAGCCTTGCGCCGCCCGCCGAAAGGACCAGGACGTCGATGGTTTCCCCGTGCGCCCCGGCTTCGAAACCGCGGAGCGGGAGGATCGCGTCGTCGAACACGATATGGGGGTAACCTCCACCCTGTCCGATCTCGGCAACGGCGACTTCGATCAACCTTTCGACGCCGGCCATCGGCGTCGCTCGCCGAATTCCGTCGAGGCCGTTAAAGACGATCATCTGGGCTAGCCGGCCGACTTCCTCGCCAGCCTGGACATTCGCTCTTGGCACCGCGCGGGAATGCTTGTCGGAACTGATACCGCCGAGCTGCGATATTCCGACCACATCGAGCATCAGCGACGGCCTGCCGTCGTTGAGCTGGGCCACACCTACGTAGACGCCCGTCGCGATCACCTGCGGTGCGACCGGTCTGATCACCAGGTCGCAGTGGTCGGCAATGCCATCCACGCACAGGGCGAACACCGAACCGTCGATCAACGTGACCATCACCAGCGTCTGGAGGTCCGGGCAATCCTCACCTTCGATGCCGAACACCTCCGCAAGCCCGAGGCAGGGGTACAGTTCCCCCCGCACCTCGACGTGGCGCACACCGCCGATCGGTTCGACTTCGACGTCGGATCCGTTGCGGACGATTTCGCGCACGTAAGAGCGCGGCACGGCGAATACCTGACCGCCCACCTCGACGGTGATCGAGGGGACGATGCTGAGCGTCAGCGGCACGTCGAACATCAACCGGGTGCCGTCGCCGGGCGCGCTAAGGATATGAAGTTTGCCGCCGATCCGCTCGATGCTGGCACGAACCACGTCCATGCCCACCCCGCGGCCGGAGATCGCCGTGACCTCGCGGGCAGTTGTCAGGCCGGGTTCGCAGATCAGGAGAAGCCGCTGGCCTGGATCCATCCGCTCGGCCTGCTCGGACGTGACGATCCCGCGTTCGATCGCCCGTTCCACCACCCGGTCCGCATCGATCCCGCGCCCGTCGTCCAGGATCGCGATCCGGATTTCGTTGCCGGTCTGACGCGCGGAGAGCAGCAGCCGACCGTCGGGCCGCTTGCCGGCCGCGCGGCGTTCGTCCGGCGTTTCGATGCCATGATCGATTGCATTGCGAATGACGTGCAGCAGCGGATCGCGCAGGAGCTCGACCATTTCGCGGTCCAGCTCGACTTGACCGCTTTCGATCTCGACCGAAACCTGCTTGCCCAGTTCGGCGGACAGGTCCCGGATCATGCGCTCGTAACTGCTGAGCAAGGTTTGGATCGGCTGCATCCGTACCCGCGCCATGGCCGCCTGCATTTCCGAGAGCAGCGAGGAAAGCCTTCCGAAATTGGCAATCAGCGCGGGATCGCCGTCGGAGTGGCGAAGCTGGCGTTCGAGTTCGTTGCGGACCAGAATCATGTCGGACACACCGCTCATGACCCGGTCGACCAGGCTGGTCGGCAGACGAACCGAGCGTTGCGCCTCGACCTGGCGCGGTGCCTTGGCTGCCGGCTGTTCGCCTGCGGCGCTGCTTGGTGCGGCCTCGACGCCCTGAATCTCCTGCTCGATCTCGCCGAGCATGGCGATCAGCGCACTGTCCTCGCCTCCGGAAATGTCGCCGCCCGCGGCGACCGTCTCGACCATCTCACCGATCCGGTCGATCACCGCGAGAACCGCATCGACCAGACGGCTGTCGATCGAGCGCTTGCCGGCGCGGACATTGCTAAGCGCATCCTCGGCCGCATGGGCCAGCGCCTCGAGCCGGGGCAGGTCGAAAAAGCCGCAGTTTCCCTTAACTGTGTGGACGAAGCGGAAGATCTCGTCGAGCTGCTCGCGGTCGCCGGGATCGCGCTCCCACGCCACCAGGCCGCGCTCGAGTGCCCCCAGCATCTCGCGCGTTTCAGCAATAAATTCGGCAATCAGATCGTCCATCGGCGTCAATCTCCGTGCCGGGCTATGGACCAAGATAGTTAACCGCGAGTTATCCCGGCGGGTTTCGGCCTGCGGGCGGAGCGGGTCGTGCTTGACCTCCTGTTAACCATTTCCGGCTAGCAATTCCGACAAACAAGCAGGGATGGTTGCATGTACCTCGAAAAAGTTCCCGCCGGAGTTCCGGTGCTCGACCAGTCGGCCGCGAACCATTGCGGCGGCCTCGCCGTCGGCTGTACCGAGGCTGCCGGCCAGATCGAACGCGCCACCGAACAGATGCAGCGCCAGATCTCCGACTTGGCCGAGCTCGATGAGATCGCCAGCGCGCTGGAACTCGACCAGCGCCACATCGCCGAATCCGCGGACGAGGCCAAGGTCCTTTCGGCCCAGGCCTATGACCGGCTGGGCAAGGGTACCGAACGGGTCAACGCCGCGGTGATCGAGTTCCGCTCGATTATCTCGCTAATATCGCGCCTGGGTGTCCATGTGACCAACTTCGCCGCGGTGATGGAGCAGGTCCAGCACGTCTCCAAGGGGATCGAGACGATCGCCCGCACCACCAACATGCTGGCGCTCAACGCCACGATTGAGGCGGCGCGCGCGGGGGACGCAGGCAAAACTTTCGCCGTGGTGGCCTCGGAAGTGAAGAAGCTCGCGCAGAATTCCAGCGCCGCTGCCGAGGAAATCCGGCAGGCCGTAAGCAAGCTCGTCGGCGAGGCCGCCGGTCTCGTCACCGAGATCCAGTCCGGCGTCGACCAGTCGAGCAAGGCCGAGGAGCGGCTTGAGACCGTCACCGAAGTCCTCGCCGAAACCACTCGCCTCGTTTCGCAACTGGACGAGACCGGCGAAACCGTCGCGCAGCACTCGGCCGAGGTGCACGCCAAGGGCGTCGCCGTGCGCCAGGCACTCGACACGGTCATCGGCTCGGTGCGGGCAAACTCGGTGCTGCTCGATGCCACCCGCGGCAACGTGCTGAGCATGGAATCGATGTCCAACGACCTGTTCAACGCGGTGATCAGCGCAGGCGTTTCGCCGCGCGATACCGAGATCGTCGAACTTGCCGCGTCGTTCCGCGACGAACTGGTCGCCGTCACCGAGCGCGCGATCGAAACCGGCGAACTGCGGATCGAGCAACTGTTCGATACCAATTACAGCTTGGTCGCGGGCACCAACCCGGAGCTGTACCGCACCGCGCTGTCCGACTGGGCCGACATCAACTGGCGCCCGCTGTTCGATCGGCTGCGCACCACCCATGCCAGTGTGATCATGTGCAGCGCCGCGGATATGAACGGCTTCCTGCCGACGCATGTCACCGAACATTCGCGCAAGCCGATCGGCGAACTGGCGCACGACACGCGCTATTGCCGGAACGGCCGAATCCTGCTGGACGAGGTCGACAAGGCAGCCAAGGCCAGCTCGGCACCGTTCTTCATGTCGGTCTACCGCCAGGAGGGCGACGGCACCAACTATGTCGTTGTGCGCAACGTCTATTCGCCCGTGGTCGTCCAGGGTCGCCGCTGGGGCGACATGGAGGCGGCGTACCAGATCAAGGGCTAGATCCTGCTGCTCGGTGTCGCCGAGGACTTTCATCGCAGATTTGTACGAGGCGAGGCCATCGGTGGTGATCGCCTCGGGTGAGTCGTGCCGCTTCAGTGCCTTCTCCATGAACGACAGCGCAGCGTCCTTGTCGCGCTTCTTCGTCACTAAGCTCTCGAGCACCTCGCCCTCCTGATCGACCGCCCGCCACAGGTAGACCATCTCGCCATTGAGCTTCACGTACATCTCGTCGAGGTGCCAGCGCCAGTGACGAAAGCCTCGCATGCGGCTGACGGCGGGCCTCTGTCAGACCAGAGGCACCTGCTAGCAAACAGAAGGTAGTGAGGCTAGGGGCCTGCGGGCTGTGTCTCTACTGCCCAAGATGGGCTGATCGATCCGCTGCAACTTGGTCCACCCGACCCTTATCGACACCCCGATCCTCGATGGGCTGGTTCGCTGGACCTGCAAGGACAAGGACCGGATCATGGACAAGCTCGCGCGCCAAATCCGCGGGGGCGATGGGCGAACCCAACGACATCGCCAATGGCGAGCATTACCTCGCCAGTGACGATCGTCGCTTCCATGACCGGGGCGGAACTGAAATTGGACGGCGGCATCTCCGCGATGTACGGCAAATCCATGCCGGGGGAGAGCACCACCAAACCGCTGCGTACCTACCGCGTCACCTCGTTCGATGTCGCGGCGGAGGCGGGGGTCAGCCAGTCGACCGTCAGCCGCGCGCTCGCGGGCGATCCGGGGGTCAGCGAAGCGACCCGGCTGCGCGTAGCCATGGCGGCACGGCGGCTCAACTATTGGGTCGACGAGAACGCCTCGCGGCTGCGCACCGGGCGCACCGGCACGCTCGCACTGGTGGTGATCTGCCGCCTCGGCGAAGACCGCAAGGACCTCAACCCGTTCTACTTCAGCCTGCTCGGCAGCCTCTGCGCGGCGGCTTCGGCGCGCGGCTACGAGACGCTGGTCTCGTTCCAGGACCGCCCCGAAAGCCTCGCAGGTCGCTACGAGGAGCAGCGCAAGGCCGACGGACTGATCGTCATTGGCACCACTGAAAACCCCGCAGCGTGGGAGTATTACCGCGCGCTGGGGGATGGCGGGGCGAACTGGGTGTGCTGGGGCTCACCTTATGACGACCTCGAGTGGATCCGCAGCGACAACCACATGGGCGCGCGGCTGGCGACCGGGCACTTGCTCGACGCCGGATACCGGCACATCGCCTGCATCGCCTCCGAAACCTCGCCGCAGCGCCAGTTCAAGGAGCGTTACGACGGTTATGCCGAACGCCTGCGCGAGGCGAGTCGCGAGCCTTGGCTGATCGAGATCTTACCCGGGCTGACCCGCGAAGATCAGGGCCGCCGCGCCGCCGCCGCGCTGCTCGCCAGCGGACGGCCCTGCGACGCGGTTTTCGCGGTTTGCGACCAGATCGCGCTGGGCGCCCTGCACGAGCTGACCGCGCGCGGGATTACGGTTGGCGCGGAGATCGGGCTGGTCGGCTTCGACGGCATCCGCGCTGGCGCGCATTCCACTCCGCCGCTCTCCTCGGTCGAGCCCGACTTCACCGCGGCAGGCGAAATGCTGGTCGACAAGCTGCTCGCCACGCTGACTGGGCAGGAGCGCGAACTGCGCCGTGTCCCCGTCCACCTCCTCACCCGCGGTAGCAGCCGTAAGGGCTGAGTTACCCCCTACCAACCCATTCGTCATTGCGAGTGTAACGTCAGACCGAACTCGCGCTGGTTGGTATCCGCTGCCAGCGACGGCGGACGACTGACCGCCTCGGACGCAGGTAACAACCTCGCACCGGTCAGTATGTCCCGGGACTGCGGAGGTGATACATTTGTTTCGGTGGGACCTGCCGGCCTCGACCGGGGATCGGATGGATCAGCGAAATTTTGCCGCCTCGCCTACCGAATTTCGCTTGCGCCATGTCTTTGAGACGTTGGACCGCGCGCGTTTCGACGACCGCCACGACCGCCCCGCCAAATCCGCGGCTCTGTCAGAGCAAATGCACCCAATGTTAGGATCGGCGGTTTAGCGGGCTGATTATGCCTCGCCGCCCCAAACCCGCCAGCCCGTTCCGCTACTTCAACTCATCGCCCGAGGTGATCCGGCTCGTGGTGATGATGTATGTGAAGTACCCGCTGAGTCTCAGGAACGTCGAGGATCGGCTGTTCGAACGCGGGATCGACATCTGCCATGAGACCGTGCGGATGTGGTGGAACAGGTTCGGGCCGCTGTTCGCCGGAGACATCCGCCGGCAGCGGGCGCAGCAGCAATCGCAGAGAGGGCACTGCAGCAAGGAGAATGGCGCGCAGTATGACGTGAACTCCCCTTGAAAAACGGGAAGATCGGCAGCGCGAGAATCGGGTATTGGCGATGGTGGTCTGCGAACCGCCAAACGTGCTCAACCGGCGTCAGACAAACCCTATGTTCGTGCCCAGCGCGCTCCCGGCGTAATTGCCGATGTTGGGAACGATCTCCGCCATGCGGCTGGCGGGCACGCCGAACCAGCTCGCAAACGTAGCAGCGTATTGATCGACACTCATCGTCGGGATCAGTCGGCCCTGGCCGATGTCGTCGGGCCCGTTGTTCATGATCACCGGGTTGATCCCGTAGTAGCGCCCGCCCCCGACCGCGCCGCCGAGCATGAAGTGCATCGAGCCCCAGCCGTGGTCCGAGCCGTCGACGTTGCTGGACAGCGCGCGGCCGAAGTCGCTGGCGGTGAAGGTCGTCACCTGGCCGGCGACGCCGAGTTCGACGGTGGTATCGTAGAAAGCGCGCAGCGCATCGGCGACGTTCTGCTGGAGCAGCGGGTGCAGCGTCGGGATTTCGTTGTGGTTGTCGAACCGCCCGGTCGAGACGAAGAACACCTGCCGCTTGGCCCCGAGCTGGCTTGAGACCGAGATCAGCTTGGCGACCATCGCCAATTGCGCGCCGAGGCTCGACGAAGGATCGGCGGCGGCGGGAAACACCGTGGTCGTCACCGGGGCCTGCGCCAGTGCGCCAGAAACCTGCGCGTAGAGATCGATCGCGCGCGCGCCGATCTGGCCGACCGCGTTTTCCATCAGGTGCGCCGTGCCCGCGCCGCGCAGCAGATTCTGCAGCATCGTGCTCGCCGCCGCCGATCCCTGCAGCGAAGTGCGCGCGGTGAGCCCGATCGGTCCCGATGTGGTGACCGAGTATTGCACTGCAGCCTTCCCGGTGAGGAAGACCGCGTTGCCGCTCACGTTCATGCAGGTCGTGGTCGCGGTGCCGTTGCCCGCCTGGAACAGATCGCCGATGCGCCCGCCCCAGCCCGAAGTCGCGCCCTCGGGCGAGGATGCCTGGAAGTAGCTCTGCTGGTCGTTGTGGCTCAGAAGCTTGGGCGGCAGCGGTACGCTGTTCGCTTGGTACTGCGCCTTGGTCGTCGGCTGGATCAGCGTGCCGAGGTTGAGCGCCACAGCCATCTTGCCGGCGTTGAACAGCGGCAGCAGCGGGGCGAGCGACGGGGCCAGCGCGTACTGCGCACCCCCGGGCAGCAGCACCGATGGATTGAGCACCGTCGCCGCCAATGAACTCTGCGCCAGCGCGATCGCGCTGCGGTTCTGCTGGTACACAGCATAACGCGAGCCGTCGTACGGGACCAGCGTATTGGCGTAATCGTTGCCGCCGTAAAGGAACACGCAGACCAGCGCCTTGTAGTCGCTTGCCGTGGCCGCCGCCGCCTCGCCGATCGCGGCGAGGGTGGTGACGAACGGGGTCGCGGCGCCGGCCAGCGACAGCGCCGAAGTGCGCTTGAGGAACGCGCGGCGGGAGACGTCGTGGGTCATGCGGCTCACCTCAGCACCAGGTAGTCGGGGCTCGCCATCACCAGCAGCACCGCGGCGTAGATCCGGTTGGTGGTGTTGGCGATGCTGTCGAGCGCGGTCTTCATCTGCGCGATGATGGTCGGATGAATCTGTCCGGCGGCGAGCAGCAGGTTGAGCTCGTCGAGCAGCGCCTGGCTGTCGCCGGCGAGCGCGGCGAGCGCCGAATAATCCGGCTTGGCCTCGCCCGCGCCGCTCTGGATCACCGCCTGCATGTAGTTGGTATAGGCGATCAGCGAGGGTTCGCTGGTGATCTGGAATTCGGGTGCGAGCAGGTTGCTCGAAGCCAGTTGCGTCCCCGGCGGGACGTAGCCGGGGCGGAAGAAGTTGAACACGCTCGGCGCGCGGCCGGGGCTTTCGCCGATGCGGTTGGCGGTCGAATTGGTGTTGCCGAACGGCCAGGCGTTGGTCGGCGAGGTGACCCTGAAAGCGCGCGCCCACTGCACCAGCCGCACCACCGGCTCGCGCAGCTTCCCGAAGGTCTGGCTGGCGACCGCGCCATCGTCGCGCGCCTCGTTGTCGAGCAGCACCGCGCGGACCACCTCCCGCATGTCACCCCGTACTCCGCTGCCGTTGTCGGCGAAGACGTTGGCGACTCGCTGGACATAGCCCGGCGAGGGATTGCTTGTGACGAGGTGCTGGATCAGCTGCTTGGCCACGAAGGGCGGTACGTTGGCATGCTGGAACAGCCCGTCGAGCGCGACCTTGCGCGCGGTCGCGCCATCGCCGCCCAGCGGGACGTTGATGCCGAGGAAGCTGGCCCCGCCGGTCTCGAACAACGCGGGGTTGATGATCATCCCGAGCAGATGCCGATCGGGCGTGGTGGTGACCGCGTTGGCATAAGTGTAGCCGGTCCACACCCGCGCGGCCTGGCCGACGTCGGCCTGGGCATAGGTCGGGATCGGCTGGCCGCCCGGCTGCTTGAGCGTTCCGTCCATGTTGAGGTGGTAAAGCCCGATCGTGAACAGCTGCATCAGCTCGCGCGCGTAGTTCTCGTCGGGAATCGAGCCGGCGGTGGGATTGGCCTTCCGGTTGCCGAGGAAGGTGAGGTAGAGCCCCATTGCGGTGCTGGTCGACACCGCTTCCATGATGTCGCGGAAATTGCCGAAGGCGTTGTCCCACAGCCGGTCGAGGTAGGCCGCCATCGCGAACTGGCGGAACGGGGTCGAGATGCCGTCGATCGATACCACCCATTGCGACAGCAGCGCCAAACCGACCCGCTGGCGCAGCACGCCCGCTCCGCTCATCAGCTGCGACCACATCATCGGGTCGAAGCCGGTCTGGTTGTTCTGGTTGGCGACATTGTCGTAACCGCCGGCGATCAGAAAATCCCAGAATCTCTGCGGTCGACTCATCCCGAACTGGCTGTTGAGCCAGCCCGCGAAGCCTTGCGAGGTGACGTCGGCGATGTCCGAACGCGAATAGCCGATCGCGGCTTGGGAGAGGAACCGCGAGGCCTGCGCGGCGGTGATCGGAGCCACTGTGGGCGTGGGAGTGGGGGTCGGCGTTGGACCGGATCCACCCCCGCTTGAGCCACCCCCGCCGCCACAAGCGGCCAACGCCAGCAGGCTCGCGCCGGCAAGCGCGCGTGCACCGCCAGGCAGTCCTTCATCGGCAATTCCGGCTTCCTCTTCCGCGCCCGGAGGCACGGAGTCCGCAAACTCCCCCACACGACCCTCCCTGCGCGTTTCTCCTGCGGTGAAGCTAACCGGAAAGTGTACGATTCCCCAAGGACTCAATGCGCGTTTCGGTTCTTTTCTTCGTGATCGCGGCGGTAACCGCCCCTCAGAACAGCTTCGTGGGCTCTGTCAGGGCAATGTGGCAGGAGCCGCATTGCGGTGATAGCGAGCGCGCATGAGCCGTAAATCCAGAGCCAAGCCGCCCAGCCCATTCCGGTGCTTCAACTCCTCGCCCGACGTAATCCGCCTCGTGGTGATGATGT
>DASZZS010000020.1:0-36273 GCA_035543295.1 Novosphingobium sp.
GCGACGGGCGTAATCCGGGCGAGTGCGGCCTCGGCTTCGTCAGGGGTGATCTTGCCGCGGCCGACCATTTTAGCGAGCGCCTGATCGATCCTGGCTTTGCCCGCCTCGGCATGCGCGAGGTCGAGGTCGGATATCAGGACTCTGAGCCCGTTTTGCGCGACTGTCTGGGCGATGCCGGTGCCCATCTGGCCCGCCCCGATGACTGCGACTGTCTGCATGCCCGATTCCTTCGCAAGTGCAGCAAAGGGCGCGGCCTAGCGGGGATGCGCGGGCGAATCTAGCGGTTTTGGCCGGGTACCCACAAAACGTCGCCACTTGCCCCGGCGTTGATCGCGCGCGCGAGCACGAACAGATAGTCGGACAGCCGGTTGGCATAGGCCAGCGCGGCCGGATTGACCGGCTCGGCCGCCGCCAGCGCGGTCATCGCCCGCTCGGCCCGGCGCACCGCCGCGCGCGCAACATGGATCCGCGCCGCACCTTCGCTGCCGCCGGGCAGGATGAAGCTGGTCAGCGGGGGCACGCCCGTGTTGAGCGCGTCGATTGCACTTTCGAGCCAGACCGACTGTGCGGCGACAATCCGCAGCACCATTCCCGATGGCGCAAAATCGCCACCCGGCGTGGCCAGATCGGCACCCAGATCGAACATGTCGTTCTGGATGCGCACCAGTGCGGCGGCGTGATCGTTTGTGCCCAGCGCAACCACCGCCAGCCCTATCGCGCTGTTGGCCTCGTCGACTGCGCCGATCGCTTCCATCCGCGCGGCGTGTTTGGGGCAGCGTGAGCCATCGACCAGCCCGGTGGTGCCATCGTCGCCGGTGCGGGTGTAGATCTTGTTGAGCTTGACCAAGGGGTTAGCGACTGATCGCCAGCAGGATCGCCACGACCAGCACCGCTGCGGCCTGATACTTGATGCGGTTGAACATCATCTTGTTCTGCAGCAGCTGCATTTCCGAGGCGCCAGTGCCCTCGTCGCGCTCGAGGTCCAGCTTGGTACTTTTCATGAAGGCGATGATGCCGCGGACGAGGCTGACCACAACCATGATGACCAGCGCGGCGATGACGATGGAGAAGAAGACGGTTTTCATACCTTCCCATTTAAGACGGTCGCCAGCGAAATACCAGCGGGTAAGCGTCCCGCGCGAAGAGCATCCGCCAACGCTCGACCGTCTTCCCCTGCGCGTCTCCGGTCGGCCAGCGAGGGCGCGTTGCGGCGCTTGGCCAGCTTGGTGCCGTCCGCTTCACACAACAGTGCATGATGGTGCCACAATGGCACCGGGAGGGCTAACAAGGCCTGCAAGAGGCGGTGGATATGCGTCGCGGCGAACAAATCGGCGCCGCGCGTCACCAGTGTGATGCCATCCGCCGCATCGTCGAGCGTGGCGGCGAGGTGAAAGCTGGCGGGTGCTTCCTTGCGCAGCAGCACGACATCGCCGAAGTGCTCGGGCGATGCGCGTTGCGGACCAGCAAGCTCGTCAATCCAGTCCAGCGGCCCGGTCAGCGCTGTGGCCTTGGCCATGTCGAGCCGCCATGCCGCGCCGAAGGGATTGGCTGGCCGGGTGCGACAGGTGCCCGGATAGATCGGCCCGTCCGGCCCCATTTCGCGGGCAGCGGTGGCGATCTCGGCGCGGGTACAGTGGCAGGGGTAGAGCAAACCCATGGCCCTGAGCTCCTCGCCCACCGCGATGTGGCTGCCAAGGCGGGTGGACTGGAACACCACATCGCCGTCCCATTGCAGCCCCAACCACGCCAGATCGGCAAGGAATTCGGGCACCAGCGCCGCCCGGCTGCGGGCGCCGTCGATATCCTCGATCCGCAGCAGAAACTCGCCTCCCGCCGCGCGCGCCAGATCGTGCGCGACCACTGCCGCATAGGCATGGCCAAGGTGGAGCGCGCCATTGGGGCTGGGGGCGAAGCGGGTGCGGATCATGTTCGCGCCGTTTTACCGGGCGCGCCGATGTCGGCAAGGCTGTGGATGCGCGACCAAGCAAAGGGTTGACGCGGGGCTGTCCGCCATGCTCCCTTGGCAGACATGAGCAGTCACGATCCCGTCAATTTCATCACCCAAGCGGAGCCATGTTCAAGGCCGAGCTGATCGAGCGCGCGGCCAGGTTCCGCAGCGCCGGGGAGGATCCCTCCCGCCACCTTGCCAATTGCCCTGCGCTGGTGCTCAACGCCGACTACACCCCCCTCAGTTATTACCCGCTGAGCCTGTGGCCGTGGCAGACCGCGATCAAGGCGGTGTTCCTCGAGCGAGTCGACATCGTCGCGAGCTACGACCGGCAGGTCCATTCGCCCTCGCTCGACATGAGAATCCCCTCGGTGATCGCGCTTCGGCAATATGTCCGGACCAGCGAATTCCCCGCCTTCACCCGGTTCAACCTGTTCCTGCGCGATAGGTTCTGCTGCCAGTATTGCGGCAGCCCCAGCCACCTCACCTTCGATCACGTGATTCCGCGGCGGCTGGGCGGCAAGACCAGCTGGGAAAATGTCGCCACCGCCTGCGCGCCGTGCAACCTCAAGAAGGGCGGGCGCACCCCCAAACAGGCGCGGATGCCGCTGCAGGTCGCACCGATCCGCCCGACCAACTGGCATTTGCAGGAACGCGGCAAAGGCTTCCCGCCCAATTATCTGCACGAAACCTGGCGCGACTGGCTCTATTGGGACATCGAGCTGGAAGCTTGAGCATAGACGGGCGCGCGCGAGGATGGCTAATTTGTATAGTCTCCTCGAAATTGCCGAAATTGCGCAATTGGCAAGAATTTGCAGCGCGTCGGACGATCGCGATTGCCCCAAAAGCCGCCCTCCAGCCGACTGCTGTCGTGGCGATAGCAAAACCTCGCCTTGGCGTGTAGCCTCACTTTTTTTGGGGATCTGGGGCGGGCATGGGCGAGGATCAGGTTGAGCGCCGACTAGCGGCCATATTGGCTGCTGACGTCGTGGGTTACAGCCGGCTTATGGAGGCCAACGAAGAGCGCACCATGAGCGTGCTGAAGCAGCATCGTCGTGAGTTCTTCGATCCTACCATGGCCAAGCACTGCGGACGCATCTTCAAGACGATGGGCGACGGCTTCCTGGTCGAGTTCGGCAGCGTGATCAATGCGGCCCGCTGTGCGGTCGAAATCCAGCGCGGCATGGTGGATCGCAATGCCGGGGTCCCCGAAGACCGCCACATCAAGTTCCGCATCGGCATCAATGTCGGCGACGTCATCGTCGATGGCGATGACTTCTTCGGTGAAGGTGTCAACATGGCAGCGCGGCTTGAGGGCCTGGCCAGCCCCGGCGGGATTGCCTGCTCGGCAGCAGCGCGCAACCAGGTCGGCAATAGACTCGAAATGGAGTTTCTCGATCAGGGCGAGAAGACCGTCAAAAACATCGCCCAGCCGGTACACGTCTATTTTATCAACATGGCGGTGGCCTTGTCGCCCGGTTTCTCCCGGGCCGGAGCCGCTGCGCAACCGGCGGCGCGGACCGACAAGCCGTCAATAGCGGTGCTGCCTTTTGCCAACATGAGTAGCGATCCCGAGCAGGAATTCTTCAGCGACGGTATTACCGAAGACATCATTACCGATCTTTCGAACGTTTCCGGCCTGTTCGTGCTTAGCCGCAACACGGTCTTTACCTACAAGGGCAAGGCGCTGAACCTGGAACAGATCGCCAGGCAGCTAGGCGTCTCCTATGTGGTCGAAGGCAGCGTCCGCAAGGTTGGCAACAAGGTGCGGATCACCGCGCAGCTGATCGAAGGCGCAACCGACGGCCACCTATGGGCGGCGCGTTACGACCGCGATCTCTCCGATATTTTCGCCGTTCAGGATGAGATCACCAAAACCATCGTCGAGCAGCTCAGGGTCACGCTCCTGCCGGAGGAGAAAAAGGCCATCGAGCAGGCACCAACCAATAATGTTGAGGCCTACACACTTTATCTGAGAGGCCGACAGCTTTTTGCCACGAGGACAAAATCTTCCCTGACGCTGAGCCGAACGATGTTCGCGCGCGCGGTTGAACTCGATCCCAATTACGCCCGGGCATACGCCGGAATGGCCAATTGCGATTCATGGCTCAATTCACGTCACGGTGTGAAGGCTTCTGTTGACGAAATCCTGGAACTTACCGGTAAAGCGCTTGCGATTGATCCCAATCTGGCGGAGGCCGAAGCGGCGCGTGGCCTTGCGTTGATGGGTACCGAACGCCGGGATGAGGCGATCACTGCCTTTGAGCGAGCCCTGGAACTCGATCCAAACTGCTATGAAGCCAATCAATTTTATGCACAATTCTTCTCCACCCACGGAGAATTTGAGCAAGCGGCCAAATATTATTTACGGGCACTTGAGATTCAACCAGACGACTATCAATCACCCCTTGTACTCCAAGAGGTTTTTCGCTCTCTTGGGCGCGCTAAAGAAGGCCTCAAATATGCGCGAATCGGGCTCAAGCGCGCCGAGGAGGCGCTTCGGCTTCATCCAGAAAGCTCAAGACCAGCACAGCTAGGTGCGTGCTCCCTGGCACGGCTAGGTGAAAACGATAGAGCAAAGCAATGGCTGGAGCGAGCGCTCGCAATTGATCCAGACGACAATTTGGTCCGTTACAATGCCGCTTGCACATACGCGCTGTTGGGTGAATTCGATACAGCCATTGACATCTTGGAAATGCTACTGCCCCTGTTTGGGCCCGACATGAAGCTGTGGTTCAGGAATGATTCCGACTTCGACTCCATCTGCAACCATCCGCGCTATTCGGACCTGATTGCACTCGCCGTCTAGAGTCCGTTGAATTGTGAATACCGGAATTCCGGGGGACACAATACCAATTAGCCTCGGTCGCTACCTATCCATTTGATATATAGCGCTTATCAATCAACATTACGAACTGCATGCCGCCCGCCCCCCGGCCCCATCTCGGTATGTCATCCAGGAGTCACCTTTTGTAACCTTTCGCGGTTCGTCAGGTGCTCGGCGGCGATCCGATCGGACTCGCCCCCGCTCTCCCTACTTCCCCGCCACCACCGTCGGCGTCGGTGCAAACGGCGTGATCCCTAGCCGCGGATAGATTTCGGCCGGAAAATATGCCGTGCCGTCCTTCATCACCATCGCAATCGCTTTGATTGCCTTGAGGTCCTTGGTCGGATCGTCGGGGATCAGGAAGAAATCGGCCAGCTTACCGCGCTCGATCGAGCCGAGTCGCTGATCCTGCCCCAGGTAACGCGCCATTTCCAGCGTCGCGCGGCTCAGCACTTGCGCCGGGGTCATGCCCAGCCGGCCGAACAGTTCGAGCTCGCGGTGATAGGTGAAGGCCCCGCCGGTGTCGGTGCCGGGGATCAGCAGGATGCCGCGCCGGTTCATTTCGGTCAGCGTCTCGATGATCTTGGCAAAAGCGGCGACATATTGCGCACGCTGCTCGGGGGTATCGGTGCCGAACAGCGCCTGCTTGAGCTCCCGTTGCTCGGCCGGCGGCATGTGATCGATATAGTCGAGCGCGCCGGGGTTGGGCTTGCCGTCGAGCGCAGTGAGCCCCAGTTCGTGGATGCCGATGGTCGGTTCGTGCGCAGTGTGGCGGGCGACCATTTCGTCGAGCGTATGCATGACCTTGGCTGAATGGATATCGAGCTGCGGGAAGCGCCGCATCGCGGTGAAGCGGAACAGCGTGCGCGTATCCTCACCCGGATTGAGCACCCAGCCGAGCATCAGTTGGTTGACGTGAGTAATCTCGTCGAACCCGGCCGCGATCATCGCATCGGCGCTGGAAAAAGCCGGGACGTGGCCCGCCACCCGCATTCCCAACCGGTGCGCTTCGGCCACCGTGGCCCGGGCCCAGGCGGGGTTCATCGAGTTATACAGCTTGGCCTGCCAATAGCCGCGCGCCGCATACCAGCGAACCGCATCGATCGCTTCGGCCTCGCTCGCCACCACGATCCCGTTGCGCGCGCTGAACTCGCTCTTGCCCTCGATGAAGCCGCTGCGGGTCACGCGGGGTCCGGCGACTTCGCCTTTGTCGATCCGTGCGACCAGCTGGTCGAGCACCTCGTTCTGGTTGCCCATGTCGCGCAGCGAGGTGATCCCCGCCAGCACATTGAGCAGCGCGTCCTCCTGCCCCAGATGACCGTGCATCTCGTACATCCCGGGAACCAGCGTGCCGCCATTGCCCTCGATCTGCGTCTCGCCGGGAGTGGCGGCGCTGCCCGCAGGGGTGACTTCGGCAATGCGGTTGCCCGATACCACCACGTCGCTCGGGCCGGTCAGTGCCTTGGCGGCGGGATCGAAGATTCGCACGTTGCGGATCCGCACGGGCCCGGCAAAATGATGCGCGCCTTGGGTTTGCAAGGCAGCAAAGCGTTCCGACGCGAGCCGTTCGGCAAGATCGCGCAG
Organism: Novosphingobium sp.; assembly: GCA_035543295.1. Classification (GTDB taxonomy): domain Bacteria; phylum Pseudomonadota; class Alphaproteobacteria; order Sphingomonadales; family Sphingomonadaceae; genus Novosphingobium. The sequence continues at coordinate 6,360 of DASZZS010000020.1, forward strand.
CGGCTGGTCGGCGGTCTTCTCATAGCCCGCGCGCGCGATGATGAAGCTGGCGCTTTCCACCGAGAAGAAATCGCCATTGGCGTCGAGCGTCAGATAGGACGGATTGAGCGACAGGCCCGACAGCTCATAGGTGATCGCCTCGATCCTGCCGTCCGGCCCGTCGAATGTCCGCCGGTCGCGCTCGGTCAAGGTTGCCGTCCCGCCGGGGGCCACCTTGAGCGTGTGACCGGGCGCGGCGAGCAAGGCCCTGGCGAGCAGGGAGGCATCGAGCGGCGAGCCGTTCTGCGCGGCGTAGTAATGCGGCGCATCCTTGCCCCGGATGTGCCCCGGCCCGGCGAGGTCGCTCCACTCGGCCCCGCTCGCGGTGCGACGGAAACTCTCGCTCACCGCATTGCCGAAGGTGGTGCGCCCTGTGATTGTCCAGTCGAGCGGCGCACCACTCGCATCGACGCGCACCGCTTCCTTGATCGTCGGCCCGCGCCCGTTCTGCTTGAAATCGTAGTCGACCGTGATCCGCTCGCCCTCGCGATCGACCGTGTAGTGGCCAATGTCGGTCCCCAGCGTCAGCACGCGGTAATCGACCGGCTTGGCCAGCACGGGCGTAGCAATTGCGGCCAGCGCACAGGCGGCCAGCAGACGGATTTTCATGACAGCATCCCCTCGTTTTGCGGAGGTAGCTTAGCGCCTCAACGCACGCCTGCCAGCGTCTTTTTACCGAGGACTGCCCACCCGGCTAGCGTGCGTTGGTGTTCGTTCCGCTCATCGCCAATTGTGTCCGGTCGCGCGCATAAACATCGTCGCGGAACGCTATCCGGCCGTTTTCAGGCATCGCGGTCAGATAGGTGATGTAAACCGGCACCACCTCGGGCAGCTCGATCCGCTGCTCGGGCGCGCGCAAATTGCGCGGCAGCGGCTTGCCCATCAGCCAGCGGCCGAGCCGCTGGGCATCCTCGAGCCGCACGCAGCCATTGCTGAACTGGCGCGCATCCTTGGCCAGCAAGTCGCGCTCGGGGGTGTCATGCAAATAGATGCCCTGCGGGTTGGGGAACATGAACTTGACGCTGCCCATGAAGTTGCCCGGCCCGGGCAATTGCCTTGCGCGGATGGTCTGGGTGCCTGCAGCGACGGCTTGCCAGTCCACCTTGCGCGGATCGAGCACCGGCGCGCCCTCATCCCAGCTCGGCAGGATCTGGTAGCGGTTGGCCGCGACATAGCCGGGCCCGCTGCGCAGGACATGGTCGGTAATCCGGCTGGGCATCAGATCGTCGGGCAGATTCCAGTACGGATTGACGATTGCATAACGGATGAAGCCCGCCATCGTCGGGGTCTGGGTCGCGGGCTTGCCAACCACGACTTTCATCGAATCGACCATCCGGCCGTTGTCATACATCCACAGCCGCGCACTCGCCGCGTCGATCAGCACGTGACGTCCGCTGGCATAGGCGGGAAGCGCGCGTACCCGCTCAAGGTTCAACCAGATCTGGTCGCGCTGTTCGTCGCTGAAGTTCCCGGCACCGATTGCCTCTCGCAGCGGCGCATAGAGCGGATGCATCCAGCCCATCGACTGGACATAGTTGTCGAGCGAATCGGCGGACGCCGCCGCTGCCAGCGCGGCGGCGGTGGTCGGCACGACGGGGCTCAGCGCCTCGCTCTCATAGCTCATCGGCGCATGCGGCGCGGCACGCATCGCCTTCACGTAATTTGCCAGTGTCCTGGACAGCGCAATTTCGGCGCGGGCGAGCGCGTCGGGACTGCCCTGCTCCGCCCGGTCGAGCGCTCTGGCGAGGTCGCCGGGCTTGAATTTTTTCGGTTTGAGGCCGTCGAACTGGGCGGTCTCGACCTGGCGCAACAGGATGTCGGCGGCCGGGGTCAGTCGGCCCGAGTCATCGATCCACAACGGCCGGTTCGTGCGGCTGGCGTAAAATGCGCGCAAATCGGAATCGGCGCGCCGGGCAATCGCGTCCCGCAAGTCCTCAGCGCCATATTGCCCCCACTCGGGCCGCGCCTGCGCCGCAACGCCGCTTGGCGGAACCAGCGCAACCGCGCCGAGCGCGAGCAGCATTGTCCGGCGGAAGCGACGCGAGCGCCGCACCCAGTCCGGAACAATGCTGCCCGGCAGCATCAGCCGCGTTCACCCGTGCGATAGGGGATCGGCTGGACCACGGGACCACCCGAATAGTAGCGGCCTTCGCGCGTATAGCCGTCAGCGCAGCCATCGTTGTTGCTGTCGGCCCAAACCGCACCGGCCAAGCCGCCGACTGCAGCCCCGACCAGCGCGCCTTCAAGCACGCCCACACCGCTGGCCAAAAGACCAACGCCCGCCCCGGCCGCAGCGCCAACTCCAGCACCGGTCAAAGCCGTACCGCCCACCGAGCGGCAGGTCGGTGCAGATGCGCTTTGGTACTGGCCGGGCTCACCGGCATAGTACTGGCCGCCGCGATAATAGCCGTCGGCGCGGCCATCGTTGTCGCGGTCTGCCCACACGGCACCCGCCAAGCCGCCGACCGCGCCACCGATCAGTGCACCGGTGAGCAGATCGCCGCCAGCGATTGCGGCAATACCCGCACCGCCCGCTGCGCCGATCGCCGCGCCCGTGCCGGCCGAGGCCAGCGTGCGATCGCTGCCCATGTTTGTACAAGCGCCCAGCGGCAGCGATGCTGCGGCCATGAGTAACAGGATAGATGATTTCACGATGCGTCTCCTTCGCGAGGCATGGCGGCCAGGACTCTGCGGTCCCCGCGCCAGCGGCCGTTTCCCCTCGCGGGTCTGTAACGAAGTGTAACGCGAAGCGTTCCGCGCGATGTGGCGCGTGCTTCGCCCGGTTGAGCGCACCGCGGCGAGCGCCTTGGCGATCCGGCCGCCCCGTGCCCCAGCCCGGCGCACTCCGGTGAGCGCCTTCTGCCGCTGGCGCTGGACTTCAATTCGGGGCAATTCGGGTGTCACCACATAATTGGTTGTAGTCACGAACCAGGGCGAAGCTCGGTGCGGAGCGCGCGCAGGGTATAGTCCACATCGGCAATGGTATTGAAGACGTGCGGCGAGAAGCGCAGCCCGTTCAGCCAGCGCTTTTCCGCCATCTTCACCAGAATCCCGTGGCGGTCATGAAGCGCCTGCTGGACCATGCGACTATCGAGCGCGTCGGGAAGAGCGCAGGCGACGATCGCGCTTGCCAGCGGACCCGGCGGCGGTCCGACAACGCGCAACCCCTCGATCTCCCGCAAACCCTCATACATGCGGGTGCGCAGGTCCAGATTGCGCCGTTCGATCGCAGCCATTCCCCAGCCACGGATTGCGTCGAGCGCCGCGCCGAAGCCAACGACCAGCGTCATCGCGCCGACCCCCGCCGCCTCTGCTCCATAGCGACGGGCATCTCCCCACTGGATCGGAACGATCTGCGCGTCCGCTTCGCGACTGACGTAGAGTAGGCCGGTCCCCTTTGGCCCCATCAGCCATTTATGCCCGCTGGTCGCATAAGCATCACAGCCGAGCGCCTTGACATCGACCGGGATATTGCCTGCCGCCTGGGCTCCGTCGACGACGCAGAGGATGCCTCGTCGGCGCGCGAGCGCGGCGATTTCGGCGACAGGCATGCGCAGTCCGGTTGTGGTGATCACATGGCTGAAGCTGATGATCCGCGTTGCCGGAGTAATCGCCTGTTCGAACCGCCAGACAATGCGCAGCGCGTCAAATTCGGTCGGCAGGATGGCGATACGATCGATCGTCACGCCGTCGCGCCGGGCCCGGTATTCCCAGCAAAGACTGCCTCCTTCGTGCTCCTGATCGGTTGTCAGGATGCGGTCGCCTGCACTCAGCACGATTCCTTGCGCAACGGTATTCATGCCGTCCGTGGTCCCGTGCGTGATCATGATTTCCTCGGCGTCGCAGCCGAGCAGCGCCGCCGCCTTGCCGCGGACCGCATCGGCCTGGATTACGACCTTGTCATCGCCCGACTTCCCATAGCCCATGTAGACCGGGCTGCTCTCCAGCCGCCGCCAAGCCTCTATCGTTGCGGCGAGCATCGCGCGCGACGTCGGCCCCAGCGAAGCCGCATTGAGATGCACCAGGCAAGAAACTCCCTGCGGCTCGCGCGTGCCGACTGCTCCATCGATATCTCCCCCACCCCCAAAGCGAGCGGCGCTCGCTACGCGATGATTGCGCAGCCGCAGCGCAATGCAAGCGCATTTTCCCGAAGGGCGCGGCCGGGCATTTCACCGCCTAGCGTACCGCAGCGAGCGCCTTGTGCCGTCGACGCTGGACCGAGCTGCGCAAGCCGATCGCTTCGCGGTATTTCGCCACCGTCCGACGGGCGAGATCGAAGCCCTTGGCATTGAGCAAATCGACCAGTGCATCGTCGGACAGGATGGCCTTGGGGTCCTCCGCATCGATCAGCTGCCGAATCGCCGCCTTGACCGCCTCGGCGGACACTCCGCCTTCGCCGCCGGTCCCCCCGCCGGAGGCGCTGACGCGGGCGACGCCCGAAGTGAAGAAGTATTTGAGCTCGAAAGTGCCGCGTTCGCAGTGGAGGTATTTGTTCGAGGTGACGCGGCTCACGGTTGATTCGTGCATCGAAATCGCCTCGGCCACGGTTCGCAGGGTGAGTGGCCTCAGCTCGGACACGCCGCGGCGAAAGAACCCGTCCTGCTGCTTCACCAGCTCCACCGCGACCTTGAGGATGGTCCGCTGGCGCTGGTCGAGCGCTTTGACCAGCCAGTTCGCCTCGGCCAGTTTGTCCGACAGCCATCCCTTGGCGGTCTTGTCGTCACACGCGCCGCGCATCTCGAGGTAATAGCTGCGATTGACCAAGAGGCGCGGGAGCGTCGCCTGGTTGAGCGCGATGTCCCAGCCATCCTTTGCGGTTCGGATGAGGATATCGGGCACCACCGGCTCGCCCCCGCTTGCGCCGAATTGCAGCCCTGGCTTGGGGTCGTAGCCGCGCAGCTCGCCCAGCATCTCGGCAAAGTCTTCGTCGTCGACCCCGCACATTCGCTTGAGCCGGGCGAATTCGCCGCGCGCGACCAGCTCGAGATTGTCGATCAGCCGTGCCATGCAGGGATCGTAACGATCCGCCTCCCTGGCTTGAAGCGCGAGGCATTCGGCGAGGCTGCGCGCGCCTACGCCGGTGGGATCGAGCGACTGCACCAGTGCCAGTGCCGCCTCGGCCTCCGCCAGCGGTACACCCAGATCGGTCGCGACTTCGCGCAGCGGGGCGGCCAGATACCCGGCCTCGTCCAGCTGGTCGATCAGGTAACGCGCGAGGAACGTCAGGCGCGGATCGGGCGAGGCTGGACCCACTTGCGCGTGGAGATGTTCGGCCAGCGTTTCTGGGTCGTTGCCGCGCTCGTCGATCGACGGGCCTTCGCCGCCGCCGGCAAAACTCTCACCGCCGAAATCGCCCGTATCGCGGTCCCGGTCGAGCGCGCTGGGGTCGATATCGAGCGGCCGGTCATCCGCCGCGCGGCCTTCGCCGATCAGCTGGTCGACCGGCGAGCTTTCGAGCGTGGTGCGCCGCGCGTCATCGTCAAGCGGGGCAAGCTCCAGCGGCGTGGTCTCACCGATTTCGAGCAGCGGATTGGCGTCGAGCGCCCCGCCGATGAAGGTCTCGATCTCCAGATTCGACAGCGCCAGCAGCTTGATTGCCTGCTGCAGCTGCGGCGTCATCACCAGCGATTGGGATTGCCTCAGGTCAAGGCGCGGCCCCAGTGCCATGGCTCAGGTCCGGCGCGCGGTCCACATCACAGCGTGAACCCTTCGCCCAAGTACAGCCGACGGACGTTTTCGTCGGCCACCAGCGCCTCGGGGCCGCCCGCAAACAGCACTTGCCCGCCATAAATGATGCAGGCGCGATCGACGATGTCGAGCGTTTCGCGGACATTGTGATCGGTAATCAGCACGCCGATTCCGCGCTGCTTCAAGTCGATCACGAGGTCGCGAATATCGCTGATCGAGAGCGGGTCGATCCCCGCGAAGGGTTCGTCGAGCAGCATGATCGAGGGCTTGGCCGCGAGCGCCCGGGCAATCTCGCAACGGCGGCGTTCGCCGCCCGACAGCGCCATCGCCGCGCTGGAGCGCAAGCGCTGCAAGCCGAATTCGTCGAGCAGGCGTTCCAGCTCGGCATCGCGGGTTTCCTTGTCGGGCTCGACCAGTTCGAGCACGCAGGCGATGTTTTGTTCGACGGTCATGCCGCGGAAAATCGAGGTCTCTTGCGGCAAGTAGCCCAGCCCCAAGATCGCGCGGCGATACATCGGCAGCTTGGTGACATCGACCCCGTCCATCAGGATCCGCCCGCTATCGGGACGCACCAGCCCCATGATCGAATAGAAACAGGTGGTCTTGCCCGCACCGTTGGGGCCGAGCAGCCCGAGCACTTCGCCCTTGCCCACCGAGAGCGAGATGTCGCTGAGCACCGCGCGCTTGTCATAGCTCTTGGCGATCGAGATGACTTCGAGACCGCTCCCGGGAGATGGGGGCGGGGTCGGCGGCGAGGCGTCGGCATGCGGGGCCAGTTGCGCAACTTCGTTCATTGTGTGGGCTTTAGCATTTCATTGCAGGCAGGAAAGCCCATTTGGCAGGTTTCGTGCATGGCGCCGTCGCGATCGGTAGTTAACAAGGCTTGCCTGCCTCCCCCTTCGGTGATTTACTGGGCCCACGGGACAGGGATGGAGAGAGCCGATGGCAAAGGCATGGCAGCACAGCGAAGCAAGCGAGCCGACGCCGCCGCGCGCGCTCGACTGGCGCAAGCGGATGAGCGACAACATCGCCTATGCGCTGCTGGTCTATACCGCGCTCCAGATTTTCGTGACGATGGGCGCGCTGCACGGCAGTGGCGGATCGATCCTGCCCTATTTTGCGCTGGTCTTGCTGGTCGCCGCGATCATCCCCGCCTGCCGCCGGTTCGAAAAGCGATGGGACCGGCTCGACGCTACGCAGGCCGCCGATCCGTCGCTGGCCAGCTACTTTCGCCGCGACCGCCTGATGCTGTGGATCATGGCAATCTGTCTGCCGTTGCTCGTGACGGGGATGTTCATGCTGCTGGCGGTGCTGTTCGGCTGACATTGCCCTGATGGTCGTCCGTCCCTAGAGCGGCGGTTCGCCGCCTCCGGAGACCTGCCCCCTATGCTCGATCCCCAGACCGCCCAGCAGCGGACGCTTGCGCTGCTGACCCGCGCGCGCCGGGCCGGGGCCGATGCGGCCGATACGGTCTATGTCGGCGACGCTTCGGAAAGCGTTTCGGTCCGGCTCGGACGGCTCGAAGAGGTCGAGCGCTCGGAAAGCGAGCATATCGGGTTGCGCGTATTCGTCGGCCAGCGTTCGGCCAGCATCGGCTCGAGCGATTTGGGCGATGCCGCGCTCGAGGAACTGGCCACGCGCGCGGTGGCAATGGCGCGCGCCGCGCCCGAGGATCCGTTTTCCGGCCTCGCCCCCGCCGGGCTGCTGTCGCAGGGTGCCCCGCCGACACTCGACATCGAGGATCCCGCCGAACCCACTCCGGCAAGCTTGCGCGATATGGCCGAGGCCGCCGAAGATGCAGCCCGCGCGGTGCCCGGTGTCACCAACAGCGAAGGTGGCGGGGCAAGCGCCGGACGCACAACTTTCGCGCTTGCAACCAGCCACGGATTTGCCGGGGCCTATGCCACCACCAACCACGGGATTTCGGCAAGCGTCGTCGCGGGCGAGGGTTCGGGGATGCAGCGCGATTATGGGTGGCGTTCGGCGCGGTTTGCGACTGACTTGCCGAGCCCGCAATATATCGGCGAGCTGGCCGGCAGCCGCGCGGTCGCGCGCCTCAATCCAAGCAGCCTCAAAAGCGGGCCGATGCCGGTGGTGTTCGATCCGCGCGTCGGGGGGACGCTGATCGGGCACTTGCTTGGCGCGATCTCGGGCGCGGCAATCGCGCGCCGCTCGAGCTTCCTGCTCGACCGGCTCGATCAGCAGTTGTTCGATAGCGCAATAATGATCGCTGACGTACCGCATCGCGCGCGCGGGCTGCGCTCGCGCCCGTTCGATGGCGAGGGGCTGGCCACCGCACCGCGTTCCATTGTCGCAGGCGGACGCGTTACCGGCTGGCTGATGGACAGCGCCGCCGCGCGCCAACTAGGCGCGATGCCGACCGGCCATGCGGTGCGGGGCGCAAGCGGTGCTCCGGGCGTGGGTGCCAGCAATGTCCACCTTGGTGCGGGCACGCTTTCCGCCACAGCATTGATGAGCGACATCGCCGACGGGGTCTATGTCACCGAGCTGATCGGCCACGGCGTCAACGGGGTGACCGGCGATTACAGCCGCGGGGCCTCGGGCTTCCGCATCGTCAATGGCGAGCTTGCCGGACCGGTGGCGGAGTTTACGATCGCGGGCAATCTGCTCGACATGTTCGCAGCGTTGACCCCGGCAAATGACCTCGAATGGCATCGCTCGATCAATGTGCCGACCATCCGCATCGACGGGATGATGATCGCGGGGGAGTAGTGCGGGGGGTTCAGTAGCCCGCAGCGGTGGCCCGCTCGATCGCCTCGACGATGATCCGCTTGGCCTCTTCCGCGTCGCCCCAGCCGTTGAGCTTGGCCCATTTGCCGGGTTCAAGATCCTTGTAATGCTGGAAGAAGTGCTCGATCTGCTGGGTGACAATCGGCGGCAAATCCCCGTGCCCGGCGACCTCGCGGTAATAGGGGAAGGTCGAATCGACCGGCACGGTAATCAGCTTCTCGTCGCCGCCCTTGTCGTCTTCCATCAGCAGCACGCCCACCGGACGAACCCGGATCACCGCGCCCGGGACGATTGGTGAGCGCGTGATCACCAGCGCGTCGAGCGGATCGCCGTCTTCGCCCAAAGTATGCGGCACGAAGCCGTAGTTGGCGGGATAGCGCATCGGCGTGTGGAGGATGCGGTCGACAAACAGCGCGCCAGAGGCCTTATCGAGCTCGTATTTGATCGGCTCGCCGCCGATCGGCACTTCGATGACGATATTAAGCTCGTGCGGCGGATTGGCGCCGGCGGGGATCAGGTCGATACGCATGGGTCACGTCCATAAGCCTTGCGCTGCAGTGCAGCAAGGGCTTTGCCGCACACTGGACAGACCCTACTTCCCGCCGCTCAGCGCGTTGATGGTGAAGGCGATCACGCCGAGGTTGAAGATAAATGCGGCAAAGCAGTGCAGCAGGGCGATACGGCGCACCGGACGCAGCGTGATGCTGGCGTCGGAGGTCTGGAAGGTCATCCCCAGCGTGAAGGCGAAATAGGCGAAGTCGAGGTAGTCGGGCGTCTTGGTGCCCGGAAAGTCGAGCCCGCCAAAATCGCCGCCGTGCTTGGGATCCTTGGCATAGAACGCATGCGCATAGTGCAGCGTATAGACCGTATTGGCGAACAGCCAGGTCAGCAGCAGCGTGCCGACCAGCTTGGCGATCGCCGGCCACTCATGGCGCTGCGCTCCGGGCAACTCGCCGGTTATCGCTGCCATGACCACAAGCGTCAGCCCGGTCGTGAGCACCAGCACCAGAATCCGGTTGGCATCGTTGTCCTGCGCATGCTGGCGGATCGCGGCGGGGTCGCTGTCGCGCACCAGAGGGTAAAGCGAGAGCAGGAACGCCAGCGCGGCTGCGTCGAAACTCATCGCCGCCGCATCGCGCCAGTCGGTGTCGAGCTGCATGGCGCGCAGTGCCAGCCACAGCAGTGGCAAGGCCAAAAGGAACGCGAGGAAGCGCGGGGGGAGCAGCCGATTGCCGAGCTTCAGGCCCTGCTTGCCTCCCGTCTTGGTCATTGTGAAGCTGCTCCCGGACGGCGCGGCGTGAGCAGGCGGTCGAGCCCGGTCGGCGCGGTGCCGGGTGCGGCACGCTCAAGCCACGGGTAGCGCAAGCCCCCGCGGTAATCGAGTTTGACCGTCTGGAAGCGGTCGCCGCGCTGGAACAGCAGTTCGAGCGGTTTTCCGGTCTTTGCGTCGGTAATCGCTTTCTTGAGGCCGTCTGCGTCGTAGGTAGCACCGTTGACCGCGATCACCTTGGCACCGTTGACCACCCCGGCGTTGAAGGCCGGGCTGTTCCACTGGGTCGCGGTAATTTTGGCGTCCTTGTCGATCGTCAGCCCCAGCGAATAGGTCAGCGACAGGTTTTTGGCATCGGTCATCCGCGCCTTGTCGTAAGGGTTTGGCTCATCGCGCCAGACCAGATGGTAGCCGCCCGCCTCGATACCGGCGAGTGGTGCCGGCTGGCCCGGAGTGTCGAGCCGGGTCTTGAGGAAGCTCGCCCAGTCATGGGGAAAGACGCTGTTCATCGTGGCGACGACATCGGCCTGCTCGAAGGTCAGCTCGCCCCAATCGCCATTCCGCATCCCGAAGAAGGCGCGGGCGAAATCGTCGATGCTTTTGGTGCCGCCGGTGCCGGTCCGGATGATCTGGTCGGCTTCGAGCCAGATCAGCGCGCCTTCGGTGTAATAGTCCTCGCTGCGGGCCAGCGAGGCGTAGGGCTTGGGCTTGCGCGCGCCAAACACCGGATCGTTGCCGGTATCCTCGACCGAGCGCCAGCCGCGGCCGGGCTGCTGCGAGAAATTGCCCGCCCAGCTGGCGAGCTGCCCCAGCACCATCGCCTTGCCCTGCAGCCCCGAGCGCGCCGCCAGCACCAGCCCCCAGAACTGGTCCTGCCCTTCATACGCCCACAGCAAATCGCCTTGCATCGGCTGGCGATAGTCGGGGGTCCACAACCGCGCGGGGCGGCGGAACTTGCCCGACCAGCTGTGCGAATATTCGTGCGGCAGCAACCCGCGATCCCACTCGTTATCGTCCCATTTGGTGAACGCCGTAGGTTCGAGCTGGTTTTCGCTCGAGCGGTGATGCTCAAGCCCGATCCCGCCCATCCGGTCGGTCAGCGCCAGCAGCAGCTCATAGTGATCGTAATGCTGCGCGCCGAACGCGAGCAGCGCTTCCTCCACCAATGCGCGGTGCGGCGCGATGTGTTCGGGTTTCACCGCCAGCTGCTCGGGCTTGTCCGCCATGACGTGGAGCGTAACTCCTTTGCCCAGATCGAACGCCTGGAAATGGGCACCGGCAAAGATCGGCGAATCAACCAAAGTTTCGTAATCGGTTTCGGCCCAGCTCACCCGGTTGCCTTTGACCGCCTTGCCGTCGAGCGCGGTCGCGGAACTCCATCCCGCAGGGAACGTCACGGTCGGTCGCACGCGGATTTGCCGCACATAATGTCCCGCAGGATAAAGGCTCATCTTCTCCCACTGCAGATTGAGCATTTCCTGCGTCATGGTGATCCGCCCCTCGGTGGTCTGGAGCGGCGAGGTATGGATGAATTTGGCGGTCACCTCGCGCGTGTCGGCCGGCAGATCGACGTGGAAAGCAAAGACCTCGACCGGATCGCGAGTCCATTTGAGCAGCTTGGTACCCGAGTAGAAACGCACATCGACCAGCTCGGCCAGCGGTCCGCGCGGGCCGTGAGTGCCGGGTAGCCACTGCGGGTAAAGCAGCGTCAACCGGCTTGTCCCTGCCCTGACCGGGATCGTCTGGGTCACGCGATAGGCCCCGCGCATGGTATCGGTGGCATCGATGTCGAGCGTCATCGCCCCGCCGGGATACGGGGTATCGACCGCATCGGGCACGGTCCGGGCGATCGGCACCGCCATCGGCGCAGAGCGCACCGCTGGCTGGGCAAGCAGCGGCGTGGACGACAGGAGCGCGATTAGGAGCGGGGCGACCGCACGGAATTTTCTCATGGCGCATGTCATGCCGTCAACCGGTCACGGCTGCAACTATCGCTCTCGCCAACGCCCAAGCCTTTTCGACGAACCACATTGCGGCTAAGCGCACCGATCATGAGCACGCCCCAAGCCATTCGCGGAACGCAGGACATCTTTGGTGCCGAGGCCGAGGCTTTTGCGCACGTCGTCGAAACCTTCGAGCGGGTGCGCAAACTTTACCGCTTCCGCCGCGCCGAAATGCCGGTGTTCGAAAAGACCGAAGTGTTCTCCCGGAGCATCGGTGAGACCACCGATGTGGTCTCGAAGGAAATGTACAGCTTCCTTGATCGCGGCGATGAATCGCTCACCCTGCGGCCCGAATTCACCGCCGGGATCGCCCGCGCCTACCTCACCAACGGTTGGCAGCAGCACGCGCCGCTCAAGCTGGCGACGCATGGGCCGTTGTTTCGCTACGAGCGCCCGCAAAAGGGCCGCTACCGCCAGTTCCACCAGCTCGACGCCGAGATCATCGGCGCTGCCGAGCCGCAAGCCGATGTCGAACTGCTGGCGATGGCGGATCAGTTGCTCAAGGAGCTGGGAATATCGGACGGCGTGACGCTGATGCTCAACACGCTGGGCGATGCCGATAGCCGTGAGGCATGGCGCGCCGCGCTGGTAGACTATTTCGAAGCCCACCGCGCCGATCTGTCGGAAATCAGCCAGGAACGCCTCACCGCCAACCCGCTGCGTATCCTCGACAGCAAGGACCCGCGAGACCAGGCGTTTGTGACGGATGCGCCGAAGATCGACGATTTTCTGTCGGGCGAGGCGCAGGACTTCTTCGGCGCCGTCACCTCAGGGCTGGACGCCGCGGGCGTTGCCTGGACCCGCGCCCCCGCGCTGGTCCGCGGCCTCGACTACTATCGTCACACCGCTTTCGAATTCGTCACCGACCGGCTGGGTGCGCAAGGAACGGTGCTCGGCGGCGGTCGCTATGACGGGCTGATCGAGACTCTCGGCGGGCCGCATACGCCTGCGGTCGGCTGGGCCGCAGGGATCGAGCGGTTGGCGATGTTGGTGGGGGCTTCAAAGGTCAACCTCCCCGCAACGGAATGGTTGGTCATTATTTCCGACGGGCAATGTGCAGTTTCAAAGGCAACTGCGCTCGTGAGCTATCTGCGCCAGGAAATTCCAAGAATGATTCACGAGATCGATGGGGCTCGCTGGAACCGCCCATTCGCCGTCGAGCAGTGCTTCAAATCGAACCAAAAAAAGCAGTTCGACAAAGCGAAGAGAGATGGCGCGTCTGTCATACTAACCGTTCGAGACGACGGTGAGCTATCGCCCAAATCAATGTTGGTCGATAGCTACTTTTCTCAAGAAGACCTCGCGTTAAGCCCATTGGGGATGCGTTCGCTGTGGAACGCGCTCGCATTGAAACTCGGCCAAGAAAAAGCGCGTCCCAGAGGTACAAAGCCTATCCGTATTCCGGAATGACCATCTCCGACGCCCGCCTGGCCCAAATCTCCTCCCGCTTCGCTGAACTCGAAGCGCGGCTGGCTTCGGGCACGCTCGAGGGGGCGGAGTTCGTCGCCGCATCGCGAGACTATGCCGAGCTTGAACCAATTGTGCGGGCCGCTGAGGAGGTCCAGACGATGCGCGGCGAGCTCGCCAGCCTCGCCGCGCTCGACGAGAGCGATCCTGAAATGCGCGCGCTGGTCGCGGACGATGTCGCGCGGATCACCGAAGAACTTCCCGCAGCCGAAAGCCAACTCGCGATCGCCATGCTCCCGCGCGATTCGGCCGACAGCCGCCCCGCGATGCTCGAAATTCGCGCCGGAACCGGCGGCGACGAGGCCGCGCTGTTCGCTGCCGACCTCTACCGCATGTATGAGCGCTTCGCCGCCGAACAGGGCTGGCGGGTTGAAATGATCTCGGCCAACGCCAATGAAATCGGCGGGTTCAAGGAAGTCGTCGCCAATATCGCGGGAACCGGGGTGTTCGCGCGGCTCAAGTTCGAAAGCGGGGTCCACCGGGTGCAGCGGGTGCCCGTCACTGAGTCCGGAGGCCGCATCCACACTTCGGCGGCGACCGTCGCGGTGCTGCCCGAACCCGACGAGGTCGATGTCCAGATCGACGACGGCGATATCAAGATCGACATCTACCGCGCCTCCGGGGCAGGCGGCCAGCACGTCAACACCACCGATTCTGCCGTGCGGCTGACCCATTTGCCGACCGGGCTGGTGGTGATCCAGCAGGACCAGCGCAGCCAGCACAAGAACAAGGCCAAGGCGATGCAGGTGCTGCGCACGCGGCTGTATGATCTGCGCCGCGCCGAGGCGCAGGGTGCCGAGGCCGAAGCGCGCAAAGCAATGGTCGGCTCGGGCGACCGCTCCGAACGCATCCGCACCTATAATTTCCCGCAAGGCCGGGTGACCGACCACCGGATCAATCTGACGCTCCACCGGCTGCCCGAAATTCTGGAGGGCCCGGGGCTGGGCGAGCTGGTCGATGCGCTGATCGCGGAGGATCAGGCCAAGCGGCTGGCGGCGTTGGGTGAGTGACCATCGCCTCGGCCCTCCGCGAAGCGACTGACAGCCTTACTGCGACCAGTGACACCGCGCGGCTCGATGCCGAGCTGCTGATGGCCCATGCGCTGGCCGTGTCGCGTTCCGATCTGCTGCTGCGGCACATGGGCGATGCGCCGCCCGCCACCTTCGCGCCGCTGCTTGCACGGCGTCACCGGCATGAGCCGGTCGCCTACATTCTTGGCCGGCAGGAATTTCGCGGGCTCGATTTCCTCGTCACCCCCGCGGTGCTGATTCCGCGTGGCGACAGCGAAGTGCTGGTCGGTGCCGCGCTCGCTGCCATGCCCCAGGCACGGCGCGTGCTCGATTGCGGGACCGGCTCGGGCGCGCTGTTGCTGGCGACTTTGGCTGAATTGCCGCACGCCAGCGGGATCGGTACCGACCGCTCGCTGGGTGCGCTGGCGGTGGCAGCGGCCAATGCGGCGATGCTTGGCCTCGCGGACCGCGCACGCCTGCTCCGCGCCGACTGGGACGCATCCGGCTGGAGCGACAATCTGGGCGCGTTCGACTTGATTCTGGCCAACCCGCCCTATGTCGAAGCCGACGCGCCGCTGGACATCTCGGTTCGCGGTCATGAGCCGGCCGGGGCGCTGTTCGCCGGCACCGACGGACTTGACGCCTATCGCGTCCTCATCCCCCAACTTCCAGCACTGCTCGTTCCGGGGGGCGCTGTCGTGCTGGAGATCGGGACGACGCAGGCGGACAGCGTCGGTGCGATCGCGGCCGGGGCGGGCTTTGCGGTCAAGCTCCATCGCGACCTCGCCGGACGTCCGCGCGCGCTCCAGCTTGCGTGCTGATCCAACATTTCGCTTGGCAAGCGGCGGGGCAGCGCCTAAGTAAGCAAGCAGACCAAGCGGATGGATGCACGCTTCCCCTCCGGCCGGTCCACTCCAGCATTTGCAAACGCGAACCGCTAAACGGGTCGTTTCAGTCAGGCAGATGTCGGGACCACGCAGCCGAACCGGCTCCGTGGCATTGCAGTGTGCGACTTGCCAGCCAGCCATACGGCGGCGGCAGTCCGGGGCTAAGGAATGAATACCCTTGAACAACAATAATCGCGGCAACAACAGCAACAACAACCGTCGGCGCGGGCGGAGCAACAATAGCAGCAACCGGCCGCAGGGCGGCCAGCCACTCAACCGGATTGACAGCCGGGCGCGTGGCAATGCCCCGCAGCTGCTCGAGAAGTATCGCAAGCTTGCCCAGGACGCGCATCTCAATGGCGACCGGGTGACCGCGGAATACTATCTCCAGTTCGCCGATCACTATTTCCGCGTGCTCGCCGACAGCCGCGTGCGGCAGGAAGAGCAGCGCCGCCCGCAAGGCGAACGCTGGCAGGAAGGCGACGCGCCCCCGCGCGAGGAGCAGGACGACAACGGCGAATATATGGAGAGCGATTTCCCCTCGTTCGACCAGCCGCCGGCCTATGTGCACACGCGCCGCGAGCGCGAAGATCGTCCCGAACGGCAGGACCGTCCGGAACGCAGTGAGCGCCAGGAACGCCCGCGCCGCGATGAGCGTCCGGCCCAGCCCGAACAGAACGAGTTCACGGGCCAGGACGATGCTGCACCCGAGGTTCCTGCTACAGATCCGGTCGAAGTCGATGAGCGTTCGGCCTATGAACCCGCCGAAAACCCGTTCGTTCGCGAGCGGCAGCCAAGCACGCGCGGGCTCCGTCCACGCCGCGACGATCGGCGTCCGCGCCGTGAGGAGAGCGATGATGCGGACGGCAATGGTAGCAGTTTCGACGCATCGATCCTGCCTCCGCCGATTACGATCACGCCTGCCGATGCCGCAGCCGAGGATGAGCCGGCTGCGCCGCGCCGCCGTGCGCGCCGCGCCAAGCCTGCCGATGACGCGGGCGAAGCGCTCGAAGCCGTCAGCCAGGATTGAACGCGGTCCGCGGTCAGGTCTTGACCGATGACCTGGCTGCGTAGCCCGCTCGCCCAGATCGCCGCGCACCCGCGATGGTGCGCGCTGGTGCTGGGTATTATTTCCGCGACCGGGTTCGAGCCGCTCCATCTGTGGCCGCTTACCCTGCTGGCCGTCGCGGGCCTGATCGAACTCATCGCGCGCGCGCCAGGCTGGAAGCAGGCCGCGCTGACCGGCTGGCTGTTCGGCGTCGGGCACTTCGCGCTGGGCAACAACTGGATCGCCACCGCCTTCACCTACCAGGCCGAAATGCCAGCGTGGCTGGGCTGGGTCGCGGTGGTCGGGCTGGCGATGTTCCTCGCGATTTATCCCGCGCTGGCTGCGTTTGGGGCATGGTTCTTCAGAGTAAGGCCGCCCGCGCTGGTTCTGTCGTTTGCCGGCCTGTGGATTGTCACCGAATGGCTGCGTAGCTGGGTCTTCACGGGGTTTGCATGGAATCCTCTTGGCGTGACCCTGCTCGGCGATTTCGACGCGCGCGGACTCGCGTTTCTCGCGCAGTGGAGCGGAACCTACGCTCTCTCCGGAGTGGTCGTGCTGCTTGCGGCCGCGCTGCGCAAGGTGTCGCAAATCCTCGCGCAACTCGCGGGATGGCCGCGCCGGACTGCCGCCTCCGGGCTGATCGGCGCTGCGGGAGCGGTCGCACTGCTGATGCTGGTCCCTTTCGGCATGCAGGGGGGCGTCGGAGCAATTCCCTTCACCCTCGTCCAACCTGACATCCGCCAGAGCGAACTCACCAATCCCGCTGGATTCGAAAAACAGTTCTCCAAGACCGCTTCGCTGACCCTGCCCCGGCACCCCGGCGAACGACGGCTCGTGCTGTGGCCCGAATCGGGCATCCCCGACTATCTGCGCTCGGGCTATCCGCTCTATTTCTACCAGGACACCACCTACGCCGCCGATCCCGGGCTCGCGCGGGCGCGAATCGCGCGAGTGATCGGGCCGGGCAGCGTGCTGCTAACCGGCGCAGTCGATTTGGAGATGCGCCGGGACTCGATCGCGGGCGCGCGCAACGCGGTGACGGTGCTTGATGACAAGGGTCAGATTCGCGCCAGCTACGCCAAGGCGCATCTGGTCCCGGGGGGCGAATACCTCCCGCTCCGCCCGCTGCTCGAACCGCTCGGCGCGACGCGGCTGGTCGCGGGCTCGATCGATTTCTGGCCCGGCCCGGGGCCACGCACGCTGAACCTTGGCCCATGGGGCAAGGCGGGCGTGCAGATCTGCTACGAAATCGTATTCTCGGGGCAAGTGGTCGATCGCGCGCACCGCCCCGACTACATCTTCAATCCCTCCAACGATGGCTGGTTCGGCAGCTGGGGTCCGCCGCAGCATCTGGCGCAAGCAAGGCTGCGCGCGATCGAGGAGGGATTGCCGGTCCTGCGCGCCACCACCACCGGGATCAGCGCGGTGATCGATGCCGACGGGATCGTGCGCCAGCATCTCGCGCGGCTCACCGCCGGACGGCTCGACGGCATGGTTCCCCCGGCTCATGCACCGACACTGTTTGCACGTCTGGGAAATGTGCTTCCGCTTGGCTGGGCGTTAGTTTTGCTTGCCCTCTCGCTGGTTGCCAGTCGCCGTCGCCGCAGCTAGAGCGCGCAGCGACATAAAGAATTCTTTATATGGGTGATCCGATGCGCAACCAGTTCCTCTTCACCTCCGAAAGCGTTTCCGAAGGCCATCCCGACAAGGTCGCGGACCAGATTTCGGACGCCATCGTCGATCTGTTCCTGTCGATCGATCCCGAAGCGCGGATTGCCTGCGAGACGCTGACCACCACCCAGCTGGTGGTCCTCGCCGGCGAAATCCGCGGGCGCGGCATCTACGAGAACGGCAAGTGGGAAGAGGGCATCCCCGAACGTGTCGAACAAATCGTGCGCGATACGGTCAAGCGCATCGGTTATGAGCAGGACGGCTTCCACTGGGACCACTTCCGCTTCGAAAACAACCTCCACGGCCAATCCGTGCACATCGCGCAGGGCGTCGATTCGGGCAAAGACAAGGACGAGGGCGCGGGCGACCAGGGCATCATGTTCGGCTATGCCTCGGACGAGACCCCCGACCTGATGCCCGCCACGCTCGACTACAGCCACAAGATCCTCGAACGCATGGCCGCCGACCGCAAGAGCGGAGCGGCCCCGTTTCTCGAACCCGACGCCAAGAGCCAGGTGACCCTGCGCTACGCCAACGAGCGCCCGGTCGAAGCCACCGCGATTGTCGTCTCTACCCAGCACGCGCCGGGCTATTACTTCCACGGCGGCGAGGGTGACCAAGCCAAATATGCGGTGCTGCGCGACTACGTCAAAGGCGTGATCGCCGACGTGCTCCCCGCCGAACTGCTCACCGAAAACACCGTCTACCACATCAACCCGACCGGCCGCTTCGAGATCGGCGGCCCCGACGGCGACGCTGGGCTGACCGGGCGCAAGATCATCGTCGACTCCTATGGCGGTGCGGCCCCGCACGGCGGCGGCGCATTCAGCGGCAAGGACCCGACCAAGGTCGATCGTTCGGGTGCCTATATCACGCGCTATCTGGCCAAGAATATCGTCGCCGCCGGGCTCGCGCGGCGCTGCACGATCCAGATCGCCTATGCGATCGGCGTGGCCGAGCCGCTCTCGCTCTATGTCGATCTTCACGGCACCGGCGCGGGTGTGAGCGAAGGCCAGCTCGAAGCGCTGCTGCCCCAGCTCGTCCCCCTCAATCCGCGCAGCATCCGCACGCATCTGGGACTCAACAAGCCGATTTATGGCAAGACCGCTGCCTATGGCCATTTCGGTCGCATCGCCGAAGGCGACTACTTCCCGTGGGAGCGCACCGACCTGATCGACAGGCTCAAAGCGGCGCTGGGCTGAACCAGCCGCGCGGGCCGCTCAGCGACCCGTTGCAATAGCGCCGGGGCTCGTCCAGTCTGGACCGGCGATGTGGTCCATGACCCGAGATCTGGCGAAGCATCTGCCCGGCGGCAGATGGCTGCTGCTTGCGCTGGTTTTCGCGCTGCTGGTTCTGGCCGATTATCGCTTCCTTGGCCTGACCCGGATCATCGACCAACG
This sequence comes from Novosphingobium sp., assembly GCA_035543295.1. Lineage (GTDB taxonomy): Bacteria > Pseudomonadota > Alphaproteobacteria > Sphingomonadales > Sphingomonadaceae > Novosphingobium. Next base: position 25,594 of record DASZZS010000020.1, read on the forward strand.
CGCGGGCGACGTGATGCTGACCCTTCACAGCCGTAGTCGGGTGTCGTCAGACCGGGTCGTCATCGTCGATATCGACCAGCGCTCGCTCGAAGAGATGAACGACCTTGCGGGGAGCTGGCCCTGGCCGCGCTCGGTCCATGGCGAACTGATCGACCACGTCGTCCGGCAACAGCCCCGGGCGATCGTCCTGGATATCCTGTTCAACGAACCCGACCTCTATCGGCCCGAGCATGACGCGGCCTTCGCCGAGGCGGTCGCGCGTCATCCCAATGTCTGGCTGGCGATGGCGCTGGCCGCGGATGGCGATGGCGCGTGGGTTAGCCAGATGCCCGCCGCAGTCGGTGCGCGACCGCTGACAACCCCGCCGGTCGACCGGCGCGTCCCGCTGATGTTGCCGCTGGTGGTCGCATCGCACCCCGAAGCGATGCGCGGCGGCCTGATCAACTTCACCGGCGACAGCGACACGGTCGGGCGGCGCTATGCATTGTACCGCGACCGGGCGGGATGGCGGTTTCCCTCGCTGCCCGCGCGGGTCATGCAGGATCTGAAGCTGTCCATCCCGCAGCAGGAAACCATGCTGCTCAACTGGCGGCGTGACTGGCGCCATGTGTCCTACGCGGATCTCTATCTCGACAGCCTGCGGCAGACCCCGCTGCGCCCGCCCGATGAATTCAGCGGCAAGATTGTTATCGTCGGAACATCGGCCCCCGGACTGATGGATCTGCGGCTCACTCCCCTCGGCAGCACCTATCCCGGGGTCGAGATCCTCGCCACCGCGATCGACAACCTCGACCGGGGCGACTGGTTGCGCGAAGTGCCGCGATCGCGCCTGCTGCCTCTGGCACTGGCGCTGATCGGTCTGGTGACTGTGGCCTTCGCGCGGGGGGTGGGCGCCAATCTGACCGGCTACGCGCTGCTGGCGTTCACGCTCGCGGTGATCGCCGCAGGCTGGCTGGCGCTGCTCAGGGGAATTTTCCTGCCGGTGTTCGCGCCGCTAGTGTTCGGTTGGGTCTTCTACCTCGGTGCCAGCGCGCTGGCCTATCTCGACGAGCGGACCCAGCGGCTGCGCACCTCGGTGATGTTCAAGCGCTTTCTCGATCCGCGGGTGGTCAACGACCTCATCCAACAGGGTGAGCTCGATTATCGCAAGAGCGCCGAGGCGCGCGAAGTGACGGTGCTGTTCTCGGATATCCGCGGCTTCACCGCGCTGTCCGAGAGGTCCGCACCCGAAGATGTTGTCGCGCTGCTCAACGGCTATTTCTCGCGCCAGGTCGAGGTCATTTTCCGCCACGGCGGCACGCTCGACAAGTTCATCGGCGATGCGATCATGGCCTTCTGGGGCGCCCCGGTGGCGCATCCTGACCACGCCCGGCTCGCGGTTTGCGCGGCGCTCGACATGTCGGCGGCGCTGGAAGAACTGCGCGGAGAGCTCGGCGCACTGGGTGAGACGCTCGAGATCGGCATCGGCATCCATACCGGCCGGGCGGTGGTCGGGCTGATCGGTTCGAACGACCGGCTCGATTATACAGTGATCGGCGACACCGTGAATCTGGCCAGCCGGATCGAGGGGCTGACCAAGGGCAGCGCCCGGATATTGTGTTCCGACGCGACCCTCGCGGGTGCGGGCGATGCCTTCGTCTGGCGCGACTGTGGCTCGCACCAGGTCAAGGGGCGTGAGCGCCCGGTAAGCCTATATGAACCGCAGCTCAAAACTGATATCCTGCCGACCTGATTTTGGGACATAGGCGATGCGAATGGTCCGTGCCTTCCTGCTGGCGACGCTCCTGCTTGTGCCGGTCGGCTACGCCCAAGCGGCCGAGAAAGGTCTCGTCATCCGCGCCGGGGACCTGATGGCGCAGCCGTTCATCGACGCCGCCAAGACCGGGCCGGTTACCCCCAACCAGCCAGTGACGATACTTGAGCGGCGAGGCGGCTGGGCCAACGTCGAAACGGGCGGTCGCAATGGCTGGATTCGACTGCTCAATGTGCGGCTCGAGCCGCGTCCGGCGACCGCCGCCACGGGCCAGAGAGCGAGCGGCCCGTCTGTCTCCGCGATCACCAACCCGGCATCGCTGTTGCGCACCGGCAGCTCGGGGCGCACTGTCACCACCGGGGTCAAGGGCATGGACGAGGAGGACATCCGCAACGCCTCACCCGATCCCGTCCAGCTGCTCCGGCTCGGCACGCTGGGAGTCGATGCGGCCACCGCGCGGGCGCATGCGCAGAAAAGCAATTTGAAGGAAAACGCGCTCGGCTATCTCGACAAGGGGCGCGGACGATGAGGCGGCTGCGCTTTCTATCGGCGACGCTTGCCGGCTGCGCCGCGCTGGCGATCGCCACACCGGCCGCAGCACAGTTCGACCTCGGCGGCCTCCTTCGCGGTGCGCAAAACGCCAAGAAGCTCGGCGATTCGCTGCGCAAAATACCCGAGGCAGAGGAGATCACGCTCGGCGGCGATCTCGCAAGCATTATCCTCGGTGCCGCGCCGCTGATCGAAGATCCGGCCAAGCAGCTCTACGTCAACCGTCTCGGTCGCTGGCTGGCGATGCACAGCGAGCGCCCCGACCTGCCGTGGCGGTTCGGGATCGTCGACAGCCCGGACGTCAACGCCTTCTCGATGCCCGGGGGCTATGTCCTGGTCACGCGCGGGATGTTCGAGCGGATGCGCAATGAATCCGAACTTGCCGGGGTGCTCGCGCACGAAATCGCGCATGTCGCCCGGAAGGATCATCTGGGGGCGCTGCAGCAAAGCCTGCGCAATTCGGCGTTGGGCGGCTTCACCGAATATGTCAGCGGCGGCGGCGGGCTGGCGGGCACGTTCAGGACCGCGCTGATCAATGCCGGCAAGGACATGTTCGCGCGCGGGCTGAACAAGGACGACGAGTTCGACGCCGACCGGATGGGTGTGGTGATCGCAGCGCGCTCGGGCTACTCGCCCTACGGCCTCGTCGGGGTGCTGCAAACGCTCAGCGCCGCGCCCGACGACAAGGGGTTTGCGCTGCACAACCGGACGCATCCGCTGCCCGTCGAGCGGATCGAACGGCTCGACCGCGCGATGGGGACGCGGCTCGATGGAGTTCCCGGGCTGGTCGAAGACCTGCCCAGCTTCGTGGCGCTGCGTGCCCCGCCGCCGGTGCGGGTTCTGCCGCCGCCACCACCACCGCCGCGGCGCAGGCGAGACAGACGCTAGTTTTGACCGGTCAGCGCGATACGGGCGTGCGGTAATCCGCAGTGATCGCCCCGCAAGCGGCGAGTTCCTCTTCGTGGCTGTCCTCGCGCCAGGTCTCGGCGAGCGCTGCGACTTCCCATTCGAGCATCGCCGGATGGGCAAGCATGTGGTCGACCCAGGCCTGCCCCTTGCCCACATCCAGCCCATAGGTGCGGATGCGGAAGGCGACGGGGGCGTAGAAGGCATCCACCGCGGTGAATTCCGCGCCTGCCAGCCACGGGCCGCCGAAGCGGGTCAAGCCGGTCCCGAACAGTTCGCGCACACGCGCGATGTTGCGCTCCAGCCCCACCGATATCGGCTTGGGCTTGACCCGCACGCCGACGTTCATCGTGCAGTCGTTGCGGAGGTGCCCGAAGCCGCCGTGCATTTCTGTCACCGCGCCTTGCGCGAACACCCGCGCCTTCTCGCCCGCAGGCCAGACTCCCGGATGCCGCTCGGCAAGATAGAGCGCGATCCCCAGCGAATCCGGGATCATGCGCGTCCCGTCGATCAGCAGCGGCACCTGGCCGGTGGGCGAGAACTTGCGGAAGTCATCGTAATTGTCGGGCTTGGTGAAGGGTTCGACGCGATCCTCGAAGGCGATGCCAAGCGCTTTCATCAGCACCCAAGGGCGCAGGCTCCAGCTCGAATAGTTCCGGTTGGCGGTGATCAGCGTGTAACTCATGCCCGCTCTTACCGCGCGTGTAGCGCGTCGCAAGCCTTAGGCGGCGATCGCATAGGCCATGTCGTCCTCATCGGGCCAGCGTTCCAGCCGGGGTAGCGAGGGGTCGAGGAACAGGGTCGGCAGCTTGGCCAGCATTAGCGACTTGTGGATGCACCAGTCGGCGGCGCGTTCCTGCCACAGCGCGGTGGCCTTGTCGTGCCGTTCCAGCCAGCGCTGGTAGGGCAGGAAATGGTCGGGCTCGTCGTGGTGGACGATCTGGAAAATCTTGAGCATCACCGGATCGGATTTGATGAAGCGGTTGCCGAGCAGCACCTCAACCTGGGCGAAGCCGCGCTGCTCGGTCAGCATGATGACCCGGCACAGCTTCTCGAACTCCGCTGCATTGGCAACGATGTTCCCGGTGTCGAGGTCTTCGATGGTGCAGCCGAACACCCATTGGATGAACCGGTCGATATGCCCAACCTGGCGATCGACCTTGAGCGGCATCTTGCCCTGACGCTGGAACCAGCGCTTGAACATTTGGTAGTGTTTGTACTCGTCGGCGCGGTGCTTGACGACTTCGGCGATGAAATGCGTGTCATCGGGGCAGCGCGCGCGAACCGCTTCGAGCACACGGTCAAGCGAGGTGTAGCCGCGATACTCGTTGTAGATATAGACCGACGCCAGGACGTCGAGATAGCGCTGGGTGAGGCCGGACTGCACTGACATGGCGATATCGTGTCACATTCCTGACGGCTAGGCCACCGCGTTGTCCTCAAGCATTGCACTCAGGCCCAGCACGGCATCGGCAAATTCGCTGCGGAAATCCTGAACGGTCTGGCGCGCACCGCGTTCCGCCTCGATCAGGCCGACGCCCTGCCCGACGAAATAGCTGACCAGGTCTTCGGCTGCAGTATTGCCATTGGCGACCGCCTTTTCAATCCTCGCGAACGAAGGTTCGGAGACCATGCCCATCAGCGGCATCGGCAGCGTGCCGGGACTGTCCGGACCATCCCATGCCTCGTGCCAGGCGGTTTTCAGCTGGCGCGCAGGCTTGCCGGTGCGGCTGCGCGAGCGGACCGTGTCGCGGCTCCGCGCCGCGATCATCTTGGCCCGGAAGGCCGGACTGGTTTCGGCCTCGGGCGTCGCCAGCCAGACCGAGCCGGTCCATGCGCCTTGCGCGCCCGCCGCCATCATCCCCGCCATCTGCCCGCCGGTCATGATTCCGCCCGCCGCAAGAACGGGAATATCATAGCCGCCACCTGCCAGCGCGCGGACCACTTCGGGGATCAGCACCAATGTCGAGACTTCGCCGCAATGCCCGCCCGCCTCGCCGCCCTGCGCGACGATGATGTCGACTCCTGCCGCCGCCTGACGCAGCGCATGCTCCTTCGCGCCGACCAGCGCGGCAACCGGCACGCTGCAGCGCTTGCCCTCGGCGATCATTTCGGGCGGGGCGATGCCCAGCGCATTGGCAATCAACCGGATCGGGTGGCGGAAGGCGACTTCCATCAGCGCCAGCCCGTTTTCCGGGGTGATGCCCATCCGTTCGCGCAGCACCACCGCTTCGCCGCCGCGGGTCACGCCATAGCGGGCGAGGATGTCGCTGGCGAAAGCCTTGTAGTCATCGGCTATGGCGGCGGCGCGGTCCACATTGGTCGTCAGCTCGGTAACGCGGGAGTCGATCGTTTCGGGAACCAGCACATCGACGCCGTAGGGCGCTCCATCGATATGCGCGTCGATCCATGCCAGCTCCTCTTCGAGCTGCTCGGGACTGAACCGCGTCGCGCCCAGCACCCCGAACCCGCCCGCCTTGCTCACCGCCGCCACCACGTCGCGGCAGTGGCTGAAAGCGAACAGCGGGAAATCCGCGCCGGTCAGGCGGCATAGCTGGTTGTTCATCGGGCACCTCTCAAGCGCCCGATGGTATCCGTTGCCACATTTGACGCAAGCGTCGGTAAAGCTTCAGGCGACGTAATGCGCCGTCGTCTTGGCCTTGACCACGTCCGCCGTCACGCCCGGCGCGATCTCGACCAACTTGAACGGCGCGGCGTGATCGGCCCGCTGGAACACCGCGAGGTCGGTGATCACCATGTCGACCACGTTCTTGCCGGTCAGCGGCAAAGTGCACGCCGGGATGAATTTTGGGCTGCCGTCCTTGGCGCAGTGCTCCATCACGACGATGATTTTCTTGACCCCGGCGACGAGGTCCATCGCCCCGCCCATCCCCTTGATCATCTTGCCCGGGACCATCCAGTTGGCGATGTCGCCGTTTTCGGCGACTTCCATCGCGCCCAGCACGGTCAGGTCGATATGCCCGCCGCGGATCATCGCAAAGCTGGCAGCGCTGTCGAAATAGGCCGACTGCGGCAACTCGCTGATGGTCTGCTTGCCCGCGTTGATCAAATCGGCATCGACTTCGTCGTCATAGGGGAACGGCCCGATGCCGAGCATGCCGTTTTCCGACTGGAGCGTCACCTCGACCCCGTCGGGGATGTGGTTGGCGACCAGCGTGGGGATGCCGATGCCCAGATTGACATAATAGCCGTCCTTCAGTTCCTTCGCCGCGCGGGCGGCCATCTCGTCACGGCTCCAGGGCATGGAAAATCCTTTTCAGCTTAATCGATAGGGGGCGGAACGAGGAACCAGCCCTCGCCGAAGGTCGGTTCGAGCGCGGCGGCGAGCGGTCCCGCCGGGTCGCGCAGATAATCGTAGAGTTCATCGAAATCGCCGCGCGTATCCCCCGCGACGGCCAGGATGCACCAGTCGCGCGAGGCAGCGAAACGACGCTCTTGCTTGCGTTCCTCGCCGCCCCGCAACAGCAACAGCCGGTCGGTGCGATCGGGATCGAGCCCGCTGGCGCGCAGCACGGTGTAGAGTCTTGGCGCCGCATCGACCCGCAGCGAGGCGCTCCACAATACCGTCACCCCGGCCGAACGGATCGCAGTAAGCTGTTCGGCCAGGCCATTGGCCGGGAACGGCGGATCGGTCAGATCGAACGGTGTGCCGCCCTTGTCGAGATCGATCGCGACCGCAGGCGGCCCGTCGCCGCAATCCGCCAGACGCGGTTCGCTGGTGATGCTATCCTGGTCGACCAATGCCGAACGCCGGACCTTGCCCGCGGGAAGCGGCGGCGCGTGGGCAATCGCGAACCGGGCAAAGGCGGCGTATGGCGTTGCGCTGCTCGTCGTTGCCGCGCTTGGAGCAGAGATCGAGGACCGAGCCACAATCGCGGGCTGCGCAGTCGGCATGAGTTCGGCAGCGGGCGTGGGGATCGGCTCGGGTGCGGGTGGAACGAGCGCTACCGCTATCAGTCCGGGCGGGACTTGCGCCGGCTCACCTGTCGGCGGCAACGAATAGTCCGAATCGAGCACCTCGACGATCGGCTTGACCGGAGCATGGCTCGGAGTGGTGGCGGGCTTGTCCTCCCCGGTTTCCTTGCGGGCAATCAGCCCACCGGCCAACACCGGAATTGCCGCAGCAACGCAGCCGGAAAGCGCAAGCACCATCGCCAGGGCGGTGCCGAAACGGGCGAAGCGCCGCTCGCTCATTGGGCCTTCGTCGCAAGCAGCGGCCAAGTCAGGATCAAGCCTACGGCATGGACCGCCCCAATCCCAAGGCAAATCAGCGACGACCACCGCAAGAATTCCGGGCTGAGATCGGGTCGGCGGAGCAGGGCGGGCATGAACAGCACCATCCCGCGCGCAAGATAAATGAAGGTGACCGCGACCAATCCGGTGCGCAGCAGAGGCAAGCGGCTCACCAGCCCCGCGCCCGATGCCGCATAGCCTGCCCACAGGCACAGGATCAGGGCAATGCCCAGGGTCAGCAGTGCGGGCATTGCCGATCCGCGTTCGGCCGCGCGCGCCATCGGTTCGCCCGCGCCGAGCGCCCGGTACCAAGCCGGGCCACCGGTGATCGCCGCCAAATGAAGAAGCGCTGCGGCGAGGCTACAAAGCGCGCCGATCGCCAGAAGCGCGCGCCCGCCGGTCACGGCGCGTTGCGCTCTCGCACGGTGCGGAATTCGATCTTCTTGTCGTAGGGCGCGCCGATAATCATCCGCTGGACATAGACGCCGGGCAAATGGATGCAGTCGGGACCGAGGCTGCCCACCGGAACGATCTCTTCCACCTCGACCACACAGACCTTGCCGCAAGTCGCCGCCGGCTGGTTGAAATTGCGCGCGGTTTTGCGGAACACAAGATTGCCGGTTTCGTCGGCCTTCCACGCCTTTACCAAGCTGAGGTCGGCGAAGATGCCGCGCTCCATGATGTAGTCTTCGGGGCCATTGGGGCCGTCGAAGCTCTTCACATCCTTGCCATCGGCTACCAGCGTGCCGACCCCGGTCTTGGTGTAAAAGCCCGGGATGCCCGCGCCGCCCGCGCGCAACCGCTCGGCGAGCGTGCCCTGCGGGATGAGCTCAAGATCGAGTTCGCCTGACAGAACCTGGCGCTCGAACTCCTTGTTCTCGCCGACGTACGAGGCCATGACCTTCTTCACCTGCCGTGTGGTGAGCAGAACGCCCATGCCGAAGCCATCCACGCCCGCGTTGTTGCCGACGATGGTGAGGCCTTTCACGCCGCTGTCGTGCAATGCGGCGATGAGATTTTCGGGAATGCCGCACAGTCCGAACCCGCCCGCAGCGATCGTCATGTTGTCGTGCAGCAGGCCGTCAAGTGCAGCCGCGGCGTCGGAATAAACTTTGCTCATGTGGAGAGAGACTTAATCACGGATCACAGGAATCAACACGGATGAATTCCCCGCGTTCATCTGTCCCACCCAGAGGTTGCCGCGCGGCGATTCCTCGCCACGTTGCAGCCTCGCTTTATGACCACGACACTCGCGCACCGGCTCGCCAACTTCGCCTGCTCGCTCCGCTTCGAAGACCTTTCCAGCAACGTGGTGCACGAGGTGAAACGCCGCTTAATCGACTCGTTAGGCTGCGCGCTCGGTGCCTGGAACGAACAGCCCTGCGCGATCGCGCGCGAAGTCGCGTCGGATTTCTCGGCGAAAAACGGCGCGACGATTCTCGGCACAAATCACAAGGCGCCGCCAGATTGGGCGGCCTTCGCGAACGGCTGCTGCATTCGCTACTTCGATTACAACGACACCTATCTTTCCAAAGAGCCGGCGCATCCGAGCGACAATTTTTCCGCGGTCCTCGCCGTCGCCGAGAGCGTCGATGCGACAGGCCACGAAGTGATCGCGGCCGTCGCGCTTGCCTACGAAGTGCAATGCAGACTTTGCGACGCAGCGAGCATTCGGGCGCGCGGCTGGGATCACCCGACCTACGGCGCGTTCTCGACCGCTCTCGCCTGCGCGAAATTGATGAAACTCGATCCGGAACGAACGCGGCATGCGGTCAACATCGCCGGCGTGGCTTGCGCGGCCATGCGGCAAGCGCGGGTCGGCGAGTTATCGCACTGGAAAGGCGTCGCCTTCGCGAACGCCGCGCGGCACGGCGTCTACTCGGCGTTGCTCGCGCGTGCAGGCATGACCGGTCCAGCGCCGATTTTTGAAGGACAGATGGGATTCGAAAAACAGCTCAACGTTTCGCTAGGCGACCTCGCAAAAGTATTCACCATCAGCACCGAAGCCATGCCGGGTGAAGGCCCTGCTTCGATGATTCTCAAGACGAGCATCAAATACTGGCCGGCCGAGTATCACAGTCAGAGCGCGATCGAGGCGGCTTTGCATTTGCGCAGCCAAATCGAGGATTTGTCGAAGGTGAAATCGATGGTGATCGAAAGTCACGACGCATCGGTCGATATCATCGGCAGCGAGCCAGAGAAATGGCGGCCGCAACAGCGCGAAACGGCCGATCACAGTCTACCGTATATCACGGCGGTCGCGTTGATCGATGGCGAAGTAACCGACAAGCAGTTCGCGCCGGAACGTTTCACCGAGACGGGGATCGTTTCGTTTTTGCAGAGCGTAAAGGTCGAACGAAACGACGAGTTGAGCGCGATCTACGCGGAAGCGGTTGCGAACATTGTGCATGTGAATCTGTCCGATGGCCGCACCCTGACCAAGAGGGTCGATTACCCGCTCGGGAACGCGAAAAACCGACTGAAGGACTCGGAGCTCGAGGGTAAATTCCTCGCTTTGGCCGCGCCGAGGATCACAAAGGAAGGCGCGAATCGGGTGCTTGAGCACGCCTGGAAACTGGACGAAGCGGCGGACATGACGAAACTGATGAAGCTGGTCGAAGTTCCAGCCTAACGAATGCAAACGCGCTCCACCGCTGCACGCTTGCGCGAGCTGATCCGGGAGGATTGCGTTGCCATGCCCGGGGTGTGCAATGCCGCAACAGCGCGGATGGTCGAGCGCGCCGGTTTCGACGCGGTTTACATCAGCGGGGCAGGTCTCTGCAATGCGACGGCGGGCGTGCCGGATATCGGGCTGCTCACGCTCACCGAGGTTGCGCAACTCGCTGGTTACGTGGCGCGGGCTGTGGACATTCCCGCGATTGTCGATGCCGACACTGGCTTTGGCGGAGCGGGAAATGTGGCGCGTACCATTCAGGAACTGGAAGCGGCGGGACTTGCCGGTTGTCACATCGAAGATCAGGAATTTCCGAAACGTTGCGGCCATCTTGCGGGGAAAGCGCTGATCCCGGTCGGTGACATGAACGCGAAGATTTCGGCGGCGGCTTCCGCAAAACGCGACCGTGATTTTCTGCTCATCGCACGGACAGACGCGCGCGCGGTCGAGAGTTTCGACCGAGCCGTGGAGCGCGCGCGCAGCTACGTGACGGCAGGGGCGGACGCGATTTTCCCGGAAGCGCTGCAGACGCGCGAAGAGTTTC
>DASZZS010000021.1:0-188249 GCA_035543295.1 Novosphingobium sp.
CAGCAGACCACAGGTCGATATCGCCAAGCGAGTCGGGCTGAAGGTTGCTGCTGGTGGATCGGACCCTCCGTGCCCTTCAGACTGGCACTTCGAACAATGCATAACGCCGCCAATACGGCTTGGCCGAAAAAAAGCGGTTCCTCAGCGCTCTGTACTTGCAAAACAGCCCGGTAGGACCCGCAGTTTTATGCGGCGTTCGCCTCCTGACCACTCTGGAGCCGGAAGCGGACTGCCGGCTCTGGACCGAGGGAACGGAAAACCGGACCTTAGACGGCGTTACTTGTAGAGGCCTGCTTCCAATGCATCGCCGTTCTAACGTAAGGCTCGAGCTTCCGTCTGCTTTGCCGATTTGGGCTACCTGTGATCGCAAACGCCGCCAGACATCGCAACATCCTCTCGGGCATGTGTCGAAACTCGCGTCGACTGTTGTTCGATGGTCAGTCCCCCTCCCGTGCCTAGAACTTATACAACGCGGTAACGCCGTATGTCCTCGGTGCGGCATCGTAGTTGGCATTAATCCCGGTGCGGCTCGATCCCGCGGCGGTGATGATGGCTTCGTTGAGCAGGTTGCGGCCCCACAAGGTCACACTAAGCCCGCTTCCCGGCAGGGTTGCGCGGACTGATGTGTTGAGCAGGAAGTAGGCCGGTTGGCGGGTAAAATTGACAGGTTCGAAGTAGAACTCGCCCTGGTAGGACCCGGTCACGTTAAAATGAAGGTCGGCCCCCGAGAACGCGGTGTCGTAGTCAAGCGCGGCATTGGCTGCGAAGTTCTGGGACAGCGGTAGCCGGTTGCCCTTGGCGCTGCCGCTGGTGATGAATGCGCCCCCAGCGGGATTGGGTCGCGCGACCTGCGCGTTGTCGTACTCAGTGAACTTCGCGTCGAGCACTTCGAAGCCGCCGGAGAGCCGCAGCCCGGTTGCCAGAAGCGCCTCGAAATCCACGTCGACGCCGAATAGCCGCGCGCTGGCCGCGTTGCTCACGGTCGAGGCATTGTTGATCACCTGCGAGATCTGAACGTTCGAATAGTCATAGTAGAACCCGCCGACGTTGAACCGCACCCGCCGGTCGAAGAGCTCGGTCTTGAGACCGGCTTCGTATGACTTGATCGTCTCGGGCGCGTACGGGGGCGTGGTGGGAGCAAGCAGGTTGAACCCGCCGCTCTTGAAGCCGGTGTTGAACGACACGTATCCGAGGACGTCGTTGCTGAATTTGTGATCCAGCGCGACACGGAACGTTGGCTTGTTGACCTTCACGATGCGGTCCACCGGCACCACGACGGGAGCGCTGGTCCCCAGCGTCGTCGACTGAAAGGCATCGAAATGTCGCTGTTCGGTTGAGTAGCGCGCGCCGCCAGTCAGGGTCGTGCCAGTCGCGAATTCCCAGCTGACCTGGCCGAATCCAGCGAAGGATTCGATGGTCTGCGAGCCTTGCCGAACGATCGTCGCGACTGCGGGAGTAAATGGGGGGCGTGCAGCGATCTGCGCGGGCTGCACGCGGTCGAGGATATGGATGTAATAACCGCCGACGAGCCACTTCACCGTGCCGTCCTTAGGTGAGGCGAGCTGCAACTCCTGGGTAAAGTCGGTGCTGTCGGAGTCGATCGTGATAAGGAAAAGTGGCGCCGCCGTGCCGTCGCCGTCGAACACGTTGAGCGCGTCAAGCCGTCGGAACGAACTGATCGAACGCAGGCTCGCGAACCCGAAGTCGTGATCGAGCGTGGCGCTGGCCGATTTGGTCTTTACCCGGACATTCTCGCGAGGGTTGGCGTAAGTATCGTAGCGACTGCGATAGGGGCCTGCGCCTGGATACGAAAACGTTGTTCCCGGGTAAGGTTTGAACGAGCCGGTGATCGAGTTTTGTTCGGAATACTGCCCGATCAGGACGATCTCGGTGTCGTCGCCCGGCTCGAACAGCAGCTTCCCGCGCGTGCTAAAGGCATGGTCGATCAGGCCGACGTCCTCACCGGTGGTATAGTCCTTCCCCCAGCCGACGCCTTGCGTGTCATAAACCACCGAGAGGCTCGCAGCCGCCTTCTCGCCGAGCCCGCCAGTAACATAAGCGTTGCTGCGCACCGTCTGGTAATCGTCGATGCTGACCTGCACCTCCCCCCCAAGCTGGTGGGACGGCCTGCGAGTCTCGATCTGCACGACGCCCGCGGTCGAGTTGCGGCCGAACAGCGTGCCCTGCGGACCCTTGAGCACCGAGATCTGCTCGACATCGTTAAGATCGACGAGCGCGCCCAATTGCTGAGGAATATAAACTCCGTCGACGTAGAGTGACACCGGGTTTTCGGCGAAGCCGGCGTTGGTGCCAATCCCACGAATCGTCGGCTGGAATTGCCCGCGATTCGCTCGGAAGTTGAGCCCCGGCACGACGGTTCCGAGCTGCGCGACGTTGACGATGCCGCGGTCAGTCAGCGCGGCGCCGTCGAGCGTAGTGATGACTATCGGCACTTCCTGAAGATTTTCGGAGCGCTTCTGCGCAGTGACGACGATCGTGTCGAGCTCCGTGCCGTCATCCGCGTCGACGGCTTGATATAGCGCGTCTTTGGCGGGTTCATTCGGCACCCTTTGCGCCAGGGCGGGGGCCGAAGCGAGCAATTCGATAAGCGAGGCCGAGATAAGCCAGATGCGCTTGGTCATTGATAATCCCCTCGTGTGTTCTCGATGCGGCCTCGATGCGACCGCGTTATTTGGAAAGTTCAACTCACTTCAGACGTTCGCGGGCCGCACCATGCCCAGCGCCCGAATCGGCGCTGTCGGGAGCGCGGCAAGTAAAACTCTCCGCGCGGGCGGAATCGCCGCCCACGTAACGGGCCACTTGGGGCCAAGGGCACAGCGGCATCTGGCGCTTCACTGCGCCGTCGGCTCCAAACTCGCTGGCGATCAGTGAAGAGGGCTCCTTGCCCCGTTCGACCCAGCGGTCGAGCGCTTCGAGGATGTCGTGACGCGGATCGCGCTGCGTCGAAGGGATGTGGTTCAGTCCGCCAAAATTGACGGGGCCATCACCGCCGTTGCAATGCGTCATCCCCGGCACCATGAACAACCGATAGAATGCCTGAGTCTGGGCAAGCTTGTTGCGCCCCGGCTGGAGGTCGACCACCTCGCCGTAGTACTTCGGGTAGAAATTGGCTGACATCGCCTCGTCGGACCAACCGTGATACTGGATCAGCTTGCCGCCACGATTGCGGAACGCCGAAAGATCGCGACTGACGGAGTTGATCGCCAGGCCGGGCGCGCCGGGCAACTCCGAGCGCGTGATCGCTTCCCACAGATCCGTGGTGGCGGTCGGCGTCCACAGCGTATCGTTCATCACCAGATAGCGAAAATGCGCAGCGGTGACGGGGTTCAGATCGGTCATCAGCCGCCAATGCGATTCACCACCCGGCGGGAGAGGTGAATAAAGGGGCGCTCCGTCACGCGGGTCGGCGAAGGGCCGCTCAACACGCGCAACCGCTCTGGCCTCGGCAGAGTTCAAGCACGTCTTCGGATCCTGGCCGGGCTTGCAGACTAGACTGAAAGCGTCGAACCGACAGCGGCGCGGGTCGGCGATCAGGCCGTCGACGAGCCCGTCCTGCCCGTCGCATGCAGCGACTGCTCCGCGCTGAGTCAGGGCGAGCTTGTCCTTGCCGATTCGGTTGCCGTCCGGAAGATACCCGGAAAGGTAGTAGTGCAGCCCGCTGCCGATCACCCGAGTCCAGTGCATCGGCGCTCCGCCTGAGATCACGCCATCGTAATCGTCAGGGAATTGCTGGACCTCGCGCATGGCCTGGCGGCCGCCCGTGGAACATCCGTCGAAATATGCCCGACGCGCGGACACGCCGTAATAGCGCGTGACCAAGGCCTTCGCGGTGACGGTCATTTGATGCACCGCGCGCCAGGCGAAGTCTTCGACCGCCACCGGATTGCCGGTGGCAAACGCGGCGCTCCCTATGTTGAAGCCGGAGAAGGTCGCTCGTCCGGCGGAAAAACCCGCCTGTTTGGCAGTGTCGCGGCTGCTGTGGCCAGTGTCGGTCGTCGCCACCGCATAGCCGCGCTGCAGGCCCATCGCCATGTATCCGCGTTCGTACTCGCCACCGAAGCCGTGGTTGCCGAGCCCGAGGAGCTTGCCGTTCCAGTCCGCAGGCAGCCACAATTCGATGCCGATCTGAGAGCCAGTCACCGGCGACGCGATAGCCGTTACGCGGCAAAAACGCGGTAGGTTGAGCCTCGAAAGGCCAAGGTCGTCGGAAAGCGGATCCCTCGCACCAGTGCTCATAGGGTTCGCAGAAGCAACATCGGTAGCTGAAACGACGGCAACGTTGCGTAAGCGGCTCTGGACGAGGCTGGCACAGGTCGAAGGCGCAGCCCACGCGGTCGCAGGCGCAAGTGCAAGCAGGACAGATCCCGCTACACGAATCGCACGGGAGCCTACGAACCCTGTGTAGCCCATTTTCATCAAGCTTCTCCCGCGAACCTTTCCGGCTTGGAGTAGAGGCTAGATTTTTAGCGATGCCGTATTTAGCCTACCTCCTTCACGTCCTGATGCCTTATCAGCATCCCAGCGTTCGCGGTGCGCCTTGCCCGGAAATGGCAATTTTGATGCCTTCGCGGCATTCGGGAGAAGCGAACTATGCTTACGGCAGCTATGCAGATCGACCGACCATGACGTGAATGGCAAAATTGAGGGCGCGAAGCGGAAAGTCTGGATTTCGGACATACCGGATGCATCAAGTGGTGCGCTAATCTTTTACCCTGCGTACTGCCGTCATTTCCGTGTTTAACTCGAAAACGTCGATTCGATCGGGCGCGACATAACGGGCCACAAGTAACTGGTTTCCGTCCTCGTCGATGATATCGGCCATGAGTGGCGGCTTGCCACGAGCCTGGTGGTTCTCGAACCGCTCACGCAACTCGTCCTTCAGCCGATCCTTGGCGTCGGCCAGATCGAACACAGGAGTCCGCGTCGTCGACTCGTCGGGGTCACCGCGATAGAAGCGAGTGAAATAAATTTGCTGCGTCGATACGTCGAATTGCGCCATCGGATCATCTCCTCCACTCGGAATATAGGTTCGCTGAACAGGACTCCAAGCCGTGTTCTGCGGACCGATCCAAGCCTTCGAGTGCCACGTCCTTGCCGCGTGAGCAGGTCCTCTTCCAAGCGTTCAAGATTGACAGTGAGGTGACCGAGTCGAGGCGCAAAGCGGCCTCAGAGCAACTGATCGCGAAAGGTCGCGTAACTACCCCCGCCAAGCCCAATCCCGGCCTCCTACAGCGCTACCTCGTTTTCAGGCCACGCCAAACGCCCCGGTAGGACCCGCAGTTTTCTGCGGTTTGCGCGCGGCTGGGCCCGCGAATTGTCCGCCTCACTGCGCCATGTTATGCTGCCGTGATACCGAGCGGAGAGGACCTGCCATGCGCTTTGCGGTCGTTGTTCTGTTGCTGTCTCTGAGCGCCTGCGATGCGACCTCTGGCAATGACCCTGCCGTTGACACAGGCTCTGAGGATGCTGCCAACCACGGCCCTACGGAGGCCAATGCTGTTGCGCCCCAACCAAAAGACGCCGCCAGTCTATCTGCACAAAGCCTTCCCGTCGCTGCTGGAGCCGGACCGCAGCCCAAGGCCGATCTATGCTGGCAAGACTATTGCCCCTGCGATGACCCTGTGACTGCGTTGGATCATACCATTTGCCGCAACGCGCGCGGCGGTGTCGAAATGTCCGACGACCAATGGTCGATCGGAGCGATGGCGCGGGACATGAAGCGAGCAGGCGACGAGTCAAATCGTCAGATGGATGAGGTAATGCGGGACGCGAGGTCGCAGAGGCAGCAGCTTTGGACTTCGCAGCGCTCTGATTCCACTCCCGCTCCGGAGTCTCTTCCCGCAAGCGCCGATCAAGCGCCAGGAGAAATCACCGATTGAATTGGATGGCCGCAGAGGGCTGTCACTTCCACGCATCGGGCGGGTCATTGCCCGCAGTGTCCGGGCACTGTGACCATTCCTCATTCCGGATCGTGCGAATGCTGCGGATCGCGCTAATCTCTCGCACTCGGTTCGTCGCAAATACGGGGCCAGCCCCGTGCGCATGGGGGCCATAATGGGGGCCACATTGAAACGACTGCGCAGATAAACACCGTAACTCTGCCGTTTATAGCCGCCAATGCGATGACGTCCCCGGCACCATTTTTTCGGAAGAAAAGAATGTCCGGGGGAGATTCTCCCGAAAAACTCCCAAGCGATAGCGCGGGAGGGGGCAAGCACCAAGCTCACTCCGCTGGCCGCCAACGAAAAGGCGCGCCGGTTGCCCGGCGCGCCTTTTCCTGTGCAGCCCCCGTCAGCTCAGAACTTGACCTCTGCCGCCACGGTAAACGAGCGACCGCGCGGGTCGGCAACGCGCGGTTCCCACGAGCTGCCCGCGCCGGTATTGCCATCGTAAGTGATCGCGAACGGCGGGTCGGTGTCGAGGATATTCTTCACCCCCAGTGTCAGCTTGAACCCCGGCGCGAGGCCGAGGTAGCTCGCCGAGAAATTGAAGATCGAATAGGGCTTCACCCGCGCGTTGAAGTCGGGCCGGGTCAGCGCGACATTCGAAATCGCCTGATTGGCATAGCTGCCGCGGAAAATCTGGCTGAGCGAGACCGCCCATCTGGCATCGGTGTAAGCGATGAACGCGTTGTGCTTCCACTTGAGGCCAAGATCGCCGGCGAAAGTGAACACGCCGAGCTGGTTCACAAAGGGTGCGGTCGGCGTCACCTTTTCGCGCTTGCGCAGCAGCCAGGTGCCGTCGAGGCCCATGGTTATCGTACCTTGCCCAAAGTTGAACCCGCCGCGCAACGCTACTTCGATCCCGCGTGTCTGGCGCGCCCCGGCATTGATCCAGCGCTGGTCGATCAGCGTGACATTGCCGGCTCCGTCACGGATAAACTTGTCGGGGAACAGCGTGGCATTGTCGATCAACTGGCGCAGCGTCAGCGTCTGGATGGTGTTGTCGACATCGATCACCCAATAGTCGGCGGAGGCGCTCCACAGCGGGGCGGGCCTGATAACGATCCCGGCGCTATACTGCTCGGCGGTCTCCGGCCCGAGATTGAGGTTTCCGCCGGAGGCGATATCCGGGCGGATCTGCGCGCAGGGCTGCCCGCTACCGAATGCGCTGGTCGGCACCCCGCCGGGACACTTGGTCGGATCGGCGATGTCGCTGCCCGAATAGGGCGAAACGGTCACCCCGTTGAAGATTTGGTTGAAGCTCGGCACGCGGAAGCTGGTGTTGTAGGACGCGCGGAACATCAGCCAGTCGATCGGTTGGAATTTGGCAGTGATCTTGGGATTGGTCGTCGTCCCGAACCCGGTGTAATCATCGACGCGGACCGCACCGGTCAACTCGAAGCCGTCAAACACCGGCACGAGCACTTCGGCATAGGCGGCCTTGATGTCGCGGCTCTTGGGGGTCAGCGCGTTGACGTTGTCGAAGGCGGCGTTGAAGATGTTCGGTGAACTCACGGCAGCTGCCGAAGAGCCGTTGAACTCATAGGTTTCGCGGCGGTAATCAACCCCCAGCGCCATCTGCACATCGCCTCCAGGCAGCGCGAACAGCGGACCCGAGACTGAACCGTCGGCCTGGAAAACCTTGTAGCGCCCGCCATAGAGCGTCTGGCCGAAGGCCGAGATCGCCTTAAGCCCGGCAATGGCCGCATCGCTCTGCGTCAGGCTGAACGGATTGAGGATGCCGCTGTTGATCAGCCCGACGATGCCCGGAGCCGTGGCACCCGGAGCGGTCGGCGCGCGCGGATCTATGCCGCCACTGACCGCGCCCGGAATTCCCGAGCCCACCGCGTCCGCCGTCGAGGCAAACACGCCGCGATAGAAGTAGCCAGTACCGAGAACCGACGAGCTTTGGCTGCGCGCGAACGATACCCCGGTGCGATAGTCCCAGCCATTGAACGGGAGCGGTCCTTCGAGCCCGCCCCCAACGCGCAGCGTCTTGGTGTTGGTGACATATTCGCGCGGGCCGCAGGGAATGCAGCGATAGCGGAACCCGATCGGCCTGCCGTAGCGCGCATCGAGCGCGGCGACCTGTGCAGGGTTGCCACTGAACGCACCGCGGATCGCGTTGAAAACGCCATTATACGTCGATGCGGTGAGGCTGTTGAGCGGATAGGCCAGCGGCAGCGTGCCCGTGTTTCCCGAGAGCTGGTTGTGCGAAAAGCTCTTGGCCGAATCCGCGTCCGAGCCGGTCACTTCGACAAAGGCCTCGCTCGCCCCGACCCGGGCCACGGCGCGGCCGTAATAGGTCAGCGTCTCGATCGGCTGCTGCAAGGTGGCCGCGCGTCCGGTGTCCCAGGCGCAGGCATATTGGTTATTCGGCGAGTTCCACAGGACCTCGTCATAGGCCATGCCGCCATCCATCGACTCGCAGCCCGCGCCCCCCGGAAGGTCGAGGATGTTGATCCCGCCCGCCGCGGCATTGCCGCCGTTCGGCAAGGTCAGCGTGAGGCCGGCAGTGAGGGTCCCGGTCGGAAAGAAAATGGCATTGTTGCCGGTCCCGAACACTGTCGCGATCGGGGTGCCGCGGGTGTCGATCGACAGGCCGCGATTGGGCTGGTTGCCGTTGACGAAATCGCGGTCCGACCCGCGTAAAATCTGGTTCCAGCTATAGGACACCGCGCCCATCACGTTGAAACCCTGCTCGGCAAGGTCGCCCCAGCCCGCGACGCCCGAGAGGCGGTAGATGTTGCCGTCGCCGCGCTCGGTGAAATCGGTGAAGCCCTGCAGCCCCAGCCCCTGGTAGTTCTTCTTGGTGATGAAGTTGATCACCCCGCCGACCGCATCGGTGCCGTAGATTGCCGAAGCGCCGTCCTTGAGCACTTCGACCCGTTCGATCGCGGCAAACGGGATCTGGTTGACGTCGACCGACTGGCCCGAGAGGCCATGCGCG
This sequence comes from Novosphingobium sp., assembly GCA_035543295.1. Classification (GTDB taxonomy): domain Bacteria; phylum Pseudomonadota; class Alphaproteobacteria; order Sphingomonadales; family Sphingomonadaceae; genus Novosphingobium. The sequence goes on from DASZZS010000021.1 coordinate 8,914, forward strand.
GCGACGCGGCGACCGTTGAGCAGGATCAACGTCGAGGCGCTGCCCTGCGAGCGCAAATTGGCCGAGGACACCCCGTTGGTGCCGCGCTGCGCGCCTGAAGTGACATCCGAATTGGAGGCGAGGTTATCCGCGCCCGAGCCGTTGCTCGACAAATACATGATCAGCTGCTCGGGGCTCGACAGCCCGTTGCGCTCGATCTCGACGTTGGTGATCACCTGCAGCGGCAGCGCGCTCTTGGTCGGGTCCTGCTTGATCCGCGAGCCGGTGACGAGGATTTCCTTGCCGTCGTCAGATGCGGTGTCGCTGCCAACGCCGGTGGGCGCCGCCACGATCTGCGCCACGGCCGGGGTGGCCAGCGCGCCGAGCGCTACGCCCGAGGCGAGGAATACGCGAGCGAACTGCAGCTGTGCCATGATAAATCCCCCTGAAGACGCTCCCACGCCCGAACCGCGGAGACTATCAAAGCGTGACCGCCGCGCCAGAGATGAACGCGCGTTCAGGTCTGCTTTCGCCACTTTTTCCACCACTGTCAGCAATCTGTTGCAGCGCTGCAACAACAACGCAGCCTCAATTGGCGGCAGCGATCAGATTAAGTGCAGCGTCCATCGTCGCGGTCGCGCCGCGATCCTCCGGCACATCGTTGGCGAAAAACGCGAATACCAGCTCGCGTCCGCTGGCGGCGCGAAAATAGCCCGACAGCGCATTCGTGGCGTTGAGCGTGCCGGTCTTGGCCCACAAATTGCCCTTGAGCGGGCTATCGATGAAGCGGCGGCGCAGTGTTCCGTCGACCCCGCCAATGGGCAGCGACGCGCGCCACGCCGCGCCCCACGGCTGGGCACTCGCCCAGCGCAGCAAGGTAACCGCTGCGCGCGGGCTGACCCGGTTGTAGCTCGACATCCCCGAACCATCGGAGAAATCGTAGCCGGTGCGCGGCAGCCCGGCCCCGGCCAGAACCTGGCCCAGCGCAGCGGTCCCGTCGGTAATCGAGCCGGTGCCCGCGATCCGCCCAAGGCGCCGCAGCAGCAGATCGGCGTGGAGGTTCTGGCTGACCTTGTTGATCGTCACCACATCTTCGGCGAGCGGCGGTGCAGTGAGCCGTGCCATCCAGTCCGGTCCGGCAACCGGCGCGACAGCTTGAGTGCCGCGCTGCGCCGGATCGTCGAGCGTGGTGCGCGGGCGATGCCGGACCCGGACGGTGCCGTTCACCCGCACCCCGCGCGCTTCGAGCATCTGCCTGAGGTTCCACGCTGCAAAATGCGCGGAATCGTCGATCCCGAGCAGCTCGCTCCAGCGCGTTCCGGCGGCCGCGATCTGGCCGTAGAGGCGCACCGTGTCGCCGCCCATTGCCCGGTCGTAGGCCAGCGTGGTCTTGCCCGCCGCGATCGTCACCGCCTGGTTTTCCAGCTTGAAATAGGGCGAGAGCGCGACTTGCGGCGGCTGGCCCACGGTGCCCGGAGTCACGACCAGCGGCACGACATTGTCCGAGACCGAGAGCGCCGAAATCGCGGTGCCGCTGTCGGTGACGATGTTGTTCCAGCTCATCCCCGGGCTCCAGCGCTCGTCGGGGAACCAGCGGTCGTCGCCGATCACGTCGGTGACCTTGCGGGCCTTTGCGGCAATCGCATCGGCCAGCGTGGCGAGGCAATCGGTCGTGCAATCGGGCGCAGACGACAGCGCGGCATCGCCCCGGCCGATCAGCACGACATCGGGATCGCCGCGGCGACGCGGCTCGAGGATTACTCCCGCCGCGCCCGCCACATCGGGTGCCGCCATGTCGAGCAGGGCATAGGCCGCCGCGGTGGTGAAAAGCTTGGTGTTGGAGGCGGGCATGAAGCGCCCGTCTGGGTCGATCGCCAGCACCTCGCGCCCGTCGGCGGTGGTGACCAGCAGCCCGAAGCGCGTGCCCGCCGGGGCCGCAACGAGGACCTCGGCCACGCGCTCGGCGAGGCTCAGCACGGGCCGCAACGCCGCAATGGCTGGCAGCGGCGCGGGCTTGGCTTGCACCGGCAGGGTAAGCAGCAGCGCTGCGACGCTGGCCGACAGGCGCAAGGTCATCATGACGGCAGCGGCTCGCTCATCGCGGTGACGGTATGGAACCGGTCATAGTCGATAGTCCGGGTGCCGTGGTCGTCGACGCTGATAATGTCCTCGAACCGCGCGTTCCAGCGGATGTCGTCCGCGCCGTAGGCCCAGCGGCCGTGGATGGTCTGCCCGCTGCTCTCGTCCGAGCCGGACAGTACGACGATAATCTCCGAATTGCCGATTGCCGCGCGGTCGGCGAGCCAGCCGCGCAGCGGGCTGTCGTCATCGATCGGGTGCATCACGGTCCAGGTCAGTGCGAACACCGGGTTGCTTTCGCGCAGCAGCCTCAGATCGCAGAACCGCCGCATCCGCGTGCCGCCCACGTCTTCGTCCTGGAGTAGCGAGAGCTTTACGTGCGCCGAGTAAATCAAATTGTGGCGCTGGTTGGCGGCGCGCAGCATCAGCGTGGGCACCCCGTCGATTTCGCGCACTACCAGCACTTCGCTGAACAGGATCCGCGCGGTCGGGCGCGAAAAGCGCGCAAAGACGATTCCCGTGGTCAGCGCGAAAAACAGGATGCCGCAGGTGATCTCTGCCACCACGATCACATTGGTGTACAGCGAAATCGGGTAGACGTTGCCGTAGCCGATGGTCGCGACGGTATGGACGCTGAAGAAGAAATCACGCCAGAACAGCGAGAATTCGGGCGTTTCATGCGGCAGTGCCAGTCCGCCGGGATCGAGTCGGTAGAGCGCCGCAAAGAACAGGTTGAAGACGAAGAAGCAGCTCGCAAATAGCAGCGCGATGCGCGGCCAGCTCAGCCGCATCAGCTGGTGATAGGCGTCGCTCGCCACCATCCGCTGCACGCCCAGCGCGCGCACCCGAATCGTGTCGCGGCTCTTGAGCGCCTTCGACAGCGTCGACGAGGCACGGAGCTGTTCGGGCTTGTCCATTGCCATAAGGCTACGGTGCTGCACGGCGCGGCGCAATGGGGGCGCTTGACGGTGCAGCGCCCGGCCGTTTTCCGGCCGGGCGCTGCACCGCGCCTCATTTGCAGGAGCCTAGAACTTCTGCGAGATCGCCAACTTGACGTTGCGCCCAAGAGGGGTCGCGGTGAACGGATCGTAGTTGAAGTCGAGCCGCGCGAAGGGCGGGTCCTTGTCGAAGATGTTGAGTACCGACAGCGACAGCGTCGTGCCCGTTCCCAGCACCGTGCGGAAGGTTCCGTCGACGGTATCGAACGCCCTGATGTCCTTGCCCGTCGTAACCGAGGCACCGGCCAGGCCGCTGTTGTTGGGACCGAAGGTTCCCGCACCGCGCTGGTCGGTATAGCCGGCGATGTGATTGACCTGGAAGCGCAGCGAGCTCGCGCCGAAATCACCCTCGACATAGGCGCTGCCCTTGAGCCGCGGCAGCGGATAGGCGCTGGTCTGGTAGTTGAGCAGGCCAACCGCATCGAAAGCGGGCTGGACTACAATCCCTTCAACCGTGATGTCTTTGACCTTGTAGTTGATGACGTAGGTGCCGCTACCGCCAATCGTCGCGCGGACCGAGCCAAGATCTTGACTGAAGCTGGCTTGGAAATCGATTCCCGAGGTGCTGACGTTGGCCGAGTTGATGGCTTGGGTCCTCAGCCGCGTGACGTTGCCGATCCCGCAGCCAGCGGCCGTGAAGGTGAAGCGCTGTTGCAGCAACATGTAGGCGGCATTCCCGCAATTTGCGCTGCCCGTGGCACCGAACAGGGCAGTAACGATGCCCTGCACCGGTTCGCCTTCGATCGGTCCGGTGAAATCATACCGGAAGTAATCGACGCTGGCCTTGAGCCCGCCGGTGTCGACGATCACGCCCGCGCTATAAGTCTTGGCCTTTTCCGGCGCGAGGTCAGGATTGCCGTTGATGTCCACGGCCCGGAACGACGAGCCGATGACCTGCAGGGTGGTGGCGTTGCCCGACAGGTTCTGCGCCGGCGGGCCCCGGAAAGTCGAGCCCGCGCCGCCGCGGATCGCCAGCCACGGCGTCAGCTGAAACTTGGCACGCGCTTGCGGATTGAAGGTCGAGCCAACCGCGCCGCCGTAATCCTCGTAACGCGCGGCGAGCTGGAGTTCGAGCGCATCGAAGACCGGCAGCTGGAGCTCGGCGAACACCGCCTTGACATTGTCTCGCGCCGTGTTGCTGAAATTGGTGCCGAGAAAGCCGAGTGCGCCGGTTTGCGGTGAGCATGTGGCCGCCGGGTTGAGCGGAGTGCCCGGGCATGGGAAAAACGCTAGGTTGTTAACCGGGGAATTGAGGCGGGTGTAGTAATTCTTGCGGTATTGTGCACCGACCGCGAAGCCGAGGCTGCCGCCGGGGAGTTCGATCCCGGACTTGCCCGACAGGACAATGTCGCCGACGAGTTGCCGGGTAACGTAAGTCGTCCGCAAACTCCGCTGGAAGAAGGTGTCGAACGTCGCCAAGTCGTTGAGCAAACCCGCGCCCGGGGTGGTGCTCAAACCGTTGGTTGGGCGCGAACCTGCGAAGTTCGGGTTGACCTGGCCCGTCACCGGATTGCTCTGAACTGCGGTCGAGAAGGGGTTGAAGAAGGTGCACCCGTTCTTGCCGGCGAGCAGCGCAAGCTGAGCCGCGGTCAGCCCCACGCGTGAGGAGGTCGATGCCAATGCGCAGTTCGGCCCGCCGAACCCGGCCAGCGCGTTCTGCAAGAGATCGCCGAATGTATCGGTGCCGTCGACCGTGCGATGGTACTCGCTGTAGGTCACACCGGTGTTGAGATTGAGGTCGTTGCCAAGCTCGAAGTTGAGCTCGCCCGAAACGAAGAACTCGTCCGACACGCGGTTCGACACGGCCGATCCGCGATCATTGCCGTCGATGCCGCGGAACAGCGGGTTGCCGCCGAGCAGCGCGGGGCGGAACAGCACCGGAAAAGCCAGCGCGGGCTGGGTCGGATTGCCGAGGGCATCGACCGAACAGCCCGCAGCAGCGCCGAATACCGCGCAGTAGTCCTTGAGCGCGGGCGCATAAGTCGGGATCTGGAAGAACCCGGCACCGCCGAACGCCGCGTTGGCCGATGGCGCAAGCGTCGGCAGATACGTCGGCGAAGTCGTGATCCGGGTTTCGGTGTGACCCCACAGGCCCTGGACTCGCAGGTTGATCCTGTCGGTCAGGTCGAATTGCGTGTCAGCGTAGATCTGGAAGCGATTTTCGGGCTCGACGAGATTGTCGAACTGAGCGAAATTGCTGAAACAGCGATCGTTGGGCGTGGTGGTGCCGTTGGCGTTGGCAGTGAACGATCCCGGCAAACTGCGGAAGCCGCCGAGCGGAGCGCAGCCGAGGTCGCGGATGAAGTTGACTGCACCAAACACGGTGCCCGTGGCGGGATCAGTGAATGGGGCGAACCCGTTGAAGTCGAAGTTGCCCGGGTTACCGCCCCCGGTGTAACCGCCCTGGGGGCTGTTCGTAAAGGGCTGGATGGTGAAATCGCGGTCGGTCGTGCGCAGTTCCGAGCGGTGCTGGTAGCCCGCCGAAACGAAGAACCGCGCGCCGTCGATCGACGTGCCGTAGCTCAGCGCGCCGCCGTAATCGCCCTTGGAGCCGCGGATGTAGCGATAATCGCCCGAAGCCAGAAAGCCGTTCTGGTTGGTCTTGGTGATGAAGTTGACCACGCCCGCGATCGCGTCCGATCCGTAAGTCGCAGCGGCCCCGTCCTTGAGAACTTCGACGCGGCCGATCGCCGCCGAGGGGATCAGGTTGACATCCACAATGCCAACGCCGCCGCCCGACGTGACAATGCGCTTGCCATTAAGCAACACCAGCGTGCGCTGCGGGCCTAAACCGCGCAAATTGACCGAGGCAATCCCCTCGTTGCCTTGCGCGCGCGCATCGAATTGGTTGGCGTCGCCGATTATGCCGTTCGAGGTCGGCAGATTCTTGATCAGGTCGATCACGCTGGGCGAGCCCTGCCGGGCCAGTTCCTCGCTCGTGATCACGTCGATCGGGACGGGCGCCTCCTCGCTCGAACCGCGGATCAGCGAGCCGGTGACGACGATCTCCTTGGCCGGCGTTTCAGCCGCAGCATCATCGGCAGGTGCCGATTGCGCGGATGCGGGGACAGCCAGCGTGGCCAGAGCGAGTACGGCTAAGGAAGTTGCGCCGTGCAGGTGAATCTTGGTCATGTGCCTCTCTCCTTGAACCGTTACGCAATCTTTGTGCGAATTCGGAAATGGCAGATTGCCCGCACCGGGCAATACAGTCAACGCTGATTGTTTCGTTTATCCAGAGGTCGCAGCGGACGATCAAACACGGGCGCCTCGTCGATGAAGTCCGGATCGTCGAGCCGCCGCATCAGCAAGCGCTTGTACCAGTCGAGCAGTTCGAAGGCCTCGCTGCTCGATTGCTCGGGATCGGCCCAATAGAGCCGCTCGATCATCATTCCGCGCATCGCCGCCAGATGCAGCCGCGACATCGCATTGAGCAGCGGGGTGTCGTCGATCCCCAGTTCGCGCGCGACGTCCATCGGGCAACTCAGCAGTTTGGCGTTGAATTCGCGCATGATCGCAGGCAGCCGGGTGCTCAGTTCGGGATCGCTGCGCCCGCCCAGCATGATCTCGATCAGCGCCATCGAGGCGGGTTCCTGCATCGTCGCCCACATCGCGTCGGTAATCGCGTAGAACCTGACCTTGCCGCGCGGCAATGACCGGAGCACTTCGCGGCGGTGCTCATCCTGGGTCGCCAGGATATCGTATGCGGTGGCGACGATCAGCTCGGCGCGCGTCGGGAAGTGGTGCAACATCGCCCCGCGGCTCACCCCGGCGCGGGTGGCGACGGCCACGGTGGTGGTGCGCGCGTATCCGGCTTCGCACAAGGTCGCGATGGTCGCGTCGATCAGGCGGCGTTGCGTCGCGGCACTGCGCTCCGCCTGCCCCGACGGCGGCGGAATGAGGACGACAGTGCTTTCGACAGTCGAAGCCATGTCCAAAAACCTAGCAGCTTGCCGGGTCGTGTCCAGCACCGCGAAGATTGCGCCGCGCGGCGATTTGCCTTACATGATGGGCAACCGCCCCGGCTCGCGCGGTCGCGCTTTCGCGACTCGCCAGCGCCGGGGCTTGGCGTTTTCGCCACCCGTCGTTGCAAAGTCGCGTTTCAGAATCCCGAGGAAAGCCCATGTCCCGTCGCCGCCAGATCTACGAAGGCAAGGCCAAGATCCTCTACGAGGGTCCCGAGCCGGGCACGATCATCCAGTATTTCAAGGACGACGCGACCGCGTTCAATGCGCAGAAGCGCGGGACAATCAACGGCAAGGGCGTGATCAACAACCGCATCAGCGAGCATGTCTTCACGCGACTGTCGCACATCGGCATCCCGACGCACTTCATCCGCCGCCTCAATATGCGTGAGCAACTGGTTCGCCAGGTTGAGATTATTCCGATCGAAGTCGTGGTACGCAACGTCGCGGCGGGCAGCCTGACCAAGCGCCTCGGGATCGAAGAGGGTGAGCCCCTGCCCCACACGCTGATCGAATATTACTACAAGGACGATGCGCTGGGCGATCCGCTGATCGCCGAGGAACACATCGCCTGTTTCGGCTGGGCTTCCAATGAAGAGATGCAGGACATCTCGTCGATGGCGATCCGGGTCAACGATTTCATGTGCGGGATGTTCGCTGCGATCAACATCCGGCTGGTCGATTTCAAGCTCGAGTTCGGGCGGATCTGGGACGGCGACTACAGCCGGGTCATCCTTGCCGACGAAATCAGCCCCGACGGCTGCCGCCTGTGGGACATGACCACTGGCGAGAAGCTCGACAAGGACCGCTTCCGCCGCGACTTGGGCGGCGAGGAAGAAGCCTACCAGGAAGTCGCGCGGCGGCTCGGCCTGTTGCAGGAAGATGCCGGACCGAGCGAAGTGCTCGATCTTTCGGTGCACCGGAAGCTGCGGGGCAAGTGAGGTCGTTCATCGGGCGGTTCGTGCCGTCCTTCGATTGACTCTATGCGGGGAGTGGCCAGCAGCTATGGTCGGGTTATGATTACCCCCAAGCCATTGCTCTTGCTTACCCTTTCCGCCTTCACCCTCGCCGCCTGCGCCCCGCGGATGGAGCGCATCGCCTCTGCCGCGCCGCCGCGCGACAAGCCGATTTGGGCGTTCCAGGCGAGCGATGTGCCGGTCGATCCGGTCTTTCGTTTCGGCCAGCTGGCCAACGGCATGCGCTATGTCATCCGCCAGAACGCGACGCCCAAAGGCACCGCGCTGGTACGGATGGATGTTGCTGCCGGTTCGCTCGACGAAAGCCCGGCCGAACGCGGGTTCGCCCATTTCGTCGAGCATATGGCGTTTAACGGCAGCACCCATGTCCCCGAAGGCGAGATGGTCCGCCTGCTCGAGCGCAATGGCCTCGCCTTCGGCGCGGACACCAATGCGCAGACCGGGTTCGAGCAGACGCTCTACACGCTCGACCTGCCGCGCAACGATCCGGCGTTGCTCGACACCGCGCTGATGCTGCTGCGCGAAACCGCGAGTGAACTGACGATTACGCCGGAGGCCGTAGCGCGCGAACGCGGCGTAGTGCTGTCCGAAATGCGCGACCGCAACAGCTACCAGCTGCGCAATCTCGAGGACCAGCTGGCGTTCGCCTATCCCGGCGCGCTGTACGCCGAGCGGCTGCCGATCGGCACCACCCAGGCACTGGGCGGCGCGACCGCAGAGACGCTCAAAGCCTTTTGGCGGCGCGAATATGTGCCGAAGCAGGCGACGCTGGTGGTGATCGGCGATTTCGATGCCGCTACGGTCGAGGCGGCGATCACTACCAGGTTCGGCAGCTGGCAGCCCGTCCTCGCGCAGCCGCAGCCCTCGGCCGGTCCGGTCGATCCCAGGGCGAAAGGGCGGACCGACATTTACCTCGATCCCGCGCTGTCCGAGCGGATCACCGCCTCGCGCAACGGGCCGTGGCTCGACGAGCCCGACAGCGTCGCCCAGCGGCAGGAGAACCTGCTGCGCCAAATCGGCTACGGCATCGTCAACCGCCGCCTGCAACGCGCCGCGCGGCGGACGGTCCCGCCCTATCGCGGCGCGGGGCTTGGCACCGGCGATGTGTTCGAGGCGGGGCGGACGACCAGTCTGATTGTCGATACGGTCGATGGCCAGTGGCAGCGCGGGCTGGTCTCGGCCGCCGAAGATTACCGGCGCGCGCTCGGCCTTGGCTTCACCGCGACCGAAGTGGCCGAGCAGGTCGCCAATATCCGCACCGCAACGCAGAATGAGGCGGCGTCGGCCAATACGCGCAGCAACGGCGCGCTGGTCGGCGCGGCGCTGGCGCTGATTCGCAACGACCTCGTTCCCGCGACCCCGCAAAGCTCGCTGGCGCGGCTCGAAGCCTTCATCCCCCGGATCACCCCCGAGAGCGTGCTCGCCGCGCTCAAGCGCGAGGCGGTCGAGCTCGACGATCCGCTGTTGCGCTTCCAGGGCCGCGACGCGCCGTCAGGCGGCGCAGCGGCGATCCGCGCTGCGTGGAACCGGGCGATGCGCGGGCCGCTGGTGCGCGATGCCGCCACGACGTCGTCCGGCTTCGGCTACACCGACTTCGGCTCCGCGGGCAGCATCGTCAGCGACACGCACGAACCTAAATTGGGCATCCGCGAAATCCGCTTTGCCAACGGCGTGCGGCTCAACCTCAAGCACACCGACCTTGAGAAGGACCGGGTCACGGTCCAGCTCAGCGTCGATGGCGGCGAATTGCTCGATACGCGCGGCAACCCGCTGGCGACCGAGATGGCCGGGATGCTGCCGGTCGGCGGGCTGGGCAAGCACAGCCAGGACGAGCTCCAGTCGCTGCTGGCCGGGCGGACGGTGGGCGCGGGTCTGACCGCCACGCCCGAAACCTTCGTCACCTCGGCGCAAACCACTCCGCGCGATCTCGAATTGCAGTTGCAGGTGATGACCGCCTTCCTCACCGATCCCGGCTACCGGCGCGAGGGCGAGGTGCAATACCGGCTCAACATCAACAATTTCTTCGCCCAGCTGCGGGCGACTCCGGGCTCCGCGCTCAGCAACAGGATCGGGGGAATCCTCTCGGACGAAGATCCGCGCTTCACACTCCAGCCACAGGGTAACTATCGTGCGCTGACTTTCGCCAAACTCAAGACCGACCTTGCCGACCGGCTGGCGCACGGCGCGATCGAGCTCGGCATCGTCGGCGACGTTGACGAAGCGCAGGCGATTGCGCTGGTCGCCAAAACGCTGGGCGCCCTGCCCCCGCGCGAACCCGATTTCCGATCCTACACCGACAATCGGGTTCGCCGCTTCACCACCGACCGGTCGCCGCGCGTAGTGCGCCATACCGGGCCCAGGGACCAGGCCATCGTCCAGCTGACCTGGCCGACCCGTGACGACCGGGACCCGGTCGAGGATTTGACGCTCGACCTGCTGCAGCGCGTGGTCCAGCTTGAGTTGACCGAGACGATCCGCGAAAAGCTGGGCAAGGCCTATTCGCCCGGCGCGCGCAGCAGCACGACTTTCACCTGGCCGGGATACGGCATTTTTTCGGCCAGCGCCTCTGTCGATGTGCATGAGATCCCCGCCACCCGCGCCGCAATCGTGGAGACGCTAGCCGAACTGCGCGACCAGCCGGTCAGCGCCGATGTCCTGCTGCGCGCGCGCCAGCCGCTGCTCGAAGCCTATGACAATGCACTCAAATCGAATCGCGGATGGCTCAGCCTCGTCGATCGCGCGCAGACCGAGGCCGAGCGGATCGATCGCTTCGTGCATGCGCGCGACCGGCTCGCCAAGCTCACCGCGGCCGATGTGCAGGCCGTGGCCAAACGCTATCTGACCGCGAGCGGCGCGGTCGAAGTGACCGTGCTGCCCGAGGGCGTCGAACCCTGAGCCAACAAGAGCGGGGGCCACTCGGCCCGGTGGAGTACTTGGGCCCCCGCTCCCTGTCCCTCCCCTAGCGGGGAAAGCGTTAGTCAGACCTTAAAAGGCGATCGTCGCGTCCACCCCGAAGCTGCGCGGCGCGTTGAAGTTGCCGTAATCGCCCAGCATGCTGCCGTTGTTGCCGATCCGAACCACGTTCGGCACGCCCGCAACCGCTGTCGACTGCACGGCGGGAAGGCTGTTCGACGGGTCGCGGCGATAAACGTGCTGCTCATCGAACAAATTGCGGGTCCACACGCCTATCGAGAGCGATTGTTTGCCCGCGCCCAGCCCGATGTCGATCAGCGAAACGCGCCCGTTGACGACGAATGAGGAGTCGTTCTTGGTCGCGAACTGGTCGAAGGTTTGGGTCGCTTGCGCATAATTGCCATCGAGGTGGAACTTGATCTTGGCATCGCCAGCGCCGATCGGGAATTCATAGTCGATCGATCCGCTCGCCGCATTGCGCGGCGTGAAGACGATGTAGAACTTCTGCAGAACGGTGGTCGAGTTGCCGGTCGGCACACCCGCCGAAGTGAATTCACGATAGGTCACCGGCACCAGGGGTACGTCGAAGTAGGTGTAGGCATAGGAGGCGTTGAGCGTCAGGCCGTCGATGGGCTTGACGGTCAGATCGGCCTCGATCCCGCGGATCTTGGCGGTACCCGGCGCATTGAAGGTGACGAGGTTGTTAAAATTGCCCGTGGCTGTCGGCTGGATCGAGGACAGATCGACCTGGCTGTTCTTGCGATCCATCAGGTAGGCGGCAATGTTGAAGCGCGCCCGACGATCCCAGAAATCGGCCTTGAACCCGACTTCATAGCTCTTCACGTCTTCGGGATCGAACGCCTGATAGTTCGAGGTGCGCGAGCTGGCACCACCGGCGCGGTAGCCGGTCGCATATTTGACATAGCCGTGAACGCTCTCGCTGAAATCGTAGGCCAAGGTCGCCATCGGATTGAAGCGCGACCACTTCCGGTCGAGTGGCACGTAGCCGTTGGTTGTCGCCGCCGCCGGATTGGTCAAATAGTTGATCCCACGCGACATTTTTAGCGCACCGCGCTTCCGGTCTTCGGTATAGCGCCCGCCGACGGTTAGGTGGAGCGCTTCGGTGGCGTTCCAGGTCACCTGGCCATAGGCGGCATAGCTCTTCGAAAACACTTCCGAGGCGCGATCGATCGAGCAGCCGCGGACCGCGACGCCGATGAAGTCCGGCGTGGTGCCGGTGCAGAACGGGATCGTCACGTAGTTCGCGCCGACCACCGACCCACCGCTCACCACGGCGACCGCGCCCATCGAGCTGGGCGTCGCCGCATCGTCGGTGACGTGTTCCTTGAAGTAGTAGAGCCCGGCAACGTAATCGACGCTGCCAATCGAACCCACCGCCTGCAATTCTTGGCTGAACTGACGCTGGTAGAGGTCCGCGTTGCTGTAACGGCTGAATGCGCACGGCGCAGCGACGGTGCAGGCGGCGGTCAAATTGACCACTGGGACACGGTGTGCGCCGCCCGAATTGTCGTACTGCTGCACATCGACCCCGCGCCAGGCGGTGATCGAGCGCAGTTCGATCTCGGGCGCGATCTTCCACTTGAAGACGTTGGTGAAGCCATGAGTCTCATCGACGCTCTTCTTCTGCGGCACGCCGATGTCGGCGGTGCGCATCAGCGTGGTGCCGTTGACGACCACGCCGGGAAGCAGCGCCCTGACCGTGCCTTGCGAGCCGGTAAAGGCAGTGCCGGGGGTCACACAGGTGCTGCCCGCCGGGATCGCCAGCGGTGCAAGGTTGGTGCCGCCGCTGAGACAGCCATTGGGATTGTAGTTGAGCAGCTGGCTGTAGAACGGCGAATTCTCGTCCTTCGCCACATCGTAGGAAAAATCGTTGGTGATGCTGTCGGTCGGCTGCCAGCGCACCGCGGCGTGCAGGCCCTTGCGGTTGAAGAAGCCGAAGCCGATCTGGCCAGGCAGCGGGTTCTCGGTGGCCGGGTCCTGATGCTGATAGACCCCGTCGAGCTTGATCGAGAAACCGGCGATCTCGGGCAGGTCGAGGTGGATCGCGGCGTTGCGGCCGCCGATATTGCCGACCCCACCCGAAATCCGGCCACCGAATTTGCCGCTCGGCGCCTTCGAGACGATCGACAGCGCGCCGCCTTCGGTGTTGCGGCCGAACAGCGTGCCCTGCGGCCCCTTGAGCACTTCGATGCGCTCGACATCGAACAGCGCGGCGTTGAGACCATGCTGGCGGCCGAGATAGACGCCGTCGATATAGATGCCGACGCCCTGTTCGCGCGCCGGCTGGTTGGCGTCGAGCGGGACAATGCCGCGGATGCCGATCGTCAGCGCCGACTGGCGTGCCTCGAACGTCGCAACGCGCAACGACGGCACACCGCCGTCGGCCAAATCGAGCAGGCTTTGCACCTTGCGCTCGGCGATCATTTCCGCACCCATCACCGAAATCGAGATGGGGGTGCGCTGAAGGTTGGTCTCGCGCTTGGTCGCGGTGACCACGATGTCGGTCAGCCCGTCGTGGGGGGAGGGATCGGTCACGTCTTCCGGGGCGTTAACCCGTTCAGGCGCATTGACCACCGTACCGGGTTCGGGCGCACTCGCGTCGGCATCGGCGGCACCGTCATCGCTCGCGCCATCGACGATCACGGCAGTGTCGGTAACGGTGACCCCGGCGTGCGCGGTGCCGGAAAGGCCCAGACCGAGCGCGGTCGCCAAAGCGATAAACGATGCAGTTGAGCGGGTATTGAAGCGGTTCATTGGGGCAGTTCCCTGAGACGAATTTACGGATATTTTCCGACGCCGATCTCAAGAGCCCATGCGAATCGATTCGCCCCCGGCCGACCTCACGGCTGCAACTAGGGACGCTGTGTGTCGCTTCGGCGAAGCCTGAGCGACCGTGCCGTGACATTACCGTGTCAGGATTGTGATAGGTATACGGTTAGCCGCAGCCGGGCACGAAACGCGCTATTCGATCCGCGCCGAGGCGAGCAAATCGAGCCACTGGCGCCGCGCTTCCGCGCCGATCCCATCCCGCGCGACAACCGCCAGCATGAACAACGAGCGTTGTCCGGCGACCACGCGGTAGATACCGACCGGCGGATAGTTCGCCGCGCATCCGGACGAGTGCCGCTCGAACGTCACCGAATTGGCGTCTTCGGCAATTGTGTTGAACTCGCTACGGCAGCCGCGCCCTGCTTCGGCCCGGATTTCCGCCATCCAGTCGGGTGCGGTCCTGACCCGGCGATCGGGCAAGCGCGAGCGGATGACGAGCGCTTCGGTCCAGTCGCTCGCCGATTGGCCGCGCACCGCGATAACATCGACGACATGGCGCGGGTTCTTGTCATTGTAGTCGATCATCGCGGGGTCGTGGGAATCGAGCACTGCCTTGAGCGGTGGTGAGAGGCGGTGATCGAAACTCAGCTTCTCGGCCAAAGCCGGTGCAGCACCCAGCAACAGCGCCAGCGCCAGAACTGCGGCAAGCTGAATATTCTTCCTAACCATTTGCTCGCTCCCCAATGGCAGCATAGGTCGGAATCCGTTCGGCTTCATGAGATTTTTTGTGACAGAGTTCTGTCACGGCCCGGCATGCCGTCGCGGCGTTTTCAAGGATAGCAAGCGACACTCTACCGACAGCCGGGTGACGTCCGGATGACACCGGCGTAACGCGCCAAAAGCCGCGCAAAAGCGTCATAAATCCGTCACGAGCGTGTTGCATAGTCGGCCTCCGAGATGACCGCAGCCCATGCCCCCATGACCGTCCTGCTGGCCGCCACCGATCCCGCGCTGCTTGCCAGCCTGCGCCAGCGTCGCCCCGATGTGCAGGCACTGGCGATCGGTTCGCGCATTCCCGATGAACGCATCGACGGTCCACTGTGGTGCTTCGTCGACTGGTTGCTGCCCGACATCTCCGGCCTCGAAATGTGCCGCCGCCTGCGCGATGCGGAGAGCACGCGCGACAGCCATATTACGATGGTGCTGGAGGAAGCCGACCCCGAGGCCAGGCGCCGCGCGCTGCGCGCCGGGGCGGACGATTATCTGATTGGCCCGCTCGATTTGCCCAAGCTGGCCGAGCGGCTCGCGCTTTACCAGAGCGCGCCGCCGCGCGCCCCCGTACTCCCCCGGCTGACGCATGGCGAGCTCAGCGTCGATCTCGCCGCGCATCAGGCGCGGTATCGCGGGGTGCCGGCGCCGCTGCGTCCCAACGAGTTCAACCTGCTCGCCTGGTTCCTCGCCCATCCCGACCAGGTGTTCAGCCGCACCAGCCTGATCGGGCAGATCGGCAAGGATGCCGGCGCGATCGACGAGCGCACGGTCGATGTGTGGGTCGGCCGCTTGCGCCGCGCACTCGCCGCGCACGGCGTCCCCGATCCCCTGCGCACCGTGCGCAGCCTGGGCTACGTGCTGGATTCGCTGCCGGGTTAGGATTTCGGCGAGCGAGGGTTGACGAATCCGCATACATTCCATATTTCGACAATTATCGAATCATTGGAGTGTCCGATGCAAGCCGAACAAATTATCCGCGCCCTTGGTGCGCTCGCGCAGGACCATCGCCTCGCTGCATTCCGCCTGCTGGTGCAGGCCGGAGCCGACGGCATGGCGGCGGGTGCGCTCGCCGAAGCGGTGGGCGTCCCGGCTTCGTCGATGAGCTTCCACCTCGCCCAGCTCGCCAATGCCGGGCTCATCTCCCAGCGCCGCCAGAGCCGCTCGATCATCTACACAGCTAACTACGCGGCGATGGGCGCGCTGATGGGCTACCTCACCGAAAACTGCTGCGGCGGTGCTTCCTGCTTGCCCGAGACCAGCTGCAGCCCGTCCCTTGCCAACACCACTGAAAGGAATGTCGCATGAAGCGTATGCATGTCCACGTCGGGGTCGATAGCCTCGATGCTTCGATCGCCTTCTACTCCGGCCTGTTCGGCGAGGAACCGAACGTGACCAAGCCCGACTATGCCAAGTGGATGCTCGAGGATCCGCGGGTCAATTTCGCCATTTCGCAAAAATTCGGCGCGGCCAAGGGGATCGAGCATCTTGGCCTGCAGGTCGAAGATGCAGGTGAGTTGGCCGAGGTCTATGGACGCCTCCAGGCTGCCGGTCGCCCGGTGCTGGAAGAAGGCGCGACGACCTGCTGCTACGCGCAGTCGGAAAAGAGCTGGATTGCCGACCCCGATGGCGTGGTGTGGGAGGCCTTCCTGACCAACGGCGATGCCACCAACTACGGCAGTGGACCGGATTTCGCGACGCTCGCTTCGGCCTGCTGCACCCCGGCTGCTGCCGCACCCGCTCCAGCCTGCTGCTGAACGCGGCGATGAGGGGCCGTCCGCTGCACGTGCTGGTGCTCTGCACCGGCAATTCCGCCCGCTCGATCCTGGGTGAGGCGCTGTTCGAGCAGCTCGGCGAAGGCCGGATCAAGGCATTCAGCGCCGGGAGCAAGCCCAAGGGCGTGCCGCACCCCGGCGCGCTGCGATTGCTGGCGCGCAAGGGGTTCAACACCAGCAGCTTCCGGTCAAAAAGCTGGGACGAGTTCACCCGGCCCGAGGCCCCGCCGATCGATCTGGCGATAACAGTCTGCGGCAATGCGGCTGGTGAAACCTGCCCAGTCTTTCCCGGCGCGCCGCTCAGAGCGCATTGGGGCCTGCCCGATCCCGCCGACGTCGAAGGCAGCGAGGCGGACATCGATGCCGCTTTCGCCGAAACGTGGCGACTGCTCGAAATGCGCGTACACGCTTTGGTCGTCCTCGACATGGACGCACTCGATCAAGCCGAACTCAAATTGGCGCTCGGACGCATCGGCGCGATGGAGGGCGCGGCATGATCCGCAAGTTAAGCGCCGAAGCACTGGGCAGTTTCTTCCTCTTCGCCACGGTGATCGGCTCGGGCGTCATGGCAGAGCGCCTGGCAGGAGGAAATATCGCCGTGGCGCTGATCGGCAATACCGCTGCGACCGGGGCGATGTTGTTTGTCCTCATCACGATGCTCGGCCCGGTTTCCGGCGCGCACTTCAATCCGGCGGTCAGCCTGGTTGCCGCACTGCGCAGTGAACTGCGCTGGCGCGACGGCGCGGCCTACGCGTTCGCGCAACTGGGCGGCGGCATCCTCGGCGTTTGGACCGCGCATCTGATGTTCGACCTTCCGATCCTGCAGTTCTCCACTCATGCGCGCACCGGCACAGGCCAGTGGGCGGGCGAGTTCGTGGCAACCTTCGGCTTGATCCTGACCATCCTCGGCACCGCCCGCATGCGGCCCGCCGCGGTCCCGGCGAGCGTCGCGCTCTATATCTGCGCCGCCTATTGGTTCACCTCCTCGACCAGCTTCGCCAACCCCGCGATCACCCTCGCCCGTTCGCTGAGCGACAGCTTTGCAGGAATCGCGCCGCGCGATGTGCCGGGGTTTGTGATTGCACAATTGGCGGGGGCAGTGGCGGCGCGCTTAGCGGCGAAGGGACTGTTTCGGGCCGAACCGATGTAGAATATCGCCCTGCCTGCCCTTGCCCCGGCGCGGGCTTGGCGGCATAGGCTCGGGCGCGAATCCCACCCCGTCCGAAAGGCTGCCCCATGAAGGTCCGCGTCCATGTCAGCCTCAAGAACGGGGTGCTCGATCCGCAGGGTCGGGCGATCCAACATGCGATCGAAGGGCTCGGCCATCGCGGCGTCAAGGATGTTCGGCAGGGCAAGCTGATCGAGCTGGAAGTCGATAAGAGCGTCACCGACGCCGCGCTCGACGAGATGGCCCAAAAGCTGCTCGCCAACATGGTGATCGAGAACTACCGGATCGAGCGAGCGCCCGACGAGCTTGGGGCATGAGCGGGTTCTGCTCCGCCGTCGTCACCTTCCCAGGGTCCAATTGCGACCGCGACATGGCCGATGCGCTGGAGAAAGTCTCGGGCACCGCGCCGCACCGGGTGTGGCACGGCGATGCCGAATTGCCTGCGGGCCTCGATTTCATCGCTCTGCCCGGCGGGTTTTCCTACGGCGACTATTTGCGCTCGGGCGCGATGGCGGCGCGCTCGCCGATCATGCGGGCGGTGATCGAAGCCGCGGGTCGCGGCGTCCCGGTGCTGGGGATCTGCAATGGCTTTCAGGTGCTGACCGAGGCCGGGCTGCTCCCCGGCGCGCTGATGCGCAACGCGGGGATCCGCTTCGTCTGCCGCGAAGTCGCGCTGACCGTGGAGAACTCGCAGACGCTGTTCACCGCAGGCTACAGCGCGGGCCAGCGGATCGCGATCCCGGTAGCGCATCACGACGGCAATTACTTCGCCGACGAGGCCACGCTCGACCGGCTCGAAGGCGAAGGCCGCGTCGCGTTCCGTTATGCCGAGCAAGTCAACGGCTCGGCGCGCGACATCGCCGGGGTGCTCAACGCGGCGGGCAATGTGCTGGGAATGATGCCCCACCCGGAGCGGATGATCGAGGCGGCACACGGCGGCACCGACGGCCGGGCCTTGTTCGAAAGTGTGATTGGCAGCCTCGTAGGGGCCTGAATCAAGCCGCGCCAGCCTGCGCGTAGCGGGCGGCTTTGAACAGCCCGCGCGCTTCGGCCCTGGGCATCGGGCGGCCGAAATAATAGCCCTGGATTTTCTTGCAGCCAAGCTTGCGGATCATTGCCAGTTCGGCCTCGGTCTCGACACCTTCGGCGGTGGTGCTCATGTCGAGCGCATCGGCCATCGCGACCACCGCGCGGATAATCGCGAGGCTTTCGGGATTGTTGGTCGCCGCGCCCTGGACGAAGCTGCGGTCGACCTTGATCGTCGAGAAACGCAGCTTGCGCAGGTAACCGAGCGAGGAGTATCCGGTCCCGAAATCGTCGAGCGCAACCCCGCAGCCAAGCGCCATGATCTGTTCGAGCGTGGCCTGCGCGGTGCTGCCATCGCGCACGAAGATGCTCTCGGTCACTTCGATCTCGAGCCGCTGCGCGGGCAGCCCGCTGCTCGACAGCGCAGCGACCACGGTGCCGGCAAAGTTGGGATCGAGCAGCTGCTCGCCCGAGACGTTGACCGCGACCTTAATGTCCTCCGGCCAGTTCATCGCTTCGCGGCAGGCCTCGCGCAGCACCCATTCGCCTATCGGTACGATCAATCGCGTGTCTTCGGCGAGCGGGATGAACTTGTCGGGGCGGACGACGCCATGCTCGGCGCTGGTCCAGCGCAGCAGCGCCTCGAAGCTGACGATGCCTTCGTCATAGGCATCGACCACCGGCTGGTAGGCGAGCGTGAATTCGTTGCGCTCGAGCGCGCGGCGGAGTGAGAACTCCAGCTTGCGGCGCTCTTCGGCGTGGGCATGCAGCGATGGCTCGTAAGTGAAGTATTGGCCCCCGCCTTCGTCCTTCGAACGGTACAGCGCGAGGTCGGCGTTGCGCATCAGCGTCTCGACCGTGTTGCCATCGCGCGGCCCGAGCGCCGAGCCGACGCTGGCGCCGATGTAAAGCGTGTGGTGATCGACTTCGTAGGGCAGCGACAGCCGGTCAATCACGGCCTGGGCAACGCGGTTGACGCGATCGAGGTTCGAGGCATCGCGGATCACGATCGCGAACTCGTCGCCGCCGAGCCGCCCGACCAGCTCGTTCTCGCTAATCAGTTGCTCGAGCCGCTCGGAAACCCGCGCCAACAACTGATCGCCGACGAGGTGGCCGAGCGTATCGTTGACCGCCTTGAACCGGTCGAGGTCGATCATCAGAAATGCGCAGCGCGTTCGCCATTGTTCGGCATAGCGCATCGCTTCGGCCATCGCTTCGGTCAGCATCAGGCGGTTGGGCAGCCCGGTGAGTGTGTCGTAGCGTGCCAAATAGGCAATTTTGTCCGAACTTTCGCGCTGTTCGGTGACGTCCGAACCGACCCCGCGGAACCCGTCGAAATTGCCGTGTTCGTCGAGCTTGGGGGTGCCAGACAGTTCCCACCAGCGCTGTTCGCCGCCGATCGAGACGCGCACCAGCAGGTTCGAGAAGCTCTCGCGCCGCTTCAGCCGTTCGGCCAAATCGTGCAGACTGGAAGGAAATTGCCCCGTCTCCCACGCCGTTCCGGCGATCATCTGGATGAACGGCTTGCCGTCGATATCCTCAGGCGTCATTCCCAGCGCGAAGGCGAAGCGGGGCGAGATCGAGCGGATGCGGCGCGAGGTATCGATCTGCCACAGCCAGTCGGCCTCGCCCTCTTCGAACTCGCGCAGCAGTAGCGAGACGACTTCGCTCTTTTCCGCCATCCCGGCCTCGGCGACTTTCGCGACAAGGTAGGAGCGTCCGCCCTCGACGGTCCCGGCAACCGCAATCCCGGAAAACACCAGCGCGATCACCGCCATGTCGAAGTTCGTGCCCAGCAGCAGGCTGATCGCAGCCGCGCCGCCGACGACCACCGTGAACAGCAGCGTCGCCAGCGGAACCGCCGGGACGACCACTGCCGAGGTGGTGATCAGCATCGCGATCACCGTCCACAGCTCCAGCCGCAGCCGCGGGTCGGCACCATGCGCGAAGAACGCCATCGGCACCGTCCACGCCAGCGCATTGAGGATCGCACCCAGCGATTGGGCGTTGACCTCGTCCCGCGTCATCCGGCGACGGTCGGCATCGCTTAGCGAGCGGTCGATCCGGGCACCGTAATACAGGGTTGCGGCAAGCGCCGCGAGCCAGCCGAACAGCGCGATCGGGTGCGTGCTGCCAAAGCACAGGCGCAGCGTTGCGAGCGCTGCCACGCCATGCGCGAGCAACCGGGCGCCGGTGATCTTGGCAAGATTGGAATATTGCAAACCGCGCAGCCGTGCCCAGTCCCCGTCGGCGGGATCGGACAGGCCAAGTACCGCCAGGATCGGCAGTTCCGTGGGAAGCGTCGGGTTGGCAGGCTTGGTCTGGCTCACCCGCGTCTTTTATCCGCGTAATCCTTATCACCGCGTAAAGGCTATGGCGATACCGCGATGGACTTTGGGTGGGTCAATCCGGCCATAATGCCGCCCGCGCGGCCTCCCAATTGCGGCCGTCGAACGCGCGCGTCACCGCATCGGGCCCGTGCCCCGGATCGAGGCAGCGAAAATTGGCGCTCCAGCAGTCGGGATGCGAGCGCGGCTGGTAGAAACTCTTGATCCCGCAGGTCCGGCAGAACAAATGCTCCGCCGTGCCCGAGCCGAAACGGTAGGACGTCAGCGCTTCCTGGCCTTGCACGAGCACGAAATCTTCATGCGGAACAATCAGATGGAGAAAGCCGGTCTTCGCACACATCGAACAATTGCAGTCGAGCAGCTCAAGCGGCGGCTCGGTCGAAATCGCAAAGCGCACCGCGCCGCAATGGCAGCCGCCTTCATGCATCATTCGACCGTCACGCTCTTCGCCAGATTGCGCGGCTGATCGACATCGGTGCCTTTGACGCAGGCGACATGGTAGGCGATCAGCTGGACCGGCACGGCATAGACCAGCGGCGCGATCAGCGGGTGGACCTTGGGCATCTCGATGGTCGCAAGGCAGCCCTCGCCCGCCTCCGCCAGCCCCGCGGCATCGGAAACCAGCACGATCTTGCCGCCGCGCGCGCGGACTTCCTGCATGTTGCTCACGGTCTTTTCGAACAGCGGGCCCGAGGGGGCGAGCACGATCACCGGGACCGCCTCGTCGATCAGCGCAATCGGCCCGTGTTTCATTTCGCCCGAAGCATAACCTTCGGCGTGGATGTAGCTGATTTCCTTAAGTTTCAATGCGCCCTCAAGCGCTAGCGGATAGTCCGGCCCGCGCCCCAGATAGAGCACGTCGCGCGCCGGGGCGATCAGATGGGCCATCGCCGCGATCTCGTCGTCATGCGCCAAAGCGGCGTTGAGCGCGGCGGGGGCTTCGGTGAGGTGCTTGACCACTTCGGCCTCCTCGGCGCGGTCGAACCGTCCGCGCTTGACCGCCATATGCGCGGCGAGCGCGGCGAGCACCGCGAGCTGGCAGGTGAAGGCCTTGGTCGAGGCGACGCCGATTTCGGGCCCCGCGTGGGTCGGGAGCAGCAAATCCGCCTCGCGCGCCATCGAACTGGTCGGAACATTGACCACCACCGCGATGGTCTGCCCGGCGGCCCTGCAGTGACGCAATGCCGCCAAAGTATCGGCGGTTTCGCCCGATTGCGAGATGAACAGCGCCAGCCCGCCGTCCTCCAGCACCGGATCGCGGTACCGAAATTCGCTGGCAAAATCGATGTCGACCGGGAGCCGCGCGAAAGTCTCGAACCAGTATTTGGCGACCATCCCGGCGTAATAGCTGGTCCCGCAAGCAACGATGGTGACGCGGTTGATGGCCCCGAGATCGAAGTCGATCTGCGGCAGTGCGACCGACTGATCGACCTGGCGAATGTAGCTGCGCAGCGTTTGCGCCACCGCCGTCGGCTGCTCGAAGATCTCCTTTTGCATGAAGTGGCGGTAGTTGCCTTTTTCGACTTCCGCGGCCGATGCACCTGAAGTGGTAACTTCCCGCTCTACTGGATTGTTATCTTTGTCGAAAATCTGCGCACCGTCGCGCGCGACGATCACCCAGTCGCCCTCTTCAAGATAGGTGATCTGTTGGGTCAGCGGAGCCAATGCCAGCGCGTCCGAACCCAGATAGGTCTCACCGTCCGCATGGCCCAGCACCAGCGGTGAACCCAGTCGCGCGCCGATCAGAAATTCCGGAAACTGGCGGAAGGCGATCGCGAGCGCAAAAGCCCCGCGCAACTGCGGCAGCACCGCCTTGACCGCCTCAGCAGGAGAATGCCCCGCCTCGACCTGTTCCGAGATGAGATGCGCGACCACTTCGGTATCAGTCTCGCTCTCGAACTTGCGCCCTCGCGCGATCAACCCTTCGCGCAAGGGACGGAAATTCTCGATAATGCCGTTGTGGACCAGCGCCACTTCGCCCGTCGCATGGGGGTGCGCGTTGCTGGTGGTCGGCGCGCCGTGGGTGGCCCAGCGGGTATGCGCGATCCCGACATGCCCCGGCGCGGGATGGCGCGCGAGCTCGTGGACCAGATTGACCAGCTTGCCCTCGGCCCGGCGGCGGACCAGCTGGCCATCGTTGAGCGTGCAGACGCCCGCCGAGTCATAACCGCGATATTCCATCCGCCGCAGCCCATCGACCAGCCGGTCCGCGACCTCTTCCTTGCCGACGATGCCGATAATTCCACACATATTGGCTAAGCCTCTTCTGGCGTGATGTAAGGCACCCGGATTCCTGGCATTTCCGCCGGAAAATCCTTAATGTTGCGCGTAACAAGCACGCGGCCTCGCGTAAGGGCGGTTGCAAGAATGACCGCGTCAGGCGACTTCAAACGGGGGCGTTCGCGGCGGAGGGCCGCAGCGCGAACGCTGATTTCTTCATCGATTTCGTCAATGCCGAAGCCCCCCAGAAAGCGCTCCGCCCGGCGAAGGCCTTCACCAGAACCCTTCGACATAACTTCGATCCAGACCATCCGGCTAATCCAGATACGACCGCCCCGGTCGACGGCGCGCTGCAACTCGACTTGCGCCTTGCGAAACCCGCGCAGCGCATCGATGATGATGTTGCTGTCGAAAGCAAAACCGCTCACGCTTTGGCACGCTTCCCGGGCTTGCCGAGTTGGTTGACCGCGACCGATCTGCCTGACTTTTTCGGGCTGGACGCAGGCTTCGACAAGGCAAGATAGCCGAGACCGTCCCCAATGGATCTGCCGTGCTTCGCCAACCAAGCCTTGTGCAGTTCATGCTCGTGATCGTCGGCTTCATCGAACAGATCGGGAAATTCGGCCCGGACTTCCTCGTAGTCAGAATCCCACGGGCGGGTCCACGAGGCTCTCTCGCGCCGCTGCCACTCTACCGAATCGCCAATGTCGTCACGGTCCTTCCACGCGCCGAACCCCGCTTCGAGCCAATCCAGCGGTGCCTCGGCGCGATAGGCTGAAACCGCCTCACGCAGCACCGAGGCGCGCGACTTGCCCTGCTCGGCAGCGCGCTGGTCGAGCCATTTGAGATCGTCATCGGGCAAATCGGCGAGGATGCGAGTCATAGTGATATACTGATATCATATCATGATATCATGTCAAGTTGGTTCAGGCAGACCCAGACAGACTCCTCCGGCATCCCGCCATACGCCTCCGGCATCGTAACAGGCGTCCGAAGCGACGAATTTCCAGCCAACCCATGACCCGAGGCATGCGCCGATGAGCGCTGTAGCCAACAAGAGATAGCCCATCTTGGCCCGCGTCACTTTTTGTCCGCCTTCTTCTTTTTCATCGCGTCATGGAAGCGATCCGCCCAGCCCGGCTTTACCAGTTGCTCCGCGCGCACCATCCGCATCTCTCCGTCCGCCACGTCGCGCGACACCGCGCTGCCTGCCGCGACGATTGCGTCCGCGCCGATCTTTACCGGGGCGATCAGCGCGCTGTTCGAGCCGATGAAGGCGCGCTCACCGATCACGGTCTTGTGCTTGAAATAGCCGTCGTAATTGCAGGTGATCGTTCCCGCGCCGATGTTCGCGCCCGCGCCGACGTCGGCATCGCCGAGGTAGGTCAGATGGCTGGCCTTGGCCCCTTCGCCCAGCCGCGCGTTCTTGACCTCGACGAAATTGCCGACCTTGGCCTTGGCCTCCAGCACCGCGCCGGGGCGCAGCCGCGCGAAGGGACCGACTTCGACTCCGCTGGCCAGCGAAGCCCCGGCAATATGGCAGTTGGCGCGAATCTTGACGCCGTCGGCAACGGTCACGCCCGTGCCGAAAAACACATTGGGCTCGACCGTCACGTCGCGCCCAAGCGTGGTGTCCCAGGCGAACCACACGGTTTCGGGCGCGATCAGCGTTGCCCCGTCCTCCATCGCGCGGGCGCGTCGGCGCTGCTGCCAGCGCGCTTCGGCCTCGGCGAGTTCGGCCCGGCTGTTGATGCCCGCGACTTCGTCGGCATCGGCGGTGACGACCACCGCGCAGGTCCGACCATCGTCCAGTGCGATATTGACCACATCGGGAAGGTAATATTCGGCTTGCGCATTGTCGTTGCCGACGCGGGCTAGCAGCGCGAACAGATCGTCCGAGCGCGCCGCCATCAGCCCCGAATTGCACAGGCCGCAGGCGACTTCATCGGCGCTGGCGTCTCTATATTCGACCATCTTGGCGATCCGGTCGCCCACCGCGATGACGCGGCCATATTGCAGCGCGTCGGCGGGCTCGAAGCCGAGCACCACCACCGCGGGCGCGTCGGCGGCATGGAGCCGCTCGAGCATCGCACGCATCGTCGCGGCACGGACGAACGGAACGTCGCCATAGAGGATCAGCACGTCACCCGCGAAACCGGACAAGCCCACCTCAGCCTGCCGGACCGCATGCGCTGTGCCCTCTTGCGGGTCCTGCACCGCAATCGTCGCGCGGCCATCCAGCGCGGCCTCAAGCTCCTCGCGCCCGCTGCCGACCACCACCATTTGGCGCTCGGGCGCCAGTTCGGCCACGCTCGCCAGCAGATGATCGAGCATCGGCCGCCCCGCAATCGGGTGGAGCACCTTGTGCAGGTCCGATTTCATGCGCGTGCCCTTGCCCGCGGCAAGGACGATGACGGCGAGAAGAGTGGCGGACGCGTTCATGGTTACCGCCTTTGCCAGCAAATCCTTGCCGATTCTACCGTGCTGAAGACGGCGCTGGCGCTGGCCTAGAAGTCCAACTGCGCGCGCATGCCGATCGAGTCGGCCTGATAGTCGCGCCGCAGCCCCGCCGCCACCGCCGCATCCTCGATCCACAAATGCCCATAATTGACGATGAAGCGGACATAATCGGTCGGCATCCACAGCAGCGAGACGCCCGCGACCTGCTGGCGGCCCCCGACAATGCCCGCATCATTGAGATCGAGCCAGTCATAGCGAGCGTTGAGCTGGACCGCGCCGATCCCGCCCTTGCCCACCGAGGCCTTGGGCTTGATCCGGTCATAGACCCCGCCTTTGTAAGCGGTGGTATCGTCGGTCAGCAGCAGGCCGACCTCGCCATAGCCGCCATTGAAGGTCGGATCGGCGAGGCCCGGGCGCAGCGCGGTGATGAAATGCGTTTCGGCAGTGGCGTGGAACCGGCCCGAAATGAACGCCGCTTCGCCGCCGAAGCTGCGCTCGCCGGTGGCGCTGAACGCCTTGGTATCGACCAGCCGGACATCGGTGGTGTGAACAAGGGGTCGGGCGCGATAGCGCGCGGTGGTGCTGACGTCGTTGAAGGTGCGGTAGTGGCCCGACACGCCGAGGTGCAGCTGGCCGCCGGCCAGCTTGGGCATGAACACCACGCGGCCATCGACGCTGTAGCTGTTATTGGTATCGAGATTGAGGTCGGCGGCGTTGTCGGCAAACACTCCGCCTTGCACCACCACGTCCGTGCCCGCGTAAGCGGCGCTCAAACCCACCCGGCGCTCGAACCCGAAGGCGCTGTTGAACGCAGCACGCTCCATGAAGCTGGTGAACAGGTCCGAGGTCAGTTCCTCCAGGCCCCAGAACGCCTTGTGCTGGCCCAGCGTCAGGGTGAGCTTTGGATTGGGTTTGTAGGTCAGATAAAGATCAGTGATTTCGACCGAACTGTTGGCCAGATCAAAATCGGCGCGATAGCCGAAGCCGCCCGGGATGGTCCCCTCGGCACCAATGTAGGCGCGACGGATTTCGGTCGCGATGCCAAGGCTGGCGCTGCCCGGGATTCCCGCTGGCGCATTGACCCCGGCGGTGTCGACCTGCAGCCGCCCGCGCGGCTTGAAGCTCCACGTCCCGGCACCAGGGTTCTTCGAATCGACCGGCTGCGAAATGCGCGGCGCGCCGTCCCAGGTAATGACCGCCGCGGGTGCCGGAGTCGGAGCGGGGATCGCCGCAACCGCCGCTGCTGCGCTGTCCGCCTTGGATCGCGCGACCGCCAGCTGGTCTTGGAGCGTGTCGATCCGCTGCGACATCTGCACCATCTGCGCGCGCATCGCGGCAAGTTCCTGCTGGATCGCGGCATTGTCGGCATTCTGAGCCTGCGCGGGCAGCGCCCAGCCGGCGGCAACGGTAATCGCCATGACAGAAGTGCGGAGCGTGCGGATCATCGAAAAGTCTCCCGGGCAGCGATTGTTGCGATTCGCATACGGCTGTAAGACCGCACCATGACACTTATTTGACAGTGGCGCGTCGCGCTGCCGCTACGGCACCGTGGCGGCGCCTTTAGGCGGTTGAAAGCCGTCCGCCAACGTGCCATCGACGCGCCCGCACCCCGCCCGAGACGGGCCTTTCAGCCGGAGCTGGACCAATGACCATTTCATACAAGGATCGCGTAGCCATCGTCACCGGCGCGGGCGGCGGCCTCGGCCGGGTCTACGCGCTCGAGCTTGCCAAACGCGGCGCCAAAGTGGTGGTCAATGACCTCGGCGGATCGCGCGATGGCACCGGGCACTCTGACGCCGCGCTCAAGGTGGTCGAAGAAATCAAGGCGGCGGGCGGCGAAGCGATGTCCAACGGTGGCAACGTCGCCGAATTCGACCAGATGGTCGAGCTGGTCGCCCGGGCCAAGGAAGCCTGGGGCGGCGTCCACATCCTGATCAACAACGCCGGAATCCTGCGCGACAAGAGCTTCGCCAAGATGGACATGGCCGACTTCAAACTGGTGGTCGACGTCCATCTGATCGGCTCGGCCAACTGCACCAAGGCGGTGTGGGAGACGATGCGCGAGCAGAATTACGGCCGCATCCTGATGACGGCCTCCTCGACCGGGCTGTTCGGTAACTTCGGCCAGTCCAACTACGGCGCGGCCAAGCTCGGCCTCGCCGGGCTGACCAAGACGCTTTACCTCGAAGGCGCGAAATTCAACATCCGGGTCAACACGCTCGCCCCGGTGGCGGGCACGCGGATGACCGAAGACCTCGGCATGCCCGAGGCGCTGTTCAAGGCGCTTTCGCCCGAGAACGTCGCGCCCGCCGCGCTCTATCTGGTCAGCGAGGATGCGCCGACCAACATGATCATCGGTGCGGGCGCGGGCGCCTATCACGCCGCCTATGTGACGCTGACCCCGGGCGTCGCGCTGCCCGCCGACGAACGCACCCCCGAAGGAATCGCCGCGCATTGGGACCAGATCATCGACCGCACCGGCGAGATCGTGCCGCAGTCGGGCGGCGAGCAGTCGGGTGTGGTCATGGCCGCGCTCGGCAAGATCGGCGGGCTTGGTTGACCGCCAACTGGCATAGTGTATTGACTAGGTAACACAGTTCGGGCATTCTTCCCTGCATCTGACAGGGGAGAATGCCATGTATAGCGAAGCAGACCTGCAATCCGCGGTCGCCGCCGGTGCATTGTCGCACGATGCGGCAGAGGCCTTGCGCGCCCATTCCGCCGGGATGCGCAGCGCGCCGGTGGCTGACGAAGAGCATTTCCGGCTGATTACCGGGTTCAACGATATTTTTGTGACGATTGCCGCGGCACTGCTGCTGTTCGCGGCGGCGAGTATCGGCGATGCCACCGCGCCGGGTGTGGCGGGCGCGCTGGTCGCAGCTGCGGCCTGGGGCATGGCCGAATTCTTCACTCGCCAGCGCCGCATGGCGCTGCCCTCGATCGTGCTGCTGTTGGCGTTCGTTGGCGGAATCGCGGCGATCCCGATCAACATCCTCGCCGAAACCGCCCCGGACCTGTCCGACCGGACCGGTGCGTTGATCGGGGCGGGAATCGGATTGATGGCTGCCGGGGCCGCATGGCTCCACTGGCGCCGCTTCATGGTGCCGATCACCGTCGCCGCCGGTACTGCCGGGATTGCGGCGACGTTGATCGCGCTGGTCGTCGCGGCAGTGATGCCGATGGTCGGGCAAGGCAATGCCGAACAGGTCCTGCTCCCGCTGGTGTTCGTCGCCGGGCTTGGTGTCTTCGCGGTGGCGATGCGGTGGGACATGTCCGACCGCGCGCGCGAAACCCGGCGCAGCGACGTCGCCTTCTGGCTGCACCTCCTTGCCGCGCCAATGATCGCGCACCCGCTGTTCCATTGGCTGGGAGTGACCGATGGCGGGGTGGTTAGCCCGGCTGCGGCCATCGGTGTGCTCGCGATCTATGTCTTGATGGGGCTGGTCGCGCTCGCAATCGACCGCCGCGCGCTGCTGGTTTCCGCGCTCGCTTATGTGCTGGCGGCCATGACCTGGCTGTTCCGTGAATTTGGGATGGTCGAGCTCAATGTCGCGATCACCGGGCTGGTGATTGGCTCGGCGCTGCTTTGCCTCTCGGCCTTCTGGAGCCCGATCCGCCGCGCGGTGGTGGGGCAACTGCCGGGTAATGTGCGAGAGCGACTGCCTGCCACAGGGCTGGCGTTGGCTTGACACTAAAACTACCCCTCTGGGGGAGGTGGCGCGCCGAAGGCGGGTCGGAGGGGGAACGAGGCGATACGCCCCCTCCGTCAGCCATTCCGGGTGACACCTCCCCCAAAGGGGGAGGATTTACGCTGGCCTAAGCCTCGACCAGCTTGAGCAGCCGACGCTCCAACGGAAACAGCACCCCCGCCAGCTCATGCCCGCGCTTGAGGATGTGGCCGCCCTCGCCGAACAGCGTCCACATGCCCTGCTTGCCGCGCAAGGCAGGGCGCTTTTCGATGCGGGTTTGGGGGTGCTCGGCGGCACGGCGGAACGCGCAAAAGCTCGCCGCGTCGCGCGTGAAGTCCATCGCGTAATCGCGCCAGTGGCCCGAGGCGACCATCCGGCCGTAAAGATCGAGGATGCGTTGCAGTTCGGGCCGGTCGAACCCGACTTGCGAGGTCCGCCGCGCCAATGTCGGAAAGGGCGTTACGATTGCGCTCAAGCCGACTTGGTTTCCTTGCGCTTGCGACCGGCCGATTGCCGCGCCGCGGCTGCATCGCGTTCCTCGAGCAGCTGGCCGAGGCGCTTGTGCATCATCTCCATTTCGCACTGGAGGATTTCGAGCTTCTGCGTTGCCGGATCGAGCCGATCGCAGCACGGCGTGCCATAGGGTACGAAATTCTGCGTTTCGGGCTTGACCTCTACCGGGGTCTGCTTGGCCGGAATGCCGACCATCGTCGCGCCTTCGGGGACATCCCTGGTCACCACCGCATTGGCCCCGATCCGCGCACCCGCGCCGACGGCAATCGGGCCGAGGATCGCCGCGCCCAGGCTGACGATGACATCGTCGCCCAGCGTCGGATGGCGCTTGCCGCCATTGCCGTTGGTCGGGTTGGTCCCGCCCAGCGTCGCGCCTTGGTAAATCGTCACATTGTCGCCGATCTCGGCGGTCTCGCCGATCACCACGAAGCCGTGGTCGATGAAGAAGTTGCGGCCGATCTCGGCGCCTGGATGGATATCGATCGCGGTGAGGAAGCGCGATGTGTGGTTCACGAAGCGGGCGAGGAAATAGAGCCGGGCCTCGAACAGCCAATGCGCCACGCGGTGCAGCCCGAGCGCCAGCACGCCGGGATAGAGCAGCACTTCCATGCGCGAACGCGGCGCGGGATCGCGCGCGGCGATCGAGTCCAGATAGATGGTCAGCCGGTCAAACATCGGGTGGATTCTCCCTCATTTGCCCGGTCAAAGCAAGCGCGGCTCGCTTGGACCGAGAACTTCCTCCAGCGCATCCCTCCAGATCCCCTGGGTCGGCGGCTGCTTTCGCTCAAGGCTGATCCGGTCGATGGCCATGACCAGCCGCTCCACCCCAAGATGGCTACGCTCGCAGCGCGGCACAAGGTATGCGGCTGCATCGGGCCCGAGAACCAGCCCGCGCTGCTCGGCATGGACCGCGATCAGTTCGCCCAGCATCTGATCGTCGGGCGTGCCGATCGCAAAATGGAGTGCCGCACCGAGGCGCGAAGCGAGATCGGGCAGCGCAATCTGCCAGTCGCCCTTGGTCAGCAGCAGCAGCGGCGTGCCGCTCTCCTGCGCACGGTTCCAGCGGTGGAACAGTTCGGTCTCGTCCAGTTCCCGGGCATCGTCGATCGCTTCGCCCAGCCCTTCGGCGACGAACCAGCGGGCGATCAGTGATTTGCCCGAGCGCGGCGGTCCGGCAACGATCGCAGTTCTGAACGGCCAGGTCGCGGCCACCGCGCAAGCTTCGAACACGGCCGCATTGGCATTGCCCACGACGATCCGCGATGGCCCGTCGGTCCCGGCGTGGAGCGGGAGCGCTATCTGGCTCATGATCTAACGCCGAATGCTGAGCGCGTTGTTGCCGACGGTGACTTTCCACCCGCTGGCGCGCAACGCGGCGGCGAGGGCGCCCAGATCGCCCGACAGGCTGACTCGCATCACCGAGGTCCCGCCCATCGCGAG
The DNA here is from genome assembly GCA_035543295.1 of Novosphingobium sp. Taxonomy (GTDB): domain Bacteria; phylum Pseudomonadota; class Alphaproteobacteria; order Sphingomonadales; family Sphingomonadaceae; genus Novosphingobium. Next base: position 40,019 of record DASZZS010000021.1, read on the forward strand.
GCTGCTGGTCGAGGCCGACTGGACCCCTGGAACCCCGCGCACAGCCGACAGCGCCGCATCGACCGCGGCAGCGTCTGGGGATGCAAACTGGACCGTGATGGTCGATGCAGCGGCGGCGGTAGGTGTGGCGCTCGCACTGGCGCTCGCCGACACGTCGGGCCCCGTGGTCGCGGCGGGCTGCTCGGCGGCCTTGCCTTGTGCGATCAGCGCGGCCAGCGCCGAATCGATCCGCGGCCGCTCGGCGTTGAGCGTAGGATCGGGTCGCAGCAGCCCGGCATTGAGTGCATCGGTATAAAGCCCGTCGATCCGCTGGATCGCGGTGCTCAGCATCGCGGGAACCCCCGCCTCGTCATTGGCGGTCAGCGTGAAGCTGCCCAGCCAATTGTTGTCCGGGCCATAGCGCGCGGTGAACGTACCGCGCACTGGACCGCCCGGCCATTGCCGCTCCAGCCGGGCAATCGGGATAACCACGTCCGAGGCGCTGAATTGGTCGAGCACATTGCGCCACCAGCTGCGGCTGCGGCGGCCCGCCTGCCCTGCGGTTATCAGCAGCGATTCGCCGCCTGTGCCCGAAGGCCGGACATAATCGATCGCGCTGGCGCTGGCACGGTACTGGGCCCAGGCCTTCTGCCACGGCCCGCGCACTTCGAACACCTGCGCCGCGCCGCCCGAGTAAAGGATCGGGATCACCAGCAGCGGTGCCGAATGCGCCCGAGCCCCGTTGCCGCCGCCGAGATACTGTCCCGCGCGCTGCCGGTCGAAGATCACGCCCAGCGTCGCGATGTACCGTTTGGGGCCGATCTGCTCGCGCTCGATCACCACCGCGGTGACCATGCTTTCGATCGCTCCGTCGGCCATCGCCGGGCCGTTAAGCTTCTCCCATCCCAGCCGCTGCGCCAGCTTCCACCCGGCAACGCGCGCTTCGTCGGCGGTCTTCCCGGTGGTCTCTACCTCGATCCCGTCGACCTGGATGTCGGTCGAGGTGGCGAGCGGCTGGATCCCGCGGTCGCCCTCAACCTGCGCGATCAGCCGGTCGGGCCCGATCAAAGCCAGCACCACCGCCAAGGCAATCGCCAGCCCGCCAAGCAGCTGGGCAACTGGGCCTGGACGGTAAGACCGCAGCGCGTGGAGGGGGGGTGCAATAGCCATCGGGGGAAACTGCGCGCCTTTTGCCCAATGCACCGTGGAAATCCAAGCGCGAAAGCGTTACCGCCCCCAGCGATGAGCAATAACCCTCCCCCCAAGTCCTACAGCTATGCGCAGGCCGGTGTCTCGATTGCCGCGGGCAATGCGCTGGTCAAGGCCATTGGCCCCCTTGCGAAGTCCACCGCACGGCCCGGAGCGGACGCCGAACTGGGCGGTTTCGGCGGGTTTTTCGATCCACGCGCGGCGGGCTACGAGGATCCGTTGCTGGTCGCCGCCAACGACGGGGTCGGGACCAAGGTCAAGCTGGCGATCGACCATGACCGCCATGACCATATCGGCATCGATTTGGTCGCGATGTGCGTCAACGATCTGATCGTCCAGGGCGCGGAGCCGCTGTTCTTCCTCGATTATTTCGCCACCGGGAAACTGGATAGCGGAATCGCCGAGCGGGTGGTGGCAAGCATTGCCGAGGGCTGCAAAATCGCCGGCTGCGCGCTGATCGGCGGCGAGACCGCGGAAATGCCGGGGATGTATGCCCCCGGCGACTACGATCTTGCGGGCTTTTGCGTCGGCGCGGTCGAGCGCGGCGAGCAGCTGACAGGCGACAAGGTGGCGACGGGCGACGTCCTGCTCGGCCTCGCCAGTTCGGGGGTCCACTCCAACGGCTATTCACTGGTGCGGCGACTGGCGGACGATCTGGGCTGGAAGCTCAACCGGCCCGCGCTGTTCGATCCCGAGCGCCTCCTCATCGACCATCTGATCGAGCCGACCCGGATTTACGTGAAGAGCCTGCTGCCGATTGTTCGCCAGGGACGCATCCATGCGCTCGCCCACATCACCGGCGGCGGGCTGCTCGAAAACGTGCCGCGCGTGTTGCCCGAGGGACTGCACGCCCGGATCGACGCGGGCGCATGGGAGCAGCCACGGTTGATGGCTTTCCTCCAGGCGCAGGGCAATATCGAACCCGCGGAAATGGCACGCACGTTCAATTGCGGCATCGGCATGGTGCTGGCGGTGGTGGCAGATGAGGCTGCAGGCGTGGCCGAGCACTTGGAGGCAGCGGGCGAGCAGGTGCATTTCATCGGCGCGATCGAAGCAGGGCTGCGCGGCTGCACTGTCCAAGGCGCGGACGAAGTGTGGAGTGCGCGCGGGAGCTGGGAGGCTGTGCACCTTGGCTGACAGGGCCAAAGTCGCCGTGCTCGTTTCGGGGAGCGGGACCAATATGGCCGCGCTGCTCTACGCCAGCCGCGCCGGGGATTGCCCCTATGAGATCGCGCTGGTCGCCAGCAACAATCCCGATGCCGGCGGCATAGCGCTATCCGCTGCCGAGGGTGTGCCGATTTTTGTGTTGTCGCATCAAGGCATGGCCCGCGCCGATCACGATGCGGCGATGGACGAGGCGATCCGCGCGCACGGTGCCGACTATGTCGCGCTGGCCGGCTATATGCGCATCCTGACCCCCGAATTCGTCGCCAAGTGGGACGGGAGGATGCTCAATATTCACCCCTCGCTGCTGCCCAAATACAAAGGTCTGCACACGCATGAAGCAGCGCTGGCGGCAGGCGACAAAACTGGCGGTTGCAGCGTCCACCTCGTCACCGCTGAGATCGACGACGGCCCGGTGCTGGGCCAGACGCGGGTGGCGATCCTGCCGGACGATACCGCCGAATCCCTCGCGGCGCGGGTGCTGATCGCCGAGCACCAGCTCTATCCGCACTGCCTCGCCGAGTTGGTCAGCAGTGTCTCATCGCCCGACTTCCTGATCGCGCAGGTGCGGGAGCGGGCGCTGGCCCTGCCCGAAGCCGACGAAGTGACCAGCCACGGCATGCCCTGCTTCGGCGTGATCAAGGGCAAGAAGTTCGCCTATGTCTCGAATGACCATCACGGCGACGGCAAGACCGCGCTGCTGGTCAAGATCAGCGGGCTCGACGAGCAGCTGCAACTGATCGAAATGGACGCCGCACGCTATTACCGCCCAGCCTATTTCGGCAACGACTGGGTCGGCATTCGTCTCGATCTTGGCGACACGGACTGGGATGCTGTCGCCGAGTGGCTGGCGCGGAGTTGGCGCAGCGTTGCGCCGAAAAGGCTGACCGCGCTGATGGATGCCGGGGACGACTTTTGATCGCGCGGTGGTGATGCGGCCGTCATGCCCACGCAAGAACTAGAGCAGGTCGGGCACCATGATACTGGCTGTCGCGAGTCCGTCGGGGCGGCGGACCTCGATATCGCGGACGAGCCCATCCTCCACACGCACCGTCCAGCATGCCAAGCCGTTGAAGCGCTCGTCCGCCGCGCCTGTCCGCAAGCGCAACTTGACCTTGTCCCCGACCGCGGCCATCGCGAGGATGTCGATACTTACCCGGCTGATGCGGTATACCAGTCGGCGGACAAGCTCCATGCAGCTGTCCCAGCCAACCAGCACGCCGCCGTGCGCGTCGCGGTAACGGATATCCGGGTGCATCAGGATCGAGCATTCGACCACGTCCCCTCGCCCAACCTGACGGATGAAACTGCGGACGATCGCCGCAGCGCTCCCCGGCATAGCGTAGATTCGAGGAACGTTGCCCTGCATCAGCCGACGATCTCTTCCGGCTTGAAGAAGTAGGCGATTTCGATCGCCGCGTTTTCGTCACTGTCCGAGCCGTGGACACTGTTGGCTTCGATCGATTCGGCCAGTTCCTTGCGGATCGTCCCGGGGGCCGCGTCCTTGGGATTGGTCGCGCCCATGACGTCACGGTTGCGCTGCATCGCGTCTTCGCCCTCGAGCACTTGCACCACCACCGGGCCGCTGATCATGAAGGTGACCAACTCACCGAAGAACGGGCGTTCCTTGTGCACCTCATAGAAGCCTTCGGCCTGCGCACGGCTCATGTGGATGCGCTTGCTGGCGATGACGCGCAGGTCTGCCTCTTCCAGCATTTTGGTGACCGCCCCGGTCAGATTGCGGCGGGTGGCATCGGGCTTGATGATCGAAAAGGTGCGGGTAACCGCCATTTTGGGTTCCTTGCGAGCTGGTCGTTGCTGCGAATGGCGCGCCCCTAGCGGGGATTATGCTGCGCCGCAAGGTCGGCGGCTAGGGCCCCTCGACCCATTTGCCCGCTTCCTGTTTCCAGAACCGGCGTTCGACCCCCTCGCGCTCGCCCACCATCCGCCAGACGCCACGCGCGCTATCGAGCGTAGCGGCATCGAACAGCAGGAACACGCGTTCGAAGCTATCCGCCCCATCGCGCCACTGGCCATCGGCAAACGCGACGAATTTGGCCTGATTGCACGCCTCAAGCTGATCGGACAGCAGGATCGGCTGCCGATCGTCATGCGATCCGCCCGACAATCCATGCGCAAGGAAGGTCTCGGGCTTGGCCGCCCACAACGTATCGCTGATCCGCGCGAGCTGCGCATCGTCGCCCGAGACCACCAGCAGGCGCTCACCCGCCGACAGCGTCGCCCGCGCGATCAGCGCCAACGCCGCGTCGGCCGAACTTTCGCCGAGCTGGTAGAAGTCGACGCGCATGCGCTAGGGCCTAGCCTTCGAGCGTATCCCGCACGAACCGGTCGAGCAGGCGCACCCCAAAGCCGGTCGCGCCTTTGTCCCAGGTCGCGCCGGGTTTGGCCGCCCAAGCCATCCCGGCGATGTCGAGGTGCGCCCAGGGGCGGCCCTTGTCGACATAGCGCTGGATGAACTGTGCCGCAGTGATCGCGCCGCCTTCGCGCGGGCCGACATTCTTCATGTCGGCGATGGGTGAGTCGATCAGCTTGTCATAGGCGGCACCCAGCGGCAGCCGCCACAGTCCGTCGCCCGACGCCTTGCCAGCAGCCAGCAGTCTGTCAGCCAGCGCATCGTCGTTGGAAAACATTCCGCCGTGCTCATGGCCGAGCGAGATGATCATTGCGCCGGTCAGCGTGGCGAGATCGACGATCTGCACCGGCGCGAATTCCTTTTGCACGAAGGTCAGGCAATCGCACAGCACCAGCCGGCCCTCGGCATCGGTGTTGATGACTTCGACCGTCTGGCCCGACATCGAGGTGACGACATCGCCCGGGCGCTGCGCCTTGCCATCGGGCATGTTCTCGACCAGCCCGCAGATGCCCACGACATTGGCCTTGGCCTTGCGCAGCGCGAGCGCGAGCAGCGCGCCGGCAACCGCACCGGCCCCGCCCATGTCCCACTTCATGTCTTCCATGTTCGCAGGCGGCTTGAGGCTGATCCCGCCGGTATCGAAAGTCACACCCTTGCCCACGAAAGCGGTCGGCTTGGCCCCGGCTTTGCCCCCTTTCCACTGCAGCACCAGCAGGCGTGGGGGCTGTGCGGAACCTTGCGCCACACCAAGCAGCGCGCCCATCCCGAGCGCCTTCATTTCCTTCTCGTCGAGCACGCGGATTTCGAGCCCGGTGCCTTTCATCCGCTCCTGACAGCGCGCAACGAAGCTGACGGGGTAGATGATGTTGGCGGGTTCGGTGACCAGCTCGCGGGTCAGTTCGACCCCATCGGCCAGCGCTGCTTCACGCGCCCAGACTTTCTCAAGGTTCTCAGGACCCCGAGCGATGACGATCTCGTCAAGCGTCACTTTCTGATCTTCAGGAAGGCGCGTGCGATAGGTATCGTAGCTCCAGCCGCGAAGCCGCGCACCGAGCAACAGCGCAGCGGCTGAAAATACATTGAGATGGCCGTTGGCGAGATCGACGGTCAGCGTTGTCGCACCCGAGCGCAAATATTTCGCGACGAGCGCCGCGCCTGCACGTTCCAAGTTGCTCATGCGCTCGTCAGAACCGGACTCTCCAAGGCCCAAGAGCACGCTTCGGACGACGCGCCCGTCGCGCTCGATCACAGTCTCGCAAATCTGCCCGACCTTGCCAGTGAAGCGGGCAGCGCGGGCGGCCTCGATCTGCAACGGACCGGTATCGGCGGACAGACCATCCTGCCAGACCAGCGTCACCAGAAGTGCTGCAGTTTCAATGACAGACGCATCGGCGAAAGTGATTTTCATGAAAGCTCCTGGAAGATGGGCCGGGCGCGACCGGCAGGCGCGATAGGCCGCCCGCCGCCCTGCTTGCGGTGGATTGCAGTTAGGCGCGGGCGGTGCGATAGGCAAGCCATGCCCCCTGCCCCGCGGATGCGACCGCATACCTTTGATCGCCGCGCGCGCGGCTGGCTTGCCGGAACTGCGCTGACCGCGATGCTCGCCGGATTTCCGGGTGCGGTGCTTGCGCAGGATTTGTCGCAGCGGAAGCTCGAAATTCCCGCAACCCCGCCCGAAGTCAAAGGTCCGGTGCGCGGCGAAACTCCGATCGACGAGGCTATCGCATCGCCAGAGGTCGATACGCGTCCCAGATTGCCCGACGACCCGACGGTCGGCGAAGGGCCGATCGCGTTCGAGGCGGATTCGCTCACCTACAACAGCAACTCCGAAACCGTCACCGCCAAGGGCAATGTCATCCTGCGCCGCGCGGGCCAGTCGGTGCGCGCCGAGGCGGTCAGCTGGAACCGCACCAGCGGCCAGATCGTCGCCAGTGGCAACGTCCGCTTCGTCGATGCCGACGGCAACCAGTTGTTCACCGACCGGGTCGAGCTGACCGACGAGCTCAAGGCGGGGGCGATGGAGAACATGCTGCTCGCCTTGCGCGAAGGCGGACGTCTGGCAGCGGCCAGCGGCACCCGCGCCGCCGATGGAACCATACTTCTCGCCAATGCCGCTTACAGTGCCTGCGCGATCGAAGACGAACAGGGCTGCCCCAAGAACCCGAGCTGGCGGATCACCGCCAAGCGCGTGACCTACGACCCCGAAGGCAAGCGCGTGCGGTTCGATGGCGCGCGGCTGGTGCTGTTCGGGGTACGGCTGATCCCGCTGCCCGGGCTGGTGGTTACCACCGACGGGCGGGCGATCTCGGGCCTCTTGATCCCCGATGTCCGGCTCTCGGCCTCGAACGGGGTGGAGTTCAGCGACAGCTACTATTTGCGGCTGGCGGACAACCGCGACATCACCGTCACCGGCTATGTTTACACCGAAGCCTTGCCGATGATCTCGGCGCAGTACCGTGCGCTCAACGATCAGGGTGCCTACCAGGTCACCGGCTATGCCACGCGCAGCCGCCGGACGTCGGTCGCGGGCGGCCCGGCGAGCAGCCAGACCGATTTCCGCGGCTATCTGTTCGGCAATGGCAAGTTCCAGCTCTCGCCTCACTGGAGCGTGACTGCCTCGGCCCGCCTCGCCAGCGACCGCACCTTCCTGCGCCGCTACGACATCAGCCGCGACGACCGGCTACGCTCAATGGTCGATGTCGAGCGGATCGACGACAGCAGCTATCTCTCGATTGCCGGCTGGGCGACGCAGACGCTGAGGGTCGGGGATCGCCAAGGCCAGGTCCCGATTGCGCTCCCGGTGATCGACTTTCGCAAGCGGCTGACCGATCCGCTGCTGGGTGGAAAGATCGAGCTGCAGGCCAACAGCCTCGCGATTACGCGCACCAGCGGGCAGGACACCCAGCGCGCCTTCGCCAGCGCGCGGTGGGACATGCGGCGGCTGACCAAGATGGGGCAGGAAGTGACCTTCACCGCGCTGGTGCGCGGCGATGTCTATCACTCGGACGAGAATGCGCTGACCGCCGCCGCGCTCTATCGCGGCAATCCGGGCTGGCAGACGCGCGGCGTCGCGACCGCGGCGATCGACGTGAAGTGGCCGCTGGTGGGTACCTTCCTCGGCGGGACGCAGGTGCTGACCCCCCGCTTCCAGATCGTCGCCAGCCCGACGCTGCGCAACCTCGAAGTGCCCAACGAAGACGCGCGGGCAATCGATCTGGAAGACAGCAATCTTTTCGCGCTTAACCGCTTCCCCGGCTACGACCGGATCGAGGACGGGGTGCGCTTCACCTATGGGTTCGACTGGCAGCTGGAGAAGCCGGGCTGGCGCGTTGCTACGACGATCGGCCAGTCCTACCGCCTAACCAGCAATCCGACGCTGCTCCCCGACGGCACCGGCCTGTCCAACCGGGTTTCCGACATCGTCGGGCGGACCGAGCTGCGGCTGCGCGATTTCGTCAAGCTCACGCACCGCTTCCGGCTCGACAAGGACAATTTTGCGATTCGCCGCAACGAGTTTGACGCCACCGTCGGCACCCAGAGCACCTATGCGGAAATCGGCTATTTGCGGCTCAACCGCGACATCAACGCCGGGATCGAGGACCTCAAGGATCGCGAGGAGCTGCGCGTTGCGGGCCGCGTCGCATTTGCCCGCTACTGGTCGGTGTTCGGCTCGGCGGTGATCAATTTGACCGATCGCAACGAGGACCCTTCGCTGACTTCGGACGGGTTCCAGGCGCTGCGCACCCGGCTCGGCGTGGCCTATCAGGACGATTGCCTCGAGATCGCACTGACCTGGCGCCGCGACTATGTGGCGACCGGCGATGCCGAGCGCGGCAACACTTTCCAAATCCATGTGGCGCTGCGGAATCTGGGGTTCCGTTAGTAAGTTGGCAGCCACGCGCAAACGCGCTATCCGCGCCGGTGCTCAGCTACGGTTAAGCAGCCCCGGGGCAAGTCGCCGGGCAATCGGGTCCGGTATTTGCCAGACCATCAGACAGGAATTTGGCCACGGTGACCCTTTTTTCGCGTATCAGATTTTCCGGACCCGCCGTGCTTGCGGTTAGCGTTGCCGCTGCCTTGACCGTCGGCGCGCAGGCGCAGGACGCGGCACCCACCCCGCAGGGGACAATCGTCATTCCCGAGAATGTCACCATCTTCGGCAAGAACGACCCCAACGTTCGCAAGGCGACCGCGGTCATCAATGGCGACATCATCACCGGCACCGACGTGGACCAGCGCACCGCACTGATCATCAACGCCAACGAGGGCAAGGTCGGCCCCGAAGAGATGCAACGCCTGCGCTTGCAGGTGCTGCGCAATTTGATCGACGAAACCCTGCAGATCCAGGCCGCCAAGGCCGACGACATCGAGATCGAAGATGCCGAGGTCGATCAGACCTATGCCCGTGTCGCGGCGCAGAATTTCAGCCAGAACCCTGCCGCGATGGACGCCTATCTGGTGCGGATCGGCTCGTCGCCGACCTCGCTCAAGCGCCAGATTCGCGGCGAACTCTCGTGGCAGCGCCTCCAGCGCCGCAATATCCAGCCGTTCGTCAATGTCTCGGATGAAGAGGTCAAGGAAGTCATCGCCCGGCTCAACGCCGCCAAGGGCACCGAAGAATACCGGATCGGTGAAATCTTCCTCTCGGCGACGCCCGAATCGCGCACGGCCGTGTTCGAGAACGCCAAGCGGATCGTCGAGCAGCTGCGCCAGGGCGGCAGCTTCGTCGCCTATGCCCGCCAGTTCTCCGAAGCCTCGACTGCGGCGGTCGGGGGCGATCTGGGCTGGATTCGTCTTGCCCAGCTGCCCACCGAACTGGCCTCTGCGGCGCAGGGCCTGGCCCCCAACCAGCTGGTTGGCCCGGTCGAAATCCGCGGCGGCTTTTCGGTCCTTTATCTGATCGACAAGCGCCAGGTGCTGACCGCCGATCCGCGCGACGCGCTGCTCAGTCTCAAGCAGATCTCGATCGCGTTTCCGCCCGGCTCGAGCCAGGCCGACGCGACCAGGCGCGCGGGCGAATTCGCCACCGCGATGAAGCACGCCAACGGCTGCGGCGGCGTCGATGCGGTGGCCGCGGGCCTTGGCGCGACGGTCGTCGCCAACGACCAGATCAAGGCGCGCGATTTGCCGGGCCCGTTGCAGGAAGCGCTGCTCGGCCTCTCGCTGGGCGAGACCTCGCCGCCGTTCGGTTCGATTGCCGATGGGGTGCGCGTGCTGATGCTGTGCGGCCGCGACGATCCGCAGGCGAACAACGCGCCGAACTTCGACCAGATCATGGCACAGCTCGAGGATGACCGGGTCAACAAGCGTTCGCAGATGTATCTGCGCGACTTGCGCCGAGACGCGGTGATCGATTACAACTGAGGCCATGACAAAGCCGCTCGCAGTATCGCTGGGCGATCCTGCGGGGGTCGGCCCGGAACTGCTGGCGCAAGCCTGGCTTGAGCGCGAGCGCGAAGGCTTGCCGCCGTTCTTCGCTATCAGTGGCCCGCGGATACTCGCCGCAGCGGCGCGAGCGCGCGGGATCGCAGTGCCGGTGGTGCCAATTTCCCATCCCTCACAAGTCGCCGCTGCATTCTCACGGGGTCTGCCGGTACTGGGCGCGGACGACGGCGAATATTGCCCCGGCGCTCCCGACGCCAGCGGTGCCGCGCTGGCCCTCGCCTCGTTGACACAGGCCACTGCGCTGGCCGTCTCGGGCGCGGCCAGCGCGATTGTCACCGGGCCGATCGCCAAGGCGCGGCTCGCCGATGTCGGCTTCGACTATCCCGGACAGACCGAATTCGTCGCCGCCGCCTGCGGGATCGCGCCGGGCGATGCGGTCATGCTGCTGGCCGGGCCGAGCCTGCGGACCGTACCGCTGACCGTGCATGTCGCGCTGGCCGATGTCCCCAAGCTGCTGACGGCTGAACTGATCGAGCGGCGCGGACGGATCACCGCGCTGGCGCTCCAGCGCGACTTCGGCATCGCCCGCCCGCGCCTCGCCTTCGCGGCGCTCAACCCCCATGCCAGTGAGGACGGCCGCTTCGGTGACGAGGAAGCGCGGATCATCGCCCCCGCCATCGCCGCGCTGCAGGCCGAAGGGATCGACGCAACCGGCCCGCATCCCGCCGACGCGCTGTTCGCCGCCCGCGCGCGCACCACCTACGACGTCGCGCTGTGCATGTACCACGATCAGGCGCTCATCCCGCTCAAAACACTCGATTTCGATGCGGGGGTGAATTTGACACTGGGCCTGCCAATCGTGCGCACCTCGCCCGACCACGGCACCGCCTTCGACATCGCGGGGAAGCGCATCGCCGATCCCGGCGCGATGATCGCGGCAATCCGCATGGCCGGCGAATGCGCGACGCGGCGGGCCGGGAAGTGAGGCCGAGTGCGGCGCGGGTGCTTCGACAGGCCAGCCCCAAGTGAACCCTTCCCTCCCCCCGCTACGCGAAGTCATCGCGCATCACGGGTTGCAAGCCACCAAGGCGCTGGGCCAGAACTTCCTGCTCGACGAGCAATTGCTGGGCCGGATCGCCGCGATTCCCGGCGACCTGAGCGACAAGGCCGTGCTCGAAGTGGGCCCCGGCCCCGGCGGCCTCACCCGCGCGCTGCTGCGCGCCGGCGCGCGGGTCACCGCGATCGAGATGGACAAGCGCTGCATCCCCGCGCTGGTGGACCTCGCCGAAGCTTTCCCCGGCCAGTTCCGCGTGATCGAGGGCGATGCGATGAAGCTCGATCCGGCAACGCTGTTCGACGAGCCCTACGCGATTGTGGCGAACCTGCCCTACAACGTCGGTACTGCGCTGTTTGTGGGGTGGCTCGGTGGTCCAAAAGGAGACGAAAACGCCTGGCCCCCGCGCTGGACCTCGCTGACGCTGATGTTCCAGCAGGAAGTCGCGAGCCGCATCGTCGCCGAACCCGACACCTCCGCCTACGGCCGCCTCGCGGTGCTGGCGCAGTGGCGTTCGGAGGCGAAAATCGCGCTCAAAGTCCACCGCAGCGCTTTCACCCCGCCGCCCAAAGTGATGTCGGCGATCATCCACGTGACGCCGATGGACATGCCCGAAGGCGTCTCGGCGCGGATGCTCGAACGCCTTACCGAAGCCGCATTTGGGCAGCGCCGCAAGATGCTGCGCCAGAGTGTGAAGGGGCTACCGGGCGCGTTGGCGGCACTGGAGAAGTTGGGGATCGATCCGCAACGCCGGGCCGAGACGCTGAGCGTGGCGGAGTTTGTGGCGGTGGCCCGGGAGTTGTCGGGTAATGTCCTTGCCTAACCAGACCGACGGCTAGATACCCCGCCCATGGACCCCGACAAGGATCCCACACAGCCACTCGACCGAATCCAGCAGAACATGCTGGCCGCGTCGGAGCGCCGCTTGCTTAACTGGCTCTGCGCGCGGATGCCGGGATGGGTCACACCCGACAAGCTCACCGGCTTCGGAGTGTTCGGGGCATTCTTGGTGTTTCTCGGCTATGCCTTCAGCGAATGGTCGGTCTACACCTTGTGGTTCGCGATCCTTGGCTATGTGATCCAGTGGTTCGGGGATTCGATGGACGGCAGTCTGGCGCGCTGGCGCAAGATCGAACGGCCGAAATACGGCTATTTCATCGATCACTCGGTTGATGGCTTCGTGATCCTGCTGATCATGGGCGGGATCGGCTGGAGCCCCTATGTGCGGATGGACGTCGCCCTGTTCACGCTGGCCGGTTACCTGCTGCTCTCGATCCACGCCTATCTTTCGGCGCGGGTGCTGGGCGAGCTCAAGCTGTCCTATATGTTCGGCGGCCCGACCGAACTGCGTTTCGTGCTGATCGGGCTGACGCTGGCGATGATGTGGTTCGGCCCCGATCGCGGCTGGTTCGAGCGCTGGTCCGGGTTCGACCTGTTCGTCGGCGCGGCGGCAGTGCTGCTCAATTTGCTGTTCATAAAACAGACACTGGTAACCGCGCGGCGGCTGGATTTGATGGAACGGCCGAGGGAGAAGTGAGCGCACACTAGCTAACCTCAAGATCCTCCCCATTTTGCGCAGCCAAATGGGGAGGTGGCAGTCGCCCTTCGGCTGGCTGTTTGCAACAGCCGCTCAGGATAAACCGCGCCGTCGGCGCAGCGCTAACGGAGGGGTAATACGGCGAGGCAAGAACCCCTCCGTCTGACCCTGACGGGCCAGCCACCTACCCATTTGCAATTCGTGAAAATGGAGAGGACCTAAGCCACCTTTTTCCGCTGCCGCCAGCTGTGCAGCAACGGTTCGGTATAGCCGCTCGGCTGCTCGACACCCTTGAACACCAGATCGCAGGCCGCCTGGAACGCCAAGCTCTCAGGCGTCAGCTTCTCATACCCCGGATCGGCCCCATTCTGCGCATCGACCTTCGCCGCCATACGCCTCAGCGAGTCCATCACTTGGTCTTTCGTACACACCCCATGCAGCAGCCAGTTGGCCATATGCTGCGAGGAAATGCGCAGCGTGGCGCGATCTTCCATCAGCCCGATGTCATTGATGTCGGGCACTTTGGAGCAGCCCACCCCGGCATCGATCCAGCGCACGACATAGCCGAGCAGCCCCTGCGCGTTGTTGTCGAGTTCCTCGCGCACCTCGGCTTCGGAGAAGTTCACCCCCGACGCCAGCGGCACCGCCAGCAGCGTGTCGAGCGGCGGGACCGGCTGCCCCATCAAATCGCGCTGCGCGTCGAACACTCCGATCTGGTGGTAGTGCATCGCGTGGAGCGTCGCGGCGGTCGGCGACGGGACCCAGGCGGTGTTGGCGCCCGATTTGGGATGGCCGATCTTCTCCTGCATCATCGCATGCATCCGGTCGGGCGCGGCCCACATGCCCTTGCCGATCTGCGCCCGCCCCGACAACCCGCAGGCGAGCCCGATCGCGACATTGCGCTTCTCATAGGCATCGATCCACGCCGACTGCTTCATCGCCCCCTTGCGGACCATCGGCCCGGCGCGCATTGAAGTGTGGATCTCGTCGCCGGTGCGATCGAGGAAGCCGGTGTTGATGAAGGCGATCCTATTCCGTACCGCATGGATGCAGGCGGCGAGATTGGCCGAGGTGCGGCGCTCCTCGTCCATCACGCCGACCTTGATCGTGTGGCGCGGCAGGCCAAGCAAATCCTCCACCGCATCGAACAGATCGTTGGTGAAGCCGCATTCTTCCGGCCCGTGCATCTTGGGCTTGACGATGTAGATCGAGCCTTCCCGCGAGTTGCGATATTTGCCCAGCCCCGCGACATCCTGCGCGCCGATCGCGCTGGTCACCACCGCGTCCATGATCCCTTCGGGAATCTCGCTGCCATCGGGTAGCAGGATCGCCGGGTTGGTCATCAAATGGCCGACATTGCGGACAAACAGCAGGCTGCGGCCCGGCAGGCTCAGCGGCGCGCCATCGGCGGCGCTCCACTCGCGGTCGGGCTCGAGCGCGCGCGTCAGAACCTTGCCGCCCTTCTCGAAACTCTCCGCCAGATCGCCGCGGATCACGCCCAGCCAGTTGCGGTAGGCGGCGAGCTTATCCGCAGCATCGACCGCAGCGATCGAATCCTCAAGGTCGCAAATCGTGGTCAGTGCGGATTCGAGCACGATGTCGGCAATGCCCGCGACATCGGTGCTGCCGACCGGGTGACTGCGGTCGAGCACCAGCTCGATATGCAGCCCGTGGTGGCCGAGCAGGATGCCGCCCTCGCGCTGGCCAAGGTAGTGGCCGGGATCGCGCAGCTTGGGCACGCCTTCGCCGTCCCACTCGCTCCAGTCCATCGCGTCGAGCGGGACCGCGAGGTCGAGGAACGCCCGGCCAGCGCGGATCACCGCCGCGCCGCGCGCCGCGTCGTAGCCGCCCGGTTCGGCCGGAGGCGCATCGAGCGCGTCGGTGCCGTACCATGCGTCATAGAGGCTGCCCCACCGCGCGTTGGCGGCGTTGAGCAGGAAGCGCGCGTTGAGCATCGGCACGACCAGCTGCGGCCCGGCCATCCCGGCAATCTCGCGATCGACATTCCGGGTGCCAATCTCGAACGGCGCGGGTTCGGGGACGAGGTAGGCGATTTGGCTGAGGAAAGCGCGGTATTCTGCGGCGTCGATCGGCTTCCCGGCGCGCGCGATGTGCCAGGCATCGATCTGCGCCTGCAGGGTTTCGCGCTTGGCAAGCAGCGCGCGGTTCAACGGTGCATAGGTGTCGCACAACGATGCAAAACCGTACCAGAACGCTGCAACATCGCGGCCGAGCGGTGCCAGCACTTCGCGCTCGATGAAGTCCGCCAGCGCCGCATCGATTTGCAAGCCCGACCGTTCAACTCGTCCGTTCATTTCGCCTCACAATGTTAGGCCGGTGCCGCGCGCCGACCGAAGATAAACGTGAACCGGGGGAGGAACGCGAGGGGCTATGACGCAACTGCGAAGGCTTGGCAACGGGGGGTTGGACTGTTCATTTGGCGAGCGCTACAGCCGGTTTCAGATGCAACAGCTTTCCTCCTTCGAACAGGCCCTCCTCGCTGCGATCGACCCGGCGCCGATGCTCGCGCAAGTGCAGGCGTGGAGCGCGATCAACAGCGGCACGGGCAATCTTGCCGGGTTGGCGCGGCAGTGGGATGCGCTGGCCGGGGCCTTCGCAGCGGTGCCCGGATCGGTGCGGCGGGTTACCCCGGCGCCGGTCGAGCAGATCGCTGCGGATGGTTCACTCACCCAGCATCAGAACGGCGATCATCTGGTCGTCAGCGTGCGGCCCGAGGCGTCGCGGCGGTTGCTGCTGACTGGGCATATGGACACGGTGTTTCCGGTCAGCGATCCGTTCCAGAGCCAGCGCTGGCTTGACGATCAGACGCTCAATGGCCCCGGCGTGGCCGACATGAAGGGCGGGATCGCGGTTATGCTCGCCGCGCTGGCCGCGTTCGAGACCAGCGACGCTGCACAGGCCATCGGCTACGATGTGCTGATCAATTCGGACGAGGAGACCGGCAGCCTCTCCTCCGCGCCGCTGATCGCCGAACTCGCGCGCGGCAAGCTTGCGGCGCTGACCTACGAGCCCTCCGCGCTGCCCGATGGCACGCTGGCGGGCGCGCGCGGCGGGAGCGGGAATTACAGCCTCGCGATCACCGGCCGTTCGGCCCACGCCGGGCGCAACCCGCAGGACGGGCGCAACGCGATTGTCGCCGCCGCCGCGCTCACGCTCGGCCTCAAGGCGCTGGAGCGCGAGGGCCTCGCGATCAATCCGGCGCGGATCGACGGGGGGAGCGCCAACAATGTCGTGCCCGACCACGCGGTGCTGCGCTTCAACATCCGCCCGCGCGAACCGCAGCTGGCTGAGGTGTTCGAGCGGGAAGTCGCTGAGCTGATCGTCAATGTTTCGCTACGCCACGAAGTCGGCATCCACCGCCACGGCGGGATCAGCCGTCCGCCCAAGCCGATCGATGCCAAGGCCGAGAGGTTGTTCGGGCTGGTCAAGGAGTGCGGTGCGGCGCTGGGCCAGCCGATCACCTGGCAAAGTTCGGGCGGGGTGTGCGATGGCAACAACATTGCCGCCTGCGGCGTGCCCGTGGTCGATACGATGGGCGTGCGCGGCGGGGCAATCCACTCGCCCGATGAGTATCTGATCGTCCCTTCACTCGCCGAACGCGCCGCACTCTCCGCGCTCGTACTCCTTCGCCTCGCCACTGGAGCAGCCCTTTGACCTTCCGGATTCGCGCCGCCACCCCCAAGGACCTCCAGCCGCTCTACGAGATGGCCAAGCTGACCGGCGGCGGCTTCACCAATCTGCCCGCTGACCGCAAGAGCCTGACCGCCAAGCTCGAGCGCTCCGCCGAAGCCTTCTCTCGCGACGACGACAGTGTAGCCGACGATTTGTTCGTGCTGGTGCTGGAAAATACCGAAACCGGCGAGGTGCGCGGCACCTGCCAGCTGTTCAGCCGGGTCGGTCAGAAATGGCCGTTTTATTCCTACCGGATCGGCCAGCTGACCCAGCACAGCGAAGAGCTTGGCCGGACCTTCAAGGCCGAGATGCTCTCGCTCTCGACCGATCTTGAGGGATCGTCCGAGGTCGGCGGGCTGTTCCTCCATCCGGGCGAGCGCGCCGGCGGGCTGGGCATGCTGATCGCGCGCAGCCGCTATTTGTTCATCCACGCCCACCGCCCGCGCTTTGCCGATCGCATCCTCGCCGAACTTCGCGGGATCATCGACGAGGCGGGCGGTTCGCCGTTCTGGGACGGGGTGGCGGGGCGCTTCTTCGGGATGAATTTCCAGGATGCCGACTATTTCAACGCGATCAACGGCCAACAGTTCATCGCCGACCTCATGCCCAAACACCCGGTCTATATCGCGATGCTGCCCGAGAGCGCGCGCGCGGCGATCGGGCTGCCCCACCCCAGCGGGCGCGCGGCGATGCGGATGCTCGAAAACGAGGGCTTCGCGTGGGAGAGCTACATCGACATCTTCGACGGCGGACCGACGATGACCGCGCGGACCGACAACGTCCGCACCATCCGCGAGGCGCTAGAGAGCCGGATCGTCGAAGTGCGCGATGCCATTCTTCAAAAGGGAGGTGCGGAAAAAGTGCTCGCCGCGCGCGGGCGGCTGGGCGATTTCGTCGCGGCCTATGCGCATGTCGAGCAGGTCGACGGCGGGATCGCGATCGACGAGGCGGGCGCGGTGCTGCTGGGCGTCGGCGTGGGCGATACCGTCTCGCACATTGCCCGGTGGTGAGCCGGATCGCCGCCTGTCGCTGCGGGCGGCTGCGCGCGACCGTCACCGGCGAGCCGGTCCGCGTTTCGGTGTGCCACTGCCATGCGTGCCAGCAGCGCACCGGCAGTGCCTTTTCGTGGCAGGCGCGCTGGCCCGAAAGACAGGTGGCGGTCGAAGGCGAAGCCCAGACGTGGCAGCGCGAAGGGGATGAAGGCGGCACTTGCACATACCGCTTCTGCCCGAACTGCGGATCGACGGTGTTCTACACCAACCAGGGCACGGAAGGGCTGATTGCAATCCCGCTCGGCGCGATGGCCGGTCAGGACCAGCCCGCGCCGCGTTTCTCGGTCTACGAGGAACGCCTGCAGCCGTGGCTCGCGGTGCTCGGCGAAGACGTGGAGCACATGGAATGAGCCTGGTTGAAATCAATTTCGACGGGATCGTCGGGCCGAGCCACAATTACGCCGGGCTCAGTCTGGGAAATCTGGCAGCGACGGCGCATGCGGGTGAGCCGTCTTTCCCGCGCGCCGCTGCGCTCCAAGGCGTGGCGAAGATGCGGCACAACCTCGGCCTCGGGCTGGCGCAGGGCTTTTTCATGCCCCTGCCCCGCCCCAATCCGCGCTTCTTGGGTGCGCTGGGCGCAACACCCGTGACCGACCCGCGGCTTACTGCCGCTGCATGGTCCGCCTCCTCGATGTGGACCGCCAATGCCGCCACGGTCTCGCCCGGTCCCGACACCGCCGATGGCCGTTGCCATTTGACCCCCGCCAATCTGGTGACGATGCCGCACCGCGCGCAGGAATGGCCCGATACTACGGGGCAACTGGCGCTCGCCTTTGCCGACACAAGGCATTTCGCGCTGCACCCGCCCATCCCGCCGAGTTTCGGCGACGAGGGCGCGGCGAACCACATGCGGATGGGCGCGAGCCACGCCAACACAGGCATCGAGTTGTTCGTCTATGGGCGCAGCGGGGGCGCTTTCCCGGCGCGGCAGCATGAGCAGGCCAGCCATGCGGTCGCGCGGCTCCACGGCCTCGACACGGCCAATGTGCTGTTCATCGAGCAGAACCCCGATGCAATAGCGGCGGGAGCGTTCCACAACGATGTGGTCGCGGTGGCCAACGAGCGGGTGCTGTTCGCCCACGAGCAGGCCTTTGCCGATCCTCACGGCACCTATGCCGCGATCCGGGCGAAATTGCCCGAAGCGGAGATTGTCGTGGTCCCGGCCAGCGCGGTCAGCCTGGCGGACGCCATCAAGTCGTATCTGTTCAACGCGCAGCTACTGACACTGCCGACAAGCGAGATGGCGCTGGTCATCCCGCTCGAAGCCTGGGAGCATCGGGCGGTGCGCAGCTATCTCGATGGCATGCTCGCGAGCAACGGCCCGATCCGGCGTGTCTTGCCGGTCGATGTCCGCCAATCGATGGCCAATGGCGGCGGTCCGGCCTGCCTGCGGCTGCGCGTGGTGGCCAATCCCGCGACGGTCGATCCGCGCTTTCTTGCCGATGCCACCACGCTCGACCGGATCGAGCGCGTGATCGCCACGCACTGGCCCGCTCAGATCGACCCCACCGACCTCGGATCGGAACTGCTGGCGGCGCAAGTCGTTGCTGCCCGGGAGGCGCTACTGGCCGAACTGGGCATCACCGAACTCGCAGCGTCGGCCTGATTTACACTCGCATCCGCGTTAACCAGCGCCTTGCACCGCCAGCCGCGTCTGGCATGATCGTTGCTCGTATAAAGATTACCGCGCATGCCTAATGAAAGCTTATCGATGTTCCGCAAGATCGGCCGACTGTTCCAGATCAAGACCCCGATCGAGGCCTATCTCATCATCTATGCCCTGTCGTTGGGCGCGGTTGAGCGCGGCAAAATCTATCTGGTGAAATTCCCGGGCCTGGGCGGCGAATTGCTGTTCCTCACCTGCACCGGCGCGGTGTTCATGGCGGGCGCGAAAATCCTCGATTGCCTCAAGCACGAGAAGGCGAAGCGCTAATTCGGGGACATAATTCGAGGACACTATACTAATTAGCCCTTCGGCAGCGCGAAGGCATGCCGGGTGGCTTGGCCTAATTAGTATAGTGTCCCCGAATTAAGGTGGAGCGCTTCTGTTGCCCGGTGCGCTCCGTACCGCTGGAATCCGTTCTGTTGCCCGGTCGGTCCAACCGCGCTTTAGCTTTGTAAATTCAGGCCGTTAAGCCGTCACATTACGCGGCGATTGCGAGTGCTTCATTGTCATTGGCACTTGTGGGTTTTGAGCCTTGAACGGGTTACTCAGCCCGGGCAAAAATAGCGCTTTTCAATACACGTCGATCCTGGTTCGGCCCCATCATCACCCCAGCGACAACTGGGCCCCGCCAAGACGCGGGTGGTGGTGGTGGAGCCGCCGGGTACTGCCCCCGGGTCCGCTGCATCTATTGCACGCCACAATTTATCACCATAGCCGGGCGAACCCGGCACCGACCTATATAGTCGCTTTGGGATTAATGGGAAGTGAGCGTTTGGTTGGGTGCGGCCAAGCCATCCGGCTTGGCCCTGCGGCACCGCAAGCTGATCGCGGAGGCTATCAGCTCTTCTTCAACAAATCCCGGATTTCGGTGAGCAAATCCACTTCGCTGGGGCCAGCGGGAGCCGGAGCGGGAGCGGCCAAAACCTTGTTGGCCTGACGGATGATCAGGAAAATCACGAAGGCCATGATCACGAAATTGATCAGCGCGGTGGCGAACGAGCCATAGCCGAGCAGCGGCACCCCCGCCGCCTTGAGCGCGGCATAGTCACTCAGCGAACCCTTGTAGTCGCCCGGGATCGCGCCCAGCATGATGAACTTGTTGGTGAAATCCATGCCCCCGAACACCGTGCCGATGAGTGGCATCAGGATGTCGTCGGTGAGCGCGGTGACGATCTTGCCGAACGCCGCGCCGATAATCACGCCGACCGCGAGGTCGAGCACATTGCCGCGCGCGATGAAGGCCTTGAATTCTCCAAACATGCCTGTGTCCCTCCAGTCGGTTGGTCCCACGCCATCGCTGCCACACCCGCCGCACCCTCACAATGCTCCTGGCAAAATCGATTGTCGGGGCGCGATGCTTGATCCCACCCCAAGCATCGCTATCTTCTGCGCACTGCCGGTCGGTTCGACCGTGCCCAACGAGAGGGATTGCCGATGTTCGTTTCGCACTTTGCCCGCGCTGCCCGCGCAGTGCTGGTCGCCGCCGCCGCGCTTAGTGTCGCGGCTTGCGGGATCAACAGCGTGCCGACCAAGCAGGAAGCGGCCAAGGCCAAGTGGGGCGACGTCGAAAGCGCCTACCAGCGCCGCGCCAACCTCGTGCCCAATCTCGTCGCGACCGCCAAGGGCGCGGCAGCGTCCGAGACGCAGATCCTGACCAATGTGACGCAGGCCCGCGCCTCCGCCACCGCGATCAATATCACCACCGACGATCTCAGCGATCCGGCGACTTTCGAGAAGTTCCAGGCCGCGCAGAACCAGCTGACCCAGGCGCTGGGCCAGCTGCGCACCGTGGTCGAGAACTATCCCACGCTGCAGAGCCAGGCGCGGTTTGCCGATCTGATGACCCAGCTCGAAAGCACCGAGAACCAGATCAACGTCGCGCAGGTGCGCTACAACGAGGCGGTGCAGGACTATAACACCGAGATCCGCACATTCCCCTCGATCATCGGCGCCAAGCTGATCCATGGGGCCAAGCCGCTGGTGCCGTTCAAGTCAGAGGCGGGTTCGAACGTCGCCCCGACGGTCGACTTTGGCTCGGCGGCGGCCCCGCAGCCCGGTGCGAACGACAACAGCGCCGCTCCTGCTTCCTCCGCCGCGGCGAACTAAGCCCCAGCGGAGCAAAGGAACGCCCATGCGGCGCTTGATCCTGTGGCTGGCCGTAGTCCTGGCGTTTGCGGGGACTACGGCGCACGCCGTGACCTTCCCCGCGCGGCCCGAGGGTCCGGTGCTCGATGCTGCGAATATCATCCCGGATGCCGAGGAAGCCGCGCTGGATGCGAAGCTGCGCGACTATAACCTGCGCACAGGGAGATCGCTGATCGTCACGACGGTGGGCTCGCTCGAGGGCGAAACGGTCGAAATGTATGCGGTCAAGCTGTTCGAGACTTGGGGGATCGGCGGCAAGGAGAGCGATTCCGGACTGCTGCTGCTGGTCGCGCCCACCGAGCACAAGGTGCGGATCGAGGTTGGTTACGGGCTCCATCAATATGTCACCGATGCGCTCTCGGGACGGATCATCCGCAACACCATCACCCCGCGTTTCAAGCAGGGCGATTTCGGTGGCGGGATCGCCGCAGGAATCGACGAGCTGACAACGCAGCTCGATCGCGATCCGGCCGATGCCAAGGCGGTTGCCGAGGCGGCCAAGGCTGCCGAGGCGCAGGGTTCGGGCTCCGACGGGTTCAACATCGGCAGCGTCATATTCTGGATCATCCTGATCGTGGTGTTCACCGGGATGTTCGGCGGCCGGCGGCGCGGCATGCGCCGCAGCGGGATCAATCCCGGCATCGTGCTGTGGGGGCTGAGCGAGGCGATGCGCCATTCGGGCGGAAGCGGCGGCGGCTTCGGTGGCGGCGGAGGTGGCGGCTTTGGCGGGTTCGGCGGCGGCATGTCCGGCGGCGGCGGCGCTTCGGGGGGCTGGTGATGGCGCGTAACCTCCCCCCCATCCTGACCGAAGCCGACGCGGACCGCATTTCGGCGGTTGTCGCGGCGGCAGAAGCGCGCAGCGCGGGCGAGATCGTGACGATCCTGACCGACCGCTCGGACGGGTACACCGACATCGCGCTCGCCTGGGCGGCGTTTGCGGGCTTCACCGCGCTCACCGCGCTGTCGATCGCGCCCGACTTCTACCTCGGCCTTTACGACCGGCTGACCGGCAACTGGGCGAGCGAATGGACTCCGCGCGGCATCCTCGCGCTTGCCGCCAGCTTCGCCATGCTCAAGTTCCTCGGCGTGCTGCTGTTCCAGCTGTGGCAGCCGCTCAAGTTTTTCCTGATCCCCGGCTTGGTGAAATCGGCGCGCGTCCGCAATCGCGCGGTGACCTGCTTCAAGGTCGGCGCGGAACGGCGCACGCATGGCCGCACCGGGATCCTCATCTACCTCTCGATGCGCGAGCACCGCGCCGAGATCGTCGCCGATGCGGCGATAGCCAGCAAGGTTTCCGACGAGGTGTGGGGCGAGGCGATGGCGGCGATGCTGACCGAGATTCGCGCCGGACGCATCGCCGACGGGATGATCGCGGCGGTGACACGGGTCGGCGCGGTGCTCGCCGAACATTTCCCCTGCGCCGAAAACGATGTGAACGAATTGCCCGACCGGCTGATCGTGGTGTGACCGCTCCGGACGACGAACAGATCGTCTGGCAGGGCCGGTTCATCACCGCCAAGAAGCGCGGCAAGTGGGAATATGTCGCCCGCGCGCGGAGCATCCGCGCTGCGGTGATCGTCGCGATCGACGCCGAGGACCACGTGCTGCTGGTCGAGCAACACCGCGTTCCCCTGGGCAAGGCCTGCATCGAACTCCCCGCCGGGCTGATCGGCGACCACGATGAAGGCGAGGACGTAGCCATCGCCGCAGCGCGCGAGCTCGAGGAGGAAACCGGCTATCGCGCCGGGCGGATCGAAGTGGTCGGCGAGTTCTTCTCCTCCCCCGGCATGCTGTCCGAGAGTTACATATTGCTGCGGGCGCACGATCTTGTTGCTGTCGGACCCGGCGGCGGGCTGGACGGCGAGGACATCACCGTCCATCGTGTGCCGCTGAGGGACCTCGCGGGCTTCATCGCCGCGCGCCGGGCCAAGGGCGATGCGATCGACGGCAAGCTGCTCCTGCTGCTGGGGCCCCAAATTATGAAAACGGCGATCCTGGGAGAAGACTGAATGACTGGAAGAGTTGCAGGCAAGAAGGCGCTGATCACCGGCGCGGCGCAGGGACTGGGCGCGGCGCACGCGCATCTGTTGGCCAAGGAAGGCGCGAAAGTGCTGCTGACCGACCTCAACGCCGAGGGCGCGGCGGAGCAGGCCGCAGCGATCAACGCCGCCTGCGGTGCCGGGACCGCCTTCTCGATCCGCCACGACGTGACGCAAGAGGCCGACTGGCGCGCCGCGCTCGATCTCGCGGCGCAGGAACTCGGCGGCCTCTCGGTGCTGGTCAACAACGCCGGGATCGGGGTGCGCGGCGATATCGAGACTTGCACGCTCGAGGAATGGCGGCGCGGCTTCGCGGTCAATGTCGAGAGCGTGTTTCTCGGCTGCCAGCTCGCCATGCCGCTGCTCAAGGACAACCAGCCCGGCTCGATCGTCAACATCTCGTCGATCGCCGGACTGATCGCGTCCCACACCATGCCCGGCTACAACGCCAGCAAGGCGGCGGTGTGGATGCTCAGCAAGTCGGTCGCGCTGTATTGCGCCAAGATGGGCTGGGACATCCGCTGCAATTCGGTCCACCCGACTTTCATCGACACTCCGATCCTCGACGGCATGGTCCGCTCGTCGGGCAAGGACAAGGACGTGATCATGGGCAAGCTCGCCCGCCAGATTCCGCTGGGGCGCGTGGGTGAGCCCAATGACATCGCGAACGGCGTGCTCTACCTCGCCAGCGACGAGAGCCGCTTCATGACCGGGGCCGAACTCAAGCTCGATGGCGGCATCTCGGCGATGTAGGCGCAGGGCATGGCACAACAACTGATCGGCGCAATTGAGGCGGGCGGGACCAAATTCGTCGCCGCGCTCGCTACACCCGAGGGCGCAATCCTCGCCCGCAGCCGCATCCCCACCGGGACCGCGACGACCACTTTTCCCGCGCTCGCCGCATTCTTCCGCGAGGCCGCCGCCGCGCATGGCCCCATCGCCGCATTCGGGGTCGCGAGCTTCGGCCCGATCGACATCGATCCCGCCTCGCCAACTTACGGCACTTTCACCACCACTCCCAAGCCGGGCTGGAGCGGCGCGCGCTACCACGATTGCCTCGGCCAGTTCGGCGTGCCGATCGTGGTCGATACCGACGTCAACGGTGCCGCGCTGGGCGAGTGGGCGAGCGGCGCGGGCGCGGACCTCAGCCGGACCGCCTCGACCCTCGCTTACACCACCGTTGGCACCGGGGTCGGCACCGGGGTCATTCATCACGGCCGCCCGGTCGCAGGCTTCTCGCACTTCGAGAGCGGCCATATCCTCGTGCCGCATGACCGCACCGCCGACCCCTTCCCCGGCACCTGCCCGGTCCACGGCGACTGCCTCGAAGGCCTCGCCGCCGGCCCCGCGATCCTCGCGCGCTGGGGCCACAGCCTCGACCGGCTGGGCGCGTCCGAAGTCGCGCTGATCGCCGGTTACATCGCCCAGCTCGCCGCGACGCTGGTGCTGCTCCACATGCCTGACCGGCTGGTGTTCGGCGGCGGAGTGATGAAAGCCCCCGGCCTGCTCGAAGCGGTCCGCGCGGGCACCGAGGCCAAGCTCGCCGGCTACATCAAGGCCCCGCAGCTCGACCCCGGGCTGCAACGCTACATCGTCGCGCCTGCGCTGGGCGACGATGCCGGGATTACCGGGGCGGTGATGCTGGGACGGGCCGCGCTCGCCGCCTGAGCAACGCCCGCGCCCGCCCCGCGGCTTAGTGCATCATCGCGCGCGCTTCATCGTCTGGCCGCGGATCGCACCGGCCGGGAAGTCGGCGGTGTGGATGTTGACGTAGTAATCGGCCGGCCGATTGACGAGGTTCTGCGCCAGAGCGCGCGCGACCGTCATGCAGCGCTGCACCGGCGCATTGGCCATCAGCGTGACTACCGGAGGCCCCGCCACCCCGGCCGCGCCGGTGTGGATGTGCGCCATCGTGCGAGTGCCGATCATCGAACTGGTCAGCGTGTAGCACAGCCGCCCGGTGCCCGGGGTGACGGTGCCCACGAAGTGGCCCATGCCGTCGCGGTCGCCCGGTCCGGGAACTTCGCTGGCGCCATTGAGGTCGGCCATGATCCTGACCCCCATCGGATGGCCATGGCGCGCGCGGGTCTGGTGCGCAGTGGCACTGGTCGCCAGACCGAGCACGGCAAGCGTGGCAGCGGATAGCGCGACGGCGCGAAAGCGGCGTGAGAAGGTGGTGGTCAAGGCTGTTCTCCTGATATCCTCCCGCTGTCGATGCGGGATCATGCAAGGGTAACGCAGCGGGTCGGGATCGTTCCTGCGGGGGCGGTGAGGCCGGGGCGGGCGGCGCTGGGCGGCAAGGCCCGCTCGCCGCGAGCGTGTCAAACAGCGAAAGGTTACAAAAGGTGACTCCAAGGTGTTTCGTCGCGAAGAATTTAATCGTGATATATCAATATCTTCGTCCAAACCAGTCGCCAGCGCCTCGAAAGCGCCGCGCTGGCGTTCGGCGGTCCCTGCCATCGGCGCGGCGGCGGGTGCGGGTGAGTTGGGTCTGGAGTGGGGAATCGCCCTCCCCGCTCACCCTGAGCTCGTCGAAGAGTCGTCCCTGAACGTATCGAAGGACGAGAATAGCCGATCAGGATATGCGATTGGGGCGATGTAGGAAAAGGGTGAGTGAGGCCGTCAGACCGCCGAAGGCAGAGGCTTATCCGGCCCGAGCGACCGCTGCACCGCACTCGATTTCCTCCGACCCGCTCAATGGGGTTCTGCCAGCAGACCGAGGTAATACGAATGGGCTGCATCCAGCCCAGCAGCTATGTGCCCCCCAAACAGGTCAGGAAAGTGCACGAGAGTGCCACGCCCCTCAGACCAAAACACGGCGCGAAAGCGGCGAGCATTTAACCGACGTTGAATGATCTAGGGGCTACAATGGCCCCCCTACTCCTTCGCCAGCTGCCCGCGCACCGCGCCGTCGGGGTGGGCGGCGGTGTGGACGTCGATGTAGTAGTCGGCCGGGTTGTCGACCAGCGGCTGGAGCTTGTCGCGGTCGATCGCGATGCACATGTCGTTGTTCTTGCCGGTCACCGTGAGCGTGAAGCGCGCCGCGCCGTCGCTGCCCGCAGGGCCGGAATGGACGTGGGCCATGGTCGGCCGGGCGAGCTTGTCGACCCACAGCGCGTAGCAGAAATCGTTGGTGTCGGGATCGAGCTCGACCCGGAAGCCGCCGCTGCCATCGGGATCGCCGCCCCTGGTTTCGGCGCTGCCCGATAGCGCCGCGGTGAGCGTGGCGGGCGCGGCGCGGGCGGGGCCGGGCATCGCGGCGAGCGCGAGGGCCAGCGCGGCGACGCCGGATAGCGCCCCGGCGGCGAAACTGCGGTGCGTTGGCTTGCGTGACACGCGACGCCTCCTCCCGGCCCGGACCCGGAGACTCGCAGAGCCCCCACCCGGCCTGACCGCCGGTTTACACCCGCGGGGGGCCGGGGAACAGCGCGGATTTGGGGGCGGCGTCTGGCCCCACCGCCCACAACCCTGTCACCGCTGCGCGCGCGAAGCGCTGGGGGAACAAACTCCGCGTGGCTGTGTATTAGCTCCGGCCGTTTCTGCGCCGCACATTAGGGGACTAACATGCGTTATTCTGCAACAATCGCTGCTCTGGGCTGCTTGCTGCTCGCACTCGCCGGGTGCAAGCAGGAAACCAATTATCCAGCCGCGGAAGAGACAACCACGGCTGTGATGCCGGTTCCCGGCCCGACCTCGACCGAAGTTGTAGGGGTTCCCGTCCCCGGTCCGACCTCGACCAGAACGGAAGTCGTCGTCGTCCCCGGTCCGACCGTGACCGAGACCGCTGCCCCGAAGGCAACGCCTAGCCCGCAGTAGTTCCGCCGACTCTGGTTCGCCAACTACCCCCTCCCCGACGGGGAGGGGGACTCTGGATTAGCGCGCCAATAGTGCTTTGAGATAACCGCCCGTAAAGCTGCGCTTGCTGGCGGCCACCGCCTCCGGGGTTCCCTCCGCCACCACTTCGCCGCCGCGCACGCCGCCTTCGGGGCCGAGGTCGATCACCCAGTCCGCCGTCTTGATCACATCGAGGTTGTGTTCGATCACCACCACCGAGTTGCCGCCCTCGACCAGGCGGTGGAGCACTTCGAGCAGTTTGCGCACGTCCTCGAAATGCAGCCCGGTGGTCGGCTCGTCGAGGATGTAGAGCGTCTGCCCGGTGCTGCGGCGGCTGAGTTCCTTGGCCAGTTTGACCCGCTGCGCCTCGCCGCCGCTCAAGGTCGTCGCCTGCTGGCCAACCTTGACGTAGCCCAAGCCCACTTCGCCCAGCATGTGCATCTTTTCGCGGATCGGGGGGACGGCCTTGAAGAAGCCCTCGGCGTCCTCGATCGTCATGTCGAGCACGTCGGCGATGCTGTGGCCCTTGAACTTCACTTCGAGCGTTTCGCGGTTGTAGCGCTTGCCGTTGCACTCCTCGCAAGTGACGTAGACGTCGGGGAGGAAGTGCATCTCGATCTTGATCAGCCCGTCGCCGTGGCATTGTTCGCAGCGCCCGCCCTTGACGTTGAACGAAAACCGCCCCGGCTTGTAGCCGCGCGCGGCGCTTTCGGGGAGGCCCGCGAACCAGTCGCGGATCTGGGTGAAGGCGCCGGTATAGGTCGCGGGGTTGGAGCGCGGGGTGCGCCCGATTGGCGACTGGTCGATCTCGATCACCTTGTCGCAGAATTCGAGGCCGGTGATCTTGTCATGCGCGCCCGCGATCACTCGCGCGCCGTTGAGCGCGCGCGCCGCGCCGGCGTGGAGCGTATCGATGGTGAAGCTCGACTTGCCGCTGCCCGAAACCCCGGTGATGCAGGTGAAAGTGCCGAGCGGGATGGCGGCGGTGACGTTCTTGAGGTTGTTCGCCCGCGCGCCGTGGACGGTGAGCTTGTGGCCGTTGCCCTTGCGGCGTTTGGCCGGAACCTCGATCCGCCGTGCGCCGCTGAGGTACTGCCCGGTCAGGCTGGCGGGCGCGGCGAGAATATCGGCGAGGCTGCCCTGCGCGACGATCTCGCCCCCATGAACCCCCGCGCCGGGGCCGAGATCGAGGATATGATCGGCGGTGCGGATCGCGTCCTCGTCGTGCTCGACCACGATCACCGTATTGCCCAGATCGCGCAGCCGCCTGAGCGTGGCGAGCAGCATGTCGTTGTCGCGCTGGTGCAGCCCGATGGAGGGCTCGTCTAGCACGTAGAGCACGCCCGAAAGGCCCGAGCCGATCTGGCTGGCGAGGCGGATGCGCTGGCTTTCGCCGCCCGAGAGCGTGCCCGAGGTGCGGTCGAGGTTGAGGTAATCGAGCCCGACGTTGTTGAGAAAGCCCAGCCGCGCGTTGATTTCCTTGAGGATCGAGTGCGCGATCTGTTGCTGCTGGCTGGTCAGCTGCGGCTCGAGGCTGGAGAACCAGGCGAGCGCCTCGGTGACGCTCATCCGGGTCGGCCCGGCAATGTCCTGCCCGGCGATCTTGACCGACAGCGCCTCGGGCTTGAGCCGCGCGCCGTGGCAGGTCTCGCACGGCTGCGCGGTCTGGTATTTGCTCAGTTCCTCGCGCATCCACGCGCTTTCGGTCTGCAGCAGGCGGCGATTGAGGTTGCCGATCACCCCCTCGAACGCCTTGTTGACGGTGTAGCTCTTGCGCCCGTCCTTGAAGGTCAGCGGCACAGGCCGCCCGCCGGTGCCGTGGAGGATGATGAGTTTTACTTCGCCGGGCAGCGCATCCCACGGCGTGGTCAGGTCGAACCCGAACTCCGCCCCCAGGCTGGCGAGCACCTGCATGTAATAGGGCGACGGCGGGTTGCTCTTGGCCCACGGGACCACCGCCCCCTGCTTGAGGCTGAGGTGCTCGTTGGGGACCACCAGCTGCGGATCGAACAGCAGCTTTTCGCCCAGCCCGTCGCAGGCCGGGCACGCGCCTTGCGGGGCGTTGAACGAGAACAGCCGCGGCTCGATCGCCTCAAGCGTGAAACCCGAGACCGGGCAAGCGAATTTCTCGGAGAAGACGATGCGGTTGGGCGGGAGGCCAGTGCCTTTCATCGCGCCGCCAGACTCTTCCTCGTCGCGGCCCGGCACTGTCCCATCCGCCAGATCGACATAAGCCAGCCCCTCGGCCAGCTTGAGCGCTTGCTCGAAGCTGTCCGCCAGCCGCGTCTCGATTCCGTCTATTCCGTCTTTTTTGGCCCTGACCGCAATCCGGTCGACCACCACTTCGATGTCGTGCTTGTACTTTTTGTCGAGCGCGGGGGCATCCTGGATTTCATACATCTCGCCGTCGATCCGCACGCGGGTGTAGCCGGCCTTCTGCCACTCGGCCAATTCCTTGCGGTATTCGCCTTTGCGCCCGCGCACCACCGGGGCGAGCAGATAGGCGCGCGTTCCCTCGGGCAGTTCCATCACCCGGTCGACCATGTTGGAGACGGTCTGCGCGGTGATCGGCAGGCCTGTTGCTGGCGAATACGGCACCCCCACCCGCGCCCACAGCAGCCGCATATAGTCGTAGATTTCGGTGACGGTCGCCACGGTCGAGCGCGGGTTGCGGCTGGTGGTCTTCTGCTCGATCGAGATCGCGGGCGACAGCCCGTCGATATGCTCGACATCGGGCTTCTGCATCAGCTCGAGGAACTGGCGCGCATAGGCGCTCAGGGACTCGACATAGCGGCGCTGCCCCTCGGCGTAGATCGTGTCGAACGCGAGCGAGGATTTGCCCGAGCCCGACAGCCCGGTGATCACGATCAGCCGGTCGCGCGGCAGTTCGACGTCAAAGCCCTTGAGGTTATGCTCGCGCGCGCCGCGCACCGAAATATGAGTAAGCGACATGCGCGCGTCTGTTCCACATCTGTTCGTGTGAGGCAAGGGGGTGGCAGAGGCTTTCCGCCGCTCTGCGTGATGTGGGGATGGGGGCGGAGATTGGCAACTTGAGAATATGCAAGAGCGTGACGGGGATCACGGACAGGGGCAAAGTTCTGCTTCATCATGTCGCTGTCTTACGGGGGGCAGATCATGGTGAGTATCGAGGTGAAGATCACGGGTAGCCGGAAATGGCTAGCAGGGATTATCGAAGACCATCATGGCGGGGTGAACCCGCTGGATTTCCAGCAGGACGTCGCAAGGATTGGTGTCGCCGCTGGCGGCCCTGCGTGGCTCAGCCTGTACTTCTGGGGCAATCCTGGCGACGAGATAAAGGCTGAGATCAGCAAGGGCGATCTGTCGCTCGCCAAGCGCAGCTACAAGATCGACCCGGACGGCTCGGCCGCACGCGCCATCCAGTTCGACCCTGACGCTTGAGGAGCCGGACAATGGCCGCAAATCTCACCGCTACCAAGCCAGCCGCTGTCGGAGCCTTGCTGGCTTGCACACTCTGGCCCGCAATCGGATTCGCGCAAGACGGCGGCGCCCCGGCCGTCGTATTGACGAGCCAGCAAAGCGCCGAAGCGGGTAGCCAAATCAAGAAACAGGCGACCGATATCACCGCTGGAGGTCCGTCGTCTTCGTCCACGTTTGGCAATCTAGCCCGGTCAATTCAAATCGAAACAGACGGCGACGATACCACCGCCAGCATCTCACTTGGCCTCGACCGCTCGCACCCGCTCGGGCAAGGTCGGCGCAATTCCGACGGCTCAACACGTTTTAGCTTTGCAACCGACACGTTGAACGTGACGGCGACCGCACCGCTGGGGAAGGGCGGTAAACCTTCGCTGTTTGACTTCGATTCGTTGGGTGATGGGACGTCGCTCGCAATTTCGTTCGCACGCTATGTCGGGTCGGTTGACTATTTTCCTGCCAACGACGCGCGCAGCTTGCCCGCACTGCAATCAAGGCTTCAAAGCAGGTGCATCGACGCCAGATCAATAGTTTGGGTGAGCGGGGAAGCCGCAGGAGATCCTTCCAAGGAAACACTGGCGCGGCTTGTTGCAACCGAACTGCGCGCAAAGATTGAACGGACGAAATTGGAACTCGGCCACGGTCCGGATTTGGCCCTGCCAAAACTTGCCCAGTCCGACGACCCGAAGATCAAAGCATTGGCTGCATACTTACTCAAGCAATGCGTTGAAGTGCCAGACGATCTGCTTCCGACCTACGGAACTGACGAGGAAAAGGCCGTCCGGCCCGCAGGTGGTCCTAACGGGCTGTGGTTCTTCGGCGGACGGGGCAAACTTACGCGCACGAACTACGAATATTTGGTGCAAGCGCCGCTCGCAAAATCCGATATCAGCCACACCGGCTACAAAGTGGAAGGTTTTTTCGGCAGGATTTTCAACTCGGGGAGGACATCGCTGACCGGCTCGTTTGCATATTCGCGCTCATACAGAGCTAATGATGAGGCTCAGTTGTGCGGACCCAACCCTGTTCCTGGCCAGTTGTCGTGCTTCACCGGATCGTTGGGCGCGCCCGTGAAAAACAGCCGGTATACGCTGGCCGGCGAGATGCGATGGCTGTTGCCACTGGGAAGCGCTGAAGACGCGCCGAATATTGGCCTTGCGCCGCGCGTAAGCTACGAATTCAAGAGCAATGCCGCCTTGTTCGAGCTGCCCATCTATTTTGCGCCCAACGAAGACAAAGCGTTGAACGGCGGACTCCGCTTTGCCTATGACACGGGCAAGGACGATTTTGCCTTCGGGCTATTTGTAGGCGTACCATTCTCGGTGTTCACGAATTGAATGGTGTTGGTCCAAGCGTGCGGGGGCAAAATGCGCCGGTTGGACGGGTTGATAGTGATGCTGAACGCTATACCGATCAAGGAGTCTTGCCATGACCGCTGTCACCGCCGCCTGCCTGGATCGCATTCACATGCTCACGCTGGCCGGACAAATCTTCCTTGGCTTGGCGATACTCGCCGCACTTCTCGCTATCGTCAAGACTGCGATGGAGCAGTTCGGCGCGCGCGTGAAGAAGGATGCCGTTCCGGTCCCAGGCGTGGACGTGATCAAGGCAATTACCGAACTGATCAAGGCGCTGGCCAGCGCGCCGGCGTGGATTGGGATGGCTTTCATCGGCTTCGGGCTCATGTGGTATGCCTCGACACTCGACGATGGGCATTGCGGACATGCGCCGGCTCCCGCTGGAATGGTATCACCCACGCCGCTAGTGACCGAAACAGGTAGCGCACCGGCGGCGGTGCCGACGACGGAGTAAGGTGGGTCGACAGCCCCACTCCACCAACACCCCACTTCCCTCTGCGAACAACATTGACTCACCCCTTCCCGCGCGCGAGGCAGGGGTATTGTGGTTTCTTGTGTAACCGGCTCGGAATGGGCCGGGTTTACGGGAAGCCAGGCAATTCCCGGGGAGTGACTCATGAAATCTCGTCTGTTCGTTTCCGCTGCGGCGGTGGCGCTGTTTGCCGTTCCCGCGCTGGCCCAAACCGCGACGACCGCGACGGCTGCATCTTCCCCTGCACCCGCCACGCCGATCTACGGCAGCTGGGGGGTCGCGCTCGACAACCGCGATACCGCGGCCAAGCCGGGTGATGATTTCGGCAAATACGCCTCGGGCACATGGTCTGCGGCGAACGAGATCCCCGCCGACAAGGCCTCGATCGGTAGCGGGCTCGAAGTGTTCGACCGCACGCAAGCCAATTTGCGCACGATGATCACCGCTGCGCCGGCGGGCAGCAAATATGGCGCGCTCTACACCAGCTTCATGGACGAGGCCGGGATCGAGGCGGTCGGGCTCACCCCGCTCAAGGCCGATCTTGCCGCGGTCGATGCGCTGCGGACCCGCGCCGCGTTCACGCGCTATATGGCGCAGACCAACGGCAAGTTCGGGATCTCGCTGTTCGATTACGGGGTAAGCCCCGATACGCTCGATCCGACCACCAACATCCTGTTCCTCGGCCAAGGCGGGCTGGGCCTGCCCGAGCGCGAATATTATCTGTCCGACCAGTTCAAGCCGCAGCGCGACGCCTATCGCGCTTATATCGAGCGGACGATGGCGGCGGTCGGCAACGCCGATCCGGCGGGCGCGGCCAATGCGATCATGGCGTTCGAGACCGCGATCGCGACGAAGAGCTGGAAAGTCGCCGATCGCCGCCAGATCGAGAAGATCAATAACCCCTACTCGACCGCCGCGCTGGCGGCCTATGCCCCCGGGTTCGAATGGGCGTCGTTCTTCGCGGGTGGCAAGGTGCCGGTGCAGAAGCGGATGATCGTGGGCGAGAATACCGCGGTGCGCGATATCGCCGCGCTCTATGCCGCCACGCCGCTGGCGACGCTCAAGCTGTGGGAGCAGTTCCACATCGCCGACCAGGCCTCGCCCTATCTGACCAAGGCGATGGTCGACAGCCGCTTCACCTATACCCGCACGCTGTCGGGGGTCTCGGCGCTGCGCCCGCGCTGGCAGCGCGCGGTGCGGCAGATCGACGGATCGCTGGGCGAGCTGGTCGGGCAAGACTATGTCCGCAGCTACTTCCCGCCCGCCGCCAAGGCCAAGATGACGACGCTGGTCGGCAACCTCAAGCTGGCGATGGGCGACCGGATCCGCGCCAACAGCTGGATGGCCCCTGCGACCAAGACTGCGGCGCTCGAGAAGCTCAGCCGGATGGACGTGATGGTCGGCTACCCCGACAAGTTCCGCGATTATTCGAAGCTGACGATCGCCCCGGGCGATCTCTATGGCAACGTCCAGCGCGCCGGGCAGTTCAACGCCGACTACGCCATGGAAGATTTGAACAAGCCAGTCGACCGCACCAAATGGGGGATGAACCCGCAGGAAGTGAACGCCTATAACGGCGGCCTCGAGAACAAGATCGTGTTCCCCGCGGGCATCCTGCAGGCCCCGTTCTTCGATCTGAATGCCGACGACGCGGTCAATTATGGCGCAATCGGGGCGATCATTGGGCACGAGATCACCCACGGCTTCGACGATCAGGGCCGCAAGATCGATTCGACCGGCGCGGTGCGCGATTGGTGGACCGCCGAGGATTCGGCACGCTTCGAAGCGCAGGCCAAGGTGTTCGGCGCGCAATACGCCAAGTTCGAGGCGGCACCCGGGATGTTCATCAATCCCGAGCTGACGATGGGCGAGAACATCGCCGATTTTGCCGGGCTGACCGTCGCGCTCGACGCCTATCACCGTTCGCTCGGCGGCAAGCCCTCGCCGGTGCTCGACGGGTTGAGCGGCGACCAGCGCTTCTTCCTCGCCTATGCGCAATCGTGGCGCGCCAAGCAGCGCGAGGATTCGATCAAAAACCAGGTCGCGACCGACCCGCACAGCCCCGCGCGCTTCCGCGTGCTCGGCCCGATCCGCAACATCGACGAATGGTATGCCGCGTTCGGCGTTAAGCCCGGCGACAGCATGTATATAGCACCCGAAGCCCGTGCGAGGATCTGGTAAGGCGGAACAACGCCCGCCTTGCGTCATTACGAAGGAAGCGCGGCAATCCCGGAGCGCACAGGTCGCTCAGGATTGCCGCGTTGCATCTTTCTCGTAGGTGGCGATTTCGGTGAAATTCATGGATAAATTCAAGGACAGGATGTCTCATGCGTACACTTCCTTTGGTATCTCTCGCCGCGCTGGCGCTGGCTGGCTGCACCGCGAGCCAGGCTGACATGGTCGCCGCGCCCGTCGCTGTCGCTTCGCCCGAACCGGCCGCCTATGCCCCGGTGATTCCCGCAGGCACCGGCTATTTCGCGCAGGATTCTACCCTGCCATTCCACGCCCCCGACTTCCGCCAGGTCAAGGACAGCGATTTCCAGCCGGCGATCGAGCAGGGCATCGCGATCAACAAGGCCGAGATCGAGGCGATTGCGGGCAACCCCGCCGCGCCAAGCTTCGCCAATACGATCGAGGCGATGGAGCGCACCGGCCAGATGCTGACCCGCGTCAGCTATGTGTTCAGCGCGCTGACCGGCGCCAATACCAACGACACGCTCGACGCGGTCGACACCGCAACCGCGCCGCAGTTCGCGGGGTTGCGCGATTCGATCTACCTCAACGAGAAGCTGTTCGCGCGGGTCAAGGCGCTGCACGATCAGGCTGGTTCGCTCGGCCTCGATGCGGAACAGGCGCAGGTGCTCAAGCTGACCTATGACCAGTTCGTCCACAGCGGCGCGCTCCTGTCGGAAACCGACAAGGCGACGCTGCGCACGATCAACGGCCGCCTCTCCACCCTGTCGACCGACTTCTCGCAGAAGCTCACCGCGGGGACCAAGGACGGCGCATTGGTGGTCAAGAGTCGCGCTGAGCTTGCCGGGCTGAGCGCGGGCGATCTTGCCGCCGCAGCCAAGGGCGCGGCCGACCGCAAGCTCCCCACCGGGCAATATGTCCTGTCGCTGCAGAACACCACGCAGCAGCCGATGCTGTCCTCGCTCAGCAACCGCGCCACCCGGCAGGCACTGTTCGAAAAGAGCTGGAACCGTTCGGAGCGCGGCGACGCCAACGATACCCGCGCGCTGGTGCAGGAAATGGCGCAACTGCGCGCGCAGAAGGCCACGCTGCTCGGCTATCCGGACTACGCCAGCTACACGATGTACGATCAGATGGCGAAGAACCCGACCACCGCGCTGGGCTTCCTCAACCAGATGGTTCCCGCGCTCGCCACCGAACAGCGCCGCGAGGCGGGTGATCTCAACACGCTGATCCGCCGGACCGGCGGCAAGTTCACCGTCGAGCCCTATGATTGGGATTTCTATTCGGAGAAGCTGCGCAAGCAGAAGTTTGACATCGACGAGAGCCAAGTGAAGCCCTATTTCGAGATCACCAACGTGCTTGAAAACGGCGTGTTCTTCGCCGCCAACCGGCTCTACGGGCTGACCTTCAAAAAGCGCACCGACATCCCGGTCTATCACCCCGATGTGACCGTCTATACCGTCTATGACGCCGATGGCAGCGAGCTGGCGCTGTTCTACTTCGATCCGTGGAAGCGCGACAACAAGCAGGGTGGCGCGTGGATGTCGAACTTCGTCGACCAGACCAAGCTGCTCGGCACCAAGCCGGTGGTGTTCAACGTCGAGAACTTCACCAAGCCCGCCGCCGGCCAGCCCGCTCTGATCAGCTTCGACGATGCCAACACGATGTTCCACGAGTTTGGCCATGCGCTGCACGGCATGCTCTCGAACCAGACCTACCCCTCGATCGCGGGGACCAACACCGCGCGCGACTTCGTCGAGTTCCCCAGCCAGTTCAACGAAAACTGGATGACCGAGCCTCGCGTCTTCGCCAACTTCGCCAAGCATTACCAAACCGGCGCGCCGATGCCCGCCGCGCTGGTCGCGAAAATCCAGAGCGCAGCCAAGTTCAACAAGGGCTATGCGCTGGGCGAAACCGTCACTGCCGCGCTGCTCGACCTCAAATGGCACGCGCTGCCCGCGTCGGCCGGGAAGCAGGACGTCGACGGGTTCGAGAAATCGGCGCTCGATTCACTCGGGCTCGACGTCAAGGACGTGCCGCCGCGCTACCGCACCAGCTATTTCCGCCACATCTGGGCCAATGGTTATGCGGCCGGATATTACGCTTATCTGTGGACCCAGATGCTCGACCACGACGCGTTCCAGTGGTTCAAGGACAATGGCGGGATGACCCGCGCCAACGGCCAGCGCTTCCGCGAACTGGTGCTCAGCCAGGGCCACAGCAAGGACTACGGCGAGATGTATCGCGCCTTCGCCGGCCGCGATCCGGACGTCGATCCAATGCTGCGCGCGAACGGGCTGAAGTAAACCAGTTCCTCTCCGTTTTGCGAAGCCAAACGGGGAGGTGGCAGTGCGAAGCACTGACGGAGGGGTGTCTGCGCCTGCGTCGAAACCCCTCCGTCAGCCCTACGGGCTGCCACCTCCCCATTTGCGCTGACGCGAAAATAGAGAGGATCTAGCCCACCAAATCTAACCCGCCACCAACGCCCGCGCGCCCGGCTCTCCCAGCCAGCGCGCGGGCACGCCCCATACTGCGGAGATCGTCGCGGCGGTCAGCGCTTGCTCGGGCGGGCCGTCGGCGACCACTCTCCCGCTATCCAGCACCAGCACCCGGTCGGCGTGGTTCATCGCCTGCGCGAGGTCGTGCAGCACGAGCACCACTCCGGCCCCACCCTTTGCCGCTGCACCGAGCTGCGCCAACAGCGCCAGCTGGTGCGCCAGATCAAGGTTGGCAAGTGGTTCGTCCGCCAGCAGCCAGCGCGGCTGCCCCGCCAGCACCCGCGCCATCAGCGCCCGGGCGCGTTCGCCGCCCGAGAGTTGCGAAATGGGCCGGTGGCGCAGCGCGCCCAGCTCCATCGCGGTGAGTGCGCTGGCGATGGCTGCCGTATCGCGGTCACGCCAAGGCAAGCGGCCCAGCCCGACCAGCGTTTCGACCGTCACGTCCCACGCGACCTCGGGCGATTGTGGCAGGAAGCCGATAGCCTGCGCGCGGGTAACGCCGGAGAGACTGGAAAGCGCTGCGCCGTCCAGCGCCACGGTCCCGCTATCGGGCTTGAGCAATCCGGCGAGGCAGGCCAGCAGCGACGATTTGCCCGCGCCGTTGGGGCCGCAGATCGCGGTGACTTCGCCGGGATTGAAATCCGCGCTGACCGAAGCGAGGCGGCCCTGCAGCACAAGGTCGGTCGCGGTCAGCATCACACCACTTCCCGCCGCATGCGGAGCAACAGCGCTAGGAAGAACGGCGCGCCGAGCAGGCTGAGCGCGATTCCCAGCCGCAACTCGCTCGCCGTGGGCAGCACCCGGCACAGACAGTCCGCGATCAGCAGCAGCAGCGCCCCGGCCAGCGCGCTGGGCAACAGCAGCGACGACGGACGGCGATCGGTTAACGGGCGGACCAGATGCGGCACGATCAGTCCGACAAAGCCGATGATCCCGGCCACCGCGACGCCTGCACCCACGGTCAGCCCGACCCCGCCGATCAACAGCGCCTGCAAGCGCCGGGGCTCAAGCCCCAGCGAGCGCGCCGCAGCCTCGCCCAAAGTCAGCGCGTCGAGCCCACGCCCGGCCAGTGCCAGCAGCGCGAGGCCCGCCAGCGTCAGCGGCGCGGCGATCCACACTTCGCGCCAGCCGCGATCGGTCAGCGCGCCCATCAGCCAGGTGACGATTTCGCTCAGCGCGAAGGGCGTCGGGGCAAGGCTGATCGCGAGGCTCATCAGCGCGCCCGCGAGGCTGGCGATCATCATCCCGGCGAGCGTGAACAGCGCCACGCCTCCCGTGCGGCCCGCGATCAGCGAGAGCAGCGCCATCGCCCCGCCCGCGCCGATCAGCGCAAACAAGGGCAGCAAATAAGGCGAGGCTGCATAGCCGGTCCACAGGCTCAGCACCGCGCCCAGCGCCGCTCCCGGCGCGATCCCGAACAGTCCGGGATCGGCGAGCGGATTGCGCAGATAGCCCTGCATCGCCGCGCCCGCGCCGCCCAGCCCGGCCCCGACGATCACCGCCAGCAACGCGCGCGGGAGGCGCAATTCGCCGAGGATGATCGCGGCGTTGGGGACGCTTGGATGGAACGGGTCGATCCACACCCGGCCTGCAAGGAGGGACAGCGGGATGGCGATTGCCAGGACGATCAGGAGGATGAGAATGGGGCGAGTCAGAGCGCGCCTCCTTCGAGACGGGTCTTCGAAAAGCTCAGCCCCTCCTCAGGATGAGCGGATGATTTCCAAGACCGCTCATCCTGCGGAGCGAGCGGGACTGAGCCCTGAGCATGGCGAAGGGTCGAAGGCTCGCTCGCGTCTCGAAGGGCCCGCCGCACCTCCGCCAACCGCTCCACCGCGCGAATAATCGTGGGTCCACCACACCACAGCAGCGCGGGAGCGAGCCGCTCGCGCCGGGTCGATTTGAGCGCGGCCAGCGCGGGATGCGCCAGCAGCCGGTCCTCATTGGCGCGCGCGTCCCCCGTGGCGAGGATCAGCGCCGGCGGATCGGCGAGCATCGCTTCGAGCGGGAGGACATCGGCCTGTCCCAGCCCGCGCGCGGCGGCAAAATTGGCGAAGCCGGTGCGGCGCAGCAGTTCGGCGATCAGCGTGCCGTCGCCCGGAACCATCCCGCCCGATTGCCAGACCACCGTGGTAATCGGCCTGGTGCCCGGCGGCGGCACGGCTTGCGCCAGTGCGGCCTCGATCCGCGCGATCAAAGCCGCGCCGCGGTCGGGATGTCCGGCCAGCCGGGCGAGTGTACGAATCTGGGCCTCGCTATCCGCCACGGTCGAGGCAATCGGCAGTTGCTCCAGCCGCATCCCTAGCCCGTCCATCGCGCCGACCGTCGCCGGGCTCATGAAATTGCCCGCGACCACCACATCGGGGTGCAGCGCCAGCACTTCCTCGACCGTGCCGCTCACGCTGCGGAACCGGCGCGCGGTGGCGAGGTCCATCGAACTCGACGAAGCCGACTGGCTGTAATGCGAGATCGCCAGCAACTGACCCGGTTCGGCGACCTCGGCGAGGATCGCATCGGTGCAGGGATTGAAGCTGACGATGGTGGGATGGGGACGCGGCGCTTCCTGCGGCGGCGGTGCCGAGCATGCGCCCAGCGCCAGCATCCCAAGAAGCGCCGCAAGCCTCAAAACCGCACCCTTACCCCGGCATAGGCGGCGCGGCCGGAAGTGCCGTAGCCAGTCGCTGTCTGATAGGAGACATCGCCCAGATTCTCGACCCGGCCGTACAGTTCGAGCTGTTCGGTCACCGGCAGGCTGGCGCGCAGGGTGACCAGCGCATAGCCATCGAGCGGTGCGAAGTTGCCCGCATCGTCGAAACTGTCGCCGACCAGCCGCAAATCCGCCCCGAGTGTCAGATCGTGCAACGGAGTGCGCCAGTCGGTGGCCAAAGTCAGGGCATGGCGTGGGCGACGAGCGAGGTCCTTGCCGGTCACGCGGTTGGTCGCCTTCACATAGCTATAGGCTGCATGGAAGCCGAGCCGGTCGGTCGGGCGGACATCGGCTTCCGCCTCGAAGCCTTCGGCGCGGGCTTTGCCGACGTTGAAGTAACCCGAGGGAAAACGATAATCGATGAGGTTGCTGCTGTCGCGGCGGAAGCCGGTGAGCGCGAAGTGCAGCGGGCCGTTGCGGTCGCCGCGCTCGATCCCGAGATCGAAGCTGCGGCTTTCTTCGGGGTTCAGCGTGGTGTTCCCACCGTAGCCGTAGAGCTGGTATAGCGTGGGGGCCTTGAACCCTTCGCCATAGGAAGCGCGGATGCGCCAGCCCTCGTTGCCCAGATCGACGCTCCCATTGGCCCCGAAAGTCCAGGCCGAGCCATAGCGGTTGTGATCGTCGAGCCGCACCCC
Organism: Novosphingobium sp.; assembly: GCA_035543295.1. GTDB lineage: Bacteria > Pseudomonadota > Alphaproteobacteria > Sphingomonadales > Sphingomonadaceae > Novosphingobium. Next base: position 80,469 of record DASZZS010000021.1, read on the forward strand.
GGCGGCGAGGTTGAGCCCGTCCGCGTGATAGCCCAGCAAGGCATGGCCGCTGGATAACCGCGCCGTTTTCTCGGCATCGTAGGTGGTCGAGAAGCGCGACCATTCGCTGTCCGCGCCGAAATCGAGCGTCAGATTGGAGGGCAGGCCGATGTGGCCCGAAAGATCGGCGTGCTCGCTGCGGCCTTGCGTTTCGAAGTTCGGCGCAGTGCTATAGGTCGGATCGAAATAGGCGCGGCGGGTGTCGGACAGCGCATAGCCGCCGGTGAGGTGCAGCAATCCGGTGTCGTAGGCGAGACCGGCGCGGCCCGAGGCTTCGCGACTGGTCTGGTATTCGGGGGTATCGGCGAAGCGGTAGGTCGGCGGGGGGAAGCCGTCGATATCGAGGCGGCTATCGGCATAGCGACCGTTAAGCGTGGCTGTGAGGCCACTGGCGATGTCCAACCGCCCGCGTCCGCCCACGCGCCACTGGCGGAAACCGTCGGGCTCGGTGCCCGAGGCGGCGGTGGAGATGCCATCGGTCCTTGTGTAGCCGCCGTTGAGCGTCACGGCGTAGGCATCGCCGCTCAGCCCGGCGACCGCCGAACCATCGAAGCTGTCATGCGCGCCGTATTCGGCCGAGGCCTCAACCCCGTCGAACTCGCGGCTGGTCAGCGCCAGCACCCCGCCGATCGCCTGGCTCCCCCAGACGACGCTGTTCGATCCGCGCAGCAGCTCGATCTTGCCGATGCCGCCCGAGACGAGATTGCCGAAATCGAACCCGCCGCCGGGCGAAGCAACATCGGCCACTCGCACGCCATCGACCAGCACGAGCAATTGCTCGGCATCCGCACCGCGAATGCGCACGCCGGTGAAGTTACCGAGGCCACCGTTGCGGGTGATCGTCACGCCAGGCAGTCGCTCAAGAACACGGGTCAGATCGGCACCCTGAATCGAGGCGATTTCGCTATTGTCGACGATGCTGACAGACTGGCCGATCAGCGCGGTACGGAGCGGCGTTCCGGTCGCTACGACGGTGATCAGATTATCGCGGATTCGGTCCGCCACCATGATGGTGTCGTCCGCGTCCTGCGCTACCGCAGGAGCAGCAACAGCCAGAGAGTAGCCCAGCAAAAACAGATATTTCATTAGCATTCCTCACAACATGAACGAAATGCCGTTCATGGCGAGGCGGCTCGCACGAAATCGCGAGTCCCTGCTTACACCCGGTACACCCCGCCCGGCTGCGGAACGACCGTCATCGGCAGGTCTCCTGGCTCCCGGATCGTCGCTTGGCCCCGCCTTCCCGATCCGAGGATCAGTGGCATGATGAGGACAAGCTCCCCGGTCACAGTTGCGGGGGCAGCGCGGGATTTTCAGCCCGCTTCCCTCTTAGGTCCGCTGTGACGCGGACAACCCATGACGTGGCGCAGCCCTTAGGCCGCAGTGCAGCAGAGAGCAAGTCGGAGCTCGAAGCGAGGAATATGAGCAATCCACTCCACCTTCGTCACCCTGAACTTGTTTCAGGGCCCATCGTGCCCCACTCCCGGTCGCGCGAATTTGAGAGCTAGCTGGCCAGCTTCCCGCCAAGTTTCCGAGCACGGGGCGAAGGGTGAAATGGGCCCTGAAACAAGTTCAGGGCGGCGGGATTGGTTTTTGATTGCAGTTCGCAGCCTCGCGAAGTGCATCGGCAATAACCCCGAAGGTCGCGCCAAGTTGGAGCAATTCTTAACCGCTTAAGCCTATCGCGCAGGCTCGTCCCGCTTCGATACGCCGCCAAATCCGCGGCTGCGACGCGAAGTCATCGGGGCTACGCGCCCAAGCGCGTGACACGAAAGGACCCGATGACCTCGCTGCCTCTGCTTGCCTTCGAGCCCAAGCCGCGTGAATTCCATGCGCGGCTGTCGCGTCGGCGGGTGCGAACGCTGGGCGCGCGCGGTCGGCGGCGGCGTAGCGGTCGGCGCGCGCTGATCCTGCTCGCGGCGATTGCGGTCCCGGCCTTTGCCGCGCCGGAGGGTTGGAGTGGTTTCGCGATCGGGAATGCCGGGCAAGCGCAAGTCGTGCTTGAGCCGATGCCGTTCGAGCAGGCCGGCAACAGCTTCCCCGGCTCGGCGTTCTATTACCTCGCGCCCGATGCCCCTTCGCCGGTGCTCGATCCGCTCGCACATTGGGATAGCGACGAGCCGCTGGGCGGCCCCGTAGCGCGCGCATTGCGCCAGGCCGGGACCCCGCTCGACCGGACGCGCGCGCTGCAATGCCTGACCGCGGCAATCTATTACGAGGCCGCGAGCGAACCCGATGCTGGACAGGCCGCCGTCGCCCAAGTTGTGCTCAACCGTGTCGCGCATCCCAGTTACCCGAATACGGTCTGCGGGGTGGTCTACCAAGGGTCCGAACGCTCGACCGGGTGCCAGTTCAGCTTCACCTGCGACGGCAGCCTTGCACGCATCCCCAGCCGGTTCTTCTGGCAGCGCGCGGAAAATGTCGCGCGCGCCGCGCTGGCCGGGTTCGTCTACACGCCGGTGGGGCTCGCCACCCATTATCACACCATCGCGGTGCATCCCTATTGGGCACCAAGCCTCAACTATCTGGGCACGATCGGCGCGCACCGCTTCTACAGTTTTCGCGGCGCAGCGGGTGCATCGGGTGCCTTTCGCAGTGCATATTTCGGCGGTGAGCCGATTGCCGCGCCGCACGCCCGCAGCGCCAGTGCCAACATGCCCGATCCCGCGCTTGATCCGGTGGCGGTGCAGCGCGCCTACGAGGAGGGTCTGAGGAAAGCGCAAGCCGGTGCAGTGTCGCCCACCACCAGCGGCCTCGTCCCGATCCAAGTCGCACCCGCCCCCGCCTATTCCGCCGAATTGCAAGCGCGCGGCGGCGAGACGCTCTATCGCGGCGAGAAACTGCCCGAGGCAACCGGGATCCGCCCCGAATACCAGAACAGCGGCAAGTGGATCACCCGTCCGGGCTCTTGATGACGCGCCAGTCGGCCCCGCGACTGGTGCCAGTTGGTGGTGCGCCAGTCGCCTCCGCGACTGGCTTGCGGCACCGGCGTGAGCCGGACAAAACGCTTGGTTAATCCCTCTCAACCATAGCGCGACACGAAGGCTTAGGGGCAGCGCGGCTAAGGCTGCGGACCACCCGGAACAGCCCGCCAGGATCGCAATGACCACTCCCTTCGCCGCTGCCCGCCAGGCCGAACATTTGGCTTTTGCTTTCGCGCCGCCGGCTCCGGGGGTTGCAGCCAACGACAATGGCACAGAATCGCTCAACGCGACGCTGCTGCGTGCCGCGCTCAAGCACTTCGCCCGCTATGGGCTTGGCGCTGCCGAAAACGCCCGCGCCGAAGCCGAACGGGCGTTCTTTGCCGACGACCGCGAGGGCTATCGCTGGTGGCTGGGGATCTGCCGCGCGCTCGACCGCCGCATGGCCAGCACCCTGCGCGCGCGCACCGAGCAAACCCTGAACAGTCCCGGTGCCTAAAAATGGTGCGGTGACCCGAAGTTAACCATTCAGTGACCCGGTTGCGTTACCGCGTTTGGGCTAGGAATGGGAGCAGTCCGATACGGCGCTTGCGAGCAATGATGCGTGTTCTCACCGGCGCGCGCGCGATTGACGACCGGGTGCGCCGCATCCTGGTCGAGACGCTCTACGCGCAGCCCTCGAGCCTCGCTATCGGCGCGTTGTGCGGGATTGCCGCGGCGCAAGTCGCCGCGCACGAAGCGGGCAACCCAGCGATCAGCTGGACCGCGCATTTGCTCACCGCGGTCGCAGTCGCCCGCATCCTGCTTGCCCGCATCCTGCCTCGCTCGATCCACGAGCAGACCTGGCTGCTCGAAGTGATCTACGAGCTTGGCGCCTTCACCTACGCCCTGCTCATCGGGGTAATCGCGGCGCTGGCGATCGGGCTGGAGGTCAGTTCGACCGCGATCCTGCTGACCGTGTGCAACGCGATTGGCTACGCCGTGGGGATTGCCGCGCGCAATGCCGGGCGTCCGCTGATCGCGATCGGCCAGATGGTGCTGGCGCTCATCCCGATTTCGGTCGTGCTGGCGCTCCAGGACGATTTGGCGCAGCGCACGCTGGCCTTTACGATCTTCCTGCTGATCCCGGCGATGATGCTGATCACGCTCAATGTCTTCAAGGTGCTGCGCGATTCGATCGCCGCGGCGGAAACGAGCGCGCGGCTCGCCGACAAGATGCAGCATCTGGCGCGGACCGACGTGGTCACCGGGCTGCTCAACCGGGCCGGCCTCAACCACCACCTCGCCGACCGTCTCGCCGAATTGCAGCCAGATCACAAGCTCGCGCTGTTCTGGCTCGATCTCGACCGCTTCAAGGAAGTCAACGATGCGCTGGGTCACCAGGTCGGCGACAAGGTGCTGGCCGAGATTGCCCAGCGCTTGCGCATCCAGTCGCCCGGCGATGCCGTAATCGGCCGGTTCGGCGGCGACGAATTCATCGTCGCCTGCCCGGTCGCCGATCGCCGCGAGGCCGAGCTCATGGCGCTGGCGATGCTCGAGGAAATCGCTTGCCCGATCCGCTTCGACGAGGACCGGCTCGAAATCGGCAGCTCGATGGGCATCGCGCTGCTGCCCGACGATGGCCAGGACCTCGAGACGCTGATGCAGGGCGCGGACCTTGCGCTGTATCATTCCAAGGTCAACGGGCGGAAGCAGGTCAGCTTCTTCGACCCGTCGATGACCCGCAACCTCGTCCGCCGCCGCGAAATCGAGGCCGAACTGCGGCTTGCGCTCCAGCGCGACGAGCTGTCGATCTTCTTCCAGCCGATCGTCGATCTCGAGAGCGGCAAGATTCGCGCGTTCGAGGCGCTGGTCCGCTGGTTCCATCCCGAAAAGGGCGAATTGCGCCCCGACGAGTTCATCCCGGTGGCCGAGGAAACCGGCGCGATCATCACGCTGGGCAACTGGATTACCGCGCAGGCCGCCAAGGCCGCCGCGCAGTGGCCCGACGATGTCACCGTGGCGGTCAATCTCTCGCCGCTCCAGATCAAGGCACCGGGTGCCGCGCTCGGCATCCTCAACGCGCTGCGCGAGGCGAGGCTGCCGCCGCACCGGCTCGAGCTCGAAGTCACCGAGACCGTGCTGCTCGATCACAACCAGCAGACCGCGGACTTCATGGCCGAGCTTTCAGCGGCGGGCGTGAAGTTCGCGCTCGACGATTTCGGCACCGGCTATTCGTCGCTCGGCTATCTCAACCAGTATCCGTTCGGCAAGATCAAGGTCGACCGCAGCTTCGTCTCTGGCGTCAACGCGGGCAAGAAGAGCGAAGCGATCATCCGCGCCGTTTCGGGCATGGCCGCGACGCTGGGGATGGAGATCGTCGCCGAAGGGCTGGAGACGATCGACCAGGTCAATGCCGTGCGCGCCGCGGGCTGTACCCTGGGCCAAGGCTATTATTTCAGCCGCGCGGTACCCGACTATCTGGCGATGATGCTGCTCGCCCAGGAACGCGACCGGCTCAACCCCAAGCGCGCGGTGGGGTGAACGGGGGGCGGGCCGCCACACATCAAAGTCCCGCCATGCTGAACTCGTTTCAGCACCCATCAAGCGGCACACCCGGCCTTCGAGGCAAAAGGCGATAACGGCGCGGCCCTCTTCTTTGGCGCGCGCGGCGGCGCGACAGGCCAATGGATCCTGAAACAAGTTCAGGATGACGAGTGGAGAGTAGGGGGTCGCCTTCGTTACCTAATTGCTAATGCGAACCATTCGCATATATTGACGCTAACGCTACGCTCTTCTGGGGTTGCAATCGCCATATCACCCGCCTAACGCCTCCCAATTCACCGGGCGGCTTGCTCCTTCGCGGGACGACGCAGGCCACTTAATGCCAGACGCGCTCCCGCGATACGGGAAGGACTTCGTCGGACCATGGGTACTGCTGCTCGCAAGAAGATTGCCCTTATCGGTGCCGGCAACATCGGCGGCACGCTCGCGCATCTCGCCGCGCAGAAGGAACTGGGCGATATCGTGCTGTTCGACGTGGTCGAGGGTGTGCCGCAGGGCAAGGCGCTCGATCTGTCGCAGTGCGGTCCGGTCGAAGGGTTCGACGCCAGGATCACCGGCTCGAACGACTACAAGGACATCGCCGGGGCCGATGTGATCATCGTCACCGCCGGGGTCGCGCGCAAGCCCGGGATGAGCCGCGACGATCTGCTCGGGATCAACCTCAAGGTGATGAAAGCGGTCGGCGAAGGCATCAAGAACAACGCCCCCGGCGCTTTCGTGATCTGCATCACCAACCCGCTCGATGCGATGGTCTGGGCGCTGCGCGAATTTTCGGGGCTGCCGCACCACATGGTGGTCGGCATGGCGGGCGTGCTCGATTCGGCGCGGTTTAGCCACTTCATCGCCGACGAGTTTGCAGTTTCGGTGCGCGACGTGAACACTTTCGTGCTCGGCGGCCACGGCGACACGATGGTCCCGGTGGTGCGCTATTCGACCGTCAACGGTATCCCCGTGCCCGACCTCGTCAAGATGGGGCTTTCCTCGCAGGACAAGATCGACGCGATCGTCAAGCGCACGCGCGGCGGCGGCGGCGAGATCGTCGCGCTGCTCGGCACCGGCTCGGCGTTCTACGCCCCGGCCGCCAGCGGTATCGCCATGGCCGAAGCCTTCCTCGGCGACCAGAAGCGCATCCTCCCCTGCGCCGCGCATGTCAGCGGCCAATACGGGCTCGACGGGCTCTACGTCGGCGTCCCGGTGATGATCGGCGCGGGCGGCGCGGAGAAGATCATCGAGATCGAACTCGATGCCGAGGACAAGGCGGGGCTGCAGGTCAGCGTAGATGCGGTCAAGGAACTGCTGGTGGCGTGCAAGGGCATCGAGCCCTCCCTCGTCGGGTAGAGGCTCCTCGAAGGATGATTACTGGATGGACAACTGCTGTTGCAACCGTTCTCGCGGCGGCCACAGCTATTATCCAAACAGAATCCGAACAAATGATCGACGCTTACATCAACGTTTGCACCAAAGGTACCGGCACTTTCGAACGCGGATCGATTAAGCCAATTAATTTTCGTGAAATGCCTGGGTCATTTCAGCGTTATTTTGACAATATTCGAGATGGACAATATTTTAAATTTGAAAACAAATCAGAAGGATATCTGATTTTCTATCGCCAACATGACAATCGATCGGAGACGGCTGCGGAGATCTGCGCCGTTGCAATCCAGGGTTTGAGTATCTCAGAGGGGCGGGCCGAAGTACTGTCGAAACTGCATACGACTGTTCCAAAAGAAGTCAGATCAGGAAACAGGGAAATTATCGATATCGATCAATCAGGCCGCTTTGATATTAGATATCTATATCTTCAAAATATGAATTTCGCAACAAACAGTCATGTTGGACCTCGATTCCTTGTCATTCAAACTTCAGTATACGATTAGAATGAAGGCAGGAAATATTTCTCAACTTCGGGTTAGTTCAGAGCGGAGCGCTTTGGCCCAGTAAAGCAAGGCAAAGAAACAGTGAGCATCCTCGTCAACAAAAACACCAAGGTCATCACGCAGGGGATGACCGGCGCCACCGGCACGTTCCACACTGAGCAGGCGCTGGCCTATGGCACGCAGATGGTTGCAGGCGTCACCCCCGGCAAGGGCGGCACCACGCATATCGGGTTGCCCAACTTCGACACCGTGGCCGAGGCCAAGGCGGCGACGGGCGCAACCGCTTCGTGCATCTATGTGCCCCCGCCGTTCGCGGCGGATTCGATCCTCGAGGCGATCGACGCGGGGATCGAACTGATCGTGACGATCACCGAAGGCATCCCGGTGCTCGACATGGTGCGCGTCAAGCGCGCGCTGACCGGCTCCAAGTCACGCCTCATCGGCCCCAACTGCCCCGGCGTGCTGACCCCGAACGAATGCAAGATCGGGATCATGCCGGGCTCGATCTTCTCCAAGGGCAACGTCGGCGTGGTCAGCCGTTCGGGCACTTTGACCTATGAAGCGGTCCATCAGACCACGATGGCGGGGCTTGGCCAGACCACCGCGGTCGGGATCGGCGGCGATCCGGTCAACGGCACCAATTTCATCGACATGCTCGAACTGTTCCTCGCCGACGATGCGACCAAATCGATCATCATGATCGGCGAGATTGGCGGCTCGGCCGAGGAAGACGCGGCGCAATTCCTCCAGGACGAGGCGCGGCGCGGGCGCAAGAAGCCGATGGTCGGCTTCATCGCCGGGCTCACCGCGCCGCCGGGCCGCCGCATGGGGCACGCGGGGGCAATCGTCTCGGGCGGCAAGGGCGGCGCAGAGGACAAGATCGCGGCGATGGAAGCGGCGGGTATCCGCGTTTCCCCCTCGCCCAGCGAGCTTGGCACCACGCTGGCGGCGATGCTCAAAGAGCTGGCCTGACACTCTCCCAATCCTCCCCGGGACACACTGCAATGGGCCAAGACCTCCACGATTTCCTTCCCGCCGACCCGCAACCCGGGCCAAGCTGGGCGCGCGCCAACTGGCGCACGGACGAGGACGATTGGACTCAGGCGCTCGATCCCACCGCGATGCAGGTGGCGATCAAGGCGGCGAGTGCGAAAGCGGGTGCGCCGCTGAGCGACAAATCGGTGGAGGAAGCCGCGGCGGATTCGATCCGCGCGATGCTGCTGATCCGCACCTATCGGGTGCGCGGGCATCTTGCCGCCGATCTCGATCCGCTCGGCCTCGCCAAGCAGGAGCTGCCCGCCGATCTCGACCCCGCTTTCCACGGCATCACCGGCGCGGCGCTCGACCGCAAAGTGTTCCTGGGCGGCGTGCTCGACCTGCAATCGGCCACGGTGCGCGAGATCGTCGCGATCCTGCGCGCCAATTATTGCGGCAAGGTCGGCATGGAATACATGCACATCGCCGATGTCGAGGAACGCCGCTTCCTCCAGGACCGGATGGAAGGCGCGGACAAGCACATCGATTTCACGCCCGAAGGAAAGCAGGCGATCTTGGGCGCGGTGATCCGCGGCGAGCAGTACGAAAAGTTCCTCGGCCGCAAATACGTCGGGACCAAACGCTTCGGGCTCGACGGCGGGGAATCGATGATCCCCGCGCTCGAAGGCGTGATCAAATATGGCGGCCAGCTTGGGGTCAAGGAAATCGTCTATGGCATGGCCCATCGCGGCCGCCTCAACGTGCTCGCCAATGTGCTGGCCAAGCCCTACCGCGTGATTTTCCACGAATTTTCGGGCGGCAGCGCCAACCCCGAGGATGTCGGCGGGTCGGGCGACGTCAAATACCACCTCGGCACCAGCACCGACCGCGAGTTCGACGGGATCAAGGTGCACATGTCGCTGGTCCCCAACCCCAGCCACCTCGAAACCGTCGATCCGATCGTGCTCGGCAAAGTCCGCGCGCAGCAAGTATTCCGCGACGATATCGGCGACGACACGATCGGCGGCGGCAAGCACCAGCAGGTCCTGCCGATCCTGATCCATGGCGACGCGGCTTTCGCCGGGCAAGGCATCGTGTGGGAATGCTTCGGCTTTTCCGGCGTGCGCGGCTACAACACCGGCGGCTGCATCCATTTCATCATCAACAACCAGATCGGCTTTACCACCAGCCCGCAGTTCGCGCGAAGCTCGCCCTACCCGTCCGACGTCGCCAAAGGCGTCATGGCGCCGATCCTCCACGTCAACGGCGACGATCCCGAGGCGGTGACGTTCGCTTGCAAGCTGGCGATCGATTACCGCCAGAAATTCGGCCGCGACATCGTCATCGACATGTGGTGCTACCGCCGCTTCGGCCACAACGAGGGTGACGAACCCAGCTTTACCCAGCCGCTGATGTACGCGCGCATCCGACAGCATCCGCCGGTCAGCGCGCTTTACGCCGCGCGTCTGGTCGAGCAGGGCGTGATCGACAAGGACTGGGCGAGCGAGGCCGAGACCCGGTTTGTCGCGCAGCTCGAAGCCGAATTCGACGCCTCCAAGAGCTACAAACCCAATGAGGCCGACTGGTTCGCCGGGCGGTGGAGCGGGCTCAACAAGCCGGCCGACCCCGAAAGCGCGCGGCGCAATGTGCCCACCGGGATCGAGGCCAAGCTGTTCGACAGCCTCGGCCGCACACTGACGACGGTGCCCGAGGGGCTGACCATCCACAAGACGCTGACTCGCGTGATCGACGCCAAGCGCGAGATGTTCGGCGGTGGTGCCGGGTTCGACTGGTCGACCGGTGAGGCGCTGGCCTTCGGCAGCCTCGTTTCCGAAGGCTTTAACGTCCGTCTCTCGGGCCAGGATTCGGGCCGCGGCACTTTCAGCCAGCGCCACGCGGTGTGGGTCGACCAGACCGACGAGCACAAATACGTGCCGCTCACCACCGTGCCGCATGGCCGCTTCGAAGTGCTCGACAGCCCGCTATCCGAATACGGCGTGCTCGGCTTCGAATACGGCTACGCCAGTGCGGACCCCAAGACCCTAGTGCTGTGGGAAGCGCAGTTCGGCGATTTCGGCAATGGCGCGCAGATCATCATCGACCAGTATATCGCCGCTTCCGAAGCCAAATGGCTGCGTGCCAACGGCCTCGTGCTGCTGCTGCCGCACGGCTACGAAGGCCAGGGTCCGGAACACAGTTCGGCCCGGCTCGAGCGGTTCCTCCAGCTCTGCGCGCAGGACAATATCCAGGTCTGCAACATCACCAGCCCGGCCAACTATTTCCACGTGCTGCGCCGCCAGATGCACCGCCCGTTCCGCAAGCCGCTGGTGATCATGACTCCCAAGTCGCTGCTGCGCCACCCGCTGGCCAAGTCGATGGCGAGCGACTTCATCGGCGATGGGCATTTCAAGCGGATTCTCTCCGATATGACTCCGCCCGCCGACAAAGCTACGCGGCGCGTGGTGCTGTGTTCGGGCAAGGTCGCCTACGATCTGATCGAAGCGCGCGACGCGGCGGGGATCACCGACACGCAGATCGTGCGGGTCGAGCAGATCTATCCCTTCCCCGGCGAACCACTGGCCAAGCGTTTGGCGCGGATGCCCGGTCTCGAGGAAGTGGTGTGGTGCCAGGAAGAACCCAGGAACAACGGCGCATGGTTCTTCGTCGAGCCGTTCATCGAGGAATCGCTCAAAGTCGCCAAGAGCCAGGTCGCCCGCCCGCGCTATGCCGGTCGCAACGCCAGCGCCTCGCCCGCGACGGGCCTCGCCAGCCGCCACCAGAGCGAGCAAGGTGCGCTGGTCGCCGATGCGCTAGGGCTGTCGGTCCGCTCAGAAATCCGTCGCCGGAAGAAGGCCTGATATATGTCCACTGAACTCAAAGTCCCCACGCTCGGCGAATCGGTTTCGGAAGCGACCATCGGCGAATGGCTCAAGCAGCCCGGCGACGCGGTCGCGCTCGACGAGCCGATTGCCAGCTTGGAGACCGACAAGGTCGCGGTCGAGGTAACCGCCACGGTCGCGGGCGTGATGGGGATGCAGCTCGCTAGGGTCGGTGACAACGTTTTGGTCGGCGCGGTGATTGCGACGATCGAGGATGGCGTCGCCGCGGCGGGCGCGCAGCCGGTCGCCGCGCGCGAGGAGAAGGCGATTGCGCCGGCCTCCGATACCATGCCGCCCAAGGCCGACGCAGCCAAGCCAGAACCGGCAATGACGTTCGATGCCGCCGCGCTCTCGCCCTCGGTGCGCCGCGCGGTGCTCGAACACGGGATCGACCCGGCGACGATCAAGGGCACCGGCAAGGACGGACGGCTGACCAAGGAAGATGTCGTTGCCGCCGCCGCCATAAAACAACAGGGCGCCAAAAGCGCGGCCCCTGCCCCTGCCCCCACACCCGCTCAGGCTGAGCCTGTCGAGGCCCGCGCGCAGCCCGGCGACCGCCACGAAGAGCGCGTCAAGATGACCCGCCTGCGCCAGACCATCGCCAAGCGGCTCAAGGAAGCGCAGGACACCGCTGCGCTGCTCACCACTTTCAACGATTGCGACATGTCGGCGGTGATGGCCGCGCGCGACCGGTTCCGCGACCAGTTCGAAAAGAAGCACGGCGTGCGGCTCGGCTTCATGAGCTTCTTCGCCAAGGCCGCCTGTCTCGCGCTCAAGGATATCCCCGCGGTCAACGCGCGGATCGAGGGCGACGAGATCGTCTATCACCAGTATGTCGACATCTCGGTCGCGGTCTCGGCCCCCAATGGCCTCGTTGTGCCGGTGGTGCGCAACGCCGACCAGCTCTCGTTCGCGGGCATCGAAAAGGCCATCGCCGACCTCGGCAAGCGCGCCAAGGACGGCACGCTGACGATGGACGACATGAAGGGCGGGACCTTCACGATTTCCAACGGCGGCGTGTTCGGGGGGCTGATGTCGACCCCGATCATCAACCCGCCGCAGTCGGCGGTGCTGGGCCTCCACCGCATCGAGGACCGCCCGGTGGTGGTGGGCGGCCAGATCGTGATCCGCCCGATGATGTATCTCGCGCTCAGCTACGACCACCGCCTGATCGACGGGCGTGAGGCGGTGACCGCGCTCAAGACGATCAAGGAAGCGATCGAGGATCCGACGCGGCTGCTGATCGATTTGTGAGTCAACGTCGTCCCGGACTTGATCCGGGACCGCTGACCTCCAGGTTGGAGCCAGCGGCCAGCGATCCCCGCTTTCGCGGGGATGACGGAGTGAAAAGCATGGCTGAATACGATTACGACGTTCTCATCATTGGCTCGGGTCCCGGCGGCTATGTCGCGGCGATCCGCGCGGCGCAGCTGGGGTTGAAGACCGCGTGCGTCGAGGCGCGGGAGACGCTGGGCGGGACGTGCCTGAATGTCGGCTGCATTCCGTCGAAGGCGCTGCTCCATGGCTCGGAGCTGTTCGAGGAAGCGCATTCGGGCGCGCTCGCCAAGTTCGGGGTCAAGACCGGCAAGGTCGAGTTGGATCTGGGCGCATTGCAGGGCGAGAAGGCCAAGGCCGTGTCCGAGCTGACCGGCGGGATCGCCTTCCTGTTCAAGAAGAACAAGGTCGATTGGCTCAAGGGGCTGGCGACATTCAAGGCTGCCCACACGGTTGAGGTTGCGGGCAAGGCTGTGACCGCCAAGGATATCGTGATCGCCACCGGCTCGTCGGTTACTCCGCTGCCGGGCGTCGAGGTCGATAATGCCAAGGGGATCATCGTCGATTCCACCGGCGCGCTGGCGCTGGCCAAGGTGCCCGCGCACATGGTCGTGATCGGCGGCGGGGTGATCGGGCTTGAGCTTGGCTCGGTGTGGCGGCGGCTCGGGGCGAAAGTCACCGTCGTCGAGTTCCTCGACCAGCTGCTCCCCGGGATGGACGGTGAAGTGCGCAAGGAGAGCGCCAAGCTGTTCAAGAAGCAGGGCATGGAACTGCGCCTCTCGACCAAGGTCACCGGTGCTACCGTCAAAGGCAAGAAGGCCACGCTGACGCTCGAGCCGTCGGCGGGCGGCGCGGCCGAAACGCTTGAGGCCGATTGCGTGCTGGTCGCGATCGGTCGCCGTCCCAACGTCGATGGCCTTGGTCTCGATACCATCGGGCTCGAGCTCAACAAGCGCGGCCAGATCGACACCGACGCCGAATTTCGTACCGCCGTCGATGGCGTCCGCGCGATCGGCGATGTCATCCCCGGCCCGATGCTGGCGCACAAGGCCGAGGATGAGGGCATCGCGGTGGCCGAATACCTCGCCGGCCAGACCGGGATCGTCAACCATGCGGTGATCCCCGGGGTGGTCTATACCATGCCCGAAATCGCCGGGGTCGGGCTGAGCGAAGAAGACGCCAAGGCCGCCGGGCACGAAATCAGGGTCGGCAAGTTCCCGATGGCCGCCAACAGCCGCGCCAAGACCAACCGCGACACCGACGGCTTCGTCAAGGTGATCGCGGATGCCAAGACCGACCGCGTGCTGGGCGTGCACATCATCGCCAGCCTGGCCGGCACGATGATCGCCGAGGCCGCGCTGGCGATGGAATTCGGCGCTACATCCGAAGACATCGCCTACACCTGCCACGCCCACCCAACGCATTCCGAAGCGATCAAGGAAGCGGCGATGGCAGTGACCGGCAAGCCAATCCACATCTAGCCGGTTGAACGGCTTGCCTTCGCGCCCACACCGCGCATGATGCGCCGAGACGGGTGAGGAGGGGCAAATTGTATCCAAGGCTTACGGACGAACCGGGCGCGGCTGAAACCATCGCCGCAATTTCCAGCGGAGCACTCTCGCTGATCGAGGCGACTGAAGCGGCGATCGCACGGATCGAGACGCGCGACGGCGCGCTCAACGCGGTAGTGGTGCGCGATTTCGACCGGGCGCGCGCCGCTGCAAAAGCCTTGCAGGACGCCGGGCCGCGCGAGGGCCAGCGGCTCTACGGCTTGCCGATGACGGTCAAGGAAAGCTTCGACGTGGCCGGGCTGCCGACCTGCTGGGGCATCGAGGATCACGCCGCCCATATCGCAACGCAGGACGCCATGGTCGTCCAGCGGCTCAAGGCCCACGGCGCGGTGATCCTCGGCAAGACCAACGTTCCGCCCTCGCTGGCCGACTGGCAAGCGGCCAACCCGGTCTATGGCCGCACCAACAACCCGCACGATCCCGCGCGCTCGCCCGGCGGCTCCTCGGGCGGGAGCGCGGCGGCTTTGGCGAGCGGGATGGTCGCGGCCGAATACGGCAGCGATATCGGCGGCTCGGTGCGCATTCCCTCGCATTTTTCCGGAGTGTGGGGCCACAAGACGACTTGGGGCGTGGTCAGTAGCAAGGGCCAGGAATTTCCCGGTAGCGACGGGGCCGAGATCCCGCTCGGCGTGGTCGGGCCGCTGGCGCGCTCGGCCGAAGACCTCGCACTACTGCTTGAGGTCACGCTCAACGAGCCGCTGCCCCGCGCGCCCAAGCCGGTGCGCGAGGCACGCTTCCTCTATCTCGAGCGGCATCCGCTGTGCCCGGTCGATCCGGCGGTGCAGAGTCCCATCGAGGCCGCCGTCGCGGCGATTTCGGCCAGTGGCGCGCAAGTCGATCGCAGCAGCCCGCTGCTGCCCGATCTCGCCGCGCTGCACGCCGACTACATGCGGATGCTGGGGATCGTCATGTCGCGCGGAGCACCCGGCCCCGATGGCCAGGTCGCCAGTGCCGCGCAGTGGTTCGACCTGCTCGACCGGCAGCACCATGCGCAGCGCTCCTGGGCCGCGCTGTTCGAACACTACGATTTCGTGCTGATGCCGCCCGCCGCTCTGCCCGCCTTCGCGCACGACGACCGCCCGATGACCGAACGCATCTGGGAGATCGCCGACCAGGGCTGCGGCCCCGAAGCGGTGCTCGCCTATGCCGGGATCGCGATCTTCGCCGAGCTTCCCGCGACCGTGCTGCCGATCGGTGCCGCCGGGCATTTGCCCACCGGACTGCAAGTGATCGGCCCGCGGCGCGGCGACCGCGACTGTGTGGCGATGGCTGGCGCCATCGGCGCTTTGGTTCACGGTTGAGATGGCCAAGCGTACCCTCATGCAACGCTTCGCGCGCTGGCATATCTGGCTCGGCTGGGCCGTGGGCGTACCACTCCTGCTGTGGACCGCGAGCGGGTTGTTCATGGCCGCACGGCCGATCGAGCAAGTGCGCGGAGAGGATTTGCGCGCGGTGCCCGTGCCGGTTGCGGGTTCGACGCTAACTTTCCCCAAACTGGCCGGTTCGATCACCAAAGTCACGCTGGTCGGACAACCCGCGCAGCCGGTGTGGATCGTCACCGGCGGCGACGGACAACCACACCGCTACGCCGCGCGAACCGGTGTACCGCTAGGCGCGGTCAGCGAAGCGGAGGCGCGCGCGATTGCCGCAGCGACGTTCACCGGCAAAGCGCAGCTTACCAGGATGCAGCGCCTCTCCGCCGCGCAAGCCCCGCTCGACCTACGCCGCCCGCGCCCGTCATGGCAGGCCAGCTTTGCCGATGGCACGCACCTCTATATCGATGCTTCGACCGGCGAAGTGCTGGCGCTGCGCACGCGGTGGTGGCGGATTTACGATTTCATGTGGGGGCTGCACATCATGGATTTGCAGACGCGCGAGGATACCAGCCATCCGATCCTGATCCTGTTCGCGGCGCTGGCGGTGGTCGGCAGTATTTTCGGGACCACCTTGCTGTTCCGGCGACGCAAGGCGCGGCGATGAACGCTAACCTTCCTGCCGTAGCCCCCGCGCTTCCCGCGATCATCGGCCTGCTCGATCTGGCGGGAATTGCGGTGTTTGCACTGACCGGCGCGCTGTTGGCCGCGCGCCTCAGGCAGACCTTCGTGACGATGGCCTTCTTCGCGCTGGTCACGGGCGTCGGCGGTGGATCGGTGCGAGATCTGCTGATCGGTGCGCCGGTGTTCTGGGTGCGCGACCCGCTGGTTGCGCCGGTGTGCCTTGGCGTTGCGCTGATCGCGTGGTTCGCCCCGCGCCGCTGGTGGGAAGGCGCGTTGATCGACTGGGCCGATGCGGCGGGGCTTGCCGCCTATTCGGTGCTCGGGACCGCCAAGGCGCTCGGCTACGGCGTCGCGCCGCTGCCCGCGGTGCTGATGGGGGTGATAACCGGCTGCGTCGGCGGGATCATCCGCGATGTGCTGGCGGGCCGCCCTTCGATCCTGATGCGGCCAGAGCTATATGTGACCGCCGCCGCGCTATCCTCGGCGCTCTGTGCGCTGGGTTCGGTACTGGGCCTCGCCGATAGCCTGACCTGGCCGCTGGCCGCAGCGGCAGGGTTCACCCTGCGCGGCGCGGCCATGCGACTGGGTCTGGCGCTGCCGGCTTACGGCAAGCGGGGTTAGAGCGTCGTGTGAAATATCTGAACCACCCGTCATCGATTCAGATTAAACGCAGTTTGCCTTAGCCGGGAAATTCGGGCCGGTCGTCTTCGCCAGTGCCATCGTAGGCGGCCCGGTCAGGTCCGCCATCAACCGAGCGGATTGTGCCATCGCGGCCCACCGTGCAGCTGAATGTACCGCCGCCATTGATCTGGCCCGAGACGCGCCAGCCGTCGCTTTCGCGGGCTACGGTATCGACTGTTTCGACCCGGCGTTCGCCCGAATTTCCGGTGCCGCGCTCGACTTCGCTGACGCAGCTGTCCACCGCGCGATCGATGTTGCGGTCGTTGCCCCAGCTGCGCTGCGGGACCGGCTCGCCATAACGGCCGGATTGGGAACGCCAGTCGCGATTGGGATAGCGGTAAGTGTCGTCGCGGTTGCGATCGCGGTTCGATTTGCTCGCCGCGCTGGCGATTGCGGCGATCCCGCCGATGATCAGCACCCCGGTTAGGACATCGCCGACGCTGACGTCGTCGCGGTGACGGCGTCCGCCCCAGCCGCCCCAGCTGCGATGCTCGTTGGCGGTCTGGGCCGCAGCCGGATTTCCGACTGCGCTATGCAGGATTACCGGAACATAGACATCGGCAGCAAAGGCTGGCGTTGCCGCCATCGCAAGTGCTGCGGCAAGCGCCAAAGCGCCAGCGGAACGGGAAACCGAACGGATCATGGTGAGCCCCTCCAAAGCGCAGGCCAAAGCACAGCGCCAATAGCAGATACAGCTAGGCAGCCCAGGCTTTCTAAGGCCTGAACCGCCCGGCGTGTTACCGGCTACCCGGGGTTAGAGACCACGGACGCCGCTGAAGTCGATGTCATAGACCCGGCCACGGTCGTAGCGGCACTTGAACGATCCGCTGTCGTAACCGCGGAGGTTTTCGTTCCAGCCGCGGTAATCGTTGTTCCAGCCGCTGCCGTAACGGTTATCGTCATTGTCGTTGTTCCAGCCCCGGCCGTAGCGGTCGTTGTCGTTGCCGTAGCGGTCGTTGTCGCCGTTCCAGCTGCGGCCCGAGTCGTTGACCGCGATCCGGCCGCGGACTTCGAAGCCGTAACGCGTTTGGCGCACGTCACGAATGTCGGTCACATTGGCACGACCGTTGCCATAGCGCTGGGCCTGGCGTTCGGCAGCATAGATGCACTGCTCGACAGCCTGGCGCGGATTGCCACCGTACTGGTTGTAACGACCATTGTTGCCGTAGTTGCCGTAGTTGCCGTAACTGCCCTGGTCTGGATAACCGGCGCGGTCATAGCGATAGTCGTAATCGCGGTTGCGGTTGCCTCCCGAAGCCACCGCAGCGATCCCGCCGATGATCAGTGCACCAGCGATGATCTCGCCGACGTTGACGCCGTCGCGATGATCGGCGAGGGCAGGAGTGGCCGAAGAGACGGCCATCGCGCCAGCCGCGATGGTGCCGACCAGGGCTTTGGACATGATCTTCATGGCTAAAAAATCCTCAAAAATACCGGGAGGAGTTCCCGGCGATGAAGATGGTCTAGCGAATCACCCGTGGCGCGAGCCTGAACTGGGCTGACAGGGCTTGTTCATAATTTCGGCTTGTTTTATGAACAAACACTCACCGCACCGAGAGCCCGCTCCACTGCGCGAGGAATGCCAGCACGTCCGAACTTTCCTCGATCGCCTTGTCGGTGGGCTTGCCCGAACCATGGCCCGCGCGGGTTTCGATCCGGATCAGATGCGGTTTGGGCCCGGCCTGTGCGGCCTGCAGCGCGGCGGTGTATTTGAAGCTGTGCCCCGGCACGACGCGGTCGTCGGTGTCGGCAGTGGTCACCAGCATCGCCGGATAGGGCTTGCCCGAGGCGATGTTGTGATAGGGCGAATAGGCGCGCAGCACCCTGAAGTCGGCTTCGCGATCTGGGTGGCCATAGTCATCGACCCAATAGCGCCCCGCGGTGAAGCGATCGAAGCGCAGCATGTCCATCACGCCCACTTGCGCGTTGGCTGCGGCGAACAGATCGGGCCGCTGGTTGACCACCGCACCCACCAGCAATCCGCCGTTCGACCCGCCCTGGATCGCGAGCCCGCCCTCGGGCGTCACCCCTTGCGCGATCAGATACTCGCCCGCCGCGATGAAATCGTCGAACACGTTCTGCTTGTTGGCAAGCCGTCCGGCATCGTGCCACGCCTTGCCGTATTCGCCCCCGCCGCGCAGATTCGCCATCGCATAGGCCCCGCCCGCCTCGAGCCACGCCATCCGTCCGGCGGAGAAGCCCGGGGTGAGCGAGACATCGAACCCGCCGTAGCCGTAAAGCAGCGTCGGCACTGCCCTGCCCTGCGTCGCGACGCTCTGCTTGCGGACCAGGAACAGCGGCACGCGGGTGCCGTCCTTCGAAGTGTAGAAGCGCTGCTCGACCGCATAGTCGGCGGGATTGAACGTCAGCTTGGGAGTCGCGAAGGGCTGCGTTTTCCCCGTGGCCAGGTCGAGCCGGTAGACCGCTGCGGGCTGGTTGAAGCTGGTGAAGTTGTAGAACGTTTCGGCATCGCCGGGCTTGCCCCGAAACCCCGAGGCGGTGCCGATCCCGTTGAGCGCGAGCACTTGCGAAGGCTTACCGGTGAGGTCGTAGACCACAGCCCGGCTCGCCGCGTCCTTGAGGTAGGACAGGATCAGTCTGTTGCCGACGATATTCCCTTGTTCGAGCGTGTCGGCGCTTTCGCGCACCAGTTCGCGCCACACCGGCGCGCGCGCGCTCAAGTCGATCGAGACGACGCGGAAGCGCGGGGCATCCTGGTTGGTCACGAACCACAGGCGGCTGCCCATCCCGTCGATCAGGTTCCAGCTGTGGTCGAACCCGCTAACCAGCGTGCGCGCCTGCCAGCCCCGCCGTTTGCGCTGCCCCATGTCGATAACATGGACTTCGAAACGCGCATCGGTGCCGATTGCGCTGGTGATCACCGCGTAACGCGCGTCCGCGGTCAGTTCGGCATTGTGCCGGTAGTCGGGATGATCGGGTGTCGCATAGACCAGCTCGTCGGCATCCTGCGCGGTGCCGATCCGGTGAAACCAGATCGCCTGATTGTAATTGAGCGCCTGGAAATCCGTGCCTTCGGCGGGCTTGGGGAAACGCGAATAGAGGAACCCCTCGCTGCCGACCCAAGCGAGGCCGGTGAATTTGGCCCAGTGGATTTCGTCGGGCAGCGCCTTGCCGGTCGCCACGTCGAGCAGCTTGAGCACGCGCCAGTCGCTGCCGCCATCCTGCACGCTGTAAAGCAGCAGTCTGCCATCGTCGGACGGCTTCCAGCTATCGAGCGCGGTCGCGCCGTCGCTGGCCCAGCTGTTGGGATCGATCAACAGCCGCGGCCGCCCGTTCAGCCCGTTGCGGACGAACAGCTGCGACTGGTTCTGCAACCCCGAATTGCGCGTGTAGAAATAGCGCCCACCCGCCTTGGTCGGCAGCCCGAAGCGCTCATAGTCGGTCAGCGCGCGGATCCGCTGCGCGAACCACGCGCGTTGCGGCAGTCCCGCAAGGTAGCTCTCGGTCAGCGCGTTCTGGCGCTTGACCCAGTCGGCCACCTCGGGATCGCTGCGCACGTCGTTCTCGAGCCAGCGGTAGGGATCGGCGATCCGTTCGCCGAACTGGACTTCGGCGACAGTGCCGGAGCGCGTGGTCGGATAATCGGGCGCGGTCACCTCACCGGCCAACGCTGAAGCCGAGACGATGAGGCAAGCAGCGGCAAGAGGCATCGCAAACGCGAAGCGGCACATCGGGGTCTCCGGGAAAACGCAAAAGGCGGCTGCGAACGTATCATTCGCACCCGCCTTTGCAATTGGTTCACGCGGAAACCGGAAACTTACGCCTCGGCGAAGTCTTCCTCGGTCATGACCGGACCCGAATCCTGGCCCTTGGCGGCGGTATCGCGATCGACCAGCTCGATCACCGCGATCGGCGCGGCGTCCGACGCGCGGAACCCGGCCTTGATGATGCGGGTGTAGCCGCCGTCACGGCCAGCGTAGCGGGTGGCCAGCACGTCGAACAGCTTGGCCAGCTGGGCCTCATCGAGCAGCCGCGCATGCGCGAGGCGGCGGTTGGAAAGCCCGCCGTGCTTGCCCAGCGTGATCAGCTTTTCGACATAGGGTCGCAGCTCGCGCGCCTTCGAAGTGGTGGTGGTGATCTGCTCGTGCTTGATCAGCGCCGCCGCCATGTTGCGCAACAGCGCGATGCGGTGGGCCGAGGTGCGCTGCAGCTTGCGGCCGCCCATTTTATGACGCATTTTCTATACTCCGTTCGTAGGGGGCCCGTATCAGGTAGCCCGATCCCGGAGGCTGTAAGGTCGCCGCCGATCACCCGTTGGAAGCGCCGCCCCAGACCCGATTCCGCGCGCGATGTCAAGCAAAGCTCACCACCCGCGTCTCCCCGCGCGGCGCGATCAGCAGCGCGTGGAGCGCCCAGACCATCGCGTCGGCACGGTCGGGCGAGTGGCCCGGTCCTTGATAATCCCCGCCCGCGACCAGCCCGGCCAGTTCATCCTCCAGTTCGGGGAAGCGCCCGGCCAGCCGCGCCCGCCCGCTCTCGAACAGCCCCGCGATAGGCTCTGCACGGCGAACCTTGCTGCGCGTCGCCGAAACCAGCGTAATCGCAGCCGCAATCCCGACACTATTCAGCACGCTGCGGACCATATCGCCGCCCTGGTTTTTCTCCGCCACCACCCGGTCCGCACCCCAGTGCTCCGCCGCCGCGGCAACCGCGCGCGCCCAGCCTTCGGGCGAGAGCCCGCCCGCCGAACGATCGGCCAGCACATGCCCCACCCCATCGGCGTCGAGCCCGCAGACCACGATCCCGCAGGTTCCCGCCGCGCTGGCCGGCGGATCGACCCCGACCACCACCCGCCGCAGCGCGTCCAAGTCGGGCATCGCCCCCCGGCTCGCCGCGAGCAGCGCGGCGGGCCACAGCGATCCCGCAACCTCGGGCAGGAACACCCCGTCAAGCTCCTCGCGCCCCATCCGCGTGCCGCCATAGCGCCGCGTGGCCGCCGCGACGAACGCGGGCGACAGATGCGGGTTGGCCGAGGTCGGCCCGCCGGTGACCACGGTATCGGGTTCGGTAAGGATGCCCGCGAGCGCCGCGCAGCCGCCGCGCGGCGTGGTTGTCACCAGCGCGCGCGGCTGCACGCCGCAGCGCAGGCCGAGCTGGAGCATGTCCCACGTCGCCAGCAGATGCCGCCACTTGGCCAGCTCGTCGCACCACGCAAAATGATGCTGCGGCCCGCGCAAGGCATTGGGCGAAGCCCCCGAATAAAGCGAAGCCTCCGCCCCGGAGGCGAATTTGAGCAGGTGCCGCGAGGGCAACCAGTCGGCAATGTCGTTCGGCCCAGCGCAGGCAAGGATCCCGCTAGGCCCCTCGACCATCACCGCGCGCGCTTCGTCGATCGTGGCGGCGACAAGGGCGATACGTAGCGGGTCGGTTGGCGCTTTCAAAAGGCCCGCTCGTCCTGAGCATGTCGAAGGACTGTCCTTCCTTTTGGCATCCCGCACCCGTCCCAAAACCCACTCCGCCCCCGCCCGCGTCTTCCCGAACCCGCGCCCGGCCATCAGCACCCAGGTCCGCCAGTCCTCGCCCGACGCGGTACACGGCGGCGCAAGCTGCCCGCCATGCGCCCACTCCCCAAACGCCCGCGCGAGGGCGCGCAGCTGCCGCTCGGGCAAGGTGCGGAGCATGGCTTCCCGCACGGCGGGATCGGTGCCGTGGAGGATTGCGGGGATAGTGGGCATTTTTGTCTCTTTAGCGGCTGGATTGGGGCCGACAGCGAACCGACCTCTTTTGGCGAACTGCGGGGCAAAAGCCGCCGCCACTGAGGCGCTCTACTGACTGGCCGCTCTGTGCCGCGTTGGTGACAAACGGCCTCGTTTGAGTGTACCGGCGGTGACGCGCTCTACTATGGGTGCTGTTGCAGGGGCGAAGCGTACCCACGCCGCCTCCGGCCTTGGCTCGCGGGTAGTCTCAAAGGATTCCAGCACTGTCCACTCAAGCAACCACTCGAACCCGATCCTTAAGGAACCGTCGCGGAGCAGTTGTCGCGATCGCGCTGGCGGCGCTCAGCGCCGCAGTCGTGACGATCGTCTGGTGGTCGCGCAACACCACAGTGGAGCCACCGCCTCGCGTCAATGATCCCGTCGAAGGGGTGACCCAAACCTCGCTCATCGGTGTGCCGATTGAAACCGACGTTTCGGCGCTATCACAAGCGTTTGAAAAGGCCATCCCGCACACGCTGTGGACGATCAACCAGAACCTCGACCGATGCGTGCCAGCGCGCCGCGTGCGTCTGCTTGGAAAGAGCCTGAAGGTTACCCCGGATATCGGCTGCACAGTCATCGGTACGGCAACTCGCGGCCCAATCCGCCTGCGCGGGGAGGGTGAGGACATCATCGCCGACATCCCGATTATCGCACATATCAGCGCCCGCAATGTTGGCGGCGTACTGAAAGGCGAGACCGCAACGGGTGCGGCAATGGCGCATGCCCGGGTCCGGCTAACGCTACGCCAGGACTGGACGCCAAGCGCCACCGTGCGCCTTGCCTATGACTGGACCACCGCGCCGGGGATCGACTTTCTCGGCCGCCGGATAACCTTCACCGATAAGGCCGACGAGAGGCTCCAGCCGATCGTGCGCGAGCTCGAACGGACGCTTCCGCGCGAGATCGCCCGGCTTGATGTCCGCACCAAGGTTAAAGAGGCCTGGCGCCAAAGCTTCACATCGCTAAAGCTCAACGACCACAATCCGCCAGTTTGGATGCGCGTCACGCCGCAGCGCCTAAGCTATGGCGGCTACAGCATTGGGGGCGGCAAGTTGCGGCTGCGCCTCGGCATGGAAGCGGCCACCGAGACGTTTGTCGGTCAACGTCCAAGTGACCCGACGCCAACGCCACTGCCCCAATTGACGCGCGAAGTCAGCGGGGGGCAACTGCGCTTCTTCATCCCGGTCGTGGCCGATTATGCACAACTTGAGCCGGTCGTGTTCCGTGCGCTCACCAGACGGGCGCAACGGCCTTTCAATCTATCCGGGATCGGTCCGGTCATGGCGCGGTTTGACAAGGTCGTTGCTTACGGCACTACCGGCGGACGGATCGCGATGGGCATCACGCTGGCGGCGAAGCCTGCGGGCAGCTCCGACGAGACTGCTGGCGTGGTGTGGATTTCCGCCCGGCCGGTCACTCAGCCTGGATCGCAGCAGGTTAGCTTCACCGACCTCGAGGTGCGGGGTAACACCAACGGCGTCGGCGGCGATATTCTCGTCCAGATCGCCAATAGCCCTGCGCTAGCCGGCAGTATCACGGAGGCACTGACTCAGAATTTTACTCGAGATTTCCAAGCGCTGCTGGGCAAGGTGCGGCGCGCGATCGTCGAGAAGCGGGAGGGCGAATTTGTGATCCGTGCCGAGATAGGCCGGATCACCACAGGGAGGCTGCGCGCAGTGGGTCAAGGACTCTATCTTCCCGTCTGGGCCGAAGGCACAGCACGCGTGGAGTACGTGCCGCATTAGGATTTCCGCTCACGCTTCTCGAGGCGACTGCGAGGTTAATCGGAAACCGAACGTCTGCTTCGCGAATGCCCAAATTGATATCGCACGACTGACATGAGGTGCAACCTGCTCGGGCGCATCCACCCAAACCAGCGCCCGGCCATCAGCACCCAGGTCCGCCAATCCTCGCCGGTTTCAGTGGTGGCGGGAGCAAGCTGGCCCGAGTGCCCCCACTCCGAAAACGCCCGCGCCAGCGCCCGCACCTGCCGCTCGGGCAAGGAACGGACCAGCCGCTCCCGCACGGCGGGATCGAGGCCGTGGAGGATGGCGGGGATTGTTGGGAGGAGCACGTGAGTGAAGTCCGCAGAAGGAGTGAGAGTACGTCGAGAATGTGGGCAAAGTGTAATTGACTCGAAATTGCAGGGTGTTGTTGACCGGAAAAACAATGCACACTGATACCAATTAGACCCGACTATCGCGAGGAGATCGAAATTGCGCGTTCGACATATCAAAATTACGAAATGGAGACATTTTGAGAATATCGAACTGTCGATTTCAGAATCTGCACCAGTGGTTTGTCTTGTCGGTGGCAACGGAACTGGAAAAAGCCAAATACTCGAGTTGATTGCGGCCTGCGCACAAGAGATCGGGTTGTCGCATGGATTCGCGTCCGGGCGCGGAAACCCGTTCAATGAATCCGCGGAATTTGAGGTTACGGTCTATATTGCACCGCACACGGTTCCCACGATCGACGACCCCGACCTAGATATCCCGGAGCAATTTCGGGACTTGTGGGCCGCGTGGGATAGGACATTGCTTGTTCGCCGATCCGCCACTGGAGCAAACTCGGTCATTGCTGGCGGCGCTACGGACGTGCGCGCAGAGCAATTTGGACAGCATCTGACCAGCATCATCCGTGCGAGTGATGCAGTGCATTATCTCATGCTTGACGCGGACAGAGCGTATCCTCGGATCGACGTCCCGGTACACGAACTGGGCCAAGCCTTTGAAACCGACTGGGTCACTACGGTTAAAAGCAAGTCTTTTATGCTTACCAAAAATCTCTACGAAGAATGGTTTAGGTATTTGCTCGGCACGGAAAACAAAGAAAACAACGCTCACGTAAAAGCAATACGATTATCTAGAGTGCAGGGGAAATCGGAACCTGTATTCGTCGATAAAATGCAACAGTATAGGGATCATGTTAGGTCGGTTTTACCACACCTGCTTTTCACGGGAATTGAATCACAAAAGCGTCAAATTGAGTTTGATTCGACCGGAGTTTCTCTTACCTTTGATCAACTTAGCGGTGGAGAAAGAGAAATTGCGTTCCTTGTTGGGCAGATTGATAGGTTCGGACTCAGGAAAGGCCTTTTACTCGTTGACGAGCCAGAATTGCATTTGAATTACGACTTGCTGCGCGCCTGGATCCAATTTTTAAAAAGCAGCGTGGACGAAGGTCAAATTTGGTTGGCCACGCACTCCTTGGAAGTGGTTGAGGTTACGGGCCAGGATTCAACATTCCTCCTGGAGCGTGATGAGGTGACCAGAAAGGTCTCGAGCTGCACCACCTTATCAAATCAGCCGGTGGTTACAGCACTATCTCGCTCAATCGGTTCTCCTGCATTTTCCATTTCATCGCTATCCTTCGTGTTAATTGAAGGAGAAGTAGAACTCGGCGAGCGAGAACGATTCAAGCTGCTCACTGGTTCGCCAAGCAGCGTCCGCTTCATGGAATCTGGGAATTGTCGAGAGGTGACGCGTCGGATCGAAACCCTCAAGTCCCTTGCATCTGCGTCCAGCCAACCACTCAAGATAGGGGGCATTGTCGACGGCGATTGGCGCAAATCTTCTGAACGCACAACATTGCTTGCTGAAGGCGTGTACACACTCGAAGTTCATGAAATTGAAAACTTCTTCTTGCACCCGAAAACGGTCGGTCACGTTATGAGTTCAATTAGTAGAGACGTGTCCGTCTATGAGGGTGCGCTACTGTTGGCAGCAGATCGGCGAGCCGGAACCTACATTTTCGATGCCGCAAGGACCGACAAAGCCTTCGAAAAATTCCCTCCTCCGCACACTTGCGTTCGCACCCACATACACACGTTGATCTGGTCGGACTTCGCCGATCTTGAAGCGACATGTGCTCAGATCGCAGAAAAGGATCCTCAACTTGATGCGAAACAGAGAACCTTGCTTGGTCGGCACTTAGTCGTTCAAGCGAAAATTTACGAGCGGCAGCGTAGCGAGCCATGCCTTTGGAAAGTTTGCGAAGGTAAGGAAGTTTTCCGTTCGCTAGTGAGCGAGATGGGTTTCGCTAGTGCAGACGTGGCTGAACGGGCGATGTTGGGAGCGTGGGAAACAGTGCCAGCGCTCATCCCAAAGGAACTTCAAAATCTGAGGTTTTACGTTAGCTCACTTTGAAACTGCCTTAGGCGTCAAAAAATTCGGGTCCGTCCCATCGCCTCCAGCCGCCGCAACACCTCCGCTCGCACCTCCTCGATATCCGGCTCCCGTGCTCGCCAGTCGTAGCGCTGCGGGCGTCCGCCGCGCGCCTCGAAACGGTGGAGGCGGAGGAGGTTGAGCACCTCGGCGAAGGTCGCGCGTGGGATCGGGTGGTCGCCAGCGAGTGGCGCGCCTTCGAGGGTGCTCGTGCCGGTCTCGATCACCAGGCATTCGAGCCTGGCGTAGCCGACATCCAGCGCCTGAGCCCAGCGCGCGGCGAAACCGGGTTCGTTCATCCGCCGCTTGTAGATCGCGGTGGTCGAAAAGCCCGCCGCCTCGGCTGCGGCACTGACATTGGCGGTGGCGGCGAGGGTTTCGAGGAAGCACGCCTCGGCGCGCGCCGACCAGCGCTTGCCGCGTGTGCGGATGACTTTGGTCTGGCGGTTGATCGCGCGGCGAATGGACGTGCCGTCGGGTGCGTCGTCCGCCTTGGGGCGGGTGACGGAGGGAGAGTTTGACATCGGGAGGTTCGCTTGCAGGGCGCGGCGGGAATCGCGCGAGGATTGGAGTGTTTACCGAAATAGCGTTACGATGTCAATTAATTTAACCTATATGGTTCTTACCATGACTCGTGCTGCTGAACTCTTAACATCCATATTCGTCACCCTGAACTCGTTTCAGGGCCCATTTCGCCTCCTCATCCGGTGTGAGAAAGGGTCCGCAACGGCGCCGTTACGCTTCCTTGCCTGATCCGAGCGTGGGGCGCGATGGGTGCTGGAACGAAGTCACGGCTTGCCCGTGAAACAAGTTCAGCATGACGGTTCTTTTTGGGGGGATGCGCAAAAAAAAGGGCCGCCCTTGCGGACGGCCCCTTTTTACATTGCAGAGTGTTAGCGGGTGATCCGTGCCCGGATCTCGAGCTCCGCCAGGCGGCGGTCCAGATAGGCGCGCTCGTCGGCGGACACCGTGAGCCTGGCAAAAGCCGCCTCCAGTCGCGCCAAATCGCCGTGCTCGACCCGCAGTTGCGCTTGCGCGGCAGTCGACAGGCCACTCGTCGGCACCGCGCGCGCAATCGCGTCGAGCCGTGTCCGCGCGGTCACCGGCGTCGCAACGTAATTGGTGTCGCCCAGCCTTGCATCCAGCGCATCGAGCCGGGCGTCGAGATCGTCGCGCTCGAACTCCGAAATTACTCCGTCGCGCAAATATCCGGCTTCGACCTGTACCGCTGCTGCATAATCGGCCTTGAGCCGCGTGCCGGCGGTGCGGGTGATCCGGCGGGCCGCAACTGCGGAATCGACCCGGCGGCCGAACTCGGCCCGGCCATCGGCCACTTCGGTGCGCGACGAAATCGTGCTTTCGGCATAGCCGCGGTCGGTGAGCACCTGCGTAAGCGCGCCATAGCGATCGGCCAGATCGGCGCGTTCCTGCGTGGAGAAACGCCCATCGGCACCGTAGCGCGCCTCAAGTTCGACCAGTGCGGCGTAATCGGCTTTCAGCCTGGTCGCGGTGAGCTGGTTCAATGCGCCCGACCGCACATCGGCATCGACGCGGCTGTCGAACTGGCCGTGCTGATTGGTGAGCGGGGTCTGCCCAGCCGCCCACTGCGCCTCGAGCGACGTGTTGGCGCTCGACCGGTCGCCAAAGATCGTCCCGAGGATCTGCCCGATCCGGTCCCTGGCCGGGATCGAAGAGGTGGTCGTTTGCGCCAGGGCGGGAGCGGCGGCCAGCGTCACGGACGCGGCGGCGGCGAGGAAAAGCGGCATTCTCATACAGGGTGCTCGTCGTTGTTGCTGAAAGCCTGACAACGAAGCTTCCGCCAAACAGTTTCCGCTCCCGCACTCGCACCACGCGAAAGGGCCGCCCCACGTGGGACGGCCCTTTGCGTGTCTTCGGGTGGCTTGGCCTTAACCCAGCAGTTCCTGTTCCAGCTTCTTGGCCATTTCCTCGATATTCTCGGGCGGCCAGCCGGGGATGTCCATGCCGAGGCGCAGGCCCATGCTCGACAGCACTTCCTTGATCTCGTTGAGCGACTTGCGCCCGAAGTTCGGGGTGCGGAGCATCTCGGCTTCGGTCTTCTGAACCAGATCGCCGATGTAGATGATGTTGTCGTTCTTGAGGCAGTTGGCGCTGCGCACCGACAGTTCGAGCTCGTCGACCTTCTTGAGCAAATAGCGGTTGAGCTGGTTGGTATCGCCGTCGTCGTTCTGCGAGGAGGCCGCCATCCCGATCATCGGCGAGGCGCCGGTGGGCATCGCGTCTTCGAAGTGGACGAACAGCGCGAGCTGGTCCTGGAGGATCCGCGCGGCATAGGCCACCGCATCTTCCGGGGTCACGGTGCCATCGGTTTCGACGGTGAGGTTGAGCTTGTCGAAATCGAGCTCCTGCCCGATCCGGGCGTTGTCGATCTTGTAGCTGACCTGGCGCACCGGCGAATAGAGCGAGTCGATCGGGATCAGGCCAATGGGCGCGTCGATCGGACGGTTGGCAACCGCGGGCACATAGCCCTTGCCGCTATCCGCAGTGAGTTCCATGTTGAGCGTCGCGCCCTCGTCGAGGTGGCAGATCACGAGGTCCTTGTTCATCACCTCGATATCGCCGGTAACGACGATGTCGCCCGCCTTGACTTCGGCCGGGCCGGTCGCGGAGAGCTGGAGGCGCTTGGGGCCTTCGCCCTGCATGCGCAGCGCGATCTGCTTCACGTTGAGCACGATGTCGGTGACGTCTTCGCGCACCCCGGCGAGGCTGGAGAATTCGTGCAGCACGTTCTCGATCTTGATCGAGGTGATCGCCGCGCCCTGAAGCGAGGACAGCAGCACGCGGCGCAGCGCGTTGCCGAGCGTCAGGCCGAAGCCGCGTTCGAGCGGTTCGGCGATGAAAGTGGCGCGACGCTTGGCGTCGTTGCCGGCCCGGACCTCGAGGTTGTTGGGCTTCTTCAGTTCCTGCCAGTTCTTGATATTGACGGACATGGGAATTCCCTAACTAAGATTTGGCCCGATGGGCTATTCTGGCGGGAGCGGCTGCGGGCCCGATGGGCGGTGCAACCGGTCCGAAAAAATCGGGCGGAGCAGATGCGCCGCCGTCAGGCTCGATCAGACGCGGCGCCGCTTGGAGGGCCGGACCCCGTTGTGCGGGATCGGCGTAACGTCGCGGATCGAGGTGATCGTAAAGCCGACCGCCTGCAGCGCACGCAGCGCGCTTTCGCGGCCCGAACCCGGTCCCTTGACCTCGACTTCGAGGGTGCGGACACCGTGTTCGGCGGCCTTCTTGCCGGCGTCGTCGGCGGCGACCTGGGCGGCATAGGGCGTCGACTTGCGGCTGCCCTTGAAGCCCATCGCCCCGGCCGAGGACCAGCTGATCGCATTGCCCTGGGCGTCGGTGATGGTCACCATGGTATTGTTGAAGCTGGCATTCACGTGAGCGACGCCGCTGGTGATGTTCTTGCGCTCCCGCTTTTTGATGCGCTGGGGTTCGCGAGCCATATCGAATTCCTGTCGTGGTGCGGTAAGGGTAAGCTGCGTGCCAGTTAGGGCGCGGCGCGCTTACTTCTTTTTGCCGGCGATGGGCTTGGCCTTGCCCTTGCGGGTGCGGGCGTTGGTGTGGGTGCGCTGGCCGCGCACCGGCAGGCCCTTGCGATGGCGCAGGCCCCGATAGCAGGCCAGATCCATCAGGCGCTTGATGTTCATCGCGGTATCGCGGCGCAGATCGCCCTCAACGGTGTGATCGGCGTCGATCGTTTCGCGGATGTGCAGCACTTCCTGATCGGTCAGGTCCTGAACCCGGCGGCTTTCATCGATCTCCAGCTTCCTGGCGATTTCCTTCGCCTTGGCCGGACCGATACCGTGGATGTAGGTCAGCGCGATGATAACGCGCTTGTTGGTGGGGATGTTTACCCCGGCAATACGAGCCACTTAATTCTCCATGCTCCACAGGGTCAGCTGGCCGCCCCCATCTCAACGCTTTGAACACACGACATTTTGCGGGACCTGAACGGCAAAAAGCCCGGTTGGCGCGCATGCTGCTGCCGCCTGCCGACTGTTTCGCTAGTGTCGCGTGAAGGGCGCGCTTAGGACGATTCGGCAAGCGTGTCAACGCCGCCGGTTGGTAGGTCCTGCCGGGACTTGATAGCGCAACCGTGCGGCCCCGTCAAAGTCCCTCGGCACGCCCTGCCGCATCAGCGCGACGGTTCGAACTTGGGTTCTTCGAGCGCGGGTTCGGCTTTTTCGGGTTCCGGTGCTGGAGGTTCGGGGACCGCTTCGGGTGCCGCTTCGCCCACCGGGCCAAGGTAGGCCGCGAGACGGCCCAGCTGCTCGCTCATCACGCCGTCGACTGCCGGCGCGATCTCGTCGGTCTTGAAGCGCATGTAGCCGCCGACGACATATTCGAACAGGATCCGCGTCCCGCCTTCGACCGGTTTGAGCGTGACTGTCAGCGTGGCGTTGAGCGCCTCGCTTTGCAACGGCCCGAGCGAGCCAGACATCCGCAGTACCTTGCCCGGATCGGCATAGATCACATGCATGTGCTCGACGCTGCCGCGGCGCGTGCCCGCCGGTGCGTCCTTGGGAAACGGCATGAATTCGCAGAAACAGCCGGTCGCCTGGGGATCGAGATAGAGGTTGGCGGAATCGCCCGACCAGCTGTGCGCCTTGTTCCACCACTTGGCGGGGGCGATCAGTGCCAGCCACGCCTCCAGCGGCGGCTTGGCAACGGTCGCGGTAGCGCGTGTCACGAAGCCCGCGTCGCTCTTCTGGAGGACTTCACCCTGCGCTGGAGCCGCAAATGCCGCCGC
The DNA here is from genome assembly GCA_035543295.1 of Novosphingobium sp. Taxonomy (GTDB): domain Bacteria; phylum Pseudomonadota; class Alphaproteobacteria; order Sphingomonadales; family Sphingomonadaceae; genus Novosphingobium. The sequence goes on from DASZZS010000021.1 coordinate 111,903, forward strand.
CGCGATCAATCCAATAACAATGCGCATTGCCGTTCCCCCGTCGTGCTGCCCGCAAGGCTAGCACCCGGAGAACCCTGCGTCAGCCCGCGATAATCTTTTCGATCGCAGCAGCGACGTGGTCCATATCGGCCATGCCATTGACCCGGGTGACAATCCCGCGCGCTTCGTAGAGCGGGAGGATCGGCGCGGTCTTGGCGCGATACTCGGCCAGGCGGGTGCGTACGGTTTGTTCGTTGTCGTCCGGGCGACGCTTGAACTCGGTGCTGCCGCATTTGTCGCACACGCCGTGCTGCCTGGGCTGCTCGAACTTGTCGTGGTAGCCCTTGCCGCAATTGGCGCAGGTGAAACGGCCGGTGATGCGTTCGACCAGCGCGTCCTCATCGACATCGAGCTCGATCACGTGGTCGAGCCTGCGGCCGCGCGAGGAAAGCAGCTTGTCGAGCGAGGCCGCCTGCGCGGCGGTGCGCGGGTAGCCGTCGAAGATCGCGCCGACGCCCGGGCCCATCGCGTCGAGCTCGTCGCCGATCAGCGCCGAGACGATTTCGTCCGAGACCAGCTCGCCCGCCGCCATCACCGCCTTGGCCTGCAGCCCGACCGGGGTTCCCGACTTGACCGCGGCGCGCAGCATGTCTCCAGTTGAAAGCTGGCGCATGCCATGCGCATCGACCAGTCGCTGCGCCTGGGTACCCTTGCCCGCCCCGGGCGGTCCCAGCAGGATGATATTCACGGACTTCGCCCCTTGCCCTGGCCCTTCGCGCCTAGCGCAACCGGCCCTTGAGTTTCGCCTTCTTGATCAAATCGCCATACTGGTGTGCCAGCAAATGCGACTGGATCTGGGTGATAGTGTCCACGGTGACGTTGACCACGATCAACAGGCTGGTGCCGCCCGCGAAGAACAGCCGCATCCCCGTCTGCGCGATGACGTATTCCGGGATCACACAGACCAGCGTGATGTAGATCGCACCGATCACCGTAATCCGGGTAAGCACGTAATCGAGGTAGGTCGCGGTGTTCTTGCCCGGGCGGATGCCGGGGATGAAGCCGCCGTTGCGCTTGAGGTTTTCCGAGGTCTCTTCCGGGTTGAACACCACCGCGGTGTAGAAGAAGCAGAAGAAGATGATGCCGGCGGCATAGAGCGCCATGTAGAGCGGCTTGCCGTGGCCGAGATACTGGTTGATCGCGATGATCGTGCTGCCCAGCGTGGTGTCGGGCGAGACAGAGTTGCCCGCGAACTGGGTGATCGTCAGTGGCAGCAGCAGCAGCGAGCTGGCGAAAATCGGCGGGATGACGCCCGCGGTGTTGATCTTGAGCGGCAGGTGGCTGCGGTCCGCCTGCATCATGCCGTGCTGGCTGGCTCGTTTGGGATACTGGATCAGCAATCGTCGCTGGGCCCGCTCCATGAAGCAGATCGCCAGGATCAGAACGACCAGAAGCGCTATCAACCCAATGATAGTCACCGCGCCAATCGAGCCGGTGCGACCACCTTCGAACAGATTGGCGACGAAGGTCGGCATCTGCGCGACGATCCCCGCCATGATGATCAGCGAGACACCGTTGCCAATCCCGCGGCTGGTGATCTGCTCACCCAGCCACAACAGGAACATGGTGCCGCCAACCAGGCTGATCACCGCGCCGACGCGGAACATCATGCCCGGATTGACCACCGCCTGGAGCCCCGAGGACGCGCCATAGGCTTCGAGACCCGAGGCGACGAACCAGCCCTGAATCGCGGTCAGCAGCACCGCACCGTAGCGGGTGTATTGGTTGAGCTTTTTGCGCCCGGACTCGCCTTCCTTCTTGAGCGCGGCGAGTGCGGGGTGGAGCGAGGCCGCCAGCTGCACCACAATCGAGGCGGTGATGTAGGGCATCACGCCCAGCGCGATCAGGCTCATGCGCTGGAGCGAGCCGCCCGAGAAGGTGTTGAAAATGTCGAGGATACCGCCCTGCGTCTTGGCATAGAGCGTCTCGAGGATCAGCGGATTGACCCCGGGCAGCGGTACGAAGCTCATGAAGCGGAACACGATCAGCGCGCCGATCGTGAACCAGATTCGGTTCTTGAGTTCGGTCGCCTTGGTGAAATTGGCGAGACTGAGGTTGCTCGCGATATTGTCGGCGCGTGATGCCATCGGAATTATGAGCCTTGCTGTGGGTCCGCTCCGGACCGCCTGTCAGCCCCATATAGGGACGATCCGGCGATGTCGAACCCCGCTACGATACCATCCCCGCCACTGTGGCAGGGATGGCACATAAGGTCACTCGGCGGACTTGCGCGTGGCCTTTGCGCTGGTCTTGACGGGAGTCTTCTCGGCGGTTTTGCCAGCGCTCTTGCCCGTGGGCTTGGCAGCTTTGTTGGCCTCGCGGCGCGCGGTCTTCTTTTCGTGCTCGCTCGGCTGCGCTTCGGGCAACTCGACCGAACCGCCGGCCTTTTCGACGAGGTCGCGCGCGCCCTTCGAGACGCCAGCCACCAGGAACTTGAGCTTGGCGGTGAAATCGCCCTTGCCGAGCAGGCGGACACCGTCCTTACCGCCGCGCGCGAGGCCAGCCGCCTTGAGCGCGGCGTGATCGATCACGGCCTTGGCATCGAGCTTGCCCGCGTCGAGCGCCTTCTGGACCAGGCCGAGGTTCACTTCGGCATAATCCTTGGCGAAGATGTTGTTGAAGCCACGCTTCGGGATCCGCATGTGGAGCGGCATCTGGCCGCCCTCGAAACCATTGATGCTGACGCCCGAGCGTGCCTTGGCACCCTTCTGGCCGCGCCCGGCGGTCTTGCCCTTGCCCGAGCCGATACCGCGGCCAACCCGCATGCGGCCCTTGCGGGCACCGGCATTGTCGCGGAGATCATTCAGTTTCATGGTGTGCACTCGCTTTCGCTTTAGTCGCGCTGATGGGAAGCGCGCGCCCTTAAGCGAAGCGGCGGGGGATGTCACCCCCTTTTAGGTACTCGCCCCGGCTTTGGCGGCAATCCCGCGCCGATAGGCCTCGATCCGCACATCGAGGAAACGCACCATCAGCCATGCCAGCGCGAGACTGACCGCGGAAACGCCTATCGTGCGCACGATCGAATTGCCCGCCAGGGGGCTGATCCCGCCGATCAGGCCGAGCACCAGCAAATGACCGAGATAGAGCGGATAGGACAGCTCGCCGATCGCCCGATCGGTGCGCGAATGCTGGCTCCAGGTGTGGATTGCGGGCAGTGCAAATGCCAGCAGCGCCAGCAGCGCGAGCCGCGCGGGCGCAAAGAATTGGTCGTCGGGCACATCGCCCGCCACGAACGGATAGGCCAGGATGGCGGCGGGTACCGCCAGCGCCAGCACGCGCGCCGGAATGCCCGTCCAGCTGCCACGCCACGCCGCGAAGGCGCGATAGGCCAGCACCCCAGCAAGGAACAGCGCGAGCTCGAAGGGGAAGAACCGATAGCTCCACGGATCCGCATCGTAGCCTATCCACGCCGCCACAATCCGGGCGAGCAGCGAAGCGCCGCACAGCGCCACGATCTGCCACACCGGACGCCGCGCAATGTACGGTGCAAGCGCGTAGAAACACAGCTCGAGCGACAGCGACCACGCCACCGGGATCGCCATGAAGTGATAGACGTCCGGCTCGCTGTGCCGCATCGCCTCTGCGCTCCAGTATAGATGCCCGTCGGCAATCCCCAACCAATAGGGTAGGTCCTGCCCCACCACTGTGAGGTTGAGCAGCGCCAACAGCGCCTTTTCGGGCAGCGATACGGTCTCGGTCAGATAGGGCCACAGCGGCGAGTAGCCGTCGCGCAATTGGACCGCCGCGAACACCGCCAGCGTCAGTGCGAGGAACAGGAAATAGGTGCCGTAGATGCGGATCGCGCGGTTTGCGTAAAATGCGCGGTTGAGCGCGGGCCGGTCATAGCGCTCGTTGAGCACCAGCCCCATGTAGAAGCCCGAGACGATGAAGAAGCACTGCACCGCGAGCGGCCCGCCGATCATCGCGTAACCACGCAGGCCGCCGGTGTGCCAGAACACCACCGACAGCGCCAATAGCACCCTTAGCCGCCCCATCCCGATCCCTTGTTCAAGCCGCCGCGATGTTACCGCCGCACAAACAAAAAGTCCCGGCTTTCACCGGGACTATCTGTGCATAGCGGAGGCAGCGGTTGGTCAGTCGACCACCGCGACCATATGCGGCAGCTTGGCGATCGCGCCGCGCACTTCGGGCGTGTCTTGCAGCTCCACCACGCGGTGCATCTTGCCGAGGCCGAGGCCGATCAGCATCTGCTTCTGCTTTTCCGGGCGGCGGATCGGCGAACCGATCTGCTTGAGCTTGATGGTTTTCTTGTCAGACTTGGGGGCCATCAAACTTACTCCGTAATCGCTTCAGCCGCAGCTTCCGCCTCGACTGTGCTGGCGCCGCCGCGACCCAGCAGGTCGGCGACTTTCTTGCCCCGGCGCTGGGCGACCGACTTCGGCGAAGTCTGCTCGGTCAGCGCGTCGAACGTGGCGCGGATCATGTTGTAGGGGTTGGATGAGCCGACCGATTTGGTGACCACGTCGGCCACGCCCAGGCTTTCGAACACGGCGCGCATCGGGCCGCCCGCGATGATCCCGGTCCCCGCCGGAGCGGTGCGCAGATTGACCTTGCCCGCTCCGAACCGGCCCTTGCCGTCGTGGTGCAGGGTGCGGCCATCCTTGAGCGGAATGCGAACCATCGCGCGCTTCGCCGCAGCGGTTGCCTTGGTGATCGCTTCGGGAACTTCGCGCGCCTTGCCCTTGCCGAAGCCGGCGCGGCCCTTGCCGTCACCGACCACGACCAGCGCGGCAAAGCCGAAGCGCTTGCCGCCCTTGACGGTTTTGGAGACGCGGTTGATGTGGACCAGTTTTTCGATCAGCTCTTCGCCACCGTCGTCGTTGCCAGGGCGACCGCCACGGCCGCGATCGTCACGGCCGCGCCCGCCGCGGTTGCGATCATTGCCGCCGCCGGGACCACCACGACCACCACGCGGGCCGCGTGGGGGCCGCGCGTCGCCGCCTTGCGGATGCTCGGCGGCGATCGGGGTTCCCGCTTCAACCGGGGTTGCCACGACTTCAGGAGGGGTGTTGGTTTCATCAGCCATCATCAGAACTCCAGCCCGCCTTCACGCGCGGCGTCGGCCAGCGCTTTGACGCGGCCATGGAACAGGAAGCCGCCGCGATCGAACACGACGGAAGTCACACCGGCCTGCTTGGCGGCTGCGGCAAGGTCCTTGCCGACCTTGGCAGCGGCATCGACGGTTGCGCCGGGACCCTTGCCACCTTTCACCAGCGTCGAGGCGGCGGCAATGGTGCGGCCGGCGGCATCGTCGATGATCTGGGCGTACATGTGGCGACCCGAACGGTGCACCGACAGGCGCGGACGACCGCTGGAGCGGGCTTTGAGAGCCGTCCGCACGCGGCGGCGGCGGCGATCGAAGAGGGATAGCTTGGCCATTACTTCTTCTTCCCTTCCTTGCGGAAGATATACTCGCCGCGGTACTTGATGCCCTTGCCCTTGTAGGGTTCGGGCTTGCGCCAACGGCGAATTTCGGCGGCAACCTGGCCGACCTTCTGCTTGTCGATACCAGTAATCTCGACCGTGGTGTTATCCGGGGTCTTGATTTCGATCCCTTCGGGGATCGCATAGTCGACATCGTGGCTGTAGCCGAGCTGCAGCTTGAGGTTCTTGCCCTGCGCGTTGGCACGATAGCCGACGCCGGTGATCTCGAGCACCTTGGTGTAGCCGTCGGTCACCCCGGTAACGAGGTTTTCGACCAGCGTGCGCTGCATGCCCCAGAACGCGCGGGCCTGCTTGCTGTCGTTGGCCGGCTTCACCGAAATGGTGTCGCCATCGACGATGTAGCTGATCTCGTCGCGCATGCTGAGCGTCAGGGTGCCCTTGGGGCCCTTCACGGAAAGGATGCGATCCGCGATGTCGGCGCTGACACCGCTCGGGATCGCAACCGGACGTTTGCCGATGCGGCTCATCAGAACACCTCCGCCAGCACTTCGCCGCCGACGTTCGCAGCGCGCGCTTCGGCATCCGAAAGCACGCCGCGCGGCGTCGAGACGATGGTGATGCCAAGGCCGTTGCGGATCACGGGCAGCTCGCGGCTACCCGAATAGACCCGGCGGCCCGGCTTGGAGACGCGCGCGACGTGCTTGATGGCCGGCTGTCCTTCGAAATACTTCAGCTCGATGCGCAGTTGGGGGTGAGTCCCGGTCGCGTCTTCGCTGTAGCCACGGATATAGCCTTCGCGCTGCAACACCTCGAGAACGCGGGCGCGCAGCTTCGACGCCGGCGAGAGGACAGTGTCCTTCTTCGCCCGCTGGCCGTTGCGGATGCGGGTGAGCATATCACCCAGGGGATCGGTCAGTGCCATGCCTTGATCCTTACCAGCTCGACTTGGTCAGGCCGGGGATAAGGCCTTTGTTGCCCTTGTCCCGCAGCTCGATCCGACAAAGGCCGAACTTGCGATAATAGCCGCGCGGGCGGCCGGTGGTGGCGCAACGGTTGCGGACCCGGGTGGGGTTCGCGTTGCGGGGAATTTCGGCCATCTTCAGACGTGCCATCAGGCGCTCGGTATCATCGAGCGACTTGTCGTCAGCCTGGACCTTCAGCGCGGCATATTTTGCCGCATATTTCACAACGAGCTTCTTACGCCGCTCGTTCTTGTTCACCGAACTCAGTTTCGCCATGGACTTAAGCTCTCTTCTTCAAATTCTGGATCACGCGGCCTGCTGCTCTTCAGCAGCTTCCAGCGGGAACGGGAAACCGAACAGGCGCAGCAATTCGCGCGCTTCGTCGTCGGTTGTGGCGGTGGTGGTCACGATGATATCCATGCCCCGCACCCTTTCGATCTGGTCGTAGCTGATCTCGGGAAAGATGATCTGCTCTTTGAGACCCATCGCGTAATTGCCGCGCCCGTCGAAGCTCTTCGGGTTGAGGCCGCGGAAATCGCGGATGCGCGGCATCGCCACGGTGATCAGGCGATCGAGGAATTCGTACATGCGTTCGCGGCGCAGGGTAACCTTGCAGCCGATCGGCATGCCTTCGCGCAGCTTGAACTGCGCGATCGACTTCTTCGCGATCGTGATCACGGGCTTCTGCCCGGCGATCAGCGCCATTTCGGCAGCTGCGGTCTGGACCTTCTTCTTGTCCTGGCTCGCTTCGCCAACGCCCATGTTGATCGTGATCTTCTCGATCTTGGGCACTTCCATGTGGTTCTTGTAGCCGAACTTTTCGGTCATCGCCTTGACGATTTCCGCATCGTACTTCGTCCGCATCCGCGGTGTGTAGGCATCAGCCATCGATTTTCTCCCCGGACTTCACAGCGACCCGGACCTTCTTGCCATCCTTGGCAGTTTCGAACCGGACGCGCGTGGCCTTGCCCGATTTGGGATCGGCCAGGCCCACCTTGGAAATGTGCATCGGCGCCTCGCGGCGGTCGATCCCGCCCTGCGGGTTCGCCTGGCTCGGCTTGCGGTGACGCGCGGCGACATTGACGCCCTGGACGAGAAGCTTCCCGTCCTTGGGCATCACTTGCAGCACGGTGCCGCTACGGCCCTTGTCCTTGCCCGAACGAACGACGACGCTGTCGCCCTTCTTGATCTTGGCGGCAGCCATCACAGCACCTCCGGCGCGAGCGAAATGATCTTCATAAAGCCGCGGCCGCGCAGTTCGCGCACCACGGGTCCGAAGATACGGGTGCCGATCGGCTCCTCGTTCTTGTTGACGAGCACTGCCGCGTTCGAATCGAAGCGGATCACCGAGCCGTCGGCGCGGCGGACATCCTTGCGGGTCCGCACGATCACGGCGCGATGGACATCGCCCTTCTTGACCTTCGCGCGCGGCTGCGCCTCCTTGATCGACACCACGATAATGTCGCCAACGCCCGCAACCCGGCGCTTCGACCCGCCCAGCACCTTGATGCACTGGACGCGCTTTGCGCCGCTGTTATCCGCGACGTCGAGATTGGATTGCATCTGGATCATCGATCCGGTTCCTTCTCAGTCGGCTTGCCCAAACCAGTCGGGCAGTTCCAAAAAACTTAACTACTTAGACGCCAAAAATCTTAGACATCGGCTTCGACGGCGGCGGTCTTCCCGGCTAGGACCCGGTCGACCACCTTCCACGTCTTCAGCTTGGAGATCGGCGCGGTTTCTTCGATCCGCACGGTCTCGCCCAGCTTGAAGGCGTTGTCTTCGTCGTGGGCGTGATACTTCTTCGAACGGCGGATGATCTTCCCGTACATCGGGTGCTTCACCTTGCGCTCGACGCTCACGACCACGGTCTTGTCGGGCTTGTCGGACACTACCGTCCCGACGAGGATACGCTTGGGCATAGGGTCAGGCCTTCTTTTCGGCCGAGCTGGTCCGCTCGGTCTGCAGCGTCTTGATCCGGGCGATGTCGCGACGCACTTCGCGGATGCGCGCGGGGCGCTCCAGCTGATTGGTCGCGGCCTGGAAACGCAGGTTGAACGCTTCGCGCTTAAGCTCACCCAGGTCCGCGCTAAGCTGGTCCTCGGTCTTCGTGCGCATGTCTTCGATCTTGCGGTTGCCGCCCGTGGCAGCTGTTTTCGCGGGCTTCTTGGCGGCCATTATTCGGCTCCCAGATGCGAGGTGTCGCCCAGTCGGGCCACGACCTTGACTTTGATCGGCAGCTTCATCGCGGCGCGCTGGAACGCGACCGCGGCGAGCGGGCCGGGAACGCCGTCGAGCTCGAACAGGATCCGGCCCGGCTTGACCCGTGCCGCCCAGTATTCGACCGAACCCTTGCCCTTGCCCTGGCGGACTTCGGCGGGCTTCTTCGACACCGGAACGTCCGGGAAGATGCGGATCCAGAGGCGACCCTGGCGTTTGATGTGACGCGTGATCGCGCGGCGGGCCGCTTCGATCTGGCGGGCGGTAATCCGCTCGGGCTCGAGGGCTTTCAGGCCATACGACCCGAAGTTCAGGTCGGTGCCGCCTTTGGCGTCGCCCTTGATCCGGCCCTTGAAGGCCTTGCGGAACTTGTGCTTTTTAGGTTGCAGCATGGTTTCTACTCTACCTTAGCGCCGGTCGGCCGCAGGACGGACGCCCGAGGTCTGAGCCTCGAGCATCAGACGGTCTTGCGCCATCGGATCGTGGCCGAGAATCTCGCCCTTGAAGATCCAGCACTTGATGCCGATGATCCCGTATGCGGTGAGCGCCTCGACATCGGCATAGTCGATGTGGGCGCGCAGCGTATGGAGCGGCACGCGGCCTTCGCGGTACCATTCGACGCGGGCGATTTCGGCGCCGCCGAGACGGCCGCCGCAGGTGATCTTGATGCCCTCGGCACCAAGCCGCAGCGCCGATTGCACCGCGCGCTTCATCGCCCGGCGGAACGCCACGCGGCGGACCAGCTGATCGGCGATGCCCTGGGCAACCAACCTGGCATCGATTTCCGGCTTGCGAATTTCAACGATGTTCAGCTTGACGTCGCTGCCCTTGGTCATCTTGGCGAGCTGCGAGCGCAGCTTTTCGATGTCCGCGCCCTTCTTACCGATGATGACACCGGGGCGTGCGGCATAGATCGAAACGCGGCACAGCTTGGCTGGACGCTCGATCACCACCTTGGAGATCGCGGCCTGGGGCAGCGATTCCATGATGAACTTGCGCATCTTGAGGTCTTCCTCAAGCATCGACGCATAATTGCGGCCTTCGGCGTACCAGCGGCTGTCCCAGGTCCGGTTGATCTGGAGGCGCAGGCCGATCGGGTTGCTCTTGTGACCCATGGCTCAGGCCTCCCCAGCTTGTTCGGTGACTTCGCGGACCACGATGCGCAGCCGTGAGAACGGCTTGAGGATGCGGGTGCTCTTGCCCCGACCGCGTGTGTGGAAGCGCTTCATGGTGATCGACTTGCCGACGCTGGCTTCGGCAATCACCAAGGCATCGACGTCGAGGTTGTGGTTGTTTTCCGCGTTGGCGATCGCCGAGGCGAGCACCTTGCGCGCGTCAACCGCCATCGCCTTGGTCGAGAACGAGAGGATGTTCATCGCGTCTTCGACCTTGCGGCCGCGGATCAGTGCCGCGACGAGGTTAAGCTTCTGGGCCGAGCCGCGAATCTGCGTGCCGACCGACAGTGCTTCCTTGTCGCCGACGCGGCGGGGGGACTTTTCCTTGCCCATCAGCGTTTGCCCTTCTTGTCGGCAGCGTGGCCGGGGAAGGTCCGCGTCGGCGAAAATTCGCCGAGCTTGTGGCCGACCATGTCTTCGTTGACCGAGACCGGGATGAACTTGCGTCCGTTATAGACGTTGAAGGTCAGACCAACGAACTGCGGCAGGATCGTCGAGCGACGCGACCAGGTCTTGATGGGACCCGCGCGGCTACCCTGCTCTTGCGCAGTCTCCGCCTTTTTCAGCACGTGCAGGTCGACAAACGGACCTTTCCAGATGGAACGAGCCATTGCGCTTACCTCTTCTTCTTGGCGTGACGCGAACGGATGATCATCTTGTCCGTCTGCTTGTTGCTACGGGTGCGCGCACCCTTGGTCGGCTTGCCCCACGGAGTGACCGGATGGCGGCCACCCGAGGTCCGGCCTTCGCCACCGCCGTGCGGGTGATCGACCGGGTTCTTGGCGACACCGCGGGTCAGCGGCTTAATGCCCTTCCAGCGGCTGCGACCCGCCTTGGCGAAGTTCTGGTTCGAGTTGTCGGGGTTCGAGACCGCGCCAACCGTGCCCATGCAATCGCCGCGCAAATAGCGCTGCTCGCCCGAGTTGAGGCGAACGATAACCATGCCGCGATCGCGGCCGACCAGTTGCACATAGGTGCCGGCCGAACGGGCGATCTGGCCGCCCTTGCCCGGCTTCATCTCCACATTGTGGATGATGGTGCCAACCGGCATCTGGGCGAGCAGCATGGCATTGCCCGGTTTCACGTCGGTCTTTTCACCCGCGACGATGGTATCGCCGACCGCAAGGCGCTGGGGCGCGATGATATAGGTCTGTTCACCGTCCTCGTACTTGACCAGCGCGATAAACGCGGTGCGGTTGGGATCGTATTCGAGGCGCTCGACGGTCGCGGGGCTATCCCACTTGCGGCGCTTGAAATCGATGAACCGGTACTTCTGCTTGTGACCGCCAGCGATCCCGCGCGAAGTGACGTGGCCCTTGTTGTTGCGGCCACCGGTCTTGTGCTTGCCTTCGACGAGCGCCTTGACCGGCTTGCCCTTCCACAGCGACGATTTGTCGACGAGAATCAGGCCGCGGCGTGCGGGGCTGGTCGGTTTGTAGTTCTTGAGTGCCATTGCTCTCAGATCCCGCTGGTGACGTCGATGGACTGGCCTTCAGCCAGCGTCACGACCGCCTTTTTGACGTCCGAACGCTTGTAGGGTCTGCCCTTCCAGCGCTTGGTCTTGCCCTTCTGGGTCAGGGTGTTGACACCCATGACCTTGACCCCGAACAGCGCTTCGACCGCAGCCTTGATCTCCGGCTTGGTCGCGCTTTCGGCAACCTTGAAGACCACGGCGTTGTGTTCGCTGAGCAGCGTCGACTTTTCGGTGATGTGGGGGGCCACGATCACGTCGTAGTGACGCGTATCGATGCCTTCCTTGACAGCTGCCTTAGCCATTGAAACGCGCCTCCAGTTTTTCGACCGCGGAGCGCGTCAGCACCAGCGTATCATGCTTGAGGATGTCGTAAACGTTGGCGCCGATGGCTGGCATGACGTTGAGCCCGACGATGTTGCCGGCGGCGCGGGCAAAGCCCTCGTTGACCGCTTCACCGTCGATGACCAGCACCTTGCGGCCCCAGTTCGCCTTGGCGAGCTGGCCGACCAGCGACTTGGTCTTGGCGTCCTTCACGTCGAGACTGTCGACGATCACGAGGCCGTCCTTGGCCTTGGCCGACAGCGCCATCTTGAGCCCGAGCGCGCGGACCTTCTTGTTCAGCGACACGTCGAAGTCACGCTTGCGCGGACCGTGAGCCTTGCCGCCGCCGATGAAGATCGGCGCTGCACGGTCGCCGTGACGAGCGGTACCGCCGCCCTTCTGGTTGCCGAACTTCTTGCCGGTGCGCGCCACATCCGAACGCTCGCGAGCGGCGCGGGCGGTGCCGCGACGGTTTTCGAGCTGCCAGGTGACGACGCGGTGGAGGATGTCGGCGCGCGGCTCTACGCCGAACACTGCATCCGACAATTCGACATCGCCTTTAGCGGCCGAACCATCGAGGTTGAGGACCTTGACCTTCACGACTGGCCCTCCTGACCTTCTTCGCCGGTGGCATCGGTGCCCTCGGCAGCTTGTTCGATCTCGGCATCGGTCGGCGCGCCAGCGTGCTGCGAAGCGAGCAGCGCGGCGGCTTCTTCCGTCGATGGACCGGTATCGATCTCATGCTCGGCAGCCGCCTCGATCATGCCGGCCGGAGCCTCGTCATGGTCGGGTGCATGGCCCTTCTTGTCGAGAATACCGCCCGGATAGGGTGCATCGGCGTGGCGCGCGACTTTCACCGCATCGCGCACCAGCATCCAGCTGTTCTTGGCACCCGGGACCGAGCCCTTGACGAAGATCAACCCGCGCGCATCATCGATGCGGACGACTTCGAGGTTTTGCTGGGTGCGCTGCTTGTCGCCCATGTGCCCGGCCATCTTCTTGTTCTTGAAGACCTTGCCCGGATCCTGACGCTGACCGGTCGAACCCAGCGCACGGTGCGAGACAGAGACACCGTGGGAGGCGCTCATCCCGCCGAAGCCCCAGCGCTTCATCCCGCCCGCAAAGCCCTTGCCCTGCGTGTGGCCCGAAACGTCGACGAGCTGGCCGGCAACGAAGTGCGAGGCGGCAATCGTCGCGCCGACATCGAGCACCGCATCATCGGCGACGCGGAATTCGGCGACGCGCATCTTGAGCGGCACTTGCGCCTTGGCGAAATGTTCGCGCTGCGGCTTGGCGACGTTCTTCTGCTTGGCAACGCCCGCACCGAGCTGCAAGGCCACATAGCCGTCGCGCTCTTCGGTACGAACCGAAACCACCTGACAATCTTCCAGCGCCAAGACGGTGACCGGCACGTGCCGTCCGTCTTCCTGGAACAGGCGGGTCATCCCCACCTTCTTGGCGATCACGCCGGTACGCATGATCCATACTCCATACAGAGGCCTGCGAGGACCATCCCCACAGGCATGTTCAGCCCGAAGTGTGAAACGCGCCCCGTCCGGGCTGAGTGCCTTCCCGAGGGAAAGCGAGACGGGGGACGCTTGCCCGGCAAAAGCCGGAGGTATCCCTGTTGTCCCGGTGGAATTGCTTCCACCTAACCGGCCGAAGCCGGAAGGATGGGCCGGAAGGTCGAGACCTCCTGGCCGGAATTAATTACGCGAGTTTGATCTCGACGTTCACGCCAGCGGCCAGATCGAGCTTCATCAGCGCGTCCACGGTCGTGGCGTTGGGCTGCACGATATCGAGCAACCGCTTGTAGGTGCGGACCTCGAACTGCTCACGCGACTTCTTGTCGATGTGCGGTCCGCGGTTCACGGTGAACTTCTCGATCCTCGTCGGCAACGGAATGGGGCCCCGGATCAGCGCGCCGGTGCGGCGGGCCGTATCGGCAATCTCGCCGGTCGCCTGGTCCAGCACCCGGTGATCGAATGCCTTGAGGCGAATGCGGATATTCTGAGCTTCCATGTCCACTACCGATGAGAAAGAGCAAAACCAAAGGCGACCGTCCCGCCCTCTCCTATCTCAAGTGGAGAGCGGGGCGATCGTTGAAACCGGCCGCAGGAGACTCTTGCGAATCCCCCGCGGAGCGCGGCCTATATTACTTGGAGATGGTGCTGACAACCCCCGAACCGACAGTCCGGCCACCTTCGCGAATGGCGAAGCGCAGACCCGGGTCCATCGCGATCGGCGCGATCAACTTGACACCGATCGAAACGTTGTCGCCCGGCATGACCATCTCGGTGCCCTCGGGGAGGATCACTTCGCCGGTCACGTCGGTGGTGCGGAAGTAGAACTGCGGACGGTAGTTGGCGAAGAACGGCGTGTGACGGCCGCCTTCATCCTTCGACAGCACATAGACTTCGGCGGCGAACTCGGTGTGCGGGGTCACCGAACCCGGCTTGCACAGCACCTGGCCGCGTTCCACGTCTTCACGGGCAACGCCGCGAACTAGCGCGCCGACGTTATCGCCCGCTTCGCCTTGGTCGAGCAGCTTGCGGAACATTTCGACGCCGGTGACGACGGTCTTGCGGGTGTCCTTGAGGCCGACGATTTCGACTTCTTCGCCAACCTTGACGATCCCGGTCTCGATCCGGCCGGTCACAACCGTACCACGGCCCGAGATCGAGAACACGTCTTCGACGGGCATCAGGAAGGGTTTGTCGGTCGGGCGCGGCGGCTGCGGGATGTATTCGTCCACCGCCTTCATCAGCGCGTAGATCGATTCCTTGCCGATCGCGTCGTCGCGGCCTTCAAGCGCGGCCAGCGCCGAACCCTTGACGATCGGAATATCGTCGCCCGGGAAGCCGTAATAGCTCAGCAACTCGCGAATCTCGAGTTCGACCAGCTCGATGATTTCCTCGTCATCGACCTGGTCGACCTTGTTCATGTAGACCACAAGCGCCGGCACACCGACCTGTCGGGCGAGCAGGATGTGCTCGCGGGTCTGCGGCATCGGGCCGTCGGCCGAACTCACCACCAGGATGCCACCGTCCATCTGGGCGGCACCGGTGATCATGTTCTTCACATAGTCGGCGTGGCCCGGACAATCGACGTGCGCGTAGTGACGGTTGGCCGTCTCATACTCGACGTGAGCGGTCGAGATCGTGATGCCACGCTCGCGCTCTTCGGGGGCCTTGTCGATGTTGGCATAATCGGTGAAGACGGCGCCGCCGGTCTCGGCGAGCACCTTGGTGATCGCTGCGGTCAGCGTGGTCTTGCCATGGTCAACGTGACCGATGGTGCCGATGTTGCAGTGCGGCTTCGTCCGCTGGAATTTTGCCTTCGCCATTGTTCAAACCTTCTTTTCGCTTGGTATCAAATCTGCGGGATGGGCGGCACCCGCTGAATCAGGCGCCGCCCGTAGTATCATCTTGCCGCTTAGGCAAGCTTCTCCTTGACCTCGGCCGCGACGTTCGCCGGGACCTCGTCATAATGGGAGAAGAACATCGAGTAATTGGCCCGGCCCTGCGTAAACGAGCGCAGCTGGTTCACGTAACCGAACATGTTTGCGAGCGGCACCAGCGCCTCGACGACCTGGGCATTGCCGCGGCTGTCGGTGCCCTGGATCTGGCCGCGACGGCTGTTCATGTCGCCGATGACGTCACCCAAATAATCTTCCGGTGAAACGACTTCGACTTTCATAATCGGCTCGAGCAGCTTGATCCCGGCCTTCTGCGCAACTTCACGCATCGCGCCCCGGCCAGCGATTTCGAACGCCAGCGCCGAGGAGTCGACGTCGTGATACCCACCATCATACAGGTTGATCTCGAAATCGATGATCGGGAAGCCGACCAGCGAACCCGAGGCAGCGGTCTCGCGCATGCCCTTCTCGATCGAGGGGATATATTCCTTGGGAATATTGCCGCCCTTGATCTCGTCCTTGAAGATGATGCCGCTGCCGCGCTCGCCCGGCGTGACCTTGAGCTTCACGCGGCCGAACTGACCCGTACCGCCCGACTGCTTCTTGTGGGTGTAATCGACGTCCACCGGCCTGGCGAGATACTCGCGATACGCCACCTGCGGCGCGCCGACATTGGCCTCGACCTTGAATTCGCGGCGCATCCGATCGACGATGATGTCGAGGTGCAGCTCGCCCATCCCCTTGATGATCGTCTGGCCCGATTCATGGTCGGTCGAAACGCGGAACGAAGGATCCTCGGCCGACAGGCGATTGAGCGCGACGCCCATCTTTTCCTGATCCGCCTTGGTCTTGGGTTCGACCGACAGTTCGATCACCGGCTCGGGGAATTCCATGCGTTCGAGCACGATCGGGTGCTTTTCCGAGCAGAGCGTGTCGCCAGTGGTGGTTTCCTTCATGCCGGCCAACGCGACGATATCGCCCGCGAAGGCCTCGTCGATGTCCTTGCGGTCATTGGCGTGCATTTCGAGGATCCGGCCGACCTTCTCCTTACGGTCCTTCACCGAGTTCAGATAGGTGCCCTTGGTGAGCGTGCCCGAATAGATGCGGATGAAAGTCAGGGTGCCGACGAACGGATCGTTCATCACCTTGAAGGCCAGCGCGCTGAACGGCGCATTGTCTTCGGGCGGACGGCTGTCGGGCTCGTCGCTGTCCATCTTGACGCCCTTGACGTCTTCGATGTCGAGCGGTGACGGCAAATAGTCAACCACCGCGTCGAGCAGGGGTTGGACCCCCTTGTTCTTGAACGCCGAGCCGCAGCAGACGGGCACGAACGACTGGTTGAGCGTGCCCTTGCGGATACACGCCTTGAGCGTCGCGACGTCGGGCTCCTTGCCCTCAAGATAGGCTTCCATCGCGTCGTCGTCCTGGTCGATGACCAGCTCGATCAGCTGGTGCCGGTATTCCGCCGCTTCGTCGGCGAGATCGGCGGGGATTTCCTCGTAGTAGAACTCGGCGCCCAGCGCTTCGTCCTTCCAGATAATCGCGCGCATCTCGACCAGATCGACCAGACCTTTGAGGTCGGCTTCGAGCCCGATCGGGATATACAGAACCGCCGGTTTGGCGCCGAGGCGGTCGATGATCGACTGGACGCAATATTTGAAGTTCGCGCCGGTGCGGTCGAGCTTGTTGATGAAGCACATCCGCGGAACGCCGTATTTGTCGGCCTGGCGCCACACCGTCTCGGACTGCGGCTCGACCCCGGCAACCCCGTCGAAGCACGCCACCGCGCCATCGAGCACGCGCAGCGAGCGTTCGACTTCGATGGTGAAGTCGACGTGGCCCGGGGTGTCGATGATGTTGATCCGGTAGTCGCCCCAGAAACAGGTCGTCGCGGCGGAAGTTATTGTAATTCCACGCTCTTGTTCCTGCTCCATCCAGTCCATGGTCGCCGCGCCGTCGTGGACTTCGCCGATCTTGTAGGACTTGCCGGTGTAAAAGAGGATGCGCTCGGTGGTTGTGGTCTTGCCGGCGTCGATGTGCGCCATGATCCCGATGTTGCGATACATGCTGAGCGGATGGCCGCGTGCCATGGTCTTGTCCTTGGGTGATGAGGGAGAGCCGGTGGCCCGCCCCTCATATAGTTACGAATGTTACGACTTGGAGTCCTACCAACGCCGTCTGTTCTCTTTCGTTGCTACCAACGATAGTGGCTGAACGCCCGGTTGGCGTCGGCCATGCGGTGAGTGTCTTCGCGCTTCTTGACCGCATTACCGCGGTTGTTGGCGGCGTCGAGCAGCTCGGCCGAAAGCCTGGCCGACATCGTCGTTTCCGAGCGATTGCGCGCCGCGGTGATCAGCCAGCGGATCGCCAGCGCCTGGGCGCGCTCGGGACGAACCTCGACCGGGACCTGATAGGTCGCCCCGCCAACGCGGCGGCTGCGCACTTCGATCTGCGGTGCCACATTGGTCAGCGCGGTGTGGAACAGCTCGATAGGGTTGGCCTTGCTGCGGGTTTCCATGGTTTCCATGGCGCCATAGACAATGCTTTCCGCGATCGACTTCTTGCCGTCCATCATGAGGTTGTTCATGAACTTGGACAGGATCTGATCCTTGAACTTGGGATCGGGCAGGATGACCCGCTTCTCGGGACGACGACGACGTGACATCGGATGAATTCCTTAACTCGGGCCAGCGCGCTCAGGCGCAGGCCGGTAAACCAGTAAGCGGCAGCGCGCTTATTTCGGGCGCTTGGCGCCGTACTTCGAGCGGCTCTGCTTGCGATCCTTGACGCCCTGCGTATCGAGCACCCCGCGCAGCACGTGATAGCGCACGCCGGGAAGATCGCGGACGCGGCCCCCGCGGATCAGCACGACGCTGTGCTCCTGCAGATTGTGGCCCTCGCCCGGGATGTAGGAGATGACCTCGCGCTGGTTGGTCAGGCGGATCTTGGCGACCTTGCGCAAAGCCGAGTTCGGCTTCTTCGGCGTGGTCGTATAAACCCGGGTGCAAACGCCGCGCTTCTGCGGGTTCTGCTCCATCGCAGGGACCTTCGACTTGGCCTTCTGCGGAACGCGACCCTTGCGGATCAGCTGGTTGATCGTAGGCATGAAGTACTCTTCACCTTGGTTGTGGCGCCTTGGTGGCCAGACCGGTGAAGCGAGGATCGGAAAGTTCCCACACGGCGCGCCCAAAGGCCGGGTCAAACCCGCCAGGCACCGCATGAGCCGAAAACGCTCCACCAGGCAGCCCAAAGGCGCCGGGTTACTTTGACGGATTGCTTGGGGGTTGGGCCCCGCCGCGCACCGGCAATGTTCAGCTCTTATGTCCGGGCGAGGCGCAAGCCGCGACTGGAGCGCGGGCCGTTAGCGGGAGTCGGGGGAGAGGTCAAGGGCACACGGTCGGGAGGAATTGCACATAAGCTACTCAGCCGTTGATACTGGACATTCGAACCACATCGACTGCACAGTCACCCTTGTCGTTAAAACCAATTGAAAAAGCTACGTCGTCACGCTGTTGAAGGGAATCAAATACATCTCGAGACGGAAGCGATCTCCAGTGAAAGAACAATTCCCGACCATCGCCAGATGCAATAAAACCATATCCCTTTTCGTAAAGAATTCTGGCGACGATTCCTCTGCCTGCCACCCCAGAGCGATCTTCGCTACCCCCTTGATCACCTTCCAAGCGCAATCCTCCAACGAGCCTTTCTGCCTTCGCAATGATTGAACTCGCCTCGATTCCTGAGGGCGATCCATTTTCACGCGCAGCGAATCGACGCATCAGTTGAATCACATTACTCAGGCTCTCCTTAAGATGCGCATCAATAACATATGGTGGTATTCTAACTATTAATGCCCCAAGCATCGTAATATACTTCGAAAATATTCCATTGTTTGCCTCAACCAAGCCCTTCTCAAGCCCTCTCGCACAACATTGAACACTTAAGTCGTAGTATATGCGTTCAGATCTTGCGACGCGTAGCGTCGAGGGGACAATCGACTCTAGTTCGCGCCAAGCTTCATCAATTTTCTGATCGTACATCAAGCAGCGGACAATCTCTAGTCGCACAGAATCTGACTCTGGATCAACCGTCCTTGCATGACAGAGAATCTCCAGTGCGCGTCCCCTCTCGTCAAGCGATCGGAGTAAAAACCCTGCGTACCAAACAGCGAGCGGCGGATGATCCGGGCGCAGAGCCATGGCCTGTTCATACGCGCCGGCAGCCAACAGAGAGTTGCCTTCGTAAGCCGCGATATATGCCTCCACCCGAAAAACCTCGAAGTAGCCAGGTGCAATACGCTTTGCGCTCTCAACACGCTCGAACGCCAGTTGATAGTCTCCCTGCTTGCACATCGAGAGTGCAGACTTCAACTGGACGGCAGCAATTGAGTCGGTACCCGCAAACTCCTTTCGGACGAACACGAAATACGGATCATACACATATTGTCCTACCGACTCTTCCTGAGCTCTCTCGATTATGCTGGTCAGTTGCGCTTGACGTTGCCTTACTCTACCTTGAACGGCAATCGACGGTGCTTTGAAGCGACTAATGTAACCCATTGCAAGCGGTGTAATTTTGTAGCGATCATCGTCCCCAAACCTCCCAGAAATCACAGTAATAAGGTTAGATCCAACTAGTTCCCGTAAGCCTTCATCAATTTGATGATCCTCGATCTCTGAAATATATAGCAACGACGCCGGTGATTGCTCTCGTCCTGTTATCGCCAAGACATAAAGTAATGCCTTAGCCTCTCCATTCAACTTGTCGATTATATTATCTAAGCAAAATGCAAGAAGCTTTTTTGGCTCAGCCAATATTTTTTGCGCAGATGCCCCTTTAGACACCGCTTGGACAAACCATTTTATCCCAAGCGGCGAATAATCGAGTCGCTTGATATGTGACTCCAACACCTCATCTGCAAGTTTCAACAGGTGACCCTGTTTCCAAACTGAGGCGACGCGTTTGAAATACGCGCCAGCATGCGCCTTGCTCAATCCACCAAGTGGAATCGTGAAATCGAAGGCCCCAAGACCAACTCGCGAAGTAAATACGACTTTACTTCCCACCGGAATAGCGCGCACAAACAGTCTTATTTTCTCATCTAATATAGTTTCAAGATTATCAATAAATAATAGAACCCTGTATGTAGATAATATTATTTTGAGATCTTCAAACACGTCGTTCTCTACGCTGCCAGATAATTCCGACACCGCAACATGTGCAATACCCGTGGAGTCTTTTATTGAATCAACAATTTCTTCAACATCAGTCCCGGTTAGTCGCGACGTCTTAGCAGACGCCCATATAATTGCATCGAAATTTCCATTATCTCGGCTAATGTAATCGTAAGCTACTTGCAGCGCTAGGGCAGTTTTTCCCACGCCGCCAACGCCAAGTATGGTTATTACAGGAAATGGGCCATCGATAGCATTTGAAAGTTCTTGGACCTGATCCTTGCGGCCAAGAAAACCGGTATCATCAAAATCTGGAACTGGAAGATTGTGGGTTATTTTGTCAATTTCTGGAGAAAATGAAGCTTCTCCGTAGTAGTCAAAAACCTTGCCTGCTTGAGCTGCTCGAACAGCTGCTTGCGTATTTGGAAAATACGTAGTTGCGCGTTCGACAAATAAATCAATAATTGAGAACGTATTTGGGTAATCGTCAAATGCCAATGGCCTTCGGTGCATAACCCTGTTCCTAATTGAGCAGAGTTCGCCAAATTTGGCCTTCGACTTTTGTATACAATCTCCCACGGAATTCGATAGTTCGCCCCGGATGCGAACCAGTATTTTTAATTCATCGCCAAGATCGAGATAGTGCAGAATTGATTCTTCTTCACGTGACTCTACATTTTGCTGCGAGCGATCACAGGCCTTCTGCCACGCTTCAGTCCCGATTGCTGAGGCCATGACCTTGGAATCATTGACGTAAGGTTGGATTAGCGACCTTACGTCCTTCTCAAACTCGGCAAACGCAACAAAGAGCGCTAATCGTTGGTCACTTATTGCCATGCCAAGTCCTTTGCCTCACGCGTCTCGCTTGCAATCGCGTTCCGCAGCTCGAGACCATACATATACTTTGGAGCAGCGAGGTAAAGAGAAGCCCGATTCGCGTTCGCCATCGAGAAATCGGTTGACGGAGTCATGCGACACTTCGGGCTTCATCGGTCAATTACCGCCACCCTCACCCCCACAGCCCCCGCCCCTTCCCGCATCCCCTCATCCAGCGTCGCCAGCGCGTGTCCGCCCAGTGAGGGGCCACCGCGAGGTGCAGCGTGTCGTCGCCGCGCAGGCTGGAGGCGCTCATGTCGCAAAAGCGGACGGCGAGTTGGCAAGGGGCAGCAGCATTGCGACGGGTTTCCCGCGCCGGAGATCACAAAGCTCTCTCCCGCTGCAGCGCGCGTAACGAACTTGGAGAAATGCGATCTCATCTCGGCGATGGAGATGTGGAGCATGGCGAGCCTGCTAGATTGACATAGATGGTCGCAGCCGTGGCGCGCTGACGCAATGTGAGATGCGTCCGAAATGGTCCGTCCCTTGGGCGCATAGACAGACGCTCGGGGTCGAGTGAAAAACCATTTTCCTACACACCCCCACCCGCGTTAGGCCGGTCCTCCATAGGGGAATCCTACAACCGCAAAGCGGAGCCGCCCCTTGTCTTCATCCGATCTTCCCGAACATGAGCCTTCCGATCCTCTCCATTTTGCACAGCCAAATGGGGAGGTGGCAGCGCGCAGCGCTGACGGAGGGGCAATTGCGCGCGCCTCGAATACCCCTCCACCACTGCCTGCGGCAGCGGTCCCCCTCCCCCCTTGTGCTTCGCAAAAGCGGAGAGGATCTGGGTTAATCACCACCTCCCCCCGCCCATCGCGCCGCACCAGTCGCACCGCCTTCGCCGATCTGCCGCCCGATCCCAACGATCCGTTGCTCGGCTTCGCCCCCTATCTCCACAAGGCCCCGCGGCGCAATTCAATCACGCCCGAGCGGCGGCGGGGGTTTATCGCCTGCCTCGCCGCGACGGGGATCGTGACGCAGGCGGCGCGGAGCATCGGGGCTTCGCTTGAGGCGCTCTATCGGCTGCGCAACCAGCCGGGAGCGGAGGGCTTTGCTTCCGCGTGGGAGGCGGCGATCGACTGCGGGGTGGCGCGGCTTGAGGACTGCGCGCTCGAGCTGGCGATCCGCGGCGAGGAGCTGCCGATCGTCTCGGCGGGGCAGCTGCTCGGCACCTATCGCAAACACAATTTCGCGCACATCCGCTTCGTGCTGAGCCAGCGCCGCGCCGATCGCTATCGGGACACCGGACCCGATTTCGCCGTGCTGCGTCCCGGCCATCCGGTCTACGACCAGCTCAGACGCGAATGGCAGTGGGAGTGGCGGCAGGCAGAGCCCGATATCGAGGATGTCCGGCGTGCAATTCTGGCCAGAGTAGCCGCAATGGATCGTCATTCCGCTGGCGGCAGCTATGTCGAAGAGTTTCCCGACGCGGACGACAAGGCATTCCTCGCCGCGCCCGAATGGGATGAGGAAGATGAGGGCGGGGAGTGAGCGCGCTTCCCCTCGCGTGCATCCCCCACTAGGGCGAGCGCCGATGCGTCACTTCACACTCCTCGCCCTCGCCGCTGCGCCGCTGCCCGCGCTGGCCCAACCAGCACCGGAGCCCGCTGCCCCGATCGTCGTTACCGGACGCGGATTGGCGGATACGCCCGCCACCCCGGCATACGCCACGCAGGAGATCGACCGGGCGCGGCTGCTCGCTGCGGCCTCGGGGAGGATCGAGGATGCGCTGGGCGGGGCGGCAGGGTTCCAGCAGTTCCGCCGCTCGGACAGCCGCTCGTCGAACCCGTCGGCGCAAGGGGTCACTTTGCGCGCGCTGGGCGGCAATGCCAGCAGCCGGACTTTGGTATTGCTCGACGGGGTGCCGATGGCCGATCCGTTCTTCGGCTATGTTCCGCTCTCCGCGCTGGCCCCCGAGCGGCTGGCCTCGGCGCGGGTGACGCGCGGCGGCGGTGCGGGGGCGTTCGGCGCGGGCGCGGTGGCGGGGACGATCGAGCTGGTGAGCGCGGGACCCGACGCGCTCGGGCTGGTTTCGGGGCAGGCGCTGATCGACGATCGCGGCGAGAGCGAACTGTCCGCCACGCTCGCGCCGCGGCTGGGTCAGGGATTTGCAGTGGTCAGTGCGCGGTGGGACCGGGGCCAGGGCTTCTGGACCACGCCCATAAGCCAGCGCGTTCCCGCGAGCGTGCGCGCCAAATATGCGAGCTGGTCGGCGGGCTTGCGGCTGGTCGCGCCGCTGACCCCGGACGTCGAGTTGCAGGCGCGCGGGCTGGCCTATGCCGATCATCGCAGCTTGCGCTTTGCCGGGGCGGACAGTTCCTCGAGCGGGCAGGATGCGAGCCTGCGGCTGGTCGGGCGCGGGGCGTGGGCATTCGAAGCGCTCGGCTATGTCCAGGCGCGCGATTTTTCCAACGTGGTCGTGAGCGCGACCAGCTTTCGCAAGACGCTTGACCAGCGCAAGACCCCCTCGACCGGGCTCGGCGGCAAGCTCGAGCTGCGCCCTCCAGTTGGCGCGCGCCATGTGCTGCGGATCGGCGCGGACTGGCGGTTGGCCGACGGCGGCCTGCAGGAAGAGGCCTACAGCGCGGTCACCGGGCTGGTCACCGCGCGGCGGCGCGCGGGCGGACGCAACAGCGATCTGGGGCTCTACCTCGAGCACGACTGGAGCCTTGGCGCGCTGGTGCTGACCGGCGGGGTGCGGGCGGATCGGTGGACCGTGCGCGACGGATATTTCCGCGAGACCACGCCGAGCGGGACCGTCACCACCAACACCAGCTTCGCCAACCGCGCGGGCTGGGCCACGAGCCTGCGCGGCGGCGCGGTGCTGCATGCGCGGCCCACGCTCGATCTGCGCGGCGCGGGCTACAGCGCGATCAGGCTGCCGACGCTCAACGAACTCTACCGCCCATTCGTGGTGTTCCCCGTCACCACCCGCGCCAATGCGGCGCTGAGGAACGAACGCTTGCGCGGGTTCGAGACGGGGTTCGACTGGCGCCCTGCCCCCGGGCTCACGCTTTCCGCCACCGCCTTCGACAACCGCGTGCGCGACGCGATCGCCAACGTCACGATCGGTCCCAATCTGCGCGAACGGCGCAATGTCCGCGCGGTCCATGCGCGGGGAGTCGAGCTGGGCGTGGGCGCGAAGCTGGGCGCGGTGGCGTTCGACGGTTCGCTCGCCTGGACAGACGCCATGGTGGAGGATGCGAGCAATCTTGACGGCAAGCGCCCCGCCCAGACGGCCAAGCTGGCCGCTAGTGCCACGCTCGGCTGGCGCCCGCGCCCCGGCTGGACGCTCGCCGCGACGCTGCGCCACACCGGCGCGCAGTTCGAGGACGATCTGGAAACCGATCTGCTGCCGCCCGCGACCACGCTGGGTGCCTATGCGCAGGTCCCGCTGGCCGGTCCGTTCAGTCTGGTCCTGCGCGCCGAAAATCTGACCGATACCGAGGTCGTCACCCGCAATCAGGCGGGCTCGATCGACCTCGGCACGCCGCGGACGCTATGGATCGGAGTGCGCATCGGGGGTTAGAGTCGTTTGCCGCGCCTGGTTCAGCTAGGCTGAACCAACACTTACGCGAAATGCAGCCGCCGGTATTTGCCGCGGAAATAGAGCAGCGGATCGCGGCGCGGTTCGAATTCGGCGCGGACCACTTCGCCGACCAGGATGAAGTGATCGCCGCCCTCGTGGACCGCATGGCGCTGGCATTCGAACGTGCCAAGCGAGCCGGTCAGCACCGGTGCGCCGGTTTCGCCTTGGTGCCATTCGGTCTGACCGAAGCGGTCTTCGCCCTTGCCCGCGAAACGATTGGAGGTCGGCTGCTGGCCGATCTGCAGCACGTTGACTGCGAAGTGGGTGGCCGCCTTGAGGATCGCCGCGCTGCTCGCGTTGTTGGCGATGCACACCAGCAGCAGCGGCGGATCGAGCGAGACCGAAGTGAAGCTATTGGCGGTCAGCCCGATCGGTGTCCCGTCCGGTCCCTGCGCGGTGACGATGGTCACCCCGGTGGAAAAGCAGCCCAGCGCGTCGCGCAAGGTCCGCGCGTCCGATCCGGCGCGGAATTCGGCGGCGTCGCGCGGCTGCTTGCGCTCAAGGAATTCGAGCAGCAGCCCGAGGAAGGCCTCGGTCCGGTCGGTCACGACGAGCAGCTCGGCATCGCCCAGCTCGACGCATTCGGCGTTGGGCAGCGCCGCATCGACCAGCCGGCTCACTTCCGAACACTCCATCCCCGACAATCCGCCGCGCACCACCAGCGTCGGCAATGCCAGCGCGGGCGCGGCTGCCGCCAGCCGGTCGGCAATATCGTCGAGCAGGAAGCCGCCGATTATGCGCGGGTCCCACCCCGCCCCGCCCGCGGGCTGCTTAAGTCGCGCGGCGAGCTCGCTGGTGGTGCCCGCATCGCTGCGCGCGGGCATGTCGACCAGCACCAGCCCGGCGGCGAGGGTCGCCGCATCGGTCGCCAGCGCGGCGGCCGCTATCCAACCGCCCAAAGTCGCGGCGACCACCACCGGGCGCGAGCCCATCTGCGCGAGCACTGCGCGCAGATCCTCGACATGCGCATCGAAATCGTAGCGCCCGTCCGCGGGCCATTCGCTGCCCCCGTGGCCACGCAGATCGAGCGAAACGACCCGCCGCCCTGCGCCAACCAGCGCGGCGGCGATCTCGCGCCACATGGCACGGGTTTGCCCGGCACCGTGGATCAGCAGCAACGCCGGATCATGCTCGGCGCCGAGCACTTCGGCCTCGAGCCGGATCCCGCCGAAGCCTTTGAAACGCATCAGACTCATGCCGCCTCCCTTCGCGCCATCGTCCTTGGCGTGCCGTGGCTCCGCTGGCAACAAGTCTAGGCGGCACCGATCTCCGCGACGAGTTTGAGCACCCGCGCCGCGTCTTGCTTGCGGCAAATCAGCAAGTCGGGGAGCGAAACGTCGGCGCAATTGTAGACCAACGCACTGCCGTCGATCCGGCTGCAGTGCAGGCCATAAGCCCGCGCCACCGCGACGGGCGCGCAATTGTCCCATTCATATTGCCCGCCCGAATGGAGGTAGATGTCGGACTGGCCCAGCACCACCGCCATCGCCTTGGCCCCGGCGCTGCCCATCGGCACCAGCTCGGCCTGCAAGCTGACCGCGACATGGACCGCTTCCTGCGCCGGGCGGGTGCGGCTGACCACCATGCGCGGCGGCCGGTTGGGCGGGGCCAGCGGTGCCGGCTGGTCGGAGCGCAAGACTTGTCCTGGCAGCGCGACCGCGCCGACGCTGGCGACGCCATCTACGGCGAGCGCAACATGTACCGCCCAATCGTCGCGCCCCTCGCCATATTCGCGCGTCCCGTCGAGCGGGTCGATAATCCATACCCGCGAACGAGTTAGACGTTCGGGGGTATCCTTGCTTTCCTCCGACAGCACCGCGTCGGCGGGCCGTTCGGTTGCCAGACGATCGAGGATCAGGCGGTTGGCGCGCTCGTCACCCAGCTGGCCCAACTCGCGGCCGTTGACCCCACTGGTCTCGCGCAATTCGACCAGCAGGCGCGCGGCCTCCCCCGCCAGCTCGGCAGCGAGTTCGGCATCGGTCATAGCGTCGGCGACCATACACCAACCACCCGCTCGACGATCGCCTCGGCGGCGGATTCGGGGCTGGTGACCATCGTATCGATATGCATTTCGGGCAGTTCGGGCGCTTCGTAGGGGCTGTCGATCCCGGTGAAGTTCTTGAGCTCGCCAGCCCGCGCCTTCTTGTAGAGCCCTTTGACATCGCGCTTTTCGGCTTCGGCGATCGGGGTGTCGACATAGACTTCGATGAACTCGCCCGCAGGCAGCATCGCGCGCACCAGCTCGCGCTCGGCGCGGAATGGCGAGATGAAGGCGGTGATGACGATGAGGCCGGCGTCGGCCATCAGCTTGGTCACTTCACCCACGCGGCGGATGTTCTCGATCCGGTCGGCCTCGGTAAAACCGAGGTCCTTGTTGAGCGCGTGGCGAACGTTATCGCCATCGAGCAGGAAGGTGTGGTGGCCCAGCGCGTGGAGCTTTTTCTCCACCAGATTGGCGATGGTCGACTTGCCCGAACCCGACAGCCCGGTGAACCACAGCACTGCGGGCTTCTGCCCCTTGAGTTTGGCATGCGCCTCGCGCGTGACGTCAAGCGCCTGCCAGTGGACGTTCTGCGCGCGGCGTAGCGAGAAGTGCAGCATACCCGCCGCGATGGTCGCATTGGTCAGCTTGTCGATCAGGATGAACCCGCCCAGCGTCCGGTTATCGACGTAAGGCTCGAACACGATCGGTCTGTCGGTGGTCAGTTCGGCCACACCAATCGCGTTGAGTTCAAGCGACTTGCACGCCATGTGCTCCATCGTGTTGACGTTGATAGTATATTTCGGCTCCTGCAGGCTTGCCGAGACGGTCTGTGTGGCGAGCTTGAGCCAGTAGCTGCGGCCCGCGACCAGCGCGGTATCGCTCATCCACACCAGCGTCGTCTCGAACTGGTCGGCCACCTGCGGCGGCGCATCGGCGGCCGCGATCACGTCGCCGCGCGAACAGTCGATTTCGTCGGCCAAAGTCAGCGTGACCGACTGGCCGGCCACCGCTTCGTCCAGGTCGCCATCGAGCGTGACAATCCGCGCGACCGTGCTGGTCTTGCCCGAGGGCAGCACCCGCACAGCATCGCCCGACTTGACACAGCCGCTCGCTATGAGGCCCGCAAAGCCCCGGAAATCGAGGTTGGGACGATTGACCCATTGCACCGGCAACCGCAGCGGCTTGGCCTGCGCGGCGTCGCTATCGACCTCGACGCTTTCAAGATGGTCGATCAGGCTCGGCCCCGAATACCACGAGGTGTTGGCCGAGGGTCCGGTGATATTGTCGCCCTTGAAGCCCGAGATCGGCAGCGCGGTGAAGGCGGCAATGCCGATACTTGTCGCAAAACTGCGGTAATCGGCGACAATCTCGTCGAACCGCGCTCGGTCGTAGCCGACCAGATCGAGCTTGTTGACCGCCAGCACGATGTGCCGGATGCCCAGCGTATGCGCGAGGAAGCTGTGCCGCCGGGTCTGGGTGAGCACGCCCTTGCGCGCATCGACCAGGATCACCGCGAGGTCGGCGGTGCTCGCCCCGGTGACCATGTTGCGGGTGTATTGCTCGTGCCCTGGACAATCGGCGACGATGAACTTGCGCTTTTCGGTGCTGAAAAAGCGATAGGCGACATCGATGGTGATGCCTTGCTCGCGCTCGGCGGCGAGGCCATCGACCAGCAGCGCGAAATCGATCTCCTGCCCTTGCGTGCCGACGCGCTTGCTGTCGGCTTCCAGCGCGGCGAGCTGATCTTCGAAAATCATCTTCGAATCGTAGAGTAACCGCCCGATAAGCGTGGATTTTCCGTCATCGACCGAGCCGCAGGTAATGAACCGCAGCATGGTCTTGTGCTGGTGGCGGTCGAGGTAAGCGTCGATGTCGTCGGCGATCAGGGTGTCGGTCTGGTAAGCGGAGGGCTGCTCCATCAGAAATAGCCCTCCTGCTTCTTCTTCTCCATCCCGGCCCCGCCGGCATCCTTGTCGATCGCGCGGCCTTGGCGTTCGGAGGTGGTGGTGAGCAGCATTTCCTGGATCACCGCGGAAAGATCCGCCGCTTCGCTCTCGACCGCGCCGGTCAGCGGGTAGCAACCCAGCGTGCGGAAGCGGATCGAGCGGAGGGCCGGCACTTCGCCCGGCAGCAGCGGAAAGCGCGCGTCATCGACCATCAGCAGCATCCCGTCGCGCTCCACCGTGGGACGTTTGGCCGCGAAATAGAGCGGGACTACGGGCACGCCTTCGAGCTGGATATATTGCCAGACGTCGAGTTCGGTCCAGTTGCTGATCGGAAAAACGCGGATGCTTTCGCCCTTGGACTTCTTCGCGTTGTAGAGGTTCCACAGCTCGGGGCGTTGATTTTTGGGGTCCCACCCATGTGACGCCGTGCGGAACGAAAAGATGCGCTCCTTGGCGCGGCTCTTTTCCTCGTCGCGCCGCGCGCCGCCGAAGGCCGCGTCGAAGCCGTAGTGGTCGAGCGCCTGCTTGAGCCCTTCGGTCTTCCACATATCGGTGTGCAGCGCACCGTGATCGAACGGGTTGATCCCGCGGTCCATCGCGTCCTGGTTGTGCCAGACCAGCAGTTCCATCCCGCTTTCCTTGGCCATCCGGTCGCGCAGCGCGTACATCTCGCGGAACTTCCAGGTGGTATCGACGTGGAGCAACGGGAACGGCGGCGGCGCGGGGTAGAATGCCTTGCGCGCGAGGTGCAGCATCACCGCGCTGTCCTTGCCCACCGAGTAGAGCATTACCGGATGCGCCGCCTCGGCCACCACTTCGCGCAGGATGTGGATGCTTTCGGCTTCGAGCCGCTGGAGGTGAGTCAGCGCGACGGTCATGGCGTCCCGCGCTTTACACGAGCACCCCGCCCCGCCGACAAAAAATTGCTGCGCCCGGACAAAGCGCGGGTTTCGTCCCGTCTCAGATCACGAAGTCGAGGATCGCGGGAAGCTTGCTGCGATTGGTCACCATCTTGCTGTGCAGCGAAGTGATCTGCTTGCTCCCGGTCCTGACGAACAGGAACGGCAACACCCCGTGGACGATGCAGGCGAAGCCGCCCAGAACCATGCGAAAACCAAAGCCCGAGGCATGGGCCAGATGCTCGCGATAGGTCTCGCCAACGCTGGTGGGATGATCGTTGAACAGTTTGACCGGATTCATGCGAGTGCCCTTCCGTGCGCCGACGCGATCATAGCTGGGTTCAATCGGAATTTCACCCCCCGTTTAGCGCTTATCGACAATGCGCGCGCGTGTTAGGCCCGTTGCAGGGAGAGTGGCAGATGTCCGGACGGTATTTCGATCAGTGGGCAGTGGGTGATCGGCTGGCGCACGAAATCCGCCGCACCGTGACCGAGACCGACAATTTGCTGTTCTCGGTCATGACTCACAATCCGCAGCCGCTGCATATCGATGCCGAGGCAGCCAAGGCTTCCGAATTCGGGCAAATCCTGGTCAACGGGACTTTCACTTTCGCGTTGATGGTCGGGCTCTCGGTCGGCGACACCACCCTCGGCACGCTGGTCGCCAATTTGGGCTACGACAAACTCGTGATGCCGAAGCCGGTGTTCATCGGCGATACGATGCGCGCGACCAGCGAAGTGACAGAATTGAAAGACAGCAAATCGCGTCCCAACGCAGGGATCGTCACTTTCCGGCACGAGCTGATCAACCAGCGCGGCGAGGTCGTCTGCCAATGCCTGCGCAGCGCGCTCATCCTGCGGACGCCGGACTGACCTAGGAGACCTGTCGATGACTTGGCGAACACTGCTGCCGCTGACCCTCCTCTTGGGCTCCGTTCCCCTCGCCTCGCAGCCATCCCCCCCCGATGGCGACACGGTGGCCGAGGACGAGGTTGAAGCCCCAACGACCGGCGATTCCGATCTCGCCCCGACCGCCGACGAGACCACCGACGGAACTCCCGATGAACTCAGCGTCGAGATCGAGCCGGGCGAGGAACCTGGCGAGGAGATCCCGCCCTATGATCCCGAGCCGGTCAAACCCAGCGGGGTGCTGCCCCTGACCGAGCAGGTCGGCGGCGAGGTGATCGTTATTCGCCCGCAGATGGTGACGCGCTCGACCGGCGGGAATCCCGTGCGCGACCGCGAGGTCCGCTGGCAAGCCCAGCTTTACCAGCCTTGGCCGATGGCCACCTTTGTCCGCAAGGGCATGGCCAGGAACAAGCCGTTATGGCAGTTGCAGCACATGTGCGGCGCGGTGCTGATCGCGCCCGGCTGGGTTTTGAGCGCCGCGCATTGCCTCGACAACAACGATTCGAAGGTTGGCTACCGGGTGCGCCTGGGGGCCGAGGACATCGCTGCCGGGGGCGGCTGGACTTACCGGATCGACCAAGTCATCCGCCACCCGCAATACCGCGATCCGCCCGCAGGCCGCGCCGCCACCCGCTATGACATCGCCCTGATCCATTACATCGACGACAATCCGGCGCAGGGCCCCGCGCCCGGCTCGCAGGTTCAGGCCATCCCTTACGATCGCGGCGCGCCGCCCCCTTGGGACACCGCAGTTTACGCCACCGGCTGGGGCCGGGTGAGCAACACGGAATCGCGCGCGGAGATGATGAAGGTCCAGCTCCGCACCGTCGGCACGCCGCGCTGCGAACAGCTGTGGGGCGCGGCGGCGATTAACGAGACCGTGCTCTGCGCCGGGGCGGCGGGCAAGCAGACCTGCCAGGGCGACAGCGGTGGCCCCCTGGTCAACCGCGACGGCCCGCCGACAGTGCTCGGCATCGTCAGCTGGAACAATCAGAACTGCTTCGGCGATATTAACAAGCCGGGCGTTTACACGCGAGTGGCGAGTTACGCCGGATGGATCGATTCGGTGATCGGACGTTGATGACGTTGCGCAGGCTTGCACCAATATCGCTGGCGGTGGTGCTGGCGGGACTCGGCACTGGCGCCGCGGCCGAGCCAGCCGGAACTGCGGCAACCCCACCAAGTCAGGCGATCCCCAAAGCGCCCCGCCCCGCGAGCATCGACCTGCTGATGGCGCAGGTCGGGCTCGAGCCGGCCGAATACGCCGAGCTGTGGGATGCAGCGCAGGAAGGCGGCCTGACCACCGCCGAACTTGAGGAATTGCTCAAGGCCGCGGCCGCCGATCCCGAAGAGTTCAAGCGGATATGGCGCGAGGCCAGAGCATCGGGAATCCCGCCGGCGCGCCTGATGCGCAATCTCTACGTGCTGTTCACCGCCGACGAGCTTCAGCCAGCCGCGGGTGGCGGTCACGAAGTGGCACGCGGTGAAGCGCCTTACCAGGCCGAGATGTACCAGCCGTGGGACCGCGCGGTCTTCACCCGCAACCACAAGCCCGACCAGGGGTCGCTGTGGATCCTCCAGCACATGTGCGGCGGTTCGCTGATCGCGCCGGGCTGGACCGGGCGCAGCGGCTGGGTGGCGACCGCCGCGCATTGCATCGACCCGGCGGACGGCAGCATTGGCTACCGCATCCGCCTGGGGACCAATGTGGCGCGCGAGGGAACCGGTTTCACCTACCGGATCGACCAGGTGATCTGGCATCCGGGCTACGTCAAACCGGCCGAGCGCGCACCGCCCGCACGGCACCACGACATCGCGCTGGTGCATTTCGTCGCCGATGCCAAAACGCCGGCGGGGATTCCCTCAGCCATCGATGTTACCCCAATTCCGCTCGATCGCGGCCAGCCGCCCCGGCAGGGCCAGTACCTCGCGGTGTCCGGCTGGGCGCTGGTCGGGATGAATTTGCAGAGCCAGAAATTGATGGAAGCCGATCTCTATCCGCTCAGCGCGGCCGATTGTAACCGGCGCTGGCGGATTGGCGATGCCGCGCATTACGGCGCGGTCTGCGCGATCGGGCGCATCCCGCTCGGCGGCTCGCTCACCGAACAACCGCGCTCGTGCCGGGGCGACAGCGGCGGGCCGCTGGTCAATCGCGACTACCCGCGCCGCCTGATCGGGATAGTAAGCTGGAATATCGCGGGGTGCCGGGGCGATCCGGACAAGCCGGGCGTTTATACGCGCGTCGCCGCCTATGCCGACTGGATCGGGATCACCATCGCGCGGCGCGAAGCGGCGCGCGCGGCCCGGTAACATCCGGCCGCCCCGCAACGCGAAGCGGCCGGAGCGAATTAAGGCGTAGTCTTGCCGCCGGTGGTGCTCGAGGCTTCGGCACCTGCGGGAGCAGCCGCAGCCGAAGCGTCGGCAGCAGCCGCGCTGGCATCGCCCGCAGCAGCGCTGGCATCCGCCGCAGCGGTTTCGGCAGTCGTCGCCGCAGCAGCGGCTTCGGTCGCAGCAGC
Source organism: Novosphingobium sp. (assembly GCA_035543295.1). Lineage (GTDB taxonomy): Bacteria > Pseudomonadota > Alphaproteobacteria > Sphingomonadales > Sphingomonadaceae > Novosphingobium. Next base: position 144,814 of record DASZZS010000021.1, read on the forward strand.
GTCCGCAGCCGGAGCTTCTTCAGCCTTCTTGCACGCGCCGAGTGTCAGAGACACAGCGGCAGCAGCAGTCAACATAATGATCTTGCGCATGAAATTTCCCTCCGTTGAGTGGGACGCGAAGGTTAAGCGAATCCCATGCGGTTTAGCAAATCCAAAAATGCCGGAACAGTGCGCAACGGGTCCAGCAAGGGATCGCGCGCCACGAAAGTGAGCCCTGAATCAATCGCCGCGTAAGCCGCTTCCAGCGCCTCGAGCGCGGCGGGCGCTTCGCCCCATTGCACCGCGATCTGCGCTTGCTGGTACAGCGTCAGCTGGTCGGTCCCCAGCCCCGCGACGATCTTCGCGCGCGCGCCTTCAGCCGCCGCCATATTGCCCAGTCGATGTTCGGCAATCGCCAGGCCCGTCACCCCCAGCACCGGCAGCGGCTCTTTCGCATAGGCATCGCGAGCGGCAACAGTTCGACCAAGGCCCAACAGCGCATCTCCGATCAACGCATGCGACATTATCAGCGCAGGATCGAGCACGAGCGCTTGCCTGACCGAGGCGATTGCGGCGTCATAGCGGCGCGCGTAATAATGGATCTGGCCTTCCTGCCGCCTGATCAGCGGATTGAGCGGATCGAGATCGAGTGCGCGCGCGATCGCTTCTTGCGCTTCGCCATCGCGTCCGGTGGCGCTGGCATAGGTCGCCAGCCGCGAGTTGACCGCTGCCTCGCCGCCGCCAAGCTTGCGCGATTGAGCATAGGGCTGGCGCGCCGCCGCAACCTTTAGCTGGCCCTGGAACAACACCACACCCAGCGACGACCAGCCCTCGGCATAATCGGGTGCAATCTCGACCGCGCGCTGCGCCGCGCTGGTCGCCGCCGTGTAAAGCAGCCGCACTTCGTTCGCGCTGCCGTACTGGTTTCCGATTGCCAGCAGCGAACGGGCCCGCGCGGCATGAGCGAAGGCGAAGTTGGGATCCATCGCCAGCGCGGCATCGAACCGCGCCAGTGCCGCGCGCTCCCCCACTTCGTCGACCGCGGTGTTGTAAAGGTCGCGCCCGCGCAAATAATTGTCGAACGCGGCGACGCTGTCGGTCCCGCCCGACTGAAGTCGTGCGCGGCCAGTCGTGGCCGCCATTTCGCTGGTCAGCGCCGCAGTCACCGCGCTGGCAATCTCCTCCTGGATTTTGAGCACATCGCCGAGCGGCTGCTCGAAGGTCTTGGTCCAGCGGTTGTAGCCGGTGTCGCCATCCGTCAAATCGGCGAGAATCCGGACCATGCCGCCGCCGATCCGCACGCTGCCGCCGAGCAGGACCGCAACGCCGAGTCGCCGGGCGATGGCCCGGGCATCGTCCTTGCTGTCGCGGAAGGCATCCGACGAAGCCTGCGCCACCACGCGCAGCGCTCCGTTGCGCGCGAGACCAGAACGCAGCTCGGCCACCAGCCCGTCGGCGAAATAGGCTTGCTCGCTTTCGTGGCTCGGATTGTCGAACGGCAGTACCGCGATGCTGTTCGCGCTCACCCCGCGCCGCCCGAACAGGCCAAGCTGCCATGCCCCTAGCCCGCCCGCCGCGCCCAGCGCCAGCCCGCCGCCGATCAGAACCCGGCGCGAGAGTTGCGGGCCTTGGCGCGGCGGCGCGGCAAACGGTGCGGGGCTTGCTCCGTCGAGCGCCACGATCGCCCGCACCACCCGCTCGAACTCGGGCGCGTCGCGGCGGCCGCGCCATTTGGACAGGTTGATGACCTGGAACTGGCGGAACCCCAACGGCGGATGCGTCCCGTCGAGCGACAGCGGGACCAGACAGCCGCGATCGCGCCCGCGCGTCGCCTCGTCGCGGACCCAGTGCGATTCAACCGAGGTTCGGGACCACAACACTACCACCGCAGTGGCGCTTTCGAGCGCGGCTTCGGTGGTCGGCAGGAAGCTGTCGCCGCCTTCGAGCAATCCGTCCCACCACACCCGTAGCCCCGATTGCTCAAGCGCGGCGATAATCGGCATGGCTTTCTTCTGGTCGGCGCGGGCGTAGCTGAAGAACACGCTGGTGCGCGCGTCCGGGCCACCGGTGGCGGTGCTCATGGCATCGGGCGCGCCGGGACCTGTCATATCTGCATAAGCCCCCAAGTCATCGCGGCAGATTAGGGCGCAACCCTTACCGCAGCAAGCGGCGCGCGGACTTTGCAGCGCGCGGCGGACAATGATACTGCTAGCGCTACCGGCTTGAACACGAAGTCGGCAAGCGGAAGGGGAAGTCCATGGGCGTCCGGATACTTGGCGTTTCGTTGCTCGCCGCGCTCGCTCTTCCGGTTGGCGCGCAAGCCGCCGCACCGCCCGATCCGCTCGCCGAACTCGATGCGATGTCGCGCGCCTCCGCAACAATTGCCCCAGGTATGGCACTGGCGCGCGGGCAGATTGCCAATGGCGAGCTGCTGGGCGCGCTCGCCACGCTCGAGCGCGTGCTGACCTATCATCCCGAATCCGACGAAGCGCTGCTGCTCCACGCCAGCCTGACCTGCCGGGTCGATGATCGCGGCGGGGCGCTGATCGAGTTCGAAGCGCTCGACCCCGATCGCGTCGGCGACGCCAGATGGCGCGAAGCGACTGCTTCCTGCCACACGGTCCGACGCTAGGAGACGCGCCATGTTCAAGCCTGTCATTTCGCTTGGCCTGCTGCTTTCGGGCGGGGTCGCGCTTGCTGCCGATGCGCCGCAGGTGGTCGGGATCAATTCGGCGATCCTTGGCGATGCGCGGATCAGCAGCCCGACCGCTCCGCAGCCCCGGCCCGCAGTGCTGCGCGCGCGGATCGCGCTGGCCGACGGGGTGCAGACGGGCGCGCGCAGCCAGCTCCAGGTGCTGCTGCTCGACAAATCGGTGTTCACCGTCGGTGCCAATGCCCGCCTGACGATCGACCGCTATGTTTATGACCCCAATGGCGGGCGATCCTTCTCGGCAACCGTGGCGCAGGGCGCGTTCCGCTTCATGTCGGGCCGGGCAGACCGGCGCGGCACTTCGTCGATCAACACTCCCATCGCGGCAATCGGCGTGCGCGGAACGATTGTCGAAGGCGTGATCGGGCCCGATGCGGTGGCCATCGCGCGCAGCGAACCGGGCGTGCCGCGCAACACCCCGGCCGATCCCGCCACCGCTTCGCTCATCATCCTGCGCGGCCCCGGCGCTGGCACGCAGGCGGGGCTGGTCCCGGGCGCGATCGATGTGACCGGCGGCAACCACACCGTCTCGCTCGACCAGCCATTGCAGGCGGTCTACGTCCCCGCACCCGGTGCTGCGCCGATCGGGCCGTTCACGATCTCGCTGCCCGGGCTGGCGCGGGTCCATGCGCTGATTTTCCCGTCGCTGGCCAGCCGGCCGGGGCTGGTGCGAAGCGGTGGCGGCACGCCCTATCCGCTGCCCGCGTCCGACTATGGCCACCGTCCGCCGCGCGGGGTCGGGGTATTGCTGGGGGATCCAACCGGCGGGCAAGGCCCGGCCGATGGCGGGCGCTATATTCCCGGCGTGCCGACCTACGATCCCGGCGCGGGCGGGCCGCAGCAAGGATACGGCGCACCGGCCGGGCAGCAGGCACCGGCCCAGCAGCCCGATCCGGCACGCAAGCCCCCACCTCCCCCGCAGAATCCTTCGGTGCCGCCCTCCGGCCAGCAGGATCCGGCCGCGCCTCCGCCACCACCGCCCCAGGTGCCTGGGAAACCCTGATCCCCCCATTCCCCTGACCACGCGAGGATTCCGATGGCCATTGCCGATCACGTCGACCTGCCGAGTTTCATTGCCGGGGTGAACCGCCGCAATCCGCACCAGCCCGAATTCGTTCAGGCGTTGACCGAAGTGGCCGAGGACATTTTCGACTTCATTGCCGACAAGGAGGAATACCACAGCCAGCAAATCCTGCGGCGGATCGCCGAGCCCGACCGGGTGGTCAGCTTCCGGGTGTGCTGGGAGGACGACGCCGGCCAGATCCGCGTCCAACGCGGCTGGCGGGTCCAGAACAACAATGCGATCGGCCCCTACAAGGGCGGCATCAGGTTCCATCCGTCGGTCACCGAAAGCGTGCTCAAATTCCTCGCCTTCGAGCAGACCTTCAAGAACGCGCTCACCGGCCTGCCGATGGGCGGGGGCAAGGGCGGATCGAACTTCAACCCCAAGGGCAAGAGCGTGCGCGAGATCATGCGCTTTTGCCAAAGCTTCATGACCGAGCTCTATCGCCACATCGGCGCCGACATCGACGTGCCGGCGGGCGACATCGGCGTGGGCGGGCGCGAGATCGGCTTCATGTTCGGCCAGTACAAGCGGATTACCGGCGAGTTCACCGGGGTGTTGACCGGCAAGGGGCTCGAATGGGGCGGCTCGCTGATCCGCACCGAGGCGACCGGATACGGCGCGGTCTATTTCCTCGCCAGCATGCTCGCCACCAAGGGCCAGGACCTCACCGGCAAGCGAGCGGTGATTTCGGGCTCGGGCAATGTTGCCACCCATGCGGCGGAGAAAATTGTCCAGCTCGGCGGCAAAGTGCTGACGTTGTCGGATTCGGGCGGATTCATCCACGATCCGGACGGCATCACCCAGGAGAAAATCAACTGGGTCAAGGCGCACAAGACCCATCGGCGCGGCCGGATCGAGGACTATTGCGAGGCGTTCAAGGGCGCGAGTTTCACCGCGGGCAAGACCCCGTGGCACGTCCCCTGCGACGTCGCGCTGCCCTGCGCGACGCAGAACGAGCTGCTCGGCGACGATGCGAAAGCGCTGGTCGCCAATGGCTGCGTCGCGGTGGCCGAGGGGGCCAACATGCCGACCAACCTCGACGGGGTGCATGTGTTCAAGGCGGCCAAATTCCTCTTTGCGCCGGGCAAGGCGGCGAATGCGGGCGGGGTCGCGGTCTCGGGGCTCGAGATGAGCCAGAACTCCGAACGTCGCGCGTGGAAAGAGGCAGAACTCCAGCAGATGCTCAAGGACATCATGGCGGGCATCCACGCCAGCTGCCTCAAATACGGCGACATGGGCGGCGGCTATGTCGACTATGTGAAGGGAGCGAATATCGCCGGGTTCAAGAAAGTGGCCGACGCAATGCTCGCCTTCGGGGTGGTCTGAAGAGTGCCGGACAAGCCGTCGCTTTCGCCGCAAGCGGTCCATCTGGTCCGCACCGCGACCCAGACCAATCTTGCGCTGAGCCAGATGGCCGACCAGAAGGCCAGCATCCTGATGGGCGCCACTTTCGTGGTCTTCACCATCGCCATCGGCCAGGCGAGCCGCGGAGAGTTCACGCTCGCGCTGCTGGTGCTGGCGACTTCGGCATTCGTTTCGGCGATGTGCGCGGTCATGGCGATCCTGCCCTCGATCAGATCGCGTTCGACCGGCCAGGCCACACCCAATTTGCTGTTTTTCAGTGTCTTTACGCAGCTAAGCGAAGACGAATTTGCCGACCGCGTGATCGCCGAGCTGGGCGATGACGAGCGCATCTACCGCACCATGCTGCGCGATATCCACCAGAACGGGATGGTGCTGCAGCACAAGAAATACCGCTTCCTTGGGCTCGCCTACCGGGTGTTCCTGGGCGGGCTGGCGCTGACCTTTGTCATTTTCCTGTTGGAACACAGAGATTTGCTGGCGAGTTTTCGGTTCTAGCGCACACCAAGCACCCCGGCCTGCTGGCGTAGCTCCTCCGCTTGCGCCGGATTGGCCGCAATCGCCTGGCGCAGCGCGGCGGATGCCTTGTCGGGCTGGCCCAAGTTCACCCGGCTGCGCATCAGCATCACCCAGCCCGCGACATCCTTCGGCTGCGATTGCAGCCGGGCGTCGAGCCGCGCGACCATGGCTTCGGCCATTTCGCGCTGCTCGCTGGGCGGGATGGCGGTCGCGGCGCGCAAATCTTCCGGGCTTGGCCCGGCAATCGCGCGGGTGGCCAGCGGAGCGCTCGGCGCAGGCTGGCGCACCGCCGCCAACTTCTCGGCCACCGCGATCTTGTTGATCTTGCCGACCTGCTCGATGGTGCGCCTGAGATCGCTTTCCCACGGCGCGCCCGGCGGGGTATCGGCGAGCAGCGCCAGCCAATCGGCAATGGCGCCCGCGTGATCGCCGGTCAGGTCGCGTTGCACGGCGAGGAAATAGCGCGCGCGCGGGTCCTTGGCGTCGAGCGCAGCCGCGCGCTGGAACGCGGCGAGCGCGGGTGCGGGCATCGGATCGTGCTCGCTCGCCATGACGCGCGCTTCGCCCAGCGAGGACCAGCCGAGCGCCGTGCCCGGCGCGGCCTGCGTTGCCCGTTCGAACGCGGTCGCCGCATCGACAAACATCCCGCGCGCGAAATAGGCATCGCCCAGCGCTTGCCACACCGCGCCGTCGCCCGGCGACTGTTCGGCCTTGGCGCGCAGCGCTTCGAGCGGATCGGCGTCGGCCGCGCCGACAGCTGCGGTGCTCACGTTTGCAGGTGTTGCGGGGCGATAGAGCTTCATCCCTACAGCGACGCCCGCAACCACCAGCGCGGCGGCCAGTGCCCATTTACCCAAATTGGTTGTTTTGCCGAGATCGGTTGTTTTGGTAGTCTCATCTGTCATGCTAGGTGGTGTGACCGCGCTGCGGAGCGAATGCAATCGCCGAGGCATGCGTCAACGATGGGTGGGCTGTGAGCGAGCGAGTTCGTGTCGCCATTATCGGATCCGGCCCGGCCGGATTGAGCGCTGCGGGACGCGCGGCGGCGCTGGGCATGAGTCATGTGCTGCTCGAGAAAACCGCGCGCCTCTCCGATACGATTTTCAAGTACCAGAAGGGCAAGCACATCATGGCGACGCCCAGCAAGCTGGTGCTGCGCAGCGACCTCGACTTCGATGCGGGCAAGCGCGAGGCGATTCTCGCGCTGTGGGACAGGCAAGTCGCCGAAGCAAAGGTCAATGTGCGCTTCGATTCCGAAGTGATGGGTATCACCGGCGAGGCGGGCAATTTCACACTGACGCTCAAGGACAGCAGCGAGATTGCCGCTGAGGCGGTGATCCTCGCCATCGGCACGCAGGGCAATCCGAACCTCGTCCGCTGCCCGGTGGGCGAGAGCGCCATGGTGCAATACCAGCTCGACGACCCGGGCGAATACAATGACGAACATATCTTCGTGATCGGCGGCGGCGATGCCGGAATCGAGAATGCGCTGGGACTGGCGGCGGACGCCGCGCAGGGCAATGTCGTCAGCCTGGTCAATCGCTCGGCCGACTTCGCCACCGCCAAGGACGCCAACATCAAGGCGCTGATGGCCGCGCGCGATGCCGGGCGGATCACGATCCATGCCGAAACCACCCCTGCGCAGATCGACCGGGGCGAGATCGCGCTCGATACGCGCGACGGCGAGATCAAGGTGCGCTGCGACCGGGTGATCGCGCGGATGGGCTCGGCCCCGCCGCGCAAGTTCGTCGAGGCCACGGGCGTCGCGTTCTCGAGCGAGGACCGGCTTGCCTTCCCGGCGCTCGGCCCGACCTTCGAATCGACCAAGCCTGGCATCTACGTCATCGGCGCACTGGCCGGCTATCCGCTGATCAAGCACTGCATGAACCAGGGCTATGACGCGATCGAGTTCCTGAACGGAAATACCGCGCTCAAGCCTGCCGACGAGCCGATCCTCGCCGCCAAATTTGCCGCGCTGCCGATCAAGCGCAGCGTCGATGATTGGCTCGCGTTGCTCCATGCCAATGTCGAGATTTTCCGCGAACTGTCCGTCCTGCAGCTGCGCGAGCTGATGCTCGACAGCGAATTGCGCAGCTTTGCAAATGGCGAAACGGTGTTCCGGCGCAACGAACCAGGCTCCTCGCTGTTTGCCATCGCCACGGGATCGGTGCTGGTCGAGGTTAGCAAGGAAGATCCCTCGGTCACCGTGCCGATCGAGCAGGGCTCGATCGTCGGCGAGGTGGGTCTGATCTCGGGGCGCAAGCGCGGCGCGACGGTGCGCGCTGGCCAGCCCACCATCACGGTCGAACTCTCGCGCAACGCCGCGCTCAAACTGATCGCCACCGCACCCAGCGCGGCGCGCGCGGTCAACCGCATTTCAATCGAGCGCCAGCTGCTGCAGATGTTCGGCTCGGGGCTGACCAAGGACGATGTCGCCGAGCTGGTCGCGGGGGCCGAAGTGCAGGACAAGCGCGCCGGCGAAGTGGTGCTGGCCGAGGGCGACGCGGGCACCGACATCTACGTGATCCGGCGCGGCTCGATGATCGTCGAGAAGGCGATCGGCGGCAAGCCGGTGTTCCTCTCCTACCTCCCTGCGGGGAGCTATGTCGGCGAAATGGCACTGATTTCGGGCGGGCTGCGGACTGCGACGGTCAAGGCGGCGATCCGCTCCGAAGTGATCCGCCTGCCCGGCGAGGCTTTCGCGCGGCTGATGGCGAAGAAGCCCGAGCTGCTCCGCAAGGCGCAGACCGACATGGCGGCGCGGCGCGATCTCAACGCCTTTATCGAGAGCCGCAAGGACAGTTTTTCTGGCGCGGTCGATCTCTATTCGGAAACCGCACAGTTTCTGGTCGACAACGGGATCGGCGACGCGACCGATGTGCTGCTGATCGACGAGACTTTGTGCGTCGGCTGCGACAATTGCGAGAAGGCCTGTGCCGACAGCCACGAAGGGTTGAGCCGCCTCAACCGCGAAGCCGGGCGGACCTATGCACATCTCCACGTACCCACCAGCTGCCGCCACTGCGAACACCCGCATTGCATGGCCGATTGCCCGCCCAACGCGATCAAGCGGGGGCCGGATGGCGAAGTCTTCATCGACGAGACCTGCATCGGTTGCGGCAACTGCCAGCGCAACTGCCCCTATGACGTGATCCGGATGGAATCGGTCCCTCCGCCCAAGCCGCCGCTGCTGAGCTGGTTGTTCCTCGGGCTCGGCCCCGGACCGGGCGAACCGTCGAAGAAATGGCGCAAGGGCCACGTCAAGGGCGCGGATGAGGCCAAGAAGGCGATCAAATGCGACATGTGCAAGGGGATCGATGGCGGCCCGGCCTGCGTGCGCGCCTGCCCGACCGGCGCGGCGATCCGCGTCTCGCCCGAAGGTTTCCTCGCGGTCGCCAAAGGTGACGGCGCTCCCTGATGGCGGACGCCGGGCACGAGGGCTTCCTGCGCCATCGCGGGTTCCGCTGGCTCAAGCTGGCGCTGGCGGCATCATTCATCGCGCTGCTCGGGTATATCTTCGCCGATGTCGGGCCGCACCCCAATGGCGGCACCTGGTACGGCTATACGTTGGGCACGATCGGCGCGCTGCTTATCGTGTGGCTCGCGCTACTCGGCATCCGCAAACGGGCAATGACGCGGGGCAAATGGTCGCTCAAGGCGTGGACCTCGGCGCATGTCTATCTCGGCCTCGCGCTGATCGTCATCGCCACATTGCATACCGGCTTCCAGTTCGGCTGGAACGTCCACACACTGGCCTATGCGCTGATGGTGCTGGTGATCGCCTCGGGCATTTTCGGGATCGTCGCCTATGCGACCCTCCCCGCCACGCTGAGCAACAATCGCGAGCAGATGACCCAGACGCAGATGGTCGAAGCCCTGCGCGCCACCGATCGCCAGCTGCTCGATGCGGCGCAGCCGCTGCCCCAGCACGCCGCCGACCGGGTACGGATCGCGCTGGCCCAAGACGCCTTCGGCGGATCGTTGCTCCGCCGCCTGTCGGGCAACTATCCGGCCTGCGCGACGCAGCGCGCGATCGAGCAATTCAACACCGAGGACCCTGCGGTTGCCGCCGACCCGGCGGTGATCCGCGTCGAAGCGCTGCTCAACCGGCGCAAGGCGCTGCTCGAGCGGATGCGGCGGCACTTGCGCCTCAAAGGGCTGCTCGAGGTCTGGCTGTTCGTCCATGTCCCCGCCACTTTCGCGCTGCTGGCCGCGCTGACCGCGCATGTGGTCAGCGTGTTCTATTATTGGTAGCGCGGGCATGACTTTCCGCCTTCGCACGATCGACCAGACCGCCGACGGGCGCGAGATCGTCCGCGAAAAGGACTTGGGCCAGCCTGCGCTCACCGTAGGACGCGCCGCCGAAAACGACGTCCATTTGCCCGACCTCGCGGTCGAAGCACAGCATGCCCGGATTGCCGACTCGGGCGACGGGCGGGTTCGGGTCGAGGCGGTGGGCACGCTCGGCTTCACGCTCGATGGCCGCGCCACCACCTCGGCGCTGATCGACAGCCGCAGCGGGGCGGAACTGCGCTTTGGCAGTTACCGCATTTCGGTGGCGCGGGCCGAGGATGGCGCGGTGCTGCTGACCATCCAGCCCGCCGGCGCGGCAGCGGAACCGCTCGACGAGAAGCGCGCCTTTTCGCTGGCTCGCTCGCTGCCGGGCAAGCGGGCGATGGCGTGGCTGCTCGGGCTGGCGATCCTTGGCCTGTTCCTCGCCTGGCCGATTGCCAGCAATCTCACCCGCGCGCCCAAGCAGAGCGTCAGGGGCGATGCCAGCTGGAATCCGGGGCCGCTGAGCCTCGCGCATCATGCGCTGACCGACAATTGCGAGAGCTGCCACGTTCGCGCCTTCGAGGCGGTGCGCAGCGAGACTTGCCAGACCTGCCACAAGGATGTGCACGATCACGCCCAGCCCTCGCGCATGGCGGGTGCGCGCGAAGTGCCGGGACTGGGAGGCCGGTTCCTTGAGAGCGTGGCGCACAGCTTCGGCAAGCCCGGACCTGGGGCCTGCGTCGATTGCCACACCGAGCACGAAGGCGCGGGGCCGATGCAGCCGACGCGCGAGAAATTCTGCGCGGATTGCCATGGCACGCTCGACCAGCGATTGCGCGATACCAGGCTGGGCAATGCAGCGGACTTCGGCAAAGTCCATCCACAATTCCGCCCGCTAGTCGCAACGATCCCTGGAGCCAAGCCGGATGCACGCGTTTCGCTGGGCGGCGATGCCCGCGAGGCCAGCGGGCTGACTTTCCCGCACAGGAAGCACCTCGATGCGCTCGGCGGGGCAACGCGAATGGCGATGTCGTTGGGCCGCTATGGCAAGGCGCTGGGCTGCAGTGACTGCCACCACCCGACCGAAGACGGGGTGCGGTTCAAGCCGGTCGAGATGATCCGCGATTGCGAGAGCTGTCACAGCCTCGACTATGACATGGTCGGGCCCACTTCCCGCACGCTGCGCCACGGCGACATCGCGCAGATGACCGCCGACCTCAGCGCCGCCGACCGCCATGTCGAGCCGATCGTCATCGGACGGCGACGGCCCGGCGAATTCGCCGCGGGCGGACGCTATTTCTCGCGCTTCTCGCCCCCGGTGAGCGGCGCGGCCCGGATCGGGCAGGCACTGTCGCGCGACGGGGTGTGCGGCGAGTGCCACACGCCCGTGTTCCGTGGCGGCCAATGGACCGTAGTGCCGGTGGGCCAGCCCGCGCGGTATATGCAGCACGGCTGGTTCAGTCACCGACCGCTGAGGCACAGAGAAGGACGGGGCCCGCTCGGGAGAGATTGCGCGGGCTGCCACGCCGCCACAACCTCAACTACCTCCGCGGACCTGCTTCTGCCCGATCTCAAACAGTGCCGCACTTGCCATCTCGGCGAAAGCACGACGCTCGCAAACAAAACCCCGTCGGGCTGCGCGATGTGCCACGGCTATCACCCGACTGTCGCCGCACCGCGCAGCCCATGGCCCAATGCCAAGCGCGCTGCTACGCTGCGCCAGGGGGGAACATGAGCTTGCTGATCGGCCAGATCACCGACATCCACATCGGCTTCGATCCGGGCAACCCGGACGAATACAACATGGAACGGTTGCGCGCGGTGGTGGCGCGGGTTGCATCCGCACCGAGCCAGCCCGACCTGGTGCTGCTGACCGGCGATTTGAGCGAGCATGGCGATGCGGAAAGCTATGCGCGGCTGGTCAAGGCGCTCGCCCCACTCGGGGTGCCGCTGTGGCCGATGGTCGGCAACCATGACACGCGCGAGGGCGTTGTCGCGGCGTTCCCGCAAGTGTGGCTGGACCGCGGCTTCCTCCAGTATGTTATCGAGCTTTCGGACTTTCGCATCGTCATGCTCGATACGCTCGAGCCGGGGCGTCACGGCGGCGGCTTCTGCGCAGCGCGCGCCGACTGGCTGGCGAACCAGCTTGCCGCGCACCCCGCCACGCCGACGCTCATCGCGATGCACCACCCGCCGTTCGAGAGCGGCATCGCCTGGCTCGACGGCGATGCGCGCGAGCCGTGGATGGCGCGGTTCGTGACAGCGATTGCCGGCCACAATCAAGTGGTCGGGATCATCAGCGGCCACCTCCACCGCACCATCGCGACCGGGCTGGGCGGCATGCCCCTGGTGGTCGCCCCCTCGACCGCCCCCGCGGTCGCGCTCGACCTGACCCCGATCGACCCCGCCACGCCCGACGGCCGCGTGATGATCACCACCGAGGAAGCCGGCTATGCGCTGCACCGCTGGGACGGCACGCGGCTGATCTCGCATTTCGAAACGGTCGGCAGCCTGAATAGTCTGGCGCGCTACGACGCGGCGCTGCTCGAAACCGTGCAGATAATCGCGGCGGAGCGGCCTTAGCGCCCCGCCCGCCACGCTCGCATGTCCACCTCATCGCTCACCTTGAACGGGAAGCCGCGCTTGGTCATGAATAGCTGCTCCATCTCGGGCCGGGTGAACGGCCTTGACCCCAGCCTGCCGAACACCGCGATCTGGCCGCCGGTTTCATCCACCCCACGGTCGCGGTCGAGGCCCTTGGACAATGACACCGCCGGCGTCGGCGTCTTCGCCCAAGCGATCAGTTCGGGCTTGGGCAGCGGCGAGAAGCCGTAGAAATTGGGCTGACTCGCGGGCGAGGTCAGTTGCAGCACTTTGAACCCGTTCCGCCCATCCGCGACGTAAGCAAACAGCGAAGCATTGGTGCTGCCGACAATCACATCCTCGGCATCGTTGAGCTGGCCCTCGAAAGTCAGTTTCTGGACGATCTGCGGCTCGGCGGGCTTTGTGACGTTGACGATCACCAGCCCCTCCGCCTTGGCCGCGACATAGGCATAGGTCCGCGCGACATAGACCCGGCGGGCGTCGGTGAGCGGCACCGTTCCCGAGGGCACCGCCACCGGATTGCGCAAATCGGTGACGTCGAACAGCTTGAGCCCCTCGGCATCGGTGACCCACAAATAGCGGAACTGGATCGCGCTGGCCCGTGCGTCGGTCAGCGGCTGGACCGAGGCCAGCGCGGGATGCAGCGGATTGGCAAGATCGACCACCACCAGCCCGGCATCGGCGGTGATGTACGCCACCTCCCCCGCCAGCACGATGTGCCGCGCGCCCGTGAGCACGCCGTCGGGGTTCCAGGTCACCGCGCGGCTGAGCTTGTTGTTGCGGAACTCGCCGTCGGCCAGCTTCTCGATATTGACCAGCACCAGCCCTTCGACGCTGTCGGTCACCGCGGCGTAGCTGTAGATCGGCTTGAAGGCCTGCTCCTGGTTGATCTTGCGCAACTCCGGTGTCGAGCGCAGCGGGGCGATCGGCTGGTTGGTGGGCAGCGCCATGCAGGTCGCGTTGGGCGTCGCGACATGGGTATCCTGCCCGAGCGGCGAGAACGGCGCGGAGACGATCGGTTCGGACACCCCCTTGTTGGCTATCGACGCCACGTCATAGACGCGGAAGCCGCCCTTCCCCTCCGCCACATACATATATTCGCCGCGCAATTGCAGGCAACCGACCCGATCGCTGGTCCCCTCGACCACATTGCGGAATTCCTCGAGCGGCTGGGTTTCGCCCGAAGCATTGCCGTCGAAAGTCTTGCCGCGCGTCCAGTTCTTCAGCTCGCGGCCGTTCTGATCGACGTGGAGGCGGTAGTAGTCGGGATAGGCGTATTTCTGCAGGTACGAGCCGATCACCGCCTGCGGCTCGTCCCATTCGGTCACCCGCACCGCCTCGAACCCGCCGGCCAGCCCGGTCCAGGCGTTGAGCCCGACGAAGTTGACGCTGTTGGTGCCCAACACCAGCAATTGGGCCATGATCGCATTGTTGTCGTCGGCGGCGGAGAGGTGGCAGTCGGTGCATTTCTTGGTCTCGGCGGTGCGCACGGTATGCGGGAAATGCGGCGCGAAGGCCTGGCTGGAGAAGCCGATCCCGCTGATCGGCGGCTGCTGGATATAGATTCGCTCGCGGTTGAGATTGGTCGAGGACAGCACCAGCGCCGAGGTTGAGCGGATCGGCGCGACCGAATTGCCCTTGGTGGTCATGTGACGGCCGAGCTGGAACATGTCGTCGCGCGCGACCTGCGGGTTGTAGGTCGCGAAATTGCGCGTTTCCTCGCCCTTGAAGTGGATCGTGGTGCTCTTCCAGTTGGCCTCGATCGGCAGATGGCAGCCGCCGCAGCTGGTGGTCCAGCTGAGGTGGCACGTGAAGCAGGCCATCTTGTTGTCGTCATGCGCGCGGTCGTTTTTTGCGATGCCGGGGCCGAAGGCGAAGCTGCCATCCTGCGCGCCCGAGCGGCTCATCAGCTTGGCCCGCGCCGAGCGTTCGTTGAAATTGGGCGAGCTGGGATCGACGCTGTCTTTGACCAGATGTACCGTCCATTGCAGCGCCGGATCGACGATCGAGCGCTGGATCAGCACCCGCCGACCGCCGCTGTCATAGGCCCATTCGAACCGCCGCTGGCCATCGGGATTGCGCAGCAGCGCCAGATTGCTGCCCTTGGGCGGCGCGGCCGGGCCCGAAGTCAGCAGGGTCGGATAGGCGTCGGCGGTGCCGTGGCAGTCCTTGCAGCCGATCTCGACCGCATTGGCAACCTCGCCATAGATCAGCCCATTGCCGTGGCTGTCCTGCGCGAAGTGGCAATCGGCGCATTGCAGGCCCTTTTCGGCGTGGATGTCCATTAGGTGCACGGTCTTGCCCGGATTGGTGCCCGGCTCGACGAATTTACCTTCGCCCGCGCGGCGCCACTTCTCGGGATCGTCGGGGGAGACGATGTTGGCCTTTCCAGTGACCGGGTTGCCTGCATCGAGCAAATTCCCTTCGCGGTCGCGCTTGAACACACCGCGGAAATTCCAGCCGTGGCCGTGATAATCGGCGAACTGGGTGTCCTTGAGCTCGGGATTGAGGTCGTAGGCGTTGCGAAGGAAATCGAGATCGGCCCACAGCCCCTTGGGGCTCGCGCCTTCGGGGTTGCGATCCTCGACCGCGCGGACGTCCTTCGCGGTCGGATAATGCTGGCGGCGGTAGATACGATCATAGTCCGCATCGTTCATCCCTGCGGGACGCGGGGCGATATTTTCCGGCCCGGGCCACATCGACGGCGCATCGGCTTCGTAGTCCCACATCGTGTAGCCGAGGAACGAGTTCAGGAAGATATTGGGCTGGTGCATGTGGCAAGTCATGCACTGCGCGGTGGGGATCGCGCGGGTGAAGACGTGCTCCAGCGGGTGGCCGCGCTCCTTTTCGTCGGTCGACTCCGTAGCCTCATCATGATCGCCCTTGAGCGCGCCGTGGGCGGGCTCGCGCTTGTCGGCGATGGTCGGATCGAGGGTAATCGACTGCCCGTCGCGGCCGTGTTGCGCATAGGTCAGGCTGTGGCGCGGTTCACGGTCGTTGGCGTAGATCACGTGGCAGCCGGTGCAGCCCGAATGGCGATAATCTCCGGGCTGGTCGTTGGTGCCCATGAACCACATGTAGGGGTCGTTGAGCCGGGTCTTGTGGATGTTGAGCACCGGGATCGCCACTCTCAGCCCCGTGCCGGGGCCGCGGTTCGACTGCTTGAGATCGGGACGTCCGGGTTCCTCCATCCGCTGGATGCTGCCGGTGGGGTTGGGCAGGCCGATTTCGGCAAACTGGGTGCCGATATTGCGCCCGCCGCGTTCGAACACACGAAAGATATCGCCGGGCGGAATGACCTGCCAAGTCGGCAGCGGGTAAAGCTCGGCCAGCGCGCCGCGCGCCTCCTGGCGCGGGGTGAGTGTGCCGGGCGGGCTGCCGGGGCTGACGATCTTCGCCGCCTCGCCCTCACGGGTGTAAGCTTCGCCGAAGATGTAGTTTTTGAACGGCACCACCCCGTTGTTATAGGCCGCCCCGCCCCACAGCATCGCGCCGCTGGCCATCAAGGACCGTTCCGCCGCTTCGATCGTCGACATATGGCACGCTCCGCACGATTCGCGCGCCACGCGGTAGTCGCCGGGGTTGACGAAGCGCACGTATTCGGGCGCTTCCTTGTTGAGCAAGGTGTAGCTGCGCTGCGGATTGGCCGAGGAGGGATAGTGCCAGCCGCCCGGATAGCGCGGCAGCACATGCGCCGTATCGCGCGCCGCCACGTAAGCCGGATCGTCGCGGGCCAGCGCGGGATTGCCGCGCACCGCAGCATCGCCCCCGTGGCAATCGGCGCACCCCAGCCGCACCGCCGGACTGACATGCATCGAAGCCGCGTCCGATTTGACGTGGCAGCTGATGCAGCCGGCGGACTTGAGCTCGACAGCCGCGACGCTCTGCCCTTTGGGTGCCGACGGAAAGACGCGATAGACCCGCTCGACCGGCTTCTCCTCGTCGCTGGCGCGCAGGCTGACCGGCAGGACCAGCAGCAGGAGTGCGAGCGAGGCGAGCAGGCGGCGCATCAAAAGCTCAGAATCGCATTGCCGAGGATCGACACATAGTTCCGGTGCCGCCCCTCATTGGCGAACAGATCGCGGAACCCCGCGCCGGGCAGCAGCGCCGCGGCGGAGAGCCGCAGCACGATATTCTGCGTCGCGCGTGGCCGCCAAATCGCCGCGGCGGAAAGATCCCAGCCGATTGCTTTGGGAATGCTGCCCTCATTGCGCAATTTTTGCAGCACCGCGGTGTTCTGGAACCACAGATGGTTGGCGTTGGCCGAGACTCTTAGCGCCGGGGTCAGATCGAAATCGCCTCCGACTCCCACCAGCAGCGTGCCGGGGTTGTTGAAATTCGACTGGCCTTCTTCCTTGCTCGAACGCAGCGAATTGAGGATGCCGTTGCGCCCATTGATCGCCACCGCGCGGCCGCCGCCCGCGAAGGGGATGGTCTGGCGTATCCAGTAGCTGGTGTCGGCCCCGGCGAAAATCGGGTTTTCGAAAATCGCGTCGAACCCGGTTTCCTTATCGTCGTTCGGATCGCCATCGCCGCTCGCGTAAAGCCCCGAGAGGCGAAAGCGCATCCAATCCTTGTCATAGCTCAGTTCCGCCGCGGCAAAGCCCGCGCGGATGTTGGCAGGCCGGTCGGTGAAGAAGCTGTTGCGGTCCTTGCCCAGCGCGAAATAGCTCGCTGCGGAGACATTTACCCGCCCGATCCTGCCGTCTGCCGAATAGCCGAGGTAAACCACATCGTAATCGCGCCCGCGCAAAGTGCCGAGCAGCGCGGGGCGCACCGGGAAGCCGTTGTCGTCGACGTGAATCGAACCGGCCTCGCGGTTGCGATTATACGTGACCGAGAGCTGGCTGGTCAGTCCAGGAATCAGGAAATCCTGACGATAGAGGTTGGCGATTCCGACGAAATCGTCGCGCGGGCTTTCGGTGAGGTTGTTGAGGCCGCTGTTGGTATCCTTCTCCAGCCGCCAGAACAGCGCGAGATTGTACTGCACCCGGTTGTTGTCGCGGTTGCCGAACAGCCGGATGCCGAGCTGCTGGTCGTTGAACAGGAAGCCGCGAAAATCATTCTGAAACGGCTGGATGCCGACCCGCACCGAATCGAAATCGTAGCGGTCCGAGACATTGCGGATGTGGTAGTCGATGAAGGCTTCCTGCACCCCGAGGAACTGGTCGTAGCGGTGGCTCGGCTTCGAGGGCTCGACGAACAATACGCGCTTTTCCGGCACGTTGACGTAGTTGAGGTTGAACGCGAGCGTCAGGCGGTATTCGATTTCGGGCGGCTTGAACGCGGTGCTGCCCTTGATCAGCGATGCGCTGGCGATAAAGGTCTGCGACAGCACATAGCTGGCGTCGCGCCCGAACACGTCGAGGCTCTGCCCGCGCTCGGTGGTCTGCACGCCCACGGGAATCGGGAAAGTGCGCGGCTCGATCACCGTGTCGCTGGTCAAATTGGCCACGAAGAACCAGTCGTCGCCCTTGATCGGCAGCCACGGCACCTTGGCGCGGTCGATCGGGTGATCGCCTTTGAGCGTATTCTGATGGTAGGGATCGCCCTGCGAATGGCAGACCTCGCGCAGGTTCGAATAGATCGCAAACGGGGATTGGTCCGCGCTCTTGGCCGGACACAGGCCAGTCAGGATTCGCCAGCGGTCGGGCACCGGGAACCGGTCGGTCGGAAACGCCTCGGGTCGCGGGGCGCGGATCGCGCCGGGATTGTCCTGCGTCACCGCATCGGGCAGCGGCGCGACGTAGCCGGGACGGCGGCGGCCCTCGATTACTTCGGGATCGAGCGGTGGCGGGGCCGGTTCCTCGGGTTCGACGGACAGCTGCGGCTCGGGCAGCGGCGGCATTTCGGCCGGTGCGGCCTGCAGCACTAGCGGCAAAAGGAGCGCGGCGCCCGTCATCACAGCCCCTGACAGACGTTCTGGTCGGAGGTGCCGATGAACGGCACGAACGGACAGCTGACATAGCGCAGCCGCACCGATCCCCCGGCTACCGGCACCACGATGGTATCGGCGCGGCGCGCCAGCGGGGCGTTGCCGACCGACAGTCCCGCGCTGGCAAGCCCGAGGAACGAAATCATGTCATCCTGGTCGATCCCGTCGCCCGACACGCCGATCGCTCCGACCAGCACCTCGCCGCGGTAGATCGGCACCGCGCCGGGGAAAATCTGCAAGCCGTTCTGCAGCCGGTTCTGGCCCGGCGCGGCATCGGGCAGGAAAGTGCAGCGCCGCCGCGTGTCGGTCGCGCCCGCGCCAGTCGCGAAGTTCAGATGCTGCGCCAGATTGGTCAGCACCAGCGCCGATTGCAGCCCCGTCGAGAAGGGACTGAATTGCGCGATGGGCCGCGACAACGGGCCGTTGGGGCGGCCGACTTCGCCATCGGGGAAATAGGGCCGCGCAAGATTGCCGACCGCGCGCGCCGAAAACGCGGTCGATCCGGTCAGCGCGTTCGGATCGTTGAGGAATATCCGCACTGCGGGCACAAAGCTGCGCACATCCGCGCTGGGATCGGCGAGCAAATCGCTGGCGGCGCGGGCATGCGAGAGGAACGCCGCGGTCCGCGCCTTTTGCAGACTAACGTCGATCCCGAACAGCGGCGCATCGGGCGAACGCACCAGCCCCAGCACCACCCCGCGGGTATCGACCAGCGAGATCGAGACCTGCGCGCGGCTGTCGAGCGGCTGGCGGATTTGCGCGCGCGCCCGGCTCATCACCGCGAAGGCTTGGGTCAGGATGGCGCTGGCCTCGGCTGCGGTCAGCGGGCTGGCGACATCGCCCGCGTCGGTCGCGGCGCGGATCGGGTAACGCCCCGCGCCGCTGCCGTCGGTCAGCACGAAAGCGTCGCTGTTGGCGAATTCGCTCGCGGTGGCGCGGCGGATGCCCGAAGTCTCGCTGCCATAGGTGGCGCCCGCGCTGAGCGCGGCGGCGGTGTAGCCAATGAGCGCAACCGGCGCGCCGTAGGTCGGGCTGATCGACGCATAAGTCGCCGAAGCCGCGCCTGACACCGCCGCATAACCAACATCGGAGTAGCGCAATTGGGTGCCATCGACGTAAATCTGGCTGGCCCGGATCGCTCCCGGGGCCTCGAAGCCCAAGGTCCCCGCCAATGCGATCCGCTCGTCGCTATCGTTATCGACGTCGAGCACGTTGGGGTCGAAGCCATAGACGCCATCGGCCAGCACCCCGACCCCGCCGACCAGCACCCCGTTTTTGTAAAGCGGAAACCCGCCGGGGTCGGCGGCGAGGCCGAGCGGCGAGCGCTTGGGTCCGATCAGCGCGTCGAACCCGGCCGAACCGAACCGCGCCGCAAGGTCCGAGCAGGGCAGCTGGCTGAACTGCACCCCGAACAGCGGCCCGCTCTCCAGCCCGACGGTCGAGGGCGCGGGCGGGAAATGCTGCTGCACGATCATGCTGGCGGTGCGTGAGGAAAAGGCGTTGCCGCCGCTTGAAAGGTAAGCCCCGGTGATCGCCTTGGCGAGCGCGGCAGCTTCGGCGGGGACCGCGAGGCCCTGCACATCGCGGCTGGTGCCATCGGGCGCTGGCGGGATTTGCGCGGCCGCAGGCGCGCCGGTCATGCGGAAGATGCCCAGCACATTACCCACCCGGTCGGTCACCGCGATCACCGCCGGACGGCCATCGGCCACCGCCTGCGCGCCAGCCTGGGCGATGATCTTCTGGACATCGGCCACGCTCAGCGCTTCGGCGGCGGGCGCGGTGTAGAGCCCGGTGACCGGGGGCGTGGGTGGCGGAGCAGGCGAAGGCGTCGGCGTCCCTCCTCCACCACCGCCACCGCCCGATCCTCCGCCGCCGCAGGCCGCGAGGAGAAGCATCAAGCCGGAGATACTGCGCCGCACTATTTGAGCGCCCCGATGCTGCGCGCAGCCTGGCCCAGCGCGGCGCGGAAGGCTGGGGGATTGTAGCTGCGCGGGCTGCTCACCGCCGCATATGCGCGGTTGACTTGCACCCGGATACCCGCCGCCGCGCCCACCGTCACGCGCCCCTCGCGGACCAGCGCGTTGAGCAAGGTATCGACCGCCATCACCGCCTGGACCGAGCCTTCATAATCGGTAAAGCGCGCGGCGATGGCTTGGCTGGAGATCTTGTCGATCACGGTGAAAGCGGCATCTCCACCATAGCGCTTCCCCGTCAACTCATTCGATAGCTCACTCGCCGCGCTATCCAGCCGTGCTCCCGCCGCGATCGCCGCGCTCCGCCCGCTGCCCATCGCGGCGTGGAAGCTGCGACTGGCGGCATCGAAGCGCGCCGCCTCGCCCGGTGCCAGCGCCTTGGCGACCACCGAGAGCATGATGATATTCTCATCCTGGTAGGGCGGCATCCCCAGCGGAATCGGACGGCCCGGGTTGACCTCGAAAGTCCGGGTGCGTTCGCCCTTGTCGTCGATCTCGCGGTGGCAGCTGTGGCAATCGTAGAAGGTGAATTCGGGGAAGATCCCCTCGCTTCCGAAGCGGGGGTTCGCGAACAGCGAAAGCGAACGGCGGATCGCTTCGGCCTGCCCGACCGCCCACAGCCGGACATTGTCGGTCCGCGGCTTGCGCCTGGCATATTTCGCATCCTCATCGTGGTGCTGCTGGAGCGCGGAAAACAGGTCGAGCTCGAACGAAATGCGCGGATGGCCCGCCGCCATCATGCGGTGCGAAACGAATTGGCCGGGCTCGTCGCTGCCCAAATGGCAGCCGAGACAGACCCGTGCCCGCTTCTGCGGATTGTCGAGCTCGGTCATTCCCAGCGCAACATTCGAGCGCTCCGTCGCTGGGACAGTATAGTGCGTCTCCAGCCAGCCCGACGAAGCGCCATGACAGCTCTCGCAGCCCACCCCCTCATTCAGCTGGAAGCGCCCGCCGCGCAGCGCGGGCGGCGCATTGGTCGCATGGCAACCGAGGCATGCGCGCGCGCGCCCTTCATTGTCGAGCCCAAGCGAGGCGACGATCTGCTGGCCGCGGCGTCCTGACAGAACCGAGTATGCCCGGCTGTGCGCTCCGGCGGGCGAGGAAGGGTCCTGCCAGCGCAGCAATTCGTCCTGCCGCACCACCGCGCCATTGCCTTCGGAGCGGCCGTGGCAAGTCGATCCGGCGCAGCTGGCGACGCCCTCAAAGCGGGCCTGAGCCAGCAGCGGCTGCAACGCGACGACGAGCAACAGCACGACCAGCGCGGCCAGCGGCCAGCGGCGATGCGTGGATAGTGCTGCTGACGGCGTCACCGGACTTGTTCCCCTCCCCGCAATCGCGAGGCGCTAGCGTAACTTACGCCGCGCCGCCCGACAATCGGCGTGATGTGGGCGAGCTACTTCTCCACAGCTGTATAGACGCCGTCCCAGCCAGCGCCGGGTGGATTGACCCTGAGCATCGCAATCCGGCCAAGATAGATCGCATAAACCCCGCCGACCCCGAACCCCTGTGCCTGGGCCGTAGCGGACTCAAGCCATGTCCCAGCCGCCTCCCAGCTTTGTGCGCGATAGGCCGCCAGCATTGCCGCGTGACCCTCGGCAAAAGTCCGGAACGCGGCAGCTTGTGCGAGGGCCCGGTCCCCCACCAGCGCCGAAACTTCCTCAGGCGCATCGCGCCCGACCACGCGGACCCGATCGACCACCAGTGTCGCGAAATCGGGGATCTGTGCGCATAAATCCTCACCCAGTGCGATGCCAATACCGTAAAACTTGGTCAGCCCTTCGAGCCGCGAGGCGAGGTTCACGGTGTCGCCGATCAGCGAATAGGACAGCCGCTGCGCCGAACCCATGTTGCCGACGCAGCACGGCCCGGCGTTGAGTCCGATCCCGATCCTGACCTCGCCCGGCCACGGCTCGGTGCCGCCGACCTTCTCGGCGTTGAGCGCGGTGAGCCGCGCATGCATCTCCAGCGCGGCTGTGGCGGCGTTGGCATATTGGTCGGGATCGTCGAGCGGGGCATTCCAGAAGGCGAGGATGGCGTCGCCGATGAACTTGTCGATGGTCGCTTTGCGCGCGAGCAATATGTCGCACATCGGGGTGAGGAAGCCGATCAGGAAGCGGATCAGGTTCTGCGGGTCGAACTGCTCGGAAATGCGGCTGAAACTGCGGATATCGGCGAACAGCACGGTCATTTGCCGTTCCTCGCCGCCCAGCTCGAGTTGGCCCGGATCGGCGGCGATGCGCCTGACCAGTTCGGGCGAAAGAAAGCGGTCGAAAGCCTGATGGATGTAGCTGCGCCGCCGCTCCTCGCGGGTGTAGCTCACCACCGTCTCGGTCGCGTAGACCGCCAGCACGCCGAGCAGCGGCCAGGTCGGATCGAGCAGAAAGCGGTAGTGGTGATAGGCCAGCCAGCTGCCACCCACCACGGCGGCAACAAAAATCAGCCCGAGCGCCGCGCCTTTGGTCGCGCCCAGCCGGGGCAAAGCCAGCGCCAGTATTCCGCCGAGCAGCAGCAGCAGCGTCCGCTCGAGCCCGTCCGCCCAGTCCGGGCGAACGAGGAATTTGCCGAGCACCATCTGCTCGACCGCCTGCGCGTGGACCATCACCCCCAGTTCGCGATCCTGCACCGGGGTGGCGATCAAATCGCGCAACCCGATCGCTCCGGTCCCGACGAACACGATCTGCCCGCCGAACTGTTGTGCCATGTCCTGCGGAGAAAGCTCGCCCGAGAGGATTTTCCACGCCGGGATGACCCGCTCGGGGTGCGACGCTGTATAGTGCATCCATAATTCGCCCGCGCGGGTAGTCGGCACTTCGAAAGTGCCAACCTTGATCGAAGTGACCCCCGGCGCGTTGCCGCCTGCCATATTGCCACTGCCGTCGCTGGTCTTGACCACGATCGAGCCCGCGCCCTGCGCAATGCGCAATGCCTCGATGCTGAGCGAGGGCAGGATCTGGTCGCCCTGCCGCGCGAGCAACGGTGCCTTGCGGATGATCCCGTCGCTATCGCCCTGCAGTGTCAGGAACCCGGTCCCCGGTGCTGCGGCATAAAGCTCCGGCAGCGGCAGGATCGCGTTGGTATAGGCGGGCAACGACGCGTCCGGGAGCGAACCCGATACCGCGATCCCCGCCTTGGGACTGGCCGCCACCGCGCTGCGGTCGCGGGTGAGGAAATAGCCCGCGATCACCGGCGCTTTGGCGAAACTCGCCGCCAGCGCGGCATCGTTGTCGGGCAAGCGGCGCAGCACCTCGATCACGCGTGGATCGCTGTACTGCGCGGCAATCCGCGCGGGCGAGGTCCGGTCGGGTTCGGAAAACACGATATCGAGCGCGATCGACGCAGCCCCCGCCTCGCCCAGCCGGTCGACCAGCCCGGCAAACTGGGTGCGCGGCCACGGCCACTGGCCATAGCGCCGGATCGTCTCCTCATCGATGTCGACGATCCGCACCGCCGCGTCCTCGTAGCTCCGCGGCTCGGCCCGGATGTAGGAATCGAAGATCAAATGGCCGACATTGGCAAAGGCGGCAAGATTGCCCAACTGCAGGGCGAATACCACCAGCAACGCCAGCAGTCCGGGCAGGACCGTCCCCTTCCAGCCGTCCAACAATCCGCGAAACCGCTGCATTTTCCCTCCCGCACTGCGCAAGCTACCGCAGATGCGAATCGCTGACAAACCGGCATTGGAGCAGCGTGCTGAAAACATTGGTGAAGCTGCAAATCCGATATAGACAGCGGCGAGACAGGGAGTGACGGGCGATGAAGGTGGGTGGAACAAGCGAGCGCCGATGGCAGATGGCCAGCGTAGCAGCACTGATCGCGGTGATGGTCTATCCAGCGCCTGCGTCGGCGCAGGACGCGGACGCTGCGGCGCTCGACGCTGCAATCGACGCGAGCATGACCCCGGCGGGCGCAATCGCGCTGGCGCGCAGCCAAGCTGCGGCGGGCGAGCTGACCGAGGCGGCGGCAACGCTCGAACGCGTGTTGATCGCGCAGCCGCGCGCTGATGACGTTCGCCTCGCCTATACCGCGCTGCTGTGCCGGCTCGATGACCGCCAGGCGGCGCAGCTTGAGCTTAACGCGCTGGCCGGGCGCGCGGTGAGCGGGTCCGGCTGGGACGAGGTGCGCGCGGCCTGCGGTGCCGACTTCGCCCGCCCGGCGTCGCGCAGCTATCTGTCGGGGCAAGCCGCGATCGGGCTTGCCTATGACAGCGATGCGCTGGGCGAAGTGCTGGTCCAGCCGACCGGCGCTGCGCTAAGCGGCGATGGCCTCGCCGCGCTCGCCAGTGCCCGACTCCACGCCCATCTCGCGCTGGGCCGTGCGTTTATCTATGGTGACGCAGGCGGCGTCGCCAAACAATCGGTCAGCGGTCCCGCTAGCGAATACCAGTTCGGCAGCGCCGCGCTCGGCTTTGGCCATGCGCTGGGCGCGGGCGAGATCGCGGCGGGCGGCGTGCTGCGCTCTGGCCGGATCAACAACCAGCATTATGTCACCGAATATGGCGGCGAGCTGCGGCTGAGCTTCCCCGAGGGCGCGAGCGGGCGGCTGACCCTGCGCGGCGAAGCGGTCAAGCAGGACTTCTACCAGCCCGCTCTCGATGGCTGGAATTACGGCGTTTCGTTCCTCTACACCGGCCGGCCCAGCGAACGGGTCGCGTGGTTCCTGGCCGGCCAGGGCGAGTTCAAAACCGCGCCATCGGCGCGCAACGAATATTACGCCGCGCGGCTCAGCGGCGGGGTCGAAGTGCAACTGGACGAACGCGGCACCTATGCCGCCTTCAGCACCAGCCTGCGCTATGTCGATTTCGGCGAGGAGGCTTTTTTCCCTGAGCGCAAGGACTGGCGGTTCTACAACCGCGCCGCGCTGGGCCTGCCGCTGGGCGGCACCGGCCTGACGCTCGAGGCGGCGGCAACCCACAGCTACCGCAACTACAACGCCGCGAGCGGACTCGACGATTACACCAGCTTTGGCGGCGAGTTGCGACTGGTATGGAAATTCGGACCCGGAAGGAGCGCGCGATGAGCCGCTGGACTGCCCTTGCCCTGCTCGCGCTGTGTGCCACCCCGGCGCAAGCGCAGACCGTCGGGGTCACCGCTGCGCTGCGCAATGACGTGCGCATCGCCAACCCCGCGCCGCACCGCGCGGTGCTCAAGGAACGCGTCGCGTTGGGCAACGATGTGGTCACCGGCGCTGCCAGCGCCGCGCAGCTGCTGCTGCTCGACCGGACGAGCTTTTCGATCGGTGCCAATGCGCGCGTGCGGATCGACCGCTTCGTCTACGATCCCGCGCGGCGGGCGAGTTCGGTGGGCGCATCGGTCGCTGCTGGCGCATTCCGCTTCATGTCGAGCCGCGCGCTCCACGCCAGTCCGGGCCAGTCCTCGCTCCGCACCCCGACCGCCTCGATCGGGATTCGCGGGACCATCATCGAAGGCGTGGTCGGCGCGGACGCGGTGCGCATCGCGCGCGGCGAAGCACTGACCTTGCCGCCCACGCTCGATCCCGAAACCGCCAGCCTGATCGTACTGCGCGGCCCGGGCCGCAATGCGCAGGGAACGAGCGCCGGGGCGATCGATGTGAGCGCTGGCGGCGCAACCGTAGCGCTCGAAGAAGCTGGCCTTGCTCTATTCATCCCGGGACCGCACCAGCCGCCGATCGGGCCGTTCCGGCTTTCCGACGCCGGGCTGGCTGCGCTGCATGCCCTGCTGCGCGCCACACCGCTGCCCGGACGCGGCTTCGAGTGGGAGCCAAATCCCCCGACCGACCGGCAGTTCGAATGCCCCGGCGGCGGCGGCGGGAAAGGCGGCGGGAAAGGCGATCCCGCTGGCGGGCCGAATGGCGGGCCGGCTGGCGGAGCCGGGGCCGGATGCAGCGCGGGCTGAGAGTGCTTCCAACTCGGAGGAACTGGAGCTAAGCGCAACAAAAGCAAAGCGACAAGCGAGAGATTATGCGCGCGACCCCCGAGTTCGATTTCCAGCTGGGCGAGAGCGCCGACATGATCCGCGAGGCAACCGCGCGCTTCGCCGACGAGCAGATCGCCCCGCTCGCCGCCAGGATCGACGCCGAAGACTGGTTCCCGCGCGAATTGTGGCCCGCAATGGGCGCGCTCGGCCTGCACGGCATCACCGTGAGCGAGGAAGACGGCGGGCTGGGCCTCGGCTACCTCGAACACGTGATCGCGGTCGAGGAAGTCAGCCGCGCTTCGGCCTCGGTCGGGCTCTCCTACGGCGCGCACTCCAACCTCTGCGTCAACCAGATCCGCCGCTGGGGCAATGCGGAGCAAAAGGCCAAATATTTGCCGGGGCTAATCTCCGGGACACACGTCGGAAGCCTTGCGATGTCCGAGGCGGGCGCGGGATCGGACGTGGTCTCGATGAAGCTGCGCGCCGAGGCGGTTCAAGGCGGCTATGTCCTCAACGGCACCAAATTCTGGATCACCAACGCCACCCACGCCGACACGCTGGTGGTTTATGCCAAGACCGGCGACGGATCGCGCGGGATCACCGCCTTCCTGATCGAAAAGGACTTCGCTGGCTTCTCGATCGGCCAGAAGATCGACAAAATGGGCATGCGCGGCTCGCCCACTGCCGAGCTGGTGTTCGACGATTGCCACGTCCCCGAAGAGAATTTGATGGGGCCTTTGCACGGCGGGGTCGGGGTGCTGATGTCGGGGCTCGATTACGAGCGCGTGGTGCTCGCGGGGCTCCAGCTGGGCATCATGCAGGCCTGCCTCGATTGCGTGATCCCCTACGTCCGCGAACGCAAGCAGTTCGGCAAGCCGATCGGCGCATTCCAGCTGATCCAGGCCAAGGTGGCCGACATGTACGTCGCGCTGCAATCGGCGCGGGCCTACACCTATGCGGTGGCGAAGAACTGCGACGCGGGCCAGACCACCCGCTTCGACGCGGCCGGGGCGATCCTGCTGGCAAGCGAAAATGCCTTCCGCGTTTCGGGCGAAGCGATCCAGGCGCTGGGCGGCGCGGGCTATACCAAGGACTGGCCAGTCGAACGCTATCTGCGCGATGCCAAGCTGCTCGATATCGGCGCGGGAACCAATGAGATCAGGCGCATGCTGATCGGGCGCGAACTGATCGGCGCGGCGTGATGGGCATTTGCGGAGGACAACCTGCTGGTTCGATTGATCTGTCTGACGCGGAACTGAAGGACGCGGTCGAAGTAATTAGAGCATTTTTGCCTGGAAAGGAGCCCGTTCGAGGGGGTATCTACATCGACCCACCAGCGGAACTTGAGCCATTTGGATTTGGTATTCTTTTAGCCGACCTTCTTAGGCACGCCTCTTATGCCTATGCCTATAAGTTCGGACTCGATGCTGATGAAATGTACAGTGCAATCTACAATGGATTCAAGGCGGAGCTAACTTCGCCGACTGAGGACGTAAAGCCGATGACAAATTGATATGAGCGCTCCCGTCCTCGCTACCACCTACAACCCCGACAGCCCAGAGGCGCAGGGCAATGCCGCGCACAACCGGGGCCTGCGCGACGAACTCTGGGCCAAAGTCGCTGCCGCCGCGCTAGGCGGGAACGAGAAGTCGCGCGAGCGGCATGTTTCGCGCGGCAAATTGCTGCCGAGGGAACGCGTCGAACGGCTGCTCGATCCGGGTTCGCCGTTCCTCGAAGTCGGGCAGCTCGCCGCCAATGGCCTCTACAGCGACGAAGTCCCCGGCGCGGGTCTGATCACCGGGATCGGCCGGGTTTCGGGCCGCCAGTGCATGATCGTGTGCAACGACGCGACGGTGAAAGGCGGCACGTACTACCCGCTCACCGTCAAGAAGCACCTGCGCGCGCAGGAGATTGCCGAGGCCAATCGGCTGCCGTGCATCTACCTGGTCGACAGCGGCGGCGCCAACCTGCCGCACCAGTCCGAAGTCTTCCCCGACCGCGACCATTTCGGGCGAATTTTCTTCAACCAGGCCAATATGAGCGCCAAGCAAATCCCGCAGATCGCCTGCGTGATGGGCAGTTGCACGGCGGGCGGGGCCTATGTCCCAGCGATGTCCGACGAGAGCATTATCGTGCGCGATCAGGGCACGATTTTCCTCGCCGGGCCGCCGCTGGTGAAGGCCGCGACGGGCGAGGAAATCAGCGCCGAGGATCTGGGCGGCGGATACCTCCACGCGCATAAATCGGGGGTGGTCGATCACCTCGCCGAGAACGACGAACACGCACTGACCATCGTGCGCGATATCGTCAGCCACCTTGGGCCAATCCACAAACCCGACATCGACCTGAAAGAGCCGCGCGCGCCCAAATACGATGCCGAGGAGCTTTACGGCATCATCCCGCAGGACGTCCGCGCGCCGTATGACGTCCACGAAGTGATTGCGCGGCTGGTCGACGGTAGCGAGTTTCACGAGTTCAAGGCGCTCTACGGTTCCACCCTCGTCTGCGGCTTCGCGCATATCTGGGGGATGCCGGTGGCGGTGCTCGCCAACAACGGCGTGCTGTTCAGCGAAAGCGCGGTCAAAGGCGCGCATTTCATCGAACTCGCCTGCCAGCGCCGCGTGCCCTTGCTGTTCCTCCAGAACATTTCGGGCTTCATGGTCGGCGGCAAATACGAGGCCGAGGGCATCGCCAAGCACGGCGCCAAGCTGGTGACGGCAGTGGCCACCGCCAGCGTGCCCAAGCTCACCGTGCTGATCGGCGGCAGCTTCGGCGCGGGCAATTACGGCATGTGCGGCCGGGCATACGCCCCGCGCTTCCTGTTCACCTGGCCCAACGCGCGGATTTCGGTGATGGGCGGCGAACAAGCGGCGTCGGTGCTGGCGACGGTCCACCGCGATGCGGAAAGCTGGACCCCCGAACAGGCCGAGGCCTTCAAGGCCCCGATCCGTGCAAAATACGAAGACGAAGGCAACCCCTACTACGCCACCGCGCGCGGCTGGGACGACGGGGTGATCGACCCGGCCCAGACGCGCGATGTTTTGGGCCTAGCGCTGGCGGCGGCGCTGAATGCCCCGGTCGAGGAGGCACCCCGGTTCGGGGTGTTCCGGATGTGATATGGAACACGATTGGGAAAAATATCTAGCCTGCATGGATGAGCTGAAAAGGCGTACGCAAATCGTCCGCGAGGCTTTAGGACCATATTGGACCGGGCAGCCCCTATCCGTTCCCGATGTCGAGCTTGCCTGTCTGCAACTGCGAAAGATGTATGAGCTTGTGGTTTTTGCTGCACTTGCGGCCCACAAACCGAGATATCGTGAACTTCGGAAGCGGTTTGAGAAGGACTGGAAGCTACCGGAAATAGTCAGGACAATACAGAGGATAAACCCAGGGTTTCTGCCTGTTGCCTTTGAAGACGTTGACGGCAACATCACCGAACTTGAAGATCGCCGGTTCACTCCTGAAAAAATTATCAGATGGCATGCCGAGTTTGGTGAGATTCTGCACGCCTTCAACCCCTACCGGTCCGTACCAGACTACAAGGCGATTGCGGATGCCTGCGGTGCACACATTGACCGATTCACCCAGACTCTAAGCCGCCACAAGGTCAACGTTATCAAAGACGAAGTTTTTTACCTCGTTACCATGCACTCAAAAACTGACGGTTCAATTCAGGTTGCCACTTTCTATCGGACTGATGGCGAGCTCATAAAGAAGCAAAGATCGGCATGATCAAGTCCCTCCTCATCGCCAACCGTGGCGAAATCGCTTGCCGGATCATCCGCACTGCGCGGGCGATGGGCATTCGTACCGTCGCGGTTTATTCCGATGCTGACGCCAAGGCGCTGCACGTCCGGCAGGCGGATGAGGCGGTGCATATTGGGCCCTCGCCCGCGCGCGAAAGCTATCTGGTTGGCGAGAAGATCATCGCCGCCGCGCTCGCCACCAAGGCCGAGGCGATTCATCCGGGATACGGGTTCCTTTCGGAGAACGCCGAATTCGCGCAGGCGGTGATCGACGCGGGCCTCATATGGGTCGGGCCCAAGCCCGCCTCGATCACCGCGATGGGGCTCAAGGATGCCGCCAAGACGCTGATGGCGGCGGCGGGTGTGCCCGTCACCCCCGGCTATATGGGCGCGAACCAGGACCCCGCCTACCTGGCCGAACAGGCTGCCGGGATCGGCTATCCGGTGCTGATCAAGGCGGTCGCGGGCGGGGGCGGCAAGGGGATGCGGCTGGTCGAGGCGCCCGCCGACTTCGCCGACGCGCTCGCCTCGTGCCAGCGCGAGGCCGCTGCCTCGTTCGGCAACGCGCATGTCCTGATCGAGAAATATATCCAGCGCCCGCGCCACATCGAAGTGCAGGTGTTCGGCGACACCCACGGCAATGTCGTCCACCTGTTCGAGCGCGACTGCTCGCTCCAGCGCCGCCACCAGAAAGTGATCGAGGAAGCCCCCGCCCCCGGGATGGACGAAGCCACCCGCGAGGCGCTGTGTGCGGCGGCAGTGAAGGCGGCACGCGCGGTGGACTACGTCGGCGCGGGCACGATCGAATTCATCGCCGATGCCTCCGAAGGCCTGCGCGCCGACCACATCTGGTTCATGGAAATGAACACCCGCCTGCAAGTCGAACACCCGGTGACCGAGGAAATCACCGGGGTCGATCTGGTCGAATGGCAACTGCGCGTGGCGAGCGGCGAGCCGCTGCTCAAGCGGCAGGATGAGCTGGCGATCAACGGCTGGGCAATGGAAGCAAGATTGTATGCGGAAGATGTCGCAGCTGGGTTTTTACCTTCAACCGGCAAATTGAAGCATTTTCACCTCTACGATCTTCGCCGCCGGCACAGTCGTATCGAGACTGGTGTCCAACAGGGTGACGAGATTTCACCCTTCTATGACCCCATGATCGCAAAGCTGGTCACTCATGCAGCAACGCGCGCTGACGCCATAAAAAATCTGTCCGACCTGT
Source organism: Novosphingobium sp. (assembly GCA_035543295.1). Taxonomy (GTDB): domain Bacteria; phylum Pseudomonadota; class Alphaproteobacteria; order Sphingomonadales; family Sphingomonadaceae; genus Novosphingobium. The sequence continues at coordinate 176,099 of DASZZS010000021.1, forward strand.
GCGAAAGCGTTCGATGCTGGCCGGTCAAATGCAACGCACAGTTTCTCGCCAATCTGCTTGGCGAGCCCGATTTTATCGATGGTGAGATCGATACCGGACTCATTGCTCGCGAACTTGACGATCTCATTCCAGATACAAATCCGACCGAGCTAGCTCTTCAGTCGGTTGCAATGGTTGCGGCTGATCGCGCGCTCGGCGGTCGGCCGGACAATATTCGCGAGACGTACATCGCCCGATCCGGATCGCCATGGAGTTGGCTTCGAGGCTTCCGAACAAATACCCCAACGCGTCCAACAACCATCCGCTTGAACGACGGCAAGCAGGATCACGAAGTCCAATTCGATGAGATCAGTGTAAATGACACGCTGTATGTCACGGTTGAGGATGACGGCTATCTCGTGTCCGAGAGCGGGAACACCTTCGTTTTTACTGAAGCGCGCGACGATGGCGGTACCCACCACTCCGCCCACGATGGCGACATCCTCTCCCCCATGCCGGGCAAGATCATCGCGGTCGAGGTGGCGGCGGGGGACAGCGTGACCAAGGGCCAGAAGCTGCTCACGCTCGAGGCGATGAAGATGGAGCACAGCCTCGTCGCGCCGTTCGACGGGACGGTGGCGGAGCTTAACGCGGTCGCCGGGGCGCAGGTGCAGGTCGAGGCGCTGCTGGCCAGAATCGTTCAAAGCATCGAGGCGGTGGAGGGATAAACCCTCCCCGTTCCGGGGAGGATTTCCCCTACCAGAACCGCCGCGTGGGCAACCAAGACAGGCGCTGGCGGCTCGCGGTCTCGATCCGGTTGCGACCTTTGGCCTTGGCCAGCGTGAGCGCCTGTTCCGCATCCTTGATCGTATTGTCGAGCGATCCGGTGATCGGGGCAAGCCCCGCGCTGGCGGTGATCGCGAAACCATGCGCGCCCTGGGCCTGGCCGATCTCGGCCAGCGCGGCGACGATCCGCTGGCAGATCGCCTGCGCAGAATCGGGGGTGCTATGCGGCAGCAGCACGCCAAGGCTTTCGCTGCCGATCCGCGAGATGATGTCTTCGGCGCGCATCAGCGTGCGCACCAGCTCGGCGAACACCACCAGCACCTCGTCGCCGACCGTCTGGCCGTATTTCATGTTGATCGCCTTGAAGTGGTCGATGTCGAAAATCGCGAGGCACCCGCCGACCCGCGCCTCGACGATATGCCGGAGCATCTGGATGAACGCGCGGCGGTTGGTGAGGCCAGTGAGCGGGTCGGTCATCGACGCGACAAACAGCTGCTTTTCGAAGCTGCGGCGTTCCTCGATGCTGCGCATGATGCTGAGCGCGCCATAGGTCCGCCCGTGATCGTCGGTCAGCGCGCGCATCTGGATTTCGAACCAGCGTTCCGGCGCGCCATAGCTTTGCGCGGGAAATTCCACCCAGCTGCCATCGGGCCGCCCGTTGATCACCGCATCATGCTTGGCGCGGATTTCGCCTGCCGCGGAAGGGTGGACGAGGTCGAGCAGATGCGGCCCGAACAGCTCGTTTGCCAGCGGGAAGCCGCGCCGGTCGACCGGGGGCGAGGCGTGGACGATGAACGCCTCGCGGTCGGTCTTGAGGATCATGTCCCCGGTATCCTCGGCCAGCAGGCCATAGAGCGCAGAGCTCTCCTGCGGCGTGAATTGCACTCCCATACCCGACGTGCCCCCCGGCCCTGATTTAGAATCGAACGACGACTCGGTTAGCTAACGGGACTTAACTATATAATGGTTGTAGCGGAACATCCATTGCCCCAATTCCGCCAATTCAACTATACTTACTGGAAAATAATACCCTATATTCCAGTAATTCGTAAGGTTTGTTAGCTAACTTGCACAACCTCCATTCGATTTATATCATTCATTTAACCATGTTTTTCTGGTGTTGAGAAGATATTTAATCGGAGCGCAGCAAGTATTTCGGCTCTATAGCTCGATCATGATCCGGACATTGGCCGGGAGGGTGCCGACCGCGCTGGCAATCTGCTCACGGCACTGCGCCAGCAGCGCGCGCAGCGCGGGGGCGGCGCGGGCGGGCAGCAGCGCTTCGCGCGTGACGCCCAGCGCCGCTGCCAGCGCATCGAGCCGGCTCTCGACCGGGTGCGCCTTGCCGCGCTCCCACGCCCACACCGTCGGCTTGCTCACGCCGAGCTGCGCCGCGACCTGCGCCAGCGTCAGCCCGCGCTCGCGGCGCAGGCGCTGGAGCTGCGCGGCAAAGGCCTCATCGGGCACCGCACCGGCGAGTTCGATCCCGGGGGTCGCCGCGCTGCGCAATTGCGCGGCACTGAGCGCGGCAGCGGAGATCGGCGCATCGAACTGGCACCCGGCGAGCCTGCCGCTGGTCCACACAACCTTGGCCGATGTCGCGCCCGCCTGCGGCAGTTCGATTTCGATCGGGTCATCCGCCGCCAGCGCCGCCGCGCTTTCCAGCAATAGCCCGGTGGCGGAGATATTGTGCACCAACACTCCGGCCTCGCCCGAGGCGGTGGCGCCGCGCGCTTCGAGCAGCAATTTGCGCCGCGGTTCGCGCGCGGTGTCGGCGGGCTGTGAAAGTTCTTCGAAGTGGGCCGAAATGGCCATTGCATTGTCTCCCGGTGGGAGAGACTGGCCTCGCCCACCAGCGGTTAAGGATCGGTTAGTGCGGCACCGGTTCAGCGCGCGGCGGTGGCCTGCTGGCGCTCCTCAATGCGGCGATAGCGCTGGACCTGGGTGGCGCGCAGCCCGGGCATCCCGGCGCGGTCCATCGCGCGCTGCCACGAGACGAATTCCTCGAGCGTGAGATTGTAGCGCTTGCTCACTTCCTCGAAGCTCAGCAGCCCGCCCTCGACCGCCGCGACCACCTCGGCCTTGCGCCGCGTGACCCAGCGAGTGGTATCGGGTGGCGGAAGCGAAGCGACGGTCAGCGCCTCGCCCAAAGGTCCGATCGTCGTTGCGGGACGGATTCGATGTACTTCAGCCATATCGACCTCATCACCCGGCCGTAAGCCGGTCAAAAACCCCCGTTCTTTGGATGAGCCCGCAGCGTTGGGCGGTTTGGGTTAAGGGAATCTAAGCGCCCGGGCGGCGCGGAGGCGGACGGTGCGGCTTTCGCGACGAGCAGCGCGCGCGGTGCTGCGGCGGCTGGAGATTCGCCGGTTTGGCTGTAAGGGAGGCCGCATGTCGCGCCCCTCCGCCTCCGAAACCCGACCCACGTCGCCGCGCGCGGCCCAACTGCCCTGGCGAGTCGTCGCGCTCTATCAATTCTCCACCTTCGCCGATTGCGAGGCGATCCGGCAGCTGCTGGCGCAGATCTGCGCGGCGAATGGCATCAAGGGAACTTTGCTGCTGGCCCGCGAGGGGATCAACGGGACGATCGCCGGATCGGATCATGGCATCGACCAAGTGATCGCGCATATCCGCTCATTGCCCGGGTGCGCGGCAATCGAGGTCAAGCAATCGCGCGCGGCGACCCTGCCATTCCACCGGATGAAAGTGCGGATCAAGCGCGAGATCGTGACGATGGGCCAGCCCGATCTCGATCCGGGGCGCGGCGCGGGCAAATATATCGCCCCCGCCGACTGGAACGCGCTGATCGACCGGCCCGATACGATTCTGATCGACACCCGCAATGACTATGAGGTGGCGATCGGTAGCTTCACCGGCGCGCTCGATCCGGGCACAACGACGTTCCGCGATTTTCCCGCGTGGTTTTCGGCGAACCGCGACAGCTTGCTGGCGCGGAGCCCTGCCCCGAAAATCGCGATGTTCTGCACCGGGGGAATCCGATGCGAGAAGGCCACCGCCTATCTCAAGAGCGAGGGGCTGGAGGATGTCTTTCATCTCAAGGGCGGGATCCTCGCCTATCTCGAACAGATGCCGCCCGAGCAGAGCCGGTGGCAGGGCGAATGCTTCGTGTTCGACGAGCGGGTCAGCGTCACCCACGGGCTCGGCGCAGGCACGCACGAGCTGTGCCGCGCCTGCCGCGTGCCGCTGAGCCCGGACCAGCGCGCCTCGGAGCTGTATGTGCCGGGCGTGAGCTGCCCGGCCTGCCACGAGGACCGGACCGGCGCGCAGCGCGAACGCTATGCCGAACGCCAGCGCCAGACCGAACTGGCCGAGCTGCGCGGCACCGCCCATATCGGCGCATCACCGTCCGCCAAGTGACCTTACCGGTCGCCTCTGCAACCGCTGCCCCAGAGCACAATCCGCACGGTCGCCACAACGGCGCCCTCCATTTCTAGAAACTGATTTTCGCGCCCACTCGAAGCGTCTGTGGCTCGATTCCCAGCCGCCCCGGTTTGAACGCGCAGTCACGCTCGCAAACCAAGCCGTCAGGTGATTGCGCGCCTCCGCTTCAGTGCGAGGCGACGCCATCCTACCACTACTCCGCTGACGCTGACGATGGTTCCAGCGATCAACCAGATCAGCATCCATATGTCCCACAGCGGCCGGCGGGTGATAAGCCCGTCGAAGTCCCACCGGTGAAGGCCGTCATAAACCCAGCGATAGGTCCGCCGACGCGCGTCGAGTTCACCCAGCACTTCGCCGGTAGCGAGACTCAGATGCACCCAAGTCCCTCGAGCGTCGTCGAATTTGACGCGTAGCACAGGAAGTTCGACTGGGCCCTTGGCGTCATACCAATAATTGTCGGCGTGGGTGAGGACTTGCGCTGCTTTGATCGGTGCGCCTGGGACCAGCAATGCGCTGCGGCGGGTGAGATCGGCGGGGGCGAAGCGCAACGGGCGCAGCGTTTCCGGATCGACGACCGTGGTGGCCGACGGCTGTTCGAGCGCGAGTACCCATCGACCGGCTGCGCCGAACAACCGCGCGCGACGGACGCCTTCGGCGACAGGCAGCGTCCGGACACGCGACCAGTCAATCTTGGGAGGACTGGTTGACCCCGCATAGGCAGCGAACTGTGCCTCGCCCAAGCCGATGCTGGCGAACCACCGCCCGGGATCGACTGACAGCCACCCGCTCACGATCCAGGTGCACAGTAGCGCGCCGCCGACCAGTCCGAAAATATGGTGCCAGCGCTGCCAGCCGCGGTAAGGGACGATCCGCCCGCCCTTGTAGTGCCGCCGGAACCGCGCGCGCAGGATGCCGATCCACATCCCCGAGATCGCCCCGACAATCCCCAGCCCGGACGTCCACAAGACCACTTGCCGCCACAATGGCTGATCCTTGCGCAGGGCGGTCGGGTAAAGCCAGTGCGGCACCGAACCCAACCAGTTCCAGAAGCGCTCGCGTCCACGGGTGTCCTGCACCACCGCGCCGCTGGTCGAGGCGACATACAGGACCCGGGCATCGGCCGTGTCGAGCGCGACCTTCCATAGCGGTCGGTAGCGATCGAAGCCGCCGGAAACCGTCCATTGATCGCGCTCGATCAGGCCGGACTCTCGCACGCCAGCATGGCCGAAGCGCATAGCGATGGTTTCCGCCTCGACTTGGTCGTTCACCGCGACAGCGTGGCCGTCCGAGGCTGAAACCGCCAGGTCGCGATCGCCGGGGATTCGCCAGACTGGCCCGATTGACGACTGCTCAAGGGTGATCGGCTGGCCAGCCGGGCGGCTGGCGAATGGCGGCGGACCCTCGACCGCTCCCCAGTCGATCGCCGTCAGGCCCTCCATCCGTTCCGCCGCCGTCAGCGACGGATATGGGACGTACATCATGACGACCCCGGAAATAAACCACATTGCCAGCAGCAGGCACGAGACTATCCCGATCCATCGGTGGACCAGATAAAGCCAGCGCTTACCCCGGTGGATCAGTCCCGCCATCGGCTCAGAAACGGAAGCCGAGCGAGACGTCGAACGAGCGCGGCCTGCCCAACAGCCATTGTTCATCGTTATAGCTCGTCGTGGCATAGTCCTTGTCGAACAGATTGTAGACCCGCGCGGAGGCCGTCACCGCATCGCTCAGCCCGATACTGATCCCGGCATCGACCACGGCATAGCCTGGAATACGAAAGCGGTTTGCATCGTCCGACCAGGTCCGCCCGACATAGCGCAAATTGGCGTTGGCGCGGACGCGCGCTATCGGTGTCCAGTAGAGCGACAGATTGGCCGAGGTTTCCGGGGTATTGGCGGGGGTGTTGCCGTTGAAGCTGGTGCCGCCGCTGATGAAATCGTCGAAACGCGCGTCGAGGACACTGAGATTGGCGTCGAAGCCGAACCTGGGCGACAGCTGCATCCCGATGGATGCCTCGATCCCCTTTGCGGAGCGCTGGCCGACCTGCTCGATCGGACTGGTCGGGGTGCGCTGCGCAACCAGACCCTTCTTGACGATTCGATAGGCGGCAAGGGTCGCGCTTCCCCGTCCGTCGAACAGCGCGGCCTTCACCCCCCCCTCGATCTGGTCGCCGCGCGCGTTGGTGAAGGCGAACCGGCTGGCGTTGGTGGTATAGGTCGTCAACGTGCCGAGCGGATCGACGCCGGTCGAATACTGGCCGTAAAACGACAGGGCCGGGGTCGGGCGATAGACGCTGCCGATCCGCCAGGTCGTGTTGTTAAACACGCGCTCGGTTTGCCCGGCGGGAAAGGCGTTGACCTCGGTGGTGCCGCTCGGCGAAGTGACGATATTGCGCCGCTCGACGCTATCGCGTTCGTGTCTGATTCCGGCCACAAGCGAAAGCGTATCGGAAAGCGACAGGCGATCTTCGGCGAACAGCGCCCACTCCGCCGTCCGGGTGCGAAACCGCGGCGCGATTCCCTGCGTGTCGAAAAACAGGCCGGGCGCGAAATTGTATGGATCGACGGAATCCTCTTGCGGGGCCGAACCGAAATCATGCGAATAGGTCAGCCTGATCTTGTTGATGTCGAACCCCAGTGCCAGATCGTTCTTCAGCCCGCCCACCGGGCGATTGATCGTCACGCTCGCTTGGCCGCCCAGCTGCTCCTGATCGTGGATGATCCCGAGATTGTCGAAGCGGTCGATTTTACCGGTGCTCCCGTTCCAGAAATAGCTTTCGAGATTCTTGAACAGGCGGTGCGACGCAAGGCGGTAGCCGACGCCGGAAAAGCGGATGCCTTCCGCGATGGTCCAGTCCGCCGTGATACTGCTGCGATTGTCGAGATAGCGCAGCTCGGCATCCGCGACGTTATAGTTGCGCTCCTGATTGGCGTCGAGCAATTGCCCGCCGATCAGCGGGGTGCCGAAATAGCGCATCGGGTGCTGGAGGCCATAATCGTGCCGCAGCGTTATCGAGATCGCGTCGGACGGCGCAAACCGCAAAGCTCCCGAAAGCGCGGTGCTGTCCGAGTTCCCGCGATCGACCCAGCCGTCGGAGCGGCGATAGCTCGCGTCGAGCCGGAACGAGATCGTCGATGCAAGCGGACCGCCGATGCCTGCCGCGGCACGCCAACTGTCCTGCGAACCATAGCCCAGCTCAGCCGCGCCTTCGAAGCGCTCGCCGTTGGGCGATTTGGAAACTACGTTGATCGCCCCGCCAAGCGCGCCTTGCCCATAAAGCACCGAGGCGGGCCCGCTGAGAACTTCGATCCGGTCGACATTCCACGGATCGGTCGGGAAGGTAATCGTCCCGGCAACGGGGAACAACCGAACTCCATCGACAAGTTGAAGGACCGAACCCTGACCGCTGAAGCCGCGCATCGTCAGCGCGGTACCGCCATTGCCCGGATTGGCTGAACTCGTCACCCCTGTTGCGCGGGTGATCGCGGTCTGGATGTCGAGATCTCCGCGCGCGGCGATGGTTTCCCCGGCGAGGCTGGCGATGCTGGCGGGTGTCTCAAGCGGCGACAAGCCCAACCGCGATCCCGTCACGCTTTCCTCGGCAAGCGCCGAAGTCGCTACACCCGTGACGACGATCTCCGGTCTCCGTTCGGTCGCCGCTTCGGTGTCGGGAGCGGTGTCGGACGATTCCACACCGGTGGATTTCAGAGCCGCGACCGAATTCGCCCACGTGGGACCGGACCAAAGGGCGAGCAGCGGAAGCGCGAGCAGTGCGTGATTGTGACGGTACATGGGTGGTCCTCTCGTGATTCTTGCAGGTCTTGCTGCTCAAGACCCGAGCTGAGCCAAACCGCCAAGTATCTTACGGTTTTCCAGGCGTTTCGAACGTTACATCGACGTTACATAAAGGTGACCAGCGGTTTCGCGTCGTGCGGCAGCAGTTTGCCCGGCCCGGCCCGCAACCGTAATGAACTGGTGCCACTCGCCTCGCCGCGCCATACCCATTCAATGACGCCCCTAGCGCAGTACAAGCCGATTGCACGGCAGCTGGTCACCATGATCGCCGTCATGCTGGCGTTCGCGGCCAGCGAGGCGCTCGCGCATGCCATTGGCGGGCGCGATGCGGCGTTCGTTGCGGCGACGCGCGGGCCGGCGCCGGGGCCGTTCCTCTACCTCGGCGCCAAGCACATGGTGACCGGATACGACCATCTACTGTTCCTGTTCGGCGTAATCTTCTTTCTCACCCGGTTCCGCGATGTGGTGCTCTACGTCACGCTCTTCTCGCTAGGGCACAGCATTACACTGCTGTCGGGCGTGCTGATCGGCTTCGGCCTCGATTCCTATCTGGTCGACGCGGCGATCGGATTGTCGGTGGTCTACAAGGCTTTCGACAACGTCGGTGGGTTCGAGCAGACCGTCGGCTTTCGCCCCGGTCCTCGCCTCATCGTGTTTGGCTTTGGCTTGATCCACGGACTTGGCCTCGCCACCAAGCTCGAGCAGCTGGGCCTCAACCCGCAAGGGCTTCTTGTGAATCTCGTGTCGTTCAACGTGGGGGTGGAGTTCGGACAGGTTGCGGCACTCACCGTACTGCTCGCGCTCATCGCGATGTGGCGCCGGACCCGCCTGTTCAACACCACCGCAGTTGCCGCCAATTTCGCGATCATGACCGCCGGCTTTGTCCTCATGGGACTGCAACTTGCCGGCTATGTCTGGGGACCAGCCTTATGAGCACCGAAGCCGAAATCGCCGCCCCGCCAGCCCGGCGCACAATCCTCCTGCTCACGCTCTGCGCGGTCGCCGCAGCACTGTTGATCCTGTTCGCTGCAGTCTTGCCCGCCGAATACAACCGTGATCCGACCGGACTTGGCCGACTGACCGGGATCGCCCGGCTGTGGGCACCCGAGGAGCAAAAAATTGGCGGTGCGATCACGGGCGCACCTGCTTCGCGCAGCTACCCGGTGCCGTTCCGCAGCGACATCGTGGAGATTCAGCTGGCCACCGGCGACGACACGAACGGCGGCAACGAACTGGAGTACAAGGTCCACCTCGAAAAGGGCGCATCGTATGTCTATTCGTGGAGTGTTTCGGGGGTGTCTGACCCCGAAGAGTTCTACACCGAGTTCCATGGCCATACCGTCACCAACGGAAAATCCATGACCGTGGCCGAATACCGCAAAGCCACCGGTGCCTCCGACAACGGCGTTCTGACCGCACCGTTCACTGGCATCCATGGCTGGTATTTCCAGAACCAGTCGGTGCCTGCGGTGAAAATCACGCTGCGGCTGGCCGGGTTCTATACGCTCATCCCGGCGGGTCAGCCGGGCAATGAGAAAGGCCTGGGCGCGCGGCAGTTGGCACCTTAGCGCAATGCCCATGATGCCAAAACGGTATTGCATCGGGCCATCTGCAAACTGTCTGCGCGAACGCGCATTGCGTAGGCGCAGTGTGGGAAGCGCAGACCGGACCGGCCGCAGCGCGACGATTGGATGCAGACGATGACCAAGGCGCTCGAACTGACGACCAGCAACCGCGTGGCTTCGCTTGAGGCGCTCGATACGCGGCTGCGCTGGCTGTCTTCCTGGACGATCCACAACGCCAACCATTTGCGCGACAGCCGCGACGGGCTGAAAGTGGGTGGCCACCAGGCGTCGTGCGCCTCGATCTCGACAATCATGGCCGCGCTTTATTTCCATGCGCTCGGCCCCAACGACAAGGTCGCGGTCAAGCCACATGCGGGGCCGGTGCTCCACGCGATTCATTACCTGCTTGGCAATCAGACGCTCGACCAACTCCAGCGCTTTCGCGGGCTGGGCGGGGCGCAAAGCTATCCTTCGCGTACCAAGGACCAGATCCCGGTCGATTTCTCGACCGGCTCGGTCGGGCTTGGCGTTGCCGTCACGCTGTTCGCCAGTTTGGTGCAGGATTACCTGATCGCTCACGGTGAACTGGCCGAGACTTCCGCGGGACGGATGATCGCGCTGATGGGCGACGCCGAGCTCGACGAAGGCAACATCTACGAAGCGCTGATCGAGGGCTACAAGCACGACGTCCGCAATTGCTGGTGGATCGTCGACTACAACCGGCAGAGCCTCGATCATACCACTGCCGACCGGATGTTCCGCCGCTTCGATGACATTTTCGAGACCTGCGGTTGGCGGGTGATGACGCTCAAATACGGCAAGCGCCAGCTCGAGGCGTTCAAAAAGCCGGGTGGAAAGGCGCTGGAAGGCTGGATCGACACCTGCCCTAACGCCGATTTCGCCGCCTTGACCTATCAGGGCGGCGCGGCATGGCGCGAGCGGCTGATGCGCGACATCGGAACCAAGTCGCAGGTCGCAAAGTTGCTCGATGGCTACGACGATGCCAGTCTGGCCGCGCTGATGACCAACCTTGGCGGGCATTGCGTCGAAACCCTGATAGAAGCGTTCGACGCGGCTGACGACGACCGCCCGACAATGTTCATTGCCTATACGATCAAGGGCTTCGGGCTGCCCTTCGCGGGCCACAAGGACAACCATGCCGGGTTGATGAACCCGACCCAGATCGAAAGCCTGCGCACCGAGCTCAACATTGCCCCAGGCGACGAGTGGGAACCCTTTGGCGGCCTCGGCGGCAATGCCGCGCAGGCACTGCGGGACTTCATCGCTTCATCGCCGCTGGCCAGCGGAACCGGCGATTCCGGGTTCGAGCCGGTTCCGGTGCCAGACCGGCTCCCGGTGCCCGAAGGTGCGGAACAATCGACCCAGGCTGCGTTTGGCCGGATCCTGTTCGAGCTGTCGAAATCGGGCCATCCTCTGGCCGATCGCATCGTCACGACCTCACCCGACGTCACGGTCTCCACCAACCTCGGTGCGTTCGTCAACCAGCGCGGACTGTTCCGGCGTCAGGAACTCAAGGACGTATTCCACGCCGCGCGCATCCCCTCGGCGCAGAAGTGGGCGGGCGGCGGCGCGGGCCAACACATCGAGCTGGGGATCGCCGAGAACAATCTGTTCCTGATGCTGGCTGCGCTCGGACTGTCGGCACCGGTATTCGGCACGCGGCTCATGCCGATCGGCACGGTCTATGATCCCTTTATCGCCCGCGGGCTCGATGCGCTCAACTACGCCTGCTACCAGGACGCGCGGTTCCTGTTGGTGGCGACCCCGGCCGGCCTGACGCTCGGACCCGAAGGCGGCGCGCACCAATCGATCAACTCGCCGCTGATCGGGATCGGCCAGCCCGGCCTGACCTATTTCGAACCGGCCTTCGCCGACGAGCTGGCGCTGATGATGCGCTGGTCGTTCGAACATCTCCAGGCACCGGACGGTGGCTCGGTCTATCTGCGTCTGACCACCCGTTCGATCGACCAGATCGAGCGCGCCGATGACAGCTGGGAGGCCGATGCCCTGAAAGGCGGCTATTGGCTGAAACCCCCTGCCCTCGGCGCCGAAGCCGCAATCGCGTTCACCGGAGCAATTGTCCCCGAGGTGCTCGAAGCCTTCGCAGCGCTGCAGGACGACATTCCCGGCCTAGGTCTGATCAGCGTCACGTCGCCCGACTTGCTGCACCGCGGCTGGTCTGCGGCACGCGCGGCACGGGGCAGCGGCTTGTCGGTCGCCCAAAGCCATGTCGAGACTTTGCTCGGCGCTCTGTCACCGAATGCGGGCCTCGTGACGATCATCGACGGCTCACCCTCGGCCCTGTCGTGGCTCGGCGGGGTGCGCGGGATGCGTACCAGCCCGCTGGGGACCGACCGTTTCGGCCAGACCGGCGACCTGCCCGACCTCTACCGCACCTATCGACTCGATGCCGAGGCAATCATCGACGCTGCCGCCGAACTCTTCCTTGGAGCACGGTGATGCCGATCGAGATCAAAATGCCCGCGCTGTCCCCGACGATGGAGGAGGGCACGCTTGCCAAATGGCTGGTCAAGGTGGGCGACAGAGTGGCGTCGGGCGACATCATGGCGGAGATCGAGACCGACAAGGCGACGATGGAA